>CAVTWF010000001.1:0-52936 GCA_963738355.1 uncultured bacterium
GGGACACTAATGGCTCGCGCCCGCGACGCCAAGCGGTGGGCGGCTGCGGGCAGCTAGCGGCTGCTTCTTGCCGGGATTCAGCAGGCCCTTCGGGTCGAGCGCAGCCTTCACGCGCTCGTGCGCGGCGAGCGTCGCCGCGTCCCACTGCGCGCCGAGGAACGGGCGCTTGACCCAGCCGACGCCGTGCTCCCCGCTGATCGAGCCGCCGAGCCGCAGCGCCTCCTGCAGCAGCCGCTCACCCCCCGTGAGCCCGCGTTGGAGCTCCTCATCGCGGGAGACGTCGACGAGGAACGTCCCGTGCACGATCCCATCTCCCGCGTGACCCCACGCGCATGCCGGCAGCGAGAGCTCCTCGCCGATCGCATACACCGCGTCCAGCGCGTCGCGCAAGCGCTCCGGCGGGACGCAGATGTCCTCGCTGACCTTGCCCGCGCGGACCCCCGCGAGCACGCCGTTGAGCCCGTCGCGCCAGCGCCAGAGCGCAGCGGGCGCGGGCCGCTCGAGCGCGATCAAGCCGTGCGCGGAGAGCGCCTCCTCGAGGTCGGCCGTTTGCGGCGCGATCTCACGCGGCGATCCGTCGAGCTCGAGCAGGAGCGCAAACGCGTCCTCCGGCAGCTCGCGAGTGCCGGGAAACGAGCCCGCGCTCGCGGCGAACGCGCGCCCGTCGAGAAAGTCGAGCACGGCGGGCTCGAGGCCGCTTGCGAGGATCGCGAGCACCGCGTCTTGCGCCGCGCTCGCATCGTCGAGAAACGCTACGAGCGGCAGCGCCGCCTCGGGAGCGGGTACAAGCGCGAGCGCGACCGCGGTGATGACGCCGAGCGTGCCCTCGGAGCCGACGAGCAGCCCGCGAACGTCATAGCCAGAGACGTCCCTGCGCGTCGCCTGGCCGACGCTCGCGAGCTCGCCGGGAGCGAGCGCCACCTCGAGTCCGCTCACCGCCGCCCCCGTGGGGCCGTACTTGAACGCGTGCGGGCCGCCCGCGTTGGTCGCGACGTTCCCGCCGATCTGCGACTGCTCCGCCGCGCCGGGGTCGGGCGCGAAGAGCAAGCCGTTCTCACGTGCGAGGCGCGACACATGCGCCGTGCTGAGGCCGGCTTCGACACACATGCGGCCCAGCTCGGGCGCGAACGCCCGCACGCGGCGCATACGCTCGAGGCTCAGCACGACTCCGCCCTCGATCGGCACCGCGCCGCCCGCGAGCCCCGTGCCGCCGCCGCGGGGAACGATCGCGACGCCATGCCCGTAGCACCAGCGCAGCACGCGCACGACGGCATCGGCGTCCTGCGGGCAGACCACGGCGTCGGGCGTGCCCGTGAGACCGCGCTGGATCGTCGCGTCGTGGCGATACGGCGCATGCTCGCGGGGGTCAAGCACGCTCGCCTCGCCGAGCACGGAGGCGAGGTCCTTGTGCAGCCCCGCCTCGACATTCGCTGCCGTCACCACAGCATCAAGCGCCCGGAATCGAGTAGCGGGCGAAGAAGAAGAACCAGATCTCGAATGTGAGCACCGCGAGCACGACGCTGAGGACAGCGGCGCGCTCGACGGCCGTCATGCGACCCGCGCGCCGTGCGGGGTGCTCTCGCTCCCCGCTCATCGGCCGCAGCCAGGCGGTCGTGCGCCTCACGGTCTCGCGCCCCGTGAGCCGGTCGTAGGCGGCGTTCAGCCGCGTCAGCAGCGCGGCGAGGCCGAACACGAGCGCACAGAGCACCACGAGCACCGTCACGATCGCGCCCATGCTCGGGCCCCCCGAGGGTGCGACGCGCGAGCCGACCCAAACGGCGAGCAGCGGCGCCCCGGTCCAGATATTGATGCTCACGAGCGTGGCGGCGATGGTGAGCCCGATACGCTCGAGGCGGTGCCCACCGGAACGCTGGATGTGCGCCATGCCCTGCACGTTAGAGGCGTCCGGCGCGCGACTTAGGTTTGGGAGCATGGCCACCGCGGCGCAAGCGTTCGAGCGGGCAGCGGGCCGCAGCGCGCGTGGTACGCGCTCGATGCCCGACGTGGACTCGATCTACCTCGCGGAGAACATGGACGTCCTGCCGCGCCTTCCGGACGCGGGCTTCCAGCTCGTTTACATCGATCCTCCCTTCAACACGGGCAAGCGCCAAGTGCGACGGACGCTCGAGACAGTGAGCGACCCGGCCGGAGAGCGCGGGGGCTTCGGCGGGCGCCGCTACCGCACGGCGCTGCTCGCGCAGTCCTCCTACCGCGATGCCTTCGACGACTACCTCGCGTTCCTCGAGCCGCGGCTGCGCGAAGCGCGCCGGCTGCTGAGCGACTCGGGCACGCTCTACTTCCACATCGACTACCGCGAGGCGCACTACTGCAAGTTGCTGCTCGACGAGCTCTTCGGGCGCGAGTGCTTCCTCAACGAGATCATCTGGGCTTACGACTACGGCGCGCGCACGCGGCGGCGTTGGCCAGCCAAGCACGACACGATCCTCGTGTACGTAAAGGACCCTGACCGCTACCACTTCGACTCCGAGGAGGTGGATCGCGAGCCGTACATGGCGCCAGGGCTCGTGACTCCCGAGAAGGCGGCACGGGGCAAGCTCCCGAGCGACTGCTGGTGGCACACGATCGTCTCGCCCACAGGTACTGAGAAGACGGGCTACCCGACGCAGAAGCCGGAAGGTGTCGTGCGCCGGATGGTGCAGGCCTCGAGCCGCGCGGGCGATTGGTGTCTGGACTTCTTCGCCGGCAGCGGCACGCTTGGAGCCGTCGCGAGCGCGACCGGGCGCCGCTACGTCCTCGTCGAGAGCAACCCCCAAGCGGCCGCGGTGATGGCGCGGCGTCTCCCCGAGGCCGCCCTCGTTCGCGAGCGAGGCGCGCGATCGCCTACCGGCTCACCGGGCGCTTCGCCGCTCTAGACTCAGGCCTTGAGGATGAGGGCACTTCGCGCCAGAACATCGCTGCTTTGCGGCCATTTTGCGGTGGCAGGGGCCCTGCTGTACCTGGCGCTCGCGCTCGCGCTCCCCGCACGCGCGGCCGCGTCGGAACCCTCGCAATGCGAAAGCGAAAAGTTCCTCTACGAAATCTACGCGTACGCGGTCGGGACGACGCTCAAGCCCGAAAGCGGCGCGGAAGTCACGCAGCACAGCGCGGTGTCCTTCTCGGGCGAATCCGAAAGTCCCCTCACCTTCGAACTCGCCTCCTCCGAAGCCGGCCTCGTGCATCCGAACATCGACAGCGGCGTCGGCACGGCGAGCTCCGGAACGAACACGACGAGGTGGACGTTCACCTCCACGAAGGCAGCGGCGAAGCCAGGCACCGTCTACTGGGATGCCTCCTTCACTCGCAAGCTCGCGCACTGCGGCAGCGAACCGCAGACCTTCAACACGAGCTCGCTCGGCGCCCCCGCGCACACGCTAGGGGTGGTCGCCAGCTCCGAACTCCCCTCGACGCCGCCGGGAACGGAACCGCCGCCGGGACCAGGCGGCCCGGCCGGTCCGACGCAGGGCAAGAACACGTCGTGGTCCGCGGCGAGCCCGACAGGGCTGCGGGTCGGCATCACGTCCTCGACGCTGATTCACATCGGGCACCCGGCGATCGCCTACCTCGTCGACTGCACCGCGGCGTGCGAAGGCAAGACGTCGTTCACGGCGTGGCAGCTGCGGGGGAAGCACAAGCCGCGGCTGGTAAAGGGCCTCGGCTTCGGGCCGCGCACGGTGTCGATGAAGGGTGCGAGCGGCGGCAACGTGCGCTACACCGACCACTTCCGTGGTCGTGCGCTCAAGCAGCTCAAGCGCATCCTCCGCGGCGGCGGGACGGTGAAGCTCCAGGTGAGCGCGCGCGTCAAGGACACGCAGGGCAACTTCGTGCAGGTCCAGCGCACGATCCTCCTGAAGCGCTAGCACCGCCTCACGCCAAGCCGCCTAGAGAACGTGCCCGTGGCGGATGACCCGGCGGTGTGCCACTCTATGCGCATGCCTGCGGACGCCCTTCCCGCCGGGCCACCGCTGCCCCCGGCGGCGCAGATGGCGTGGTGGCTCGCGCGACCGATCTCCTTCATGGAAAGCGCGCGCAAGCGCCACGGCGACGCGTTCAGCGTGCGCTTCCTCGGGTTCCAGCGCCCGATGGTGATGATCTCCAATCCGGAGGCGATCCGTGCGCTCTACACGGAGCGCGCACACGGACTGCCGCCGGGACGGACGGTGACGCTGATGCCCGTGATGGGGTCGCGCTCGCTGCTGCTGCTCGAAGGCAGCGAGCATCTCGTGCGCAGGCGCATGATGCTCCCACCCTTCCACGGCGAGCGCATGCGCTCGTATGAGTCGCTGATGCGCGAGATCGCCGAGCGAGAGGTCGCGAGCTGGCCGGAGAACGAGCCCTTTGCGCTGCATCCCCACACGCAGGCGCTCACCATGGAGGTGATCCTGCGCGCGGTCTTCGGAGTCGACGACGTGGAGCGTGCCGCGCCGCTGCGGATGGGGCTCAGCGAGCTGCTCAACGACAACGCGTCCGCGAGCTTCCAGTTCCGCCTGCTGATGGCGGGGCGGCTCAGGCGCACGGACCCCATGGAGCAGCTTCGCGGGCTGACGGCGGAGATCGACGGCATCCTGCTCGCAGAGATCGCCGCTCGCCGGCGCGACCCCGCACTCGAGGAGCGCGAGGACATCCTCTCGCTGCTGATGCTCGCGCGCATGGACGACGGGTCGGCCATGAGCGACCGTGAACTGCGCGACCAGCTCGTGACGCTGCTGCTCGCGGGCCACGAGACGACGGCGACCGCGCTCGCGTGGACCTTCGACCTGCTGCTGCGCCATCCGCAGACGCTCGCGCGCCTAACCGAGGAGGTGCGTCGCGGCGAAGAGGACGACTACATGCGCGCGGTGATCTCCGAGTCGCTGCGCCTGCGCCCCGTCGTGCCGCTCGCCGGCCGGCGTCTCGCCGTAGACCTCGACGCGGGTGAGCTCCACCTGCCCGCGGGAACCGACGTCACGCCCGCGATCTGGCTCACGCACACGCGCGCGGACGTCTACCCGGAACCGCACGCGTTTCGCCCCGAGCGCTTCCTGGAGGATCCGCCGAGCACCTACGGGTGGATCCCGTTCGGCGGCGGAGTGCGCCGCTGCCTCGGCGCGGCCTTCGCGGAGTTCGAGATGCGTGTCGTGCTGCAGACCGTCCTGCGCCACTGCGCGCTCGAGCCGGCGGGGCGGCACGCAGAACGGATCGCGCGCCGCAACGTCACCTTCGCGCCACGCCACGGGACGCGTGTGCGGGTGCGTGCGAAGACGGCTGCGCCGCCGCCAGCCGCGGCCGTCGCCGCATAGCGCTCGGCGGCGCTTCTGGGGCCCGCCTACGCGGCTTTGTGAACCGCGCCGCGGATGAAGTCGACGATCGACTGCGTCGTCGCGCCCGGCGTGAAGACTTCGGCGACGCCGATCGCCTTGAGCTCCGGGATGTCTTCGCCGGGGATCGTGCCGCCGACCGTGATCACGACGTCTTCGACGCCCTGCTCGCGCAGGAGATCCATGACGCGTGGCACGAGCGTCATGTGCGCACCCGAGAGGATCGACAGCCCGACCGCGTCGGCGTCCTCCTGGATCACCGTGTCGACGATCTGCTCGGGCGTCTGGTGAAGCCCCGTATAGATGACCTCCATCCCAGCGTCGCGCAGCGCCCGCGCGATGATCTTCGCGCCGCGGTCGTGCCCGTCGAGGCCCGGCTTCGCGACGACCACGCGGATCTTGCCCCCCTCGCTCTCCGCGCTCGCGGGAGAGGCCATGGCGTCTGGCATCAGACGCGGACGATCAGCGCGTCACCCTGACCGCCGCCGGAGCAGATCGCGGCACAGCCAAGGCCGCCACCGCGGCGGCGCAGCTCCAGCACGAGCGAGCCGAGGATGCGTGCGCCCGAAGCGCCGATCGGGTGGCCGATCGCCACGGCGCCGCCGTTGACGTTGACCTTGTCTTCGTCGATCCCGAGCACGCGAATCGAGTTGAGCGTGACCGAGGCGAACGCCTCGTTGATCTCCCAAAGATCGATGTCCGTGGCTTGCAGGCCTGCCTTCTGAAGCGCCTTGGTCGCAGCGCTCGCGGGCGTCGTCGCGAGATATGCGAAGTCGTTGGCGCTCTGCGCGTGCGCGACGATCTCAGCGATCGGTTCCCTGCCTTCGGCGGAGGCCCACTCCTCGGAGGCCAGCACGAGCGCGCCGGCCCCGTCGTTCACGCCGGGCGAGTTGCCTGCCGTGTGCGAGCCTTCCTTGCTCGCGACGCCGGGTAGCGACGCGAGCTTCTCGAGCGACGTGTCGCGGCGGGGACCCTCGTCGACCTCGACGAGCGTCGGATCCTTGCCCTTCTTCGCCGCGGGCACGCTCACGGCCACGATCTCCTCCGCCATGCGGCCATCGTCGATCGCCGCGAGCGCAAGCTCGTGGGATCGGAGCGCCCAGCGGTCGAGGTCGACACGCGTCATCTCGAGCTCGTCGCCGACTTCTGTCGCCTCGTCGATCATCGGCCGCCCGGAGAAGGGGTTCGTGAGACCGTCGTGCACCATCGAGTCGAGGATCTTCGCGTCGCCCATGCGGTAGCCGAAGCGGCCCTCCGGGATCAGGTACGGGGCCTTCGACATCGACTCCATGCCGCCGGCGACGCCGACGTTGAGGTCGCCCGCGCGGATCGCCGTGTCGATCATCACGGAAGCTCGCAGCCCCGACGCGCAGACCTTGTTGATCGTCTCGCTGGAGATCTCCTTCGGCACGCCGCCCTTGATCTGTGCCTGGCGGGAAGGGATCTGTCCCTGCCCGGCCTGCAGCACCTGGCCCATCACCACGTGCTCGACCTGCTCGCCTTCGACGCCCGCGCGCTCGAGCGCCTCCTTGATGGCGACGCCGCCGAGCTCTGTGGCGTCGAGCGAAGCGAGCCCGCCACCCATCTTGCCGACGGGGGTGCGAGCGCTGCTGAGGATGACGGTCTTTGGCATCTGGTGTACCTCCAGGACAGTCAGCATCCTATCGGCATGCGCCGCCCACGCCCCGAAAGCGGCCGCGCTGGATCGTCCCCGGTCGGAGCGCGGAACACATGAACGGGTTGTATCGTGCCCCGCCTCGTGCTCGTATCCACGACGACAGAGGCAGCGGCGGCGACGGACGCCGACACGGTCGCACTCGGGATCCCAGAGGGCGGATCGCCGCCCGAGTTCACCCCCCCTGAGGTTGGCGCGCTGCTCTCCACCGGCGAGGCGAAGACGGCGTTCAAGTCGCTCGCGCTCGCCCACGCGCAGGGCAAGCGCTGGCTGCTCGTGGGTCTCGGCAAGCCGGAGGCGCTGAGTGCGGAGCGGATGCGCGTTGCAGCCGCGATCGCGCTCGGCAGAGCGCGCGAGCTCTCGACGCGCGCTCTCTGCTGGGCGCTCCCGCCCGCAGCGCCCTCCGGCCCCATCGGCGCACCCGCGCTGAGCGCGGCGCTCGTGGAAGGGACGATCCTCGCGAACTACCGCTTCGATCGCTTCAAGTCAAAGAAGCAGGGCGATGGCGACGACGAGGGAAGCCGCCTCGAGCGCCTCATAGTCGCGGATCCCACGGCCGCAGCGGCCGGCACGGGGGCGATGACGAGCGCCGTCGCGACGGCCCTCATCGCCGCCGAAGCGGCGAACGCCGCGCGGGACCTGCAGAATCGGCCCGCGAACGACCTCACGCCGAGCGCGCTCGCACAGCAGGCGCGTGAGGTGGCGGACGCGATCGACACGCTGAGCGCCGAAGCCGAGGGACGCGAGGGGATCGAACGCCTGGGCATGGGCGCATTTGCGGCGGTCGCAAAGGGCTCCGACCAGGAGCCCGCCCTGATCACCCTGCGCTATACGCCGCCCGCGGGAGCGGTGCCGTCGGCGCCCGTGCTGGGCCTCGTCGGGAAGGCGATCACGTTCGACAGCGGCGGCATCTCGCTGAAGCCGGGGGCGAAGATGTGGGAGATGAAGTTCGACATGTCCGGTGGCGCGGCGGTGCTGCAGGCGATCGCCGCGATCGCGCGGCTGCAGCTTCGGATCGAGGTGGTCGGCGTCATCGGCGCAACCGAGAACCTCCCGAGCGGGCATGCCGTCAAGCCCGGCGACATCGTCACGGCGTCGAACGGCACGACGATCGAGGTGAACAACACCGACGCCGAGGGTCGCCTCGTGCTCGCGGACTGCCTGAACCACGCCATCTCGCTCGGTGCGCAGCGCGTCATCGACCTCGCGACCCTCACGGGCGCCGTGATCATCGCGCTCGGCTCCACCTACGCGGGCCTCATGGCCAACGACGACGAGCTCGCAGAGCGCATCACGCGTGCGGGCGAGCGCAGCGGCGAGGTCGTTTGGCGCCTGCCGCTGAACGAGGAGTACGAGGAGCTCGTGAAGGGGCGCTTCGCCGACCTCGACAACGCCCCCGAAGAGCGCAAGGCGGGGACGATCGTGGCGGGGACGTTCCTCTCGAACTTCGTCGGCGACGTGCCGTGGGCGCACCTCGACATCGCCGGCTCCGCCTGGGACCTCGGGCGCGCGTATGCGCCGAAGGGCGCGGCGGGCTACGGCGTGCGCCTGCTCGTCGAGCTCGCGCGCTCCTACTGCGAGCCGACCTAGGCGGCTCGCTCCTCGGGAGCGCGGGGCTCCAGCACCACGAGCGGGATCTCCCTCGAGGTGCGCCGCTGGTAGGCCTTGTGGGTGGGGTAGACCGCGAGCGCCAGCGACCAGAGATGCGCGCGCTCCTCGCGCCGCGCGAGCCGCGCGTGCACGCTGCGGTGCTTGCCGCCGACCTGCACCGTCGTGTCGGGATGCGCCATCAGGTTGTGAAACCACGCGGGGTTCTTCGGATAGCCACCCTTGGAGGCGACGAGCACGAGGTTCTGCCCGTCGACCGCGTAGAGCAGCGGCGTCGTGCGCTTGACGCCACTCTTCGCGCCGACGTTGTCGAGCAGGAGCATCTGGCGCAGAAAAGGGAGGCGCTCTCCGATTCGCCCGCCCGTGAGTCGGTAGAGCACGGCGTGCCCGTACATCATGCGGCTGAGCGCAGGCCAAATCGGGTCAACGATTCGCCAGTAGTCGCGCGCCATGGGCGCGCAGACTATCCGTCGCCCTCCCCGCGGGCACCGCGGCTGCGACGGACGCGCTTAGGATCTCGGGCGTGGACGAGGCAACCTCACTGGCGCAAGCACCGGGCGAGCTTCCGCAGTACCTGCGAGGCGAGCCCCCGACGCGCCGCGGCGGCCTGCTCGCGCTGCTCGCCTTCATGCGCGCAAACGACATGCTCAACGCGCGCTACGCGTACCTGCTCGCGCGGCTCGCCTGGCTGAAGCTGCGCTTCGGCAAGCGCCTTCAGACTGACGGCCTCTGCTTCATCTGCCCGCGGGTGCAGCTCGAGCTCGGCCCGAACGCGACCCTGCGGATCGGTCGCTGGGCGTGGATCGGACACGGCACGAAGATCCGCGTGCACGAGGGCGAAGTGAGCATCGGCGCCAAGAGCGTGCTCGGGCAGGAGTGCACGATCTCCGCCTACCAGCACGTGAGCGTGGGCCGCGAGTGCATCCTCGCGGACCGCGTGATGATGATCGACTTCGACCACGGCGCCGTCGAGGTCGAGCGGCCGATCCGCCTGCAGGGCATCTACAAGCGCGACGTGCGCGTCGGCCACAACGTCTGGATGGGCTACGGCGCGTGTGTACTGCGCGGCGTGAGCATCGGCGACAACAGCATCATCGGCACGAGTGCGGTGGTGACGCGCGACGTCCCCGCCGACGCCGTGGTCGCGGGCGTCCCCGCACGGGTGATCCGGATGCGCGAGGAGCCACAGCGGATGCGCTGGGGCTAGGGCTCGAGCAGGACCGCCGGATCGGCGTGAATGGCGAGGTTGCGCAGGCCCCTCACGTCTGCGTCGCGGCCTTCGGCGAGCGCGCGCTCGAACGCGCCTAGGTGGCCCTCGAAGCGCTCGTGCGCGTACGGGGCCGCGAGCTCCCGCGTGAGCATGAACGCCCAGTCGCTCGACTGAAGCGCGAGCAGCTCGCGGACGGCCGCGGGACCCGCTTCGGCGCGCTCGCGCAGCAGCGAGAGCTCGGCGGCGCGGGCAGCGAACGCCATCTCGGCAACGTCCGGGCGGGCACTCGACCACGTGGAGAGATCGCCGTCGCGCCCCCAGCTGCTCGGCGCCCATTCGGCGCCCTCGGGGCCCAGCGGCGCCGGCTCGATGTCCCGCAGCGCGTCGTCAAGCGCGACCAGCGGCAAGCCCTCGAGCGTGCACTGCGCGACGACCTCTCTCAACCACACCGGCCCCTCGTACCACCAGTGTCCGAACAGCTCCGTGTCGATCGCGAAGACGATCAGCCCACCGCCCGGGAGCTCGCGGCCCGAGCGCTCGAGTCGTGCCTTCGCGCGCTGCACGAAGTTCGCGGCGTGTGCGCGCGCGAGGTCGCAAGCGCGCACGTAGTCGTAGGCGCCGCCGTCGTTGCGCCAGGGGTTATGGTTGTGGACCGTGTTGCGGTGGTAGTCGCGGTAGAGCGGGTGCGCGGGGTAGCCCTGCGCGCCCCACACGAGGTCGATCATCGCGCGGTCGATCGGCACGAGCGTGAGGCCGTGCTCGCCCCGCAGCGGCTGCAGGTGCTCGGGAGCGCCCGCGCCGAAGCGGCTCGTGAGCTCGACGCACCCGGCGCGGACCCCCGACTCGAGCAGTAGCGGCTCCAGCTGGGGGGCGTAAGCGCACTCGGGTAGCCAGAACCCGCCACGCCAGGGCGCGCTTGCGCGCGCCTGGTGCGACTCGACGCCCGTTCGCACCTGCATGCGCACGAGTGCGTCGGTTGCGAGCAGCGGCAAAATCGCGTGCGTGGCCGAGGAGGTCCAGCTCGCATGCTCAGCGAGCGCGCCGCCAAGATCGCCGCCGAGCGCGTCCATCCGTTCGACCGCACGCTCGTAGTCGCCGAAGGCGCGCTCGAGCTCGCGCGCGAGCGTCTCGTGACCCGCCTCGCGTAGCCCGCGAGCGTCCTCTGCGTGCGTGAAGGCCCGCACGTCCTCGACGAATGCGCGCAAGCGCGCGGCGATGTCCGGAACTTCGAGCTGGTCCCAGAGCACCGGCGTCATCGAAAGCGTCAGCGGCGCGCCCGACTCGAGGAGCTCGATCAGCGGCAGGTAGCACGTCGCGATCGCCTCCCACAGCCACTCCTCTCCGAACGGCCACGCGCCGAAGCCCTCGACGTAGGGCATGTGCGTGTGCAACACGATCGCGAGCGCCCCCCGCGCTCGCGAGCCCCCCGTCATGCGCGGCACACCGCGAGGAAGTCGAGTGCTCGCTCGAGCCGCGCTCCAGGCTCCTCGCGCAAGCTGAAGTCCGCGCTCGTGATGGCCGGCGTGAAGCGGCGGTAGAAGGGCGCGCCGATGCGCAGCGCCGAATGCACGCGGTCCCATCCGGCGCTGAGCGCGAGCTCGTGCACGCGCAGCTTGCGCGCGTGGTAGAGGCCGAGCAGCTCCACGGAGGAGAAGTGACGCGCGCAGAGCCCCCGGAACTCCTCCGCACGGTACTCGCGCACATGCCAGGGGTTGTCCGAGCGCGCCGCGCCCTTCGGAGCGAGCGTCAGCACGTTCGGCGTCGAGATGTAAACGGCGCCCGCGAGCGAGCGAAAGTGCGAAAGGAGCGCATCCGGGTCCTGGAGGTGCTCGATCGTCTGCAAGCACACGACCGCATCCGCAGGACCCGCGAACTCCTCTATGAGCGCGCGCTCGAAGCGCAGGTTGGGTCGCCGGTAGCGCCGGCGCGCGTGCTCGTAGGCCTCCGGGTTCGCGTCCACGCCGGTCACGTTCGCTGCGCTCGTCGCGAGCACGTCCGCGCCGTAGCCCTCGCCGCAAGCCATGTCGATGACGCGCGAGCCGCGCACGCGTTGTGCGATCCATTCGTAGACGACGAGATGGCGACGGAACCAGTAGTTCTCGGCCGGAACGTCGGGGAGCGTGCGCTCGCCGGTGAGCGCGAGCGGCGGCACGCCCGCGGGCTGGTCGCGCTGCTCGTACGCGGGTGAAGACTCGGGCAGGGCGGGCGGCACGGCGGGCGCGAGTATATGGTGGCGTGCCATGGACGGCCCGCTCACCGCCGAGGAGATACGCGATCTCAACACGCGATACCACGACATCGCGGCGTCCGGCTACGACGCGAAGTGGGCCATCAGCTTCGGCGAGCCGGGGCAGTCTCAGGTCGCGGCGAAGTTGCGAAAGGCGCTGGGGCGTAGGCCCGAGCGGTACGCGCGCAGCCTCGAGATCGGCGCCGGCACGGGCTACTTCACGCTGAACATGCTCGCCGCGGGCCTCATCGAGGAGGCGACGTGCACCGACATCTCGCCGGGCATGCTCGGGACACTCGCGTGAGAACGCTCGCTCGCTCGGGCTCGCGGTGCACACGGTCGCCGCGGATGCCGAGCGGCTGCCGTTTGCGGACGAGAGCTTCGACCTCGTCTTCGGGCATGCCGTGCTCCATCACATCCCGCGCCTCGAGCGTGCGTTCGGCGAGCTCGCGCGCGTGCTCGTTCCCGGTGGCACGCTCCTGTTCGCCGGTGAGCCCTCACGGATCGGCGATTCCCTGGCGCGGGTTCCGAAGCAGGCGGCGTCGCTGGCGGCGCCACTGTGGCGCACGCTCGTGCGGGCAGGTCCGGCACAAGCTGGAGACGAGCACGAGACGCATGAGGACCTCGAGGCGTCGGTCGACGTCCACGCCTTCGCCCCCGGCGAGCTCTCCGCACTCGCGCGCGGCGCAGGCTTCGAGCAGGTGAGGGTGAGCGGAGAGGAGCTCCTCGCGAACTGGTTCGGCTGGGCCAACCGCACGCTCGAGTCGAGCGCAGAGCCGGATGAGGTTCCCTGGCTGTGGCGCGAGTACGCCTACCGCGGCTATCTCGCGCTGCAAGCGCTCGACGGCGTGATTCTCGAGCCGCGCCTGCCGGCGGCGATCTTCTACAACCTCATGATCTCCGCCCGCAAGCCTCCGCGCTAGCGAGGCGGGCGGGCAGCCGCGGTCCGCGGCCACCGGAGTTTTGCTCCGGAGTGCTACTCTGCTACGCAGATGGCGGCGACAGATACCCGGCGACGCGTGCTCGACGCAGCGCTCGAGTGCTTCCTCAAGGAGGGCTACGAGGCCACGACGATCGCGCGCATCCGCGAGCTCAGCGGTGTCTCCAACGGGGCGCTCTTTCATCATTTCGCCTCCAAGGAGGCGATCGCGTCCGCCCTCTACGTCGAGGCGATCTCCTCCTTCCAGGCGGGACTCTGGGAGCTGCTCGCCAGCAAGCCTCGCTCGCTGCGCGCAGCCGTGCGGGGCACGATTGCGCACCAGCTCGGATGGATCGAGGAGCATCCGGATCTCGCGAGCTTCGTCTACATGCGCGGGCATCTCGATTGGGACACCCCTGCGGGTGCCGAGGTCGCTGCGCTCAACCGCGAGCTGGCGGCGGCCTTCCGCAGCCGGCTCGAGCCGTTCGTCGACGCCGGCGAGGTGCGCCCGATGTCGATGACGCTGATCACCGCGATCGTCGCTGCGCCCGCCCATGCGATCGCGCGACGCTGGCTCGCGGGGCACCTGAGCGGCCCCCCGCTGGAGCACCTCGACGACCTCGCCGACGCCGCTTGGGCGGGTCTGCGCGGGAAGCCCGCGCCGGGGCGCGGCGCAAAGGCGAAGGCGCCGCGCAACGCCTGCGTCAATGTCGAGCTGCTCGATGACGACGGGAGCGTGCTCGCGCGCGGCCGCGCGAGCGCGACGCTTCAGGCCGATGCGACCGCGAGCGCATGAGAGAGCTTCAAGACCAGCCACCAGAACCCAAAAGGGGGCGAGCATGAACTACGAGACGATCATCTGGGAGCAGTCGGGAGCCGTGGGCCGGCTCACGCTCAACCGGCCGGACAGCTTGAACGCTTGGACGGAGCAGCTCGGCACGGAGCTCCGCCACGTGCTCGAGGGGGACGCGGCCAATGACTCCGTCCGCGCGGTCCTCGTAACGGGCGCGGGGCGCGCCTTTTCCTCCGGCGCCGATCTGAGGGCGGGGATGCGCCAGGCAGAGGATGGGATGCCCGACGTCCGCCACGAGCTCCACGAGATCTACCACCCCGCGATCGCAACCGTGCGCCGGCTCGCGAAGCCCGTCGTGGCGGCGATCAACGGGCCGGCGGTGGGCATCGGCCTCTCGCTCGCACTCGCATGCGACCTCGTGATGGCCGCCGAATCGGCGTTCCTCTCGCTCGCCTTCGCGAACATCGGCCTCATGCCCGACGGCGGCACGACCGCCTTCGTGCCCGCGGCCGCGGGCAAGGCGCACGCGTTCGAGATGGCGCTTCTCGCCGAGCGTGTCCCAGCGCCGCAAGCGCTCGAATGGGGGCTCGTCAACTGGGTGTACCCCGACGACCGCCTGATGGCAGAGGCAGACGCGCTCGCCGAGCGGCTCGCCGCCGGACCGACGCGCTCGTACGCGGGCTCGAAGGAGGCGCTCAATCGCTTCGTCTACGGGGACCTCGACGCGCAACTCGCGCTCGAGGCGGAGCTGCAGCATGCGCTCGCACGCACACAGGACTTCATCGAGGGGGCGAGCGCGTTCGTGCAGAAGCGCACGCCGAGCTTCAGCGGCGCCTAGCTCACGAGGCCACGCGGCATACCTGTTGGGCGATCTGAAGCGTGAAGAGCTGGAGGTGCCGCAGCACCGCCGGCTCTCCACTCGAGTTGTCGGCGAAGCTCACGCTGCCTTCCCCGTCGCGCACGCGGTAGCCGTAGACCGAGCCCGGCCGCGCGGGCAGCGAGAGATGCTGCGTCGCGGGGTTGTGCAGTTCTTCCTGAATCGTTCGCGCTTCGATCAGCGCGGGATCGCTGATCCTGTATGCAGGGCCGCGGTTGCAGTGCACGACCCCTTCTTCGTTGACAAGCACCGTCAGCGTGCCGTGGCCGGCTCGAGCTGCTCCGTTCGACGATGAAGAGATCGGCGGCGGCCACGCCGCCACATGCGCTGAGCGCGCCGACGGCGAGCGCGAGCACAAATGCGAGCGCGAGCAGCCTGCTCACGCCTTCACCGCGACACCGCCGCGACGCGGGTCGGCCGCGCCGATCAGCTCGGCGCCGCGACGCTGGACGGCTTGCACGCCGCCGAAGAAGAGGTTGAGCTCGTGAAAGCGCACAACTGCCCTGCCCCCGAGATCGGCCGCGTCGACGCCGGGCTCGTGGTAGACGACACCGTCCTCGAAGTGGACCCGCGGCGCCCGCACGGCGGCGCGCCGCGTCGAGCCCGTGATCGACGACGCCGACGATCGTCTGCAGGATCGCCGAGCGGATGCGGTTCGACCCCGCGCTGCCGAGGACGAGCTCGACCTCGCCGTCGCGTAGCACCACAGACGGGGCCATCATGCTCGGCAGTCGCTGGCCCGGTGGGTGCCGGTGAAAGCCGAGCGGGCTCAGGTCCTCCTCCCCCATCACGTTGTTGAGGTGCATCCCCGTACCGGGCACGACGACCGAGGAGCCCTCGCCGTTGGTCGCCGTGACGCTGCAGGCGCGGCCGTCGAAGTCGAGCACGGAGATATGCGTGGTCGCGCCGAGGCGGCTGCCGAGGAAGCGCTCGAGGAAGCCCTCCTCGCCCAACCCCTCCATGAACTCGGGCGTGCGCTCCGCCTGCGCCGCTTCCATCGCCGCGACGAGCCCGTCGAGCGTGGGAGGCGCGGGACCGCGATCGAGCAGCGCAAGCGCATACGCGAGCAGGATGCCGCCCGCGGAGGGCGGCGGGTTCGTGAGCACGGCGCGGTCGCGGTACCCGACGTGAAGCGGGGTGCGCGCGACGGCCTCGTAGCGCGCGAGCGCGTCGGGACCCAGCAGCCCGCCACGCTCGCCGATCCATGCGCACACGCTCGCGGCGATCTCACCGCGGTAGAACGGCTCCGCGCCCTCTTCGCCGAGCAGCAGCAGCGCGTCGGAGAGGTCGGCGTTGCGAAGCACCTCGCCCTCGCGAAGGATCGTGCCCTCCGGCGCCCACAGCGCCGCGCACTCGGGCGTCGCGCGCAGGAGGTCGCCGAGGATCTTCGCCACATAGGCCTGCGAGGCGTTCAGCACGACGCCCTCGCGGGCAAGCTCCGCCGCCGGCACGACGAGCTCGCGGCAGCGGGATCGTGCCCCAGCGCCTCGACGCCTCACACACCCCCGCGGGCATCCCGTAGACGCCGACCGACGCAGGACCGATGTAGAAGACCTGATCGGCGTCGCCGAAGGAGACGTCCACCGCTTCGAGCTCGGCGGCGCCGTCGGCCGCGAGGTCGGGCGCCGCGACAAAGAAGTCGAGCAGCGCCGGAGCGTCTTCCTCGCCCGCGACCATCATGTGGCCGCCCGCGCCGAGCCCCGTGAGCAACGGCTCGGCGACGAAGGAGACGAGCATCGCGCCCACGGCCGCGTCGACGGCGTTGCCGCCTTCGCGCAGCACTCGCGCTCCGGCTTCCGCCGTGAGCGGATGGCCTGCGGCGACGACACCGCGCCCGCGCACGCTCATCACGAGCGAAGCGTAGAGGACGCCTCGAGCCGGCTTCTCAGCGGGGTAGGAACTCCGGGACCTGCAGCTCGCCGACCGCGAGGCTCTCGCCGCCTCGCCGGGCGCCGCCTCGCGCACGCGGCGCGTTCACGCGCTCGATCCGAGGCTCGCCCGCCGGCTCCTTGAGTTCCTGCCTGGAGGGGCGAGCGCGTTCGCCATAGCCCGTCGCGACGACTGTCACCCAGACCTGGTCGTCGAGCTTCTCGTCGACCATCGCGCCGAAGATGATGTTTGCGTCGGGGTGCGCGGCTTCGGAGACCGCGCGCGCCGCGTCGTTGACCTCCCACAGCGAGAGGTCGCGGCCACCCGTGATCGACAGGAGGATCGAGCGCGCGCCATCCATCGAGATCTCGAGCAGCGGCGAGGAGGTCGCCTGGTTGGCGGCGTCGGTCGCGCGCGCCTCGCCCACGCCCATCCCGATCCCAAGGAGCGCGTTGCCCGCACCCGACATGATCGTGCGCACGTCTGCGAAGTCGAGGTTGATGAGGCCGGGGAGCGTGACGAGGTCGGAGATGCCCTGCACGCCCTGGCGCAGCACGTCGTCCGCGACTCGGAACGCCTCCATCATCGTCGTCTGCCGGTCGAGCACCGAGAGCAGCCGGTCGTTGGGCACGATTATCAACGTGTCGACCTCGTTCGCGAGCGTGCTCACGCCCTGCTCGGCCTGCGCGATCCGGCGCGAGCCCTCGAAGCCGAACGGCTTCGTGACGATGGCGACCGTGAGCGCTCCCACCTCGCGCGCTATGCGCGCGACGACGGGGGCCGCGCCGGTGCCTGTCCCTCCGCCGACTCCCGCGGTGACGAAGATCATGTCAGAGCCCTTCAGAAGCGCCTTGATGCGGTCGTACTCCTCGGTCGCGGCCTGGCGGCCCACCCCGGCGTCCGCCCCCGACCCGAGGCCGCCGGTAACCGTCTCGCCGATGTGGAGCGTCACATCCGCGGTCGACTGCTGCAGCGACTGGACGTCGGTGTTGATCGCGAGGAACTCGACGCCCTCGACTTCGGCCTCGACCATGCGGTTGACCGCGTTCACACCGGCGCCGCCGACGCCGACGACGCGCAGCACTGGCTTCGTCTGCGAGCGCGACATGGCGCCCTCGGCGATCCCGGCCTCTCGCGATCCCGCGTAGCTGTCGGCCGGGTCATCGTGCGGAAGCGAGCGCGCCTTGACGTCGCGCTCGTACTCCATGACGTTTTCCGGTATCTCAGAGGAGAACGCGTGGCGCAGGCGCTCCTGCGGCGTCGGGATGTGCGCCTCGTCCTCATCGTGCTCGCCGGCGGCGCTCGGCGCGACGATGAGCGCGAGCCGCCGGTGCGTTCCCCGGCGGCCGTCGCAGGCGTGCCGAGCAGGTCTGCCGTGCTCACGCGGCGCGGGCTCCGATGCGTTCTCGAGAGTCTCCTCGCGCTCGAGCACGGTCGGCTCCGCCGATTCATCCACGTGCCCTTCGGCCTCCTCGGTCTTGCGGAACAGCGCCGCCAACGGGCCCTCGCGCATGCTCGCGCGCTTCTGCTTGTTCTTAGGCCCTGCCATTCGAGAGCACCTCCTGCGCGAGTTGCCGGTAAGACTGCGCCGCGGTCCCGTCGGGCTCGTACTTGAGCACCGACATCCCCTTCACGGGCGCCTCCGCGAAGCGGATCGTCTTGCGGATGCGCGAGGCGAAGACGCGGTCGCCAAAGTTCTCCTCGAGGATCTCGATCGCCTCCTTCGCGTGCACCGTGCGCGCGTCCACGAGCGTCGGCAGGATCCCCTCGATGTCGACCTCCGGGTTCAGGTTCTCCCGGATCATCGCGAGCGTGTTCTGGAGCTGGATCAGGCCGCGCATGGATAGATACTCGCACTGCACGGGCACAATGACCTTGTCCGCCGCGGTGAGCGCGTTGATCGTGAGCAGCCCGAGGCTCGGCGGAGTGTCGATGCAGATGAAGTCATAGTCGTCGAGAATAGGGTCTAGAGCCTTCTGCAGCGCGCGCTCGCGGCCAATCATCGTGGACATTGCGATCTCGGCGCCCGCGAGGTCGATCGACGCGCACGCCACATCCATCTCGCGCTTGCGGATCACCTCGCGGATCGAGAGCTTGTGGACGAGGACGTCGTACATCGACGCCTCGAGGCCGTCGGGGTCGATGCCCTGGGACATCGTGAGGTTGCCCTGCGGATCCATGTCCACGCAGAGCGCGCGATGGCCAGCCTCCACGAAGGCGGCTGCGAGGTTCAGCGTGGTCGTCGTCTTGGCCACGCCGCCCTTCTGGTTGGCGAACGCGATGACCTTGGCCCTTCCATCCACGACAGGCTCCGATGATCTTTGGCCGTTGTAAAGCCCTACGCCGTCCGTATTCGCAGGCCGCTGTTCGATTCCTGCACCTTTAAGTGCAGACTCGGACGAGATCCCTACGATCCGCTTCGATGCCCGCGCGCAAGCGAGCCGCCGAACCGCCCGCTCGGGCGGCCCCCGCTCGGGCCTCCACGCGGCGCCGCGATCCGGCTCGCGCGCCCGCCGGCGCGAGCCTGCGCTCGCGCCTGGAAGGCAAGCGGATATGCATCTGCGCCGGCCCCGGCGGCGTCGGCAAGACGACGATCGCGGCCGCGCTCGGCCTCGGCCTCGCGCGCGAGGGCAAGCGGGTGCTCGTGCTCACGATCGACCCCGCGCGGCGAATGGCGAGCGCGCTCGGCATGGGCGCGCCGGGCGAGCCGACGCGCGTCGAGCCCGCGCGCCTCGACGCAGCCGACGTGCAGACGCGCGGCGAGCTGTGGGCGATGACGCTCGATGTGAAGCAGACCTTCGACGAGCTCATCGTCGAGCTGGCGCCCGACGAGCACTCGCGCGAGGAGCTGCTCTCCAACCGCATCTACCGCGAGCTCTCCTCCGCCGCCGCGGGCTCGCAGGAGGTGGCGGCGGTCGCGAAGCTCTTCGAGCTGGACCGCGAGCGGTCCTTCGACGTCGTCGTGGTCGACACGCCGCCCTCGCACAACGCCCTGGACTTCCTCGAGGCGCCCGCGCCGGCTCACGAGCTTTCTCGAAGGACGCGCGATGGACATCTTCACGCTCGGCGCGGGGCGTGGCGGGCTGCCCGCGCGTGTGCTCGGCGGTGGGGCGGCCCTGCTGTTCGGCGTCTTCGCGCGCGCCACCGGCGTCGAGCTCGCCGGGGAGATCGCGCTCTTCTTCCGGCTGCTCTCGGGCCTGCGCGAGGGCTTGCGCGAGCGGGCGGCGAGCGTCGACGCGCTGCTCCGCGACGCGGCAACGAGCTTTCTGATCGTCACCTCGCCCGAGCACGGGCCCGCGGAGGAGGCGGCGTTCCTTCACCGCAGCCTGCTCGACGCGGGCCTTCCCTATGGCGCGTTGGTCGTCAACCGGGTGCACGAGGGCGCGTTCGCCGAAGCCGAGCTGGAGGAGCTTCGCGCAACGCTCGACGGATCGGTCGACGCGCGGCTGAGCGCCGGAGTGATGCGCAGCGTCGCCGAGTTCGAGGTACTCGCGAGCCGCGACCGCCGAGACGCTTGCGCGCCTCTCGGAGGCGCTCGAGGAGCCCTCGCCCGTGAGCGTGCCTGAACTCGGCGAAGAGGTCGACGACCTCCGTGGGCTCGCGCGGGTCTCCGAGCGCTTGCTTCGCTGACGCGCTTCGCTAACCGTGCATGCCGATCAGCCGCAGCTGATCGTCGTCGATTTCGTCCGCGACCGGCATCGGGTCTCGGCCCATGCGCACCGGCCCGCGAACAGGTGCAGGCCGTGCGGGGGCGCCCGGCTCGTACTCCGCTTCCCCCGCGTCTTCCCACGCACTCTCGTACGCCGTGCTCGGCTCGGGCTCGGCTGGAGCGTCTGACCACTGCTCGTCGAGCAGGAGCTGGTCCGCGAGCACGGCGAGGTCTGCGTCGAGGTGACCGCAGATGACGTCGCGCAGCAGCGCGCGCAGGTGATCTCCGATACGACGCACGAGCTCCTCCGCGGCCGCGTTCTGCGCCGCTTCGCCGGCGATCACGTCGTGCTCGAGATCGAGCGCCCGTGCGACGACGGCCGCGAGCTCCCCTCGGCGCTCGGGCAGCGCGCAGAGGGCGGCGAGACGCCCCGCGAGCACGCCGCGCGGCGAGCCCTCGGGCTCGAGCAGCGCGCGGAGCGCGAGCATGTAGTCGCTCAGCGCCTCGCTCTCGAGCTCGCGCTCGCAACCCATTTCGAAGCGCCGCAGCGCCCACGCAAGCTCGTTGCCGGCGGGTCGCCGCCGCGAGACGAGGCTGCAGAACGCGCGCAGCTCATCCTCCTGCGCCTCGGTCACGACGAGCATCCCGTGCGGGCGTCCACCCACGCGGCAGCGACACCGGCAGCCAGCGGCCGCCCATGCAACGCACCCACGCGAGTCCGCCGAGCGCGACGCGCCCGTCCCCGAAGAGCCGCAGCGCGCACAGGAGGTCGCGCAGCGCGCGACCGCCGCTCACCCCCGCGGCCTGCGGGTCTTCGTGCTCGCTCGTGTGCAGCACGACGAGGTGGTCGGCCTCGTCGCTGGGACCGACGGGCGCGAGCTCCTCGGGCAAGTCCTCGAGGGCCCCCGGTTGGGCGATGCGAAGCGTCCCGGTGAGCTGGAGCTCGGGAGAGGAGATCGTCATCCCGTGAAGCGTGGCGACGACCACCGCATCGCCGGTCTCCGCGACGACGCAGCGGTGCAGGCGCTCGAGCGCGCTATCGACGCGCTCGGCACGCAGGTCGAAATCCGTCTGCTCGGCGAATACGTCCTCGAGCAGCATCCACAGGCCCACCTCGGCCGTCTCCCGCTCGCCGCCCCCCGCCGGGCGCCCGCGCGGACTCGCCGTGGGCGCGCACGTAGCGATCGAGTCCCTCGAAGCGCTCTAGCTGCGCCACCGCGCGCGCATGGCTGCCGAGGCCGCCGAGCGCGCGCCAGCGTTCACCCATGAACTCGCTCGTCAGCGGGCGGTAGCAGTAGAGCGGGGTACGCGCGGAGGAGAAGCCGCGCCGCTCGACTTCGAAGTCGACCTCCGCCCCGCACGTAATGTCCGTCTGCAGGTGTCGCGACGCGTCCTCGAGAAACGAGGTGAGCGCATCTTCGAGCTGAGGTGAGCGCACCTTGCGCGGTTCGCCGCCGGCATCGTCGCTCCTGCTTGGCGCAGGCTCGGTTGCAGCCTCAGGCTACGGCCGCGAACGCGCCTTTGCCCGCGCGAGCGCCCGTGCGCGACCCCTCTGCGGAGCTCTCGCCACAGCCATCGCTGAGGCCCAGCCAGCGTTCGCCGTAGGTGCGCATGTCCTCGATGATCGGCAAGAGCGCGAGGCCCTTGGCCGTGAGCGCGTACTGCACGCGCGGCGGCACCTCGGCGTAGGTCTGACGCTCGACGATGCCCTCGTGCTCGAGCGCGCGCAGGCGCAGCGAGAGAGTGCGCGGGCTGATACCCGTCAGCGAGCGTTCGAGCTCGCAGAAACGCGAGCGCCCCTCGGCGAGCTCGCGCACCAGCAGCAACGTCCACTTGCCACATACGATCTCAGCCGTTCGGCAAACAGGACAGGTCTCGTCTACAGGCATTCCAAACCCTTACTTTACCAAGTGAAGTAAGAGCTCGGCGGTTGGGCCGGGTGACTCAGGCGCCGACGCCGGGTGCGATCGGCGGCGTGTCCGACGCGGGTGCCGCGCCGGCAGAGAGACCGTCGTCCGCGGGCTTGTCCTTGTCCGCCTCGGCGGCCTCGGGTGCGCCCGGCGTCCCGTTCGGCGCCTCGGCGCCGTTTGCGTCGGGCGCGCCGTTGCCCGCGCCGGGACTCACGCCGGCGCCCGGGCTCAGTCCGCCCGCCGGGGGCGGGGGCGGCGGAGCCGGCGGCTGCGCGGGAGCAGGGCTCTGCGCGGCCGCGGGCGCCGGCGGCGGCGGGGCGACGCCCGGCGAGACACCGGGCGAGACGCCGGCGCCCGCGGGATCGCTCCCAGCAGGCGTGGCGCTACCCGCCGTTGCGCTGACGGTGGTCGTGGTAGAAGCTGGATTCGGCGGCGCAGGCGGTCCCTCGCCGCTGCTTGCCGTGCCGTTCGCGGGGGGCGCGGGCGGCGCGGGAGGCATCGGGGTCGGCGACGCACCGGGACTCGGAGGCGAGGCAATGGGCGCGCTGCCAGCGGTCGGGGCGCCATTCGGTGCCGGGGAGGCGTTCGGCGCAGGTGAGCCGTTGGTCGCGGGCGAACCGTTGGTCGCGGGCGTCGCTCCACCGGCGCCCGGAGTCACCTCGGGAGTGGGCGGTGCGGGATTGCTCACTCCGGCGCTAACCGGAGCTGCGCCCGGGGTTGGCGCCGGCGGCGCAGGAGGGCTCGGCGGCGCGGGCGGGCCGCTCTCGACGCCGTCCGGCGAGCGCTTCGCCGTCACTTCGGCGACGTCCTCCATCGTCGTGCCGCGCTTGCCGTCGGCCTCGAGCAACAGCTTGAAGTCGTGCGGGCTCGTGGCGGCGCGCACGGCGTCCTCGAACCTCACTCGCCCACCCTTGACATGCTTGAAGAGCGCCTGGTCGAAAGTCTGCATGCCGTAGTAGCCGCCCGTGAAGATCACGTCTCCGAGCTTGTCCATCTGGTCGGGGTCCTTGATCATGTCGCGCACGCGGCCGGTCATCCGCAGGACCTCGCACACGGCGACGCGCTTGTCGTCCACCGAGCGCACGAGGCGCTGCGAGATCACGCCCTTGAGCGTCCCGGCGATCATCGCGCGCGCCTGGCTGTGCTGGTGCGGCGGGAAGAAGTCGAGGATGCGGTTGATCGACTCGGAGGCGTCGAGGGTGTGCACGGTCGAGAGCACGAGGTGCCCGGTCTCAGCCGCGGAGAGCGCCGCGCGGACGGTCTCCTCGTCGCGCATCTCGCCGATCAGGATCACGTCGGGGTCCTGGCGCAGGACGCGCCGCATCGCGCGTCCGAAGGAAGCCGTGTCCATCCCGACTTCGCGCTGGTTGATCGCCGAGCGCTTGTCCGCGTGCACGTACTCGATCGGATCCTCGATCGTGACGATGTGCTTCGTCATCGTCTCGTTCATGTGGTTGATCATCGCGGCGAGCGTCGTGGACTTGCCGGAGCCGGTCGTGCCCGTCAGGAGGACGATTCCTCGCTCCTCCTCGGATAGCGTGCGCACGACCTCGGGCAGCTCCAGCTCGTCGATCGTGCGGATGTCGTTCGGGATCGCGCGGAAGGCAAGCGAGACGAGCCCGCGCTGACGGAAGGCGTTGACGCGGAAGCGCGAGACGCCCGTGATTTCGAAGGAGAAGTCGGCCTCGTTTTCGCGCTCGAATTCCTGCTGCTTGGAGGCATCCGACATCACAGCGCGCATCGCCTCTTCGGTGTCGTCCGGGCTGAGCGCGGCTTCGTCGTCGAGCGGCGCGAACGACGCATAGACGCGGTAGAGCGGCGGCGAGTTGGCCTTCAGATGGAGATCCGAGCCGCCGCGACTGACGAGCTTGCGGAGGGCTGCGTCGACGTCGAACACGTGGGTGCCATCGGCCCGCCGATAACACGCCTTAAGGGAGCGCCCGTCCGCTTGGACAGATCGGGTCGAAGCGGGAAAACGCTGTCAGGCGACCTCGCGGAGCTTCTGTGCCTCCGCGAGCGACTGGAGCTTCTTGAGCGACTGGTTCTCGATCTGCCGGATGCGCTCGCGCGTGACGTTGAACGTGCGCCCCACCTCATCCAGCGTGCGGGGGTGCTCGCCGCCGAGACCGTAGCGGAGCTCGAGCACGCGGCGCTCGCGGTAGGAGAGGTTCTCGAGCGCCTCGCGGAGTGCCTCCTTGGTGAGGATCTCCGCCGCCCGCTCATAGGGGGACTCGGCGCGCTCGTCGGCGATGAACTGGCCAAACTCGGACTCCTCCTCGTCCCCCACCGGCTTCTCGAGCGACACCGGCGCCTGTGCGGAGCGCTTGATCGCGTCCACCTCCTCCGGCTCGATATCGGTCACCGCAGCGATCTCCTCGGGCGTCGGCTCGCGGCCCAGCTCTGTGACGAGCTTGCGCTCCGCGCGGCCGATCTTGTTGAGCTTCTCGACGACGTGCACGGGGATGCGGATCGTTCGCGCCTTGTCGGCGAGCGCGCGCGCAATCGCCTGGCGGATCCACCACGTCGCGTAAGTGGAGAACTTGAAGCCCTTGCGGTAGTCGAACTTCTCCGCCGCACGCACGAGCCCGAGCGTTCCCTCCTGGATCAGGTCGAGGAACGGCAGCCCCTGGTTGCGGTAGTTCTTCGCGATCGAGACGACGAGACGCAGGTTCGACTCGACCATCTTCTGCTTCGCGTCGAGGTCGCCGCGCTCGATGCGCTTGGCGAGGTCGACCTCCTCTTGCGCGGTCAGAAGCCTCACCTTGCCGATGTCCTTGAGGAAGAGCTGCAAGGAGTCGGTCGTCATGTCCGGCTTGAGGTCGATCGTGGCCTTCGCCTTGCGCCGGCCCCGGCCCTCGGGCGCGCGTTCGACTTCGAGCGCCGCCGCGGTCGCGGGGTCGATGTCCTCCACGAGCTCGATCTCGGACCGCTCGAGGAACACGTGGAGCTCCTCTACGTCGGACTCGTCGAGGTCGAGCTCCGCGGTCGCCACTCCGATCTCCGCGTATGTGAGCACGCCAATCTGCTGGCCCTTGGCCAACAGCCCTTTGATCTCATCCAGTTCCTGCAACTCCACTACCGACATCTCGTCTCCATCAAAGAGCCTAGACGGCAACGGCCATCGTGCCGCCGTATCGATATACGTCCCGACCGGCAGCCTGGCCGGGCAAGACTCAAAAGTTCACGCCCGGGCCACGTACACGCTGCCGGGCGCGCGCCTCTATGCTAACGCTTCACATCGGCTGAGCGAAGGCGATTGCAATATCGCTGCCGCGCGAGCCGCCGCCAGCCGCGCGCGGCTGGCACACCTCCGCCGCCCTCGAGGAGATGACCGAGCACAGCACGACTTCCGACGCGCAGCCGCCGTCGAGCCCCGAAACCGCGAGCGTCCTCGCGGGCCTGCCGCGCCACCGAGCCGGCCGGCGCACCGACAGGAGGGAATCGGCGCGAGCGGGCGCCAAGCGCGGCGATGGTACGCGCACCGATGCGGGCCCGGCGGGCACGTCCGCCGCCCCCGGGGGCAAGACCCCGCGCAGCACCAGCGGCAAAGGCAGTACCGCGAGCAAGCGGTCCTCGCGCGCGCGCGCGAACACGCGTAAGAAAAGTGCGGGGCGCACCGGTGGCGCGAGCGCTGCGCGGTTGCCGCTCCCGCCGCAGGGCTTCGAAACGGAGGACGCGGCGCGAGTGGGCAAGACGGTCGAGCCGCCCTCGCGCCTCGAGCTCGCGACCTCGTTCGTAGAGCTCGCCGGAGAAGGCGTGGAGGAACTCGTGAGGGCAGGCCTCTCGGCGGGCGGGTCGCTGATCAAGCGCTCGCTTGATCTGATTCCGAAGCCCTGAGCGCGGTGGCGGCGCGTCACCCGGCGCGATCTATATACTCGCGACCGCCGAGCTCCCGAGGCCCAGGTCGCGGGAGACGGGGGACCCACTTGCGGTCCGCACAAGAGCGGAACCGTCGGGGCGAATCGGCTCATTTTGAGCCGTAGCGCACAGCGCGAGCCCGTCAGCTCACCCCGTAGGCCACAAGTGATGGTGACCGAACGCAGGAAAAAGAGCGCGTTGCTGGCGGCTATCTTGACCGCGACAGCGCTTTGCGCGAGCGCGACGGCGGTCGATGCGCTGGCGAGCACGGGGGGCTCGGCTGCCTCCCGCGAACCGACCGCGACCGCGAGCACGCGCTCGGTCGCGACCTGGTTCGGCCCCGGCTTCTATGGCAACCAGACCGCGTGCGGACAGATCCTCACCCCGGAAGTGATCGGCGTGGCCCACCGCACGCTGCCCTGCGGATCGCTTGTGAAGCTGACCTACCACGGTCGCACGCTCATCGCCCCAGTGATCGACCGCGGCCCCTATCACCACGGCGTCACGTGGGACCTCACCGCGGGCGCGGCGCAGGCGCTCGGCGTCAGTGGCACCGCGCACGTGCGCGCACTGCTCGTTGGCGAGGTTCCGAACACGCCGCTGCTCGGATCGCCCCCCGGGAGCCCCGCGTCCGCCGCGACGGGCGGCAACGCGGCAGGCGGCAACGCGGCAGGCTAAGTCTCGGGCCCTCCCGGCGCCTGCGCAGGTGCCCCCGCGGCGGCTGCGGGCAGCACGCACACGCCGCTGGCGCGTGCCGCGTAGAGCTCCTCTTCGGCTCGCTCGGCCAGCTCGGCGGCACCGGTGCCGTCGTCGGGCGCGGTCGCGATCCCGATAGCGACCTTCAGCGGGGTGTGCCGATGCGCCACCGAGGCGCGCACCGCGCGGGCGAGCCGCTTTGCGAGCGCGCGTCCCTGCGGAGGGCCGGCATCGAACGCGACGAGCCACCAGCGACCGGTGCCTTCGGGAGCGAGACGCTCGTCGGAGCCAAGCGGCTCGCGAAGGACGCGCTCGACCTCGGCGATCATGTCCTCGAGCGCGGGCGACTGCTCCGCCTCGCGCAGACGCTCGAGGCCGACGACCTCCACAACGAGCACGACGAAGGGGACATCGGGGTCCGGGTGACGCTCGATCTCGCTTGCGACGCTGTGCGGCCAGGAAGGCTCGTCCTCTGCGACAGGCGGCTCGATCGCCCACGGGTCCTCGATCGCCTCGGCCTCCTCCCCCTGCCCCTCCTCCTGCATCTCGATCCGCGGCCCGCGATCCTCCTCGGCGGCACTCTCGGCGCCGCGGGGCTCGTGCCTCTCCTCGCGCGCCGCCACTCCGGCCTTCTCCAGTCGCGCAAGCTCGCCCGCTGCCAGCATCGAGCACACATGCGCGAGCCTGTTCGCGAGCGCGCCCGCTGTCGCGTCGAGGTCGGGAAGGACCTCCCCGATCGCCTCCCACATCGAGACGCGGAGGGCCTCCACGGCTTCAACGAGCGCGGGCCCATCGCTAGCGCCGACGATCGCCGCCAACCCGCCGGGGCCGGCAACATCCGCTTCGCCGCGCTCCCGCAGGCGCTCGAGCTCGGCGTCCGAGCGGAGCGCGTGCAGCACGCGCTCACAGACCTTCGGCGCATCGGCCACAAAGCGCTCGAGCGCAAGCTCCGACGCGTCGCGCAGGGGCCTCGCCGCGAGCAGCGCGAGCAGCCATCGCTTCGCGAGCTCCTCGGCCGCCTCCAGCAACCGCCCGAGTCGCTCGTCGTCCAGCGCAGGTGATCCTGACCGCGCAGGGCTTGTGCTCACCCGCCAAGCGTAGCCTTTGCGGGGGATGCACATACGCCCGGGCAGATGGCGCCGTAACAAGGCGATCAGCGATCCGAGCGACGAGACGACACGCGACACGCGGACGGGCGCGGTGCGCTCCGTGCAAGCGGCGGAACTCGTGCTCGCGCCGCACGCGCTCGACGCGATCTGGTCGCCCGCGTACCTCGAGCGCCTCGCGCGCACGTACTGGCGCTTCCTCGCACGCGTGACGCTGGGCCTCGTGCACGTGCACTACTCCGATCGCGAGCGCTCCGTCGTGCTAGTACTGCCGATGATCAGGCTGATCACCTTCGCGGAGCCCGAATACGAAATGGACGGCGAGCATGGCATCGTCCGCTGGCGGATCGTGCGCGGCCTGCTCGTGGCCCGCAAGCGCCGCACGGACGCCGCGGGCGAGGCTCCTGAGCGCCAGGGCCATCTGCAGATCGAAGTCCGCCGCTGCGAGGACGAGGAGGGCGCGCGGGAGGTCGAGCCGCGCGCGCGCCTGCGGATCGAGATCGAGGTGGCGAACTTCTATCCGGCGATCGCGTTCGCGTTCAGCCGGCGCCTGTATGACATCACGCAGTCACGCATTCACGTGCTTGTGACGCGGGCGTTCCTGCGCTCGCTCGCACGCGGAAGTCGCGACGGTGTCCCCGACCTAGCGGTCTCGAAGGTGGGCCGGATGACGAGCCCGGTTGCGGCTGCGCCCGCGGGACGGGATCCCGAGCCGCCCGCCGCGCGCGCGTCCTAAGCTCCGCGCAGGCTTCTGAGCTTCGCGCGATCGTGAAGCGCGGTGATGCGCCGCACCGTGCCGGAGCGCGTGCGCATGACGAGCGATTCGGTGCTCGCGCCGCCCGCGCTCGGGTAGCGCACGCCCTGAAGCACGTCGCCATCGGTGACGCCGGTCGCGGAGAAGAACACGTCGTCGCCCGCGACGAGGTCGTCGCGGGCGAGCACCTGCTCGAGGTCGTAGCCGGCCGCGCCCGCCGCGGCGCGTTCCTCGTCGTTGCGCGGCCAGAGACGCCCGAGGATCTGCCCGCCGAGGCACTTGATCGCTGCCGCGGTGATGACTCCCTCCGGCGTGCCGCCGATGCCCCACAGCAGGTCGACGGGCGAGCGCTCCGTCACCGCGAGCAGCGCCGCGGAGACGTCGCCGTGGAGGATCAGCCGCACCCGCCCGCCGGCGGCGCGAATCGCTTCGATCCCCTCCTTGTGTCGCGGGCGGTCGAGCACGACGGCCATGACATCACTTGCAGCGCACGCCTTGCGCTCTGCGATCAGCTGCACCGTCTCGCCGAGCGGACGGTCGAGGTCCAAGAGGTCGGCGATCTCCGGCGCGCCGGCCATCTTTTCCATGTACACGCACGGTCCGGGGTTGAACATCGTGCCCCGCTCGGAGAGCGCGATCACCGCGAGCGCGGCGGGCATGCCGTTGGCGGCGAGCTCGGTGCCCTCGAGGGGGTCGACGGCGATGTCGACCTCGGGCGGCGATCCGTCGCCGATGTGCTCGCCGTTGTAGAGCATCGGCGCCTCGTCCTTCTCGCCCTCGCCGATCACGACGACGCCGTCCATCTGAACCGAGTGCAGCATGTGGCGCATCCCGTCGACCGCCGCCTGGTCGGCGGCCTCCTTGTCACCGCTACCCACGAGCGGCGCCGCAGCGAGCGCGGCGGACTCCGTCACGCGCGCGAGCTCGAGAGCGAGGTTGCGGTCGGGCTTCTGAGCGGTCGCGTGCAGGCCTGCGGCCTGAGGGTGCGCGGACATGACGCGCAAGAGCGTACAGGTAGTCTTGCGCCGGATGGACGTCGGCGACGCAAGCGATAGCGCGGGCACGTTCATCGGCGTGGACGTCGGCGGCACGAAGATCTCGATCGCGGCGATGCGCGATGGCGTCTTCAGCGAGCCCGTCCTCTCTCCCACCCAGCACGGTCACCAGGAGGCGCTGATCGCACAGCTCAAGGAGGCGATCAGGCAGGCGATCGCGCTCGCGGGCGAGGTCGACGGCGTCGGGCTGGGCATCCCCTCCGTGATCGAGTTCGAGACGGGCCGCGTTCGCTCGAGCGTGAACGTGCCGCTGCGCGAGGTGCCGCTGCGCGAGGTCCTGCAGGAGGAGCTGGGCGCGACGCCCGTGTTCGTGGACAACGACGCGACGTGCGCTGCGATCGCGGAGGCCCATGACGAGCAGGGCCGCCTCGACACGCCGAACCTCGTGATGCTCACGGTCGGCACGGGGGTCGGGGGCGGCATCGTCATCGACGGCCTTCCCTACCGCGGCGCGACGGGTGCGGCCGCAGAGCTCGGCCACACGATCGTCGGCCTCGATCTGGCGTACGGCGCACGCGCCGAGAAGGCGCACCCGCACGCGCCAGGCGCGGCGGGGGAGTTCCCGCGGCGGGGCTCGCTGGAGTCGCTTGCCTCGGGGCAGGCCCTCGACGAGCTCGCGCGCGACACCGCTGCGGCGCATCCCAACTCGGCGCTCGGGCGGCTCGCAGAGCGCGGCCAGCTCGTCTCCGGAGCGGACGCGGTCGCGGCGGCGCACGACGGCGACGAGCACGCGATCGCCACGCTCACGCTGCTCGGGGCACGGCTCGGCGATCGGCGTCGCGAACGCGATCAACACGTTCGACCCCGAAGTGGTCGCGATCGGCGGGGGCGCCTCCTCCGCGGGGTCGCTCCTGCTCGAGCCGGCGAGCGCGAGCGCGCAGGCCTTCCTGCTGCCGGGCGTGGGCACGCAGACGCAGATCCGCCTCGCCCGCTCGGGGCCTCAGGCGGGAGTGCACGGCGCCGCCCTGCTCGCAAGCCTCGAGCTCGCGCGAGGACACTTGCGCGGGCTTGGCAGCCCGGCGCGCAGTCTACGATCTGAATGATGGCGAGCACGCAGCAGGAGAGCACGCAGCAGCAGGGCGTCACCGACCCCGACAACCCGCTGGTCGCAGGTCTCGAGCGGCTTCCCGTCGCGCCGACGACGATCGTGATCTTCGGCGCGACCGGCGACCTCGCGCGGCGCAAGCTCCTCCCCGCGCTGTACAACCTCGCGCACGACGGCGCGCTTCCCGAGCGCTTCCATATGATCGGCGTCGCGCGGCGCGAACGGGCAAATGAGAACTACCGCGAGGAATGCGAACAGGCGATCCGCGAGTACTCCCGCAGGGCGCCGCACAAGGACGTGCTGCGGGGCCTGCTGCAGGACATCCGCTACGTGCCGGGCACGTTCGACGACCAGAGCGTCTACTCCTCGATCGAAGGGATCCTCGAGGAATTCGACCAGCAGGCGGGCGAACAGCTTGCGCGCGCCTACTACCTCTCGACGGCGCCGGAATTCTTCCCCGTGATCGTCGAAGCGCTCGGCCGCCAAGGGCTCGCCCACGCGCAGGACGCGCCGGTGCGGATCGTGATCGAGAAGCCCTTCGGGAACTCCCTGGAGGAGGCGCGGGAGCTCAACCGCCGCGTGCTCTCCGTCTTCGAAGAGTCCCAGGTCTTCCGGATCGACCACTACCTCGGCAAGGAGACGGTCCAGAACATGCTCGCGTTTCGCTTCGCGAACGGCATGTTCGAGCCGCTGTGGAACCGCAACTACATCGACTACGTGCAGATCACCGCTGCGGAGGACATCGGCATCGGCTCACGCGCGGGCTACTACGACAAGGCGGGGGCGCTGCGCGACCTGATCCAGAACCACATGCTGCAGCTGCTCTGCCACGTCGCGATGGAGCCGCCCGTGGCGTTCAACGCGGAAGAAGTGCGCAACGAGAAGGTGAAGGTGCTGCGCGCGATCCAGAAGCCGACGACCGAGGACACCGCGGAGATGTCCGCGCGCGGCCAATACACGCGTGGCTACGTCGGAGGGGAAGAGGTCCCGGGCTATCTCGAAGAGGAGGGCGTGCCGCCGACATCGCGGACGGAGACCTATGCCGCGCTTCGCCTCGAAGTTGACAACTGGCGCTGGGCGGGGGTGCCCTTCTACCTGCGCGCGGGCAAGCGCCTGGCGCGCAAGGTGACGGAGATCGCGGTGACGCTCAAGCCCGTGCCGCACCTCGCGTTCTCGCAGGACGGGTCGCTCGGCGTGCGCCCGAACCAGCTGGTGCTGATGGTGCAGCCCAACGAAGGCGTCTCGCTGCAGCTCGGCGCGAAGATCCCGGGCACGCGCATGGTGATCCGCCCGGTCAACATGGAATTCAACTACGGCACGTCCTTCCTCTCGCAGTCGCCGGAGGCCTACGAGCGCCTGATCATGGACGTCATGCTGGGCGACCCGACGCTGTTCACGCGCGACGACGAGGTCGAAGCGCAATGGAGCATCTGCCAGCCGGTGCTCGACGGATGGGCCGAACAGAAGGGGCCGCTGCCCACCTACGACGCCGGCTCCCAGGGACCGCTCGAGGCCGAGCAGCTGTTGCGCCCGGGACACGGCTGGCGGGCGATCTGACCTTGAGCGACGCGGTCTGGAGCGAGGAGCGCACGACGCCGGAGGCCGCGGCAGACGCGCTCCGCGAGCTCGTCCACGAACGGCACACGGAAAACGGCGGCTATGCGCCCGCGCGCACGATCAACATGGTCGCCTTCGTCGATCGCCAGTACAGCGGGGAGGTGGCGAACCGCCTGCGGGGGGTGGGGCGCTATCACGCCTCGCGCCTGATCGTGCTCGCATACGAGCCGCGCCGAGAGCACATCGACGCACGAGTGTCGGTGAGCGCCGACGAGGAACCCGCCTCGGGCGAGATCTCGCTACTGCACGAGAGCGTCGTCATCGAGCTCGGAAAGAAGCACATGGAGCACGTCGCGACCGTCGTCGACCCGCTCGTCGTGACGGACCTGCCGACGCTGTTGTGGTCCCCGCACGGGCACCACGAGGCGCTCGAGGCGCTCGCGCCGTTGGGCCAGGCGGCGCTGCTGGACTCCGTCGAGGACCCGGTCTGGCGCGAGGCGCTGGACTGGGCGGGCGAGCTGAGCGGGCGGCTGTACGTCGTTGACCTCGCGTGGCTGCGCTCGACGCCTTGGCGCGAGCGCATCGCGGGGGCCTTTGCGCGCCCGCAGCGGCGCGGCGAACTCAACACGATCGCGCGCGTCACGATCCGCCACCATCCGCAGTTCACGGTGAGCGCGATGCTGCTCGTGGGCTGGCTCGCGTCGCGGCTGGGCTGGCAGGTCGAACCGCTCGTGGTGCATGCGGGCACGCGCGCCGTCGTGAGCGGGAACGCGCACGCGCGGCGCCAGGACATCTCGCTCTCGCTGCAGTCGGTGCCGGAGCAGCAGGCGCCGGGGCTCGCAGGGCTGACGCTCGAGACCGCGTCGGGCCGGCTGCTGACGCTCGATCGCGGGGCGGGCGGACTGGAGGCGGAGGAACGCACGCCTCGCGGGGAGACGCGCCGGTGGACGATCCTGGGCGCCTCGCGGGGCGAGGGCGGGATCCTCGGCGAGGGGATCCGTCAGGCGCTGTTGCGCGACCCGACCTACGCGCCGGCCCTGCGCACCGCGCGCGAGATGGCGCCGTAGGCGATGGACGTCGAGGTCTTCCCCGATCCCGAGGCGATGTCTCGCCGCGCGAGCGAGCGGCTCGCCGACGCGATCGTGGATTCGCAACGCGCGCGAGAGCGCGCGCACGTCGCGCTGAGCGGCGGGACGACGCCGGTGCGCGCGTACGAGCTCCTCGCCGAGCAAGTGCGCGAGTGGCGCGCGATCGAGCTGTGGTTCGCGGACGAGCGCTGCGTGCCGGCGGACGACGAGGAATCGAACTATCGCCTCGTGCGTGAGACGCTGCCGGCCGCGGAGCACGTCAACCGCATGGAGGGCGAGCTCGGCCCCGAGCGCGGGGCCGCCGGCTACGCCGACCTGCTCCTCGACCGGCTTCCGATCGCTGCGAACGGCGTGCCGGCGCTGGACCTGGTCGTCCTCGGAATCGGCGCGGATGGTCATATCGCCTCGCTCTTCCCGAACAGCACGACGCTCGAGGATCCGCGCGAGGACGTCTTGTGCGTCGCGGTACACGGGTCGCCGAAGCCGCCGCCCGAGCGCATATCGCTCAGCCTGACGGTGCTGCGCGCGGCCCGCGGGTGCCTGCTGCTCGCGAGCGGAGAGGGCAAGGCACAGGCGCTCGCGGCGGCGCTTGGGGAGCCGTCCGTGATGGCGCCCGCGAGCCTGCTGCCGAGAGATCGACTCGCGGTGCTCGCAGACGAGGCGGCGGCGTCCGCGCTGCAGGCGCGATGAGCGGCGCCGGCGCTCCGCCGGAGATCGTGCTCGTGCGCCACGCGGAGACCGAGTGGAGCCTCGCGCACAGGCACACGGGCCGCACGGACATACCGCTGACGGAGCACGGTCGCGAGCAGGCGCGCGAGCTCGCGCCGGCGCTGCGGGCGTGGCATTTCGAGCGCGTGCTCTGCAGCCCCGCGCGGCGCGCGCGGGAAACATGTGAGCTGTGCGGGCTCGCGGCGGACGCGGAAATACGCGAGGAACTGTGGGAGTGGGACTACGGCGAGTACGACGGGCTGACGTACGCGCAGGTCACCGAACTGCGGCCCGGCTGGAACCTGTGGCGCGACGGTTGTCCCGGCGGCGAGGACGCGTCGGCGGTGGGCGCACGCGTGGACCGCGTGCTTTCCGATGTCCGCGACGCGCGGGGCGACGTGGCGATCTTCTCCCATGGCCATCTCCTGCGCGTGCTCGGCGCGCGCTGGATCGGCCTCGAGCCCGCCCGTGGCGCGAACCTCGCATTGAGCACGGCGACGCTCAGCCTGCTGGGCTTCGAGCGCGACGCAGAGGTGCTCCGCGGGTGGAATTGCGCAAACGCAGTAGGCTGGTCCGATTCTGGCAGTCAGAACCGTCCAGCCAGGCGCACCGACTGAACGAGGATCACCAGCGGACGTCGCGTCCCCCATTGCGGCGCTCGAGGAGACGCGTGCGCGGACGCTGGCGCTCGTCGCGCATCTGGACGCCGATGAGCTCGAGCGCGTGCACTCGCCGATCATGGGCCCGCTCGTGTGGGACCTCGCGCATATCGCCGCCTACGAGGACCTGTGGCTGTGCCACCGCGCATGCGGCCTCGACCTTTTGCGCCCGGACCTCGCGGAGCTCTACGACGCCTTCGAGACCCCGCGCACACAACGCGCGGACGACGAGTCTGGCTTCCTGAAGACGCGCGACGCGTTCGCGTACATGGAGGCCGTGCACGAGCGCTCGCGCGAAGCACTCGAGCACGCGGGCGCGGTCGATCAGACGCTGCTCGAGCTGGTGCTCCGCCACGAGCTCCAGCACACCGAGACGATGCGCCAGACGATGAACATCGCCGGCTTGCTCCCTGACGGCGAGCCGCCGGCACTCGTACTGGGGCGGGAGGGCACGCAAGAGTGGCTCCGGGTGCCTGCGGGGAGCTTTGAGATGGGCGCCGACGCGGACGGGTTCGCGTACGACAACGAGCGCCCGCGCCACCCCGTGTCGCTCGCGGCCTTCGAGATCGCCCGCGAGCCGCTCACGAACGCTGCCTGGGCGAGCTTCCGCGAGGAGGGCGGCTACGAGCGAGGAGAGCTCTGGTCGGAGGCGGGCTGGCGCTGGCTTCGCTCACGGCCCGAGCGCTCGCTCGCGTGGGCCGCGCGCGAGGATCCGAGCGCATGCCTGTGCCACATCACCTGGTATGAGGCTGACGCGCTCGCGCGCGCGCGCGGCGCGCGCCTTCCGACGGAGGCGGAGTGGGAGAAGGCGGCACGCACGGGCGAGCTCGCCGACACCGGTCGCGTGTGGGAATGGACGAGCAGCGAGTTCAGCGGCTACCCGGGCTTCCGCGCGCATCCCTACCGCGAGTACTCCGAAGTCTTCTTCGACCGCGGCTATCGCGTCCTGCGCGGGAGCTCGTGGGCGACGCACGAGCGCGTCGCGAGCATCACGTTCCGCAACTGGGATCTGCCCGAGCGCGCGCAGATCTTCGCTGGCGTGCGGCTCGCGAGGGACGGATCATGAGCACCGTCACGAGCCCGCACCCGGGGATCCGCATCGAGTCGCACCTCGGCGAGGGCGAGGAGCGCTCGCTCGCACAGGACGCGCTCGAGGGCCTTACGCGCTCCTTCAAGGAGCTGCCGCCGAAGCATTTCTACGACAGCCGCGGCGCGCAGCTCTTCGAGCGCATCTGTGAGCTGCCGGAGTACTACCCGACGCGTGCCGAGCGCTCGATCCTCGAGCGCCGGGCGGGCGAGCTCGCGGCATTCACGCAGGCCGCGGAGCTCGTCGAGCTGGGCTCCGGCACGGCGACGAAGACGCGTGTGCTGATCGACGCGCTGCACGCGCAGCGGACGCTCGTGCGCTACGTGCCCGTGGATGTCACGGAGACGATGGTGCGGGAGTGCGCCGCAGAGCTCACGAGCTCGTACCCGGGCCTGGAGGTGCACGGCGTGATCGGCGACTTCGAGCGTCACCTCGACCGCCTGCCACCCGCACGCGGCAAGCGCCTCGTCGTCTTCCTGGGCGGCACGATCGGCAACTTCCCGCCGGAGCCGCGGCGCGAGTTCCTCCAGAGCATCGCCCGCCTGCTCTCCCCCGGGGACCACCTGCTGATGGGCGTCGACCTCGTGAAGGACCCGCACGTCCTGCGCGCGGCCTACGACGACGCGGAGGGCGTGACGGCGGAGTTCAACCGCAACGTCCTGCACGTGCTCAACCGCGAGCTCGACGCGGACTTCGACCCCTCCGACTTCGACCACGTCGCGCTGTTTGACCCCGATGAGGAGTGGATCGAGATGCGCCTGCGCTCACAGCGCTCGCACACGGTGCGCGTGCGTGCGCTCGAGCTCTCCGTTCACTTCCGCGAGGGCGAGGAGATGCGGACGGAGATCAGCGCCAAGTTCACGCCGCAGCGCCTCGCGGACGACTTCGCCGAGAGCGGCCTGGAGCTGGTGCGCTGGCTGACCGACTCCGACGGTCGCTTCGCGCTGACGCTGTCGCAGCTGCGAACCGCGACCGACTAGCTCACGCGTTCGACGAGCATCGCCATGCCCATCCCGCCGGCGACGCACATCGACTCGACTCCGTAGGTCCCGTCGAGCGTCTCGAGGTCGTTGATGAGCGTGGTCATGATGCGCGCGCCCGTCATCCCGAAGGGATGACCGAGGGCGATCGCGCCGCCGAAGGGGTTGAGCTTCTCGCGGTCGAGCCCGAGCTCTTCGATACAGGGCACGATCTGCGCGGCGAACGCCTCGTTGATCTCGATGACGTCGATGTCGTCGATCGTCATCGACGCCTGCTTCAGGAGGCTCTGGATCGCGGGGATCGGGCCGAGGCCCATGATCTCCGGGCGGATCGCGGCCACCGAGGAGGCGAGGATCTTCACCTTCGGCTTCAGCCCGAGCTCATTGGCGCGCTCCTCGGAGGTGATGAGCAGCGCGGCGGCGCCGTCATTGAGCGGACACGAGTTGCCTGCGGTGACCGAGCCGTCCTCCTTGAAGGCGGGCTTGAGCGCACCCAGCTTCTCCATCGTCGTGCCCGGGCGCGGCCCGTCGTCCTTCGTGAACGTCGCCGCAGGGACCTCGACCTCGTTGCCCTCCGCGTCGGTCTCCGTGTGCGCGGGGACCTCGACGGGGACGATCTCGGCGTCGAAGTGTCCGGACTCCTGCGCGGCGACTGCTCGCGACTGCGAGACGACCGCCCACTCGTCCTGCGCCTCGCGGCTCACCTTGCAGCGCTCGGCGACGTTCTCCGCCGTGAGGCCCATGGGGATGTAGACGTTGTACATCGAGCCCTCGGAGCCGTCCACCATGTGGTTGAACTCGAACGGCGCGCCGCCCTTCGCCCGCGACGTCGCCTCGGTGCCCGCAGCGATGTAGGTGTCGCCCTCGCCGGCCTTGATCGCGTGGTAGGCCATGCGCGTCGTCTGCAGCGAGGAGGCACAGAAGCGGTTGACGGTGGTCCCGGGAACGTGGTGGTCGATGCCCGCGATGAGCGAGGCGATGCGGCCGATGTTGTACCCCTGCTCGCCCTCGGGAAAGCCGCATCCCATCATCACGTCCACGACCGAGGACGCCTCGAGCTGCGGATTGCGCTCGACCAGCGCCTTGAGCGGAACGGCGGCGAGGTCGTCCCCGCGGACTGACCTCAACGACCCCTTGACGGCGCGCCCGATGGGCGTGCGCACGGCATCCACGATCACTGCATCAGGCATCCTCGGTGTTCTCCTTCATCTCGTTCGTTGCGCAAGCGGCTCGGCTTGCAAAGCTTCAATTTCCTTCACAAACATTCTAGCCGCATGAGGTTGCAATTTGCTACTTGCATGCCCGTCGCAGGCAGCGACTCCGCGCATTCATGCGCCAGCCGAGCCGCTCCTCGCGGCCTGGCCCTCTCCTCTGACGCAGGATCCTATAGGTCGAGACGTGAGACGCCGAGCTCGTCGAAGCCGACGTGGTGGGCGAGCTCGTGGCGCACGGTCTTCGTGACCTGTTCTCGCAGCAGCTCGGGATCGTGCCCGAAGTCGCGCCGCAGGGTGTCGCGGAAGATGATGATGCGGTCGTGCGTGTCGGTGCGCGCGGTCGTGCCCCCCTGGTAGAGCCCGTACGCGTGCTCGCGGCGCCCGTGGTCGGAGATCACGACGGGGACGTGGCGGAGGCTGTTGCGCAGCAGATCAGGCAGATCGTCGAGCGCTCCGCGCACGAGCTCGGCGAAGTCCTCGTCGTTGAGCGGATCGAGCTCGAGGAACTCGCCTTCTTCGGGGTCCGCCGCGAGCCCTTCGCGCGCGAGGCGCTCGGAGCGCAGCACGACCTGTTCGAAGTCCCGCTCGGACTCGGGGTTGCGCCAGCCGCCGAGCCGCACGGCGGCGAGCGCCGCGAGCGCGGCGATGACGGTCGCGCCGATCAGCGCGATCGCGATCATCTCCACGGCGCGCACGGTCGAGTCCGTCGAGAAGCCCTGGCCGATCACGACCACGAAGAGCCCCGACGAGAGCGCTACGGCAGCCGCGACCCATGCATGCCGCAGATAACGCAAGACGTTCATCCCGCGAGGCCTCGGACTCCAACGCGCATATCGGTCCAGGGTAATCGAAAGAAACGCAAGAGCAGCCGGCGCAGGCTTGACCAGGCGCTCGCAGGGGCATACGATGGTTTGCCTGAGAGGTGATGCGCGGGGGGCCGCGATCGCGACAACGCGGAAGCGCCCCGGCGGGAAGCGAGGCATGGCAGGAATGCTGGTGCTGTGCGACCTACGACGGTCTTGTCTGCTTGCCGCCGTGGTGGGGTCTACAGCCGTGGTGGCGCTTGGCGCTTGCCTGATCCCAGCGGGCAGCGCGGGCGCGGAAACGCCTCCTCTCCTCTATAAGAACTTCACGCAGCTTGGCGCAAGCCCTCCTGAACAGGTTTTTGGGTGGGGCCAAGTGACGTTCGATGTCTCCGGCATCGGGAACATCCATTGTTCCGCGCTCATGCAGGGAAGCGTCTCGAACAGCGGGGGCGTCGGCGTCGGCGAAGTCACCGATTTCACGAGCGCTCACTGCGAAGAACCGCCGCCTCGATTGTGCGAAGAGGAAGGCGCCCGGCTGCCCTGCGAAGGGTTCCGCCATGACTTCATCACGATGGAAATGCCGCCCGCAGCGGTTGGGCGCGGAGCGGAACTGTGTGGCGGAATCGAGAAACCGCCGTGCCTGGAACCGCCCGCATCATCGCGCGAAGCGGAATTCTGCCGGGAAGCCGGCAGGGCACCCGCACAGTGCCCCGAAGAAGCCGAACGGGAGACGGGCACTCTCTACACCCGCATCGCTCGGCGCGAGAGCCCACCGTGGCAGTTGCAGCTGGTGCGGGGCGAACGCGAAGAAGAAGAAGCGGTCTTGGCTCGGCTCGGCGGCCCAGGCTCTAGCTGCTACCCGACCGAAAAGGTGGTGGTCGAAGGCAAGGAAGTGGAACGGCGGGCCAACTGGGAAGCGGTGCCGGCAGGGTGTGTGAAGCTCAATCTCGTATTCCCCCAAGCACCCCTGGAAATCGTCTGCTACGGCAAGCTCGAAGTCTGGCTCCTCAACGGCGTGAGGACCGGGTTGTTCCCCTCGCGTCTGGAGTTCGTTGAAGCCGGGAAGCTGATCGCGGGCAGCGCCAGCGTGAGCGGGCCGCCGCAAGAAGAAGCCGTGCTCACGGGCAGCATGACGCTCGTAGGCTCGCGGCAACTCGAACTGATCACCGCGAAGTAGCGCGCGGCCACCTCAAGCCGCGCGCGATGACGAGGCGCTGGATCTCGTTCGTGCCGTCGTAGATCTGCGTGATCGCCCGACGATGGGCTCTGCAGAGCCGTTTTGGCTCACCGCCGCGGATGCCACCCCGCTGGGGTCCGGTGGACACCGGCGAGATCGGAGCACGACTGGCGCGAGAGTGGCGCGCGAACCCGGCTAGCGCGAAGCCGGCGTCCACGACGCCCGCCGACTCGCTCTTGTCGCCGAGCATAAGGTGCCCACATCGATCCAGGTTAATTGAAGCAAGCGGCGACCCGTGCGTCGCGTACGGAGCGGGCCAGCGGTGAGGGCGTGCTCAGCGTGCGCGCCGAGGCGACTAGCGGGGTGCGCTGTGAACCGGCCCGTTGTGGACGCTTGAACAGGCCCCACTTCAGTTATGTTCCCCCCAATTCCGACTGAGCACCCTCGTGCGCCGGAACAAGCGACGCGTCGTGTGCGAGTTGCGCTCGGACGTCGGCTTGGTGCTCGTGGCGACAGCGCTCGGCGTGGTGCTGTCGGGCTCGCCGCTCACGGTCGTCGGGACGAATTCGATCTCCAGTCGCTTCGTGGGAACAGCAAACGGGGGCGTGTAGCTGGTGCCAGATGAGCGGGACGCTGCCCCGTGGCACATCCGCCATTCGCATCTCCGCCGCGGCGAACACGGGTCCCAGGGTGACGGTGAAGGTGCTGTCGGGTGCGGCTGGTCATCACCCAGGGCGAGCGGGACGCGGGCTGGGGAGTCGACAAGACCGTCACGGTGCCCGTGAAACGCGTGCCCCGCACGATCCCCAACGCGGACATCTGCATCGCATTCGGCCCGGCCATCGAACCGATTCCAATCCACGGCGCGCTGGTGCAGAGCGGCGGCGTGTCGGTGCAGAGGACCACCGCCAGCGGCAGAACCGAGGGAGTTGCACGGTTGCGGGTCGAATACCTGCGCGCGGGCCACGCGTCGTGGTGGTCGCTCGCGCCATCCGTAGCACGTCGTATGGGCCTCGGTCACGCGCCCAGGCGGCACCTGGATCGTGTTCGTCCTGATTGCGCTCATGATCATGGTCACGACCCTCGCCGCGCGACTGGTCCTTCGGGAGCTGGGGACGCACCAACGACCAGCCGCAGAGGCCCGGGCAGATCTGTGCGACGGATTCCCACCGTGCTCCGGCGGATTCCGAGGGCCGCTTGGATCTGCGCCCTCGTCGCCTCCCTGAGCGCGGCCTGCTGGTCGGTCATCACCCCGCCTTTTCAGGCCCCGGACGAGCCGGCGCACTTCGCCTACGTCCAGCAGCTCGCGCAGACCGGCACGCTGCCCACGTCTGGCATCCAACTACTCCGAAGAGGAGGAAGTCGCACTGCGGGATCTTCAGTCAGTCAGGAAGTTCGCTTTTATCCCGAACACCACGCCCGTCGCAACGCTGGCCGAACAGCAACGCCTGGAGAACGACCTCGCTCTGCCGCTGGCGCGCGACCGGCGAAGGAGGCGCGGGCGTCGCCGCCGCCCATCCGCCGCTCTACTACACGCTCGCAGGCGATCCCCTACGGCTGGGCTCGGGCGGCAGCGCTGCTCGATCGCCTGGAGCTCATGCGACTGCTGTCTGCGCTAATGGCGGGGCTCACCGCGTTCTTTGCCTACTTGTTCGTCCGCGAGGCCCTCCCCGGAGCTCCGTGGGCCTGGGCCGTCGGCGGCCTTGGCGTTGCGCTGGCGCCGCTGCTCGGGTTCATGTCCGGCGTGGTGAACCCCGATGCGATGCTCGTCGCCGTTTCCGCCGCGACCTTCTACTGCTGGCGCGGGCGTTCCGCCGCGGGCTGACACGGAGGCTGGCCATCGTGATCGGCGTCCTGACCGCCATCGGCTTCCTCACCAAGCTCAACTTCATTGGGCTCGCACCCGGCGTGCTCCTTGGCGTGATCGTCCTCGCGCCCGCGAGGCGCGGAGCGCCGGACGCAGCGCTTATCGCTCTCTCGCGTGGGTGCGGCGATCGCCATAAGCCCCGGTCTGCGTGTACATCGTCATCAATCTGTTCTCCCATCATCCCGGGTTGGGGATGCTCTCCAGCGACATCAACCACACGAGCGACGAGGATCTGTGTTCGGCGGGATCAGCTACATCTGGCAGTCCTACCTTCCCCGGCTCCCCGGGTTGGCCAACGACTTCCCGGGCGTCTCAACAACGCGCCAGATGTGGTTCGACCGATTGGTCGGGACTTCTACGGCTGGCTCGATACGTCCTTTCCTGTGTGGGTCGACAACATCGCCGCTCATCCCGGCCGTGCTGCTCACGATTCTCGGCATCCGTGAGCTCGTCAAGGTCCGAGCCACGCTGCGACGCCGGCTCGTCGAGCTCGCCGTCTATGCCGCCATCGGCGCAGGGTTGATGGCTAATCATCGGAGCTGTCCTCGTACCTGGAACCAGCAATCGCAGCTGGAACGTACTCGGGAACCCCGCTACCTGCTCCCCCTGCTTCGCGCTTCTGGGCGCCGCGCTCGTGCTGAGCGCGCGCGGCGCCGGCCGGCGCTTCGGGCCGGCCGTCGGCGCGCTGATAGTCGTCCTGTTCCTGGCCCACGACGTCTTCAGTCAGCTGCAGGTCATCGCGCGCTTCTACGGCTAGCGCCGCGCCGCCGAGCCGATTACTTCAAGCTGCGTGCGATCACGAGGCGCTGGATCTCGTTCGTGCCCTCGTAGATCTGCGTGATCTTCGCGTCGCGCATCATGCGCTCGACGGGGTACTCCTTGACGTAGCCGTAGCCGCCGAGCACCTGCACGGCCTCGACCGTGACCGCCATCGCGGTGTCCGAGCAGAAGACCTTCGCCATCGATGCGTAGCGGCCCGCCTGCGGGTCGCGCCTGTCCGCGAGCGCGCACGCCTTGTAGAGGAGCTCGCGCCCCGCGGCGGTGCGCGTCTCCATGTCCGCGAGCTTGAACTGGATCGCCTGGAACTCGTTGATCGGCTTGCCGAACTGCTTGCGCTCGCGCGCGTAGCCGACGGCGTAGTCGGTCGCGCCCTGCGCGATCCCCACCGCCTGCGCAGCGGCGCCGAGGCGCGTGCGCTCGAGCGTCCCGAGCGCCACCGAGAGCCCCTTGCCGACCTCGCCGATAACGTTCTCCGAGGGGACGCGCACTTCGTCGAAGATCGGCTGACCCGTGGGCGAGCCGCGGATGCCGAGCTTGTGCTCGAGCTTGCCGACCGAGAAGCCCGGCCGGTCGGACTCGACGACGAACGCCGTGATCCGCCTGCTCGAGGGATCGCTGACCGCGAAGCAGATGTAGAAGTCCGCGACGCCGAGGTTGGAGATCCAGTTCTTCGTGCCGTTGATGATCCAGTCATCGCCATCGCGCACCGCCGTCGTCTTCATGCCCGCGGGGTCCGAGCCCGCTTCGGGCTCGGAGAGCGCAAACGCCGGCGAGCGCTCGCCGCTCGCGCAGCGTGGGAGGAAGCGCTCCTTGAGCTCGTCGGAGCCGAAGAGCTGGATGGGGAGGGTGCCGAGGTCCTGGACCATCAGCATCAGTGCGCACGACGCGTCCGCCTTCGCAAGCTCCTCGATCGCCATGTTCAGCATGAGCACGCCCGTGCCCGTGCCGCCGTACTCCACCGGGAACGGCAACGCGAGGATGTCGTGCTCGGCGAGCTCCTTGCGGATGTCCCACGGGTATTCCGCCTTCTCGTCGATCTCCGCCGCGCGCGGCGCGATCTTCTCCTGCGCTATCTGGCGCACGGTGGCGCAGAAGTCGAGGTGCTCCTGCGGGATCGTGTAGACGTCGGCGAGCGTCTCCGTCATTGCGTCGTGATCCTAGCCTCGGGAGGGCGCCGCGGGGCGCCCGCTACGCTCTCGCCGTGAGCGAGAGCAATTCAGAATCGGCGATCGACGTCGAGCCGGGAAGGCTCGAGGAGTGGCTCCACGAGGACCCCGCCCCCCAGCTGATCGACGTCCGTGAGACCTACGAGCGCGAGGCCGGCCGGATCGCGGGCAGCCGTCACGTCGCGCTCGTCGAGCTCGCCGCGCAGGCCGAGAGCGTGGAGAGGGAGCGCCCGGTCGTCTTCTATTGCCGAGTCGGAACGCGCTCCGAGATGGCTGCCAAGGCCTTCCGCGCGTCGGGATACGAGGCGTACACCATGTCGGGCGGCCTCGTGCGCTGGGCCGACGAGGGCCGGCCGCTCGAGCCCGACGACGGATACGTCGCCAAGCACTGACACGCGCTCAAAAGAGCAGCGACTGGATCGTGCGCTGGTGTTCGCGCCCGACCGCCGTCTTGCCCGGGTGGAGGTGTAGCGCGTTGAGCACTTCGCCGGTCGCGGGTATCCAGGCGATGACGAGGTAGACCGCGATCGCGATCGCGGCGATGCGCAGACGCCGCGAGCCCGCGAGCGCGGCGAGCGGCAGCACCCAGATGACGTACCACGGAAGCACCCAGCCGAGGGTCACAACCAACGCGACCATCGCCCAGCCGGAGGCGGCAAGTGGTTCCTCTCGACGCCACGCCCACACACAGCACGCGGCCACGGTGCACGCGAGGGCGCCGCTCAGCAGCGTGTGCAGGACGTTCGTCTCCCCGCCCTGCCCCAGCGCCAGTCCCAGCAGGTTCGGGATGCTGAGGTCGGTGACGACGCTGCCCTGAAGCGAGAGGTCGGGGAAGTGCATGCCGAAGGCCAGCACGCTCGCGATTCCGGCGATGACCGCCGCGATGGCCATGCCGCCGAGCACGGCCAGCAATCGGCGTGGGTTGCGCAGCAGGCTCGCAAGGACGATCGGTATGACGATTCCGGCCGACGCCTTGATGCCGGTCGCGACGACGAACGAGACACCCGCGGCGACATCGAGCGTGCCCTCAGCCGCGAGCCAGCGGCGCGGGCGCCGCACGAGCCCGCTCAGCGCCTCCGCGCCCGGGAGCGCAGCCGCCCTCGTCTTCAGCAGCAGGTAGAAGCCGAGCAGCAGGAAGAAGATCGTGAGGAAGTCGTTGTGGTCGCCGCCGAGGCCCCACACGAGCACGATCGGGTTGAACGCCACGAGTATCACCGCCGCCAACGGCGCCACCGACTTCGCCGTGCGCGTCTGGCTCGCGAGCCTCGGCTGCCCGAAGCGGATCGCGAGCGGCTGGCGCTGGAGCAGCGTCGCGCACTTCCACACGAGCAGCACGATGCCGAGGTCGGCCACGAGCAGGAGCACCTTGAAGCTCCAGAAGAACGCCCCGAGCGAGAGCGGCGCAAGCGCGAACGTGAGAATCGTGAAGAGCGGCCCGTACGGGCTCAGCAGGCCGTGCCAGTTCGAGAGCGCGAACGAAGGATCGTTGTGCGGCTCGAGCGCGGGGATCGTCGTGTAGGGGTTGAGATGGTGGACGACCTCCATGCGCGCGTAGTTGAAGTAGTTGAAGACGTCGGTGAGCGCGAGCGGCGGCGCGAGCAGAAAGATCGCGTGCACCGCGAGGATCGCGATCACGACGTTGCGCGGGCGCAGATACGAGGCGCGCGTAAATGCGACCAGGTAGCAGCCGAAGGTGAGCACGATCGCCGCGCTGAAGAACGCCTTCAGCGAGCTGCTCTTCGCGAGCCCCGGTGCGAGCCCGCCGAGCGGCCCCGCCATCCACGCGGGGAAATAGTGCGCGCGCGTCGTCGCAGAGAGGAACGTGGGTCGCGCGGCCGCCGTGAGCACGATCAGCGCGCTGCAGATCACGATCGTCCACAGCGCGACGTTCGCCTGCACCTCCGGGCGCCGGCTGAGCCGGCGCAGCGCGCTGAGCCGCTCCGCGAGCAGCGCGGCGCGCAAGCCGCGGCGTCGCAGCAGGAGCGTCGTGGCGTCGGTGCTCATCGCAGTCCGTTCACTTGGGAAATGCAAAGGCCCGCGTTGCGCGAGCCGATCGCCGCCTGTTGGCGAGCGCTAACGATACGGATGCTACTTGCGGCAACCCGCGCGATGCCGCACGCTGAGCTGTTTGTTGCGCCCGCGCCCGCGGGCGCATACGGACGGCGCTAGAGGACGGAGACGTTTACCGCCTTCGGACCCTTGTCGCCGTCTTCCGCGTCGTACGAGACGCGTGCGCCTTCGCGCAGCGTGCGAAAGCCTTCGCCGTTGATTCCGGTGTGGTGAACGAAGAGGTCCTTCGCGCCGTCATCGGGTGTGATGAAGCCAAAGCCCTTCTCGTCACTGAACCACTTCACGGTTCCGGTTGGCATGGTGCTGTTTCCTCCGCGACATGTGCGTGCTGCTGCGCGGAGGATGCCGTTGAGAGCTCCGACCTGCGAGCGCCTGCACTTCTTTTCCCGGCTCCAGGCCGGCCCATTCCGCCGCGAAGCTAGCAGAGGAGCGCTACATGCGCATTTACGAGCGTCCGTCTAGGGTGCAAGCGTCGTGAGCATCGTCTACCGGAGGCTCCTCGCGCCCACGCCGCCCGGCGAGCGTCCGAGCGCGCCTTCGAGCGGCTTTGCCTCACTCGAAGAGGTGCTCGACGAGCTCACGTTCCCCGCGCTTGCAGATCGCCCCTACGCGATCCTCAACATGATCGCCAGCACGGATGGGCGCGCGACGTTCAAGGGGCGCTCCGGACCACTCGGCAACAGCGCGGACCGCGAGCTCTTCCACGGGCTGCGCACGCTCGTAGACGCGGTGATGCTCGGCGCCGGGACGCTGCGCATTGAGCGCTACAACCGGATCGTCGCGGACCCGCGCGCGCGCATGCAGCGACTCAAGCGCGGGCTCGCCGAGGAACCGCTGGCGTGCGTCGTCTCAGCAAGCCTCGACCTCGAGCCAGACATTCCGCTGCTCGCAGACCCGGGCGCGCGCGTCGCCGTGCTCACGCCGTCCGCGGCCACGCTCGGCGACGTGGAGGCGGACGTGACCTACCTGCGCGCGGCGAACGAGGGCGAGCTCGACCTGCCCGCGTCGATGCGCGCCCTGCGCGAGCGCTTCGCGGTGCGCACGCTGCTGTGCGAGGGAGGCCCCCACCTAGCGGGCGCACTCGTCGCCGCAGGGCTCATCGACGAGCTCTTTCTCACCGTCGCACCGATGCTCACCGAGGGCGACGTCGAATCGGAGCCCGAGGGCGGTGGCTCCGCGCTCTCGATCCTCAGCGGCCCCTTCCTCGACCCGCCCGTGCAACTGGACATCCGCTCCGTGCTCGAGTGCGAGTCCTATCTGTTCCTTCGCTACGCCGTGCGTGCCTAAGAGGAGGCGCTCGCCGGCGGGTCGACGAGGGCCGGCGCCTGCTCGCTCGTAGGCGCGCCTTGCGCGTCGTTTACGCGCTTGACGCCGTCGGTGTGCTGCGCCACTGCGGCAAGCAGCTCGCCCGCGAGCACGCGGCCGTCGGCGGCGCGCTGCGGCGTCGCAGCGATCTGCACGACGGCGCGACCGTCGTCGAGCTCCTCGAGCGTGATTCGCGGGCTTCCGCGCAGCGGCGTCTGGAGCTCCCCTTCGAGCATCTCCTGCAGCTCCGCAGGCGTCGTCCCCGGCGCGAGCCGCGCACGCATGCTCACCGCGTCGGGCTCGCGCACCGGGCGCACGGCGACGCCCAACACGACGCTGTTGGGCACCAACACCGAGTCCTCGCCGACCGCGAAGGTCGTGTAGAGGAGCCCGAGCGAGCTGACCACGCCCTCGATCTGGCCGGCGAGCACGCCGCCCTGGAGGCGCACGCGCTCGCCCACGCGGAAGGGCCGAGCGCTGATGAGAACCGTGCCCGCGAAGAAGTTGCCCAGCGTCTGCTGGGCGGCGAGGCCGAGGATGATCGCGGTGACCCCGGCGACGCCGACGAGTTCCGCGGATTTGAGGCCCACGAGGCTGAGCGCGACGATCAGCGCCGCGACGAGCGTCCCCAGGCGCACGACGAATCCCACCGTGCCGGCGGTGGCCGGCTCCATCCTGCGCAGCAGCATCGGCCCGAGCCCGCGGCCGAGATCGCGCGCGATCGCCCAGCCAATGATCAGCAGGACGATCACCGTGACGACCTTGATCAGCGTCTCCACGGCTGCTTCCTGGGCGCCGATGAGTTCGGCGCGGTAGTCGTACAGCGCCACGATCCCAGCGAAGAGCAGGAGCAGCAGGAAGCCCTCGCGCCGCGCGCGCCTAGCCGTACCGGGAGCGATCTGCGCGGCGAGACCCGCTTCCTGCCAGGAGTGGCTGCGCGTTTCGAACATCTTCGGCGAGGCCTTCGGGGGTGCGGGAGGACGTCTGCGACGCATTGCTCTCACATGATGGCGGCCGAGCGCGAGCCGATTCGGCAGTGGCGCTCAGGCCGTGATCAGGTCGTCGTGTAGATCACCATCGCGAAGCCGAACGCGAGGCAGTAGATCGCGAACGGGATCAGCGTGCGGGTCTTGAAGTAGCGCATCAGGAACGCGACCGTGAACACGGCCGTGATGGCCGCGGTGGCGCACGCGACAAGCGCCTGCCCGCGGACGCCGTTGCCATGCGCTCCGAGCAGGTCCGGGAGCTTGAAGATCCCGGCGGCGAGGATGATCGGCGTCGCGAGCAGGAACGCAAAGCGCGCGGCGTCAGTGTGGTCGAGCCCACGCGCGAGCCCCGCCGACATGCACACGCCGTCGCGGCTGATGCCCGCGACCAGCGCGGTCGACTGGGCGACGCCGATGACTCCCGCTTCGCGGTACTCGAGCGTCGCGAGTTCGCGCCCGCCGTCCGGTTTGGCGCCCTCGCGGATCGCGAGTTCGCGAACCTCCGCGCGGCGCCGGTAGTACTCGCCGCCGAAGAGGATGAGGCCGTTGACCATCAGGAAGACCGCTGCGACCTCGGGCTTCGCGGTCAGCGTCCGCAGCTGATGCTCGAAGGCGAGGCCGAGGATCCCGGCGGGGATGGTCGCGACGATGATCAGCCACGCGAGCCGCTCCGCGGCGGTCTCGGCGCGGCGCTTCCGGAGCGTCGCGAAGAACGCCCCGACGATCTCGACCCACGTGCGCCAGAAGTAAGCGAGCAGGCCGAGCGCGCTCCCGAGGTGGAGCATCACGACGAGCGCAAGCCAGTAGGACTCGGACTCCGATTGCGCGTCGACGAGGTTGTTCCAGCCGAAGAGCGTCGGGAACAGGACCGTGTGGCCGAGGCTCGATATCGGGAAGAGCTCCGTGACGCCCTGCAGGACGCCGAGCACAATCGCCTGGAAGTAGGTGAGCGGCGAGGAGGACGCGAGCGGCAGGAGGTGGAGCGCCAGCATGGCTGCGGGAGCTTACCCACCGCCAGATGGGGGGCAAATTAGAGGCTTCTAACGCAGGCGCTCGTGACGATGTTCACAACTACTTCACAGCTTGGTCTCGTACTCGTCACAAAAACGCGCATTTGCAGGTGAATATGACGAGTAGCGAGGATGCGCTCCGGGAGCGCGCTCGAGCACGGAAGTGACTCGGTCGGCGGCGCCGGAGGGCAAAGCGACTATGACCGACCCAACGACGAGCGCGAGCACGGAACGCGGCGCGGCCGCTGCGAGGGTGGATATGCACTGCCACTCCAGCGCCTCGCAGCTCTCGCGACTCGGCGTGCAACGCGCCGTCGGCCTGCCGGAGTGCGCAACGCCGCCACAGGAGGTCTACGCGCTCGCGAAGCGCCGCGGCATGGACTTCGTGACGATCACCGATCACGACACGATCTCGGGAGTGCTCGAGATCGCCGAGCGTCCGGACGTTTTCATCTCCGAGGAGCTCACGGCGCAGTTCTGCGGCAGCAAGGCCGCCGCGCACGTCCTCTGCTACGGCGTCACCCCTGACGACCACGAGTGGCTGCAAGCGCACCGCGGCGATATCGAGCGCTGTGCGGAGTACCTGCACGAGCACGAGATCCTGTGCGCGCTGGCACACCCCTACTACACCGTCGCGGCGCCGCTCACGCAGTCCCAGCGACGCTGCCTCGCGGAGCTCTTCGAGGTGTGGGAGGTCAGGAATGGCGCGCGTTCCTGGGCCCTGAACGCACCCGCCGCGGACTTCATCGACACCCACGGCGGCGTCGCCATCGGCGGCTCCGACGATCACGGAGGCGTGGACATCGGACGTACCTGGACGGAGACCGCGGCGGCGCACGACCCGGCCGAGCTGCTCGCACAGATCCGCTCCGGGGATGCGCGCCCGGGCGGCGCCCACGGCAGCGCCGCGAAATGGGCGCACTCGGCGGTCGCGCTTGCCGCGCGCGCGCTCGGGTGCGGGCCCGTGGGCTCGCCTGACGGTGTCGATCCGCGCGCGGTGATCACGATTGCGACGCGCTTGCTGCGCGAGGGAGAGGTGCGCGAGGGCGAGGTCGGCGGCGGCCTGAGCGCCGAGGATGCGCGCGCCCTCCTACGCGCGTGGCTTGCGGCGGTCGAGCTCGATCGCCTTGACGGGCGTGCGTTGATCGCGATGCTCCAGGACGAGCGCTTCAGCCACGCGGAGCTCTATAGGCGCGCGTGCCGCGCACACGAGCGGATGCTGCGCGATGCGATCACGAGCGCGACGAGCATCGTCGCCGAGGACGCCGTTGGCGACGCGGCGCATTCTCAGGAGCCGGCGAGCCGCGGGGCAAACGCGCGCATCGCGGCCGCGAGCGAGGCGCTCTTCGCAAGCTGCGTCCCCGTTATCCCCTACGCCTCGGCCGCGACGTTCCTCGCGAGCGAGACCGCGAGGCTCGGCCGCGCGCACGTCTGCGAAGAGCGTCCGCGCGTGGCGATTCTCGTCGACGGCATCGGCGCCGGACACGGCGTGACACGTGTCATCCACGAGATCCGCCAGCGCGGCGTCTCTGGCTTCGACGTGGAGATCGTGGGCACGGACCCCGATGTGGACAGGCGGCTCGCGTGCGTCGCAGACCTCGACCTGCCGCACTGTCCCGAGTTGCGCATCGGCGTGCCGAGCGTCCCGGGCGCGCTGCAAGCGCTCACCGAGGGCGCTTACGACCTCATTCACGTCTGCTCCCCCGGCCCGGCGGGCATCGCGGGCGTGCTGGGCGCGCAGGGACTGGATCTGCCGCTGATCGCGAGCCACCACACCGAACTGGTCTCCTACGCGGCGCTTCGCTCCGGTCGCGAGGAGCTCGCCGAGGGGATGGCCGCGATGATGCGCGCCTTCTACGGCCCCTGCCGGCTCGTGCTCTCGCCGAGCTCGACCGCCGACCGCGCGCTCGAATCGCTCTCCGTTCCGTTGGAGAAGCTCATTCGCTGGGAGCGCGGCGTCGACACGTCTCAGTTCAGCCCGCGCATGCGCACGCCCGGCCTGCTTCCGGAGGATTCGATCAACGTCCTCTATGCGGGGCGGCTCGAGCGCGAGAAGGGCATCGAGCTGCTCGCGGACGCATTCCTGCGCGCACGCTCGCAGGAGCCTGCGCTGCGGCTCGTGATCGCCGGCACGGGCGAGGGCGAGGGCTATCTGCGCGAGCGCGTGGGTGACGCCGCGACGTTCCTCGGGTGGCTCGATCGCAGCGAGCTGGCGCGGGCCTACGCGAGCGCCGACGTGTTCCTGTTTGCGAGCAGCACCGACACGTTCGGGCAGGTCGTCATCGAGGCGCAAGCGAGCGGGCTCGCGGTCGTCGCCGCGGCGGCCGGCGGGCCCACGGCGCTCGTCGAGGACCGTGTGACCGGCCTGCTCTGCGCGCCCGAGCCGGCTGCGCTTGCCCACGGCGTGCTGGAGCTCGCGCGATCCCCTCTCCTGCGCGGCCGACTCGCAGGCGCGGCGCTGACACGCGCTCGCGAGCGCACGTGGGAGCGGGCGCTCGAGCGGCTCGCGGTGGCTTACCGCCGCGTGCTCGACGCCGCGGCAACCGGCGAGCGGCGCTCGAGCGAGTCGCGCCAGCTTCCCCCGGTGGGCTTCGCCGAGGACGACCCCATCCCCCAACGCGCCCCCGTGGAGAGTCTCGTCGCATGAGGCGAGCTCGGCCGAAGGGCAGAATCGCGGTCGCGGTGCACGACATCGAGCCCGCGACCTTCGAGCGCTGCGCGCTCATCCGCGATTGGCTCGACGACCACGGGGTCGACCGCGTGACGCTCCTCGTGATCCCCGCACGCGATCTGCACCCGCTCGGCGAGCGCTCGCCCGCGATGGTGAGCTGGCTCGCCGAGCGCGAGCGCCTCGGCGATGCAATCGCGCAGCACGGCTTCCACCACGTCCGCGCGCGCCGCGCGGGCGGCCCGCGGGGGATGCTCGCGGACCTGCGCGCAACCGGCGTTCGCAGCCGCGCGGACGCAGAGTTCCTCGGGCTTGACGCGACCGAGACGCGCAGAGCGGTCGAGTCGGGCCGCCGCGTGCTGAAGCTCGCGGGCATCGAGCCACGCGGCTTCGTCGCCCCCTCCTACGCCTATACGCCGGCGTTGCGCGACGTGGTGCGCTCGCGCTTTCAATGGTGGGCGGAGCTCCTGCACCTGCGCAGGGCGCCCGCGCCGGAGAGCGGCGACGAGTTGCTCTTCCCGCCGATCGCCCTCGCGTCTGACGGCCGCGTGCGACGCGCCGCGGCACCGCTGCTCGCACGCACTGGCGCGATGCTCGCGGGCCCGGTCCTGCGCCTCGATCTGCACCCCGCCGACCTCGAGCGCACACGTCAGATGCTCGCGCTCGAGTGGGTCCTCCGCCGCGCGCGCAAGCGCACCGCCGTGACCTACGACGAGCTCGCCGGGCTCGCCCGCGGTGGCCGTGCGCGGTCGGGCCGGCTCGCCGCCTGAGCGCGGAGACGCCGATGGCCGACGCTTCCGTCGCCGCACGCCGGATCCACGTTGGCGGGTCCCTTTGACCGCACGCTCCGCTTGGCGCTACCTACGTCGCCGATATCCGAGCTTCCGCTTCTCCCGCTAGAGGGACTTGAGCATCTTCTCGATGGCCTTCTGCACGATCTTTCGGGAGCGGCGCGAGGTGGAGCGCCTCGCCGAACTTCTGCCCTGCCTCACTGCGTACTCGATCCTGCTCGCAATCAGCTGCTTCTGGGGTGCGTCCTACGGCACGAGGCAGTACATGGAGTTCGAGACCGGAAAGGCGATCTTGTGCTTCTTCGACGGATCGCCATGTGCACCGCGTTGTTCGCCGGCACCTTCGTGATCGAGGTCGCCGGCGCCCTGCAAATTGCAGGGCGCCGGGTTCTCGTCTGAGCGGGCCGCTCGCGGCCCGTGCTCGTTGATTACCTAGCTTTTTTCAAGCTGCTTCAACGTTTTGAGAGAGGCG
>CAVTWF010000002.1:0-474076 GCA_963738355.1 uncultured bacterium
GCGAAGTCGAGCGCGGGCCCGAACTTCTGACCCTTCGTGATCGCGTACTGGATCCAGCTCTGAAGCGTTCCCTTGTTCGCCGGGTTAGTCGGTGCGATGCAGTAGGTGAACGTCGAGAGCGGGTAGGCGACCTTGTACTTCTTCGAGGGATCAACGATGTGCAGTTCGTTGTTCGACGGAACCTTCTTGATCGACGACGCGGCATTCGCGATGTTCTTGAGGTTCGGGTACTCGTACTTGCCCGCCGCGTTCTTCAGTGCTGCGGCGCTCAGGTGGTGGGCGATGATGTACGACGCCGAGATGTAGCCGATCGCGCCGTTGGTCGCCACGACGACCGCCGTCACGCCGGCGTTCCCCTTCGCCCCCGTGCCCGTCTTGAAGCTCACCGACGTCGCGAAGCCAACGCTCGACTTCCATTCGGGGCTGACGTCTGCGAGGTAGTTCGTGAACGCGTACGTGTCACCCGAGCCGTCGCTGCGATAGACGACCGTGATCGGGAGGCTCGGGAGGCTCTCGCCCTTGTTGAGCTTCTGGATCCGCGGATCGTTCCAGGTCGTGATCTTGCCGAGGTAGATTTCGGCGAGCACCGGCCCGGTGAGACGCAGGCGGCCGACCCCTTCGAGGTGGTAGGCGATGCCCGTTGCGGTCAGCGCCCACGGGATCTGGACGCAGCCGTTGCACGCGGACGACTGAGCCGACGTCAGCGGCGCGTCGGAGGCGCCGAATTCGACCGCGCGGGCAGAGATTGTTCGATCCCGGTCCCGGAGCCGACGGCGCCGTACTTGACCAACGTGCCGGACGCCTTCTGGAATTCCGGCGCCCAGTAGCCTTCGAGCAGCGGCGCGATCAGCGTCGAGCCCGCGCCGCTGAGTTCAGCGGCGCCCGCCGCCGCTGCGCCAGACGTGAGCCCCGCCGCCAGGCACGCAGCCAAGGCCGCGATCGCCAGGAGTGGGTGTTTGATGAGTCTCAAGGATCCTCCTTAGGGGGAAATCGTGATATCGGGCGGGCGGGAGGATTCCACCTCCATCGGGGTCAGCCGTGTCAATCGTGTGAACAGGATGGCGATCGTTTGTGAACACGGGCGCGGCAGATGTGAACAAGTTGTAATGATGCATGGCCGAGCGCCCGCGGCAGTTGTGTAGATCTTGTGAAAGCTGGTCTGAGCGCCCGAGACCCTCTGGTTAACTGCCGCCGGATGGCAGATGACGCAGGATCCGCGTTCGCCCTAGTCGGTGGAGCCCGAGCGCGTCTGCGCGGGGCGGCGAGTGGGCCTCGGGTCGATCGGCTCGCCGATCTCGCCTTTCGCGCTCTGTGCACCTTGGCCGCACTGCTCGCGATCGTCGTGCTCGTCGCGATCGCAGAGCAGCTCATCGCGGGCGCCAGCCCCGCGATATCTCGCTTTGGCATCGGCTTTCTCTTTCACGAAATCTGGGAGCCCAACCCGCCGTTCGAAAAGCTCGGCGCGCTCACCTTCATTTACGGCACGTTCGTGACTTCGTTCGTGGCGATGCTCATCGCCGTCCCGCTCGGGATCTCGATCGGGCTCTTCCTCAGCACGGTCGCCTCCGCGCGGATACGCGGCGTGATCGGGCCCCTCGTCGAGATGCTCGCGGCGATCCCCACCGTGATCCTTGGCTTCTGGGGCGTGATCGTCTTCGCGCCGTTCCTGCGCTCCCACGTCGAGCCCTTCCTGCACGAAACCTTCGGCTTCCTGCCGATCTTCGGCCCGCCCTCGACGACCGGCTTGGGCCTGTTCACCGCGAGCCTCATCCTCACGGTGATGGTCGTCCCGATCATCGCGGCGATCAGTCGCGACCTCTTCCTCACGGTGCCGCAGGAGCTTCGCGATGGCGCGATCGCGCTCGGCGCGACCCGTTGGGAGGTCGTGCGCGGTGTGATCCTTCCCTCCACCGCGTCGGGCGTGGTCGCCGCGTCGTTCCTCGGGCTTGGCCGCGCTCTGGGCGAGGCGATTGCGACGCTCCAGGTCATCGGCGGCGGGAACTTCATCCACGTGTCGCTATTCGAAAACGGCTCGACGATCGCGAGCCGCATCGCCGAAGAGGTCTCCGGCGCACCCTTCAAGCTGCAGCACGCGTCGCTGTTCTATCTCGGCGTGATCCTGCTGGTGCTGGGCCTGCTCTCGAACCTCGCCGCGCGGTCAATCATGAAGCGTTTCGACGTCCACATGCAGGCCGCGAGATGAGCACCGAGCAAGCTGAGATCTCACCGCCGGCAGAGGACGATCCGATCGCCGCGCTCGGGCAGCTCCGAGCGGCGCGGCTCGATCCGGGAGCTCCACTCACACCATCGGCGTCGCTGCGCAGACGGCACGTCGTGAGCCGCGTGATGGAGGGTGGGCAGATGGCCTCGGCGCTGATCGCGCTGGCGGTCCTCGCGATCGTGGTCTTCTCCGTCGTCGAACACGCGGCCGGCGTGCTCAGCATCGAATTCCTCACGCACGATCCGGCGGCGCAGGTCGAACAGGCGGGCGGCGGAATCGCGCCGTACATCATTGGCACAGCGGTGATCGTGGCTCTCGCGACGGTGATCGCGACACCGATCGGGGTGCTCATCGCCATTTACCTCACCGAGTTCGCGGGCGAAAGCAAGATCGCCCGTTTCGTGGAACTGGCGCTCGACCTGCTCAACGGCACCCCGACGATCATCATCGGGCTGTTCATCTTTGGACTGCTCGTCGCCGGCAGCGGTCAAAGTGGGCTCGCGGGCTCGATCGCGCTCTCGATCGTGATGCTTCCGCTGATCGCGCGTGCGGTACAGGAGGTCCTGCTGCTGGTGCCACGCAACATGCGCGAGGGTGCGGATGCGCTCGGCGTGAGCCGATGGCGCTCCGTGCGTGGCGTCGTCCTCCCCAGCGTCGTCGGAGGCATCGTGACTGCGACGATTCTCGCGGTCGCGCGCGCGGCCGGCGAGACCGCGCCGCTGTTGCTCACGACGTCGGTGTTCGCCAAGGTCGTCTCGGTCAACGTCAGTCACTCGCTGCCGAACATCCCGCTCTATATATTCGAATCCTCGGAGTCCGCCAGCCCCTACGGCTTCGAACGCGCCTGGGGTGCCGCGTTCGTGCTGCTCGCGTTCATCCTCATCGCAAGCCTCGGGGCGAGGGTGCTGCTGGCGCGCAGCCGCCGTAAGCTCACAGGGTGATGCGCATGATCGAGATCGAGCCCGAGCCAACCACGAGCAGCGAGGCGCCGGCCGGGGACGGGATCAAGCGGCGCGTGCGGATCCGCACCGCGGACGCGGCCGCGGCGCCCGTCCAGGTCGGCTCCAACGGCAGCGCGGCGGTGGCGGACGGCGCGAGCGCCCCCCAGTCGGCCGTCATGGGCATCCCGCTGCAGCAGCGCGAGGTCGTCTTCGACGCGCGTGAAGTGGGCGTCTCCTACGGCGGCTCGCCGGCGGTCGTCGGGGTCAACATGCAGATACACCGCAACCTCATCACCGCCCTGATCGGTCCGTCAGGCTGCGGCAAGACGACCTTCCTGCGCAGCCTCAACCGCATGAACGACTCCATCAAGGGCTTCGAGCTGAGCGGCCAGATCCTTTACCACGGGCGCGACCTGTATGGCGGCGGCGTCGATCCGGTCGAGGTGCGGCGCCGCATCGGCATGGTCTTCCAACGGCCCAACCCGTTCCCCAAGTCGATTTACGACAACATCGCGTGGGCGCCACGCAACCTCGGTATGAAAGCCGATCTCGACAAGCGCGTGGAGTACGCGCTCCGTAGTGCGGCGCTCTGGGACGAGGTGAAGGACCGCCTGCGATCGAGCGCGCTCGGTCTCTCGGGTGGCCAGCAGCAGCGCCTGTGCATCGCGCGCGCTATCGCAATCGAGCCCGACGTGCTGCTGCTCGATGAGCCCGCCTCGGCGCTCGACCCGATCGCGACGCTGTCGATCGAGGAACTGATGCACACGCTCAAGCACCGCTACACGATCGTGATCGTCACTCACAACATGCAGCAAGCGGCGCGTATCGCCGACCGCACGGCCTTTTTCAGCTTGGATACGCGCGACGGCCAGCGCGCGGGCGTGCTCGTCGAGCACGATGACACGGAGGTCGTCTTCACCCGTCCGCGCGACCCCCGGACGAGCGACTACGTCACCGGGCGCTTCGGCTGAGAGCTCAGGAAGGCGTCGGGGGCGCAGTCACGCCGCCGCCGATCGCGCTGCTCGGGACGTGCTCGAGCAGCGGCTGCCCGCACTGCCAGCAGTACGCGGCGCCGCTGCTGTGCGGGGCACCGCAGGAGGCGCAGGACCCCGCGGTACCGGTCTCTTCGACCAGCAGGATCCGTTCGACCTCGCCGAGCTCGCTGTCTGCTTCCTGGAGCGTCGCCGCGCGCCGCACGAGGACGTCGACACGAATGTGGTTGCGCACGGCCATTTCGTAGACGAGGCCACCGAGGTCCCACTGCAGTTCCGCAACGCGCGCGGCGAGCTCGTCGCGGCGGCGACGCAGATCGACCGGCACGGGGGGCGCCGCAGGTGGGGCGCCGGGCCCTTGAGCGCTCATTTCTTCTTGCCTCCCTTGCTGCCTGTTTCGCTTTCTTCTTCGCCGGCGTTTTCTTCGTTTTCACCACCGAAGAAGTGCCCGGTGAATTCGTGGTGCTGGTAGCCCTGACCGCTGCCCTTCTGGCCCACCTGAACGGTCGGATTCGGCGGCTTGGAGGCGGCGGCCGTCGGCTTCGTCGAGGACGCCTTCGCGCTCGGCGACGTGCTCGAAGTGGGCTTCGCGGCCTTCCCCGTGGTGCCGGTCGCGCCGGCTTCAGCGGTCGTTCCGGTGCCCGTCGTGCCGGTCGCGCCTCCGGTGGGAGTCGTCAGGACCTCGCGCTGGGGTTGCGTCGGGCCTTTCGTCAGGCTGCCGATGTAGACGCCGATCCCAAGCGCGATCAGCAGCGTCGCGACGCCCGCGATCAGCGCGACGTTCGGTGACATCTGAAAGCGCTTCTTGGGCGGCGGAGGCGACCCGCTCGCGGGGGCGCTCTGCGAAGGGTCATTCATGAACGGCGGCCGCGCGGGCGCTAGGCGCTGCCCGCATTCGACGCAGTAGCGCTGGTCCGGCGCCACCGCGCATCCGCACGCGGGGCACTGCTGGCGCGCCGTTGGCGCGGCGAGCGCGGGGGTGGGAACGGCGGGGCCGGGCGGCTGCGGCGGAGCCGGTTGCGCCGGTTGCCCTGAGCCCGGCGGCTGGACGGCGGTTGCGTCGATCGCCGGGAGCCGGACCGTCGCGGCCTCCTCGGTGGCCCTCGGGTCAGTCATCGCGTCGAGTATTCGTCAGCGCAAGCCGCGCAGTTGTGAACAGACGGTTACGGGGTCGCCGGTTTTTCGGCGACGCCTCTCGCGCTGCGTCAGACTTACGAAGGTGCATAGCGCTTCGGGACTGCAGAATACGGAGTCGGCGAGCGCCAACTCTTGGCCGAGCCCGAACGGCCTCAACGGCTCGGGGGGCTCGGCGCGCTGCGACGAGTGCGCCGCTCCACTCGCTCACGACCAGCGCTACTGCGTCGAGTGCGGCGCGCGACGGGGACCCCTGGCGCCCTCGATCGCAGCGCGGGTCGCGCACGGCGATCCGGCCAATTCGGAGCCGAGCGCGGACGCCGCGGGCGCGATCGAGCCACCCGACGATGGCGGCGCAACGAAGGGCGGTTGGAGCGGTGGGCTTCCACCACTTGCGCCCTCCGCGGTCGCCGTCGCGGTGATGGGCGTGCTCGCGTTCGGCGTCGGCGTGGGCTGGGCGGTGAGCCCTGGCGAAGAAGCGCCCGAACTCGTCGCTGCCGCGCCGCCCGCGACCACCACGACACCGCCCGCCGCGAGCAGCACGGCACCGCCCGCCGCGAGCAGCACGCCGCCAACGGAAGCGGCAGCCTCGGCATCGGCCGCGCCGAGCACCGAAGCGCCGGCGAGCAGCGCGTCCTCGACGCCCGCCTCGAGCAGCTCGTCGCCCAGCTCGCCCGCGAGCAAGGCCCCGAAGAGCTCGAAGCCGAAGCCCAGCGCCCCGAGCGCGCCCGCGGGCACGCTTCCCCCGATCAAGCACGTCTTTCTGATCGTGCTCTCCGACCAGACCGAGGGCAAGGCGTTCGGCGCCTCCTCCCCCGCGCCCTACCTCGCGAACACGCTCACGAAACAGGGCGAGCTCCTGCCCGGGTACTACGCCGTGAGCACGGGCGAGCTCGCGAACATGGACGCGCTCATCAGCGGTCAGGGGCCAACGCCACAGACGGTCGCCAACTGCCCGCTCTACACGGAAATCACGCCCGGCACTGCGGCTGCCGAAGGCCAGGTGCTCGGCGGCGGCTGCGTCTATCCGCAGCAGACGCTCACGGTCGCAAGCCAGCTCACGAGCGCGGGCAAGACGTGGCGTGCATACGTCGAAGGGACCGAAAGCGGAGGGCCGGGAGCGCCCATCAGCTGCCGGCACCCCGTGCTCGGCAGCGCCGACCCCAACCAGGCGCCGAGCGCGACTAACCCATACGTCACGTGGTCCAACCCCTTCGTTTACTTCGACTCGATCACCTCGACCCCCGCGTGCGCGCAGGACGACGTCGGGATCGAACAGCTCTCGCACGACCTCGCGAGCGCGAGCAAGACGCCCTCACTCTCCTTCATCGTTCCCGATCGCTGCCACGACGGCTCCGAAGAACCGTGCGCGCCGGGGCAGCCCGCTGGCCTTGCCGCGACCGACCCGTTTCTCGAAAAGGTGGTGCAGGAGATCGAGCTCTCGCCGGCCTACGGCGAAGGCGGGCTGATCGCGATCACGTTCGACCGCGCGCCCCAGAGCGGGCCAGAAGCCGACCCGAGCGGATGCTGCATTACCGCCACCTACCCGAACCTCCCCACCGGCACGCTCACGACGAGCACGACTACGACCACGACGAGCGGCGGCGCGCCCCCGAGCGCGGGCGCGCAGGGCGCGGGGCTGGGGACGACGGTCGGTGGCGGCAAGGTCGGCCTGCTGCTGATCTCGAAGTACGTCAAGCCGGGCAGCGTCGACGCCATCGGCCAGTACGACCACTTCGCGCTGCTGCTCAGCATCGAGCAGCTTTTCAAGCTGAAGCCGCTCGGCTATGCCGGTGCGCCGGGGCTCCTGGCCTTCGACACGACCGTCTACAACGCGTTCAAGTAGCGCTCAGCGGCGCTTCAGCGTGATCCCCTCGAGGATGTGCGCAACACGCTCGCACGCGTCCACCGCCGCCTCGAGCGACTCGAAGATGTCCTTCCAGCGGATGATCATCATGGGGTCGATGCCGCCTGCGAAGAGCGACGCGACGGCGTCGCGCTGGAGGCGGTCGCCCTCGTTCTCCAAGCGGTGGATCTCCACGAGGTGCGGACCGAGGTCCGTGCCCGAGCGCAAGCACCGCAGCGCGGTCGCGAGCTGCTCCCCTGCGCCGACGAGCACGTCCGAGAACTCCACCGCCTGCTCCATCGTCGCCTCGACGCGATAGAGGCCGAGCTGCGTGCCCGCCTGCTCGATGTAGTCGACGACGTCGTCGAGCGCCGTTGCGAGCGCGTGGCCCTCGCCCGCGTCGAAGGGCGCACGCACGCGCCGCCCGACGGCGAGGCGGTGAAAGATGTCGTGCGCGATCCGGTCCCCCTCCTGCTCGCAAACCTTCAGCTCGCGGCCGAGCCCGGCCTGCTCGGGATAGTCGTTCAGAAGGTCCCGCAGGAGCAGCGCCGCACGCTGGATGTTGCGTGCCGACTCGTCGAGCAAGTCTGCGAGCGTACGGTCGATCGCGCGGCGCGAACCAAACATGGGGCGCCACAGTAGCGCCGTGCGCGGGCTCACCACAGCGACGCGGCGGCCTTGGGCTGCGCTAGCTACGGACCGGAGCGCGACTAGCGGTCGGCCTGGAAGCGATAGCCGAACCCGGGATGCGTGTGAATGAACCGCCGCTCCGGCATCGCGCGCTTGAGCTTTCGCCGTAGGCGGCTCACGTAGACGTCCACCGAGCGGTCACCCGGCTTGAGCTCGCTGCGCCACGCATCCTCGTAGAGCTCCTCGCGCGTCGCGATCGCGCCCTCGCGCCGCACCATCGCGACGAGCAGCTCGAACTCGCGCACCGAGAGCGTCAGGGGCTCGCCCGTCGCGAGCACCAAGCCGTCGGCCGGCCTGATCTCGAGCTCCCCCGCGTGCAGCGGCATTCGTTCCCGCACCCGCGGGACGGCGCCATTCTCGATGCGCATCGACACCGCCACGCGGCGAGTCTGCTCCTACGACGCTCGCGTCTCGTTGCGAAGTGGTGATCTACGTGTGACGAACTTGTGAACGAACGCTCTTGTGTCGGTACGTGGGGTATGCGGTAGAAAGCGAAGCCACGCCACCGGTGGTGTTCACGCGATGTTTACAACGGATGCCTCGCCGCCGCGCAAACTGGCCCCGACGCCGGCTGCTGCTCGGGAGGTTCTGCGGCGCTCGCCGTCTCGCATTCCACTGCACTCACAAGGAGAACGCGTTGACTAAGCACAAGACGCTCCTGCTCGCGGGTCTCGCTGCCCTCGCGATTCCACTCGGAGCATGCGGCTCGAGCTCATCGAGCAACTCGAAGCAGCTGGTTGGGGCGGGTAGCACGCTCGTCGCGCCGCTGATCTCGCAGTGGGAGCCCGAATACGACAAGGAAGCCGGCGTCTCCGTCGCCTACAGCGCGATCGGAAGCGGCGGCGGCATCGCGCAGATCACCGCGCGCACGGTCGACTTCGGCGCGAGCGACGCGCCGTTGAGCGAAGACCAGTTCAAAGAAGCCAAGGAAGTGGTCCAGATCCCGTGGGCGCTCGCGGCCACGCTCGTCGCCTACAACGTGCCGGGGGTGCAGAGCGAACTCAAGCTCACGGGACCCGTGCTAGCCGAAATCTTCATGGGCAAGATCAGCACCTGGAGCGATCCCAAGATCGCCGCGCTCAACCCGGGCGTGGCGCTGCCGTCGATGAAGATCACGCCCGTCTACCGCAGCGACGGGAGCGGCGACACCTTCGCCTTCACGAACTACCTCTCACACGTCAGCCCCGAATGGAAGTCCGCGATCGGCGTGGGGACGCAGGTGAAGTTCCCGACGGGCATCGGGGGCAAGGGCAACTCGGGCGTCGGCGGCGCACTCACCTCGACACCGGGGTCAATCGGCTACATCGCAATCTCATACGTGCTCGCGAACAAGCTCAACTTCGCGTTGATCCAGAACGCCGCCGGCAAGTACCCCGTGCCGGGAATCGCGAGCATCTCGGCCGCAGCGAGCACCCTCACGACGATCCCCGCGAACAACGAAGTCTCGATCGTCGACCCGCCGGCGTCCGCTCCCGGCGCGTACCCGATCTCGACCTTCACATACTCGATCGTCCCGCTCAAGAGCCCGAAGGCGGACACGCTCAAGCCGTTCCTCAAGTGGGCGATCACGACGGGGCAGAAGTTCGGTCCGAAGCTCGACTTCGCGCCGCTGCCGCCCAAGGTGGTCGCGGCCGGTGAAGCGACGATCGCGAAGATCGGAACCTAGGCGTCAGAATCCTCGCCGGGTCCCACCAGGGATCGCCGGCCCGCTGAATTGGCCACCGAGTCCTCACCTCCCACCGCGTCAGCGCTCCGGCTCTCCGGCGTGCGGCGCAGCCTGCTCGATCGCCTGGGCGATCCGCTGCTGCGCGCACTCACCGTGCTCGCGTCGATCGCGGCCGTCGCGTTGTTGGCGTTGATCGTCTACAAGGTGTTCGACGACTCGGGTGAAGCGTTCTCGCACTTCGGGCTCGGCTTCCTCACGGCAAGCAACTGGAACCCCGTGACGCGGCAGTTCGGCGCTGCCGACTTCATCTTCGGCACCGCGGTGACCTCGTTTGTCGCGCTGCTCATCGCAGGTCCGCTCTCGGTCGCGATCGCGCTCTTCCTGACGGAGATCGCGCCGCGGCGCGCACGGCGGCCCGTCGCGACGCTGGTGGAACTGCTCGCCGCGATCCCGAGCGTCGTCCTCGGCCTCTGGGGGCTGATCGTGCTTGCGCCCGCGATGAACAACACGATCGAGCCTGCGCTGAAGTCCGCGTTCGGCTGGATCCCGCTCTTCTCTGGCCCAACGTCTGGCGTCGGGCTGCTGACCGCGATCGTGATTCTCACGATCATGACGGTGCCGATCGTCTCCGCGATCACGCGCGAGGTCTTCGAGACGGTGCCGCCGGAGCTCAAGGAGGGCGCGCTCGCGCTCGGCGCGACGCGCTGGGAGATGGTGCGGATGGTCGTGATCCCTTACTCGCGCTCAGGGATCGTCGGTGGTGTGATCCTCGGCCTCGGGAGGGCGCTCGGCGAGGCGATCGCGGTGACGCTCGTGATCGGGCACACGGCAGGCATCCAGGCCTCGCTGTTTCACACGGGGGACACGCTCGCGAGTCGCATCGCCTCGGAATATCAGGGCGCCGCCTCGAGCCTCCAGATCTCCTCGCTCTCATACCTCGCGGCGATCCTGCTCGTGCTCTCGGTGCTCGTCAGCGCCGTCGCTCGCGTGATCGTCCGCCGCACGACCGTGAGCGTCCCCATCGGCGTCGGGGCTCCGAATTGAGCGGGCCCGGATCCCCGGGCGCCGCGCGGCTGCTGCGAGGCGACCGGCAACTGCGGCGGCGCAGGGCGATCAACCGCACAGTGGAAGCGCTCGCGACGCTCGCCGCACTCACTGCGGTCGTGGTCCTGGGGATCGTGATCGTCTACGTCTTCATCAAGGGCGTCGGCGCCATCAACCTCGACTTCCTCGTCCACAGCGAAGTTCCGTTCGGGCAGACCGGCGGCGGGATCGCGAACGCGATCGTCGGCACCGCGATCCTCGTCGCGCTCGCGAGCGTGGTCGCGATTCCGCTGGGCATCCTCGTTGGGATCCATACGGCCGAGTTCGCGAGCCCCCGAGTGGCCTCGGGCGTGCGCTTCGTGCTCGACGTCCTCAACGGCGTCCCGACGATCGTGACTGGCATCTTCGTCTTCGGCCTGCTCGTCGTCGGTCACGCGCAGAGCGGCTACGCCGGAGCATTCGCGCTGGCGGTGATCATGCTTCCAATCGTCGCGCGCGCCGCTCAGGAGGTGCTCGCGCTCGTACCCGAAGGCCTCAAGGAAGGCGCGCTCGCCCTCGGCGCGACGCGCTGGCGGGCGGTGCTGCGCGTCGTCCTGCCGACCGCCGCGAGCGGCCTCATCACCGGCGCCCTACTGGCCGTCGCACGAATAGCGGGCGAGACCGCCCCGCTGCTCTTCACGTCGTCGATCCTCACCACGACTGGGGTCACGACGAACCCCGGCCAGGCGCTCCCTTCGATTCCCGTCAAGATCTATCAGTTCGCCGAAGGCACGACGCCGGCCGAACACTCCGAGGGGTGGGCAGCGGCACTCCTGCTGATCCTCTTCGTGCTGCTTCTCAACATCCTCGCGCGCGCGCTCTACGGACGCTCGAGCGCCCGCCTGCGGCGGGCGACGTGACGCCGCACGAGTGACGCCGCACGATGTGCTTTCCCGTCCGCGGCGCGCGGCCATTGTCCTCTGCCTCCGCGACCGCGCAGGGGCAACGTCTAATCTCCATGCTCAGTACCCCGAGACGGCCAGATGATCTTCCACCGCAACGCCGAAGCCGCCGATCCGCGACCCGCGGAAGGCTCGCGCCCGGCCGCGCGGTCGGCCGCAACGAGCGAGCCCGCGGCGGACCAGACGAGCCCACCGGGGCAGCTCTCAGGCGTCAGCATGTCAATGGTGCAAGAGACGCGCACGGCGAAGGCGCCCAACGAGGTCGCAAACAGCGCACCGAACGTGCGCCTGCGCGGTCTGCGGGCGTTCTATGGCTCGCGCGAACGCGTCAAGGGCATCGACCTGGACCTCGGTGCCAACCACGTGACCGCGATCATCGGGCCCTCGGGGTGCGGCAAGTCCACAATGATCCGCTGCATCAACCGGTTGCACGAGGAGATTCCCGGTGCACGTAGCGAGGGCAGGGTGCTCCTGGACGATGTCAACCTCTACGACCCCGCGGTCGACGTCATCGCCGTGCGCCGCACCGTCGGCATGGTCTTCCAACGGCCCAACCCCTTCCCGACGATGTCGATCTTCGACAATGTCGCGTCTGGCCCGCGGCTCGCCGGCATGGGGCGCGGGGACCTTCGGCGCCGCGTGCAGGAGGCGCTCGAGGGTGCGGGTCTCTGGGGCGAAGTCTACGACCGGCTCTCTGAGCCCGCGACCGGGCTCTCGGGTGGCCAGCAGCAACGGCTGTGCATCGCGCGCTCGCTCGCTGTCGACCCCGAGGTGTTGCTGATGGATGAGCCCTGCTCAGCACTCGATCCGACTGCGACGCTACGGATCGAGGAGCTCGTCGAGGAGCTCAAGACGCGCGTCACGATCGTGATCGTCACCCACAACATGCAGCAGGCAGCGCGCGTCGCGGACCGCACCGCGTTCATGCTCGATGGCGAGCTCGTCGAGGTCGGACCGACGCACGCGATCTTCACGACCCCGAGCGACCCCCGCACGGAGGAATATGTCACCGGCAAGTTCGGCTAGGGAAGTCGCGGCGCACGTCCAGGAAAGCGCGCACGGGCGGCCCCACTTCCAGCAGCAGCTGCAAGAGCTCGAGGAACGCGCGCTCGGAGGGCTCGACCTCGTCGTCGAGCAGCTCGACCGCACGCTCGAGTCGCTCGCCCACCAGGACATCGAGCTCGCCGAGATGGTGATCGCAGACGACGACCGCATCGACGGGCGCTACATGGAGGTCCACCAGGCGATCCTCTCGCTGCTCGCGCTCCAGGCGCCCGTCGCAGGGGACCTGCGGCTCGTCGCGGCGCTCCTGCACGTGCTCAAGGCGCTCGAGCGGATGGGCGACCAGTGCGTGAACATCGCGAAGGTGATCCCGCTCTCGGGATACGACCCGCCGGTCCGCGAGGACGTCCTCGACCGGCTGCTCACGATGGGCGCGTGCGCGCGCGCGGAGGTCCTGCAGTGCAAGGCGGCGTTCGCGGCGCGCGACGTCGAGCTCGCCGAGGACCTCGTGCGCCAGGACCGCGACATCAATCGCCTGAACCGCGAGATCTTCCGGCTTGCGCTCGAGATCGGCGAGGACCACGACACGCGGGAGTGGGCGATGCACATGATCCTCGTGGCGCGCGCTCTCGAGCGGATCGGGGACAACGCGGTGGACATCGGCGAGCAGGTCGTGTTCGTGGTCACAGGGCTCTTCAGCGAGTTCCTCGACTCCTCGCACCCCTTCGGCGGCCCGCAGCCGACGCCGCCGCCCGCCCGCTGAGGCACCCGCAAAGCGCGCCGATTCCCCGCCGGCGTCTGTGAAGATCCTGTGACCTTCGCGGCACGGGCCTACCGCTGTCCCCGGGAACGCATATCCTTCGGCGCAATGACGGGAGGGCTCCAGGACGGAACGGTCCAGAGCGGCGGGCGAGCGCCCTGGGGCGTGCCCGCATTGCGCGTCGCGGTGCTTGACCGCGACAGCGGCTTCATTCAGGTGCTGAGCAAGCGCCTCGAGCGGATCGGCTTCGAGCATCGCGTGCTCGCGAGCCCCGTGCCCCTCGACACGCTCGCGTCGATGCGACTGAGCGCGCTGATCGTGGACCTCGCGGTACTCGGCCCCCAGGCATGGGAGTGGCTCGAGCGCGTCTGCGGCGCGCTCCCGGACCTCGGGATCGTCGTCTGCACGGGCTCCTCGACGGTCGCACAGCGCGTTCGCGGCCTACGCCTCGGCGCGGATGACTGGATCAGCAAGCCGTGCCACCCCGAGGAGGTGATCGCGCGCGTCGAAGGCCTCGTGCGACGTCGCACTCACACCTCCGGGCGCGCCCCGAAGGAGCCGATGAGCGCCGGCGAGGTGGAGATCCGCGCCGATCGCTTCCAAGCCTTCGTGCGGGGGCGCAGCCTCGAGCTCACGCGTCGCGAGTTCGAGCTCGTGGAGCTCCTTGCGGGCGCCGAAGGGCGCGTTCTCGAGCGCGAGGAGATCTACTCGCGCCTGTGGGGCTACGTGATGGTGCGCGGCGACCGTTCCGTGGACGTCTTCGTGCGCAAGCTCCGTCAGAAGCTCAAGCAGGCATCGCCGGGATGGCGCTACATCCACACGCACTTCGGGATCGGCTACCGCTTTGCCGCGGAACCCGTCGCCAAGCAGCACGCGGAGCGCTCACGCGCCGCGCAGGACCGCGCGCAGCGGCCCGAGGAGGGCGTGGCATCGCTGGCCGAGCGTGAGTCCGACGCGCAGGACGCCGACGCGCTCGCGCCGAGCGCTTCCTAGACCTGGTTCACCGCCACTCCCGCGATCAGCGCGAGCTCGCGCGGACGGACCAGCAGCACGAGCTCGCCGCTCACCAGGGAGCTCACGTCGATCATCGCGATCCCACCCTTCTTGAGCTTCACGCGAGCACCCGTGAGCTCGCCGATCAGCCGCGCGAGATCGGGTTCGTGCCCCACGATCATCACGTGCGCATCCTTCGGCGACGCCGCGAGCAGCGACAGCGCCTGCGCACCGTCAAAGCCTGCCGAGAGCGGCTCGTGGATCGCTGGCTCGATCCCATCGTCGACTGCCTCGCAGGCGAGCCTCGCGGTCTCGAGCGCCCGCACGCGCGGGCTCGTGAGCACGGCGTCGAGGCGCACACCCAAGGCGGCGAGTGCCGACCCAGCGGTCCGCGCCTGGCACTCTCCGCGCTCCGTGAGAGGCCGCTCCTCGTCGGGCATCGAGCCCCGTGGCTCGGCCTCCGCGTGGCGAAGCACCCAGAGTTGCTTGGCCATGACAGAACAAGCTACCAACTCGCCGCAGCGCGCTGAGCAAGCACGCGGCTCCGGCCCGCGCCCAGGCGATGTCGGAATTTGCGGCGAGCAGTAACGTTGTGACCTTGGCACGCGCACGCCCGATACCCGACCTCTCGCCCCGTGATTCCTACGGCAGCGTCGCGGCGAAGGCGGTAGCCGTCCGCACCGAGGAGGTCTTCGCGCGTTTCGACGAGGTGCTCGCCGTCGATGACATCGAGGCGCTGCACGACATGCGCGTCGCGACCCGGCGTCTGCGTGCCGCACTCGAGATCTTCGAGCCCTGCTTTCCGCGCGCGCCCTTCCGCGGCGCGCTGCAGGAGGTCAAACGGCTCGCCGACGCGCTCGGCGAGCGCCGTGACCGCGATGTCCAGATCGAGTGGCTGGAGAGCTATGCGGATTCCCGCGAGGGCAGCGAGCGAGCGGCTGTGCTCGGCTTCGTGCAAGCGCTACGCAGGGAGCAGGCGATCGCGAACGAAGCGCTCGCAGCGCTGTTGGCGGAGATTCAGCGCGACGAGCTGTGCGAGCGCCTCCAGCAGCTCGCAGCCCGCGCCGCTCCCAAGCGCGACTCCAGGAAGCGCACGAGCGTCGCGCAGGCGAATGGCCGCGCGAAGGCGCGCGCGGACACTCGCGACCGTGAGCATGCGCATGCCGATGGAGGCACGCGTTGAGGGCACGGCGGGTACGCGGCCTCGATCCCAAGGACACGCTCGCGACGAACGCACGCCGGATCGTGCGCGTGCGTGTGGACGAGCTCTACTCGTTCGCGCCCGCCGCGCTCGAGGAGTCGCAGGTCAAGACGCTCCACGACATGCGCATCGCCGCGAAGCGCCTGCGCTACGTGCTCGAGCTCACGAGCTTCTGCTTCGGCCCGTACGCGTCGAAGGCCGCCCGCCGCGCGCGCGAGCTACAGGACCTCATCGGCGCGATCCACGACTGCGACGTGCTCGAGCCGCGCGTGCGCTCCTACATCGGCGCGATGCGATCGGCCGACGCGCACACGCTCTCGGGGGCTGCGCTGCGGGATGGTGGCGAGCCGAAGGCGACCCCGCGCTCGCGCCAGGCGGCGTACGGGGCACTCGAGGCGCTCGCAATCGACCAGGAGGCACGCCGCGCGATCCTCTACACGCAGTTCCGCCAACGCTGGCGTCGGCTCGAGCGAAGCGGCTTTCGCGAGCGGCTGCTCGCCGCGTTGGAGGAGAAGCCGGCACGGGAGCACTCGTGACTCCGGGCAGCGGCAGGCCGCGGTTGTACCTGCGCGCCGGCTTGTGCTTCTATGGGTCAGACGATGGATTTCTCAAGCGTCCCGCCCGCACTTGACGTCCCGGCAGAGCTGCTCACCGCGGACACGCACCCGGGCGGCGAGGAGTCCGCGGCGGCGAGCTCGCCGGCGCTAACCGATCCCTCGCTCTACATCAACCGCGAGCTCTCGTGGCTTGAGTTCAACGAGCGCGTGCTCGAACTCGCCGAAGACGAGAGCGTGCCGCTGCTCGAGCGAGTGCGGTTCTGCTCGATCTATACATCGAACCTTGACGAGTTCTACATGGTGCGCGTCGCCGGCCTCTACGACCAGATCGAGGCCGGTGTCGAGCGCCCGGGCCAGGACGGGCTGACCCCCTCGGAGGCGATCCCTGCGATCCGCGAACGCGTGCTCGAGCTCTCCGACCGTCTGTGCGCGTGCTTCTCGCGCCAGCTCTGTCCGGAACTCGCCGAGCATGGCGTGCGCGTCGTCGGCATGGAGGACCTCGACGATGATCAGCGCGCCTACCTCGCCGAGCACTTCCGCCAGGTCATCTTCCCTGCGCTGACGCCGCTGGCGGTCGCACCCGGACGGCCCTTTCCCTACATATCGAACCTCTCGCTGAGCCTCGCCGTGATGGTGCAGGACCCGGTCACGAACCAACGCGTCTTCGCGCGCGTGAAGGTGCCGACCGAGAACCTCCCGCGCTTCGTGACGATCTCGCCCGCCGACACGGACGCCGGCGCGCCGATGCTCGTGCCCCTCGAGGACGTGATCGCCGCGCACCTCGACGCGCTCTTCCCCGGCATGGAGATCCTCGAGTGGGGGATCTTCCGCGTGACGCGCGACGCCGACCTCGAGGTCTCCGACGACGCGGCCGATCTGCTGCAGGCGGTCGAGGATGAGCTCCGCCGTCGGCGTTTCGGAGAAGTCGTGCGCGTCGAGATCGGCGCGGGTTGCTCCGCGACGCTGCGCGACGAGCTCGCCGCGCAGCTCGAAGTGCGCCCCGAGGAGATCTATCCGGTGAACGGGCTCCTCGACATGCGCGGGCTCGACCAGATCGTGCGCCTGCCCGCGCCCGCAGAGCTGCGCTATCCGCCGCTGCAGGGCGTCACGCCGCCGCGGCTCCTGCGCCAGGAGGGCAAGCGTCCCGACGTGCTCGGGGCGATGCGCGAGGGCGATGTCCTCGTGCACCACCCGTACGACTCGTTCGCGACCACCGTGGAGCGCTTCGTCGAGCAGGCGGTCGCGGACCCGAACGTGCTCGCGATCAAGCAGACCGTCTACCGCACGAGCGACGACTCGCAGCTCGTGCCCGCGCTGATCGACGCAACCGAACGCGGCAAGCAGGCGGTCGCGCTCGTCGAGCTCCAGGCGCGCTTCGACGAGCGCAGGAACATCCAGTGGGCGCGCGCGCTCGAGGAGGCGGGCGTCCACGTCGTTTACGGGCAGCCCGCGCTCAAGACGCACGTGAAGTGCGTGCTCGTGGTGCGCCGCGAGGGCGAGGGCGTGCGCAACTACGTGCACGTGGGCACCGGCAACTACAACTCCGCGACGGCGCGCCTCTACACCGACCTCGGCCTGTTCTCGACCGACGAGCAGCTCGGTGCCGACGTCGCGGACATGTTCAACTACCTCACGGGCTACGCGCGCCCGCTGCACTACCGCAAGGTCCTCACCGCGCCGGCGACGCTGCGCGACGGCATCCTCGCCGAGATCGCGCGCACGGTCGCGGCACACTCGCCGGAGCACCCCGCGCGGATCGCGATGAAGATGAACGCGCTCGTCGACGGGCGCTGCATCCGCGCGCTGTATGAGGCCTCCCAGGCCGGCGTGCGAGTGCAGCTGAACGTGCGCGGCATCTGCTGCCTGCGCCCCGGACTGCCGGGCGTCTCCGAGAACATCCGCGTCGTGTCGATCGTCGGACGGCTGCTCGAGCACTCGCGCATCTACGCCTTCGAGCGCGAGGGCGAGCAGACCGTCTACATCGCTTCCGCGGACCTCATGCCGCGCAACCTCGACCACCGCGTCGAGATGGCCGTGCCGATCGACGCGCCGGAGATCCGCGCCGAACTAGTCGATGTGCTCGACCGTGCCTTCGCGGACAACCAGAACTCGTGGGAACTCGGGGCCGATGGCGTCTGGAAGCGGCTCGCGCCCGCGCCCGGAGAGCCGCCGCGAAGCCTCCAGCGGGAGCTGATCGAGCTGCACACGCGCCGTGCCGAAGAGCGCCCGGGAACCGCCGAGGCGGGGTCCGGACGCGACGACGGCGACGCCACCGAAGTCGTCGAGTGGGCGCCCGAGGCCTCGGGCGCCCCGCACAGCGGGCCCGGCTGGTAGCGCTCAGACGGTGGCGAGGCTTGCGAGCGCCGCCTGCAGCTCGTCCACCGACTGGTAGTCGAGCCCGAACAGGTGATCGTGGCGGTAGCGCACGACGCCCTCCTCGTCGATGACGATCACCGCGCGCTTGGTCCGCAGCGGCGCCCCGTAGGCGCCGTACTGCTTGGCGACCCGGCTGCCGACGTCGGCAAGCAGCGGGACCGTGAGCCCGTGCTTGGCGGTGAACTGCTCGTGGGAGTCGAGGCTCTGCGAGGAGATGCCGACGACGACGGCGTCGAGCGCGTCGAAGTCCTCCGCGCGATCGCGGTATGAGCAGAACTGACGGGTGCACACCGGCGTTCCGTCACCGGGGTAGAACAGCAGCACGACCCGCTCCCCCCGATGGTCCGAGAGACGGAACACGCCGTCGGTTCCCGCTAGCTCGAAGTCCGGCGCCGGCTCACCGACGCTCGGGTGTTTTGGCAATTCGCTCGACCTCGCTTGGTCTTGGTCACGGACCTCCGCCCGACGCTCATGCCGGCGAAGAGGCCCAGAACACATGCTATAGAACCCCGGTGCCCCGCCGCCCCTCGCGCCTCTCCGCAGCGCTCCTCGCCGGAGTGGTCGTGGGCGCATGCGGCGGAAGCAGCGATGCCGCCAAGAGCGCCGCGCCGGCGAGCACGGCCGTCGCGAGCGCGCAGGCACCGCAGCCAGCGCTGCTCGAATGGCCGGAGTACGGGCTGAACCCCCAGCGCACCAATGCCACCTCCCAACCACCCGGAATAACGGCCGCCAATGTGGCGCACCTGCGACACCAGCAGGTCACGCTCCCCGGCACCGTCGACTCTTCGCCCATCTATGTCCATGCGGCCACGGTGGAGGGTGCGACGCACAACGTGATCGTCGTGACGACGACCTACGGCAAGACGCTCGCGATCGACGCTGACAGCGGGCGCATCCTCTGGACCTTCACGCCTCCCGGCTACGGCGGCTTCGCGGGCAGCGCGCAGATCACGAACGCGGCGCCACTCGCGGACCCCGACCACCGCTTCGTCTACGCCGTCTCGCCGAACGGGCTCGTCCACAAGCTCGCACTCGAAAACGGGACCGAGGACCGCGCGGGTACGTGGCCCGTGAGCATCACGCGCGACGCCACGCACGAGAAGGTCGCCCCCGCGCTCAACATCGACGGCTCCTCCGTGATCGTCACGACGGGCGGCTACATCGGCGACACACCGCCGTATCAAGGGCACGTCGTCGCGATCGACCGCGAAAGCGGCCACATCGCAGCGGTCTTCAACACGCTCTGCGCGAACCGCCACAGCCTGATCGTGCCCTCGAGCTGCCACTCGAGCGACTCCGCGATCTGGTCCCGCGCGGGTGCTGTAGTGGAGCCGGGTGGCAAGCGCATCCTCCTCGTCACGGGCAACGCTCCGTGGAACGGGACCACCGACTTCGGCGACAGCGCAATCGAGCTCACGTTCCCGGGCCTGCGATTTCGCCAGGCCTTCACGCCGTCCAACCAGCAACAGCTGAACGAAAACGACACCGACCTGGGCTCGGGCGGTCCGGCGCTCCTGAGCTCGCACCAGGTGCTGATCGGCGGCAAGGACGGCCTCTGCGCGTGCTCGACCTTGGGCACATGGATGGCCATGCGCCCTCGGCACACCGCGAGGTCCTGGGCGGCGAAGCCCAGACCGTCTCCCTTCCGGGCGGCGGCGAGCTGCTCACGACGCCCGCGGTGTGGCGCCACGGCGGCCGCACGACCGTCTTCGTGGGCGGCGAAAACGGCACGAGCGCGTTCGCGGTGCGAAACGGCCGACTGCAGCGGATCTGGGAAAACGGCAACGCCGGAACGAGCCCCGTGCTCGCGGGCGGGCTGCTCTACGTCTACGACCCCGGCGGTGGCATCAACGTCTACCGACCGTCCTCCTCGCACCCGATCGCGAAGCTGCCCGGGTCATCGGGGCACTGGAACAGCCCGATCGTCGTCGACGGACACGTGGTCGAGCCCGAGGGCAACGCGAACGACCACTCGCAGCAGGGGACGCTCGAGATCTTCTCGGCGTCCTAGCGCGGGCCTACTAGCCGGCGCACTGCCGACAGCGCCCCCGCAGCACGATCTCGTGCTCTGAGACCGAGAGCGGCACGCGATTGCTCGCCCGCGCGATCGCCTGCTCGAGGCGCTCATCGGAGAACGGGGTCACCTCTCCGCAGTCTTCGCACACGAGGTGGTGATGGTGGCCCTCGATGTCGTGGACGCGCTCGTACCGCGCCATCGCCTGTCCCGTGGCGATGCGTTGCACGCACCCGATGCGCTCGAGCTCGTCGAGTATGCGATACACGCTCGCGCGGCTCACGCGTCGCCCGAGCGCCTGCTCGATCTCGGCCGCGGTCAGTGCGCAGGGCTGTGCGCCCAGCAGCTCGAGGACGACCCGGCGCGCGCCGCCGCGCTTGTATCCCGCGGCCGCCAGGGAGGCCTCGGTGCGCTCCGCCCACGACCTCCTCGGCAAAGCATCAGAGCGTGTGCCGAGCGAGCCGTCAGCCATGGGACGATGGTAATGGCGTCGGCACAAGCGGCGAGATGTGCGGCTGCATGTCCCGCGAGCGCAGCGCGTCCCACGCGCGGCCCAGCGCATAGGCAGCGGCGCTGATCGTGCCGACGAAGAACCCGACGGGGTAGTTCGTCGTGTAGGAGGCGGCGATCGACACCCAAACCGTGAGCAGCGCGAGCGCGACGGACAGCGCCATCGCGCGACCCGGGGTGTCCGCGAGCGACCGCGCGGCGGCGGGCGGCCCGATCATGAGGCTGAAGATCAGCAGCGTGCCCACGACGGGCACGGTCATCGTGCTCGCGAGCGCGAGCACGATGAGGAAGCACAGCTGCACCCGAAAGCCGCTTATGCCTCGCGCTTGCGCGACCTCCGCGAGCACGGAGGAGACGAGCAGGCGCCGGTAGAGGACGGCGACGGCGATCACGCAGGCGGCGGCGAGGACGAGCGTCGGCACGAGCTCGTTGCTGCTCACACCCAGCACCTCCCCGAAGAGCAGCGAGAACGTCGCCGGCGCGTATTCGCTGCTCAGGCTCAGAAAGAGCGCTCCCAGGCCAAGCATCATCGTGAGCGTGAGGGCCGTGACGGCGTCGCGGCGCCCGCGCCTGCCGAGCACGCCGATCGCGAGCGCGCCCAAGAGCGAGAAGACACCGAGCCCGAGCAGCGTGCTCACGCCGAGCAGGCTCGCGCCCGCCGCGCCGGCGAACGAGCCGTTCGGGATTGCGTGGGCGGCGAACGCCGAGCCGCGCAGGACCGTGAAGAAGCCGACGACGCCCGCGACCACCGCCACGATGCTCGCGACCTCCCAGGCGTTGACCATGAAGCCCGAGAACATCGCCTAGGCCGCCCGCGCGCGCCACATCCGGGGTAGCCCCGAGAGCAGGTAGAAGAGGAACACGAGCGTCACGACGAAGAAGCTCACCGGCCACCCGCGGCCGTAGGGCGGCCAGTAGTAGCTGTCGTAGGCGAGCAGGATGCCGAGCCACATCGCGAGCACCGCGAGCAGCGCCGCCGCGAGCACGGCGCGAAGCGGCCGCGCCGTCAGGCGCATCGACGCCGCGGCAGGGCCCACGAGGAGGGCGGTGCTGAGGATCGTGCCGATCGTGAGCGACGCGAGCGCGACCGCAAGCACGAGCGCGAGCAGGTAGAGCGCGCCCACGCGGCGGACGGGGACGCCACGTGCCGCGGCCAGCTCGGCGCTCGCCGAGGAGAGCAGCAGCGGACGGCAGAGCAGCAGCAGGATGCAGAGCGCGGCTCCGCCAAGCGCGACGATCGCGGGCGTCAGCGAGCTCGCGATCACGAAGATCGAGCCGAAGAGGATCGTCACGGTCGCGCCGCTCGTGTTGTGGTAGGTGGCATCGAGCGAGAAGAACAGCGCGGCAAGGCCGAGCCCCGCGCCCAGCACGACGCCTGTCGCGAGGTCGCGCCCGCGCGCGCGCTGGATCCCGATCAGCTCCATCACCGCGGCGGCGGCGGAGCCGAGCGCGAGAAAGCCCCAGAGCGGACCCACGCCGAGGAGAAAGGCCCCCGAGCCTCCGGTGGTGCCGATGTCGGCCAGCGCCTCGCCCGCGAAGGATTGCCCGCGGAGCACCGCAAACGAGCCGACGCTCGCCGCGACGACGGCCACGACGGCGCCGACGAGCAGCGCTGTGTGCACCTGCGAGCTCTCGAAGAACCCGCTCTCGAAGACGGGGCTCAAGAAGTGGCTCACGAGAGGACCTGCGTCCGGTTGAGGGCGCCCTCGTGTCCCTCGAGGTCCGTGTCGTCCCCCGCGCCGGCGACGACGAGCACGCGCCCGTGGACGTCCAGGACGTCCACGTGGCGCCCGTAGAGCCTGCTCAGGACGTCCGCACGGACGACCTCCTCGGTGCTCCCGCTCGCCGCCCGGCCGGCTGCGAGATAGACGATGCGGTCGAGCACGGGCAGCAGCGGGTTCATCTCGTGCGCCGAGATCAGCACCGCCACGTCTTCCTCACGCGCGATGCGCGCGAGCAGCGCCACCACCTCCTGCGCGCTCGGCAGGTCGAGGTTCGCGAGCGGCTCGTCGAGAAGCAGCAGCCGCGGTCGGGATATCAGCGCGTGCGCGATCAGCACGCGCTGCTGCTCGCCGCCGGAGAGATGTCCGACGCGCGTGTCGGCGAAGGCCAGCGCGCCGACGGCGTCCAGCATCCGCTCGACGCGCTCGCGCCGCGCGCGCGAGGGCAGCGCGAAGCCAAGCTTGTGGGCGTCGATGCCGAGGGCGACGAGGTCGCGCGCACGCAGTGGCATGTCGGGGTCGAGCGCGAACTTCTGCGGCACGTACCCCATCGCCGCGTTGCGCCGCTCTCGCGCCCCGGCCGCCACCACCACCTCGCCCGCGCTCGGCGCCTGCAACCCGAGGATCACGCGCAGGAGCGTCGTCTTCCCGGCGCCGTTGGAGCCGATCAGCCCGGTGAACTGGCCCGCGCGGATCGAGAAGCTGACGTCGCGGAGCACCTCGCGCCCGCCGAGGCGGACGCCGATGTGCTCGACCGCGAGCACGTCCGGCGCGCTCACAGCTTCTCCGTCGAGGTCTTCTCCGCCACCGCCTCCCGTAACGCCTTGACCTCGGCGAGCATCCACGATTGATAGTCGTAGCCGGGCGTGGGCATCGTCTCGTAGACGCCGACGACGGGGATGCCGGCGGCCTTGGCAGCGGCGAGGAACGATTCCGTCGTCGTGTCGACGACCTGCTGGTTGTAGAGGAACGCCTTCACGCGGTGCTCCGAGAACAGCGCGTTCTGGAGGCTCACGTCCTCAGGCGCGAGATCAACGCCGTTCATCACGTCCGCCTGCATGCTGAACGGCGTGAGGTTGACGGCGTGGGCGGCTTCGAGCATGTAGTCGCCGACGGGCTCCGTCGTGGCCACGGGTGTCGCTGGAAACTGCGTCGCGAATTCCTTCAGCGCCGCGTACCACGGAGCAAGCGACGCATCGAAGCGACGGGCGTTCGCGCGGAAGATGCTGGCATGCGCCGGGTCGATCGATGCGAGCGCCTGCGCGATCGCGTTCGCGACCGCAGGCATCGTTGTCGGCTTGTACCAGAGGTGCGGGTTGGGCGTCGATTCCGGGATCCCGAGCAGCTTCTGGACGTCGATGACGGTGCGCGCGGAGCTCGGCGAGGCCGACTCGATCTTGTTCATGTAGGTGTCGTAGCCCGCGCCGTTCTGCACCACGAGACGCGCCGCGCTCACGGCCTGCGCGACGCTCGGACTCGCCTCGAAGGAGTGGGGGTCGGTGTTCGGGTTGCTCTCGATCGCGCTCGCCTCCACGTAGGGGCCCCCCACCTGCGCGATCACGTTGGCGTACTCGTTCTCCGCGCCGACCGCGAGGATCTTGCCGTTTGCCGCGTCGCTACCCGTGCTCGCGCCGCAGCCCGCGAGCAGCGCGAGGAGCGTCAATCCGAGCGCGCCGCTCCCGATCAGCCGCCCGCGCGCCCGCTCCGACGACGGAGCTCGCGAGCAATATCGTGAGGGCCTGCGAAGCACGGCCGCGAACTATATAAGACTGAGTCTCGTTCTTGTCGTGCGGCGTGCGTCCCCTCAGGCCGAGCGCGGCGGCTGCAGCTCGATCAGCTCGTCTTCGCCCGCATGGTCGACCTGCAGCGTGCTGTGCGTGAGTCCGAAGCGCTCCCGCAGCAGCTGCTCGAGTGCCCGGCGCGCCGCATGGCAGTCGGCGTTCGGCTTGACGAGCACGTGCGCCGAGAGCGCAGGGAAGCCCGAGGCGACCTCCCAGACGTGGAGATCGTGGACCTCGACGACGTTCGGCACCGCCGCGAGCGCGCCGCCGATCTCTGGCGGGTCGAGCCCCGCGGGCGCGGCCTCGAGGATGACGCGCCCCGCCGCGCCCAGCAGCGCCACCGCCGCGCGCAGCATGAGCGCCGCCACGAGCAGCGAGACGATGGGATCGGCGCGGTCGAAGCCGGTGAGCAGGATGACGACGCCCGCGACGACCGTTGCGATGAACGCGAAGAGGTCCGTCAGGATGTGCTGGAAGGACCCCTCGACGCTGAGGCTCTCGCGTCCCGCTCCCGCGAGCGCGAGCGTCGCCGCCCCGTTGATCGCGATCCCCGCCAGGCCGACGATCACCATCGGCCAGGGCGAGACGTGCGGGGGCGAGATGAGCCTGCGCACGCCGGCGTAGAGCACGGCCACGCCGACGACGAGCAACGCGGCGCCGTTGATCTGCGCGGCGAGCGTCTCGACGCGGCGCAGACCGTAGGTGAGCGATCCCTGCGCCGGTCGCGCCGCCATCCGCAAGGCGACGATCGACACGCCAAGCGCCGCGGCGTCCGTCAGCATGTGGCCGGCGTCGGAGACGAGCGCGAGCGAGTTCGCAAGGACGCCGGCGACGACCTCGACCGCCATGAACGCGACGATCAGCCCCAGCGCGATCCACAGGCGCCGCGGCGAGCCCGTCGGGGCGGGCGGCGTCAGATGCCAATGGTGATGGTCTCGCGGGTGCTGCGCCGTGCTCATTCCGAGCTTCGAGGCTCGGTGCCCGGCGCGCCCTCGGCGCCGTGCGCTTCGAGCCCCGCGAGCCTTCGGCGCCGCGCGACGAGCAGCACCGCGAGCACGATCAGGATCGCGACGAGAATCCCCGCCGCGACGTAGCGCAGTGTGTGATGGACCGACTTCGTCGTCTTCGGCGTGTACTCGATCGTGACCGGAACGCCCGCGGCGAGGAGCTCCGCCTGGAGCTTCGGCTCTTCGTGGCCTTCGTAGTTGACGAGCACGTGGTGCCCGCCGCGGAGAGTGAGGTGCAGATGGTGAGCGACCTTGTTGAATTCCGCCGCCGCAAGCCCGTGGAGGCGGAGTTGCGCTTCGAACTCTTCGAGGCTCTCTTCTTCGTAGTGCACGGACGTCGCCGGGGGCGCCGTGGCGGTGACCACCGTCGCGGTCGCGAGGGGCAGAAGCGCGCCGCCCGCAGCGCCGGGCTGAGGGCTCGCAGGTTGCGTGAGGCCGAGCGCGAGCGCGAGCGCGATCAGAGCCACCAGCGTCCGGCAGGGCCCAGAAAAAGGCCCTCGAGCGCTCGCAGCCATCAAGCGGCCGGCAATCCGTCCGATCATCGTGGGCACCTTAACGGGAGCGGTAGCCATACCGCTGCCCCGGGCCTTCCGGCATGTAACGATGCTGTCGACAAGGGACATGTGCAAATGAGCATCACCAACCGGCAAACCCGTGCGAAGGGCGGTTCCTCGCGGAGCTCGCGGTCGCCGCGCGTCGCGCTCGTGCTGTCGGGGGGAGGCGCGCGCGGCGCCTACGAGGCGGGTGTCTGCTCCGTGCTCATACCCGTTCTCGAGGAACGCGGCGAGTCGCCGACGATCTTCGTCGGCTCGAGCGTCGGCGCGATCAACGCAGCGGGCCTGGGCGCCTTCTGGCATCTCGGCCCCGAAAAGGCGATCGAGACGGGGCTCGAGATCTGGCGCCAGGTGGACAAGGACTCCGTGATCCGGCCGATCCTTGCGTGGCAGGTGCCGATCACCGCGCTCCGATACGCGGGCGGCGTCCTCTCGCTGCCGAAGGTGCGCGTGCCGAGCCTCCTCGACCCCGAGCCGCTGCGGCAGAACCTGGAGCGCTGGATCGACTGGCGGCGTCTGCACCGCAACGTCCGCGAGGGCCGCGTGCATGCCGTCGCGGTCGTCGCCACTGCTGCGCGCAGCGGCCGCACGGTGGTCTTCGTCGAGGGGGAGCATGAGACGGTCGACCCCGCAGCCGCGCGGCACTCGCACATCGTCTCCTACGTGCCCTGCGAGGTCGGCCCCGACCACGTACGGGCCTCCGCGGCGATCCCGATCTTCTTTCCCTCGGTGTGGGTGCGCACGCCCCGCAAGGCCGCCGGCTGGTACATCGACGGCGGCACGCGCCTGAACACCCCGCTCAAGCCCGCGCTCGACCTCGGGGCGGACCGCATCGTCGTCGTCGGCATGGACGCGGTGACCGAACCCGAGCCCGACACCCCGCGCAAGGGCGAGGAGCCGCCCGACTTCGGCGACGGCGCGCTGCACGTCCTGCAGGGGCGGCTCGTGGACCCGATGATCGAGGACGTCCGCATGCTCGGAAACACGAACCTCTTCTTCGGCAACGGCAGCCGTGCGGCGAACGCGTACCGCGCCGCGCGCGGCAAGCCCCCTTACCGCGTCGTCCCGTACATGTTCATCGCGCCCGAGCGCCACGGCGCGATCGGGTCGCTCGCGACCGAAGTCTTCAAGGCCCGCTATGGCAGCCTCACGAGCCTGCGCGGGCTGCGCGAGCTCGCGGTACTGCGCGGCACCGACTTCCGCCTGCTCAATCGCCTGATCGGAGACGACTCGGCGACGCACGGCGAACTGCTCAGCTATCTCTTCTTCGACCGCGACTTCATCGACGAGCTCATCAAGATGGGCCAGAACGACGCGCGCCGGTGGCTGGAGGCGCCTCCGGGCCCCTCGGATCCCTGGCAGGTCGAGCCGCTCGAGCGCTTCCTGCGTACAGCCGCCGCCTAGTCCTTCGCCGAGAGCGCCGTCATCGAGCCGCTCATCGCCGCTGGCGCGCAGCCTTGTGGCGCTGCGTCTTCTCGAGCACGGACTTGCGCAGGCGCACGCTCTTCGGCGTGACCTCGACGCACTCGTCGTCGTGGATGAACTCGAGCGCCTCGTCGAGCGTCAGCTCGCGGCGGGCGATCGGTCGCTCGAGCACCTCCGCCGTCGAGGAGCGCATGTTCGTGAGGTGCTTCTCGCGGATCGCGTTGACGTCGAGGTCGCCGGCACGCGAGTTCTCGCCGACGATCATCCCTTCGTAGACCTCCTCGCCGGGCCCCACGAACAGCGTCCCCCGCTCCTGGAGGCTCATGAGCGAGTACTGCGCGGTCTGACCGCGGCGGTCGGCGACGAGCGTCCCCGTGGACCGCGTGCGCAGCTCGCCGGCCCACGGCTCCCAGTGGTCGAAGACGTGGTGCGCGACGCCCGTCCCGCGCGTCTCGGTGAGCAACTCGCGCCGGAAACCGATGAGACCACGCGTGGGCGCCATGTAGTCGACACGCACCCACCCGGAGCCGTGGTTGGCCATGTGCTCCATCCGGCCCTTGCGCTGCGCGAGTAGCTGCGTGACCGCGCCGACGTACTCCTCGGGGACGTCGATCGTGACGCGCTCCACCGGCTCTTCGCGCTTGCCGTCCGCGTCGCGCTCGACGACACGCGGCTGCCCGACGGTCAGCTCGAAGCCCTCTCGGCGCATCATCTCGACGAGCACAGCCAGCTGCAGCTCGCCGCGACCCTGCACCTCCCATACGCCCGCCTGGCCGTCGTGATCGACGTCGTACACGCGCAGTGAGACATTGCCCAAGAGCTCCGCGTCGAGGCGCGCGCGGATCTGGCGCGCCGTGACCTTGTCGCCCTCCTGGCCGGCGAGCGGCGAGGTGTTCGCGGAGATCGTGACCGAGAGCGCGGGCTCCTCGACTGCGATCACCGGCAATGGCCGCGGATCCTGGGCGTCCGCGAGCGTCTCGCCGATCGTCACCTCGGGGATGCCAGCGATCGCGATGATCTCGCCCGCGGAGGCCTCCTCGACCGACACGCGTTCGAGCCCCTCCGTGACATAGAGCTCGGAGATCTGAGCGCGCTCGATGCTGCCGTCCCGGCGGCACCACGCGACCTGCTGGCCGGCGCGGATCGCGCCACTGCGGATGCGGCAGAGCGCGAGCCGCCCGACGTACGGGGAGGCGTCGAGGTTCGTCACGAGCGCCTGCAGCGGAAGCTCGGGGTCATAGACGGGCGGCGCTATGTGCTCGAGGAGCGTCTCGAAGAGCGGCTTGAGGCTCTCCCCCTCAGGTCCCCCCGGCGCGTACTCGAGGCTCGCGCGACCTGCGCGCGCGTTGCAGTAGATGATCGGAAACTCGATCTGCTGCTCGTCGGCGTCGAGGTCGAGGAAGAGCTCGTAGACCTCATCGACGACCTCTGCGACACGCGCGTCGGGACGGTCGATCTTGTTGATGACGAGGATCACGGGGAGGCTGGCTTCGAGCGCCTTGCGCAGCACGAAGCGCGTCTGCGGCAGGGGCCCCTCGGAGGAGTCCACCAGCAGGAGCACGCCGTCGACCATCGTCAGCCCCCGCTCGACCTCGCCGCCGAAGTCCGCGTGCCCCGGCGTGTCGACGATGTTGAGCTTGACGTCGCCGTAATGCACCGCGGTGTTCTTCGCAAGGATCGTGATGCCGCGCTCGCGCTCGATGTCGATCGAGTCGAGCACCAGCTCGGCGACCTCCTGGCCCTCGCGGAAGGCGCCGGATTGCCAGAGCATGGCGTCGACGAGCGTCGTCTTGCCATGGTCGACATGGGCGACGATCGCCACGTTTCGTATGTCTTCGCGCGGAACGAGCACGGCGACGCGACAGCGTAGCGGCGCCGCTCGCGGCTACCGGCGCGAGAGCGCTCGGCGCCGCGCGGCGCCGAGGCCCAGCCGGGAGAGCGTGATCGCCGCAGGCGCCCGTTGCGCGCGGTGCAGGACCTCCTCGAGCGCCGACGCGAAGCGGCGGATCTCATCCTCCTCGATCACGAGCGCCGGCAGCGCCTTGATGACGTTCATGTGATGCCCCGCGACCTGGCAGAAGATCCGGTGGTCGCGGAAGAGGGGCACCGTGACCGACTGCGAGAAGAGCCCGGGCTGCGCGCGCTCGATCATGCCCCACAGCGAATGTCCGGCGAATCCGGCCGGTGGGTCGAGCTCGATCGCCCACATGAGGCCGAGCCCGCGCACCTCGCGGACGACCTCGAAGCGCTCCGCGAGCGGACCCGTCAGTTCGAGCAGCAGCGCACCCATGCGCTCCGCACGCTCGACGAGCTGCTCGCGCTCGATGACGCGCAGCGTCGCGAGCGCGGCGGCCGCCGCGAGGTCGTTGCCACCGAACGTCGAGCCATGGCGCACCGCGCGCTCCATCCCGTCGAAGACGCGATCGAACGCCCTGCGCGAGACGAGCACCGCGCCGATCGGGACGAGCCCTCCGGAGAGCGCCTTCGAGAGGCAGATCATGTCCGGCTCGAGGCCCCAATGATCGAGCGCGAGGAAACGGCCGGTGCGCCCCAGCCCGGTCTGCACCTCGTCGCACACGAACAGCGCGCCTGCGTCGCGGCACAGCCGCTGCGCGCCCGCAAGATAGCCGTCGGGAGGGAGGTTCACGCCCTTTTCCCTGCACGGGCTCGACGACGAACGCAGCGACGTCGCCCTGCTGCAGCTCGCGCTCCAAGGCCTCGAGGTCGCCCCATGGCAGCGGGGAGGTGCCGGGGAGGAGCGGGCCGAAGCCCTCGCGGAACTCCTCGTTGCCGCAGATCGACAGGGCCCCAAGCGTGAGCCCGTGGAATGCATGCTCCGCGTAGAGGATCCGCGGCCGGCCCGTCGCCGCGCGCGCGATCTTGATCGCCGCCTCCACGGCCTCCGTGCCGGTGTTCGCCGGCACCATCGCACCCACCGAGCCAGGCGCGCGGGCGAGCAGCTGCTCGGCGAGCACGCCATTCAGCAGCGTCACGCCGAGCTGCGGCAAGTTGCCGGTGCGCGCCGCCATGACTTCCTCCACGGCGGCGATCGCGTCCGGGTGGTTACGACCGATCGCGAACACGCCGTAGCCACCGAAGAGGTCGAGATAGCGGTTGACCCTCGGCGTCGATCAGGTGTGCCCCCTCGCCGCCCACCCAGCGACGGTGGAAGCCGAGTGTGCGCAGTATGCGGCCGACCTGCGGGTTCAGATAGCGATCGTTGAGCGCGAGCTCCTCGCCGGCGCGCGAATCCAGGATCTCGCGCACCGTGGGAACCCCGGTTGGGCTCGCAGCGTCGGTCATCGACTGGCTAAGAGTACGACGCGCGCGCTAGCCGGCCTGCGCCGACGCCGATGCGTAGCGCTTCTTCAGGCGCCGCTCCACCGGCACCTGGACCACGTCCCACGCGAGCCCCACCACACGCATCAAGCGGATCACGAGCGCCGAGATATCGGGCTCGCGCCAGCCGAAGCCGTGCGTCGCCGAGGCCGGGAACGCGTGGTGGTTGTTGTGCCATGCCTCGCCGAAGGTCGGAAGCGCGAGCCAAGCGAGGTTGCGCGATTCATCGGGCGTGGCGAAGGGCTTGCGCCCGAAGTAGTGACAGAGCGAGTTGATCGAGTAGGTGACGTGGTGAACGACGAGCATGCGGATCGCCCCTCCCCACAGCAGCCCGGTGAGCCCCGCGCGTAGCGTCCCGCCGACCACAGCGCCGAGCGCGAACGCCGCGCCGAGCCCCGAGAGCGCCCACGCGAGGAAGGTGCGGTCGATGAACCGCGCGACGGGATCGTTGAGCAGGTCTGGCGCGTAGCGCTCGTGTGACGCGCGCTCGGAGTGGATGAAGAGCCAGCCGAGATGCGCGTGCGCGAGTCCTCGGAAGACGCCCTTGTATCCCGCTCCGTGGTCGACGTGCGGGCTGTGCGGGTCGCCGGGATGGTCTGAGAACTTGTGATGCTTGCGGTGGTCGGCGACCCAGGAGATCATCGGCCCCTCGATCGCCGCCGAGCCGAGGACGCCAAAGATCGCGCGCACGGCGGGGTATGTCTTGAAGCTGCGGTGGGTGAAGAGGCGATGGAAGCCGACGGTCACGCCGAGCCCCGTCAGGAGATACATCGTCCCGAAGACGATCACGTCGGAGACGCGCAGCAGGCCGTCCCACATCTGCCACGCCGCGAGGCCGAGCCCGACGAACGGAGCGATCGTGATGATCGCGGTGATCGTGCGATATCCGGCCTCGTTTTGCACCGGCTGAACGTCGCGTACACACTCGCGCGTGGCGCTCGGGACGAGGGTGCGGGGCTCATCGCTTCCCTGCTCGGATAGGCGCTTGTCGTTCATGAGCGCATCGGAGGCGGCAACCTACCAGCAGCAACCGTAATCTGTCGCGCGGATGATGCTTCTTTCGACGTCTGGGCGGTCCGCTCCTCTGCGTCGCGAGCTCGAACGCGCACTTCCCGAGCGCCCGTTCACCGTTCGCTTCTGGGACGGCGACGAGCTGAGCTCGACGGCGCCCAACGGCCTCGTCTTCTTCTTGCGCTCGCAGGCGGCGATCGCGCACTTCCTGCGCGCGCCCTCGCAGCTCGGACTCGGACGCGCATATGTGTCCGGCGAGCTGGAGGTGAGCGACCTCGATCGCCTGATCGACCTGCTTGGCACCTTCAGGCCCCCGGCGATCGACGCGGCGAGCCGCTTCCGGATCGTGCTCGCCGCCGTGAGGGCATGCGGGCTCACGCTGCCGCCGCCCGTGCCGCCCAGCGAGCTGCGCCCACAAGGCCGCCGCCACAGCCGCGAGCGGGACGCGCGCGCGGTGCGCCACCACTACGACGTTTCCAACGACTTCTTCTCGCTGTTCCTCGACGAGTCGATGACCTACAGCTGCGCGGTCTTCTCGCGCGGCGCGCAGACGCTCGAGGAGGCCCAGCGTGAGAAGCTCGATCTCATCTGCCGCAAGCTCGCGCTGCAAGAAGGCGATCGGCTGCTCGACGTCGGCTGCGGCTGGGGCGGCTTCCTGCTGCACGCGGCGAGCGCCTACGGCGTTCGCGCGCTCGGGATCACGCCCTCCCCCGCCCAGGCGGCGCTCGCGCGTGAGCGCGTGCGCGCCGCGGGGTTGCAGGATCGCGTTGAGATCCGGCTCTCCGACTACCGCGACCTCGTGGGGGAGCGCTTCGACGCGATCGCGTCGATCGGCATGGTGGAGCACGTCGGCTCGGTGCAGATCGGCGACTACGCGCAGCGACTCGCCCGGCTGCTCGCGCCTGGTGGGCGGCTGCTCAACCAGGGGATCGCGCGCCTGCGCCACAGCGACCCCGAGGCGGGCGCGTTCTCCGAGCGCTACGTCTTTCCCGACGCGGCGCCCCTGCACCTCTCGCGCGTTCTCTCCGCCCTCGAGCACGCGGGCTTCGTCACCGAGCACGTCGAGGGCTTCGCCGCCGACTACGCGCAGACGCTGACGAATTGGGCTGAGCGGCTGGACGAAAACCTCGCGCAGGCGGAGCGTATCGTCGGCGCCGAACGCGTCCGCATCTTCCGCCTCTACCTGCGAGCCGCGAGATACGGCTTCCGGACGGGCTTTCTGTCCGTTTATCAGGTTCGCTGCGAGCACCCCTAGCCGCGGCCGCCCTCGATCATTCGCGGATAGCCTCCGCCGATCACTTGGCGGCACGAAGGCGCCGTCCGATCAACGGGTTGCTCATGCCGCTCCTCAGGCTTCTCAGCCGGGGGCTCTGGCCTGCCGCGCCAGTGCTCCTGCCGATGCTGCTGTTCTCGCTGCTCCCCGCCATCCCCCTCTCGCTGGCTCCCGGCACGCGCTACGCAAATCGCGCGCGAGGCGTCTCGGGGATCACCAGAGCCGCCCACGTGAGCGCCTTCGAAGACGAAGCGTCCTTCGGCGGCGACGGGGCGGAAGGCGAAGAAGGCGGCGCAGAAGACGGCTCCGAACCGACGGCGGAAGCCGAGGGCCCGGAAACGGTCGCCTTGGCGGAAGCCGAAAACGAAGACGCCGAACTCGAAGAAGGCGGAGGGGGAGGAACCGTCACCCAGGGCTACGGCGCCCAGCCGACTGCGGGCGGCGCGGCGCTCGTCAAGTTGTCGGATCTGCGGCTGACGCACTCGAGCGCTGCCGCGCTCGAGCACCCCGCGGTACGGGCCTCCGAGATCCGCTTCGCCTTCGCTCTGAGCGCGGATGCGAAGGTCCGCGCGAGGCTCGCGAAGGACCTCGCGCACGGCGCGCGAGCACACTGGCACGCACTCGCGGACTCGCTGACGCTCGCGGGCGTCCGTGGCCGCAACCGCGCACGCCTGCGCGCCTCGAGCGTGCTCCCCGCGGGCGTCTACAGGCTCACGCTGACGCCACTTCGCGGACCCGGGCGCTCGCTCATCATCCGCGTCAAGTAAGGCGGGTTACATATGCTGGGTTCTCCGGGCTGCGAGACCCCGCCGTATGAGCACACCTATTCGCGATCCCGCACCGTCAAGCCCGCACGCGTCGCCCAATGCGATCCCGGCCGTGAGCGATGCGCCGAGCGCGCACGCGCCGCTGCCTGAACGGGGATCGCGGACGGGCTGGCGCCCCTCGCCGCCGATCGGAGGACGGGAGGTCGGCCTCGTATGCGCGCTCGGTGTCGCGCTCTCGGTGCTCGCGACCTGGCCGCTCGTGCTGCACCTCCCGAGCCGCATCTCTCCGGACCTCGGCGACCCGATCCGTACGGCGTGGCAGGTCGCGTGGGTGGGGCACGCGATGCTCAACGACCCGCTCCACATCTTCAACTCCAACGCCTTCTACCCGCATCCGCTGAGCCTCGCGTTCTCGGACTCGCTGCTCGGCTACGGGCCCGCGGGGCTCTTCGGCTCGGGCACGGTCGCGGCGCTCGTCCGCTACAACCTCATCTTCCTCTTCATTTGGGCGCTCTGCTTCGTGGGCGCCTACCTGCTTGCCCGCGAGCTCGCTGTGGGGAGGATCGGCTCGACGATGGCGGGCCTCGCATTCGCCTACGCGCCCTACCGCGCTACCGAGGCGGGGCATTTGCAGGTGATCTCCTCGGGAGGAATCCCACTCGCCCTCTTCTTGCTGCTGCGGGGCTACCGGCGCGGCTCGCGCGCGCTCGTGCTCGCGGGGTGGCTGGTGTCCGCATGGCAGCTCAGCCTCGGCTGGACGCTCGGGCTGCAGTATGGCTACGTGCTCGCGCTGCTCGCCGTGCTCGCGGCGTGGCTCGCATGGCGCCAGCGGCGTACCGCTGCTCTCGTGCCTCGTTTCCGCCACGTCCTCGGCGTCACGTGCGTGGGCGTCGCCGTGTTTGCCGCCGTCGGCGTCTATCAGGCGATCCCCTATCTGCGGGTCTCCCACGAGCACGGCACCGCCGCGCGCACGAGTGAAGAAGTCAAGAAGTACTCGGCCGGCCCGGCGGCGCTGCTCGCGGCGCCGGCGCAGAACCACGTCTGGGGAGGGCTCACCGCGTCCCTGCGCAACGATGTTGGCAGCGCCGATGAGAGCGTGTTCTTCCCCGGGCTCGTGATCTTCGTGCTCGCGATCGTGGGTCTGGTCGTCGCACGGGGCTCTCCCTACACGCGGGCGCTGCGCATCTCGCTCGCCGCCACCGCGGTCGTGTGCGCGCTGCTCGCACTGGGGTTCGGCCTCGGCGGAGCCGGCTATCCCTACCGCCTGCTCTACGACTACGCGCCCGGCTGGAATGGCGTGCGCGTGCCCGGGCGGATCTTCACGCTCTCCACGCTCTGCCTCGCGCTGCTCGCCGCCGCGGGCACGGACCTGGCCGTGCGCTGGGTGCGCGATCGGGCCGCCCGGCGCGAGTCGCAGGCTCATCGGCGCCTCGCGACGAGGATCCCCCTGGTCGCGGGCGCGCTGCTGCTCGCAGCGGTCTTCGCCGAAGGCGCACGCAACCTCCCATTGCACGTCGTCCCGCAGCCGGCGCGAGCGGAGGTGGGCCTGCCCGCGCCCGTCTTCGACCTCCCGAGCGACAGCCCCGCGGACCGCCTCTGGCAGTACTTCTCGACCGACGGCTTTTACAAGATCCCCGGCGGCGATAGCACCTTCGACCTCCCCGCGCTCGATGACCTCCGCGGCGGCATGGCCAGCTTCCCGAGCCGCGCGAGCGTCGAGAAGCTGCGCTACTACGGTGTCCGCACGGTGGTGCTCCACACGACGATGCCCGCGCTGCCCGGCCTCGGCAGCGGGAGCGGGCCCGAGCCCGCCGACCCCGCGGCCGCGGCACTCAAGCCGATCATGGGTCTTGGAATCACGCGGCGGCGGGTAGGCTCACTCGTCATCTACGAGATCGGCCCCGGGCCGAAGGCGCTTCACGCGACCGAATGATGGCTTCCTACGAATGGCCCACAGCCACCGACGCATCGCCCGAGTCCCGGCAGGGCGCCGAGGGCGCCTCCGAGCGCAGCTGGGGGCGGCAGCGCGCCCCGCGAGCGCAACGGCGGATGGCGCTCGCGGCGATCCTCCTCGTGGGGCTCGCGAGCGCGACGATGTTCCAGAACTTCTCCTGGAACCAGACGTCGGCTTACGACCTCATCCAGGCGATCAGCAACGGCGAAACGACGATCGACCGCTACCAGGCGAACACCGGCGACAAGGCGTTCTACAGGGGTCACTGGTACTCCGCGCGAGCCCCCGGCCTCGCGCTCTTCGCGGTCCCCTTCTACGAACTGCTGAACGCGGTCGACGCGTCCGGCTGGGCGAAGGAATCGCCGGCGCTGCGAAACGAAGACGAGATGGTGGACCTCGTCGGCCTGTGGGGAAACGTGCTGCCGGCGATCGTCCTGCTGCTGCTCGTATGGCGCGTCGCCGAACGCTTGCAGCCCGGATACGGCGTCGCCACCGCGGTCACGCTCGGGCTCGGGACGATGGTGCTCCCGCTCTCGACGCTGCTCTTTGCGCACATCCTTGCCGCGTGTCTCGGCTTCGCGGCATTCGCGCTCCTGCTGCGTGAGCGCGACGGGCCTCCGCGCGCGTGGCAGCTCGCCGTCGCAGGCGTGCTCGCAGGCTATGCCGTGTGCAGCGAATACCCGATGTTCCTCGTCGCGTGCGTGCTCGGCTTCTACGCGATCTCCCGGCCGCAGCGTCGCCGGGGGCTCGATCTCGCGCGTCGCGCAGGCGCCTACATCGCTGGCGGCTTGATCGGTGTCGTGCCGCTCGCGCTCTACAACCATTTCGCGTTCGGCTCCTTCACGCATGTGGCCTACGACAACATCCCGCGCCAGGAGCACGGCCTCTTCGGCATCCACATCCCGAGCCTGCGTGTGCTCGCCACGCTGCTGCTGAGCTCGCGCGGCCTGCTCGTGCTCTCGCCGGTGCTCGCGATGGCGGCGATCGGCGTGGTGCTGCTGCACCGCCGCGGACGGCGCGCGGAGGCGATCACGATCGGCGCGATCGGCGCCTGCTACCTCCTCTACAACGCCGGCTACTACCTGCCCTTCGGCGGCGGTTTCCCGGGACCGCGACTGCTCACGCCGATGCTGCCGTTCCTCGCGCTCGGCCTCCCCGACGCCTTCCGGCGCTTCCCCGGCCCGACGATCGCGCTCGCGGCGGTCTCGCTCACGATGACGATCGTGGCGACGCTCACGCATCCGCTGATCGGCTACGAAACCGAGGCCTTCAAGTGGGCGGAATACCTGTTCGAAGGCAATTTCCAACCGACGATCGCGAGCGCCTTCGGGCTCGGCCGCGGATGGGGCGCGATCTGGACGTTCCTGCTCCCCGCGGCGATCGCGGTGTGGCTCGCGGCGCGCTGTAGCGAGCGCATCCGCGAGGCGTTGGCGCGCGCCGGATCCCGCACGTTGCAGGGCGCGCTCGGTGCGCTGCTCGCGTGGCTCGTCTTCGCGACGCTCGCTCCAACGCTGCTCGGGATCGATCATCAGGGGCTCGTGGACATTGCGAACGCGGGCGACGCGACCGCGCTGCACAAGGGATTCGGCAGCTATCCGCTGCAGCTGCTCGCGCCGCTGGCCTTCGGCGCAGGACTGCTCGCACTCGTGCTCGCGAGGCTTGGCGCCCGCAGGCCCCGCCCCCCGGCGGCCCCCAGGCCGGCAAGCTGCCGGCCGCCGCGAGCGCGTAAGCGCAAACGCTCGCCGCCGTGCGACCCGCGATTTCCTAGTACAGACGTCTACCGCGGGCACAGGGCGGCCAGGAGGCGTCCAGGCGAACTGGACGCTTCCAGCCGCGAGCGCCCACAGATGCGGCTCCGGGGGTAGTTCTGTCCGTTTCCTTTAGAACAGACGTCCACCCGCGGCGGACCAGCGCTCGCGCGCGTCTTCGTACGCGCGTCCACGCACGCCGCTGCTCGCTACACACCTCTGGCCGCGTAGACGACAACCCACGTGAGGGGCCGTGGGACGCACGGAGGCGTCACCCGGTGAAACTCAAACCACCTAGCAAGAGCAGCAACAACACCCTCCAGGTCCGCAAGCCAGCCACGCGCGAGCGCCGCACCGCGTTCACCGTATCCACGCGGGGCGCGACGACTGGCTCGATCGTCCCCACAGCCCCCGTCGGCGCGCCGGCGGGGGCTGCGCCCTACCCGCCGCCCGGACAGCCGTCTCGGCGCCTCACGCGCGAGGAGCGCCATGCCTCCTCGTCGTCGTCTTCGCACCCGCTGACGATCTCGCTCGAGAATGGCGAAGCGCGTGAGGCGAGCAACGCGACGGCCACCACGAGAGCCTCCCGGCCCAGCTCCCAGCGGTCAACCGCGAAGGCGTCCGCCGCGGTGATGCTCTCGGGGCTCGTCCTCTCGCTCGCAGTGAGCAGCGCGCAGGCGGACGTCTCGCCGCTGCCCGCATCGAACTACTCCACGCGCGCGGCGTGCACGCGACCCGCCCCGGGGAGCGCCGGCTGTCTCGCGGTCCAGCTCGTCCCCGCCACCCCGGCGGCGCGCGCCCATGACCACCCGCTTGCGATGAGCGCGGCTGCGCCGATCCGCCCCTCGAGCGCAGCGGCCGAAGGAGCCTTCGGCCTGCGCCCGCAGGACTTCCACAGCGCCTACGACCTCCCCACGTCGGCGCCCCCGGGTCAGACGATCGCGGTCGTCGACGCCTACGACGATCCGAACGCAGAACACGACCTCGCGGTCTACGACCGCGAATTCGGCCTTCCCGAATGCACGACGGCGAACGGATGCTTCGCGAAGATCAACCAGAACGGCCAGACGAGCCCGCTGCCGCCCGTGAGCGGTGAATGGTCGCTCGAGGAGGCGCTCGACGTCGAGGCCGCGCACGCGATCTGCCAGAGCTGCCGGATCCTCCTCGTTGAGGCCAACTCGAACAGCAACGCCGCGCTGGAAGCGGCGGAGAACCGCGCGGTGCTGGCGGGTGCGACGGAGGTCTCGAACTCGTGGGGCTCCGTGGAGCCCGTGGCCGACAGCCCCGCGTTCAACCATCCGGGAGTCGTGATCACCGCGGCGGCCGGCGACAACGGGTATCTCAACTGGGACGCCTGGGAAGCGGGCGAACGCGGCTCCGTCGAGTACCCCGCCTCCTCGCCGCACGTCGTCGCGGTCGGCAGCACGAGGCTGACTCTGCGACACGGCGAATGGGCGAACGAGGCCGTTTGGAACAACGGCGACGGCGCGAGCGGCGGCGGCTGCAGCGCACACTTCGCCGCGCCTCCCTGGCAGCGTGCGCTCTCGAACTGGCGCACGGTTGGCTGCGGCGGCGCCCGCGCGGTCGCCGACGTCGCTGTGGACGGCGACCCCTACACGGGCGCGGCGGTGTACGACTCGACGCCCTGGAACGGGTACTCGATCGGCTGGGCGACCGTCGGTGGCACGAGCCTCTCCTCGCCCGTGATCGCCGCCGCGTTCGCGCTCGCGGGCGGCTCGCAGCGGCGCCGCATATCCCGCGCGCACGCTGTACGAAAGCGCGCGCGGCGCAGCGAGCACGCTGCACGCCATCGCGTCCGGCTCGAACGGCGCGTGCGGGGCAGCGTCCACCTCCTCGGGTGAATCCGGGTGCAGCTCCTCGCAGGAGGCGGCGAGCTGCGCCGGTATGGCGATCTGCCTCGCGGGCGTGGGCTACAACGGTCCGGCGGGTGTGGGCACGCCAAACGGAGTCAGGCGCGTTCATCCCGGGCAATTCGCCAGATCCCGGAGAAGGCGAAGCTGAAGCGGGCGCGGTCGGGAGTGAAAGCGGCACGGAGGCCGGCGGCGGCTCGGGCGCTGCCGCAGCGAGCGACGCGGGCTCCGGCCCGCCGCCGGCCGCCGGCCACAGGGGCGGCCGGTCCACCAGGAGCAGGACGCGCGCGGTCGAGGTCAGCCGCCTCAGTCTGACGCCAAGCGCACGCGCGGCACTGCACCGCGGGCACGCGAGCGCGACGACGATGACGTTCAGCTTCAGCCTGAGCGCGGCGAGCCCCGTGCGCATCACACTTGACAAGCTGGGCGCGGTAATAGGTCGCCGTGTGGCGGCCACGAGGGCACGCACACGTTCGACCACGAGCACCGTGCAGATAGTCGCGCGAAAGGGCCGTAACGAGTGGCACGTTGGCTCTTCCGGCACGCTCGGCGCCGGTCGCTACCGGCTCACCCTCGCGCCGGCCGGCGGCGTCGCGCGCTCGCTCGTGATCGTCGTGCGTTGAGGGCCACGCGTCGGGGCGGTACGGCCTCCGGCGCGTGGCCAGCGACCTTCGACCCTGCAGCTAATCGAGCGAGATCGCTCGGATCGCGTGCTCGTCGGGGAGCTTCTCGAGGATCTGCTGCAGGATGTGCAGCTCGTCCGCCTGCTCGCGCTGGAGGTCGTCCCGCAGCAGGTGGACCGCGGTGTGGACGATCTTCATCTCACCCGCCGCAAGCGGGATCGATGTGGCCCAGTCCTCGTCGCCTTCGCCATCGTCCCCGCTCGGTCCCGGCCGCCGCGGCCGCGGCGGCGCGGAAGCGGGGGTGCGCTCCAGGACGGCGCGAGCGAGCGAGAGGATCTGGTGGTCGCGCGAGTCGGCGATCAGCAGCTCGAGCGCGGTACGCAGCACAGGCAACTCGTCGGGCGCGAGCAGCAGGTGGTATGCGGGCTGGGCGCCTGACGGGCCCTCGGTCGTCTGAGCCATCGGTCGGGCGCCAACCTTACTCAGGCGCGCGTGTGCCGTGCTCGCCGCCCGTCTGCGCGGTGCGATGCTGGACGCCGGGCGCGGCGACCTCGGAGCCATCCTCCGCGCTCTGCTCGGAGTCGCCACCCGTGACACCGGCGGCGACCTGCGGCTCGGGCTCCGCCTCGCGCCGCTTGCGCGGGATCCCGGCCGCGGCGTAGGCGTCCACCTCGTCGAGCGTCTCATGCTCGAGCAGGGCGTGTGCAAGCGAGTCGAGCTGCGGCCGGTGGTCGCGCAGCGTGTGGATCGCGCGCTCGTAGCATTCGTCGACGATCTGCCGGACCTCCTCGTCGACGAGCTCCCGCGTGCGCTCCGAGGCGGGCCCCGTGCCCGGGAAGAACATCGACTCTTCGGCGGGTCCCGGCAGCACCGAGACCATCCCGACCTTCTTCGAGAACCCCCAGCGCCCGACCATCTCGCGGGCGAGGCGCGTCGCCTGCTCGAGATCCGACTCGGCGCCCGTCGTCGTCTCGCCGAGCACGAGCTGCTCGGCGGCACGGCCGCCAAGCATTCCGGTCAGGCGTCCGAGCAGGTAGCTCTCGCTGTAGCCGTAGCGGTCCTTTTCGGGAGCCTGGAAGGTCACGCCGAGCGCCCGCCCGCGTGGGATGATCGACACCTTGCGCACGGGGTCGGCACCCGGCTCGAGCATGCCGAGCAGGGCGTGGCCGGACTCGTGATAGGCGGTGCGTTCGCGTTCCTCCGGTGAGATCAGGATGCGGCGCTCGGCGCCGAGCAGGATCTTCTCGAGGGCGTCGGAGAACTCCGCGCGTCCCACGCTCGTCTTGTTCCTGCGCGCGGCGAGCAGGGCCGCCTCGTTGACGAGGTTGCGGAGGTCCGCCCCAACCATCCCCGGGGTGGTCGAGGCGATCGCGTCGAGGTCGACGTCCTTGCCGAGCGGGACCGAGCGCGTGTGCACTTCGAGGATCTGCCTGCGTCCGCGTTGGTCGGGCGGACTGACCACGACGCGACGGTCGAAGCGTCCGGGGCGCAGCAGCGCCGAGTCGAGGATCTCGGGACGGTTCGTGGCCGCAAGCACGATCACACCCTCGTTGCCGGTGAAGCCGTCCATCTCGGTGAGGATCTGATTGAGCGTCTGCTCGCGCTCGTCGTGGCCCCCGCCGGGGATCGAGCCCACGCCACGCGAGCGCCCGATCGCGTCGAGCTCGTCGACGAAGATGATCGCGGGCGCCTCGCGCTTGGCCTGCTCAAAGAGATCGCGCACGCGGCTCGCGCCGACGCCGACGATCATCTCGATGAACTCCGCTGCGGAGACCGAGAAGAAGGGCACGTTCGCCTCCCCCGCAACGGCCCTGGCGAGCAGCGTCTTGCCGGTCCCTGGGGGGCCGCTGAGGAGCACGCCCTTGGGCACCATGCCGCCGAGGCGCCGGTAGCGATCGGGGTTCTTCAGGAAGTCGACGACCTCCGTGAGTTCTTCCTTCGCGTCGTCGATGCCCGCGACGTCGGCGAAGGTGGTGCGGCCTTCTGTGCCCTCGTAGCGCCGCGCGCGCGAGCGGCCCAACCCGGTGAGCGCACCGCCCATCCCGCCCGCCATGCGGCGGCCCATGAACACGAACAAGCCGATGAGCAGCAGGAACGGGCCGAAGTAGAAGATGATGAGCTCCCACCACGGCGTCGAGGAGCCGGGCGGCGAGGCTTCGATCTTGACGCCGTTCGCTTCGAGCTCCGCTTCGAGGTTGTCGCTCGCGAAAGACGGGCGCTGCGTCTTGAAGTGCGTCGCTTCGACCCCTTCCTTGCCTTCGGGGTAGCGGATCGCATGCCGCAGCGTGCCTTCGATCTGGTTTTCCTTCGTCTTGATGCTCTGGATGTTGTTCTTCTTGACCTCCTGCTTGAAGTAGCTGTAGGGCACCGTGACGCGCGTCGCCGAGGACGGCGAGGTGAGCACGAGGATCCCGTAGTAGAGAGCAAGGAAGCCGACGAGGACGATCCACCACGGGGGGCTCACGCGCTTGCGCGGGCCGCCCTGGCCGGAGCCGCCCTGGCCCTGGCCGGCGGGCTGCTTCGCGGTGCGCGAGCCCTCGATGCGCCAGGGGCGATGTGTGCCGCGGTCGCTTGGATCCTGCCTCGGTGTGCGTCGCAATCGGAGGGCCATTCGCACAGCGTAGCCCGCGGCTCGCGGGCAACCTCTCCGCGCCCGCTAGGCGCGGTGCGAGTGCGCTCAGCCCCCGATCGGCTGCTCGGTGACGTCGCGAGCGACGAGCGCAGCGTAGAGACCGCCGAGCTCCAGCAGCTCCTCGTGCGTGCCGGTTTCCGCGATGCGCCCGCGATCGAGGACGACGATCTGCTCCGCGTCGCGGACCGTCGAGAGCCGGTGAGCGATCGTGATCGTCGTTCGGCCCTCCGCGAGCGTTTCGAGCGCGCCCTGAACCGCTGCCTCCGTTTGCGTGTCGAGTGAGCTCGTCGCCTCGTCGAGCACGAGCACGGGCGGGTTCCGCAGCACCGTGCGCGCGATCGCCATCCGCTGCTTCTCGCCACCCGAGAAGCGGTAGCCGCGCTCGCCCACGATCGTGTCGTAGCCCTCGGGGAGCGACACGATGAGCTCGTGAATGCGCGCCGTGCGCGCCGCTTCTTCGATCTCCGCGTCGCTCGCCTCTGGACGTGCGAAGCGAAGGTTCTCGCGCACGCTCGCATGGAACAGGTAGGTCTCCTGCGAGACGACGCCTACCGTCGCCGCCAGCGAGGAGAGCGATGCGTCGCGGACGTCGACGCCGTCGATCGTGACGCGGCCACGCTGCGGGTCATAGAGGCGCGCGACGAGGTAGCCGAGCGTCGTCTTGCCCGCCCCCGTCTCGCCGACGATCGCTGTACGCGTGCCCGCGGGCACGACGATGTCGATGTCCTGCACCGTCCACGGAGCCTCGCCGAAGTAGCTGAAGGAGACGCCCTCGAAGCGCACCTCGCCGAGAACCTCTTGCGGGCGCAGCTGCACCGGGTCCTCCGCCTCGACGATGTCGACCGGGAGGTCGAGGTACTCGAAGATGCGGTCAAAGAGCGCGAGCGAGGACTCGATTTCAGGACCCACGCCGAGCAGCGACTGGATCGGGAAGAGGAGCCGCGTTTGCAGGGTCGTGAACGCGACGACCGTGCCGATCGAGATCGCGCCGATGAAGCTCTGCCCAGCGAGCCAGTAGACGATCGCCGGCTGGATCGCGAACGTCATCTGGATCGTCGACATCAGCCAGCGCCCCGCCATGCGCGAGCGCACCTCGAGATCGGCGATGTCCTCGGATTCCTTGGTGAACCGCTCGGCGAGGTCGCCGCCTCGGCCCATCGTCTTGCCGAGCATGATCCCCGACACCGAGAGCGACTCCGTGACCAGCGAGGAGAGGTCGGCGAGCCGGCGCTGCTGCTCGCTCGTGATGCGCCTGCGCACCTTGCCCACCCGGCGCGTGAGCCACACGAAGAGGGGGACGAACACGAGCGAGATCGCCGCGAGGCGCCAGTCCAGGATGCACATCGCGACGATGCTCGCGATCACCGTCGTGACGTTCTGAGCAATCGTCGTCGCCGTCTGCGTGACGACGCTGTCGAGGCCACCGATGTCGTTCGCGATCCGCGACTGCACCTCGCCCGTGCGCGTGCGTGTGAAGAACGCGAGCGACATCCGCTGCAGGTGGCCGTAGACCGCAGCCCGCAGGTCGTGCATCACACGCTGGCCAACGACGTTGGAGCTGTACGTCTGCAGGACGCTCAGCGCCGCTCCCACGACAGCGATCGCGATCATCGCCAAGACGAGCACGCTGAGCAGCGTCGTGTCGTGCCCGAAGATCCCCTTGTCGAGCACTTCCCGCAGCAGGAACGGCTGGAGCATCGCGAGGCCCGCGCCGATCACAACGAGCAGAAGGACGGAGTAGAGCCGCCAGCGGTACGGCGCGAACAGGCGCAGGATGCGCCCGCGCTCGCGCTCGCGCGACTCGTCCATGAGCGGCGGCGGCTTCTTCTCGCCGCCACGCAGCGATCGCATAGCGCCGGTGCCCGCTGCACCGTGCGCCGCGCCAAACCCGTGCCCGCCGAAAACGCTCATTTGCATCCCATGATGGCGTACCGCTCAAGGGGCGCCGGGGGCGTGCGCAGCACAGGCGCAGGCTCAAATGGCGATGAGCGCAAGCTCGTCGAGGCGGCGCGTAGCTCGCGAGGCCCACAGCTCCACCCCGAGGCGCTCGACCACTCCGTGGGCGTCGAGACGCACGATCCCCTTGCTGACCTCGAGCGAGGGCAGGTGCCGGAGCGCGCTCGTGAGTTCCGCGCGCGTCCAGCGCGGCGCATGGTCGGCCCGAAGCAGCTGCAGAACGATCGCACGCTCAACGTCGTCGTGCTCTAGCATGCAGAGACTTATAGTCCATAGACTAATAGTCGTCAAGCGTGCAGGCTGCGTTGCCGTGCCCGTCCGCTCCGAAGCACACGCGGCGTTTGGCGCTGCGATCCGCGCCCTGCGCGGCGAACGCCACCTCTCCCAAGAAGCGCTCGCGTTCGCGTGCGAGCTCGACCGCACCTACATCAGCGGCATCGAGCGCGGTGAGCGCAACCCGAGCCTCACGAACATCCTCAAGATCGCGGACGCACTATCCGTACGGCCATCCGATCTCTTCGCGCGCGCGGAAGCGATGCGCGCGAAGCGCTGAGCACAAGTGCCGCCCGTGGAGAGCTAGAGCTGGAGCGACTTGACCTGCAGGAACTCCTCGAGGCCGAAGCGCCCGAGCTCGCGTCCGTGGCCTGATTGCTTGTAGCCGCCGAACGGCGCGAGCGCGTTGAACGCACCGCCATTTATCTCTACCTGGCCGGTGCGAATGCGGCGCGCGATGCGCTTCGCGTGCTCCTCGTCGCCGCGACCACACGCCGCCGGCCAAACCGTAGATGCTGTCGTTGGCGATCCGCACGGCGTCCTCGTCGTCGTCGTAGGGGATGATCGCAAGGACGGGGCCGAAGATCTCCTCCTGCGCGATCGTCATCTCGGGCGCGACCTCCGAGAAGACCGTCGGCTGAACGAAGTAGCCGCGCTCGAGCCCCGCGGGCGGCTCTGCGCCGCCCGTGACGAGCTTCGCGCCCTCCTCCGAGCCCTTGCGTATGTAATCGACGACCGTTTCGCGCTGGTCCTCGGATACGAGCGGGCCGAGTCGCGTCTCCGCGTCGAATGGGTCACCGGGCGTGTACTGCTCGGCCGCCGCGGCGGCGATCCGCTCCGCATCCGCGAGCTTCGATCGCGGAACGAGCATGCGCGTGAGCGCGGAGCACGTCTGGCCCGAGTTCAAAAAGCACTTGGCAACGCCATCCGGGATGGCCCGCTCGAGGTCGGCGTCCTCGAGGATCACGTTCGGCGACTTGCCGCCGAGCTCGAGCGCGACGCGCTTGACGGTCGCGGACGCCGCTTCGCTGACGCGGCGTCCTGCGGCGGTCGACCCCGTGAAGGAGATCATGTCCACGTCGGGATGCAAGGCGAGCGCCTCGCCGACGACCGAGCCGCGGCCCGTGACGAGGTTGAAGACGCCGTCGGGCAGACCGACGTCGTCGAGCACTTCCGCGAGCAGCACGGCGTTCAGCGGCGCGACCTGCGAGGGCTTGAGGACGACTGTGCAGCCGGCCGCGATCGCAGGCGCCACCTTCGCGGCGATCTGATGCAGCGGGTAGTTCCAGGGTGTGATCGCCGCGACGACGCCGACGGGCTCGCGAACGACGAGCGAGTTGCCGACCTGCTCCTCCCACGCCATCTCGCTGAGCACGCCCGGCATGGAGGCGAAGGTCATCGTCGGCAGGCCGGCCTGGATCATCTGCGAGAGCTTCAGCGGCATGCCGACCTCCTGCGCGATCACCTCCGCGATCTCGTCCATCCGCGCCGCCAGAGCCTCGCCGATGCGCTTCATCCAATCTGCGCGCTCCTCCACGGAGGTGAGCGACCAGGTCTCGAACGCGGCACGCGCGGCAGCGACTGCGCGGTCCACGTCGACTGCACTACCGTCGGGAACGCTGCCGATGACCTCCTCGGTAGTGGGGTTCGACGACATCGAGTGCGCCGGCCCCATCCGGCTTGACCCACTCCCCGCCGATGTAGATCCGGTCGTGAGCGCGCGGTGCCCGTTCGGTTGCAGTGGCCATGCTGCCTCCTTGTGTGGTGGTTGACCCGCTCGTCCTTCGGCTCTCCGACACACTCTAGTCAGTGGGCCGCGCCCGCACTAGGCGGCATACGAGGCAAGCGCATGGAGGTCCGCGGCGCCTACCGGCCGCGGATCAGGGTCAACCCCCTTCAGGGGGGCCTGGCGGCCCGGTCGCGCCTTCCGGCGGCGGCGACCCTGTGGCCCCCGTCGCACCGGTCGCGCCTTCCGCACCTGTGGCTCCGGTCGCTCCGGCTTCCCCGGTCGCGCCCGTGACTCCCGTAGGACCCTTGAGGCCCGCCGGGCCGGTCGGGCCCTTTTCGCCCTTCGGTCCCGTCGGCCCCCTTTCGGGCGGCGGGAAGTGCCGCCCTTCCCCGGTCGGACCTGTCAGGCCTGTCGGGCCGGTCGGGCCCGTGGCGCCCGTGGAGCCCGTGACACCCTGAGGGCCGGCTTCACCCGTCGGCCCGGTCGCGCCGGTCCTGCCTTCCGGACCCTCCGGTCCCCTCGGCCCCGTCGGACCGCCTGAGCCTTCGACTCCGACTTCGACTCGCACGAACGTGATCCCGAGAAACGGCGGGCACTGGCCCCTGTTGTTCGGGATCAAGATGAGGCGAGCAAACACGGGATCCCCGTTAGCCTGCGGGATGCAGAGCGCCTGGCCGCCTGCCGCGGAGGCGCCGCCGGTGAACGCCAGCGAGAGCGCGGCAAGCGCGGCGCCGGCGAGGCCTGCAGCGGTGTGCCAATTCGAAGATCTCACTGTGACTCCCCCGCTCTCGATTGGCTCGCAAACGCGACCCCGGGCATGGCTGTGGCGCCGTTGGAAGTCGGGCCCGTCGGCCCCGTGGGCCCTGTCGGCCCGGTGGGACCCGTGCTTCCCGTGACACCCGCCGGGCCTGTAAGCCCCGTGGCACCCTTTTCACCCCTGCGGCCGGTAGCGCCGGCTTCCCCGGTCGGCCCGGTGGGCCCGCGTTCTTCGCCCGGTGGCGCGCACGTGAGGCAGCACGGCGGCCCGCCGGTTTCACACTTCGGACCGGGCGGACCGGTTGCGCCCGTCGCGCCGGTCGGACCCGCTGGGCCAGTCACGCCTTCGAGCCCCGTGGGCCCCTCGGCGCCGGTCGCTCCGCTCTTGCCTTCGGGCCCTTCAACACCGGCTGGACCGGTCGGTCCGCCCGAGACGGACTTGCCGACGCGCACCACCTTGTATGTGATCCCGAGGAAGGCCGGGCATTCCCCGTTCGCGTTGGCGCTCACGACCAGGCGCGCGAGGAAAAAGTTCGGTTCAAAGGTGGGGTTGTTCTGCGGGATGCAGAGCGCCGTTCCCGATTCCGCCGAGGCGCTGCCCAGCATCATCGCGAACGCCACGATCGTGGCCGTCCCGAGCAGGGCGACGCGGCTCCTGCCGTTAATGCGTCTCATGGTTCCGTCACCCCTGTAACGCCGGTCGGTCCAGTGGGGCCGGTCGGCTGCGTCGGCCCCGTCGCTCCCTGTGGCGGTGTAGGGCCGGTGGGTCCGCTCGGCCCGGTCGGACCGGTGACACCCGCGGCGCCGTGCTGGCCAGTCGCGCCCGCGGTGCCTTCTTCACCGATTTCGCCCGTGGCCCCTGTCGGGCCCGCCGGGCCCGTAGGGCCGGGGCGCGGCAGCGAAGTCACGCCGGTCGCTCCCGTGCCGCCGGGTTCTCCGACTGGAGGCCCCTTCGCACCATTGGGTCCCGTCACGCCGGTCGCGCCGGTCACGCCCCGCGGGCCCGCAGGACCCGTCGGCCCGTGCGCTCCTGCTGCCCCCGTCTTGCCTTCCTTGCCTTCAGCACCCGTCGGCCCGGTCGGCCCGGTGGCACCCGGCGGCGCGACTTCAACGAGCTTGTACTTGATGCCGAGGAAGGACGGGCATTCGCCGTGGCTGTTGGGCGCAAGCACGAGACGGCTGAGCACGATGCCGGAGCTGCTTTCGGCGACGCACAGCTTCTGGAACGCTTCCGCCGACGCGGTGGCGAGCACGGTCAGCGAGAACGCGGTCGCCGCCGCTCCCGCCAATGCAAACCGCCCGTAGCTTTTCACCCGTCCCATCGAGCTCCTCCTGTCGAGACGACGCGGTGATTGTCGCGCTTGCGGGTCCCTCAGATTGGACCCAAGCCAGACGCCCACCACGCCGAGCGGGGTGAACAATACTCCCATCCGGCACGCGTAACAAGCGTTATCTATGAAAACGTTCTAATAGATGCGCGTTATGCGGCATTCCTACGCGCCGCTTGGTACGCGCCCGCCTGCGAGACCTCTGTGACATCCGCCGCAGGCGTGTCGCCAAGGATGGTTGCCGCGATGTCAGCGGCGTCCGCGGGTCGGGCAAAGAGGTACCCCTGTGCGCAGTCGCAGCCCTCGGCCCTCACCGTCGCGAGCTCCTGCTCGTCCTCGATCCCCTCCGCGACCGTCTCGATCGCAAGCGTCTTGCCGAGCTGAACGAGCGTGTGAATGAACGCGCGCGCCTCGAGACTCTCGCCGAGCCGCGAGACGAACGAGCGATCGATCTTGAGCGCATCGACGGGGAAGCGCTGGAGATGCGCGAGCGAGGAGTACCCGGTGCCGAAGTCATCGATCGCGATCCGCGTGCCCAGCTCCTTGACCTCCGCGAGGCGGTGCACCGTCTCGTCGACGTTGCGCATGAGCGCCGTCTCCGTGACCTCGAGCTCGAGCGCCTGTGGGTCGAGGCCGGCGTCTTGCAGCGCGCCCTTGATGTCATCCAGAAGCTGGTCGCTGTCGAGCTGACGCGCGGAGACGTTAACCGCGACTCGGCCCTCGTAGCCCGCGGCCCGCCAGCTCGCGCCCTGAGCGCACGCGCGAGCGAGAACCCACGCGCCGATGTCCCTGATGAAGCCCGTCTCCTCGGCGAGCGGGATGAAGTCGTTCGGAGGGACGATGCCACGCACGGGGTGCTTCCAGCGGATCAGCGCCTCCACCGTGGTCACGCGCATCTCGCGCAGGTCGAAGATCGGCTGGTAGACGAGGAAGAACTCGTCGCGCTCGAGCGCGTGACGCAGCGCGAGCTCTAGCTCCGCGCGCTGCCGGATCGTGTCCTGCATCCCCGTCTCGTAGAACGCATAGCGGTTGCGGCCGTCGCGCTTCGCGCGGTACATCGCCGCGTTCGCGTCGCGCACGAGCTCCTCGGCGGATGACCCTCCGCCCGACGCGATCCCGATGCTCGCCGTCACCGCGACCGGCGTCTCGCCGCTCGCCGGCAGCGCGAACGATTGCTTGAGCGCTTCGATCAGCCGCTCGGCTATCAGCTCCGCGCCGGCGGCGAGCGAGGATCCCTCGCAGATGACGACGAACTCGTTGCCGCCGAGGCGGCCAAGCGTGTCGCTACCGCGAAGCACGTCGTCGAGCCGCGTCGCGACGGCTTGCAGGAGCTCGTCCCCCGCAATCCGCCCGAGCGTGTCGTTGACGGTTTTGAAGTTGTCGATGTCGATCGACATCGCCGCGACGGGCGCGCCGCTGCGTGGCGAGCGGGCGAGCATCTGCTCCATGCGGTCGACGATGAGCGCGCGATTTGGCAGCCCGGTGAGCTCGTCATGGGTGGCGACGAACGCGAGCTCTTCCTTGCTCGCGGCGAGCTCCTCGTCCGTCTTGCGACGCTCGTCGTCGAAGGACTTGCACATCCGGACGAAGCTGAACTCCAGCGCGACCTGCACGATGTTCAGGGCTTCTGCGACCGCTTGCGGCGAGGACTGAAGCTCCGATGCGCTCTTCTTGATCACGTCGACGACGGAGTCGCGCCAGCTCAGGTGACGCTCGGTGACCTCCTGCAGCGACGCCGACCGCCGCGCCGCGAGTTCCCCGTAGAGCTGCCAGGTCTCCCTGCCCGCGTCCCTCGCTACCTTCGGCCCGTCCCCGGCGAGCCAGGAAGCGATCGCGACCGTGGAGCTCTCGTTGATGCGCTCGAAGCTTCGCTGGATGACAGGATCGCGCCCGTGCCCGAGGGCGCGGATACGCGCTCCCGTAAGCGCGAGCACCTCCGGCACGCGCTCCCCGAGTGCGCGGCCCAGCGGATGGACGTCGTCGCGCAGCGGCGCCACCTGATCCGGGGGCACCGGCGTACGCCGCACCGCAGCATCCGAAGTAGAACGACCCGCCATCGACCATTAGATCGGCTAATCGGCGGACATTCGTTAGCGCCGCTTACGCGCCCTTGGCGCGAAGGGGCATGCCGATAGGGCGCGATCGGTCACGCCGGGGGGCGCAATCAAGGTTTGCGGTCAGCGTTGATCGGGGCTGGCCTTGATCGGGGCCTGCCTTGGTCAGGCGCGGTCCATAATCAAGGTTAGTTGCTAGCCTTGAACACATGGCCCGGCTACTACGGCGTCGATGGGGCTCTGCGCTCACCTCGGGGCTTCCGCGGCGGGATCGTCAAGGCTGCGAGTACGGGGCCTACGTTCCCGACCCCCTCATGGGTCGTTCGATCACGATCGACGGAACCTCGGCGGCCGACGTTGCGGACGCAGAATATTCCCTCGCGCGACTCAATCTCGAGGCCCGTAGCTTGATCGATTCCGAGGCCCTCGCCCGCCTCCTGCTCCGCGCCGAGGCCGTCGCGTCGTCGAAGATCGAGGGCCTGGAGGTCGGAGGTCGCCGGCTCCTGCGGGCGCAGCAAGTCCAACGTATGGGACAGAAGCCGGCCGATGTGACCGCGATCGAGGTTCTCAACAACATCGAGGCGATGACGTGGGCCGTCGACAATCTCAGCACGACGAACGTAATCGATCTAGCCGACATCCTCGCGATCCACCGCCGACTGCTGGCCGAAACTCGGCTCGAGAAGGACAGTGGCAACCTGCGGTCCGCGCAGAACTGGATCGGGGGCAGCGACTACAACCCATGCTCCGCTGCATTTGTGCCGCCGCCGCCTGAGTACGTTGAGGAGCTTCTCGACGATCTCTGTGCCTTCTGCAACAGCGATGCCCTTCCGGCCATAGCCCAAGCCGCGATCGCACATGCGCAATTCGAGACCATCCATCCGTTCGTGGACGGCAACGGGAGAACCGGGCGGGCACTCATACACGCCATTCTGCGCAGGCGCGGGCTCGCTCCTGCCGTTCTGCCGCCGGTCTCGCTCGTGCTTGCAACCTGGTCTACCGACTACATAAGCGCACTCACGGCCACTCGCTATAGCGGAGCTTCGGACGGCCGGGCAGCTCGCGACGGGCTCAACCGCTGGATTGCACTTTTCGCGACAGCAACCCGCCGAGCGGTTGACGACGCTGAGCTCTACGAGAAGCGAGTTCGGGAACTCCAGAGCGCCTGGCGAGCTGGCGTCGGAAGAATCCGTGCCGGCTCGGCTGTCGATCTTCTCATCGAGGCCCTTCCGGGCTCCCCCATCTTGACCGTCCATACCGGAGCGTCGCTGATCGACCGGAGCCAACAGGCCGTCAACGAAGCCATCGGTCGTCTCCTCGACGCCGGCGTCCTGGCGCAGATCACAGTCGGGCGACGCAACCGCGCGTTCGAGGCGCCCGAGCTGATCGACGTGTTCACTGAGCTCGAGCGCCAGCTCGCGAGTCCGCAGGGCGACACAAAGTTCTCAAAGCCGACGCGTACCGTCCCGCGGCGCCCACGGCCGGCGGGCACACGTGGGTGATCATGGGTGCCGTGGAGCGCGCCCGGAGAGATTCGAACTCCCCTCGGTAGGGAGTCGACCGCGCTTATACTCGGGTGGTGCGTGTCGGTATGAGCCGCGGGGGGCTCGCCGCGCTGGGCGCAACCGCGCTGACGTTGTTGGCCGGGGCGCCCCTGGCTGCGGGAATGGCGGGGGTGCAGCCGTCCGGAGCTCCCGGCTGCGTGGACACCGAAGGCTCGTTCCGGTGTGCTTCGGCGCGCTCGCTCGCCGGGCTCGCGCCAGACCAAATGGTGGTCTCGCCGAACGGCCGCTTCGTATACGGCTGGCAGCAGGAACTGCTGTTCTCTCCAGGCGCCCCGCACGCCCGGCTGCTCGTGTTCGCGCGCGATCCTCGTAGCGGGGCGCTCCGCCCGCTCCCTGGTCGACGGGGTTGCGTTGAAAACGCCCCCGGGCCGGTTGCACGGCAGCGAGGATCGTGTGAGCGGGTGGGTGGCCTCGAGCAGCCGGTTTCGCTGGTGATCAGCCCCGATGGGCGTCGCCTGTACGCGAGCGGGAGAGGGGGACACGGCGCCGCCGGCAGCTATCTCGCGACGTTCGGCGTGGATCCGCGTAAGGGCACGCTCCGTCGGCTGCAGTGCCTCACCGACCGAGTGCACAGTCGCTGTGCATTCGCCCCGATTCCCTCCGAAGGGCATCTGCTCGTGGCATCCGACTCGCGCTCGGTCTACGTGGGCGATGCATTCCGCGGTGCGATCGACGTCTACCGGGTGGACGCCCGCGGCCTCGTCCTGCAGCAATGCCTGGTCGGGTCGCCGCATCCGGGCTGTACGGTCGCCCCGCTGCTCCCCGTGGGCGGCGTACACGGACTCGCTGAGACTCCGGACGGCTCCGAGCTCTACGCCGGCGGGTCGATGGGGCAAGGGGCCGAGCGCATCGTCGGGCTCGGCCGAGACCAGGCCAGCGGTGCCCTGAGCCCCAGGTCCGGGCAGGGAGATTGCGTCAGCGACGAGCCCGACCCGCCCGCCGGCTGTGCCCCAGTAACGCTGACAGGCTCCGCGCTGTCGTTGAGCCCGTCCGGCGACACGCTGTACGCGGCGAGCGTGGAAGGGTACGAGGGATCCAACCTCGCGGTCGCCGCGCTGAGCCGCGATCCCGGCTCGGGTGCCCTCAGCGAGCCCGCGGGCGCTGCCGGGTGCGTGGTTTTCGCAGCGGCTTCGTCCCGTGGATGCGGCACCGCGCCGCGCTGGACCGCCGACTACCCGTACACGCTGCCCGCGGCGTCGGGCGGGCTGCTTGCGTCCGCCGTGGAACGCCGAGACCACGTTGGCACCGTCGTACAGGTCAGCCGCTCGGCTACGGGCGGGGCGCTGGTCGTCAACGATCTGCGCGAATGCGACGCCGGCGCCTGCCACCGGCTTCGGGGCGCCTATGGGGAACTAATCGGGCCGATCGCGAGCTCGCCCGACGGCCGCTCCGTATACCTGGCGCAGGGCGACGGCATCGCGCAGCTGCGACTCCCGCGCTGACTCAACGCTGACAGAGAACACGGCAACGCGCCCGGAGAGATTCGAACTCCCGACCTTCGGTTCCGTAGACCGACGCTCTATCCAGCTGAGCTACGGGCGCAGAGGCCAGAAGGATAGCCGCGCGGGGCGGCCCCGAGTTTGGCGCTCTCGCGTTCCGGGTATGTAAACACTACGTTACACAAGTCACGATGTAGTTGCATGTGCAACCTGTGGCTACGGACCTCGGAGGGCGACCCACGGATGGTGATCAAGCAGCGATGACGATGATGCACGCGCGACACCGGGGCTCCGGGCACCAGCCCCCGCCCGCGATCGAGCTCCTCGCGGGGATCCTCGCCGCCCTCATCGCGGCGCTGCTCTTCGCGCTCCTCGCGCCCAGCGCGCACGCAGAAGAACGCTTCGGCGTGACCGAAAATCACTTCGAAGCGGGGACGTGCTTCACGGATACCCCGCAGTGCACCTACGCGAGCCCGCACGCCCAGTTCTACGTGCAAGCCGCGGGACATCCGGACTACGGCATTACGAGCTTCGAATTGAACTCGAAGGAAGTGCTGCTCGGGATCAAGGAACCAATCGGAGCGGTCAAGAACGTGCGCGTCGACATCCCGCCGGGACTCGCCGCCGACCCGCAGGCGCTCGAACAATGCTCCGTGGAAGCGTTCGAAGAAAAGAACGGTCAGAGCTGTAGCGCCACCTCGCAGGTCGGCGAAGATGAAGCAACGGTCTACGAGGGCGTCAACGCCACGCTCCCAGGGCAGGTCTACGACCTCAAGCAGCCTCCTGGGTTGCCGCTGCTCTTCGGCATCCACCTGGCCCTGCCGCCGCTCGTAAATGAACACATCTTCCTCGTGGGGCACGTGAGCTGGCACCACGAACCGCAGATGGAAGCAGCCGGAGTGCGGACGGGCGACTTCCACGAGTACTTCGAAATCGACAACGTCCCCGACAACACGCCGCTGCTGAAGTCGCGCCTGAAGTTCTTCGGGAACAAGGGCACGTTCCTCACGCTGCCGAGCGAATGCTCGAGCTCCGCGACGTCGCACCTGCGAGTCGAATCCTACGGCCACGCGGAAGACCCTTCGCTACCGGCAGCAACCGTTCCGGAAGTCTCGGAAACGTTCACGCATACACCGGTGGGGGTCGAACACTGCGACGAACACACTGTGCCCTTTGAACCGTCGATCAGCGTGATGCCGGGGACGGCGCAGTCCGACGAACCGGACGGCGCGACGATCGACGTCAAGCTGCCGCAGACGACGAACCCGGCGAGCATCGACTCCTCCGACCTCAAGTACGCGCACGTCATGCTCCCGCCGGGGATGACGCTCGATCCATCGGCGGCGAACGGCCTCGAAGGCTGCTCGAGACTCGCAGTTCGGACGAGGTACGGCCGAACCGATCCAGTGCCCCGCGGGGTCGAGCATCGGGACGGTCGAAATCCTTACCCCCGACCTGCCAGAACCGCTCACCGGCGACGTCTACCTCGGCGCTCCCGAAGCCGGTGCGAGCCCTGAATCGGGTGGCGAGTACCGCATCTTCATCAACGCGGAATCGCCGCTCGGCGTCGCGGTGCGACTGGAAGGCCGCGTGAGCGCAAACCCCGCGACGGGGCAGCTCACGACCGCGCTCCTCGAAAACCCGCAGCTCCCCTTCAGCGACTTCGTGGTGCGCCTGAACGGCGGCGCGCGCGGCCCGCTCGCGAACCCGCTCGCGTGCGCAGCGGCGACGAGCACGAGCATCTTCTCGCCCTTCACGACGCCGAGCGAACCCGCCACGCCGTCGAGCCTCTTCGACGTCACCGGCTGCCCGGCGCCCATCCCGTTTGACCTCAGCCAGGCCACGAGCGACGCGCCGAGCACCGCCGGCAAGACGGGCGGGACGTTCACGCTGAACCTCACACGTGGGAATGGGCAGCAGTACCTCTCGAGGGTCGAAACGACGCTTCCGGAGGGTCTGCTGGGATCGATCGCGGCCGTGCCGCGCCTCTGCGAAGAAGCGCCGGCGAACGCCGGCACATGTCCCGCCGAAAGCCAGGTCGGCGAAGTCACCGCCGCCGTCGGCTCCGGGCCGGAACCGTTCCACCCGCCGGCCGGTCCCGTGTATCTCACTGGGCCCTACGGCGGGGCGCCTTATGGACTCTCGGTCGTCGTGCCGGCCGAACACGTCGGCCCCTACGACTTCGGCAAGATCGTCACACGCGCGACGATCGCGATCGACCCCCGCACGACGCGGGTCACGAGCGTCGCGTCGCCGCCGCTGGTGGTCGACGGCGCGCCCGTGCGCCTGCGCTCGGTCACGGTCACGCTCAACCGGCCGAACTTCCTCGTGAACCCGACGAGCTGCAATCCGCTCGCGACGGAAACGACGCTCACGGGAACGGACGCGTTGCCGCCCGTCGCCAGCGCGCAGCAGAAGATCTCGACGCCATTCTCGACGTCCGGCTGCTCCTCGCTGCCGTTCACTCCATCGTTGAGCGCAGGCACGAGCAGCAACGCCTCGCGCGCGAACGGCGCGAGCCTCGAAGTCTCGCTCACGCCACATCCACGGCAGGCGAACATCAGGGAAGTCGCGGTGAGGTTGCCCGCGCAGCTCGTCTCGCGACTCACGACGTTGCAGAAGGCCTGCTCGGAGGCGCAGTTCGCGGCCGCCCCCCCGGACTGCCCGGGCCCCTCGAAGGTCGGCACGGCGACGCTCACGACGCCGCTGCTCCCCGGCGTCTTGACTGGCACCGCGTATCTCGTGTCGCACGGCGGCGCCGCGTTCCCGGACCTCGACTTCGTCCTGCAGGGGGACGGCGTGACGCTGATCCAGGAAAGCCACACGCAGATCAAGAACGGGATCACCAGCTCGACGTTCGCCGCGCTTCCCGACGCGCCCTTTACGAGCTTCAAGGCGCGGTTCCCGATGGGGCCGAACTCGTTGCTTGCCGCCAACGGCAACCTTTGCACGAGCACGGTAACCGCCAAGAAGCGCGAAGTCGTGCACAGGCATGGCCGTGTGGTTCGCAAGCACGGCCACCTCGTCTACAGGACGCGCAAGGTCAAGCGCACCCTCGCAACGAAGCTCGTGATGCCGGCGACGCTCGTTGGCCAGAACGGCGTCCGCTACACGCAGAACGCGCAGATCTCAGGGTGCGCGCAAAGCGGAGTTCGTGGCGCTCGCATCATGCGCCCGCGCGTGCGCGTGCGAGGCCACAAGGCGCTGATCACGCTTGCCGTTCCCGGCGCCGGCCGCCTCGCCGCGAGCGGGCGCTGACGTGCGCTCCGTGCACACACGCGTGCGCAAAGCGCGCACGCTGACGATCACGGTGCCACTCTCCTCCGCGGGACTCGCCGCGCTGCGCTCGCAGCGCCCCCTCCAGGTGCTCGTGCGCCTCGCCTTCGCGCCGAGCCGCGGCGGCGGCGAAAAGCTCTCCGCGGTGGCCTCCGCGGCCTTCCGCTGACCTATAGAAGCGTCCTGATCGGATACAGCACGGCGAAGCCGTAGACGAGCATCACCGACCACCCGAGCGTTGCCGCGAGCGGCATGCGCCGGTCGCCGAACACGCGCGCCAACGCGATATAGATCGCGGGCAAGACGATCACCATGTAATAGAGGTAATCCACACGTCCGAGCGCGTAGCTCTCGAACACGGCCGGCAGGAAGTTGCCGAGGAACCACACCACGGCAAACAGCGCGAGCGTCTCGTTGCGCCGCCACCAGATCGAGAGGCACGCGCACAGCGCCGGGATCGCGAGGAAGATGATGTACGGGTTCATCAGGCCCTGGAAGAAGTAGATGGGATGGTTCGAGACGATCTTGCCGCCGGCCGTCGCGGTGACCGCGGTCTTCGCATAGGGGATCGCCTTCTCGTTGAGCAGCCACTGGAACGGCGTCGACGAGATCCCGGGCTTCCCTGGTTCGGCCTTCAGCAGCGTCGCGTAGTGGACCATGTGGAAGAAGTGCGTGAACGGGCTGCCCGCGTACTTGATGTGGGTGCCCGTGTCGTAGGCGGGCACGAGAATGTCGAGGAGCCAAAGCAGCGCCAGGAAGCTCGCCGCGCCGGAGACGATCACCAGCGCCGCGGGGCGCACGTTCGTGCGCACCCACCCCTCGAGGGAGCCGAACCACCACGCTCGCAGCATCCTGAAGGCCTCGAAGAGCACGAACACGACGACCATGTAGATCGCCACTTCCTTCATGCACATCCCGATCCCGAGCGCCACCCCCGCGGCGATCGGCCGTTTTCGCAGGTAGAGCAGAGCGGCGATGAGCATCATCGCGACGACGTAGATGTCGAGCGTCGCGATACGGCTGTGCACGAGGAAGAGGTTGTCCGTCGATGCGACCGCCGCCGTGCCCGCGGCCAGCCAACCGGAGCCGCCCGCCGCGCGCACGAGCGCGTAGATCGCGATCAGCGCGATCAAACCGAATATCACGCTGCCTATTCGCCAGCCCGTCGGGTTGTCTCCGAAGAGCTCGATCCCGGCCGCGATGATCAGCTTCGCGAGCTGCGGATGCTCGGCGTTGGGATCATCCCCGAGCGGCGCGTTGTGGTAGTTCTGGCCGACCGGCGGATTGATGTGATCGATCACGCGCGCGGCGTTGACGTAGTACGCCTCGTCGAAGATGAGCGTGTGCGAGGAGGGGGTCTTGCAGGGGCTCGTGCACGGCTGTTCGAGGTCGATGACGCGAAGCGCGAAGGACACCACGAGGATGAGGCAGAGCGCGATGACGGGTGCGATCGGGTCGGCCAGCGCGCGCTTGACGTTCGCAAGCCACCCGCCCTCGCTCGACGGCCACCGCTTGACGCGGTCGCGCAGGCGCCCGAGGCGCCCGTCGGCCTCCGAGCCGGCTTCGCCAGGCTCCACCGTCGCGGCTCCCTCCCGCGTCGCGGCGGTTCTCTGCGCCCTCACGGAGTCTCGCTCCTCACTCCGCAAACCTAACGGGCGCCGGCATCCGCGTGTCGCGTCGCAGTAAACGGGGCTTGCTCGCGACGAGGAAAGACTGCGAGCCCCGCGCGGAGCCCGCGGTCGTGATCCGACAGAGCTCGGCTACCTAGTGGTGACGATGGTGGCCGGGGTCGCCGGACGGGGTCGGCGGACGGTTCGGCGAAGAACCCGAGCGGCGAACGGCCTCACCACGGGACGTTCGTTGGCCGACGCGATGTCGCACTAAAGGACGGACGCGCGGCACCCGATTTCAGGACGTGCGGACCAGCTCCCCGGAGGAGTGCCGGACCGCGTGAAGTACCGGCAAAAGGCACCCCCGCCGCGAGGCGGGCTCGCAAAACCAGGGGTCTCTCGTAGACAGCCCGGCTGCCCGGCCAGTCCTGTGAATTGCAGAGAAGGAGCTCTTGCCGCACATGTCTTGCCTGCTGGGCAGAGATCGCCATGCGCGAGTCACGTCCTCAACCGCGCCCGCGGGTTGTAGGACTGCTATTGCCCAGCTGATACCGGCGCGCCTGTTCCGGAGGGCAGGAGGGCGCGTCGACACGAAGGCAAGGGGGCGTCTCGCAACGGGGACAGCGAGGTGTCTCGTCGGGATGGTCGCGCTCCCCTTCTTGCGGCGAAGGGGGCGCGACCGCCCGACATGCTCCTTGATGCGGATCGTAACCGGCGCAGTGGCGTCGGTTGCGACCGCCATCACGCCGGCCCGACGCATCGGGATCGACGGCGACGGCGACCGCCGTCTTCAGGGGTTAGCGCCGCTCTGGCGGAGCACCTGAAGTTGCCGCCCACGCTTGCCTTGAGCGCGCAAGGTCAGGCGGTCAGGCCGAGTGCACGCGACGATCGATCGCATCCAGCGCAGCGGCGTCGATCGTTTCGTCGAACTTGCGCGCGAAGTCCCCACCGGAGCCGACCAAGAGGTCGACATCGTCCGCGCCGAGAACCCTCGGCCCGCTCATGCCCGGCTTGTCCCAGACGCTGTAGCGGCGATTGGTTCCGGACAGCCTCAGCGACGAGTCGTTGGCCAGTACGGTTTGGACGAAGGACTCCGTCGGGATGAGCGTGCGCGCGTAGTAATTGACGACCTCGGGTCGCTCGCGACGGAACGTATCCACGGCCTCGACGGCGGCGCGTGATAACGAGAACCAGTCGGAGCCGTGGTGACAGACGAGGTCGGGTCCAAAGGGAGACCGCCACGCGGGCGCGCCGATCCATGTCCCGCTCGGCATCGCGCGCGCGCGAACGAGAGGAGTCACCTTGGCCGCCTTTGTGAGGAGGGAAGTCGCGGCGCCGCTGGGCACCCGTCGCCACCGCAGGTGGTAGCGCCCTGCGAACTCGTCGATCCTCGATCCGAGCGCGGGGCGCTCACATGGCTGCGTCTCGATGAACGCATCGACGTCGGCCGCCGCGAGCGATCGCTCGATCTCGGGAACCGGGCGAATCGGGTAGTCCTGACCGGAGAGCAGGACGACCCAGTCGAAGTCGGTGAACTCGAGCAACCAGCTGAGACAGCGCAACACCATCGCCAGCTGCGAAGCCTCGCCCCAGGCCACGTGCGACGGGGGCTCCACCCGGCAGACCCGCAGCGCCTCCAATCCGACGTCGTCGATGCGGCATCTGCGGTCGTCGTGATGAACGACGATCCACGCGTCGGGGCTTCCGCGGCGCAGCACCGAAGCGAGCCGGAGCACCTGGTCGGGCAGCGTGTAGGACGTGATCAGGTATGCGGTGCGCGAGCCAGGAGGCATGCTGCGGGGCGCGGGAGCGGAGAGGGCGGGATTCGAACCCGCGATGGAGTCTGACCCCCATACTCGCTTAGCAGGCGAGTGCCTTCAGCCACTCGGCCACCTCTCCCGAGGTCAGGCCAGTGTAGTGCGTGACCTTCTAGCCGTGACGACGGCCGTGGCCGTGGCCACGCATGACCCAGATCACGACTCGGCTCACCGAGAGGTTGCCCCGCTTGTCGACGGCGAGCACCTTCAGCACGTGACGGCCGGGGCGCAAGCGACCCTCGTTCCACCACCACCAGCGAACGCTGAACGTCGCCTTCGCGGGCCGCGTGGTGAACGTGCGCACGTGGTGGTGCCGGTCGGTTTCGAGCGTGATGCGCTCGACGCCGAACGGGTCGGTGGCCTTCAGCACGACCGTCAGCGCCCCATGCAGGTGCGCGCCCTTCGTCGGCCGCGCGACCGTGATCGTCGGACCGTGGAAGTCCCCGCACGGTTCGGTGAGCGTGTCGCCCTGGCGCGCGTAAGAGGCGAGCGCGCCGAATGCGGGCTTCGGCGCCAACGCGCCGTCGAGCAGTCCGAAGTCGCCGGGCGAGCCGAGCGGATCCTGAAGCCCGAACCAGATGCCCACCTGCACGTACGGGTCCTGCGCGAGGCAGTGGTAGGCCTGCCGCAGGTAGGCCGCCTGGACTTCGGGGGTGACTCCGCCGGCTTTCTGACCCGCCCACATTCCGCTGTTGCAGACGCCCGGGTACGTGCTCCAGCCGAGCTCCGTCATCCAGATCGGCTTCGGGTCGTGGTTGGCGAGCATCACGGCGTGGACAGTGCGGTACCCGAGGAACGACCAGCGGCTGATGCGACCCGTGAAGCGGCCCGTGTATTCGTATTCATATGGCGATTCGATGTTGCAGGAGTCATCCGTGTGAACCGCGACCGCGTCGAAGGATCCCTTCGCGCCCGCCTTGTAGAGCTGTTCGAGGAATTCCCAGTCGTTGCCCGTGAGGCCTCCGACGAGCACCGTCGCCTGCCTGTCGACCTTCTTGATCGACTTGTGCGCGGCGCGCAGGAGCGCCGTGTAGCGCGCGGGGTCGGGTCCCGTGGACCAGAACTGGGAGGCGTCCTCCTCGTTCCAGATCTCGTAGGCAGCGACGCGACTGCCGAGCCGTTTGGCGAGCTTGCCGACGAAGGCGGCGTAATCGGCGGCGCTGCGGGGTGGCGTCGCGGGATTCGTCGAGCCGGAGGCCCACTCGGGGGAGTAGAGGACGTCGAGAATCACGCGCGTGCCCGCGGGGAGCGTCGAGATGCCCTCTTCGAGCTGTGCGACGAGCGGTGCTGAGAGCGCGCCGCGGGTGGGTTCATAGCTCGCCCACGAGACGAAGTTCCGGACCCAGGGCACGCCGAGCGCCGACACGTAGGGATCGACCTGCGGCGCGAGTCCCTCGGGACCGTTGACCACGACGCCCGGCGCGGCCGCGCCTGCCGAGCTCGCAACGATCGCGCCTGCGCACGAGAACGCGAGTGTGCCGGCGCCCGCCATGGCCACCAGATGGCGGAATGCCCGCCACGAGACGATTCGCGAGGCCCGGGAGGAGTCGGGCCGATGCGTCGAGCCGTCACCGTCGAGCCGGTGCGCCACGGCGAACGCCAACATGGGGTTCGCATCGGCACAACTGGGTGGGATCTTAAGCTCGCACCCACACCTCAGCGGATTTTTCTAGCATCCGTGCGAGCCCCTGGAGGGGTGGCAGAGCGGTTGAATGCGGCGGTCTTGAAAACCGTTAGGCGGGTAACCCCCGTCTCCCGGGTTCGAATCCCGGCCCCTCCGCTATAGAGCCAAATATGGCTTGTTTGCTGGGACAAATGACCCACGCGCCGCGCCGCCGTCGATTCTGCGCGTGCGTCAACGAACGTCAACGGACGCCCCTTTTCAGGGATTTCCTTCCCCCAGCCATTCCCCCGAGCGACGGGTTGCGTGCGCGCAACCGGCTGCTTGCCAGCGTCCGCGACCCGGTCTCGGTGACCAGCGCGCTCGCCTCTCCGCGCGCCAGCACCGACCCGGAGTGCAGCTCGTCGCCGGTATGCCGGTCGGCCGGCAGCGACTCGCCCGTGAGCGCCGACTACCGCGTGACGTTGTTTTCTCCGTTGCAGGTCGCGCAGCGCCCCTCCCGGGCAGCAGGTGAACCGTAAAACGACCAAGGAGGTCGCACGACATGCAGCTCCGCAGCCGTCTAGAGCACGTGAGTTCCGCCGCAGCGTCGACGCTGCGGTCGTCGAGAATGCCGATACTCAGTTGGAGGCGAGCGGCGCTCCTAGCCGGCGCCGCTCTCGCCTTCGCCGGCGCACCCATCGCATTGGCCGCAGGGAACGCGCGTGGCAGCCACGCTGCGCCCGTGGCGCGCGCGGCCAACGCCGAAGCCGCGGGGGGCTATCCGATCCGCGGCGCGATCCACAACCCGCCCCGCAGCGCCTACTACAGGACCACCGGGATCTTCTCGAACAACGGGAGCTGGACGAACCGCGTCGAGAACTACGGCAGCGGCGGCTCCGCGCTCAATGCCTGCCACGCGCCCGCCGGCGGCGTCTCCTGCCTCGACGCCTACAACCTCTCGGGTGGGCTCGCGTTCATCTTCCAGACCTCGGACACCACGGGTGGCGAAATCCTCCTTCGCAACACAAACGGCGCGCCATTTACGACTAACGCCCACGGCGTCGCTAGCGGCCTGAACGCGAACTTCCTGCAGGGCAGGCAGGCGAGCGAATTCCAGCTCGCAAGCCAGCCCGCCGCGAACTCCAACGAGCTCGGCGGTCAGCCGCCCAGCTCCTACGTGAGCACCGGGCAACTGCTCTTCGCGGACGTCGTGCCCGGCCCCGGGATTCAGAGTGGACGCGGCGCAACCGCGGTTACGCAGTCCGGCACTGACTTCACGGTCACATTTGGCACGAGCAACGTGAGCAAGTGCTCGTACACGGCCTCACCGCAGGGCGCGGCACTGACAAGCGGCCAGCTCGGCGTCGAAGCTGACCTCTCCAGCGCCAGCGCCGTGATCGTGAAGGCGCCAACCGGATTCAGCGCGGGCTTCGAGCTGCAGGTTGTGTGCTGATCGTCTTCCGGCGGCCACGCGTGGCGACCAGGCTGCGGGAAAGACAAGGCTCGGTGGCCCTCGCGGCGCCCGCGCCGCGCCGAAGTCGGGTAAGTGAGCGTGGAGGGATCGGCCCGCCGGGCCGATCCCTCCACCTCTGCCCTCGAGCAGCCACTCCTGCCGTGCATCGCCTCTCCTCCGTGGCGATGCGTCTCCTCCTTGCCGCGCAAGCCATGCTCGGTGCCTGCACGTCGTCGCGCGTTTTACCCGACACCGGCGTTGGTGAAACGGCGCGCGACCAGAACGTTGAGAACCCAGAAGCGGCGTGGCACCGAGGCTCATGCCGCGACACCGTCCTCCTAGCCGAGAGTGTGTGCAGAAGCCGCGCGTCGCTCGTACGCGCGGCTTCTGTGAATCCCTCCCCTCGGTTTTGCTGGCCCACGCCCCCGGGCTCGCTCCGGCGACCGCCTGCCAGCGACATCGGCTCGCCGTTCGGGGTTACGGCTCGCGACGGTCGACCTACCCAACCCCGCGCCCACCGCCATGTTGCGGACCACCAGCACGTTCTCAGCGTCGCTGTCAGATACCTGACCGCGATGTCAGCTCTCACGAGTTGGACGCCACGGGCAGCGCGCCATGCCCACGAGCCGTAGACCTCCGTCCCGAAGCGCGCCTTACGCACCGCGCTCGCTGCCGTCGCTCAATTCGCTCAAACACCCCGGCTCGCTCGAGCGAATGCCAGTGGACCTCGCAGGCCGGCCTCTGGGTGGCGCGACTTCGCCTAATGCGCCGTCATCCACGCCGCAAGCAAGCGTCCCAGCTGGACCATCGCATCTGGGCCGTGCGGAGCGGCCCGCAGGTGTGGTTGGTTCCCATGAAAGCCCGATCGCCCGCGGCGGGCCCGTCGCTGCAGCGAGCCGACCGAGTCCGCTGAGGTCCCTCGCCCGGCGACCGCGGTCAGCTTTATGACCTACACCGCACCGAAACACTCGCCCAACAGGAACGTTTAGGAGTCAACGGCTGCGCTGGCTACCGGCTCGTCGACGGGTTGTGGCCGTGTGGCCCATCGCTCACGACTCCCAGCCTCTGCGCGCGGACCAGTGACGGAGAAGATGAAGATAACCCTCACCACAACCGCGGCGGCCACGCTCGCCTTGGCGGGTTGCGGAGGTACCGTGGCCACGCACGCCTCGTCCACCGCGCCGGCCACCGTGTCGAGCAGTTCGTCGAGTCCAGGCAGAGCGAACGCAAGGCGGACCCGCAACGGGCAAACATCGCGAGGCGCGGCGACACGCCCTTCGCACGCGCCCGCGAAAGGCACGCAGGCGGCGTCCCCCGTGACGACGCAATCCGCTCTCGTTCGCCGTACCGGCGACTTCGAGCCGAAATGCGGTGCCGACTCACCGCGAATCGACGATCGTCCACACGACCCCTCAGATCACGCATACCCGCAGCGTGGAAACCGCGGTCACGCGCGAAGCGCAGCCGGCTACGACAGTCGCGACCACGCAAGCGCGTCGAAGGCGCCCTGGCCCCTCGGCGGCGTACTGAGGATCGACGCATGGGCCTCGCCACCGGCGCGCAGCGCTCGCAGGCCAGTTCGCACTCGGGCTGCTCTCGGGAGCGGCGGCCGGCGCCCGGCTGGCTCACCGCATCGAGGGACCGGCGCTGCGGCGGCGAGCCTTCGGCTGGTTTCTGATCGCATTCGGCCTCGCCTTCACCGTGTACCGGATCGCGCGGTCTTGAACGCATGCGCGACACCGCCGGGCATGGACTCCGCGTAGGGCATCGCGGGGGTGGCTACCTCGCGGTCGGCCGCTGAACCGCCTCCAGGTCCCCGCGCCGCACGACGCCCAGCAGCCGGCCGGCCGGCGTGGTCACGACCGCGGTCTTGAACCCTCGCTTCTCGTGGCGCTCGGCAAGCTCGCCCGCCTCGACGTGGGCGCGCACGGTCGAAGGCCCCGGCTCCATGAGCGACTCAGCCGGCGCATCCTGATCGTCTCCGAGGGCGCTGCTCCGCAGGCGCCCGAGCACGATCTCATCGTCGCCCGAGATGACGAGCGCGAACCCGTACGGCGAGGACTCGATGCGCGCCCGGATCGTGGCCGCCCGCTCGTGCAGGCGGCACGTCGCCACGTCGCGGCGAGCGAGCGCTCCGGCGGTCGCGCTCTGGTCCCACTCGCCCTCGAGCGACAGGCCGTGTGCGATCCAGTCGACCTTGCCGGGCATGTAGTCGTAGACCTCGGCGAATCCCATCGTGGCGAGCCGGCACGCGGCTCGTGGACTCATGTCACAGAGGGCGTCCCAGCAGTAGACGGCCACCGGGCGCGTGCGGTCGAGGCGGCCGGCGCTGCTGGCATCGAGTCCCTTGAGCGGAAGGTGGATGGCACCCGGCAGATGGCCCCATGCGTACTCCTCCTCGGGCAGCACCTCGACGAGCTGCGCGCCGTTTGCGAGCAGCTCGCGCAGCCCAGTGAGCTGGACGGTGCGCAGGTTTGTGGTCTCGGTCATGGTCGGCTCTTTGGGTCGGTGCTGCCGGCCCCTTCGGGCGAGCGCTCGTCGCCTCGCCAGCCCAGCGCGCGACGATCTTCTCGCGGCAGGTCGGCTACGACGAGGTCGTAGGAGTCCTCGATCATCTCGCGCTGACCATCTGCTCCGGCAGCGAGCCGTCGACGAACACGGTATTCCAGTGGCGCTTGTTGAGGTGGTACCCGGGGCTCACCGCCGCGTGCGCCTCGCGCAGCTCCTCGGCGAGCTCCGGCTCGCACTTCAAGCTGACGCGAAGCGACTCGTCACCGAGCTGGGAGAGGGCGAACATCTTTCCGGCGACCTTGAACACGGAGGTCCGGGGGCCGAATGGGAACGTCTCCTCGGCTCCGGTGAACGACAAGCAGTGGTCGCGAAGCTCGTCGGGATTCATCGACTCACTTCCGTGCGGTTCGGGAGCGCGCCAGGAAGCCCAGCAGCTCCGGCACGATGCGCTCGTGGGCGGCCTCCTGGGAGAAGTGGCCGGCATCCTCAAGTCGAGTTATGAGGGCGTGTGCCAAGATGCCGCGCCTCTTCTATCGTGCCGCGGCTGAGATGAACCTCGCGCGGACGAGCGGCAGCGCCGCCTGGCGCTCATCCGCGGTCACAAGCGTGAAGTCGTGCGCAAGCGCGGTCGCCGCAATCCACAAATCGTTGCTCGGGTGCCGGCCGCTGGCCTTGCGCAGCTCCCCGTAGCTCGCCGCGACCCGGCGATCGACGGCGAGAGCTGGCGCCCGCGAAAGGAGCGCCGCCAGCTCGGCGAGGCGCCGGGCACGAACGGCGTCGCTGCCCGCGGCGAGGACGCCGTGCTCGAGCTCGCCCACCGTCACCATGCTGATCGCCCAACGCTCCGACAGCTCCTTGGCGCCCACTCCGGCGACGAGGACGCTTGTGTCGAGCAGGCTCCCTGCGCTCACGCTTCGCCGGCCGCCGCTCGTTCCTCAGCTCGCGCGGTGCGCAGCTGCTCCGCCCACTCTGGATCAGGCGGCGCCTCGGCGAAGATCTCAGCAAGGGACTCTGGCGGCGCGAGCGCGAGCGCGCTCGGCAGCGGTCCTAGCTCGGCTGTCGGGCGGCCGTTGACCGTCACCGTGAAGCGCTCGCCACGTTCGGCGCGACGCAGGATCGCGCCGATCTCGTTGCGCAGCTTGCCCTGTGGAATGACTGCCATGGATCCATCGTAGCAATTTGCTACGGTCACCACAAACCATAGACAAATGCCCCCGCGCGAGGGTGAATCGCCGGGGGCGTGGCGACGGAAGCGTACACTCCCGCCACGCCGATGACGCTACCAGTGCTCGCTCATCGGCACGCATTGGAGCCAGGCTCCCGGCGCCTCCGAGACAGGAAGGGGGGGAAAAAAAAAGGGGGGGGGGGGGGGGGGGGGGGGGGGGGGGGGGGGGGGGGGAAAAAAAAAAAAAAAAAAAAAAAAAAAAAAAAAAAAAAAAAAAAAAAAAAAAAAAAAAAAAAAAAAAAAAAAAAAAAAAAAAAAAAAAAAAAAAAAAAAAAAAAAAAAAAAAAAAAAAAAAAAAAAAAAAAAAAAAAAAAAAAAAAAAAAAAAAAAAAAAAAAAAAAAAAAAAAAAAAAAAAAAAAAAAAAAAAAAAAAAAAAAAAAAAAAAAAAAAAAAAAAAAAAAAAAAAAAAAAAAAAAAAAAAAAAAAAAAAAAAAAAAAAAAAAAAAAAAAAAAAAAAAAAAAAAAAAAAAAAAAAAAAAAAAAAAAAAAAAAAAAAAAAAAAAAAAAAAAAAAAAAAAAAAAAAAAAAAAAAAAAAAAAAAAAAAAAAAAAAAAAAAAAAAAAAAAAAAAAAAAAAAAAAAAAAAAAAAAAAAAAAAAAAAAAAAAAAAAAAAAAAAAAAAAAAAAAAAAAACCCTGGGGCAGGAACCCCACCGAAGGAACGCTGGGATGCATACGTACGGCCTGACTGGTGGAGCGGGAGATCGATACAGTCGCGACGTCCTGAGCCGTGCCCGTGGCTGGGTTGAGCTGGCCGTCAAAAAAAAAAAAAAAAAAAAAAAAAAAAAAAAAAAAAAAAAAAAAAAAAAAAAAAAAAAAAAAAAAAAAAAAAAAAAAAAAAAAAAAAAAAAAAAAAAAAAAAAAAAAAAAAAAAAAAAAAAAAAAAAGCAGATCAGCGCAGGTTCCCCCCCCAAAGCGATATGGATCGCTCTGCTCGATAAAATGGCTACCGTCGAGATCTGGGTCGGGCGGCGAACGACGATTCGTCGGAAACCTCATGTCCTGGCGAGGGTCACGCTCTCGCTGCCAGGAAGTCTTAAAAAAAAAAAAAAAAAAAAAAAAAAAAAAAAAAAAAAAAAAAAAAAAAAAAAAAAAAAAAAAAAAAAAAAAAAAAAAAAAAAAAAAAAAAAAAAAAAAAAAAAAAAAAAAAAAAAAAAAAAAAAAAAAAAAAAAAAAAAAAAAAAAAAAAAAAAAAAAAAAAAAAAAAAAAAAAAAAAAAAAAAAAAAAAAAAAAAAAAAAAAAAAAAAAAAAAAAAAAAAAAAAAAAAAAAAAAAAAAAAAAAAAAAAAAAAAAAAAAAAAAAAAAAAAAAAAAAAAAAAAAAAAAAAGGGAAAAGGAAGACGGCGTCGGGAGCGGCACTTTCAGGTGCTTGCCGCGATCAGTGCAGGTGGTGCCAACTGTCGATAATTGTGGCTATACCTATGACTTGGGCGCTGCATTTAAAAAAAAAAAAAAAAAAAAAAAAAAAAAAAAAAAAAAAAAAAAAAAAAAAAAAAAAAAAAAAAAAAAAAAAAAAAAAAAAAAAAAAAAAAAAAAAAAAAAAAAAAAAAAAAAAAAAAAAAAAAAAAAAAATTTTATTTGCAGACGGAACTGCTCTTAACCCTGGGGTTATACGACGATGTGACGTTGGCCAACTCGGCGAACTCCCCGAAGGCTCTGAATGCGAAAATCATCTCTTCTGCTCTGCCGCGTCTTCCCGAGCTCCGGGTCCGGGCCGGGATTGAGCAGAGGGAGGCTCTAAAGACACGATAGCCGCTCGGCGAGCCGGGCAAACGGATACGCCTGACCCTACTCGAGGGAATGGCTGCTTTATGGCCTGGGGATTTACCGGCAACGAAGAGTTGGAGCACGTCCGCACCGTGGGCCCGTGCATCTCGACCGGGTTGTGCCGAAGCCACGCCTCAATCCGTCTGCGACATCGCCGACGCAAAAAAAAAAAAAAAAAAGCTTCATCGCATCGGAAAAAAAAAAAAAAAAAAAAAAAAAAAAAAAAAAAAAAAAAAAAAAAAAAAAAAAAAAAAAAAAAAAAAAAAAAAAAAAAAAAAAAAAAAAAAAAAAAAAAAAAAAAAAAAAAAAAAAAAAAAAAAAAAAAAAAAAAAAAAAAAAAAAAAAAAAAAAAAAAAAAAAAAAAAAAAAAAAAGGGAGACCAGACTCTGATTCTGAGATGGCATATGCCGTTACGAGGGGGGGGGGGGGGGGGGGGGGGGGGGGGGGGGGGGGGGGGGGGGGGGGGGGGGGGGGGGGGGGGGGGGGGGGGGGGGGGGGGGGGGGGGGGGGGGGGGGGGGGGGGGGGGGGGGGGGGGGGAAAAAAAAAAAAAAAAAAAAAAAAAAAAAAAAAAAAAAAAAAAAAAAAAAAAAAAAAAAAAAAAAAAAAAAAAAAAAAAAAAAAAAAAAAAAAAAAAAAAAAAAAAAAAAAAAAAAAAAAAAAAAAAAAAAAAAAAAAAAAAAAAAAAAAAAAAAAAAAAAAAAAAAAAAAAAAAAAAAAAAAAAAAAAAAAAAAAAAAAAAAAAAAAAAAAAAAAAAAAAAAAAAAAAAAAAAAAAAAAAAAAAAAAAAAAAAAAAAAAAAAAAAACCGCGGGGACGCCTTCGCCCTGCACCAGGCCGATCTTGCTGGACGTGTTCGGAAAACCAGGATATCTCCCGGAGGTCTCTGCTGACGCTGGGCTGCTGCTGGGATACGCCAACAAATCAATTTTTAAAAAAAAAAAAAAAAAAAAAAAAAAAAAAAAAAAAAAAAAAAAAAAAAAAAAAAAAAAAAAAAAAAAAAAAAAAAAAAAAAAAAAAAAAAAAAAAAAAAAAAAAAAAAAAAAAAAAAAAAAAAAAAAAAAAAAAAAAAAAAAAAAAAAAAAAAAAAAAAAAAAAAAAAAAAAAAAAAAAAAAAAAAAAAAAAAAAAAAAAAAAAAAAAAAAAAAAAAAAAAAAAAAAAAAAAAAAAAAAAAAAAAAAAAAAAAAAAAAAAAAAAAAAAAAAAAAAAAAAAAAAAAAAAAAAAAAAAAAAAAAAAAAAAAAAAAAAAATCGAGCACTGGCTGAACTTCCAGAAAGGTGCGTATCAGCGGAGGGAACACGGGCGCGAGAAACCCTGACGAACTGTGACCGTGCAGAGCGGCCCGGGCGGGGAGCCCACGGCGAGCAGCCGGTCTTCGCCCGCAGCGATCGGCTCCAGGTTGAGGACCTGACGTGACAGCGGGTCCAATTGACTCCGTCCGACCTGGGCGACGCCGCGACATTCATATCAGGTCGGGCACGAGATGCTGCAGCCGAACGGCGGCATCGACCCAGCCGACGCGCCTTCCGCAAAGGCCGCAGGATCTAAGCGTCATCCTCCTGGCCACCTGCGCCAGCAGCTAATCACAGGGAGGAGGACGGACAGGTGATTGAGCTGCAGTGCTGTGATGCCTGTGAAGCTCGCGGGCGTGGTCTGATGCTTGGGTGATTTCAAGGTCCAGCGTGCAGCTAGTTTCCCTTGAGCGAAACGACCGCGCACTCGCTCGTGGTGGGGGGGGGGGGAGGGCCAATTGATGCCAGATTTCTGTGCTAACGCGCAGGTGCAACCGGCTCTGCGAGACCCGAAGGTTGGAGCTGAAGATGACAGCGTATGCGGAGGCTGTTCGTGAGACAAACGCTGGAGGAGGGGAAGAAGACACCGTACAGCTGTCTTCGCCACCTGCGAAGGTGAAGCTGTCCGAGATTCGAGGCGAGCCGGGAAGCGAAGGCCACCCCGGTTCTGCTAGCTCCGACCGTTGAACATTGGTCCGCTCGATGGGGCAGGATGAATCGAATCGAGGCCCACGCCGACATCGAAACTGGCTCCAACACCAGATCCTCGACGAGGGTTTTGAAGAAATCGACGCACTCGTTCGATGACTCATGTACATCTGCTCACCTGCATGCACAGGTTCACGGACGGGGCATTCCACGGCGTTGTAGTGATAGGGAGGGTTTCCGCTGCCGAGGAGCGCCGGCGTGCCCGATGAGCCAGCATCGAACGTCGCGGTGCGCTCGTCACCGTCGATGGGCGGTGCACTGCGCTTCCGAGGGACACGAGACAGCGCTCATCGCTTCGCTGTTCTCGATCGACGTAGTCATCGGCGCGGTTGGAGCTCTCCGGATCAAACGCGATCGCGCGGCCGAGCGCGTCGGTCGTGACACACAACGACGTGCTCGCACAGCTGACGCTCGAGAGTTCCGGGCCTCTGTTCTTGTCCACTGCGATTCGGCCCGGACCAGGTGAGCGCTGCTTGCGCCGCACCGGGACCGGTCATCGCAGGGCCGAGTGTCAAGATCGCCGCGATGAGAGCGCGGCGCCCCGCCTCGCGCGCGAAGTCCGTTTCCGCCAAGTCCTCTTTCCTCCGTGCATACCCAGCCCTGGACGGGGATGCTGAGAGGATCTCGAGAGTTGCGGCGCGAGCGCTCTCGAGGGAGGGCCCATGGTGTTTCTAAGTTGGGTCAGCGTCCACGTTGCCCAAGGCTGGTATCGGGGCGCGTGGAGGCATGCCTCTCGTGGGCAAGCAGCGCTGCCGCTAGCCCGCGCCGCCCGAGAGCCGTTCGGAGGCGTTCTCGCGGGAGAGGCGTAGCGTTCTGCTCGCTACCCCATTTCTTACCCGACCAAACCAGGGATCCTCGAAACGGCCAGTGAACACGCGGCATCGGGGGCGGCATGCGGCCTCTGTTGAAACCGTTAGGCGGGTAACCCCCGTCTCCCGGGTTCGAATCCCGGCCCCTCCGTTGTCGCGCCTCGTTCTAGGAACGCGAACCGCCGGGGACGCGGTCTGCGAGCCGCGCCAGCGGCTGCACCGCGGACTGCAGCGTCTCGAGGTTGCCGTCTAACCGATCGAGCGAGGTCAGGAGCCGGTCCATTAGAAGGCAAGCTGACTGATTCCGGCACCGAGCTCCTCCATCGTCGTTGGCAGCTTGTCGAGGTGTCGCTGCACTTCCACGGGACCGGCATGGCATCCTCTATCTTCGCGATCCGCTCGTCCATCGTGGGCAGAGTGGCCGTAGCGTTAGCCAGGTCGCCCACCTGACCCCGCAACTCGGGAAGGGCGCGCGTATCAACTGCGACCGCACTGATCGCCTGCTTCACGTCAGGGAGGCCAGCTGTGTCGCGCGCGACGGATTGGATGGAGTCCTTTATGTCGGGCAGCGCCTGCGTAAATTCCCGCACTCCTTCGATCGCCTCTAGGACAGCTGGGAGCACGACCGTCGCCTTGGCGATCGCCTCAAGCTGTCCAGAGAGATCGGGCAGTGACCGCAGCCCCGCGACGACGTCGGCGGGAACGGTAGCCAGACCAATGGGTCCAGCTTCATAGCCACGACGCGTCGCGGCCCAAAGCGATTTGGGCGCTGGCCATGGGATGGCACCGTACTAGCTCAGGCGTCTGGTCCACCGGCCGCTCCCCGTAGTGCCGAGCGGTGCCGATGAAGGGATTCTCACTCGGCGTTGACCCGGCGTCGCCTATGGTTGGGCCGTGTCGGCGCGAGAACACGACCCGGGCGCACGCGGCTGAGTCGGTGAGCGTGCCGAGCGGTCTCGGTGGCGGCGGTCATACGGGCGTGAGCGATTCGCCGGACGCGGCTGACCCGGCCCGCGTATCGACTCGCTCGCGTGGCTCGAGGCGCGCCGCGAGCTTCGGCGCGAGGCTGCCGCCAAGCGCAGGCGACGACGACGACGCCTGTTGTCGCCACCCCCCTCCTCGTCCTGCTCTGCTGGGCGCATCGTCTCCTACGCGATCTGGATGCTTGAGCCGACGAGCATGCGTTTCGAAGCGCGCAGCGTCGAGTGGGTCAGAGCCAAGGTGCCGTTCGGCAACTCGCTGGTCGACGAGGTCGAGCACATCTACTACACCGCGAACGCACCGAAGAAGGGCGGGCCGGCGCCGAAGAGCCTGCCGGCGGTCGGGCTGAACCTGCCGCAGCCGCGGCGAACGAAGCCGCGGCCTGCCGCCGGCGATCAGGCCGGTGTTCGCCCACCCGCTGCATGGCGAAGGGATCTGGAAACCGACCGGGCCGTCGGTCGCGGGCGGCCCGCCGGTGCTGGTGGCGACCTTCCGTCCCGAAGCCGATTATCCCGAGCTCCTCGCCTATGTGGCCTGGTTCGACCACACCCGCACCGCGATCGGGTACTACCCGGGCCGCTACGAGCCGCCGAACGCGGCCGTGCGCGGGCCGATGATGGTGCCCTACGGCCAGCGCTGGCGCCTGCTCGCCAGCTTCAACGGCGGCTTCACCTATGAAGACGGCAAGAACGGCTCGAACGTCAACGGCCACGTCAACGAGCCGCTCAAGGACGGCAAAGCGACGCTGCTCGCCTACCGCGACGGTCGGGTCGAGATCGTCAAGTGGAGCGGCGGCCCGAACGCCGGACCGGACGTCGCATGGGCGCGCCAGAGCCTCGCGCCGATCGTCTGGAACGGGCGCCTGAACCCCGAATTGAACGAAGATCCGAACAGCCCGGAATGGGGGTTCACGCTCGGCGGCGTCACCCGCGTGTGGCGCACCGGCGCCGGCATCGATCGTCACGGCAACCTCATGTTCGTCGCAGCCGAAGGCCAGACGGTGATCAGCATCGCGAAGGTCCTCCAGCACATCGGCGCCGTGCGCGCGATGGAGCTCGACATCAACCCCGACTGGCACACGCTGATCACCTACACCCATCACAACCGGTTCACCCCGAGGATGGTCGAGCCCCAGCCGAACCAGTCGCCCGATCGCTACCTGGCTTCCGATGACCGTGACTTCTTCGCCGTCTACAAGCGTCTGCCCGGTCCGGTCACGGATCCCTTGAGGTAGCGGCGGCACCGACTCTGGGTATCTTGGCGCCGATGCGCACCCTGTATCGCTGGCTTACGACGGTTCTGTTCGTTGCGATCGTGGCACAGGTTGCCCTCGCCGCCTACGGAGCCTTCGACGCGGTCCACAAGGCGGAAAAGGTCCGCGTCTCGCAGAAGACGATCGAAAACGGCTTCAACGCGCACGTCGCGCTCGGCTACATCATCGTGCTCGTGATGCTCGCGCTCCTGATCGTCGCCGCGGCCGGTCGACTCGGCGCGAGCGCAATCAGGTTCTCGGCCGTCCTCGTCGTGCTCGGCATCCTGCAGGCAATTCTGGGCATGGCCTCTGAGTCGACACCGGCGATCGGGCCGCTGCACGGAATCAACGCACTGGCGATCTACGCGGTCTCGGCGCTACTCGCGCACCGAGCGTGGACCGAAGCCCGTTCGTCCTCGGCCTCCGCCCCGGCGACCGCGTCGCCGGCGTAGCCATCGCGGACAGCTTCCCGGAGTCGGCGCGCCAGACTTCTGCGCATGGACCTCGAGCGCGCAATCCGAACTCGGCGGACCCACAAGGCCTACGCGCGGGATCCGGTCGATCGCGGCGTGCTGCTCGAACTGTTCGACCTCGCCAGGTGGGCGCCCAATCACCGCCTCACGAATCCCTGGCGCTTCCGCGTGCTCGGGCCACGCACACACGCGTTGGTGGCCGCCGCTGCTGAGCGCGAGCGCGCCGGCGCGGCGCGGAAGCTGGATCGAGCGCCGACCTTGGTCATCGCCTCGGTCAAGCTCGCCGAGGACCCCGTCCAACGCCAGGAGGACCTGTTCGCGGGCGCCGTCGCCGCGTACATCGTCTTGCTCGCGGCGCATGGCAGAGGGCTCGCGGGCTACTGGCGGACCGTCCCGGTGCTCGACACCGAACCGCTGAAAGCCCGCTTGGGCATGGGTCAGGACGAGCAGCCGATCGGACTGTTGCATCTCGGATATGGAGTGCAGGAGCAGCGGGTTCCCGAGCGCGCGCCCGTCGAGGAGTTTGTCGATTTCTTGCCGTAACCTGCGTGATCAATGAAGCTGGGAGAAGCGCTTGCGCAGCGCGCCGAGCTACGGACTCGCTACTTGAACGGCGGGATGCTCCGGGGTTCTCGCGCCCTCGCCGCGGGCGTATTCGTGCTCACCTCGAGCGCGCTCGCCACCGCGTCGAGCAGCGCCGCGCACGGAGGGCTCTCGATTCACGTACAGCAACGTCCGAGCGCGCGCCAGGACCTCGGTGTGAGCTTCAGGCCTCCGAGGAAGCTGCCGGTGGGCGGTTACTACTACGCCGTGATCGTGCTCAAGCCGTACAAGTTCTACACGCGCGCGAAACCGCCGCCGTGCTCCACCTCGAGCGACATGGAGCGCACCGACTACGGCTACCCGCGCGCCGGCAGAAGCGTACGGCTGAAGCTGACGCCCTCGCCATCTGCCATGCACGAGTGGTGTCGCGGTGGCTCCTACGTCGGTGGCGTCTACGCCGTTCCTCACGCGCCGCCGTGTGAAGCCAGGTACCCGTGCTCCAGCGAACCCTACGAACGCAGCCCGTGCTTCGAAATCGAACGAGGACGGAGGGCATGCGGAGTCGTCGTCCAGCCCACGCGCTACTCGTATCCCGACGGCCTACCCGCGCCGATCGCTTCCGGCACGCGCATCGTCGGCCGCTTCGCCGTTACCTTTCGCTGACGCGCGCGCTCAGCCGCCCTCGCGTGGCGTCAGCACGATCACCGGGATCACGCGTCCGGCCTTCTGCTCGTACTCGCCGAACTGGGGCACGCGCTCGACCTGGGCGCGGAAGAACCGCTCTCGCTCCTCGCCCGTGGCCTCGCTCGCGACGACGTCGATGGTGTCGGCTCCGACCTCGACCTTGGTGTCCGGGTGCGCCTTGAGGTTGTAGTACCAGCCCGGGTTCGTCGGCGCCCCACCCTTCGAAGCGAAGATCACGTAACGCCCGCCATCGTCTTGGTAGGCAAGGGGGTTGACGCGCTCCGTGCCGGACTTCGCGCCGGTGTGGTGTAGAAGCAACAGCGGCAGGCCGTCGAACATGCCGCCCACGCGTCCTTCGTTGGCGCGGAACTCGTCGATGATCTGGGCATTGAAGTCTGCGGGCGAAGTGGACATCGGGCTCCTTGCGAGGACGGGTCCTGTGATTGGTGCTCGAGCCAGTCTATGCCGTCGCGCGACCCGCTCGCAAATGCGCTCGTCAGACGCCGAGGGGCGCGCTTGGCGACGCTCGGGCGACCCGCCCACACCGTCCAGAGCGGCGTGGACAACCTTCAGCTAAGCCGCGCAGCGACCGACAAATAGGTGTATCTGCAACGCGGCGGGAGTGCAGTGATGCCGCGGTCCTTGCCACCGACAACCTGAGAGACCTTGCCCGAGAGCTCGACCACGGAGACGTGCGAGAGCGCAACCACGAGGCCACAACGCCGCCAATGACTGCCCCCGCGGAGATTGAGCAGACCCTTGCGCGCCACGCGCGCGAGCACGAGGCGCTCGCACGCCTCAGCCAGATCGCGCTGCGCGAGCACCAGCTGAGCACGCTGATAGAGGAGATCGTCGCGACCGTCCATGGACACGCTGGACGTGGCGCTGTGCGCCGTGTCGCGCTGCCGAGAACGAAAGACGCTCGACATCGTCTCCAGGGTGGGCACAGGGGCACCGGCACGCTGCCTGCGGTGGAGAGGGCACGCAGGCCGGCTATGCGCTCGCCGAAGCGCGAGCCCGTCGTCGCCGAGGACCTGCGCGCCGAGACGCGCTTCGACCCCGCCCGGCCTGCTCGAACATGGGGGTGACGTGTGGCATGAACGCCGTCATCGAGGGCCCCGAGCGACCCTTTGGCGTGCTCAGCGCCCATTCCGAGCGGCCCCGGCGCTTCACCGAGGACGACGTCAACTTCCTCGTGGCGGTCGCGAACGTCCTGTCAGCCGCTGTTGAGCGCAACCACAAGGAGGAGGTCGCGCGGCACGCCGCGCTCCACGATCCCCTCACGGGGCTTCCCAACCGGACCCTCGCGCTGGATCGTCTAGACCTCGCGCTGGCCAGGCGCCGGCGCAACGGGACCACGACGTGGCGCTGCTGTTGATCGATGTCGATCGCTTCAAGATGATAAACGAGTCGCTCGGGCACGGGGCGGGCGACGGGGTGCTGGTCGAGCTCGCGGGTCGCCTGCGCGACACCCTCCGCGTGAGCGACACGGCCGCGCGCTTGAGCGGCGACGAGTTCGCGGTCGTGTGCGAGAGCGACGGGGCGTTCACGACGTCGTGGAGCTCGCTAGGCGCATCTGGACGGGTTCGGCAGTACGTTCGCGCTGGCCGATGGCGAACACTTCCTCACCACGAGCATCGGCATAGCCGTCGCAGAGGACCTCCATGACAGCTCGTCGTCGATGCTGCGCGATGCCGACGCGGCGATGTACCGCGCGAAGAGACGCGGCCCGGGCGCATACGAGCTGTTCGACAGCGCCGTGCGAGCCCAGGTACTCACAAGGCTGCGCACGGAGGCCGAGCTGCGCACGCGATCGAGACGGGGAGCTCTGCCTGCACTTCCAGCCGATCCTCGAGCTCGCCAGCGGCAAGCCGGTCGCGAGCGAGGCGCTCGTCCGCTGGAGCACCCCCATCACGGGCTGGTCCCGCCGCTCGACTTCATCTCCGTCGCCGAGGAGACAGGGCTGATCAGCGAGCTCGGGCGATACGTCTTCGCGGGCCTGCGCACAGGCGCCGCCTGGCAGCGCCAGTTCGACGTGCCGCTGCAAGATCTACGTGAACGTCTCGGGCTGCAGCTCGTCAACCCTGCGTTCCCCGCGGAGGTCGCCGGGATCGCCACCAGCAGCGGCCTGCTCTCGGGAACGCTCGGGCTCGAGGTCACCGAGAGCGTGCTCATCGAGGGCGACGGCACTGCGATCAACGTGCTCGGGAGCCTGCACAAGCACGGCGTGGGCCTCATGCTCGACGACTTCGGGACGGGCTACTCCTGTCGGCTACCTGCGGAGCTTCCCGCTCGACGGCGTCAAGATCGACCGCTCGTTCATCGACGGGCTCACCGACAATCGCGAGGACGCGGCGATCATCCGAGCGATCATCGACATGTGCAGCGCGTTGGACCTCACGACGGTGGCCGAGGGCGTCGAGTCCGAATCGCAGCTCGCGCGCCTGAACTCGCTGGGCTGCGACTTCGTCCAGGGTTACCTCCTGTGCCATCCGATGGCGGCCGCGGACGTGGGCCCTTCCTCTCCGAGCGCCTGCTCGCGAGCGCGGGCAATGGCGTCACGAGGGAGTCGCGCAACGGCGCGTCCGCCGCACTCGCCCACGGCCGAAACGCCTGAGTCAGAGCGTCGCGGGCGGGCCGCTAGCCTTCGCCCATGAGCGCGGGCAAGCAAGGCGTTCGTCTCCGGCAAGCGGTGCTCGCCGCGAAGGACCTTCCCGCGGTCTGCGCTGCCCTCGAGTCCGGCCTCGGAGTCCGTGAGCCGTTCAACGATCCGGGCGTCGGTCTGTTCGGGCTCGTCAACGCCGTGTTCGCGATCGGCGACTGCTTCATCGAGATCGTCTCTCCAACGCAAGAAGACACCGCCGCAGGCCGCTACATGGCGCGCCACGGAGGCGACTGCGGCTACATGGCGATCTTCGACCTCGAGGATCTCGATGGCGCGAGGGCGCGCGCACAGGAGCTCGGGATCCGCACCGTCTGGCAAGTCGACCTGCCCGACATCTCGGCGACCCACCTGCATCCCGCGGACACGCGCGGCGCGATCGTCTCGCTCGACCAGTCGCGGCCGAGGGGCACTTGGCGCTGGGGCGGCCCTGAATGGATCGGGCGCAAAGGGACGGGCGCGCCGGGGCGGCTCGCCGGCATCACGCTGGCCGTGGACGACCCGCTGGCAGTGGCCGAGCTCTGGGCGCGCCTGCTCGGCGTGAGCGCGCCCGACGACGAAGAGCCGGTACTCCACCTCGACGAGGGCGCGCAGGTCCGCTTCGTTGCCAGCGCGGAGCGAGGCGGCGAGGGGCTCGTAGAGATCGCCGTCGAGGCGCCGCGGGGACAGGCGCTCGAGTCGCTGATCGAGGTCGGAGACGCCGCCGTTCGCGTGCTCGAGCGCAGCTAGCGGCTAGAGCGATTCCTGGACGTGCCCGCAGTCCGGGATCGCGTAGGCCGGCGCGCAGTAGGTCGACCGCTTCCACTTCTTCTGGAATCGTTCGACGAAGCGGCTGAGCGCGCGTCCCTGTGCCTTGGGCCCCCGCTTACCAGCCGTCACACGCTTCTGGATGGCGCCCGCGAGCAGCTGCACTTCGACGCGCATGAGGATGTCCGCGACGGTCTCCTTCGTCTTGCGGAGGAACGCGCGGAACTGGCGCAGCTTGTGGAACTGCAGCTTGCGCAGATGCTCGAACTTCCGCCGCACCACGGCGGGCGAGACGTGAACGTGCCTCGCGCGCGCCTCGCCCCGCACCCATTCCACCGGCAGGAGGAAGCCCATCACCTGTTCGACGATTTCGTGCGTGCTCGGCGGCTGCGGCCCGGGGGCGGCCTTCGCGACTTCGCTCCAGTGTTCGAAGGACGCGAGCGTGATCTCCCGCGAACCCACGCATGCGACGACGGTCGGCGGCGAGGATGGCGGCGCGGTGGGGGCGCTGGACTGGGGTGGGCAAACGGTCGGCGCCTGGGCGGCGGGGGCGCCGGTTGCCCGGACGCTCGCTGCAGCGGTGCCCAAGAGGCACGCGGCCCCACACCCGAGCGCGACCACCGCGCGTCTGCGACCGTTGCCTGCTCCCATGACGATTGAACGATACGCGCGCGGCGCTTCGCGCAGCGCGCGCTAGCGGGTCGGCTCGGGCCGTCCCTCGCCGGGCCAGGTGCCCGTGAGCCTGCTGAACGCCTCGCGCGCCGCTCTGTCGAGGACGCCCCGGACGGCTCGGAAGATCGCGCCCTCCAACACGAGCGCCAGTACGACGCGCAGCCAGGACTCCTCGCGATGCTTGGGGTCGGGCGGCTGTTGATGGTCGATCAGCGACCACAGCCCCGCGAAAAGCTTCTTTGCGACCGCGCCCGCGAGCAGCCCCGAGATCATGCTGAAGGGAGTGAAGAGGATCTTGCTCATTCGCGAGAGCTTAAGCGCGGGGGAGTTTGCGCGTGGCTTCCTGCCCACCGCCCGGCACGCGGCGCGTGAGCGCCTCCGGCTCGTCGCCGGAGAGGCTGACGGGAGGAGGCTGACCGGCGGGCGGAGGGTCTTCGCGTAGGAGCTCCGGGATTGTCACGAACCGGTAGCCATGCTGGCGCAGGCGCGTGATGACGCGCGGTAGCGCCGCGACGGTCTGCGAGCGATGACCGCCGCCATCGTGGAAGAGGATGATCGCGCCGGGTAGCCGCGCCGCTTAGCGCCGTGTAAACGATCTGCGCGACCCCCGGCCGCTGGCGTAGTCGCACGTATCCACGCTCCATAAGACCATCACCATCCCGAGCGCCCGAGTGGAGCGTCTGGAGGGTGGTCGAGTCGAATGACCCGTAGGGCGGTCGGAAGAGCAGCGGGTAGCGGCGCACCCGCCGCCTGCGGATCGAGTTCGCGGCTTCGGTCGAGCTGCGCTCTGCTTGGGCCGAAGGTGAGAGCGTAGCCATCGAACGGATGCGTCTCGGTGTGATCGCCGATCACTCGATACCCGTGCGCCCGGGTCTCGGCGGTGACGAACTTCGGGGTACGTGCTGCACCTCCCGGCCGATCACGAAGAACGTCGCCGTCGCGTGGATCCGCTTGAGCATCGCGCAGGATCTGTGGCGTGAAGGGGCTCGGGGCCGTCGTCGAAGGTCAGCGCGACCTCGCGCTGACGCGGCGTCCCTCGGGCGATGTAGGAGGTGGAGGAAAGGATGCGCCGATTCGTCGCGAGCTCAGCGGCGAACTGCGCTTCGCGGGTCTTGGGCGCAGGGGGCCGAGGTCGGGCGACATCTGTGCGCCTACCGGCTCGCGGCGTGCTCGAAGCTCGACGATGCGGGTGCGAGCCGGCGCCCGCGAGCGCGAGACCCAGTCCAAGCGCGAGCACCGCCGACCCCCACGAGGGCCATCGCCAGCCGATGCCGCCGGCGGCGGGAGGGACCGCGTCGACGAGGCAGGCGCTCGGCCGAGGGGCTGCGTCGTGTGCGATCGTCGCTGGGCGGATGGCTGATCGCAGACCGATTTTGCCGACATCGGCGCTCATGCGAGACGCTGCTCGTGCCGGTCGCTTGCGGCCCGATGTTCGCGGGCGCGCTCCGAGACCTCGTCATACGCGGCCAGCCCTACCCAGCGCTACCAGTTCCTGCGCCCCAGAGATCGCTACGGACGCAACAAAGGTGTCCGCCGGGTGTTGTAGAAGAAACGTAACTCAAGGGCCATGCGCGGCCTGCCGATAGCTGGCGCGCTGGCACTTGCCGGCCGTTACGCGGCCGGAATACCGGCCTACACGAAGTTTGACGAATCACAACGGTCATCGGGAGGTCTTGATGCACTTGGTTCCCCGTCCCCGCCGGTCGGTCTCGCGGCCGAGCTTCGCGCCGTGCGTCTCATCGCCGCGCTCGCGCTGTTGCTGGGCTCGATCATGGCGGCCGCAGCCCCCGCCGCGCCGGCGTTCGGTGTGGAAAAGATGTTCGCGGGCAACTGCGAAGTCGAAACATGCGGCTTCGAAGGCGTCGAAGTCCACGAACCAAACCTCGCTGAATCGGAAGCGCAGGGCTTTCGCGAAGCGGGCGGCTACGTCCCGTTCGGCGTCACCGCGTTCCGCTTCAAGACCGAAGAGATCGGCGGCCCCCGTCCAGGTCCCCATCGGTGGCATCGAGCTGGCCGAAAGGATTTCCCGAAGGCAGCGCCCGTTACATCCGTACGGACGTCGCGCCGGGCGTCGTCACGAATCCGTTCGCACCAGGTCTGCGCAGTGCCCGAATGCTCGGCGACAGGGTTCACAGGGGCCAAATCCGAGCCGAAGAAGGGCCTCGAACCCGCCTCTACCTCTATCCCAAGGCAACTCGGACAGCAGCCGAATTGCGCTCGGCCTCATCGGCGTCGACCACGTCTAACCGTCGATCGAACCCGAAGCTCGGCAAGTTCTCGAAGTCTCCCGCTCGAAGCCGGGTCTACAACCTCGAAACGCTGCCCGGATTCTCGGCCACCTACGGCGCCAACATCTACACGGGCTGCTGAACACGGCCGATCGACCCGTTCGGCGAAGGTACGCGGACGTACAAGGTCTACACCCACACGATCATCGAAGGCAACGTCGAATGGACCACCGACTACCACGACTACTTCGAAATCCACAACAACCCGGACGGCCTCATCGAGTCCCGCCTGATCTTCTACGGCAACAAGGAAGCTGACAGGGTTCACGGCTCCGAAAATACGGGTCTGACACCGACATTCGGCGCAGAACGCAAGTTCGTCCGCAACCCGACCAGCTGTAACCCGCCGGGGCCGGCGACGACGACGAAGATCTCGGCCGCCCCGCTCGTCGGAACGCCCACGGAACACGAATACAAGGCGCTGATGGGCACCGAAGGAACCCACGAATACCTGTAAGGAACTGACGCCCTTCAGCGCGGCGCAGAGCTTCGAACTGAAGCCGGAAACCACCGCGACCGATGCGCCCAACGGCATCACGGCCGAAAACACGGTCACGCATCCCACCGAAGCAAAGAAGCCGGACCTGGCGGACCTCAGGAAGGCGGTGATCCAGTTGCCGCCCGGCATGACGATGAATCCGTCCGCCGCCGCGGGCCTGGAAGCCTGCACGGAAGAACAGTTCGCGTTACCACTCGCGCGGGCCGACCGCGTGCCCCGCCGGCAGCCGGATCGGGACCGTCACGCTGGAAGTGCCGACGCTGCCGCCTGGCTCGCTCACCGGGTTTCTATATCTCGGCAACACCGGGAGCGGTGCGATAACGGCCCCGCCGTACACGATGTATTTCCCGCCGAATCCGCCAAGTACGGCGTCAGCGTGCGCCTCGAAGGGAGAAGTCATCCCGAGCGCGAAACCGGTCAGCTCACACCACGTTCGCCGGACAACCCCGAAGCGCCGTTCAAAAAGCTCACCCTGCATTTCAACGGCGGTGCATTCGCGCCGATCGCCAACCCGGTCAACTGCGGGATCGGCACGGTCTCGAGCGGGTTCCTGCCATTCTCGGGCACTCCGGAAGTGCTCCGGCGCATCGCCGTTCAACAGTCGAAGGCTGCGCCGTCCCGCAGTTCACGGCGCCGCCGCTCACGCAGAGCATTGCGGCGACGCCGAAGAACGGCGGCTCCGCAAGCAACCTCACGTTCACGATCACGCGACGCCCAAGCAGCAGTTCATCGGGCAGATGAAAACGGTGCTGCCGCCGGGCGTCGTCGCGAAGATCCCGTCGGTGCCGCTGTGCCCCGAAGCGAACGCGAACGCGGGCACGTGCCCGTCAACGAGCAGGATCGGCTTCGTCCAGGTGGCGTCCGGCTCCGGTACGCAGCCCTACACGTTCACAGGCGAAGTGTTCCTGACCGAACACTACGAAGGTGCGCCATACGGACTCGACATCGTCACTCCTACCGCGGCCGGACCGTTCAACTTCGGGCCGGTCAACACGCGCGCCAAGATCAACGTCAACCCGAACACCGCGCAGGTCGAAGTAACGATCCTCAAGAGCACTGTGCAGGGTTCCACGGTCAGCGGGCTGCCGACGATCGTCGGCGGCATCCCGACCCGGATCCGGTCGATCACGGTCGCGATCACCCACTCCAACTACGTGATCAACCCGACCAACTGCAATGCGCTCAAGGGCGAAACGCTCCTGACGTCGGCGCTCGGCTCCACGGCGCTCGTGTCCTCGCCGTTCCAGGTCGAAAACTGCTCGTCGCTCGCCTTCAAGCCTGACTTCAAGGCGACCTCGAGCAGCAAGACCTCGCGCGCGAACGGCGCGAGCCTCAACGTGAACATCACGCAGCCCTCCGGGCAGGCGAACATCGCCTCGGTGGTCACGACACTGCCCAAGCAGCTGCCGTCGCGACTGACGACGCTGCAGAAGGCGTGTGTCCTCGCGACCTTCGAAGCGAACCCGTCGAACTGCCCGAAGGAATCGAACGTAGGCACCGCGACCGCGAACACGCCGACGTTGCCGAACCAGATGAAGGGGCCGGCGTACATCGTCTCGCGCGGGGCCGCGTTCCCCGACCTCGAGCTCGTGCTCGAAGGCGATGGCGTGCGCGTGATCCTCGACGGCAAGACGAACATCAAGAACTCGATCACGACGACGACGTTCGGGTCCAACCCCGACGTCCCGATCTCGAGCTTCTCGCTGAAGCTGCCGACGGGCAAGTTCTCGCTGCTCGCCGCGAACGGCAACTTCTGCAAGCCGAAGCTGCTGATGCCCACCACGATCACAGGGCAGAACGGCAAGAAGCTCACGCAGAAGACGCACATCGAAGTGAGCGGGTGCCTGCCGATCCTCTCGCACAAGGTGAAGGGCAAGAAGCTGACCTTCACGGTGAAGACGCCGCAGGCCGGGCGCGTGCGGGTCAGCGGCCATGACCTCGGGATCGAGACTCGTCACCTCAAGAAGTCGCAGAAGGTGACGATCACCGTGGCGCTCGCGCCGAGCGGAGAAAAGGAAGTGCGCAAGCACGGCCACCTGAAGATCAAGGTCAAGGTCGGCTTCGTGCCGAAGTCGAAGAACGGCGCGGCGTTCACCTCCTACATAACCGCGACGTTCAGAAAGTGATTCATCGGGGCGGTGCACCGCGTCGCCCCGAGAGCTTGTAGGCCGGCGGCCGGTCCTCCTCGGAGGGCCGGCCGCTTCGCTTAAGCGGACGGCGGCTCGAGCTGCTGCGGCGCGCCGTAGTCCGCGAGGACTTCCGGCAGCACGACGCTTGCGTCCTCACGCTGACCGTTCTCGAGCAGCGCGATGATCGTGCGGCCCACCGCGGCCGCGGTGCCGTTGAGCGTGTGGACGATCTCCGGTCGCTTCTCGCCCTCGCGACGCGCGCGGATCTCGAGGCGGCGAGCCTGGAAGTCGGTGGTGTTCGAGCACGAGGTGAGCTCGCGGTAGCGACCCTGGCTCGGGATCCACGCCTCGCAGTCGTACTTCTTCGCGGCGGAGTTGCCGAGGTCGTTGACCGCGATGTTCACGACCCGGTAGGGCAGCCCGAGCTCACTCAGGATCTCCTCCTCGATCGCGAGGATCCGCTCGTGCTCCTCGGCGGAGCGCTCCGGCGCCGTGAAGCTGAACATCTCGATCTTGTCGAACTGGTGCACGCGGAAGATGCCCCGCGTGTCCCGACCCGCGGCGCCCGCCTCGCGCCGAAAGCACGTCGAGAAGCCCGCGTAGCGAAGCGGCAGCTGCTCGGAGTCGAGTATCTCCTCGTCGTGCAGGGAGGCGAGCGCGACCTCCGAGGTGCCCGCCAGGTAGAGGCCGTCCTCGAGGGGGCCGTAGATCTGCTGCTCGGTGTCCGGCAGGAAGCCCGTACCGAGGAGCGCCCGTTCGCGCACGAGCACCGGGGGGATCACCGGCTCGAAGCCGTGGCCCCGAAGCTTCTCGAGCACCCAGCGCACGAGCGCGAGCTCAACGAGCACGAGCTCGCCTCGGAGGTAGGCAAAGCGCGCGCCCGAGAGCTTCGCCGCGTGCTCCATGTCGATCCGCTCGCCCGCCAGCGCGAGATGGTCGCGCGGCTCGAACGCGAACGCGGGGGGCTCGCCGACGACGCGCACGACCTCGTCCTCGGGGCCCTCCGCCGCGCTCGGATCGGGCAGGTTCGGCAGCCGCAAGAGGATGCTGTCGAGCTCCTCGCGCGCCTTCGCAGCCTGCTCGCCCAGCGCCTTGACCTCCGCGGAGACCTCCTGCAGCGACGCGAGCTCAGCGCTCACGTCCTCGCCCTTCTTCTTCGCCGCCGCGAGCGCCTCGGATTTCTGGCGTTGCGTGGCGCGCAGGCTCTCCGCCGACGTCGTCGACGCCCGCCACTGCGCATCCTTCGCGAGCGCGTCGTCCACCAGCGCGGCCAACGAGGGCTCGCGCCGCGCGAGCGCGGACTTCACCTCCTCGGGACGCTCCCGTATGAGCTTGATGTCAAGCATGCGTGTGCGACTGCGACTCCGCGCCGCTCACTATCGCGATCGGCGGGCTGACGCGCAACGCTACTTGTGGGCGTGAGCGTTGGCCGGCGCGGCGGTCCCGCCCGCCTTCGCCGAGCTGCCGGTGCTCGCCGCGGAAGAGCCCGTCGCCCCGGTGCTCGAGGACGGTTCTTCGGCCGGGATTTCGACGCTCGGAATCTTTGGCGACTTCGTGCCCGCGTAAGCGGCGAGGAACTTCGCGACCTCCTGCGCTTCTTCGCCCACGACGACGTTCTGGGGCATGATCACGCCCGAGAAGCCACCGTTGCGAATCGCGTAGAGGACGTTTTCAACGCTCTCGTGACGGACGTTGAAGTTAGGCCCCTGGTTGCGGAGCCGGTCCTTGACGTTCGTCGCCGAGCCCATCGCGCCGACAACGGACAGCGTGTGGCAGCCCGAGCAGTGTTCGCGGAAGAGCACCGCGCCGCGGTAGTACTGGCTCGAGCGCGGGACGGAGACGCCCTGAGTCCCGCATGCCGCGAGGCTCGCCGCACCCGCCAAGGAAGCGAGGGCGAGCGCACCGCGCCCGGCGCGCGCCCGTGCGGGTGTGCGTGGGCGATTGAGCACCGGCGCAATATATAGGCACGACGCTGCTCAGAATCCGTGCGCCGTCGACGCCGCGCGCAGCGCGAGGAACACGACGACGAGCGCCGAGAGCGTCATCACGCCCATCTCGCGCCGCAGGACCGTCGCGACGAGCTCGCGCTGCTCGGCCTCCGGCAGCTCCCCCGCCGCCCGCGCCCCCGCGAGGCCCCGCTGGTCGAGGACCGCCTGTGCGGAGACGGCGCGGAATTGCTCCGCGATGAAGGCGACGGCGACGGGCAGGAGCGCGTACAGATAGAAGAGGTGTTCGCTCGAGTACTTGCCCGCTGCCGCGAGCACGCCGACGGCGATCACGAACGCGAGCGCCGCGAGCTGGCCGGTGCGCAGCAGCGCCCAGAACACGCGGCTCTGCCCGCCGCGATGCCAATACCACGCGCCGACGAGCGCGGCGGCGGCGTTCACGACCGCGACCGCGACCGCGCCCCACACGACCGCCGTGTTCACAAGCGCCTCCGCGAGCCCTCGTCGGCAGCGTCGAGATCCTGGTCGAAGTCGCTCATTTCGCACCAATTGCCACTATGTAACACCCTGCCACAAGCGTGATATAACCGCGTCCGTGCGTCGCGCCGGAAGTCGGGTACAGCTGGTCTGGTGGGCCTGAGTGCTACGCAGCTACTTTCCCGCGATCGTCTTCCTCGTCCTCGGCGGCGCGGTAGGCGGCGTATTCGTCGTCCTTAACTCGTTCGTCGGTCCGCGCCAGCAGATCAAGCACAAGCAGGACCCCTACGAGTGCGGCCTGCCCTCGGAGATCAAACGGGGAATGCGCTTCGGGATCAGCTTCTACCTGATCGCGATGCTCTTCCTCCTGTTCGACATCGAGGTCATCTTCCTCTACCCGATCGCGGTCGAGCTGCGCGCCTTCGGGAGCTATGCGCTGATCGAGGTCGTCGTCTTCATCCTCCTCCTGTTCGTCGCCTTCGCCTACGTCTGGCGCCGGGGAGCGCTGCAATGGAGGTGACCCGACGCAGCGCGCGCCAGATGCTGCGCGGCCCCAGCGTCGGCGGGCCCACGCCAGGGGCGCATCCTGACCTCGAGGGCGAGGAGCTCGAACGCCACGTCGAAGAGCGGGTGCTCACGACCACGCTCGACCGCGCCGTCGCCTGGGCACGTTCGAACTCGTTCTTCCCGCTCGGCTTCGGGCTTGCGTGCTGCGCGATCGAGTTCTTCCACACCGCGGGCTCGCGCATGGATTTCGCGCGCTTCGGCTACGAGGCGGTGCGCGCGTCTCCCCGCCAGGCCGACCTGATCATCCTCTCCGGCCGCGTGTCGATCAAGATGGCGCCGATCGTGCGCCGGCTCTATGACCAGATGCTCGAGCCGAAGTGGGCGATCTCGATGGGTGCGTGCTGCTCCTCGATGGGCGTCTTCAACAACTACGCGCTCGTGCCCGCCGACAAGTTCATGCCAATCGACGTGCACGTTCCCGGCTGCCCGCCGCGGCCCGAGGCGCTCATGCACGGGATTCTCAAGCTGCGTGACCTCGTGCAGGAGAACCCGCAGTCCGGCGGGCGTGAGCGCTACGGCGCGCGCGGCACCGAGGAGGTCCTGCCCGCCGCCGCGCAAGAGGCGTCGGTGGGCGTGTTCCGCAAGGGGAACTGACGGCGTGCCAGACGCGACCGGACTGGAGCTGATAGCCCAGGAGCTCGAGGCGTCCGAGGGCGTCGGCTCCGACACGGTGCTCGGCACGCTGCACTTCCGCGAGCGCGCGACGCTGACGGTCGATGCGGGCCGGATCGGCGCGGTCCTCGAGCACCTGCGCGCGCGCGGCTACGCGTTCCTCGCGAGCATCCACGGCGTCGACTACTACCCCGAGGAGCCACGCCTCGGCGTGATCTACGAGCTGCTGGATATGGCGCGCCGCGATCGCATCTCGGTGAAGCTGCGCGTCGAGACGAGCGCGCCCGACGTGCCGTCGGTCACGCCCGCCTGGCCGACCGCGAACCATCAGGAGCGCGAGATCTACGACATGTTCGGGGTCGTGTTTCACGGTCACCCCGACTTGCGCAGGATCCTCATGCCGGAGGACTACGAGGGCTACCCGCAGCGACGTGACTTCCCCGTGGGCGGAGAGCCTGTGCTCTTCACGTACAACGACACCCCCACGCTGGGAACGCCTGAGTGAGCACGCTCTCGGGCTATCGCAAGCGTGAGCAGGACATCACGCTGACCCCCGTGGAGCAGCAGGTCGAGGAGCGCCTCGCGGGGGACTGGGGCGGCGGGCGCACGAGCGAGGAGCTGCTGACGCTGAACCTGGGGCCACACCATCCGGCGACGCATGGAGTGCTGCGTCTGGTCGTCGAGCTCCAGGGAGAGGTGGTGCGCTCGATCAGGCCGATCATCGGCTACGTGCACACGGGTATCGAGAAGACCGCCGAGGACAAGTCCTACTGGAAGGTGATCCCGGTCGTCGAGCGCATGGACTACCTCTCCTACTACTTCAACGCGATGGCCTTCTGCGGCGCCGTCGAGACGCTGCTCGAAGTCGAGGTCCCCAAGCGCGCCCAGTACCTTCGCGTGATCCATCTCGAGCTCAACCGCATCGCGTCGCATCTGGTGTGGCTGGGCACGAGCGCGCTCGACCTCGGGGCCAGCTCGCCCTTCCTGTATTGCATACGCGACCGCGAGCTGATCCTCGACCTCTTCGAGCAGTCCTCCGGCCAGCGCATGCACACCCGCTACTTCCAGGTCGGCGGCGTGATCGAGGACATCCCTCGGGGGTTCGAGCCCAAGCTGCGCGAGTTCCTCAAGGTGATGCCCGAACGCGCAGACCAGTACGCCGCGATCCTGCGCGCGAACGAGATCGTCCTCAAGCGCCTGCACGAGACCTGCACGCTGAGCACCGACGAGCTGCTCGCGCTCGGCGTCACGGGCCCGCTGCTGCGCGCCTCCGGGAACCCCTGGGACCTACGCAAGGCCACCCCCTACTCCTCCTACGACGAGTTCGAGTTCAAGATCCCCGTGGGCACGATCGGCGACAACTACGACCGCTTCGCGGTGCGCCTCGCCGAGATCTACGAGTCGGTGAAGATCATCGAGCAAGCGCTCGACGGCCTCCCCGAAGGGCCCTACATCACCGACGACCGCAAGGTCGCGCTGCCTCCGCGCCACGAGCTCGCGACGTCGATGGAGGCGCTCATCCACCACTTCAAGCTCGTCACGGAGGGCTTCCGCGTGCCGCCCGGCGAGGTCTACTACCCGCTCGAATCCCCTCGCGGCGAGCTCGGCTGCTTCGTGCGCTCGGACGGCTCCTCCAAGCCCGCGCGCGTGCACATGCGCGACCCCTCGTTCGTGAACCTTCAGGCGCTCTCGCCGATGGTCGAGGGCGACTACATCGCGGACCTCATCGCGACCGTCGCGATGCTCGACCCGATCCTCGGCGGAATCGACCGCTGATGTCGACCAACGGCGCTCCCGCGATCCCGCGCTTCGGCCACGGCTCGCGCGTGCCCGGGTGGGACGAGGCGGCTGATCTCGATAAGCACCCCGCGGGCATCCCGGACCCGGCACAGACGCCGGTGCCGGAGGGCCTCCGGCGCGAGATCGAAGCGCACATGGAGAAGTACCCCGACCGCCACTCGGCGGCGATCCCCGCACTCGCCGCCGCGCAGCGTGTGCACGGCTGGTGCTCGCCGGAGGCGATCGAGCAGGCCGCGTGCGTGATGCGGGTCACGCCCGCCTACCTGGAGTCGGTCGCGACCTTCTACGACATGCTGAGCACCGAGGCGCCGCTGCCGGTCGAGCACCACGAGGTCTACGTGTGCACGAACATCTCCTGCTCGCTGCACGGCGCGGATGCGATCTTCACCGCGATGCTCGAGGCGGCCCATGGCGACCCCGCACTCGATGTGCGCTCCTTCGAGTGCCTCGGCGGGTGCGAGCTTGCGCCGATGGCGTCGGTAGACGGCGCCTACGTGGGGCCACTGGAGGTGCCCGACGTGGAGGAGATCCTCGTCGCCCTGCGCGAGAAGCGCCCCGTGCTTCCCGACAAGCAGCTCGCGAACCGACCGGGCGCGGACCCCGCCGCCGCGGAGGCGCCGCGCAAGCGAAAGGGCAAGGCCAAGAAGTCAGGGCCCGTGAAGCTGCTGCTCGCGGGCATCGACGAGCCGGGGCTGAACACGCTCGATGTCTACCGCGCGCGAGGCGGCTACGAGGCGCTCGAGAAGGCGCTCTCGATGACGCCAGAAGCGGTGCTCGCCGAGCTCGAAGCGTCGGGGCTGCGCGGCCGTGGCGGCGCAGGATTTCAGACGGGCAGGAAGATCTCCTTCCTCCCCAAGGGCGGCGCGCAGCCGAAGTACCTCGTCTGCAACGCGGACGAGTCCGAGCCCGGGACCTTCAAGGATCGCGAACTGCTGCAGAAGGCCCCGCACATGCTGCTCGAGGGGCTGGTGATCGCATGCCACGCGGGCGAGATCGAGCGCGCGTTCATCTACGTCCGCGGCGAGTACGCGCTGCAGGCCGACATCCTCGAAGCGGCGCTCGCGGAAGCGCGCGAGGCGGGGGTGCTCGGCGAGCTGCCGATCGTGATCCACCGCGGCGCGGGCGCGTATATCTGCGGCGAGGAGACGGCGCTGCTCGACTCGCTCGAGGGCAAGCGCGGCAACCCGCGGCTGAAGCCCCCCTTCCCGGCGATCCAGGGCCTCTACGAGAGCCCGACGCTGATCAACAACGTCGAGACGCTCTCGACGGTGCCGACGATCATCCGCCTGGGTGGCGCCGAGTACGCGAAGCTCGGCACGGAGACCTCAACGGGGACGAAGCTCGTCTCCGTCTCCGGCCACGTGCAGCGACCCGGCAACTACGAGGTCGAGCTCGGCACCCCCTCGCGCGAGATCATCTACGGCCTCGCCGGCGGCCCGCCGGAGGGACGCTCGGTGAAGTGCTGGTTCCCGGGCGGCTCCTCGGCGCCCGTGCTCACGGCGGAGGAGCTCGACCTCTCCTATGACTTCGAAACGCTCGCGAAGGCGGGCTCGATGCTGGGGTCCGGCGCGATCATCATCATCGACGACTCGACGCCGATCCTCGAGGTCGCGATCAAGGTCGCGAAGTTCTACGCGCACGAGTCGTGCGGCAAGTGCACACCGTGCCGCGAGGGCACGAACTGGACGGTGAAGATGCTGGAGCGGATGGCGACCGGCCAGAGCACGCCGATGGACCTCGAGATCATGGCCAGCGTCCAGGAGAACATCATCGGCAATTGCCTCTGTGTGCTCGGCGACTCGATGGCGATGCCGATCGGGTCGATGATCAAGCGCTTCCGGCCCGAGCTCGAGGAGCACATCGAGCGCGAGCGCGCGAGGGCCGAGCGCGAGCTCGCAGCGCTCGGAGGCAGCGTGCCCGGCGAAGAGGAGCTAGCCGCGCAGGGGATCGCGTGATGGCGCGCCCGCAGACCAAGCTCATCACGTTCACGATCGACGGCCTCGAGGTGCAGGCGCCCGAGAACACGATGCTCGTGGACGCCGCAAAGCACGGCGACGTCGAGATCCCCGTCTTCTGCTACGAGCCGAAGCTCGGCAACCCGGTCGGCGCGTGCCGCATGTGCCTCGTCGAGATCGAAGGCATCCCGAAGCTGCAAACCGGCTGCTCGACGCCCGTGAAGGACGGGATGGTCGTCAACACGCAGACCGACGCGGTGCACACGGCGCAGGAAGCGGTCGTCGAGTACCTGCTCGTCAACCACCCGCTCGACTGCCCCGTGTGCGACAAGGGCGGCGAGTGCCCGCTGCAGGACATCTCGTTCGGGTGGGGCCCGGGCCGCTCGCGCGCAATCGAGCCCAAGCGCCATTTCCGCAAGCCGCTCGAGCTCTCGCCGCTCGTCGCGATCGACCGCGAGCGCTGCATCCTCTGCTACCGCTGCGCGCGCTTCTCGCAGGAGGTCGCTCAGGACAATCAGCTCGTGCTCGTCGAGCGCGGAGCGCACTCCTACATCGACACCTTCGACGGGCATCCCTACGTCGCGCCCTTCTCGGGCAACATCGTCGAGCTCTGCCCGGTGGGCGCGCTCACGTCGATCCCCTACCGCTTCCGCGCGCGCCCGTGGGACATCGAGGGCGCGGGGTCGATCTGCACGCTCTGCCCTGCGCAGTGCAACATCCGCTTCACGGTGCGCGACGAGCGCGTCATGCGCGTGCTCGCCCGCGACCACGCGGAGGTCGACGACGGCTGGCTGTGCGACAAGGGCCGCTTCGCCTACCAGTCGATTCACGTGGAGGAGCGCGTCACGGAGCCGATGATCCGCGACGGCGGCACGCTGCGGCCAGTCCCGTGGGAGCGCGCGCTCGAGCACGCGGCCTCTGCGCTGAAGCGCTCGCACGGCAAGGTGGCTGCGCTCGCGGGGTCACAGAGCAGCAACGAGGAAGGCTTCCTCCTCGCACGCCTGCTGCGCGAGGGCCTAGCGAGCGAGCAGATCGACACGCTCGCGGGCACCGATCCCGCCAAGCGCCACCGCCTCGCGCGCCCTGAGCTCCAGGCGCGCGTGAGCGACCTCGAGTACGCAAGCGCCGTGCTCGTGATCGGCACGGAGCCGGTCGACGACATGCCGATCCTCGACCTGCGCATCCGCAAGGGCGTGACGCGCCGGCACGTGAAGCTCGCGGTCGCGACCTCGCGGCCCTCCGCACTCGACCCGCTCGCGACGAGCTCGATCCGCTACGCGCCAGGCGCGGGGGCGGCCTTCCTGCACGCGCTTGCGGGCGCGCTCGAAGGCAAGCAGGAGAGCGCGGCGCTGAAGAGCTCCGGCGTGGAGCAGGAGGCCCTCGATGCACTCGCGAAGCTGCTCGGCGACGGCGCGGGTGACGTCGTAGTGCTCTATGGCGAGCGTGTCCTCTCGAGCCTGGGTCCCGCCGCCGGCGCGCTGCTTCGCATCGCACGCTCGCTTTCGCTGCAAGAGCGACCCGCAGGTGCCGCGAGCGCGCGCGGGCTGCTCGGCGTTCCCGCGGGTGCGATCAGCAACGCTCGGGGGCTCCTCGAGGCCGGCGTCGCCCCGGGCTACCTGCCCGGATACGTGGCGGGCGATGCCTCCCGAGCCGCCTCCGCGCAGGAGATCGGCAACCTGCTCACCGACGGGCAGCTCGAGACGCTCTATCTGCTCGGCGGCGACCCGCTGCGCTCGGAGCTGCCGCGGCGCAGCTTCGAGCGCGGGATGGCGCACGCTCGCGCCGTGATCGCGCACGCGGAGTTCCTCACGGAGGGCATCCGCGAGCACGCCGACATCGTCTTCCCCGCCGAGTCCTACGCGGAGAAGGAAGGCACCGTCGTGCATCCCGACGGGCGCCTGCAGCGCCTGCGCCCCGCGATCGCGCGGCAGGGCTCGACGCGCCCCGGCTGGTGGGTGATCGCCGAGCTCGCGAGCCGGCTCGACCTCGACCTCGGCGTCCGCCAGGTCGCGCACGCCGGACGCGCCGTGATCGACGTCGCCCCGATCGTGCGCGGGCTCGCGACGACGGCGGCTTCCGAGCAGCTCTTCGCATCGGTCCCGATCTACGCCGGCCTCACGCTCGACGAGATCGGCGGTCGAGGCGTGCGCTGGCAGGATCGCGACGCCGCCGCAGCCTTCCCCGAGCCCCCGCAAGAGGACGAACGCGCCGAAGCGCTCCCTGCGCTGCCCGCGCCCAACGGCGCGCTGCGCCTCGGCCACTTCCGCTCGATCTGGGTCGCGCCCGAGGTCGAAGCATCGCCCGCGCTCAGGTTCGTGCATCCGCGCCAGCTCGCCGAGCTCTCGCCCGCCGATGCCGAGCGGCTCGGCGTCTGCGACGGCGAGCGCGTCGTCGTGGGGGCGGACGAGAACGCCGTCCGCGCCACCGTTGCGCTGCGCGCCGGCGCGCCCACTGGCACCGTGTTCCTCCAGGACGCCCTCGGCGCCGACAGCGCGAGCGAGCTCGAGGGCCCGCTCGTGGAGATCCGACCGGAGCGCGACGCCTGATGCTCGCGGTCGTCGGCTACTACGAAGAATGGTGGATCCAGATCCTCAAGGCGCTCATCATCTTCATCGTCGCGCTCAGCCTCGTGCCGCTCGTGCTGGTCGCCGAGCGCAAGCTCCTCGGGCGCTTCCAGAACCGCTACGGGCCCAACCGCGTCGGTCCCTACGGGCTCATGCAGCCGCTCGCGGACATCGTCAAGCTGCTCACGAAGGAGCAGTTCCGGCCCCGCACGTCGATCGGCTTCCTCTTCGCGCTCGCGCCCGTCATCTCGATCCTCACCGCCGTCGCGGCGTTCGCGTTGATCCCGTTCGGTGACGTCCAGAACATCTTCGGGACGCCCGTGGGCCTCTACGGCGTCGACGTCTCGATCGGGCCGCTGTATCTCTTCTCCTTCAGCGCGATCGCGTTCTACGGGATCATGCTCGGCGGCTGGTCCTCGGGCTCGAAGTACTCGTTCCTCGGCGCGATGCGCGGCGCGGCGCAGCTGATCTCCTACGAGGTCTCGCAGGCGCTGGCGCTCGTGGGCGTGATCTTCACCGCGCAGACGCTCTCGCTCACGGGGATCGTCCACGCGCAGGGCGGCATGTGGTACTTCATCCCGCAGTTCGCGGGCTTCATCGTGTTCCTCGTCGCGAGCTTCGCGGAGACGAACCGCACGCCCTTCGACGTGACGGAGGCCGACGCGGAGCTCGTCGCGGGCTACAACACGGAGTTCGGCGGTGGGCGCTTCGCCTCCTACTACTTCGCCGAGTACCTGAACGTGCTGGTGGTCTCGGGCATCACGGCGACGGTCTTCCTCGGCGGCTGGCTGCTGCCGTTCGGCATCCACCCGCCGGGGTGGGTCGATCCCCTCGTGGTGCTCGCGAAGATGGCGATCGTCACGTTCCTCTTCATCTGGATCCGCGCGACGCTGCCCCGCCTTCGCTACGACCAGATCATGAGCCTCGGCTGGAAGGTGCTGCTCCCGCTCGCGACGCTCAACGCCCTCGCGACGGCGATCGTCGTGGTGGCGGTGAACTGATGGCCTCCTCTGGGCAGGCCGGCATATCCGCCGAGGGCGACGCGAGCCTGCACGTCGAGACCTGGGAGCCCGCCGAGGACGTCATCGCCGTCCAGCGCGCTCCGCGGCCGAGCGCGACGCGCAGCGCATGGCGCGCGTTCGTCGAGACGATGCGCGGGATGAAGACGACGTTCGCGCGGATCATCGAGGGCCCGGTCACGATCCAGTACCCGGAGGAGAAGGTCGCCGTGTATCCGCGCTTCCGCGGTCGCCACAAGCTGCACCGCTTCGAGGACACGGGCCTCGAGAAGTGCGTGGGCTGCTCGCTGTGCGCCGCGGCGTGCCCCGCCGACTGCATCCGCGTCGTCGCGGCCGAGAACACGCCCGAGAACCGCGTGTCCGCGGGCGAGCGCTACGCGGCGGTCTACGAGATCAACATGTCGCGCTGCATCTTCTGCGGCTACTGCGAGATCGCGTGCCCCTTCGACGCGATCACGATGGGCCACGACTACGAGCTCTCGGACTACGACCGCTCGGACCTCATCTTCACGAAGGAGATGCTGCTCGCGGAACCGCTCGAGCGCGCGCCGCTGCGTAGGGAGGGCGAGTAGTTGAGCGCGGTCCTCTTCTTCATCGCCGCCATCGGCGCGATCGCGGGCGCGACCGGCGTCGTGCTGATTCGGGACCCCTTCTTCAGCGTGCTCTCGCTCGTCGGGCACCTGCTCTCGCTCGCCGTCCTGTTCCTGCTCCTGCGCGCGGAACTCGTGGCCGCCGTGCAGGTCGTCATCTACGCGGGCGCGGTGATGGTGCTCTACGTCTTCGTCGTTGCGTACGTCGGCGGCGAGGAGGCGACGCTGAGCGAGCGACTGCGCGGGTCGGGGCCGGTCGGACAGGGCTTGCGCCTGGGCGCGATGGTCGTGGGCGTCGCGCTGCTCACGGAGCTGCTGATCGCGCTCCTCGGCACGGGCCTGAAGGCGATCGACACGCAGGGCGCGCCGTACGCGCCCGGGCCGAGGACGTTCGGCACGCCCGCGTACATCGGCAACCTGCTGCTCACGCGCTTCCTGCTCGCGTTCGAGATCGCCTCCTTCCTGCTGCTCGTCGCCGCGGTGGGCGCGGTCGTGCTCGCGGGCCGTGTCGCGAGCGGGCGCCCGGGCTACGATCGCGAGCCCGCGGAAGCGCGGCCGGGAGGCTCCGCGTGAACATCTCCTGGTACCTCCCGGTCTCCGCGATCGTCTTCTCGCTCGGCGTCGCGGGCGTGATCGCGCGCCGCAACCCGCTCGTCGTGCTCCTCTGCCTCGAGCTGATGCTCAACGGCGGGAACCTCGCGCTCGTCGCGTTCGCGCGCATGTGGGGCAACGGCGACGGGCAGGTGCTCGCGCTGATCGTGATGACCGTCGCCGCGTGCGAGGTCGCGATCGGCCTCGGGATGATCGTCGCGCTCTATCGCCGCCGCATCCCCGTCGACGTCGACGAGCTCAGGGAGCTCCAGGGTTGAGCGCCGCGAGTTCGCCGGGGGCGCGCCGTTGAGCGCGACGACGTTCGGGTGGCTGACGCTCGCATGCCCGCTCGCGGGAATGCTGGTCGTCACCTTCGACTGGCCGTTCTTCGCGCGCATGCCGCGCCGTGCGGCGGGGTGGATCGCGACGGGCGCGGTGTTGCTGTCGTTCCTCGCCGCGCTGGGCGCGCTGATCTCGCTGCAGTCGCACGTCCCCGCGCATCGCGAGCTGACCTCCACGCTGTGGGACTACTTCGTGACCGAGGGCGTGAACGCGCGCGTCTCGATCCTCGTGGACCCGCTCTCGGTGTTCATGATCCTCGTCGTCTCGGGGGTCTCGACGCTGATCCATCTGTACTCGGTCGCGTACATGGACGAAGACCGCGGCTTCACGCGCTACTTCGCGTACCTCAACTTCTTCGTCTTCTCGATGCTCCTGCTCGTGCTCGCGGGCAACTTCGTCCTGCTGATCATCGGCTGGGCGTTCGTGGGCGCTGCGTCCTACATGCTGATCTCGTTCTGGTACCGCCGCACGACCGCGACGAGCGCGGGCATCAAGGCGTTCGTCATCAACGTCGTCGGCGACGTCGGCCTGGTGCTGGGCACGTTCTTCATCTTCAAGCACACGGGCACGCTCGAATACCTCGGGGCATTCCGGGCGGCGCCGCACGTCTTCACGCGCGGCGGCGCTGACATCACCGCGGGGTGCATCCTGCTGCTCGTCGGCGCGTTCGCGAAGTCGGCGCAGATCCCGCTGCACACGTGGCTCCCGGACGCGATGGAGGGCCCCACGCCCGTCTCCGCCCTGATCCACGCGGCGACGATGGTGACGGCGGGCGTCTACCTGATCGCGCGCATGCACGTGTTCTTCGAACTTGCGCCGGCGGCGCAGGACGTGGGCGCGGTCGTCGGCGCGTGCACGCTGCTGATCGCGGGGACGGTGGGCCTCGTGATGAAGGACATCAAACGCGTGATCGCGTACTCGACGATGTCGCAGATCGGCTACATGATCATGGGCGTCTCCGTCGGCGCCTACGCGGCGGGCCTCTTCCACCTGATGACGCACGCCTTCTTCAAGGCGCTGCTGTTCATGGCCGCGGGCTCGGTGATCGGAGCGATGGCGGGCGAGCAATCGCTCGATCGCATGGGCGGCTTCCGCAAGGCGATGCCGTTCACCTACGCGAGCTTCCTGATCGGCGGCCTCGCGCTCTCGGGGATCCCGCCGTTCTCCGGCTTCTTCTCGAAGGACGAGATCCTGCTCGTGGCGGGCGAACGCGGCGGCTGGCACTGGGCGCTCTACGTCGCGGGCTACATCGGCGCGTTCCTGACCGCCGTCTACACGTTCCGGATGATCTTCCGCGCCTTCCACGGCGAGCCCGTTCGCGAGGCGCGCGAGCTCGAAGAAGGCCATCCGCATCACGCCGCTGTCCCGCGCAACCCGGCGAACGGAGAAGAGGAGGACACCGACGTCGGCTTCCCCGGACCGCACCACGCGATCGCCGAGCGCTCCTGGTCGATGAAGATCGCGATGGGGCTGCTCGCGGTGGGAGCGGTCGGCGCGGGACTGATCCAGATCCCGCGCACGGACTTCGTGATCGACAAGTTCCTCGCGCCGACGTTCGTGGGCGCGGCGACGCAGACGGTCCACGAACGCATCCCGCTGCTCGTGGTCGGGCTGACGCTCGGGACCGCGCTCGGCCTGATCGGCATCGGCCTCGCCTACTACGTGTGGGTGCGCCGTCCGGGCACCGCCGCCGTGCTCCGCCAGCGGCTGCCGCTGCTCTACACGCTGCTCGCCAACAAGTGGTACTTCGACGAGCTGATCGAAGTGCTCATCGTGCGGCCCGCGGCGGCCTTCGGGCGCTTCGCGTCCGGGACCTTCGAGCGCGTGGTCATCGAAGGGGCGATCGTCGGCGGCACGGAGGCGGTCGTGAACGCATCATCGACGGCGATCCGCGCGCTGCAAAACGGCCTCCTGCGCTACTACGCGGGACTGCTTGCGGTGGGCGTGGGCGCGGTCGGCCTCTACTTCCTCGTGCGCGCGTGATGCCACCGCTCTCCGTGCTCATATGGCTGCCGGCAGCGAGCACGCTGCTCGGGGCGCTCGTCCCGAGCCGCGGCAGGTTCGCGGGGCGCGCCCACGAGCTCGTGGGCGCCGTCGCGCTCGCCGGCGCCGCGGCGACGCTCGGGCTCGCGATCTGGGTGATCGTGGGCTACAAGCCGGGCGCGGGACTCAGCGACGTCACGGACGTCGTGTGGATCGGCGCGCTCGGCATCCACTACAAGCTCGGTGTCACCGGCCTCAACGCCTTCCTCGTGGGCATGACCGCCTTGCTCTTCGCCGCCGCGGTGCTCGCGAGCAACCTGCGCATGCGCGGCGAACCGTCCGCGCGCCCGCGCCTCTACTACTTCCTGCTGCTGCTCTCGGAGTCCGCCGTGCTGGGCGCCTTCCTCGCTCAGGACCTCGCGCTGTTCGTCGCGTTCTTCGACCTGATGCTGATCCCCTTCTACTTCATCATCGGCATCTTCGGCGGGCGCGAGCGCGTGCGCGCGACGCTGAAGCTCGTCATCTACACGCTCGTGGGCTCGCTGCTGATGCTCGCCGCGGCGATCGCGACGGGCGTGCTCGCCTCGCAGGAACACGGGACGCCGCTGACGTTCGCGCTCTCGAGCCTCCAGCACCTTCCGCTCGCGCGGGGCTCGCAGGAGTGGATCTTCCTCTTCTTCGCCGCGGCCTTCCTCGTGAAGATGCCGGCGTTCCCGCTGCACGGATGGATGCCCGACGGCTACCGCGCAATGCCGACGGAGGTCGTGATGGTCTTCTCGGGCGTGCTCTCGAAGGTCGGCGCCTACGGCTTTCTCGCAATCGTCCTGCCGCTCTACCCGCAGGCGTCGGTGCACTTCCAGACGCTCATGCTGCTGATCGCGCTCGCCTCGATCATCTACGGGTCCGCGGTCGCGTTCACGCAGACCGACGCGCGCCTGATCGCGGGCTTCTCCTCGGTTGCGCAGCTCGGCTTCATCACGCTGGGGATCTTCTCGCTTCAGCCGCAGGGCGCCCAGGGGGCGCTGCTCGGGATGCTCAACCACGGTCTCGTCGTGGCCCCGGTGTTCTTCATCATCGCCCTGCTCGCGAAGCGCTCGGGCGGCTCGGAAGACATCCGCGAGATGGGTGGGATCGCCTTCCGCGCCCCCGTGCTCGCGTCGCTGTTCCTGATCGTCGCGCTGGCGACGCTCGCGATGCCGGGGTCCGCGAACTTCGCGGGCGAGTTCCTCATCCTCCTCGGCGTCTTCAAGGCGAAGCTCGTGATCTCGGTCATCGCCTTCTCGGGCGTCGTGATGGCCTCCGTCTACGCGCTGCGCCTGTACATCCGCACGATGCACAACCGCGTCGGTCCGAAGGTGCAATCGCGCGAGCTCGCGCTCGGCGAGGGAGCGGTGCTCGCGCCGCTGATCGCCGCGATCCTCTTCCTCGCCTTCTACCCGCAGATCGCGCTTCACCGCTCCGAAGGCGCGGTGAACACGTCACTAGCCTCCGCGCGCACGGCGCTGCGAGAACCCTCGCACCGCACGGAAGCCGCGGCGGCGCGGGCACCAACCGAAGCCGCAGGCGAAGGAGCGGGTGAAGGCTCGGGCGAAGCGCGCGGGAGCGGTGAAGCCCCGGCCGAAACCGAAGGAGCCGAACGGTGAGCGCGGCGCTCTCGGCCACCCACGGGCTCCTGCTCGCCGCGACGTTGAAGGGCCCGCACATCAACTTCGCGGGGCTCTCCCCGCTCATCGCGTTGCTCGCGGGAGCGGTCGTGGTGCTCGTCGCCGGACTCATCGTCGGCCCCGGCGGGAGCCGCGCAGCGAGCCTCGCGGCTGCCGGCGGTGATCCCTTCGAGGGCGAGCCGCCTCCGACGTCGGAGCCGAAGCTGCGCGGCGCCGTGCTCATCGTTCCCGCGCTGACGCTCGCGGCGCTCGCGACCGCGCTCGGGCTCACGATCTGGCAATGGAACGCGCAGGAGTCGATCGTCTCCGGAGCGCTTCGGATCGACGATCTCGCACTCGTCCTGAACGTGCTTCTGATCGCGGGCGGCGCCAGCACGGTGCTGCTCGCGCTGCGCTCGCACGCGGGCCGCGGGCCGGTGCAGGGAGAGCTCTACGCCCTGATGCTGGGCTCGATCGCCGGCATGGCGATCCTTGCGAGCGCGCAGAACACGGTGCTCGTGTTCCTCGGGCTCGAGCTCCTCTCGATCCCGCTCTACGTTCTGTGCGCGATCGAGCGCACGAGCGAGCGGTCGCTCGAGTCGGGGCTCAAGTACCTGATCATCGGGTCGGTCGGGTCCGCGACGCTGCTCTACGGGATCGCGCTCATCTACGGCATCACCGGCGCGACCGACTTCTCGGCGATCGCGCAGGCGATCTCGAGCCGCGAACTCTCAAGCGACACGATGCTGCTCGGGGGCATCGCGCTGTGTGTCGCCGGCCTCTGCTTCAAGGCGTCCGTGGCGCCGTTTCACCAGTGGACCCCCGACGTCTACGAGGGAGCGCCGACCCCGATCACCGCCTTCATGGCGGTCGCGACGAAGGTCGCCGCACTCGGCGTCTTCCTGCGCCTCTTCGACGTCGCGCTGATCGGCGCGCAGTCGACGTGGGCGCCGGCGGTCGCGGTGCTCGCGACGATCACGATCATCGTCGGCAACGTCGGCGCGCTCGGGCAGACCTCGCTCAAGCGCATGCTCGCGTGGTCGGCCGTCGCGCAGGCGGGCTACCTGCTCGCCGGCGTCGTCGTCTCGACGCAGCTCGGCGTCCGCGCCACCGTCTTCTACCTCGCCGCCTACCTGTTCATGAACATGGCGGCCTTCGCGGTCGTGATCGCGCGCGAGCGCGAAACGGACCTTGGCGACTCGCTGGACTCGGTCGTGGGCCTCGGACGCACGCGACCGCTGCTCGCGGTCCCGATGACGCTCTCGATGCTCGCGCTCGCGGGGATCCCCGCGACCGTGGGCTTCATCGGGAAGTTCTTCCTCATCGACGCGGCCGTCGCGAACGGCTACACGTGGCTCGGCGTCGTGATCGTGATCGGCTCGATGATCTCGCTCGGCTACTACCTGCCCGTGGTCGCCGCGATGTGGATGCGCGAAGCGCCCGGGCGTGCGCGGAGCGCTCCCGCGCCCGGTGTGAGCCCCGCGGGCGGCCCGCTGCCCGCGATCGCAGGGGGCGCGCTACCGCCGATCGCCGGCGCCTCCCCGGAGCTCGACCAGGAGGGCGAAGGGGCCTCCGTGCGCATCGGCAGCTCGCAACCCGAGGTCGTGTTCGTCGCGGTCCTCGCGGGCGCAGCGACGCTCTTCTTCGGGATCATCCCCGGACCGCTGTTCGACCTCGTGCAGGACGTCGGTCGCGGCCTCGGGCTCTTCTAGACGCGACCGCTCGCCTCGGCCGCCGCTTCGGCTTCGCCGAGCTGGCGCTCGATGAGATCGAGCCCCGAGTCCCAGAAGCCGGGGTCGGCGATGTCGACATCGACGATCCGCGCGAGCTCCTCGGGCGAGCGCGAGCCGCCCGCCGCGAGCAGCTGGAGATACTGGGGCACGAACTGCCGCCCGCGCTGCTCGTAGCGCTCATAGACCGAGAGCGCGAGCAGCTGGCCGTACGCGTACGCGTAGACGTAGCCCGGCGTGTCGATGAAGTGGGGGATGTAGGACCACCACGAGCGGTAGCCGTCGGTGAGCTCGACCGCGTCGCCCATCAGCTCCCCCTGGCTCTCGGCCCAGAGCTCGCCGAGGCGCTCGACGGAGAGCTCCCCCTCCTCGCGGCGTGCGGTGTGCGCGAGCTCCTCGAAGCGGTTCATCGCGACCTGCCGGAAGACGGTCGCGATCTGATCCTCGAGGCTTTCCGCGAGCAGCGCGAGCCGCGACTCCGGCGCCGTGTCCTGCTCGAGGAGGCGCCCGAAGACGATCGTCTCGCCGAACACCGACGCCGTCTCGGCGAGCGTGAGCGGCGTGTGCTGGTGAAAGATCCCCTGGCGCGCGGCGAGCGAGAAGTGGACCGCGTGGCCCAGCTCGTGGGCGACCGTCAGCACGTCGCGGCGGCGAAAGGTGTAGTTGAGCAGCACGTAGGGGTCGACGCTCGGCACGGCCGCCGCGCAGAACGCGCCGCCGCGCTTGGAGGGCTGCACGGGGGCGTCGACGTGGCGCTTGCCGAACACGCGGCGCGCGACCTCGCCGAGCTCGGGGGCGAAGGACTCGTAGCAGTCGAGCACGAGGTCGCGACCCTCCGTGAAGGAGAACTGCTTGTCGTCCTCGGTGATCGACGCCATGCGGTCGTAGTCGCGTAGGCGCTCGATCCCGAGCAGCCGCGCCTTCAGCCGATACCAGCGCCGCGGCAGCTCGTAGCGGGAGCGCACCGCCTCGATCAGGGCCCCGACCGACTCGTCGCTCACCTCGTTGGCGAGGTTGCGCGCGGCGAGCCAATTGGGGTAGCGGCGCAGGCGATCGTCCACCGCCTTGTCCAGCAGCAGCGTGTTCATGATGTAGCCGCGAGTGCGCAGGCCCGGCGCGAGCGCCGCCGTGACGGCCTCGGCGGAGCTGCGGCGGACCTCGCGATCGGCCGAGGCGAGCCGGCTCAGCGCGACGTCGAGCGGCACCTCCTCGCCGGGCAGCTGCACCTGCAGGCCCGAGGTCTGCTCCTCGAAGAGGCGGCTCCACGCCGAGGCTCCGGTGAGCGACTTCTCCGTGAGCACGAGCTCCTCGGGCTCCGTGAGCAGGTGCTCGCGATAGCGCCGGACGTTTCGCAGGTGATGGCGGCAGAAGTCGAGGTTCGCGCCCGCGAGCAGCTCCTCCGCGTGCTCCTCGGGGAGCGCCGCCCACTCGAGCTCGAAGAAGGTGAGCGTCGTCTGGATCTCCGTCTCGCGCTCCTGCACCTTCGCGAGCAACGCGCCGCGCGCGGGGTCGGCGGTGTCGGTCGCGAAGTCGAGCGCTGCGAAGGCTCCTGCCCTCGCCGCCAGCTCGAGGATCTCCGCGAGCGAGCGCATCGCGCGCTCGAGGCTCTCGCCGTCCAGCGCCGCGACCTTCCCGCGGTGCTCCTCGGCGAACGCGCGTGACTTCGCGAGCGCGTCCTGCAGGCGCCGTTCCACGCCCGCCGCGCCTTCGCCGTTGACGAGCGCGCCGAGGTCCCATCGCGTCTGCTCGAGCTCGGGGTCCGCGGGGGCGGTGATCGGAGTGGTGCTCGCCATCCGTGCCGGACGGTAGCATCGCGCGCCCCATGCACGAGACGACTCCCTCGGTCTTCCTGATAGCGCGTCCGTCGATCGACCTCGAGGGCATGGGCGCGTACCTCCGTGACGTCGGCGGGGAGTCCTGGCTCGAGCTTCGCAGCGGGGCCGAGGAAGGTGGCGGCGAGGCGCCGAACCCCGGCGAGCTCCTCGTGGAGTTCGCGGGTCGTGCGTGCTACCGCAGCTGGGAGCCGGGGCTCAACCCGAACGTCACCCGCATCCGCACGGATACGCGCGAGTACTTCGCGAACATCCTGCGCTCGGGCCACGGCAGCGTGCTCGAGCACGCGAACTACAGCTTCGCGATGCGCAACGTGAGCCGCGTTTTCACTCATGAGCTCGTAAGGCATCGAGCCGGCTCGGCGTTCAGCCAGGAGAGCCTGCGCTACGTCCGCCTAACCGACATCGGATTTCGCGTGCCCCCGGCGCTCGAGCCGCTGCGCGCGCGCGTGCTGAGCATCGTCGAGCAGCTCGAGGAGCTCCAGCGCGAGGGCGCGCACGCCCTCGGCATCGACGCCGAGGGCGTGCCGTTCCACGTCAAGAAGGAGGTCACCTCCGCGCTGCGGCGCCTCGCGCCGATCGGGCTCTCGACCGACATCATCTGGACCGCCAACGTGCGCACGTTGCGACACGTGATCGAGATGCGCACCGACGAGGGGGCCGAGGAGGAGCTGCGACTCGTCTTCGATCGGGTCGCCCGCATCATGCAAGCGGAGGCGCCGGACCTCTTCCAGGACTTCGCGCGGCGCGATGACGGCTCCTGGGTGCCCGAGCACCACAAGGTCTAGCCTCCACTACTACCTTCGTCCACCCTGGGGCCGTGGCATGGCGCCGGAGCTATGCTCCGTCGAGCGAACGGCCGTGGGCCTGTCGCCGGAGCGCACATGAGACTTACAACGCGTAGCGGAGCGCTTCTCGCGGTGGTGTTCGGCTGCGCGCTCGCTGGCGCCTCGCCCGCCGCCGCGGCGGTGACCGAAACGAGCGTGCAGGTCACCTCGCCCGCCGGCACCTACCTCATGTTCAACGAAGTCAGCGGCGCGGAGTCGATAACCGTTGCGGGGACATCGAACGGGAAGATGGGCGAAAAGGTCGACATCAACTGCTACGCCGGCAGCAAGCGCGTCTCGCTCGCGCAGGGGGTCGAGCTGCAGAGCGGCGGCGCGTTCTCCTTCACGGGCTCCTTCCGGGCGATCGACGAAGCGACGTGCACGCTGCGCGCGGTCCCCCACGGCATCACGAAGGACTACCCGCCCGGAAGCCCGTCGCCGTACGGCGGCCCCACGCTCGCGATCGGCCGCCTCGCGAACGCCATCATCGAAGGCGGCGAAAGCAACGGCGCGCTCGCGTGGTATCACCTCGCGGTCTCGGGGCTTGCCGGAGCGTTCGACTACCGCTCGCTCGGGAACTGCGCGATCCTCGACTCCTACACCTACGACCCCGTGACGTTCGGCACCTTCGAAACGGCGCCGAAGCTCGACGACTGCAACGCCACGCTCGGATGGAAGAACGGCGCGACGGGCGTAGCGGGAGTCGCACCGCCGAAGCGCTCCGAGCTCCAGGTGGACGGCGTCAACGCCTACCTCCCCGGCAACGCCGCGTTCGTCTTCGCCACCGCTGCGGGCGACGCCGGCTTCCCGACACTCAAATACGGGTTCGAAGTCGACCCGAGCACGGGCGACCTCGTGCTCGTCGAGGAAGACGAGGCCGTCAAGTGCGCGCCCGAACCCGCGACCTACCCTCCAACGCCCGCCTCGTGCTCGAGCTTCGTGCCCGCCGGAGTCGCCGCGTACGTGCGCATCACGCAGGAACAGAGCGGGCGCGTCGCGTCGGTCACGCAGTTCTTCTACTCGACCGATGGCGCCGCGCACTCGATCGACCTGCTCGAGCAGAACCAGTTCGCGCACGTCAACGAGGACGGCGAACTCGACTTCCCATGGATCACCGGAGCGCGTTTTGAGCCCTACACCGAACCGGGCGAGGAACTCCCGGCGGCCGCCGCGGCGCCCGGCTCGCTGTTCATCAAGGGCTCGGCGAGCGTGCCCGACGGTGGCGAGGGCGGCGCTCAGGGCGCGCTCACGTTCTCGAACGCGCCCGAAGGCGAGACGATCGTGGGCTCGACGATCAACGACGAAAGCTGGGTCAACCTCCACTACCGCAGGACGGTGCCCGCAGAAGGCTCCGTCGCGCTCGGCTTCACCTACTCCAACGCCTTCCTGCTCAGCGAAGTTGAACACGACGCGGCCGCCGCTCAGGCCGCGTACCTTCCCGGAATCACGATCAACGGGCCCGCGAGCGGGACGAGCACCGCGCAGCCGCAGGTCGCCGTGAGCGGCACCGCGAGCGACCGCAACGGGCTCGCGTCACTCGTGATCAACGGTGCGAGCGTCCCCGTCGAAAACGGCGCGTGGAGCGCGAACGTGCAGCTCGCCCCCGGCGCGAACACGATCACCGCGACGGCGACGAACGTCTTCGGGTACACCGCGCAGGCACAGGTCGTCGTGACGTACGTGCCGCAGACGGCCTCGGCGGTGCACGCGCTCCATCTTCAGGGACGGCCCCATGTGAGCGGCAACAGCGGGCCGCGCGGGGCCAGCTTCACCGTGAGCTGCGAAGCGCCCGTCGGCCAGAGCTGCACGGGCGTCGGCGCGCTCACGAGCATCGAGCGGCGGCGTGGCAGCCGCGTGCTCGCGATCACCTCACGCACGCACAGGCGGCGCAAGCCGGTACCGATCAAGCACGTCACGGTGACCGTGGGCGAACGCGGCTTCTCGGTTCCCGGCGGTCAGACCGCGACGATATTCGTCGGACTCAACGCCGCCGGCCGCGCGCTGCTCTCCCGCTTCCACAACCTCCCCGTCACGCTCGCCGTGACGCTCGCCAACGGCGCCTCGGGGGCGCCCGCGCTGCTCACCTCGAGCAAGCTCACGATCAAGCCCGCGAAGAAGGCGCGCAAGAAGCACCACGGCCACGGCCACGCGCGCAAGCCGCGGAGGGGTTGAGTCAGGCTTCGTGCGCCTGCAGCTCCGCGACGCGCTCGCGCAGCTGCGAGGTCACCTCGGGGTCGCGCAGCGTCGTCACGTCGCCGAGCTCCCGGCCTTCGGCGATGTCGCGCAGCAGTCGTCGCATGATCTTCCCCGAGCGCGTCTTCGGCAAATCGTCCGCCCAGATGACGCGCTTCGGGCGAGCGAACTTGCCGATCCGCTCGGCGACGGACTCGCGCACCGAGTCGGCGGCCGGCTCGTCGCCCTGGTAGTCGCCGCGCAGCGTCACGAACGCGACGATCGCCTGGCCCGTGTCCTCGTCGTGCTCCCCGATCACCGCCGCCTCCGCGACGTCGGGATGCGCCACGATCGCCGACTCGACCTCCGCCGTCGAGAGCCGATGCCCCGAGACGTTCACGACGTCGTCGATGCGGCCGATCACCCAGAGGTAGCCGTCGCGGTCTCGCCGTCGCCGCGTCGCCGACTAGATAGGTCTCGGCCCCAAAGCGGCTGAAGTAGGTCGCGACGAAGCGCTCCTCTTCCTTGTAGAGCGCCCGCAGCATCGACGGCCACGGGCGTGTGAGCACGAGCAGCCCCTGGCCTTCCGCGATCGGCTTGCCCTCCGACTCGTCGACGACCTCCGCCTCGATGCCCGGGAAGGGAAACGTCGCCGAGCCCGGTTTCGTCTCGGTGATGCCGGGCAGCGGCGTGATCATGATCGCGCCCGTCTCGGTCTGCCACCACGTGTCGACGATCGGGCATTGCTCGCGGCCGATCACCTTGTGGTACCAGAGCCACGCCTTCGGGTTGATCGGCTCGCCGACCGACCCGAGCAGCCGCAGCGAGCTCAGGTCATGGCTATCGGGCCACTGCGCGCCCCACTTGATGCACGCGCGAATCGCCGTCGGCGCGGTGTAGAAGATGCTCACGCGGTAGCGCTCGACGATCTCCCACCAGATCCCCTTGCTCGGGTAGTCCGGCGCGCCCTCCCACATCACCGAGGTCGCGCCGTTCGCGAGCGGCCCGTAGACGATGTAGGAGTGGCCCGTCACCCAGCCGACGTCTGCCGCGCACCAGTAGACGTCGTGCTCGGCGCCGCCGACGTGGAGGTCGAAGACGTAGCGGTGCGTCGTGCTCACACCGGTCAGGTAGCCGCCGCTCGTGTGCAGGATGCCCTTCGGCTTCGCCGTCGAGCCCGACGTGTAGAGGATGTAGAGCGGATGCTCGGCGTCGAAGGGCTCCGCGGGGCACTCTGGCGCCGCGGCGCTCACGACCTCGTCGTAGAAGACGTCGCGCCCTTCCTTCATCGGGCACTCGACGCCCTTGCTTCGCACGACCACGATCGTCTCGAGCGCCGCGAGGTCCCCCATCACCTCGTCCACGCGCTCCTTCACCGCAGCGACCTGCCCGCGGCGTGCGGCGCCGTCCACCGTGATGAGGAGCTTCGCGTCCGAGAACTCCATGCGCTCGCGCACCGCCTCCGCCGAGAAGCCGCCGAAGACGACGTTGTGGGGAGCCCCGATGCGGGCACACGCGAGCATCGCGACGAGCACCTCGGGGATCATCGGCAGGTAGATGCCGACGACGTCGCCCGGACGCACGCCGAGCGCCTTCAGCGCGTTCGCGAAGCGCTTCACGTCCGCGAGCAGCTGCGCGTAGGTGATGTCGATCTCCTCGCCCGCCTCGCCGCGCCAGTGAAACGCGACGCGCTCGCCCGCGCCGGCCTCCACGTGCCGATCGAGGCAGTTCTCGCTCACGTTGAGCTTGCCGCCCGTGAACCACCTGTAGAAGGGAGGGTTGGAATCGTCGAGCACCGTCTCCCACGGCGTCGCCCACTTCAGCTGCGCCGCCTGCTCGGCCCACCATGCCTGCGGGTCGCGCGCCGCCTGCTCGTAGACGCCCGGGTCGGAGAGCAGCGCGTGCTCGCGAAAGGAAGCGGGGGGCGGGAAGCGCTCGACCCCCAACAGCCGCTCGAGATCCGCTTCGAGCTGCTCCTCGCCACCCACCAGATCGTCAGCTCCTGCCGCGCCGGCGCTTGCGGCGCTTACCCGAGGACGCGCCTCCCCCGGCCAGCGCTCCCTGGGAGCCGTTTTCGGCGAGCTCGTTCTCGGCGTCGCCTCCGCGCGACCCCGACCCCACGCCGTCGGCGCTCTCGCGCTCCGGCGCACCGCCCCCGCGCGAGGCCGCCGAGGGCCAGGGGATCGCTTCGCCAGCCGCCCACGCCGGCGGGTCGCCACCTGGGAGGCGTCCCATCATGAGGAAGCCCAACGCGACGATGAAGCCCGCCGGGATCACCTGCAGCGTGTAGAGCGTCGCCGTGAAGAACGGCAGCATGAGGACGGCGCCAATGATGCCGAACGTACGCAGCCAGCGCGGGATCAGCCCGACACGCGCCGCGCGCAGGACGGTCAGCACGAGGCCGATCACGAGCAGGAGCGGGAGCAGCAACGTGAGGAACTCGACCGTGACGTTCGCGACCCCCGTGTATGCCGCCTTTTCGACCGCGTGGTCGGTGAAGTTGTGACCGACGACGAATTCGTGTGTGCGGATCGCGCGCACCACCTGGCCGACGATCGCGATCGTCGCCGCGCCGGCGCCGCCGACGATCACGAGCCAGCGTGCGGCGGGTGAGGGCTCCGGCGCACGGTTGCGTATCGCCGAGAGCAGGAAGAGCAGCCCGAACGCGAGCGCCGCGTACCCGAGCGCCTGGAGCACGCCCCCCGCAATGAGCCCGAATGCGTGGTGCGAGAGGTACCTCACCTCTTCGGCGCGCGGGGAGACGGCGGCGTGCGCATGACCCTTTAGCGCGGGTTCGAGACCCTGGATGACGCCCACCGTCGGCAGCCCCTGGAGCTGGTTCGCGATGATGATCGCGCCGATCAGGTAGAGCACGCCGCCCGACGTGACGGGCACTGCGAGACGCGCCCGGCGCTCGCTCTCGAGCGCGAGCTGTTCCCTGGTCTCGCGGTCCGGTGACATGAAGCGATGAGTCTACGGGCGCGGCGCTACGATGGTCGCATGGAGTCCGGTGGCCTCGGCGATCTGTTCGGTGACCCCGAGGATCTTCAGCGTCGCCTCGCGGAGTTCGCCGAGCAGATGCAGGGCCAGCAGCGGCTCGCGTGGGCCGACAACGCGATCAAGCTCGCGGTGGACATGACCGTCGCGGCGGTCAACCGCCTGAACGTGCAGGGCAACGCGGAGGCACAGGCCGAGCAGATTCGGGCCGTCATCGCCAGGATCTTCCCCGAGGCCGTCGCGCTCGTGCGCGAGGCCCGCGAAGGCCTGCAGTAGCGGCGGCTCGCTAGCCCGTATAGGCGCGCTGCGCGGCGCGCTCGGCATCGCGCGAGGCGCGACCGGCGGCGATCACTTCGCCGAATGACCGGAAGCGGAAGATGAAGACCACCGCGCCGAGGCCCACGAGGAAGGTGAACGCGGCGATCGCGAGCTGCTGGCCAACGGAGTACGCGGCGACGACGCTCGTGGACGCGCTGGCAGCGAAGACCTTTACAAGCAATGCCTGCTGCACGCCCGCGCCGCCCGGCACGAGCGGGATCGCGCCGGCGACCTGGCCGACCGCGAAGACGAGCAGCACGTTGCGCACCGAGCCGCCGACGCGGAAGGCATCGAGCAGGAGCCAGAAGGCGGCGAAGCGCGTGAACCACGCCGCGAGCTGCAACGAGGCGACCTCCCGCAGGTAGCGGCGGCGGTCGGAGAGGATCGTCACGCCCTGGCGCACCCGCGCCCAGAACGCCTTCACCTTGACCGAGAGGATCGCGAACGCGACGAGACCCGCGAACGCGAGCAGCGTGATGAGGAACAGCGTGAAGTCGAAGTGCTGGGCGAGGTAGGAGATGTCGAACGAGCCCAGCTTCGAGAAGTCCGGCGGTTTCGGGAAGACGCCCTGCGTGAAGGCGAAGACGAGCACGAACACGCCCACCGTGACATCGAAGATCGCCTCGACGAAGAACGCCGAGGCGACCGTCGGATAGCTCGAGCCCGGGATCGAGCTGCGCGTGAGGAAGAGCTTGATGATCTCCCCACCCCGCACGGGCACGACGTTGTTGAAGCCAACGGCTGCCAGGTACGCGCCCCAGATGCGCCGGAACTCGAAGCTCACGGCGGGGTAGGCTGCGCGCAACGAGTTGAAGTAGGCCCGCGAGCGCAGCGTGAGGTTGGCGCCGAAGAGCAGCAGGCCGAGCGCGAGCAACGCCCAGTTCACCGACGCGAGGTCGGAGAAGAACTGTCCCGCCGCTTCGAGGAAGCTCTCGAGCGTGTGGGCGATCGAAGCGGAGCCGAGAAGCCCCGGAGCGTCAAGTGTGGGCACCGAAGCAAGCGTACGGCGGCACGCGCCGCGAGCCACCTGGCGGGCTAGAAGCGCCCTCGCGCTGCGCTAGAGGTCAGCGTCCTCGTCGAGATCGTCGTACTCGTCGAGGTCGACCTCCTCCTCGTCGGTACTGACGAGCTCATCATCGTCGTCGGTCCAGTCCTCGTCGTCGAATTCGTGTTCAGGGCTCTCGAGATGAGCGCTCGGATCCATCGAGCCTCCTTGTTCTGACGGCATGTGCTGCGTGGCAGATGGTGGGTGGGACGCTCAACTATCGCTGTGCACCCGAAGGATCGCCCGATGATAGTGCGAGCGCCTGGAGGACCTGCTCGTCGTGCGTGGAGGGCGAGACCTTCGGGATCATGTGCACGACTACCCCTCCCGGGTCGATCACGAACGTCGCCCGTTGGGCGCCCCAGTACTTGCGTCCATACATCGACTTCTCCACCCAAACGCCGTAGGACTCGGTGACCGCGTGGTCCTCGTCCGCGAGCAGCGTGAAGCCGAGATCGTGCTTGTCGTGGAAGCGCTTGACCTTCGCGACGGGGTCGGGGGAGATGCCGAGCACGACCGCGCCGACGCGCTCGTAGTTCGCGCGGTGGTCGCGCACTCCGCACGCCTGAGTCGTGCAGCCGGGGGTGTCAGCCTTCGGATAGAAGTAAACGACCACCGGCTGGCCGCGGAAGTCCGAGAGCCGCACGGTGCGCCCGTCCTGGTCGGGGAGGGCGAAGTCGGGGGCTGGTTGGCCGGGCTCGATCACGATGGGATCGTAGTCAGTTCGCTACTTCAGGATCCGCGAGAGCCGGCGGTCCTTGAGCACGCGCCCTTCGGTCTGGCACGCCGGGCAGTAGGCCACGACGTAGTCCTCGAAGTGCACGGCCGCGAGCGGCGTCCCGCAGCGCGGGCACGGCTCGCCGGTGCGCCTGTGCACCTGCAGCGGCATCGGCAGCTTGTCCGGGATCGGCAGCTCGATCGCCTGCTCGTAGTGCTCGATCGCGGAGCCGAGGCGGCGCACGATCGCCTCGCGCAGCCTCGCCGCCTCCTCCGGCTCGAGGTCCGAGCCGCGCTTGTACGGCGAGAGCTCCGCGTCCCAGAGGATCTCATCCACCCAGGAGCGGCCGATGCCCGCGATCACGTGCTGATCGCGCAGGCTCGCGTGCAATGGGCGCGGCTCCTCGAGCAGCTCCGAGAGCTCAGGGGGATCCGGCCACGCCTCCGGGCCGAGCGAAGCGAGCGCGGGATCCTCGGCGAGCTCCTCGTCTCGCAGCAGCTTCGCCCACGCCGCCTGCTTGGAGCCGAACTCGCGCAGCCGAAGCTCGCGTCCGTCCTCCATCCGCAGCACGAGCCGAAGTGTGCGGTCCCGCGTCGGGCGGCCATTCTTGTTGCGTGCCGGCGGGCGCTCCTCGAACAGCTGCAGCCGGCCTGCGGACATCAGGTGCATGAGCAGCGTGAGCCCGCGGTCGGTATGAACGATCAGGTGCTTGCCTCGCCTCGAGACGTCCTCGATGCGTGCGCCCTCGAGCGCGCTCAGCGGCGGGTCGAAGGTCTTCAGCACGTTGACACCCGGGGCGCTCGCAGCGGCGACCGTCGCGCCGCGCAGCGCGGAGGACAGTCGGCGCGCCGTGATCTCGACCTCGGGCAGCTCTGGCATCGCCCACTCATCGTAGGCGGCCCCCTAGCCCGCGGCTCGAGCGCCGCGGGCTATGAAGCAGGGATCGGCGGTCCCTCGTATGTGGCGTGCTGCGGGCTCACCCAGCGCACCCGCCACGCGACGCCCGCGACAGAGGAGTGAAGGCTCCAGTAGCCGAGGCTGTTCGTATGTACGCTCGCAAGCCGCGAGTAACGTCGCGAGCCTTTCCGGCGCACGAGGACCGTCGCGGAGGTCGAGCCGCGCGCGGGACGGATGAGGCCCCACAGCGAATAACCGTGGCCGCTGCGATTCACGACGAGCGGGACCGGCCAGGCCGAGTAGAGCGGCTTCGGGCTCCCGTTGTGGTACTCGAGGCCCGTCTGGAAGCCGACGAAGCCGCCGTGCACGCTCGAGCCCGGAGGCCCGCCCACCGGGTCATCGCGGAGCAGGTACTGCGAGAAGGCGGCAACACGCGAGTTCGACCACGCGATCTTTTCCGCGATCGCGTCGTCCACCGCCTGCTCGGACGGCGAGACGCCCAGGTAGCGGTTGGGCTTGCTCTGCACGCCGAACTCCGTGAGGTAGATCGGCATGCCCGAGCGGATCGCGTGTGCGCGCGCGGCGAGATCGAGCGCATTCACCAGGCGCGACAGGACGCCGATCGTGACGTCGTCCTTGCTCGGCGGCCGGTAGAAGGGCCCCGCCGCCGTCGTGTACGCGTGGTGCGCATAACCATAGGCGGGGAGCTCCTGGCACGAGGAGGACTTGCGGTAGCGGCTGTTCAGGCACAGCACACCGCGCAGGAACGCGAGCGGCGCGACGTCGTGCAGGCCCTTCGCGCGGTCGTAGCCCGTCGGCGCCGTCTCACCCATCAGCACCTTCGGATTGCTGAGGCCCGCGGCCTTCAGGCCGGCGTAGCCCGCGAGGAAGAGACCGCGGTAGATGCGCGGCGAGGCCGGCTGCCCGTTGGCCGCGAACTGCGGGCGCAGGAAGGCCGGGTGGTTCGGCTCGTTCCAGATCGAGTAGAGCGAGACCTCCGAGCCGTAGTGACGTCCGACCGCGGTCATGAATTCCTGGAAATCGCGGTCGTCTGGCCGCGTGAGGTAGTCCTTGTGGGTGGAGGTCGCCCACTTCGGCACGGGCGAGGTGACGGTGAGCAGGATCTGCCAGCCGAGCTGGTGCGCGATCGCGAGCTCGGTGTCGTAGACACCCCAGCGGTAGTTGACGGGGTTCGTCGCGTCGAACGACGGCCGCGTGCGGCTGGTCGGGGACGGGGCGACTTCGCGCCACGAGAGCTCCACGCGGATCGCGCGGACGCCGAGATGCTGGAGCTGCGAGAGCGCCTTCGGGCGCGTCTTCGCGCTCTGGAGCACCGTTCCCGGCTCGAAGAAGACGGCCTCGCCGCGGGATGCGAAGGCCTGCTCGGCGCCCAGCGAAGCCGGGAGCAGCGCCACGGCGCCGGCGATTAGGGAGAGAGTCGCGCGAATACGTAGCATGAGGACCCTGGACACCGCAGCATCGCGAAGGTTGCGGTCGGCGCGGGTGCGACAGGAGCACCTGGCGCATGGCCCGCTCGGAGCGCGAACGCGTGCGCCACGATACTTTTGCCCGATGAGCACACCCGCCGTAGCTCCGGACGACATAGTCGCGCGCGCATCGGACGTGCGCGAGGGCGACCGACCGCCGCTCGTCATCCTCGAGCCGCTCGAAGGCTTCCTCGACAAGGCGGGCCTCGGCGAAGGCCCGGTCGAGGCGGGGCCGATCGGCGAGGGACACTCGAACGTGACATACGCGATCCGGCGCGAGGGAGTCCCCGAGATGGTGCTCCGCCGCCCCCCGCGGCCACCGATACCGCCGAGCGCGCACGATGTCCTTCGCGAGGCGAGGCTGCTGCGCGCACTCGAGGGGACCGCCGCGCGCGTTCCGCGCGTGCTCGCGGTCTGCGATGAGGAGGAGGTGATCGGCACGCCGTTCTACGTGATGGAGTTCGTGGAGGGCGACGTGATCGTCTCGAGTCTGCCCCCCGCGCTCGACCTGCCGCAGCAGCGCCGGCGCATCGGCGAGGAGCTGATCGACACGCTCGTGGAGATCCACGCGGTGGATTGGCGCGCGGTGGGGCTCGAGGGCTTCGGCAAGCCCTCCGGTTACCTCGAACGCCAGCTGCGGCGCTTCGGCGGGCTGTGGGAGCTCAACAAGACGCGCGAGATCCCCGCGTTCGAGCGGGTCGGCGAATGGCTTGCGGAGAACCGCCCGGAGTCGGGCGAGGCGACGATCGTCCACGGCGACTACCGCCTCGGGAACATGATCTACGCGAGCGAAGCCCCCGCGCAGCTCGTCGCCGTGCTCGACTGGGAGATGGCGACGATCGGCGACCCGCTCGCGGACATCGGCTACCTCTGCATGATGTGGAGCGAGGCCTCCGACCCGCAGCAGGGGCTTCGCGATCACCTCGGCAGGGTCACGCGCGAGGAGGGCTTCCTCACCCGCGGTGAGCTGATCGCACGCTACGAGGAGCGCTCGGGGCGCTCGATGCGCGACCTTCAGTGGTACGTGACGCTGGCACTATGGAAGTCCGTCGTGTTCATGGAGGGCAACTACAAGCGAGCGCTCGCGGGAGCCACCGACGACCCGTACCTCAAGCAGTTCGGCGACGGCGTCGTCGAGCTCGCGCGGATGGCCGAGTGGGTGGCGTCCGGTGGCTGAGCGCAACGGGCGCGACGCCCTGCTCGTGGACTGGGGCGGCGTGCTGACGTCGAATCTCTTCGTCTCCTTTCACGCCTACTGCACCGACGCGGGGATCGACTTCGAGGACCTCGGCCAGCGCTTCCTGGGCGACCAGGAGTTCCGCGAGCTGTTGATCGGGCTCGAGACGGGGAAGATCACGGAGGAGCAGTTCGAGCCGGGGCTCGCGGCGCTTCTCGAGGTCGAGCCCGACGGCCTCATCGACGGCCTCCTCGCGGGCGTCTCACCCGACGTGCCGATGATCGAGGCCGTGCGGCACGCGCATGGGTCGGGCGTGCGAACGGTGCTCGTGTCGAACTCCTGGGGCGTGCACCGCTACCCGCGCGAGCTCTTCGAGGAGATCTTCGACGGGCTCGTCATCTCCGGCGAGGTCGGCGTGCGCAAGCCGGCGCCGCGGATGTACGAACTGGGCGCGGAGCTGGCGGGCGTCGCGCCCGCTCGCTGCGTCTACGTCGACGACCTGCCGCACAACCTCACGCCCGCCGAGGAGCTCGGGATGGCGACCGTCCATCACACTCAGGCGGCGAGCACGATCCCCGAGCTCGAGCGGCTGCTGGGGGTCGGGCTCGGCGAGCGCTAGCGGCGCCCGCGACCGTAGAGCATCTTGAAGAGCCAGCCGAGCCGGCGGGACTTGCTCGCCTTGTAGGGGTACATGTGCGGCTCGCGCTTCGGCGCAAATCGCGAGGTCACGACCATCGACTGCGTCGCGCAGTACTTGCGGATCCCGCCGGGGCCGTGCCGCTGTCCCAACCCCGATTCCTTGCGGCCGCCCATCGGCAGCTCGAGCACGGTGTAGTTGATGAGGGCGTCGTTGACGTTCACGGCGCCGGCATCGATGCGGCGGGCGAGCGCTTCGCCGCGGTGCGTGTCGCGGGTGAACACGGAAGCTCCCAGCCCGTACGGGGAGTCGTTGGCGAGCCGCACCGCCTCGTCGGCGTCGCGCACCTTCATCACGGGGAGCACCGGCCCGAACGTCTCCTCGGTCATCACCTTCATCGAGTGGTCGACGTCGACGATCAGCGTCGGCTCGTAGAAGCGGCCGCCGTCGCGCCCCTCGGCGACGCGCGCCTCGCCTCCGGTCAGGACGCGGGCGCCCCTCTGGATCGCGTCGGTGACCTGGTCGGAGATCGTGTCGATCTGTTCGGGGAACGTGATCGCGCCGATCTCGACCGACCCGGGGCCGTGCGGAGCGCCCGTTCGCAGCGAGCGAATCTTGTCGGAGACCCTGCGCACGAACTCGTCGTAGACGGCCGCCTCGACGTACGCGCGCTCGATCGAGATGCACGTCTGTCCGGCGTTCTGCATCGAGTAGTAGGTCGCGAAGTTGGCCGCCCGCTCGAGGTCCGCGTCGGAGAGCACGATCATCGGGTCCTTGCCCCCAAGCTCGAGCGACGCGGGGATGAGCCTTCTCGCCGCGGCTTCGCCGATCTGCCGGCCCACCTCGGTGGACCCCGTGAACATCACCATGTCCACGAGCTCGATCAGCGCCGCGCCGGTGCCGCCGCGGCCCGTGGCAACCTGGAAGACGTCGTCCGGAAGGCCGCTCTCGCGCATCCCTTCGGCCATCAGCAACGAGGTGAGCGGAGTCAACGAGGAGGGCTTGAGGATCACGCTGTTGCCCGCGGCGAGCGCCGGGATGCAGTCGCCGAAGGAGTTCGTGAGCGGGTAGTTCCATGGGCCGATCACGCCGATCAGCCCGAGCGGGCGATAGCGGACGCGAAGCTTCTTGCCCTTCACCAGAATCTGGCTCGAGGAGACGTTTTCATCCGCGAGGTACTTGGGCGCCTTGCGCGCCCAGAAGCCGAAGGCGTTGGCGGCGTACGCGAGCTCCGCGAGCTGCGCGTCCTCGTAGGTCTTGCCGGTCTCGGCGACGATCGTGGAGATGATGCGCTCGGCGTTGTCCATCGTCCACTTCTGAGCGCGGCGAAGGACCTCGCTGCGGCCCTCGAAGCCCATCGCGCTCCACCCGAGCTGAGCCGCGCGGGCGCGCTTCGCCATCTCCGCGAGCGCGGCGCCGTCGAGGCTCGGCACCGTGTCGATGACCTGCCCCGTCGCGGGGTTTTCGACCGGGATCTCGTCGCCGCGCTCCCAGCGATCCGCACCCCCGTTGGCGACCTGCGCGCGCGCCTCTGCGCTGTGCGCGGTCTCCTCTGCGCTCACCCCGGCCCCGTTGCTCGTCTGCTCCTGCGCGGACTGCTCCACCATGTCGTGGCTATGCATGGGGCCCTCCTTCGGCCGACTGCTTCGAATCTGCGTGTCCGGAAGCTCCGGATCGACTTCGATCATAGTCCGATCAGAGCGCCGCGGAGGCTAGACCTCGCTGGGCTGGGGGAGGCGCAGCGGCTCGGCGCTGAGGCGATGCCCGTCGATGCGCATGCCTTCGAGCGCGTCGATCACGCGCTCGGACTCCGCCGCAGGGACGCTCAGCAGCGAGAAGCGCTGAAGCACGGTGACGTCGGCGATCCCCTCACCGTCGAGCCCTGTGGCGCCGGTGATCGCGGCGACGAGTCGCGCGACGTCGATCGCGTGGTGGCGCCCACCGGAGACGATGAGCCGCTCCTTGGGCTCGTCGCTCGCGCGTCCGACGTGCGGCTTCTCGTGCCTGCGCGGGGGTCGCTGGAGCGCGGGCGCTGGGGCGTGTGCGCCGCTCGACCACTTGGCGATGTCCATGCCGATGTGGCGCTCGATCGCTTCCATCTCCTTGCGCTGACGCGGCTCGACGAATGTGATCGCGCGGCCGGAGCGCCCGACACGGCCGGTGCGCCCGACGCGGTGCACGTAGATGTCGGGCGTTACGGGGACGTCGAAGTTGATGACGTGCGTCACCGTCGAGATGTCGAGCCCGCGCGCGGCGACGTCGGTGGCGACGAGCAGCGGCAGGCGGGCCGCCTTGAACGCGAGCATCACGCCGTCGCGCGCGCCCTGCGTCATGTCGCCGTGCAGCGCGCGCACGTCGAACCCCTGGTCGCGGAGCGTGCGGAAGAGACGGTCGCAGCGGATCTTCGTGCGCACGAAGACGATCGCCTGCTCGGGGCGCTCGTCGCGCAGCACCTCGACGAGCTTCGCTTCCTTCTGCGAGGTGGGGACGGTGAGCTGGAACTGCTCGACGGTCTCGATCGTGAGCGTCTGCGCCTCGACGCGGACGATCACGGGGTCGTAGAGGTAGCGGTCGGCGAGCGCTTGGATCTCGCGCGGGATCGTCGCCGAGAAGAGGGCCGTCTGGCGCCCGTTGGGTGTGCGCGCGAGGATCCGCTCGACGTCTTCGAGAAAGCCGAGGTCGAGCATCTCGTCCGCCTCGTCGAGGACGACGAAGCGGCAGTCGTGGAGCACGAGCGACCCGCGCGTGATGAGGTCGAGGACGCGGCCTACGGTGCCGACGACGACCTGGCCGCCGGCGCGCAGCTGCCCTTCCTGGTTGCGGATCGGCGCGCCGCCGAAGACTGCGACGACGTTCACCTGGCGCGTCGACCCGTACGCGCGGATCGCCTGCGTGACCTGGATGCAGAGCTCGCGGGTGGGGGTTAGAACGAGCGCCTGGACCTCGCCGAGCGAGCGGTCCAGGTACTCGATCATGGGCAGGCCGAAGGCCGCGGTCTTGCCGGTGCCCGTCTGCGCCTGCCCGATCACGTCGCGGCCCGCGAGGAGCGGTGGGATCGCCTCTTCCTGGATCGCGCTCGGACTCTGGTAGCCCACTTCCATGAGCGCTTGGAGTGTGTCTGGGGAAAGGCCGAGCTCGGCGAATGTCTTGCTCATCGCGAGCACGAGCTTACGCACTCGCGCGCGAAGTCCCGGCGCACCGCCACAAGGGGCCCCGCTACGGGCCTCCTCGCGCCGTCGCTCGCGCGCTCCGGATATCGTGCGCGCGCATGCCGATCACCGTCACAGGCTCGATCGCGTTCGACGCCGTGCGCACACCCTTCGGCGAGCGCGAGCGAATGCTCGGCGGGACCGCCGTGCACTTCGCGCTCGCGGCTTCGTTCTTCGACGAGGTCCACGTCGTGGGCTGCGTCGGGGAGGACTTCGGCGAGGACTCGATGGATGTGCTGCGTACGCGGGGGATCGAGGTCGGGGACGTCGAGCGGGTGAGCGGCGGAGAGACGTTCTTCTGGCGCGGCGAGTACGGCTGGGACCTGAACTCGCGGGAGACGCTCGAGACGAGGCTTGGGGTCTTCGAGGGCTTTCAGCCGCACCTCTCGGAGCGCTCGCGCGCGAGCGACGTGCTGTTCCTCGGAAACATCCAGCCGGAGCTCCAGCGCACGGTGCGCGCCCAACTGCCGCACGCGCGATTCGTCGCACTCGACTCGATGAACCTGTGGATCGAAACGGCCCGCAACGCCCTCGTTGAGGCGATCGGCGAGATCCACTGCCTGATCGTCAACGACGCGGAGCTGCGCCAGCTCACGGGCAAGCCGAACCTCGTGAGCGCTGCACAGGAGGTGCTCCGCTGGGGCCCGACCGCGGTCGTCGCAAAGCAGGGCGAGTACGGCGCGGCGCTGGTGAGCGCCGACGGGTTCTTCTCGTTGCCGGCGTTCCCGCTCGAGACGGTCGTCGATCCGACGGGCGCGGGCGACACCTTCGCGGGCGGCTTCATGGGCTACATCGCGGCGCATCCAGGCGAGGAGCCAGGCGACGACCTCTTGCGTCGCGCCGTCGCGTGCGGGACCGCACTCGCCTCCTTCAACGTCGAGGAGTTCGGCACGGAGCGCCTGGAGCGCCTCACCGCGGATGAGATCTCAGAGCGCGTGGAGAAGCTCCACGAGCTCACGCGCTTCAGCGTCGCGCCGCTGCCGATACACGGGGAGCGCGGACGCGGCGCAGCGGTCGGCAGCGCCGAGTGAAAAACACCGGCGGAGGGCCGGTTTCACGCTTGCGGCCGGCTTGCTGAACCGCGCCGGCGGGTAGTAGCATCTACGCGGTGAGTCTTTGGATCTTCCTGTGGCTGATGGTGGCCCTCAAGATCCCGATCGTGGCGCTCTACCTGCTAGTGCGCTGGGCCGTTCGCCAGACGCCGGAGACCGCTGAGGGCGCCGATGACGGTGGCATCGGTCCGCGTCCACGTCCGCGGCATCCGCGCAGGCGTCCACCGCGCTTCCCGCGTCGCGGCCCGCACGGCGACCCGGGACCGCTACCTCCGGCGCGGACGCGCACGGTACTCGCACGCAGGCCCGCGTTCAGCCCGCGGCAGCTCCCGAGCATCGCCAAGCGCTGAGCTTCGCGTAGCGCGCGAGCGACATCGCGACATCCCCTGAGCGTGGAAGAATCGGCGCGCATGGAAGAGCTTCCGATCGCATCCGTGCTCTCGGACGGCACGATCATCCGTCTCGTCGAGGAAGGCCGCATCAAGATCGACCCCTGGGACAAGGAGATGGTGCAGCCGGCGAGCGTGGACGTACGCCTGGGTAACTCGTTCCGGGTCTTCCACAACCACAAGGTCAACGCGATCGATTTGCGCGAGCCGCCGACCGGCCTCACCGAGCGCGTCGAGATCGCGGACGGCGAGCCGTTCGTCATCCACCCCGGGGAGTTCTGCCTCGGCCGCACGCACGAGAGCCTCGAGCTGCCGGACGACATCGTCTGCCGCTTGGAGGGAAAATCGAGCCTTGGTCGTCTCGGCCTGATCGTCCACGCCACCGCGGGCTTCTGCGACCCGGGCTGGCGCGGCACGCTGACGCTCGAGCTCAACAACCTCACGCGCGTGCCGATCCGGCTCTACGCGGGCCTGCCGATCGCGCAGCTCTCGTTCATGACGCTCGACGCGCCGGCGCTGCGGCCGTACGGCCACGAGGAGCTGGGCAGCCACTATCAGGGGCAGGTCGAGGCAACCGAGAGTCGCTACGGCGCACCGCGCTAGGCTCGGAGGAAATATGAGCACTAGCAGCCCCATTCAAGCTCAAGAGGCGGGACGCGACGGCGCAGGGCGCGCGGACACGATCACCGTCACCGACAACCGCACCGGCCGCAGCTACGAGCTGCCGATCACGGACGGGACGGTGCGCGGCCTCGACCTCCGCGAGGTCAAGACGTCCGACGAGGACTTCGGCCTGATGGTCTACGACCCGGGCTACGCGAACGTCGCGGCGTGCCGCAGCGCCGTGACGTACCTCGATGGCGACGCGGGGATCCTCCAGTACCGCGGCTATCCGATCGAGCAGCTCGCGGAGCGCTCGAGCTACCTCGAGGTCGCCTACCTGCTGATCCACGGCGAGCTGCCCACGAAGCCGCAGCTCGAGAAGTGGGTCGAGGACATCACCCTTCACACCTTCGTGCACGAGAACGTGAAGGGCTTCATGCAGGGCTTTCGACACGACGCGCACCCGATGGGAATGCTGCTCGGCTCGGTGGGCGCGCTCTCGACGTTCTATCCCGACGCCAATCAGATCGACGACCCCGAGATCCGCGCCCTCCAGACGATCCGCCTGATCGCGAAGATGCCGACGCTCGCGGCCTTCGCCTTCCGGCACACGCGTGGCCAGCCCTACGTGTACCCGGACAACGACCTCTGGTACCCGGGCAACTTCCTCTCGATGATGTACAAGATGACCGAGCTCAAGTACGAGCCCGATCCGCGGCTGGAACGCGCGCTCGACGTCCTCTTCATCCTCCACGCGGACCACGAGCAGAACTGCTCGACGAGCGCCGTGCGTGGGGTGGGCTCCTCACGCGTCGACCCCTACTCCGCGATCGCGGGCGGGATCGCGGCGCTCTACGGGCCGCTGCACGGGGGCGCGAACGAGGCGGTCCTGAGGATGCTCCAGCGGATCGAACGCACGGAGAACATCCCCGACTTCCTGAAGGGGGTGCAGGAAGGCAAGGAGCGCCTGATGGGCTTCGGGCATCGCGTGTACAAGAACTACGACCCGCGCGCGCAGATCATCAAGTCCGCGGCGGAGGACGTCTTCGCGGTGACGGGGAGGCGCAACCCGCTGCTGGACGTCGCGCTCGAGCTCGAGAAGATCGCGCTCGAGGACGAGTACTTCATCAGCCACAAGCTCTACCCGAACGTGGACTTCTACTCCGGGCTGATCTACGAGGCGCTCGGACTTCCCGTCGAGATGTTCCCCGTGATGTTCGCGATCGGGCGCACGTCGGGGTGGGTGGCGAACTGGCTCGAGCAGGTCCAGGACCCCGAACAGCGCATCGCGCGCCCGCGGCAGATCTACACGGGCGAGCGCGACCGCGACTACGTGGACCTCGAGCAGCGGGGGTGAGGGTGGGAGCATCAGGGGGCGATGGCGCGCGGACACTGGACGCTCACGGTCCGTAACGGGCCGCACGTCGAGCGCGTGCGCTCGCAAACGTTGGCGGGCGCGATCGACGCGATGGAGGAGCGCATGGACGAGCTCGCTCCAGGCGCTCGGAGGGAGGCGATCGAGGTCTTCAGGCGGCGCTTCGACGCGGTCCGCCAGGTGGCGGTGCGGGCGGAAGTCGCAGGGCCGGGGCGCGGCTGGCTGGGGACGGTGCGCGGCGGCGTGGATCTTCGCGGCGACGGCTCGGCGGAGGCCTACACGGGTCGCTTGCGGCGCTCGCTCGTGCAGTTGCTTCCCGGAGAGACCGCCTATGACGGCTTGCGGCGCGTGCTCGGCGAGGCGAGCACGGCGTGAGCGGTCTCGCCTAGGGCGCGTACCAGGGCGGCACGCAGGGCGCACCTCCGCAGACGTCGTCCACAGCGCCTGCGGGCCGCAGGAAGTCGGAGATCTGTTCCTGCGCGCGCGGCGTGTAGCGCGGGTCCTCGTGGGGGTCGACGTTGGTCGCACTCGCTGAGGGCGGGAGCGCGGCGAGCGGCGGGGGCGCGGTGCGTCCGGGGCCGCTGTCCCAGAGCACGATCGCGGAGCCGCCGAACGGATACGCCGAGATCGGCGGCACGCCGAAGAGCAGGTTGCGGTCCTGCGCGCGGTTCGTTTCGAGGTCGAGCGCGGGCTCGTAAGCGGAGACGCCGATGGAGCGCGCCTCGTAGGCCGCCGCGTACATGCTCACTTCGAAGTCGCCGTACGCGATCTGCATGAGGACGGTGTGCGCGGGCGTCGCGGGGAGGGGGCTCGTGGTCATCTGCGCGCTGTAGCCGTCGGGGTCGGCGCGGTCCCAGAGCTGCTGGAGGAGGTCGAAGACGAGGGGGTGCAAGGACGCGTCGGGATAGTTGTGCAGCACGAAGGAGCCGAAGTACGAGAAGGCGTCGCCGCGCGGGACCATGAGGTTGAAGAAGTCGCTGCCGGCGACGCCGAGCACGGCGCGGCGGAATTCCGGCGCGAGCGCGGTGAGCACGCCGCCGAGGATGCCGCCGTCGGAGTCGCCGTAGTAGTAGAGGCCCGAGGTGTCCAGCAGCGACTGCCCGTTCGCCTGGAAAGCGGGGCTCGACGCGAAGCCCTGCGGGTCGCGCATGAGACGCCCGAGGTAGAGCGCATTGAGCACGCCCTGCTGCACGCGATCGATGACCGCGGGCAGCTCGTTGACGTTCGCGAGCGCGCGCCGCAGGAAGGGCGTGTCCGCCTTCGCGAGGCCCCACCAGTCGGTCGCGCAGAGCGCGATGTCGTAGCGAAGCGCGAGCCGCTGAAGGTTTTCGGCTTCGACCTCGGCGCTCGAGCTCAGAAAGCCGTGGCCGTAGAGCACGAGCCGCGCGCGGCGGTTGCCGCTCGCGGTGCTCGGCACGATGCACTCGAAGGGCGCCGTCGCGACATTTCCGGGGATCTGGCTCGGCACGGCATTGGGGTTCGAGGAGCTGTAGTGAAAGCCGGTCGTCGCGCTCGCGCCGCAGGTGAGGAGGTAGCACGGGACTTCGAAGCTTCCCTGCACGCGGCGAAGCTGCGGCGTGAGCGCTTCGCTCGCGGTGACGGTGAAGGTCGGGGCGCGCCCCTGTGAGAGGACACCGTCGAGGTCGTAGTCGCCGAGCTGCGCGAAGGCGTCGTCGCGTATCGCGAGCAGCCGCGAGGTGAGGCTCTGCGCTGAGCCGACGGTGAAGTCCCACGCCTCATAGAGCGAGCCGCGCTTGATCCCGGCGCGTTCGAGCGCGGCGAAGATGTTGGCGTAGCGGCCGCGCTGCGAGCGCTCGCGCGCCGGCAGGGGCCCGCCTCTGCGCAGGAGCGCGAACCACCGCGGGGGGCGGATGGTCCGGCCGCTCGAGTTGCGGAGGTTCCGCAGCGCGACGACATAGGTGTGGCCATCCGCGAGCGCGGCTGCGGGGTGGATGAGCAGGTTGCGCGTCGCTTCCGTGCTCGCCGACGGGTCCAGTTCGCTCCAGATCGACTGCCGCTCGCTGGTCGCCTCGTCGATCACGACGACGGGCTGCGCGGGCGCGAAGGACTGGGAGATGTCGGCGAGGCCGACGGGCGCCGTTCGTTCGAATGCGACGCTGTTGGCGAGTTCGGGCACGTGGAGGATCAGCGTGCTGCCGGGGCTGAAGCCGTCGTTGCGGTCGTATTCGGCGACGCTCATGCGTGCGCCCCTCCAGTTGGGCGGCATCGCGCCCGCGGGAAGGTGGACGCGCAGGCTCGTGGCGGAGGTGCTGTCGGAGCGCGTGAAGAGGTTGTTCGGGAATGGCAGCAGGCAGGGCGTGGCGCCGAACGGCTGGCAGTCCGCCGCGGGCACGGCGCGGGCACGCGCTCGCGTGCCGCTCGCCGCGGGCGCGAGCGCAATCGGCAGCACGAGCAGGCTCGCGGCGGCGAGTGTGAGGGCTCCGCGGCGCATCACACCGACAGCAACACACCGCGGCGGCCGGAGGACCTCTTCGCACGCGCCATCTCCCACTCAGGGGAGGATGAGCGTCGCGCCGTAGCGACGCAGCCACTCGCGCTCGCTTCGCCACGAGGGCCAGCGACGCTCGAGCAGCGACCAGAAGCGGGGTGAGTGGTCGGCGATCTCGAGGTGGCAGACCTCGTGCCAGACGACGTAGTCGAGCACGCGCTCGGGCGCGAGCAGGAGCCGCCAGTTGAAGCTCATCCGCCCCTGCGGCGAGCACGAAGCCCAGCGCGTGCGCTGCGAGCGGATCGTGAGACCGTGGTAGGGCTTGCCCGTGAGCGCGCTCGCCCGATCGAGCCTGCGCGTGATCTCCGAGCGCGCCGCACGGCGGTAGAAACGCTCGAGCGCGCCTCGCGCGTCGCGTTCCGGTACGAGCAGGCGCGCGCCCTCGCGGCGCACGCGCCTGCGGCCCGCGTGCGGCACGAGCTCGAGCGACTCGCCGAGGTAGGGAAGCGTCCCGTCGCGCGCCGCAAGCTGGGCGCGGATCGCACGCGCCTCGGCGAGGCGACGCTCGATCCACGGCCGGAGCTCGACGACCGCGGCCGCCGCGGCGCGCTGGGGTGCGCGCTGGGGCAACACGACCTCCACCCCGCTCTCGACGCTCACGTGGACGCGCACGCGTCGCGCGCGCGAGGAGCGGCGGACGCTGTATGCGATCTGCTGCGTCATAAGGGGTGGAGGGTAGGCGCCGCCGCGGTCGTCGGTCGCGCATAATCGGCGCGGTGAGATCACGCTCGAGGGTCAGGCTGCCGCGCGAGGTTCGAGGCCACTTCGAGGTCTATATCAACGGCGTGCGCCAGGAGCTGGGCGCGGACTACGTCGTGAACGCGGGCGAGCTGCTGTTCGAGCGCGAGCTGCGCAAGGACAAGATCAGCGGCTGGCGCTGGGCGCTCGGCGCTTGGGGCGTGGGCACATACCGCCAGGACGACTCGGTGGACGTCCGCTACACCGCGGCGGACGGTTCGCCGCGCGTCGCGGAGGGGCTCGCGATCGAGCCCGTGGAGCCGGCGTAGACCGTCTTCGCCCACGGCTTGCTGAGCCGGAGGGCGCTCAGGATCGCGCGCGTCGCGGGCGAGCGGTTGAGCGTGTAGAAGTGGATGCCGGGGGCGCCCGCGGCGAGTAGCTCGGCGCACTGGAGCGTCGCGTAGGCGACGCCGAAGTCGCGAACCGCCTCTGGCTCGGACTCGCGCGCCTCGAGCTCGCGCCGCAGCCCCGGAGGGATCGAGGCGCCGCACATCTCCGTCATCCGCTGTACCTGCCCGAAATGGGTGATGGGCAGGATGCCGGGGATGATCGGCACGTTGATGCCCGCCGCGCGCGCCCTGCGCACGAACTCGAAGTAGCGCGCGTTGTCGAAGAAGAGCTGGGTGATGAGGAAGTGCGCGCCCGCGGCGACCTTCTGCGCGAGGTACTCGAGGTCGGCCTCCGCGCTCAGCGCTTCGATGTGCGTCTCGGGGAAGCACGCGGCGCCGATCGCGAAGTCGTAGCCCGTCTTGATCATCGCGACGAGCTCGTGCGAGTACTCGAGGCCGCCCTCCGCCTTCGTCCAGCGCGTGGTCCCGGCCGGGGCGTCGCCGCGCAACGCGAGCACGTTCTGGATCCCCGCGTCGCGCATCTCGTCGAGCGTCCCCCGCAGCTCATCGGCGCTCGCCCCGACGCACGTGAGGTGCGCCATCGCCTCGAGGCCGTAGTCGCGCTTGATGCCCTTGACGATCTCGATCGTCCTGTCGCGTGTCGAGCCGCCCGCGCCGTAGGTGACGGAGACGAAGGCCGGCTCGAGCGTCGCGAGCTGGCTGAGCGCCTGCTCGAGGTTACGCTCGCCCTGCTCGGTCTTCGGCGGGAAGAACTCAAACGAGAAGAGGGGTCCGTCGTCGGGCCCCGACTGCGCGCCAGCGAGGATCTCGTCGATTCGCGCCATCGCCAAAGGCTAACACGATCGTGTCAAGGTTCGGCGGCCCAGCGCTCGGGCTCGCCGGGTATCCGGCGCACACGGCCGGTGGCCTGGAGATGCTCGAGGAAGGAGAGGACCTTCGAGAGCAGCCAGTGGGCGTTCTGCTCCGAGAGCGCTTGGCCGTAGACATGGGGCACGATCTCAAACGCGGTGCGCGGCACCTCGGCCACCGCGCTCAGCACGGCCTCGAGGCGCTGGTGGACGAGCGCGCGGCTGGCGTCGATGTGCGCTTGCACGTCGGCGAAGGTGCGCCCGTGGCCGGGCAGGCAGAGGCGCGCGCGGAGGCCTTCGACGAGCTCGAGCGAGCTCAGGTATTCGCCGACGGGGTCGGGCGAGTAGCCGTAGTCGAAGTACAGCGAGATGCGCCCGAGCAGATGATCGCCCGAGATCAGCAGCCGCCGCTCGGGCTGAAAGAAGCAAACGTGCGAGGGCGAGTGCCCGGGCGTCTCGTAGACGCTCCACGGCCCGAGGTCCGTGTCGATGGTCACGCCCGCGACGAGCGGGCGGTCGGGCTCGGGCACGGGGAACATCCCGGCGGCGCGGCTGTCGCGCGCCGCGGCGTAGCGTCGCAGCGGCTCTTCGGGCACGCCGCTCTGGCGCGCGATCTCGATCTGGCGGTCCACGACCGCCTGAGGGTCGTCCATCATGCGGCGCAGATGCGTGTGGTTGGGATGCATCCACAGCTCGCAGCCGGCGCGCTCGAGGATCTCCGCGGCCTGCCCGCAGTGGTCGAGGTGGGCGTGAGTGCACACCACGAGCCGCACCTGCTCGAGGCGCAGCCCGCACATCGCGAGGGCGCGTTCGAGCTCGCCGAGCGAGCCGGGCTCGTGCATGCCGGTGTCGAAGAGCACGACGCCGTCGTCCGCCGCGACCGCCCAGGCGTTGCAATGCGGCACACCGGGCCACGGCAGCGGCAGCCGCAGCCTGAACACACCGCGCTGGATGCGTTCACCGCGGCCGAGCTCCCGCTTGCGAACCGTCTGCGCCACGGCGACGGAGGCTATTAGCTCTCCGGGAACGACCCCGGCGAGCGCTACCGTGGCGCTCGATGCGCCGAACGAAGATCGTTGCCACGATCGGGCCCGCCTCGCGGGACCCGCAGACGCTCCGCGAGCTGGTGCGGGCGGGGATGGACGTCGCGCGCCTGAACTACTCGCACGGGACGCTCGCCGAGCACGAGCAGACCGTCACGCGCGTGCGCGACGCCGCCGAAGCGGCGGGGCGCCCGGTCGCGATCCTCCAGGACCTCCCGGGGCCGAAGCTCCGCATCGGCGCGCTGCGCGACGACGTCGTCGAGCTCAAGCCGGGCGACCACGTGACGTTCGCCTGCGGCGTCGACGCGAACGAAGGCACGGCGGAGCACATGACGATCACGTGGGCGGGCCTCGCGGACATGCTCGAGGAGGGCGCGGTGCTCTATCTCGCCGATGGATCCGTGCGGATGCGCGTCGCGGCGGTGCGCGCGGGGGTGAACGAGGTCGACGCGGAGGTCGAGGTCGGCGGCGCCGTCGCCTCGCGCGGCGGCGTCAACATCCCCGGGCCCGTGGACGGGCTTCCCGCGCTCCCCGAGGAGGACCTCGAGCTGCTGCGCCACGGCGAGTCCATCGGCGTCGACATGGTGGCACTGTCGTTCGTCCAGCGGCCAGAGGACGTCGAGCTCGTGCGCTCGCACACGCGCGTGCCGCTGATCGCGAAGATGGAGCGCCCACAGGCGGTCGAGCGCGCGGAAGAGATCCTGAAGGCCGCGGACTGCGTGATGGTCGCGCGCGGGGACCTCGGCATCGAGCTGCCGATCGAGCGCGTGCCGATCGTGCAGAAGCAGCTGCTTCGCCTCGCGGGCGAGCTCGCGCGCCCGTCGATCACGGCCACCCAGATGCTCGACTCGATGGTCACCTCCTCGCGCCCCACGCGCGCGGAGGTGGCGGACGTCGCGAACGCGATCCTCGACGGCACGGATGCGGTGATGCTCTCGCAGGAGACCGCGATCGGCCAGTATCCCGTCGAGGCGGTCGCGATGATGGCGGCGATCGCGGAGCAGACCGAGCAGGTCGCGAACTACGAGCAGTGGAACCAGCACCGCGTGCGCCGAGGCGATCGCGACCCCGCGTACACGGTCGCGCACAGCGCTTGCGTGGCCGCGCGCGAGCTGAAGCTCGACGCGCTCGTCGTGCCCACGCTCTCCGGGCGCTCGGCGCGGCTGGTCTCGGCGCACCGGCCCACGGTGCCCATCTACGCGCTCTCTCCGGGCAGGGAGACGGTGCGCCGCTGCGGGCTGATGTGGGGAGTGCAGGCGGCCTCGATGAGCCGCCACGACACGACCGAGGGGCTGATCGCGGAGGCAGCGAAGCGCGTCGTGGAGCTCGGGTGGTGTGGCCCGGGCCAGCGCGTGGGCATCACCGCGGGGCTGCCGAGCGGGAAGCCGGGGACGACGAGCCTGTTTCAGATCCAGGTGCTCAAGTGAGCGGCGCCCTCACGCGGGCTGCGGGATGAGCGCTCCGCTCTGGCCGTAGAAGTCGGCCTCCTGGCGGCCGAGCTCGGTCACCGGCTCGTCGCCGTACATCCACTCGCGCGCGATCCGGTGCCAGTTCGCGCGCGCGCGTAACTGCGAGAGCGCGGCGAGCGTGAGCACCTCCATGCGTCGCCCGAAGAGGTGTTCGGGGAGGATCGTCTGGTGGCGCATCTCGCGGAAGTGGCTCGAGCGCACGTCGGCGCTCTCGATCATCACCTGCGTCGCGAGCTCGGGTGTGAGGCGAACCGGTTCGTCGGCCGTCGTGTACCACCAGATGCCATCCGCGATGAACGACATCAGGTGGTCGGGGTCGACCCGCTCGGGTTCCGGCAGGAACCCGGCTTCGGCGAGGAGCGTGTGCAGCGTCTGGGCGTCTCCCTCGACGACCGCGCGCTGAGCGGCGAGCTCGAGCTCGACCGCCGCCACGTCGATTCGCTTGAAGAGGCCGAAGTCGAGGAACGCGAGCCGGCCGTCGGGGAGCAGCAGCGAGTTCCCCGGGTGGGGGTCGCCGGAGAACTGGCGGTGGCGGTACATGCAGCCGAGGTAGAAGCGGAAGAGGATCTCGCCGATGCGGTTGCGCTGCGCCTGCGAATAGCGCTTGAGCTCCTCGAAGCCGACGCCGTCGACGAATTCGCTCACGAGCACGCGCTCGCGCGAGAGCTCGGTGACGACGCGGGGCACGAAGATGAACGGGTGGCCTTCGAAGATGCGGGAGAGCGCGCGCTGGTTCTGCGCCTCGAGCTCGTAGTCGAGCTCCTCGACGATGCGCGCCTTGATCTCGGACGCGATCGCGGCGGCGTCGAGCTTCGGCGTCATGCGCTTCATGAGCCGCATGATCATCTCCATGTTCTGGAGGTCGGCTCGCACCGCCGCGGCGACGCCGGGGTACTGCACCTTCACGGCGACCTCGCGCCCGTCGTCGCGGAGGACCGCGCGGTAGACCTGGCCGATCGACGCCGCGGCGATCGGCTCCTCGTCGAATGACGAGAACACCGAGCGGATCGGCTCTTCGAGCTCGTCCTCGATCACGTGCCGCATCTGCTTGAAGGAGACGGTGGGAGCAGCGTCACGCAGCTTCGCGAGCTCGTGCTGGAATTCATCGCGGTACTCCGCGGGGACGAGCCCGACGTCGAGGAACGACATCACCTGACCGATCTTCATCGCGGCGCCCTTCATCGAGCCGAGCGCGGCGACGATCTGCTTCGCGGTCTCGATCTGGCGCCGCGCGAGCGCCTCCTCGGCCGCCTCGTCGCTGCGCGCCACGTTCGCCGCCCGCGTGCCGAGTTGCTTGACGGCCTCGCCCGCCGCGAGCCGGCCGACGGTCGCGGATCGGCGCACTCGGGAGGTGGGGATCTTCTCGCGCGCCACAGCACTACCGATTTTAGGCGCCAGCGGGCCGCGCGGCCGCAGCTGCAGGCGGGAATCCTACGTCTCGACCGCGGACCCGGGGACGATGTCGTCCGATCCGTCGGCCCAGCGCACCCACGCCTTGTGCCCGCCGTCGTAATCATCGCCGAGCAGGATTAACGTCGCGGGCTGGCCGAGCGCCCGGCACTCGTCGCGGCCCTCGCGCTCGAGGCCCCTCCACACGCGGATGAAGGGGTTCTCGGACCACTCGCGCGCGACGGTCGTCGCCTCGGCGTGACCCGGATAGATGACCGTCTCGGCGGGTAGCTCCATGAGCGTCCCCATGATCGAGTCCTTGAGGTCCTGGTAGGTGGTGTGCCCGGGGGCGCGCACCCCGCCGACGGAATCGCGGAAGAGCGTGTCGCCGGTGAAGACCGCCCCCTCGGAGCCCGCCGCCTGTCCGTAATCGCCGAGGTCGCGCCTTCGCCCGCTGCCGTTGGACGCGGCTTCGAGCTCCTCGAAGTGGTCGGTAACGAGGAACGAGAGCATGCCCGCGGTGTGGCCGGGCGTGAGCAGCGGCCGCACGCGGATGCTCCCGAAGGTGAGCGTTTCACCCGCTTCGAGCGCCTCTAGCGCCTCGGGCTCGATCGCGGTGTCCTCGCCGATCAGCTCGCGCTCGAGCGGATGGATCAGCACCTTGATCTCGGGCCAGCGCTCGCGCAGCCGCCCGACCTCGCTCACGTGGTCGAAGTGATGGTGCGTGAGCAGGACGTGCGTGGGCTCGATGCCGGACTGGTCCGCGAGCTCGACAAGCGGCTCCACGGGCCCGCCGGCGTCGATGAAGAACGCCGTGGCGCCGGGCTCGCGGTCGGAGGCGACGAGGTACGTATTCGAGAGAAAGCGCGGATGCATGGACCGCTCGACGATCACGCCCGAGATGTTCGCATGACGGGCTTGAGGCGAGCCTCACGCCTTCTGCGCTAGCGATCGTCGCGCGCCTTGCGCAGCCACTCGCTCAGCTGCTGACCCGCTTCGTTGATCGAGTCGCCGAGCTCCTGGAAGGTGCCGCGGAAGCGCGCCGCGTAGTGCGCGACGGCATCGCTCGCCTCATCGCGCGGGCTCGGCGGCTCATCGCGGGTGACGTAGCTCCCGCCGACGATGCGGTCGTAGTCGCCCGAGCGCACCCACTCCATGAGCTCGTGCACGCGTTGCACGGACATCGGGTGGGTGAGGTTGAGATCCGCGAGCAGTCGCGAGAGCCGGTCGAAGGGCGAGACCCGCTCGCGGTACTCCTGTCCCTGCATCATGAAGACGTCGAGGTCGAGGTTCTTCGCCTCGGCGCCCGCCGCGATCACCATCAGCGTCCGGCACACGGCCAGCGGATCGCGTGTGACGAGCGCCGCCGCGCGGTCGCAACTGAGCTCGGCAGCGCGGAACCACTCCATGAGCACCGTCTTGAGGGGCAGGAGCGGCACCGGGATCCCGGGCACGCGCCCGAGCAGGAGCAGTATCTGGAGCGCGGTGCCGTAGAGCACATGGTCGGAGAGCACGTGACCGGCCTCGTGCCCGAAGACCGCGCGCTGCTGCTCGACGTCCAGCAGCTGCACGAGCTCCGAGTTGACGACGACGATCGGCTTGCCCGCGCCCATCGTGAAGGCGTTCGCGATCGGGAACTGGGTGAGGTAGAGCTGCGGCAGGGGGTCGAGGTCGAGCGTCCGGTAGGCGCGCATGTGCGCGTGCCAGACCTCAGGCAGCTGGTCCTCGCCCAGGCGCACCGCCGAACCCAGGATCCCGCGTCGAAGCGCCCGCTCGTAGCCGAACTCGATGAGCTTGCGGACGACCGAGTCGAGCTGCGGCACCGCGTGAAGCGCGGCCGTCGCGGCACGGTCGGCGGGATGCTCGTAGGCCTTCGGCGAGATTCGCTTCAGCTGATAGCCGGCGGCGGGGAGTGACATCGTCGACGGACGCTACCGGCTACCCGCGCGAGTTGCCCGTAGACTGCCGCGCCATGGCGCTCATTCACACCTGTTACCGCATCACCGACATCGACCGCTCCGTGTCGTTCTACGAAGCGCTCGGCTTCAACGAGATCGGCCGCATCCCGATCCGCGAGGAGGCGATCAACGTCTTCATGAACCAGCCGGGCGACGGCGAGAGCCCGCGGCTGGAGCTGACCTACAACATCGGCGTGGAGCACTACGAGCTCGGCACCGGCTACGGCCACATCGCGATCACCGCGGATGACCTCGACGGCACGCTCGCACGGCTGGCCGAGCAGGGCATCGAGCCCGAGCGGCCGCCCTACACGATCAGCGAGGGCGGCAACCGCCTCTGCTTCGTGCGCGACCCCGACGGCTATCGCATCGAGATCCTGGAGCGCTGAAATGGCGTCGCTGGCCGACCACAACCTCGTGACCGAACTCGAAGAGGCCGCGCAGGGGCTCATCGCGCGCACCGACCGCGGCGCGGTCGAGGGCGATGACCTCGCCCGCGCGGTCGGACGCGAGCCCTCAGACCCGGACGTTTACAACGCGTTTCTCGAGATCGAGCGCCGCGGCACGTTGAGACTCGGGACCTGGGGCGGCGCGATGAACCTGCCCCACGCGATCCAGCTTCCCGCGGACGCGTAGGCGGGCTGCCACACCCCCACAGCGTTGCCGGCCGGGTCGCGAGAGGTCGCTGCCGCAGCGCTCTGCGACACGGCGCCGGCCACGCGCGCGAAGCGCTACGCTGGCGACGAGGAGTCGATGGAGGACGCGACCGGCAAGATCGCCAAGAACCTCGAGCGATTCGCACAAGCGCTCGCGGCACACGATCGCGAAAACCCGACGCACAACGCGTACGGCATCGGCCTCTCCTACTTCGACCTCGAGCGCCTCGCGCTCGAAGAGGGCGAGGAGATCCTCCCGGGCATCACGATCTACGTCGACGGCGGCGTGAGCGGCAACTTCCGAATCCTCTGCGACGGCGAGCACGACGAGGGCGAGGAGGAGGAGCAGGAGGAAGAGGTCGTCGTCGCGATCCTCACGCCGGAGGCGCCGCTGATGCTGCCGAACCCCGACGAGCCGGGGTACGCGCCGAGCGAAAACTAGACCGGCGCCGGTACGCCCGCGCGCTGCGCGATCGTCGCTACGAGCCGTTCGATCGTCGGGCAGCGGATGCCGTGCCGCGCGCCCGCCCGCAGGATCGCTCCGGGGATCGCGTCGAGCTCAGGCGGCCTCCCCGCCGCGATGTCACGCTGCATCGAGCTCCCAAGCGTTTCGTGAGCGAGGTCGAACTCCGAGATCGCCTTCGCCGCCTGGATGTCTGCGCCCTCGGCTCGCGCGACCGCCGCCGCCTCCTCGATCGCGCCCTTGAAGTCGTCGTAGAGCTCGGGCGTCGCGCGGATTTCGCCGAGCAGCTTGTCGTATGCGCTCGTCACGCACGCGAGCGCATTGAGGCGCACGAGCTTCGACCACATCACCTGCGCTTCCGAGTCCTGCACGGAGGCGGGCAGGCCCGCGCCGCTGAGCGTTGCCGCGAGCCCTTCCATCGGCGCTCGCATCGCGTCGTCGGCGCTCGCCATCTCGATGTAGAGGAACGGGCTCGTGTGCACGACGAGGCCGGGCTCGGGGCGGTCGGACTCGACTCTGATCGTGCCCGCGAGGACCCCCTTGGGGAACCGCGCGCGCAGCACCTCGAGATGGTCCAGTCCGTTGAGCAGCGGCAGGACGAGCGCGGGCTCGGCGGCGATCCGCTCGATGCCGCTGGCGAGGCCGGTCGCCTTCGTCGCGACGAGCAGCGCCCCCACCGGCTCCTCGAGCGTGCTCGCGACGCGCGGATGGGAGACGAAGTCGCCGAGCATCACGCTGCGCACCCGCAGGCCGCGATCGCGGATGACCTCCACGGTGGACTCCTGTGCGATCACGATGACGTCCGCGCCCGCGCGATCGAGGGCCCCCGCGACGAGCCCCCCGACCCCGCCGGGGCCCAGAATCGCGATCGTCGATCCCTCGGAGCTGCTCATCGAGGCGCGAGTGTATTCGCGCGGATCCCCCACGCGGCCCATTAGCCTTCCATCGGTGGCCGAGAAAGACCTGACGCAGACCGTGAACGCCGCTCGCGAGCCGCGCATGCTTGCGCGCGGGCCATGGCGGACCGAGCGCGTCAGCGCACGGTGGCGGCGCGAGCACTTCGAGCCTGCGCGGGCGCACGCGGACGCGGCGGATGCCGCGATCGCAAGCCTCAAAGAGCGCGGGTCCCCGAGCCACGACGGCGTCGGCGCGCGCCTCGTCGCCTATCGCGAGCTCGCCGACGGGCTCGAGCTCGAGCTCCAGCCGCTGCGCTGGGCCCTGCGTCTCGTCGCCGGGGATGCCTCCTCCAGCCTCGCCGCGCTCTGCGTCACCCGCTCTGCGGACGGCCGGTGGCTCGCAGGCAGGCGGGCGGCGTGGCTCTCCTCGTGGGCTGGGCGCTGGACGCTCGGAGCCGGCGGCGCAGTCGACGCATGGGAGAACCCTGTGCAGACACTCACGCGCGAGCTCCACGAGGAGTGGTCGGTCACGCCCGAGCGCGTGCAGGCGGAGGCGCTCGTCGAGCTCCCGCAGCGGCTGGTGATGTTCGTGGGCCAGGCATGGCTGCCAGATGGCGCCGAGGTCGTGCCGGACGAGGAGCACGACGCGTTCGAATGGTGGCCCGCGGAGATCGATGACTGGCCGCCCCGCGCCGAGGAGAGGGTGCGCCGGATGGCTCGCCTGCTGGGCCAATGAGCGCGACCGTGACACGCGCGCAGCCGGTGCGCGCAGTTCACCCCGAGGTGTTCACAAAGCTGAAGTGGACGTCTTTCACACATTCGTGCATCTACACGGCGCTGCTCGTGTGTGCTTTTGCGCTGGGCGGCCCGCAACCGGAGACGTTCGTTCTCGGGCTGAGCCACGGCCTCCTGTGGATCTTCATGTCGCTCGTGTGCCTCGCCTGCGTGCGCCTGCGAATCGTGCCCTTGCGACTGGCCGTCGCGGTCGCGGTACTGGGCGGCATCGGGCCGTTCTTCGGCTCCTACGAGTTCGTCCGCGAGCAGCGGCGAAGACGGGTGTTAAGCGACTGTGATCGCCCGCCCACGGCGCGCTCCGGCGCCAAACACCCGCGCTAGAGTGCAGGGCAAGGAGATGGCACCGAGCACCACGATCGAGGTCCGAATGCCCGAGATGGGCGAGTCGGTGACCGAAGGTACTGTGCTCGAGTGGCACAAGCACGAGGGCGAGCCTGTCAGCGCTGCCGAGACGATCGTCGAGATCTCCACGGACAAGGTCGATGCCGAGGTGCCCGCGCCGGCCGCCGGCGTGCTGACGAAAATTCACGCGCCCGAGGGCGAGACGATCGGAGTGGGAGCGCTGCTCGCTGAGATCAGCACCAACGGCGCAGCGCAAGCGGATGGGGCTGCGCACACCGACGGCGCGGCCCACCCGGAAGGCGCCGCGCAGACTGCGACCGCGCCCGTCGAGACCGCCACCGCGCCTGCACCCGCGCCTCCGAGCACGACCGCCGCAGACGGGCATCCAGCCGGCGGCGAGATCGTGGACGTGGTGACGCCCGCGGCCGGCGAGTCGGTCACCGAGGGGACGATCCTCGAATGGCACCGCAAGGTCGGCGAGCACATCAAGGCCGACGAGACGATCGTCGAGATCTCCACGGACAAGGTCGACCTCGAGCTGCCCGCGCCCGCAACCGGGATCGTCACGGAGCTGCTCGCTGAGGAGGGGGCGACCGTGGGCGTCGGCCAGGTGATCGCCCGAATCGCGATCTCAGAGCACGCGCCACCTCCGACACAGCCGGCCCCCAGCGAGCCTGCCTCCTCGCCCCAGGGCGCTCCCGAGGGCACGCGGGTCTCGCCGGTCGCCGCCCGCGCCGCCTCCGTCAATGGCGTCGATCTCTCACAGGTGCAGGGAAGCGGGCCCGCCGGGCGCATCACGAAGGCGGACGTGCTCGCCGCGGCCGACGGCTCCCCCACGACTGCTCCTGTCGTCCCGCCCGCCACGCCCAAGGCGCCAGCTGCGCCGCAGGAGGCGCAGCAGGTCGAGCTGCGCGGCGCGGCTGCCGCGCTCGCGCGTTACATGGAGAGCTCGCGCTCGGTGCCGACCGCAACGAGCTTCCGCACGATCGCCGTCACCGTGCTCGACGCGCGCCGCAGGGAGCTCAAGGCGGCGGGGATGCGCGTCTCCTTCACCCACCTCATCGCCTACGCGATCGCGCGCGCGGCCTCGGAGATGCCCGTGATGGCACGCCACTTCGCGGAGGTCGAGGGCAAGCCGTATCGCATCGACGACCCCCACGTGAACCTCGGCCTCGCGGTCGACGTCGAGCAGAAGGGCGGCGGGCGCATCCTCATCGTGCCCGTGCTCAAGGCGGCGAGCACGATGGACTTCGCGACGTTCGTGCGCCACTACGACGAGCTCGTGGAGAAGGCGCGCGGCGGCTCTCTCGCCGCCGACGACCTCACGGGCGCGAACATCACGCTCACGAACCCCGGAGGCATCGGCACCGTCGCCTCGGTCCCACGCCTGATGGCGGGGCAGGGAACGATCGTCGCGACCGGCGCGATCGGATATCCCGCCGGCCTCGAGCGGGTCGGCGAGGAGATCGGGGCCGAGAAGGTCATGACGATGACCTCGACCTACGACCACCGCGTGATCCAAGGTGCGGAGTCGGGCCGCTTCCTCGCGCTGATCGAGGAGTACCTCGAGGGCGAGCACAGCTTCTACGAGGACGTCTTCGCGTCGATGGGCGTCGCGCTCGGCGCGGCCCCGGCGGTTCCGGCCCCCGCCGCTCCGCCCGCCGAGCGGCCCGCGGCCGCCCCTCCCGTGCCGTCGGGCCCCGATTGGGAACTGCTCGAGGCCGCGCAGGCGGCAACCGCGCTGATCAAGGCCTTTCGCACGCATGGCCATCTCGCCGCCCACCTCGACCCGCTCGGCTCCGAGCCCGAGGGAGACCCCTCGCTCGATCCCGAGTACGTCGGCCTCACGCCCGAGCTCATGGCGCGGATACCGGCGCGCCTGCTCGGCGCCTACGTCCAGGGCGCGACGCTCGTCGAGGAGCTGCCCTACCTGCGCGAGACCTACTGCGGCACGATCGCATACGAGATCGAGCACATCTCCTCGCACCGCCAGCGGGCGTGGCTTCGCGAGCAGATCGAGTCCGGAGCCTTCCGCGGGCCGCTCTCCGCCGATGAGGCGACGGCGCTCCTGAAGCGTCTGATCGAGGTCGACGCGCTCGAGCGCTTCATGCACAAGGCGTATCTCGGCCAACACCAGTTCTCGATCGAGGGCCTCGACATGACCGTCCCGATGCTCGACTCGCTGATCGAGCTCTCGGCGATGAACGGCGCGCACCGGGTGCTCGTCGGGATGGCGCACCGCGGCCGTCTCAACGTGCTCGCGCACAACCTCGGCCGCCCCTACGACACGATCTTCGCGGAGTTCGAGGGCGCCTCCTCGATCGAGGCGGACGTGCTCGAGGCCGTCACGACGATCCCGCAGGGCGGCACCGGCGACGTCAAGTACCACCACGGATTCCGCGGCGACTACCGGCTGCCCGACGGCCAGAGCGTCGAGGTCGAGCTCGAGTCGAACCCCAGCCACCTCGAGCACGTCGTTCCCGTCGTCGCGGGCGCGACGCGCGCCGCCCAGACGATGCGCGACGGGCCGCACGCAGTCCAGGACACCGACTCCGCGGTCCCGATCGTGATCCACGGCGACGCGTCCTTCCCGGCGCAAGGCGTCGTCGCCGAGACGCTCAACCTGCAGGCACTCGACGGTTACAAGGTCGGCGGCACGATTCACCTCATCATGAACAACCAGGTCGGCTTCACCACCGACCCCGACGACGCTCGCTCGACGCGCTGGGCGTCGGACCTCGCAAAGGGCTTCGACGTTCCGATCATCCACGTCAACGCCGACGACGTCCCGGCGTGCACGAGCGCGGTGCAGCTCGCCTTCGCCTTCCGCCAGCAGTTCGGCCATGACGTCCTCATCGACCTCATCGGCTACCGCCGCTACGGCCACAACGAGTCCGACGAGCCCTCCTACACGCAGCCCGAGATGTACGCGAAGATCAAGGCGCATCCGCGCGTGTGGGAGCTGTGGGCGGACCAGCTCGTGAAGAACGGCTCGGTGACGCGCGAGGAAGTCGATCGGCTGGGACAGGAAGTCTGGGACCACCTGACGCTCGAGCACCAGCGGCTGAAGGCGCGGATCGCCGCGGCCGCCGATCAGGACGACTCCGACCAGAGCACGGGGGAGTACCAGCTCGACCGCACGCCGAGCCCGGACGTCGCCACGGCCGTGCCGGTGGTGAAGCTCCGCGAGCTCGGCGAGGAGCTGCTGCGGATCCCCGAGGGCTTCACGGTTCACCCGAAGCTCGTGAAGGTGCTCGAACGCCGACGCGAGGCGCTCGCCGCAGGGCCGGCGACGGACGGGGACGCCACGCAGGCGCGCCCGCGGATCGACTGGGCGCACGCGGAGGCGCTCGCGTTCGCCTCGCTGCTGGCCGAAGGGACGCCGATCCGGCTCACGGGGCAGGACACCGAGCGCGGCACGTTCAGCCAGCGCCACCTCGTCCTGCACGACGCGAAGACGGGGCAGACGATCTGCCCGATCCAGAGCCTTCCCGATGCGCAGGCGCCGTTCGAGCTGCACAACAGCCCCCTCTCCGAGCTCGCGGCCCTGGGCTTCGAGTACGGCTACAGCGAGCAGATGACCGAGGAGGCGAAGGTCTCCGGCGGCCGCGACGCGCTCGTCCTCTGGGAGGCGCAGTTCGGCGACTTCGTCAACGCCGCCGAGGTGATCGTCGACCAGTTCATCGCGTCGGGCCTCGCGAAGTGGGGCCAGACCTCCCGTCTGACGCTGCTGCTGCCGCACGGATACGAGGGCGCCGGGCCGGAGCACTCATCGGCGCGGCTCGAGCGCTTCCTGCAGCTCGCCTCCGAGGGCAACATGCGGGTCGCGAACCCCACGACGCCCGCACAGTACTTTCACCTGCTGCGTCGCCAGGCCCTGATCGCGAAGGAGCGCCCGCTCATCGTGATGACGCCGAAGTCGCTGTTGCGTCTGCCGCAGGCGACGAGCGCGCTGCCCGAACTCGCGGAGAACTCGCGCTTTCATCCCGTGCTCGCGGAGCCCGGCGTGGTCGACGCCGAGATCACGCGGCTCGTCCTGTGCACGGGGAAGATCTACTACGACCTCACGGGGCATTCCGAGCGCGGCGAGAACCCACGGGCGGCCGTGGCGCGTGTCGAGCTTCTCTACCCCTTCCCCGAACGCCAGCTGCTCGAGCTCGTCGCCCGCTACCCCAATCTCCAAGAGGTGATCTGGGTGCAGGAGGAGCCGCGCAACATGGGCGCCCGGGCGCACATGTTCCCGCGCCTCATGCAGATCATGCCCGAGCACATCCACCTCGGGTACATCGGACGCCCCGAGCGCGCGAGCCCCGGCGAGGGCTACCCCGTCGCGCACCTCGCAGAGCAGCACCGCATCGTGCGCACCGCGCTCGACCTCAATATCCCGATCTCCCAGTATCCGCGAAAGACACCGGGCGAGCGCTAGGAGCTAGCGCCCGCGCCAGACCGGCTCGCGCTTCTCCGCGAACGCCGCCGCACCCTCGCGCGCGTCCTCGGAGCTGAAGACGGCTTCGGTGATCTCCGCCTGGCGGGCAAACGCCTCCCCGCTCGGCCAGTCCCACTGCTCCTGGAGAATCCGCTTCGACGCGACGAGCGCCAACGGCGCGCCGCTCGCGACCTGCTCGGCCAGCTCGAGCGCGGCCTCGAGCGCGCCACCGGGTGCGACGACGCGATTGACGAGCCCGAGCTGAGCTGCGCGCTCGGCGGAAATCGGCTCGCCGGTGAGCGCGAGCTCCATCGCGACGTGATAGGGCATCCGACGGGGCAGTCGCAGCAGCGCGCCGCCCGCTGCGACGAGCGAGCGCTTGACCTCCGGGATGCCGAGCTTCGCGCCTTCTGCGGCGACGATCAGGTCGCACGCGAGCGCGACCTCGAGGCCACCGGCGACCGCGAACCCCTCGATCGCCGCCACAATCGGCTTGACCGCGCCGCGTTGCACGATGCCGGCAAAGCCGCGGTCGGCCACCCAGGGACGCTCGCCGCGTGCGAACGCCTTGAGGTCCATGCCCGCGCTGAAGCCCTTGCCGACCCCCGTGAGCACGCCGACGCTCAGATCGCCGTCGCGGTCGAGCTCCTCGAGCGCCTCGGCGATCCCCTCGGCGACGGCGAGGTTGATCGCATTGCGCGCGTCGGGGCGGTTGAGCGCGATGACGAGCACGCGCCCGCGACGCTCCGTGAGGACAGGCTGCTGCTGCGGGCCCTCCGGCGTGACGGTGTCGGCGGGCTGCGTATCAGCCACGCCGCGGAGCTCCCGGTGCCAGCTGCTGCTCGGGCTCGCCAGCGGCGTGCTCGGGGGCATCCGCGCTGGCGCCCTCAGCGAGCGCGGCGCGAAACTCGTGCACCGCGTGTCCGAGCGCGCGAGAGAGCTCGGGCAGGCGCCGGGGACCGACCACGATCAGCACGACCGCGCCCACCAGCAGGAGATGTATCGGATCGATCAGTCCCATCGTCGCGGCTCAAAGGCTATCGGAGCGCTTGCGAGCGAACGCTGCGAGCGCCGCCGCTTCGCTCCCTACGCTGTCGATCGGTGAACCAGCCGCCCGCTTCGCAGGTCCCGGCACCGCAGCTGCCGTCCTATCCTCCGGACGCGATTTCCGAACCCGCTTGGCCGGCACGGCTCACCGTCCTCCTCGCGATCGCGATCCAGCTGTTCTACCCCGACCGCCTCACCGTCGGGCCCCCGTGGCTGCTGCCCGCACTCGAGGGCATCCTGCTCGTGGGGCTCACCGCGGCGACCCCGCGCATGCTCGAGCACGAACACCGTGGGCGGCGCCGCATCGCGCTCACCTTGATCGCGCTCGCGAGCGCCGCGAACATCTACTCGCTGTGGGAGCTCGCCCACCTGCTGCTGCACCACAGCGTGACGAACGGGAGAGAGCTCATCGGCTCGGGCTCGCTGATCTGGCTGACGAACTTCCTGATCTTCGCGCTCTGGTACTGGGAGCTCGACCGCGGCGGCCCGGGTAAGCGGGTGGAAGGGCGCGACGGCGCGCCCGACTTCCTCTTCCCACAGATGAACGACGATTCGGTGCTGCCGAAGAACTGGCGTCCCAGGTTCTTCGACTACGTCTACCTCTCGCTCACGAATGCGAGCGCCTTCTCGCCCACGGACACGATGCCGCTGTCTGCGATGGCGAAGGGCGTCATGGGGATACAGGCGCTCGTCTCACTCGTGACGCTCGGCCTGATCGTCTCGCGCGCCGTCAACATCCTCTCCTGACGCGATTGCAGATGCTTCCGTCCTCGCGTGGTGATGTAGTCGTCGCGTCGCGACCATCGCCCCACGATATGAGCGCTCGAAGAGCGGGCGTCTGAGGACATGACGGCTGCTGCTTCCGACAGCGGCCCCTTCTTGCACGCGTGGCGGTCGGGTGAGCAGCGACGCCGCTTCGGCTTGCTACTGCTCGCGATCCTCACCGTGTTTGCGATCCAGGGCGTCGCTTCCCCCGCGGTCTGGGAGCAGGTCGTCGTCGCGGCGCTGCTCGCGGCGACCTTCATACTGTCGCTGCGGATCGCCCGTGTAAAGCCGGTGGTGTACGGCTGGGCGCTCGCACTAGTGATCGCGCTGCTCGCGCTGAGCGTCGCGGAGGCGATCGCCGGCAGCACCGACAACACGGCGACGCGGCTCACCAATGCGCTGCTCGTCGCGCTCGCGCCACCCGCGATCATCGTCGGCGTCGTGAGGAGTCTGCGCGCGCGGCAGGCGGTGACCGTCGAAGCGGTCCTGGGCGTGCTCTCCGTCTACGTCCTGATCGGCATGTTCTTCGCCGCGATCTACGGGGCGATCGACCATATCGGGACCGGCTCGTTCTTCGCCCAGACCAACCAGGCGACGGTCTCGCAGTGCCTCTACTTCAGCTTCACGACGCTCACGACGGTCGGCTACGGAGACCTCACGGCAAGCTCGAACCTCGGGCACACGCTGGCCGTGAGCGAGGCGCTCGTCGGCCAGATCTATCTCGTCACCGTCGTCTCGGTGATCATCGCGAACCTCGGTCGCCACAGACGCGCGGCAACTTGAGCGGTGGCTCGCAGCGGGGCACGCTCGTGCCGCTCGCGCTCACGCAATTCGTCGCGAGCTTCGCCGGGTCGAGCATGAACGTCTCCATCAGCAGCATCGCGAAGGACGTCAACACCGACATCCACGGCGTGCAGACGGCGATCACGCTCTTCCTTCTGTGCATGGCGGCGCTCATGATCCCCGGGAGCAAGCTCACCGATCGGATGGGGCGAAAGCAGTGCCTGACGGCCGGCCTCGCGATCTACGGCACGGGCGCCGTGATCGCGGCGCTCGCTCCCGTGCTCGGAGTCCTGATCGTCGGCTACTCGGCCTTCGAGGGCGTCGGGTCGGCGCTCATGATCCCGCCGATCTACATCCTCGCGACGATGTTCTTCACTGACCTGCCGTCCCGCGCGCGCGCGTTCGGCATCATCAGCGGAGCGGCAGGAGTTGGCGCAGCTGCCGGCCCTCTCATCGGCGGCCTCATCACGACCGCGATCAGCTGGCGAGTCACGTTCGGAGTGCAGGCGGCGATCGTCGTGCTCATCATCGTGTTGAGCCGCAAGCTCGTCGATCCGGCGCCGCCCGATCACAGCAGGGAATTCGATGTGGCAGGCGCCGTGCTATCAGCCGCCGGGATGTTCTTCACCGTGACGGCCGTCCTCCAGATCGGCACGAACGGCCTGCTCGTAGCCGTCTTCGCCGTGCTCGGGATAGCGCTGCTCGCCTGGTTCTTCATCCACATCCGCTCACGCGAGCGCGCGGGCCGCGAGCCACTGTTGTCGACCAGCCTGCTGCGCAACCGCACGTCGAACCTCGCGATGATCACGCAGAACGTCCAGTGGCTGCTGATGATGGGGAGCTCGTTCGTGATCTCGGTCTACCTGCAGGTGATCCGCGGCTTCAGCGCGATCCAAACCGGGCTCACGTTCACCTCCGCGACGGTCGGGGTGCTCGCCTCCTCGCTCGCGGCCGAACGGATGGCGAAGCGGCATGCGCAAAGCACCTTGATTCGCGCCGGCTTCGTCATAACGCTCGCGGGCATCGGATTGATCCTCGGCCTCGGGAACGCGACCTCGAGCGTGTGGTTGCTCACCCCCGGGCTGCTGCTGCTCGGCCTCGGGATCGGCACGATGCTGACGCCCTCGGTCAACGTCGTGCAGTCGAGCTTCCCCGAGGAGCGCCAGGGCGAGATCTCGGGCCTCTCGCGCAGCGTCTCGAACCTCGGCTCCGCGCTGGGCACCGCGATCGCCGGCACGATCCTGATCTCGGCGGCTTCGCGGGACCACCCCTATGCGATCGCGATGGGCACACTCGCGTTCATCGGCGTGCTCGGCCTCGTCGCGGCGTGGCTGCTCCCTAGCGATCCGCCCGCGACGCAGGCCTGAGTCGTCGTTCAGATGTCGGTTTCTGCCGCAACGCGCCCGCTCTCGATCGCATCGATAAGCGCGCGATGGTCGCGTTCGTTCTGGTCGGCGTAGCGCTCGGCGAAGTCCGCGAGCGCCCTGTCGAACGCTTCGCTGCCGCCGAGGTAGGAGCCGATCGCGATCGAATCACCGGAGCGGGCGTGAGCACGCGCCAACGTCCACCCGCACATGCGCCCGTAGATGGGGAACGTCTCGGGGAGCATCGTCGCGATGTCGGCTGAGGTCTTCCAGTCCCAGAGCTGACGCACGTAGAAGTCGCGCGGCACGCCGTCCAGCCCGCCTTCGTTGTGCAGCCAGCCGAGGAAGATGTCGCTGGTGGCCTGCATCAGGCGCTGGCCCTCGACCACGCGCTGGCCGTGGTTCGGGTACTCGGTCTCGCCCGCGAAGCGCTCCAGCACCGAGGGCGGCGCCTCCTTGCATTGCAGGAACAGCGGGTCGTCCGCATCGCGGCCAACCAGGAGCAGGATCCAGCAACGCGTGCCGACGCTGCCGACGCCGACCACCTTGCGGGCGAGATGCGCGTAGCGATAGCTCTCGAGCAGCCGCCTGCGGTCGCCTTGCAGCGTGGACGTGTAGGAGTCCACGAGGGATTGCATGCCGTCCTCGAAGCGATGCGCCTCGGAGGCGGGGAACAGCTCGTCGACCGGGACGACGAGCGGGGGATCGCTAACGATCCGCGGCTGGCCGTCCACGACTTCGGTGAGCTTGTTGAACGCGCGCATGCTGTCCTTCGTGCGCGCCTTCGTCACCGCCTTGCCGAACCGCTTCGCCTGGCGGGCGGTCGCCTGCCCCCGGAGCTGCGCGCTCAGCGCGGTCTCGTTTACGCGCGAGTACCAGACCTGCAGTCGCGGCATTGTCGCGAACAATCGGATCGTCGCGCGGTATTCGCCTACAGCCGCGCGCACGATCTCACGGCGCTGCCGGCGCGCGAATTCGCGGTCGCGCCCGGCGATCTCGAGGCTCGCCGCGAGCCGCTTGAGGTCCCACTCCCACGGTCCCGGGAGCGTCTCGTCGAAGTCGTTGAGGTCGAACACGAGCTCCCGCTCGGGCGACGCGAAGCCGCCGAAATTCGAGAGGTGCGCGTCGCCACAGAGCTGCACGCGGATGCCCGATTGCGGCGTCTTCGCGAGATCGGAGGCCATCACGTAGGCGGCGCCCCTGAAGAACGCGAACGGAGAGCTCATCATCCGCCCGTAGCGGATCGGGACGAGATCGGGCACGCGGTCCGCAGCCTGCTCCTCGAGCAGGGCGATCGGGTCGGCGCGCTTCGACGGCGCGTGCCACTCGGCGTGCTCTGCGCGCGGCACCTCGCTGCGCGCGGCCTTTCCCCGCTGTGCGCGCTCGGCCGGCGTCTGGTTGGCGGCGCGCGCGCGCGTCCTGGAGGTCTTGCGCGTGGAGCGGCGCCGCGTCTTCGGCGTCTTCGCCTGCGCGCCGGCGACTCGGGCGCCGTCAGTCATGAGGGCGCTCGCGCGCCGACGCGCATGGCATCTCGATCAGGCTTCGCGTGGACGACCGCCGTAAGCCGCGAGGCCGTAGATCACGAGCAGGTCGAGCGCGAAGATCGTAAGCGAGAGGAACGGATACGAGGGGAGGAATATCAGCTGGGCGATGGCGTTGAGCCCGGCGATGACGATCCCCGTCCACCGTGCCCACGTCGCCTGCAGCCAGATCCCGAAGGCGACGCAGAACTGAAGCACGCCGAGGAGCAAGATCACCCAGCCCCACGTGTTGAGATCACTGATCACGTAGTGCGCGTTCGCCACGTAGAAGTGGGAGTTGCTGATCGCCGCGATCCCGTAGATGAAGTTGAGGATGCCGGCCATCATGATCATGATCCCGGCGAAGACCACCCAGCCGTAGCCGCGCGGCTGTCCGTATTCCTCGAAGCGCGCGCCTTCGCCCCATTGCCCTGATTCCATGCTCCGGTTCGCGGGCACGTTGCCGATGGCGCCTTGGCTAGCCATTAGGGGTACCTCCTGATCGTCCTGATCGTTTGATCTGTCGCTGCACCGACGCAGTCGCGGCAAATCGCCTGCTACGCCGACGCTTCGAAGGTAGGCGCTCGCGGGCCTCGCCGCATCATCCGAAAGGAGTGATGCTCTCGGAGCGCAAAGTGGAATGCTTTGGCGTCAATGGCCTCCTCCGAGACCGCGGGCTCGTCCAAGACGGCCGCATCGTCCGAGAACGCTCCGACGCGTGGCGTCGTCGCTGCCGTGCGCAAGCGTCACCGCGTCATCGTGCCCGTGTTGCTGACGATCGCGGTGATCGTCGGGTTCTTTGCGTGTTTTGCCGTCTGGATCAACCGCCAGCTGCTCAACACGAACAACTTCACCAATACGACGAGCGAACTGCTCGGGAACGAAAAGGTTCAAGCGGCGCTCAGCACCTATGTCGTCAGCACCCTCTTCACGTCCGTAAACGTCGAGGAAGAGCTCAAGTCGGCGCTGCCCACGCAGGTACAGGCGCTCGCGGGCCCGGCGGCCTCGGGGCTGCGCGTGGCAGCTGAAGAAGCGGTGCCGAAGCTCCTCGCCACGTCGCCGGTGCAGGAAGGGTGGCGGCGCGCCAGCCGCGCCGCTCATGCGCAGCTGATCCACATCCTCAACGGCGGCGGCAAGACGATCTCCACGAAGTCGGGCGTCGTGAGCCTCAACGTCCACGAACTCGTCACCGAAGTCGCGAAGGAGCTCGGCCTTCAGAATCAGCTCGCCGCGGCGCGAGCGAAGCTGCAGGGCGGTGGCGGGGCAAAGGCTCGCGCGGTGGCGCAGGAAAAGCTCGGTGTCACGCTGCCCGCCTCGAGCGGCGAAATCGTGATCCTGCGATCGAGCCAGCTGAAGGCCGCCCAGGACATCGTGAAGGCGCTGCGTGGGCTCGCGATCGCGCTGCCGCTGATCGCCCTCGCCCTGTTTGCGCTCGCGATCTGGCTCAGCGAGGGCAGACGCCGCAGGACGTTGCGCACGAGCGGCTGGTGCTTCTTCGGCATCGGCATCCTCCTGCTGCTCGCGCGTCGCGCGGGCGGCGACGCTGTCGTCAACTCGCTCGTGAAGGTGCCCGCGAACAAGCCCGCGGCGCACGAAGTGTGGTCGATCGGAACGTCGCTGCTCTACAACATCGCGGTCGCGATGGTCTTGTATGGGTTGGTGATCGTCGCCGCCGCATGGCTCGCGGGAACGACGCGGCCGGCGGTCGCCGCGCGGAGGGCGCTTGCGCCCTGGATGCGCGAACACGAGGTCGGCTCCTACATCGCAGGGGAGGCGCTCCTGCTGCTCGTCGTGCTGTGGGGTCCGACGGCAGCCACTCGCGAGATCTTCCCCGTGATCGGGTTCGCAGCGCTCGTCGCGTTCGCGGTGTGGCTCCTGCGCAGGGACACCATGCGTGAGTTCCCCGATGCCCAAACCGGCGAAACCGCGGCAGCGATGAAGCAGCTGGATGTCGAGCGTGCGCGGGCAGCACGCTGGACAACCTGCGGTCGCGCACGCCGGGGGAGGAGGCGGTGGGACCCACGCGAGCGCCGACGTTCCCAATGGCGCGCGTGTGCAGGCGCTCGAACGGCTCGCCGCGCTGCACGAGCGCGGCGCGCTCACAGACGAGGAGTTCGCCGCCGAGAAGGCGGCGCTCCGTTGACGCGCCCCTAGCCTTCGCTCTCCGCGAGGTACATCAGCGCCGCCTTCACGCGTCGGCTCACGTCCTGGGCCTCCGGGAGGTCGAGCTTCGCGAAGATCGAGTTCACGTGCTTCTCCACGGCGCGCTTGGTGAGCACCAGCGACTCGGCGATCGCCGCGTTGCTCTTGCCTTCCGCGATCTCCGCGAGCAGCTGGCGCTCGCGCGGCGTCAGCGCGGCCAGCGGTGAGCGAGCGGCCCTGCCGCGCGCCTCGATGAGGACGTCGACGACCTTCGGGTCGATCACGGAGTCGCCGCGTGCGACCGCCTCGATCGCGTTTACCAGCTCGCCCTTGTCGCGGATCCGCTCCTTGAGCAGGTAGGCGCGACGGCTCGATCCGGCGTCCAAGAGCGCGAGCGCATACGCGGGCTCCGCGTACTGGCTCAGCACGAGCACGCCGATCTCCGGGTCCGTCTCGCGCAGACGCGCCGCGATCCGAATGCCCTCATCGCCTGCGCGCGGCGGCATGCGGATATCGGTAACGACGACGTCCGGGCGCTCGGCTGCGATCCCCGCTTCGAGCTCCTCGCCGTCGCAGCAAACGCTCACGAGCACGACGCCGGGCGCGGACGCGAGCATCATCGTGAGGCTCTCGCGGATCAGGTAGGAGTCGTCGGCGACGATCACCCGAATCCGGTCATCCGACGGCATCCATTGGCCTTTCTGCGTTACGAGCAGGTGCGTTCCTTGCGGCGAGAGTGTACCCCGGCACCGCCGCCCCAACACGCTCTCCACGGCCGCGGCGGCCGGGCCGCTCGCAGCTCGGTACCGCCATTGCGGTCATTAGACGGTGCCCGTCCGGGTCCGGCATCGTCCGAAGGGGATGATGCGTGCCGGCGACCCGCCCCGGACCAGCGTGGCCGGGACGGGCTACCGGAACACGCCGCCGCGTCGATCTCCCTCTCGCCGTCGATCGACCGGGTTCCGCAGCAGGGAGGCGATCACCAGCTCGCGCTGGGGACGTCCGCGAGCACCCGCGTTGCGTCCGGGTACGGGGCTCTTCCCTTCGCCATCGGCGAACCCCTCCACGGCGCTGCCACTGTCAGGAGCGCCGCGGTCGAGGCCATCGGACGCATTCGCAGGGTTCACGCCACAAATGTTCCCACGCGAGCGCGGCCGGTTCGATACCGCAGATGCGTGATCTTTGGGTGCCGGTGCGACGGTCCTCGCTAGCCCCAGAGCAGACCCTCGCCGAGCGCCTTCGCGACGAGGTGAGCGCGCGAGCGAGCGCCCACCTTCATCATCGCGTTGCGCGCATGCGTGCGCACGGTGTCGTGCGCAATTCGGAGCTCCTCGGCGATCTCGGGCCCGGTGTTGCCGAGGGCCATCAGGCGCACCACCTCGCGCTCCCGATCCGTCAGCGGCGAGCGCTCCTGCACGATCGCGGCCGCGCGTCGAAAGCTCCTACCCCAGCGCGAGGTGTTGAGGGCGACGAGCAGCACGAAGCGCTTGCCGGTGATCACCTCAACGGTCGCCGCCCACTGCACCGCGACCTCGCCACCGTCGGCACGGCGCAGCGTCGCGTCGCCACTGAACCGTTCGCGACGGAGCGCGTCATCCCACTGCTCGGGGGTGAGAATCGGACCTCCGACAACGAACTGATAGACGGGCTGGCCGATCAGCTGGTTGCTGCGGTACCCGAGCAGCTGAAGATAGGGCCCGTTGACCTCGAGATGGCAGCGGTTGCTGTCGAGCAGCACCATCGGGTTTCGCGACTGCATGAACGCCGCCGAGAACAGGGACGACCACTCGCCGTGGCTGGTCGGAGCAACGGCCGCGATCGCTAGCTCACCGCTCTCGGCCGCTTCCCGCGTCCTGGCCGGGACGCGGCGAAAGCACAGGCACGCTGCCGGCCACAAGCGTGCCGAGGTCCTCGCCCGAGCTCACCGCGAGCGCTCCGCCCACGGCCTCGATACGGTCGCGCATGTTGACGATGCCACGACCCGGGCTCGCCACGGCCCTCGCAAACCCGACTCCGCTGTCGGTCACTTCGAAGTACAGGCGCGAGTCCTTCTCCCATAGCCCGACGGTCGCGAGCGCGCTCTCGCCCGCGTGCTTCGCGACGTTCTGGAGCGCCTCGCGGCAGCAGAAATAGACGGCCATCTCGATGTCTGGCGCGTACCTGCCCACCCCGCGCGCGTGCACGGACACAGGCACCGAGCACTGGCGCGCCGCAGAGCGCAGCGCATCCGTGAGGCCCCGCTGGCCGAGCAGCGCGGGATAGACGCCCTGCGCCAGCGAACGCAGCTCTTCGAGCGCCTCGTCGAGCTCGTCGCCGATCTCACAAAGCATCCGCTCGCCGCGCTCGCGATCGTCCTTCATCGCCTCGGTGGCCAGCGCGAGCTTCACACGCAAGCCCACGAGGTGCTGCTGCGCGCCGTCGTGGAGGTCGCGCTCGATGCGCTCACGCTCGGCGTCCGCCGCCTCGACCAGTCGTCTGCGCGAGCTCGCGAGGTCGACCATCGACGCCTTCAGGTCTGCCTCGAGGTGGGCGTGCTCGAGGCGCAGCGTCGCCGCCGCACCCGCGGCGCGCACGAAGGCCTCCTGGTCGGAGAGGTCGGTGTCGTAGAGCACGGATGCGACGCGACGTCCGTCGCGCTCGATGTCTGCCACCGCGCGGTCGACCTGTGACGACGGCGGTGCCACGGCGGTTCCGGAGTAGTCGACGTAGGCCCCGCGCTGCGCCCTCGGATAGGCGATCGTGAGCGAGGGATCATGGAGCGTGCTCGCCATCAGCGCCTGCAGCCCGGAGGGACTCGTGCCGGAGAGCTGCGCGATGAACCGCGCGAGCCCCTCGCCGAGGTACTGGCGCTCGAGTGCAAGCCCGAGCAGGATCGCCAGCGGGATCGCCGCGGAGGTCGCGACATACACGTAGCCGAATGTCTCCTGTACGTGCGTTTCGGGCCCGCGGTTGACGAAGTAGGCGATCAACAGGAGCACGTTCGCCATGCAAACGACCACCGTCGGCGTCAGCGATCTGCGAAGCGGCGAGCTCGCTAGATGAAGCCTCCGGAGCAGCAGGAGGAACGTGCCGCACGCGAGCAGCACCCATGCTGCGAGGAGCACCGCGCGCGCGACGCCGGTCGCGGGCGAAGACCCCACGAAGAGCGCATTGCTCGGGCAATGGGGCGTGCATGCGAGCAGGGGAGTAGCGATCGGCGGCTGCGCGCTGGTCAGCGTGCAGAAGGTCCACGCCACGGGCACGACCACCGCGAACGCGGCGATGAACAGCCGTTCCGCGGGCGAGTGCACACGCCCTCCGGGGTGCGCGAGCATGAGGAAGTAGAAGAGCGGGAGGCTGATGCCCGTCGACACGACGCCGATGCTGAACGGGAGGCTCCCGCGCGACCCGATGAGCAGCCACGCGCACGAGCAGAAGCCGGCGGCGACGAGCAAGCGCCCCATGCGCTCCTGCTTGGGGTCCGTCTGTGCGAAGACGCCCGCGACTATCAGGCTCATGATGATTACGACGCGGAAGACCACTGCGACATGTGGTGGCGAAGCGGCCGGATTCCCCGCGGTCACGTAGCCGACAGCGCCCGCGGCGGCCGCACCCGAGAGCAGGAGCGCGCCGAGGCGGACGCGGTTCGCAACCTCCCGCAGTGACCACGGAGGCGTGTCGGCAAGCGCGGCTCCTGCGCCCCACCCACCGGCGGCCAAGAGCGTCGGTCGCGCGAGTCTGCGAGCGGCGAGCACTCCCCCACGCTTGGCTGCCACGCGTCTCAACTTCGCCCCGAGATCATCTGCCGAACCCCCGCTGGTGCGACGTTCCGTGTCGAGGTGTATCGGAGGCTCCCAGCCTCCGCGGTTTCAAATCAACGTGACAATGGTAACCAGCGGCGAGTCGCGGGGTCCACGGGACGAATTACTGAGCAGAATCGGCGGTTCTACCCGCTGCGGGACGAACACCCTCGCGCCACGCGCTGCACGAGATCGGGCCTTTCAGGTGACGCCGGCTTCGATCAAGCCGAGCTCGGACCCTCGCGCCACGGCATGCGAGCGCGAAGAGACACCGAGCTTGCCATAGATCGCGTGCGCCTGGCTCTTGACGGTGTTCGTCGAGACGTGCAGGCGACTTCCGATCTCGCGAAACGAGAGGTGCGTGGGCAGGAAGCGGAGGATCCGCAGCTCGGCCGTCGTGAGCGCGCATGCGCCACTGAGCGCCGTGACGCCGACATCGTCGATCTCCGCCCACACCTCATCGAGCCAGGTACGAAAGACCGTCGCGTCGGGCATGCGCCGCGCGACCCGCGAGGCCTGTGAGAGCAGGGTCCGCGCGAGCGGCACGTCCGCGAGGCGAGCACAGGCGCGCGCGAGCACCACGCGAGTCTCGACTTCGTACCACGGCATGAAACCGCCGAGTGCTGCGAGCAGGTGCTCGGCCTGGCCGAGATCGTCCTTCGCTTCGTCGGCGTGGCCCCGCTGCGCGGCGATCAGCGCAGCGACAGCGAACACGAGCGCTGCCGTTGGATGGCCGTCATCGCCGACGCCCGTGCGCGCCGCTTCCGCGAGCTCGGCGGCGCACTCGAGCTCGCCATCCTCGAGCGCCATCAGCGCAAGCTGTGCGAGACACAGCGCCTCCACGCGCGGCGCGCGCAACGCGCTCCGCTGGACGCCGTCCTCGAGTTTCGCGCGTGCCGCTCGACGCTCCCCTTGGAGATGATCCGCGACGCCCCCGAGCAGTGAACAGACGCCGCGCCAAGGGCTCGCCTCGTCTTGCAGCGCGTATGCCCGCTCCGCGTCGTGCGCCATCCGCGACAGACCGTGCCGGCACGCCGCGGCGTCGATGATCGCGATCCCGCCCGCGAGCGAGCGCTCGTCGTCCGTCGTTGCAGACGCACGCTGAAGCGCGCCGCGTGCGATACGCGCCCAGTGCTCGGCGGCACCGACGTCGCCGTCGGCGAGCTGACAATGAGCCGCGCACAACGACAGTTGCGCCGAGCTCGCCAGCTGCTCGTCGTCAAATGCCGCAAGCCAGCGGGCGATCGTGGCCTCGCGACCGTTCGTGAAGCAGGCTGCGCGATGCTCCCAGATGAGCTTTCCGGCGCGTTGCGGGTCGCGGGCCGCAACCGCGTGTCGGGCCGCGTCCTCAGTCTTCCCTCGCGCGAGGAACCAGTCGCTCGCCTTGCGAGCGAGCACTGGCGCGCCGGCGGGATCGGCCCGGCGCAACTCGGCGCGCAGCACCTCACGCAGCAACGGGTGGAGGCCGTACGAGGCGTGGCTGGACTCGAGCGGCGTGACCCCGAGGCCGCCGGTCGCGAGCTGGGAGAGCATCGACCCCGAGTCGGTCCGCTCGAGGACCGCGTCGCACGCGTCGGGAGACAGGCGCTCGAAGATCGACGCGCGAGCTAAGAACTCGCGCACGCGCGGCGAGGCCGGCTGGAGCACCTCTTCGCGCACATACTGGGCGAGCACCTCGTGGTCGCCCGTGAACTGCTCGAGAGCCGCCATCGGATCGGGCTCCTCCCGCAAGACCCTCGCCGAGAGCGAGAGCGCTGCGGGCCAGCCCTCCGTGAGGCGCAGCAGCGGCTCGCATCCCGCGCTCCCGAGGTCGAGCCCGCTTGCCCGCAGCAGATCGTGGGCCTCCCCGTCGCTCAACGCGAGCTCGGCGCCGTCCAGCTCCACGAGCGCCTGCGCCGCGCGCATCCGTCCCAGCGGCAACGCGGGCGCCGTCCGCGACGCGAGCGCCAGCAGCGCGCCGGAGGAGAGCCCCACGGTGAGCGCCTTCAGCAGCGTTCGCGACTCGCTGCCGCGGAGCGCCTGCACGTCGTCGAGCACGAGGACCAGCGATCGACCCGTGGTGCCGATCGCGCTCGAGAGCTCGCCCGCGGCTTTCAGCAGCGCCGCAAGCGATGCCTGGCCACCGGCGGCGTTGCGCTTCGCGAGCCGCCTCGAGACCGCACGATCGAGAACGTCGACATCGGCGAGCGATTTGGCGATCGACTCGAGCAGAAAGCCGGGATCATCGTGCGCCGCGCCCAAAGTCAGCCAGGCGAAGATCCGATCGTCCTCCCGCGCCCACTCGGCCAAGAGCGTCGTCTTGCCGTAGCCCGCGGGCGCCGTGATGAGCGCCAGCGAGGCGCCGCGCTCCTCGGCCAGACGGCTCGTCAGACGCGGGCGCGCCACGAACCCTCTCGGGAACGCCGGCGCATGTCCCGCGTGGCTCCTGACGAGCGCCGCGGGCGAGTCCGGATGCCCCGTTAGCGCGGACGCGCTGCGGCGCGGCGGCTTGGCGTCGTGTTGATCGCTCCGGCGCCTGGTGCGCGTGCCACCAAGGCCGCCGGCGCCCGCCTGTAGCGGCCGCTCTAGCTCCGGTGTGACGGTCGCGCTGGTCCGCATGCGTCCTACACCATTGTTTGACGAAGGCCTCGCCGGCGCAAGGGGGCGCGCCTCCCAAGCACGTGCGTGCGTGCACCACCCGCGCCACGCACTCGTGCGGCCCGCTCAGGGCCGTGCGTACTCGCGATGGCCGAGCTCCACCAGCCAGCGTCTCAGATGCCGGTGCACCGCCTCCGCGCCCACGATCTCCTCGCTCGGCAGCTCGAGCTCCGCTGGATGCAGCAGGAACGGGAACGATTGGGTGCCGCCCATGCCGCCGTGGGACCCGACGAGCTCCTCGAAGGCTGCGACCTCGTCGGATTCATGCCAGTACGTGCTGTTGACGACGATGTCCGGGCAATGCGGAAAGGCGTCGGTGCGCTTGACGTGCCGCGCCGCATTGGGACCGAACGGGCCCAGCGGGTCCTCGCCCTCGACGCGGGCCTCGTCGAGCCAGTTGATGCCGGCCGCGCCGATTGCCAGCGCGCCGTGCTGCTCGGAGCGCACGAGCATGAAGCCGACGCCCGCGTGGCGGCGCAGCGCCGTGATCAACCGAGGATGGCGCTGCTCGATCCTCTCGAGCGTCGTCCTTCCCGGCTCGCGCGGAAAGGAGATGAGCCCGAGACACCCCGAAGCCATGACGACCGCCTCCGGAAGCGCCGAGTCCTCGGTGATGAGCGCGGACTCTTCCCGCACGCGAACTTCGCCGTCGTCCGTGCGCGCACGGACCGCGCGCCGTACGGCGCGCGAGCTGCGCGAGCTACCCGCGGCGACCTCGCTCAACGACGCGCCGAGAAAGGCCTGCGCCTCGCTCGGGTCGCCCCCGATCCCGGCGACCTCGCCATCCGCTCCGTGACCCCCATCCGCGCCCGCGCCGACTCCGTCGGTCTCGCGACGGACCAGCTCCTCGAGGGTCAACCCGTAGCGGTCGCGAAACGTCGCTCCCTGCGACTGCCCGTGATCGGAGAGCACGACGAAGCGATAGGCGCGGGGCGCATCACGCGAGGCGGCCGCGATGCGCGCGATCTGCCGATCGACCCGGCGCAGCGTCGCAAGCGTCTCCGGTCGCTCGATCCCCGAATGATGCGCGACCTCGTCGTAGGCGAGGAACGTGGTGTACGCCACGGGGCGACCCGCGTACATGTCGGCGATGATCGAGTTCACCTGCAGATCCCGCTGCACGACCGTGGCCCACGCGCGCACGAGCGCATAGGCAAAGCCGCGCTTGATCCGCGGCTGCACGTCCATGCGACGCTGGCGGAAAGCGCTCCAGCGCTCGCTCAACACCTCGCTCACGATGAGCACGAGCGTGCGGGTGACGTTGTACGGGTTCGCGAAATACGCGAAGTAGTCCTGACCGATCCGTCCGTGCCGGTCGCGCCGCAGCACGGTGCTCATCGTGAGGAGGCTGTGCGGCGCGTCGCCGGAGACGATGTTCGCGCGGCTTGCTCCGTCCGAGAACAGCAGCCCGCGCCCGTTCGAATGCCGCCGCTCGAGCTCCATCGCGTCGCGGGGATGGTTCGTCACGATCGCGGCGCCGCGGTCCTTCTCCCACCAGCGAAACGCGGGCATGTCGTGGTTGTCGCCGTGCAGCAGGCCCGCCTGGCACGCGCCCGTCTGCGAGGACCAATCGGTCTCCCAGCGCGTGAGCTGGTGCGAGCCGCGGCGCAGCCAGCGCGCCATCGTCGGCGCGTTGCCGTCCCGCACTGCGCGCAGCAGGACGTCGTGGGCGAGACCGTCGATCTCGAGGAAGAGCAGCCCGGGGGAGTCGAGGTCGCTCGCAGGCGTCGCGCGCTTCGCGTAGCGGCGCACGACCCGGCTGTACCAGAACCAGTCGTCGTCGACCGCAAACAGGTAGGAGGCCACGGTGTTGACGAGCGTGATCGCGATCGCGACGATCACGCCGGCGAGCAACGTGGAGACGTCAAGCCCCGGCTCGATCTCCGCGACGAGCAGCACGATCGCGCCGTTGAGCACGACCACGCCGAGGCCGAGCGTGAGCACCGTGAACGGAAGCGCGAAACGCAGGACGAGCGGCCACACGAGGGCGTTGATGAGCCCGATGAGTGCCGCCGCGCCCAGCGCTGACCCGACGCTCGTCACGTGGACGTCGTTGAGCAGCGAGCTCAGCAGGAGCAGCGTGCCCGCGGACAGGATCCACACCACGAGAATGCGCAGCAGGGGTCGCACGCGACGGTCCTCCTCGCGGTCCTCGGCCGCCGTGCCGCGTGCGCTCATCCGGCCTCCTCCGACGATCGCTCCCGCTGCTCCGAGGGTGCATCCAGCTCGGTGCGCTCCCCTGGCTGCAGGACGCGGACATCGACGTCCGGGGCATCGCGCGCGACGAGCGCGGCGAACTCACGAGCCGGGCGCTCGCCGTCCGCCGGCCTGCGTGCCGGCGCCGGAAGCGCGAGCGTGCCCCAGTGGATCGGCACCGCAACGCGCGGCGCGATCAGAGCCGCCGCCTTCGCGGCGCGCGCGGGATCGAGGTGGCCCGGCCCGAGCACGGGCCCCCACCCGGCCACCGGGAGCAAGGCGAGGTCGATCGTGCCGGAAAGCTTTGACATGTCGTCGAAGATGTCGGTGTCGCCGGCGAAGTAGCACGACTGCGAGCCGGCGAATACGAACCCGAGCGGATCTGCGGATACGCCCCCGGGCCATCGGCGCGCGTCGTGGCTCGCCGGCGTCGCGCTCACGCGGACCCCGCCCACGTCAAGCGTCTCCCCCACGCCCAGCTCCTCGACGCGCGAGAACCCGCGGCGGCGCAGCCAGTGACCCGCGCCCGTGGGCGCAAGCACCCGGGTCGAGGCGCCGAGCGCGCGCAGCGAACGGAGATCAGCGTGGTCGGCGTGGAGGTGGGAGAGCGCGACGGCGTCGATCTGCTCGATCAACTCTCGACGCACCGGATTTGCGATGCGACGCAGCATCCCGACACGATTGCCGAGCGCCGGGTCGGTGAGGATCCGCACGCCGTCGAGCTCGAGCAACGCTGTCGCGTGGCCGATCCAGGTGACGGCAAGGCTTGGTTGCGGTGGCGGCTTCATGTCGGCGGCGGTGGAGGGAGGCTCGAAGGGCGGACGGGCGTGTAGGAAATCAGACGCGTCTTCGTGGCATCATCCGCCGCCGAGCTGGGGATGCCACGTGACCGCCGTTGACACCGAGCTCGTCCTCGTCGCACTGGGGGCGATGCTCTCACCGACAACGCTTTCGTTCTCGGTGTTCGTGTTGGTGCTCGGAAAGCGCCCGCTGCGCTCGGGATTCTGGTTCTACCTGGGCGCATTCACGGCGACGTTCGCGATCGGCGTGATCGCCGCATTCGTGATCGGGAACGTCGCCGCGGACGCGAAGCCGAATACCCCGACGAAGCCGGTGGCGGTAATCGACATCGTGCTCGCGGTGCTCATTCTCGCTTACGTCGTCCGCGCGGCCAGACGACCGCCAAGCAGCGAACACATGGAGAAGATGATGGCTCAGGTGAGCGGCATCACCGACTCGCCCGCGGTTGCGGTCATCGGCGCGGGCGCGACGCTCGCCAACCCCGGCGGCTTCATCCCGATCGCGCTCAAGGACATATCGGAGACCAACCCGAGCGCCGCGGAATACATACTCACGTGGTTGGCGTTCTCGCTCATAGCGCTGCTGCCACTCTCGATCGCCCTGATCGCGCTTGTTGTCGCGCGCGAGCCGACGCAGCGCATACTCGTGCGCGTGCGCGAGTGGCTCGAACGGCGACTGAGGATCGTGGCGGGGGTGATCCTGATCCTGCTTGCCGCAGCGCTGTTGCGCAACGGCATCGCAGGCCTCACGGGCTAGGCGGCAGGCCGATGGTGTCGGTCGACATCGAGCTCGCGCTGGTGGGCCTCGTCGCGATGCTCGAACCGGCGACGCTCATCTCCTCGGCGTTGGCCCTCGTGCTCGGCGATCGGCCACTTCGCACCGGCGCATTGTTCTACCTCGGCGGCTTGGGCGTCACGCTTGCAATCGGCGTCGCCGGCGCGTTCCTGCTCGGCAACATCGCCGCGGCTCAGCACGCGGGGCCGAAGACATGGGTTCTCGTGTTCGACTTCGTGGCCGCCTTCGCGATCCTTGCCTACGCCGTGCACACGATCCGGCGCCCGCCAGACCCGGCGCACACCGAGGCCAATGTGCAGCGCATGCGGAAGGTGGCCGACGCACCGGCGTTGACGATCCTCGCGGCGGGCGCGGTGCTGGCGAACGCGGGGCCCTTCACGCTCGTCGCACTGAAGAACGTCTCGGAACTGAACCCCAGCACCGGCCAGTATCTCGTCGACTGGCTGATCTTCGCCGTCGCGTCGCTGCTGCCGCTCGGCCTCGCGCTGCTGGCGCTCCTGGTGGCGCCACGATGGACGGGACCCAAGTTGGCGACGGCGGGCGGCTGGATCGAGCGCCACGCGCGCGCGATCGCGCTAGTCGTGATGGTCGCGCTCGCGATCTCACTGCTGCGCGACGGGATCGCTGGAATTACGAGCTAGGCGGGCGCCTCTCGGGGTGCGCCCGGCGCCGGACCCTCGCGGGAAGCCGCTGCCGGCTGGGTGTCCTCGTCGGCGCCGTCTTCCGCGCCGTATTGCGCGAGCAGCTGCCGCTCCTCATCGTGCCTCGGGAACTTCAAGAAGACGAGTGCCGCACCGATGACCACCGCGATGATGCCGGCGGCGTAGGCCCATTCGTCGCCCTTGAGGAAGGCGGTCTTCGCGCCTTCGATGATCTGGGTGGCGTGCGCCGGGTACTGCTTCGCCGCATCGGCGGCGCTCGAAAAGGACTTCGTGAGCGTGTTTTCGATCGAGCTCGTGACGTGCTTGCCTGCGAGCTCGGCCGCCGCGGTGGCCGCGTATCCGGCGGTCAGTAGGGCGCCGAAGACCGACTGCATCACCGCGCCTCCGAGGTCGCGCTGAAGGTCTGCCGTGCCCGAGGCCATCCCGACTCGCTTCACGGGAACAGAGCCCGTGAGCGCGTTCGAGGTCGGAGGCCCGGCAAGCCCCACGCCGATCCCCACGATCGCGTAACCGACACCCACCTTCCAATAGGGGATGCCGTCTTTCCAGAAAATAAGCATCCAGAGGAACGCGGCGAGCACGAACGCCTGGCCGATGAGCACGCACACGCGAGTGCCGCGGGCCTCGATGATCTTCGCCGAGCGCGGCGCCACGAGCACCATGAAGATCGCTGCCGGGAGGATCGAGAGGCCGGCGTCGACGGTCGAGTAGGCGAGCACGTTCTGGAGGAACTGCTGGCCGATGAACATCGCCCCCATGAGCGAACCGAAGACGATGATCCCCGCGCACGCGCCGACCCAGAACGGCGGGCGCGATGCGATCTCGAGGTCGTAGAGCGGGTTCCGCGCACGCCGCTCGCGCAAGGCGAACAGGACGAGGCCGAGGACCGCGATCACCGCGAGCACGACGGTGAGCGTCGTCTGGTTGGGCACCGGAGCGAAGTTGATCGCAAGGATCAGCGCGCCCACCACCACGAGCGAGAGGATCCCGCCGAGATTGTCGACCGGCTCGGTGGCCTCGTTGACGTGCGCGGGCACGAAGAGCCAGACGAGCACGATCGCGATCACGGCGAGCGGCAGGGTGAGGAGGAAGACCGACCCCCATTCGTGGTGCTGAAGCAACAGTCCCGCACAGAGGGGACCGAGCGCCGCGATCGCGGCGCCGATGCCTGACCACAGCGCGATCGACCGCGTGCGCGCGGGACCCGACCAGAGCGCGGTGATCAGCGCGAGCGTCGTCGGGTATGCCATGCCCGCGGCGATGCCCCCGCCCACCCGCGCGACGAAGAGAACCGTGTCGCTGGGCGCGAGCGAGGCGAGCAGCGAGAAAGGGATCGCGAGGATCGTCCCGATCAGGCACATCATCTTGCGGCCGTAGCGGTCGCCGAGCGCCCCCAACCAGAGGACCGAGCAGGCAAGCCCCAGCGAGTATCCGACGGCGATCAGATCGAGCGTCGTCTGGCCCGAGTCGAAGTGCCTGCCGATGTCGGGCAGCGCGACGTTCGCCACCGAGAGGTTGAGGTTCGCGACCGCCGCGACGAGGATCAACGTGCCCAGCACGAGCGCCCCTCTCTCGGGAGCGAGCTCGCGCGAGGGCGTGGCTGCGGGACTGCTCACGATTGGGCCGTACCTTGACCACGCGCGCCGACGGCCGCATCGTCCTTATCGGGTGACGATCATCCGATTGGGGTGATGCGTCATCCGGAGCGACCGACAAGCTAGGTCTCCGAGCAGCGCCTGCCGGCGGCGACCGCGCGTCGAGGCTGAGCGTCAGGCCCGACTCGTCGATCGCAACAGAAAGGAAGGTTTGTCATGGCGACGCTAGTCGCAATCGGCTATGCGCAGGAGGACACGGCGAAGCTCCAGGAGGCGCTCACGCAGCACGAACCCGCCCAGGCGACCGCGTAGCCATGAACGTCGCGACTGACGATCGTCTCTACGACGTTGCAGACATCTGGTGGCTCTTCGCGCTCTTCGGCGTCGTCACGCTCGGCGTGGGGGTCTTCTTCCTCGTAGCGCCACACGAAACGCTGCGCACGTTCACGGTGATCGCCGGCATCTTCCTCGTCGTCGACGGTGTCCTCGCGGTGTTGAGCGCGTTGTTTGGCGAGCGCACCAACCGCGGGCTCGTCGCGGTGCTCGGCATCGTCAGCGCGATCGCCGGCCTGATCTTGATCAAGAAGCCGTTCGAGACGCTCGTGCTGCTCTCCCTCATCGTCGGCCTCTGGTTCTTCATCGTGGGGGCGTTGCGCTTCGTCCTCGCCTTCGCCGAGCGCGAGAACCGCGGCGCGAACATCCTGCTCTCGCTAGTGGAGATGGTCGGTGGTGTGCTGATCCTCGCGTGGCCGAAAATCGGGCTCGCGACGCTCGCGGTGATCGTCGGCATCGTGTTGATCATTCGCGGCATCCTCTTCACCATCGCCGCCTGGCAGCTGCGGGCGTTGCGCTGAGGACTCGCTCGGCTCGGTGGGGCCGCGCCGCGCGGCGGCCTCATCCGGCCCGGCGTCGTCCGGTCCTCCCTCGCCGTCCTTCCCGGCCGCGAGCCGCGCGCTCATCTTGATCGCCCTGACCGCGCCGGTGGCGCCCGCCTGAAGCGTGACACCGAAGGTGAGCAGGAAGATCCCGGGGATGAACAGCACGCGCGAGCCGAGCATGAGAATCCCGATCCGCGCGAGCACGTAGGGAGGCGTGCAGATGGTCACGCTCAGCCCTGCGCTGATCGCCGAGACGGCGAGCTTGTCGCGTCGCGTGTAAGTCGGCCTCACGCCGATCAGCCGCGCGGGCACGGCGACGTAGGTCACCATCATCGCGCCCACCACGACCCCCAGGGACAAGGTGAACCACGGCGCGCCGTAGCGCGTGGCCACCGTCGTTGCGAGCGCGAGCGGCACTCCGAGCAGCACGCCCGCGATCACAATCGGGACGACCCGTTCCCGTGCCGCGACGAACGCGGGGCGCACGCGGGGCGGCGGCTCGCCCGCGATCGCGAACGCAAAGGCGGCGTCGAGGAAGAAGGTCGCGACCGTGATCGCGACGATCGCAAGGCCGATCGGGATGAGGATCGGCCCCCGCAGCGCGTGGAACGACTTGCCGTGAAGCACGTGCGTCTTGAGGTCGAACATCGCGAGCCAAATCCACACCGCGGGGAGGACCTGGACGAGCGTGAGCCGCCAGTTCGAGAGCAGCAGCCTCACGCCCTGTATGAGCATCGCAAAGGCGCCGACGATCAAGGCGAGCGGTGCGAACAGGCGCCGGCGACGGCTCAGCTCGAGCACCGCCTCGAGCAGCACCGGGTCGTCGTCCTGGATCGCGCGCACGAGCCACTCGAGGCGCTTCGGCAAGCTGAGACGGCCGAGTCGGCGCCGGATGCTCATACGCTCCGAGGATCCCATAGCGCGGCACGCGGCGTGACGGCGCGCATCGCTTAGGATCCGCGCCGATGAGCACGAGCGGTTACGCAGTCGCCGCGCCGCCGCGCGAAGCGCGGACGTTGTTCGGTCCGGTGATGGGCCTCGTCGCCGTCACGGTCGGGTTCGCGACGCTCGGGGTCTTTCTCGCGCGAAACGCGGGCGGCTCGCTGTGGTTCATCGCGTGGATCATCGCGCTCGGCTGCCTCATCGGCCTGAACGTTGCGAACTCGCGGGGCAACCACGGCCTCGCGCTCACGTTGCTTTTCCTGTTCGGGCTGCTGATGGGTGCGAGCGTGTCGACGACGGTGAACTACTACGCGGCGACCGATCCAACGGCGGTGCGTCAGGCGTTCGGCGCCACGGCGCTCTTCATCGCCGGCCTCGGAAGCGTCGGCTATGCGATCCGCCGCGACCTGTCCTATCTCTACCGCGTCCTCTTCTGGCTCCTGCTCGCGCTGATCTGCGCCGGCATCGCGCTGATCTTCGTGCGCATGGAGGCCCTTTACACCGTCTACGCGATTGTCGGACTCGCAATCTTCGGCCTCTTCACCGTCGTCGACTTCAACCGCCTGCGCCGCGCCGGCACGAACGAAGTGATACCGCTTGCCGCCGGGATCTTCCTCGACATCCTGAACGTCTTCCTGTTCTTCCTGCGGATCTTCGCACGCGAATAGCGGCTCACATCGGCTCCGGCACACGCTTGCCGTACGCGACGAGGCCGTAGATGACGAGGACGTCGAGCGCGATGATCGCGACGGTCAGGAGCGGATAGGCGGCGATGAACAGCAGCTGTGCGATCGCGTTGAGCCCCGCGACCAGGACGCCCGCCCAACGCGCCCACCCCGCGCGAACCCAGATGCCGAGCGCCACGCAGAACTGGAGGACACCGAGCAGCATCACGGCCCAGCCCCACGCTTTGAGGTCGCCGACGACGTAGTTCGTGTTCGCAACGTAGAAGTGCGAGTTCGCGATCGCGGCGATCCCGTAGATGAAGTTGAGCGTGCCGGCGATCATGATGATGATCCCGGCGAATATCACCCACCCTTCGCCGTGGGAGCCCTCGTAGGCCCCGTATCGCATCGCATCCGGCGCCCCGCTTGCGGCGCTCGACATCGGTCTGCCTCCTTCGATCGGCCGGTCCGCGAATTAGTGCGAACCGCTACGAGCGTAAACGTGCACGCGTCGCGCGCATCGTGCGAAAGGGGTGATGCGAGCGCCGCGCTAGTCCTGGATGATTGGCGACACGCATGGGCCGGCCGTACGACCCAAGACTGCTGCGAGAGGCCCCTGCGACTCGCACTTTCATTGCCGTCTCGGTAGCCCTCGGAGCGATCGCGGCGATCCTCCTCATCGTCCAGGCGTGGCTCATCGCCGACGTCGTGAGCGGCGCGTTCGTAGCGGGCCGGGGACTCAATCGGCTCGCGGGCCCGCTCTGGGCGCTGCTCGGTGTCGTACTCGCGCGCGCGGCCGTTACATGGGCGGGCCAGGTAGCGGCGAACCGTTCTTCGACGCGCGCGAAGTCGCAGCTGCGCGCAACGCTGCTCGCGAACATGGCAACCGCGACTCCCAACGGGCTCGTTGGCGAGCGCACGGGCGAGCTCGCGACCTTGGCGACGCGCGGGATCGACGCGCTCGACGGCTACTTCTCGCTCTATTTGCCGCAGCTCTGCCTCGCAGTGATCGTGCCGCTCGCGGTGCTCGTCGTGGTCGCCGAGCAGGATTGGGTCTCGGCGGCGATCATCGCCGGCACGCTCCCGCTGATCCCGCTCTTCATGGCACTTGTGGGCGCCACGACGCGGGAGCGAATGGATCGGCAGTTTCACGCTCTGCAAGGCCTCGCCGGCCATTTTCTCGACGTCGTGCGCGGCCTGCCGACACTGAAGGTGTTCGGGCGCGCGAAGGCCCAGGTCGTCGCCGTCGGAACGATCACCGATCGCTACCGGCAGGTCACGATGGCGACCCTGCGCGTGTCGTTTCTCTCGTCGCTGATTCTCGAGCTCGTCGCGACGATCTCGGTCGCACTCGTCGCCGTGGCGATCGGCCTGCGCCTGATGGGGGGAGCATTGGGTCTGCGAACGGCGCTGTTCGTCCTCATCCTCGCACCGGAGGCGTACCTGCCGCTGCGCCAGCTTGGCGCCAACTACCACGCGAGCGTCGAGGGCATGAGCGCGGCGCAGCAGGTCTTCGAGCGGCTCGAGCGCCCGCGGACGCCGCGCGGGCGCCGCCGCGACGTCCCCGATCCCGCGCTGGCGGAGATCTGCGTCGAAGGCCTCACGGTCACGCGACCCGACCGCACGCGAGCGCTGTTGGAGGGCGTATCGCTCACGCTGGAGCCGGGAGAGACGCTCGCGTTGAGCGGACCGAGCGGATGCGGCAAATCGACTCTGCTCGGTGCGTTGCTCGGGCTCGTCGCGCCGCAAAGCGGATCGGTGCGCGTCGGCGGGCTGAACCTCGCTGCGCTCGACCCCGCGGCGTGGCACGCAAATCTCGCGTGGATGCCGCAGCGACCCCACCTGTTCGCGACTTCGATCGCGGAGAACATCCGCATCGGTCTGCCCGGCGCTTCGCGGTCGCAGGTGAAGCATGCGGCCGCCGCCGCAGGCTTGAGCGCCGTCGTCGACGGGCTCCCGCGCGGGCTTGACACGATCCTGGGCGACCGCGGCGTGGGCCTCTCTGCCGGAGAGCGCCAGCGGGTCGCGCTGGCGCGGGCGTTCCTTCGCGATGCGCCGCTGCTGCTGCTCGACGAGCCAACGGCGAACCTCGACGGCGCGACCGAGGAGCTCGTCATCGACGCGGTGCGCGATCTCGCCGCGGGCAAGACGACCGTGCTCGTTGCTCACCGCCCGGCCCTCCTCGCGATCGCCGATCGCGTCTACTCACTTGGGCCGGTGGGGGCGAGCGCGTGAGCACGATGCGCTGGCCCGCCGGGGGCGACGCGGGCAAGCGGCCCGCGAGCGCGCTCGCACCGGTGATACGGACGCTGGGCCTTGCACGCGACGCGCGAACGCGGCTCGCCGTGACGACGCTGCTCGGCGCGGGCGCGATCGGCGCCTCGATCGGGCTGATCGGCACAGCCGCATGGCTCATCTCTCGGGCCTCGCAGCGCCCGCAGGAGTCGGCCCTCGCGGTCGCGATCGTCGCCGTTCAGTTCTTCGGCCTCTCACGCGGCCTGCTGCGTTACGGCGAACGGCTCGTTGGCCACGACGCCGCGTTTCGCGTCCTCGCGAAGCTGCGGGTCGCGGTCTACCGTCGACTCGAGGCGCTGGCGCCGGCGGGGCTGCCGGCCTTTCGCAGCGGAGACCTGCTCGCTCGGCTGGTGCACGACGTCGACTCGCTCCAGGACCTGCTGTTGAGAGTGATCCCGCCGTTCGCGATCGCTGCACTCACGGGAGCCGTGACCGTGACCGTCGTCTGGTGGCTGCTCCCGAGTGCGGGGCTGATACTGCTCGCCGCACTGCTCTTGGCGGCGACGATCGTCCCCCTCCTTACGGGATGGTCTGCAAACCGGCTCGAGGCTCGTCTCGCGCCCGCACGGGGAGCGCTCACGACGTCGGTGGTGGACCTGGTCGAGGGCCTTCCGGAGCTCGTCGTCAACGGCTCGCTCGAGGATCAGCTGGCGCGGGCGGCGCTCGCCGACGACGAGCTCGAGCGCGTCGCGCTGTCGAGCGCCCGCACTGCAGGCGGTGGGCAGGGTGTCACCACCCTGCTTTCGGGGCTCGCAATGTGGGGCGCGCTGCTGGTGGGCGTCTCAGCGGTGCGTTCGGGCGAGATGGACGGCGTGCTGCTCGCCGTGATCGCGCTGATCCCGCTCGCGGCCTTCGAGCTGATCGCGCCCCTGCCGGTCGCGACGCAGACGCTCGAGCGGGTACGCGCGTCGGCGGCGCGAGTCTTCGAGGTGACTGACGCACGAGCGCCCGTGCTCGACCCTTCGCAGCCCGTGGCGCTCCCCTCCCCGCCTCACGTCCTGCGCGTCCGCAACCTGCGTGCCCGTTACGGCGCCCACGGGCCGTGGGCGCTCGACGGCGTCGACCTCGACCTCGCCCCGGGCGGGCGAGTCGGGCTCGTCGGGCCGAGCGGCGCCGGCAAGACAACGCTTGCAGAGGTTCTGTTGCGCTTCCTTCCCTATGAGGGTGGCTCGATCACGCTGGGCGGCGTCGAGATCGACCGCCTGCGGTCGGACGACCATCGGAAGGTGGTGGGCATGGTCGCGCAGGACGCGCACATCTTCGACACGACGATCCGCGAGAACCTGCTCTTGGCACGCCGTGACGCGTCCGGTGCGCAGCTTCAACGAGCGCTTGCGAGAGCGGGGCTGCTCGAATGGGTGCGGGCGCTTCCGCTCGGGCTCGATACGTACGCCGGTGAGCGGGGCACACGGATCTCCGGCGGCGAGCGGCAGCGGCTCGCGATCGCACGCGCGCTGTTGGCGGAATTCCCGGTGCTGATCCTCGACGAGCCGGCGGAGCACCTCGACACCGCGACTGCCGACGAGATCACCGCGGACGTGCTCGACGCCGCGGGGCACGCGAGCGTGTTCCTCATCACGCATCGTCTGACGGGTCTCGACGCGATGGATGAAGTTCTCGTGCTCGATCGCGGCAGGGTCGTGGAACGCGGGCGGCACAGCGAGCTCGTGGCCGCGGATGGTAGCTACGCCGAGCTCTGGCAGCGCGAGCGCGCGTGCTGAGAGTTCGCAGGCGCTTGCTCGCCAGCGGCAGGTCGCCCCTCGATCACCTGGTTTTGGCGGTAACCCGCGCGCGAGGCGATCCAGTCGATCAGCACCTTCACCCGATGACCGGGAGCACCGCCGAGGTAGTAGAGGTGCACACTCAGGTAGGTGAAGAACGCGAGGCGACCCGAGAGCTTGTGGCCGCGGATTTCACACACCGCGCGACCGCGGCCGACGACCGCGAGCGTGCCCTTGTCGAAGTATCGAAACGGCGCCGTCGCTCCGGGAGCGCCGCCGCGGATCCCCTCCGCCACGTGGCGAGCCTGCTGGATCGCGACGGTCGCGAGACCCGGGAGCGGCCCGCCGTCGGGCCCGGCCACGACCGTTGCGTCGCCGATCGCCGAGATCTCCGGATGCCCCGGCAGCGCGAGGTTCGGTTCGATCTGCACGCGCCCCGCGCGGTCCGCGCTCGCCCCGGCCGCCTTCGCGAGCGTCTGCGCGAATGGGACGGCGCGGACGCCGGCGGCCCAGATGACGGTTCTCGCCGGGATGTGCTCGCTGCGCCCGTCGACCTCGATCGTCACACCGTGGGCATCGATCGAGGTTGCGCGAGCGCGCTCCCGGACTTCGACGTCGAGCGACGCGAGCTGCTGTGCGACCTTTGCCGAGAGCTTCTCCGCAAACGCGGCGACCACCCGCTCGCCGGCGTCGAGCAGGATTATGCGCGCCCTGCACGGATCGATCCGCCTGTACTCGCGCTTCATCGCGTAGTGCGTGATGATCCCGAGCTGACCGGAGACCTCGACGCCCGTCGGACCGCCACCGATCACGACAAACGTCATCCACTCCGCGCGCTCGGCGTCGTCGTCTGTGCGCTCGGCTTCCTCGAGCGCCCCATAGAAGCGGTTGCGCAGCTCCACCGCATCGTCGAGGGTCTTCAGCCCGCACGAGACCTCCCGCCACTCGTCCTTGCCGAAGTAGGCGGTTTCCGCGCCGCACGCGACGATGAGGCTGTCGTAGTCAAGGCGCTCACCGCGGTCGAGGATGAGCTGGCGGCGCTCCACGTCGACGTCTCTCGCTTCCGCCAGCAAGACGCGCGTGTTTCGCCCGCGGCGCAGCGCCACACGGATCGGATACGCACACTCGCCGGAGGCAAGGCCGCCGGAGGCGACCTGGTAGAGCAGCGGCTGGAATAGGTGGTGGTTCTGAGGGTCGATCACGGTCACGTCGACGTCCGCGCGGCGAAGCTTGTGCGCGGCGGCCAGCCCGCCGAAGCCGCCGCCGACGATGACGACGCGACGCCTGCTCGCGGTGGGTCCCTCAGCCGCCATTCTCGGTGTCGCCGATCACGAGATCTCGGCGAGCCGCTCCGCGGCGATGATCCGGCCGGCGGCCTCGATCAGCGCGAGGTGCGAGAAGGCCTGCGGGAAGTTGCCCAGGTGATGCCCGGTGCTGGTGTCGAACTCCTCGGCGTATAGGCCGAGCGGCGATGCGACGCTCAGCAGCTTTTCCATCAGATCGCGCGCCCGCTGGTGCTCTCCGATGATCGCAAGCGCGGAGACGAGCCAGAACGAGCAGATCAGGAAGCTCCCCTCCTTCCCGGACATGCCGTCGTCGGTCTCGTCCGTGCGATAGCGCAGCACGAAGCCATCTTCGGTGAGGTCTTCCGCGATCGCCATCACGCTCGCACGCAGGCGCTCGTCGCCGTCATCGAAGAAGCCGAAGATCGCGGCCAGGAGGTTCGATGCATCCAGCGCGTCCGTTTCGTAGTGCTGTCGCAGGACGCCCTGCTCGTTGACCCCGTGGGCGAGGATGTCCGCCTTGATCTGGTCGGCGGTGGCGCCCCAGCTCTCTTCGAGCTTCGCATCGCCGGCCATCGTCGCCAGGCGCGACGCACGGTCCATCGCCACCCAGCACATGAGCTTCGAGGAGACGTAGTGGCGTGGCGCCCCGCGCGCCTCCCAGATGCCCTGGTCGGGCTCGCGCCACACCTTGCTCGCACAGTCGGCCTGCGCCTGCACGATCGGCCACAGCCGTCGCGGCAGGCGCTGGCTACGGCGAGTGTGCAGGAGGATCGAGTCGAGCGCCGCCCCGAACACGTCGTTCTGGCGCTGGTCAAAGGCGCCGTTGCCCACGCGCACGGGATATGCGCCCGCGTAGCCGGTGAGGTCTTCGCGTATCGACTCCGTGAGATCGCGCCGCCCGTCGATCCCGTACATGATCTGAAGGGCGCCGTCGGTGTTGCGGTCGAGGTCGGCGATGAACTGCATGAACTCCTCCGCCTCCCAGTCGAGGTTGAGGTAGTGCAGCGCCTGCAGCGTGAACGTGGAGTCGCGCAGCCACGTGAAGCGGTAGTCCCAGTTGCGTTCCCCGCCCGGCGTCTCCGGTAGCGACGTCGTGAGCGCCGCGACGGTCGCGCCGGTCGGCATGTAGGTGAGGCCCTTGATCGCGAGCGCGGAGCGGTTGATCGCGCCGCGCCAGCGGTGGTCCGGCAGCCGCGCTCCCTTCAGCCAGTTACGCCAGAAGTGCGTCGTCGCCGTCAGCTGCTCGTTGGCCTGCTCGACGTCCTCCGCGGTCCAGAGATCCTCGGCCCATGAGAGGGCGCAGTACACCTCCTCGCCCTCGTTGAGCACGTGACGAGCGCGCACCCAGTCGCCCTCGACGCCGACCGCCATGTCCGTCTGGAGCCTGATCGTGAGCTCGCCGACGCTCGCATCCGCGCGGTGCCCGTCCTTGGCCACAGACCACTCGGCCGGCGTGCGCCCGTAGTCGAAGACCGGTTCGCACGTCAGCTCGAGCTCGACTTCACCCTCCAAGCAGACCGCGCTGCGGATGAGCTGGTGGTTGGCGTCCTCGTCGGTCGGCGGGCGCGTGTGGGGGGTCACGAGGTCTACGTGCCGGCGAGGGCCCATCGTGAGCGCCTCATGAATGCGAACCCAGCCCGTGGGGGTCCCCCAGACGGTGAGCAGGATGTTCGTACCCGGCTGGTAGGAACGCGCCTCGGGCACGTTGACGCCAAACGGCGCGAAGCGGAAGCTCCCCGCCTGGCGGTCGAGCAAGGTCCCGAACACGCTCGCGGAGTCGAAGCGAGGCACGCACAGCCAGTCGATCGATCCGTCGGGCGCGATCAGCGCGCCCGTATGGCAGTTCGAGATGAACGCGTAGTCGGCGATCGGCGGAAAGGGGCTGGCCGCGGCCGCGCTCTGCAGAGCGCGCTTGCGCTTCTCGCCCGCCGCCTGCGGCCGGGGCGCGTCCCCGGCGGGCGAGGGCGCCTCCTGCCCGTCGTGCTTCCCCGACGGCTTGCTTGCTGTCTTCTTCGTGCTCGGTGGGCTCATCTCGGATTTCCCTTCTGTCGGGTCTAGGTCGTACCGGGCTCACTCACGATCCAGGGTCCGTGCCAGCCGCCGTAGCCCGCCACGAGCCGCTCGGCCTCCTCGGGACCCCAGGAGCCGGGTGCGTACGGGTGCACCTCCGGGGCCGAGTCGAGCAGCGGCTGCATGATGCGCCAGGTCTCTTCGACTGAGTCCTGGCGCGTGAAACGTGCGCTGTTGCCTTTCATCGCATCGAGCAGCAGCACCTCGTACGGCGTCGGCGCCTCGCCCCCCTCCTGTGCGAACTCCATATCGAGCGTGATCCCCTCCGTGCCGCTCGCGTCGGCGCGATGTGCGTCGAGGATCAGTCTCGTGCCGGTCGTGGGATCCAGCTTCACCACGAACTGATTTGGCTCCGGGCGGCGGCGCCCGTGCTCCAGAAAGAGCAGTTTGGGGGGGCGGCGGAAGACCGCGCGCAGCTCGGTCTGAGTGACGGGCAGCCGCTTGCCCGTGCGGATGAACCACGGCACGCCCGACCAGCGCCAGGTGTCGATGTCGAGGCGCAACGCCGCATATGTCTCCGTCGTCGAGTCCTTCGCAACGCCGTCGATATCGCGGTAGCCGTCGTACTGCCCGCGGACGTAGTGGTCCGGCGTCGCGTTCTCGAGCGCCCTGAAGACGGCGTACTTCGCGTCCTTCAGGGTCTTGGCGTCGTTGCCCGCGGGCGCCTCCATCGCAGCGACCGCGAGCAACTGCATCAGGTGGTTGACGACGACGTCGCGCAGCGCCCCCACCGGGTCATAGAAGTGGCCGCGATCCTCGACCCCGAAGCTCTCTGCCATCGTGATCTGGATGCACCCGATGTGGTTGCGGTTCCAAATCGGCTCGACCATCGTGTTGCCGAAGCGCAGGTAGAGGAGCTCGTCGGTGCCCATCTTCCCGAGGAAGTGGTCGATCCGATAGAGCTGCGACTCGTCGATGTACCGATGGATTTCTTCGGCGAGCGCCCGCGCGGATTGCAGATCGTGCCCGAATGGCTTCTCGACGACGACGCGGGCCGAGTGCGTGAGGTCGGCTTCGGAGAGGCCCTTGATCACCATGCCGAAGAGCGACGGCGGGATCTCGAGGTAGAAGACGGGACTGCTCGCGCCGCCGATCGCCTCGCCGACCTGTCGATAGGTGGCGGGGTCGCTGAAGTCGCCGCTCACGTAGGAGAGTCTGTCCGCGAAGCGCGTGAAGACGCTCTCGTCGAAGCCCTCGCCGGCGGCACCGGTGCACGCCGTCACTGCGTCGCGAGCGTGCTCGCGCAGATCCTGCGTGCTCCAATCGTCGGCCGCCACGCCCACGATCGGGCAGTTCAACAGCCCGCGCGCCTCGAGCCGGTAGAGCGAGTGGAACGTCATCACCTTTGCGAGGTCCCCGCTGATGCCGAAGACGACGAGGACGTCCGCGGGTTTTGGCTTGCCCGGGTCCTGACCCGGCTGGGCGACGCGTCGTTGAGCCGGTGCGGTGGCGCTCATGCTGTGTCCTTCCGGTCGTCTGGGTGCTGGCGTCCGATCGAGTCTGTCGACCCCCGCGCCTGTGGACGTTGAGCTGCCGCGGCGGAGCCCTCGCGCGAAACCTCTCGCGCGCCGGCATTCTCCGCGGCCGCCGATCGCATCACATCATCCCATTGGGATGAATGCGACGGCATGCGCATCGCAACGCCTGCGCCGAGGGGCGCGACGCGCTAGCTGCGCGCTCCTTCGACGCCGATCGAGAAGCGCATGCGTCGAGTCTCCCCTGCTGGCACCGTCTCCAGGCCGTTCCCGCTGCGCAGCGCGTTCGTCGGCGCCGCCATCGGCTCGAAGCAGATGAATTGCGCCTCGCGCGGCGTGAATACCTGGGCGCACGGGCAGCCCTCGAGGAAATCGACCTCGAACGTTCGCGCTCGGGCACTCGCCGCAAAGCGCGCCGGCAGCGCGAGCGAGTCAAACCCGTCGTCGAACACGTGCCCGTCCAGCTCGAAGCGTCGCGCGTGCTGCTCGTCGCCAGGTGCGACCGGGATCTGTTCGCCGTCGAGCTCGAGCCGACGCATCGCGGGCGACTCGATCGACCACTCCTCGCGGGGCGCCCCCGCCAGCGAGAGATAGGGATGAAAGCCGAATGCGAGCGGCACCGCATCCGCGCCGCACGCGTTGACGCTCACCGTGATCTCCAGACGGCGATCCGCGAGGCGCGCGTCGTAGACGAGCTCGTGGCGAAACGGGAAGACCTCGAAGAGCGCCGGCTCGGACTCGCCCCACTTCAGGCGCGCCGAGAGCGCGCGAGCTCGGTCGGTGGGCTCCGCGACGAGCTCCCACGCCATGCAGCCGCCGATCACCCCGTGGATCGGAAGCCCGCGCGGGTCGAGCGCGATGCGGCTGGGGTCGTGTGGCACCTCCACCTCTCTTCCCGCGACCGCGTATTGAAATGCGGCGAGCCTGTTTGCCCATGGATAGAGGAGCGGTATCCCCATCGTCTTGCCACGCTCCGCATAGGCGGCCACGCCGGCGTTCTGCGCGAGGAGCTCCTCGTCGTTGTGGCGAAGGGAGGAGCACAGCATGCCCGCGCCGGGGACGAACGCGGCGCTCAGCCCGGTCTCCTCGTCGTGGAGCTCGACGGTCGCCAGCGACGCGGTGCCGGTCATCGCCGAAGGATTGCAAGCGATGCCCTTCTCGTGACTCTCGCCGCGGATCACCCCGAGCGGGTGATGCGCCGCGCAGCCGCGGCAGCGAAGATGTCAAGCGCTCATGTGCCGCTGGCTCGCCTACTTCGGATCGCCGATCCTCCTCGAGGAGGCGCTCTACTCGCGCGCGCATTCGCTGATCGACCAGAGCCTGCATTCCCGCCTCGGCGCCGAGGCGACCAACGGCGACGGCTTCGGCATCGGCTGGTATGACGCGACGCCGATGCCGGGCGTCTTCAAGAGCATCGAGCCGGCGTGGAACGACCAGAACCTGCGTGAGCTCGCGGCACACGTCAGCTCCCCGCTGTTCTTTGCGCACATCCGCGCCGCGATCGGCTCTCCCGTCCAGCAGAGCAACTGCCACCCGTTCCGGCGCGGGCGCTGGCTGTGGATGCATAACGGGTTCATCGCCGACCTTGCGAAGGTCAAGCGCGACCTCGCCGTCGCCGTCGCGCCCTCGCTGTACCCGGAGATCTCCGGCGGGACGGACTCCGAGCTGCTCTTCTTCCTCGCGCTCACGTTCGGGCTCGAAGAGAATCCGCCCGACGCGGTCGCTCAGGCGATCGGCTTCGTCGAGGCGAAGGGTCGCGAGCGCGGCGTGGAGCACCCCTTCCAGGGCACGATCGCCACCAGCAACGGCGAGCGCACGTGGGCCTTTCGCTATTCGAGCGAAGGCAAGTCGCGCTCGCTCTTCTTCACGACGGACATGCCGACGCTCAAAGCGCTCTATCCCGAGGAAGCGATCCTGCGAGAGCTCTCCGACGACGCGCGCCTGGTCGTCTCCGAGCCGCTCGGCGACCTTCCGGGCGTGTGGAACGAAGTGCCCGAGGCAAGCTACGGCGTGATCGGCGGCGGGGACGACGAGCTCCTGCCGTTCGCGGTCAAGCCACCGGACACCTCAGTCGCGATCAGCGGCTGAGGCCGATGCGAATCCCGGTGGTCGCGTCATGACTCGCGAGCGCTGGATGGCGCTGTTCTTCGCGACCGGCTCCGCCTGCTTTCTTGTAGGGCCATTTCCCGGCTATGCGAGCCTCGTGGGCGAAACCGCCGACGCGATTACGTTCTTCGTCGGCTCGATCCTCTTCACGACGGGGGGCGCACTCCAGAGCTACATCGCCTTCCCCGAGCGTCGCGCGGATGCGACCGGCCGCGCCGCGTGGTGGGCCGCGGCGATCCAGTCGGCGGGGACGCTCTACTTCAACGTCACGACCTACCGCGCGCTGCACACCGCGCTCACGAGCTCCGGATACGACCGTCTCGTCTGGCGTCCCGACGCGGTCGGCTCGATCTGCTTCCTGGTCGCCGGCGCAATCGCCTACCGTGCCTCCCCACGGCGCGGTTGGCTGCCCGCGCCCATCGGCCAAGGATGGTGGGAGCCCGCGGTCAACCTCCTCGGCTGCGTCTTCTTCGGCGCCTCCGCGATCGCCGGGTTCGTGGTGCCCGCGAGCGGGTCCGTGATCGACCTCGCGGCGTCGAACTTCAACACCTCGCTCGGCGCCGCATGCTTCCTCGCGTGCGCGCTCGCGACGCTCGTGTCCGGGCGCACGATGAAGTCGCCGCGTCTGCACCGGATGGCGCAGGTCGAGCACGCGCTCAAGGAGCGCGTCGAGCACTCCTTGGCCTAGAGGAGCGCCGGCGCGTAGCCCTCAGTAGCCCACGCCGACCTTCGCGCGCTTTCGGTCGTGCGGATGAAGGCCGCCCTTTTCCGCGAGCACCTTGCACGCTTCGGCGAGGTCTGTGGCGAGCGTCGTCGCCAGTGAATGCCCGAGCGTGAGCTTCACAAGCGCGCGCATCATCGTTTCGTGTTCCGCGTTCGGGGGCAGCGTGTACGCGGGTAGCATCCATCCACGCTCCGCGGCGACCTGCGAGGCGAGGTCGAACTCGTCGTAGTTGTGCTCGCCCGCGAGCTGGAACGCGACGAGCGGAAGCTGCTCCTCCTGCTCGGAGCCGATCACGCGGAACTCGCCGATCGCCTCGATCCGCTGCGCGAGCGCGCGCGCGTTTTGCTGCAACGTCTCCATCACGTAGCGGTAGCCGTCGTGGCCGAAGCGGACGAAGTTGTAGTACTGCGCAAGCACCATCGACGCCCCCGTCGAGAAGTTCAGGGTGAACGTCGCATCGCGCTTGCCGAGGTAATTCTCGTAGAAGACGAGGTCCTCCGGCAGGTCGTCGCGTTCGCGGAAGACGAGCCAGCCGATGCCCGGATAGACGAGGCCGAACTTGTGGCCAGAGACGTTGATCGAGCGCACCTGCTCGAGCCTGAAGTCCCACTCGCTGTGGGGGTACAGAAACGGCCACACGAAGCCTCCGCTCGCGGCGTCGACGTGCACCGGGACGTCCCAGCCGTGGCGCTCCTTGTGCGTAAGCAGCATCTGGTTGATCCCGACGATGTCATCCGCGTGCCCGGTGAAGGTCGTGCCGAGCACCGCCGCGACGCCGATCGTGTTCTCGTCCACGTGCGGCTCGACGTCCTCCGGGCCGATCGTGTACTTGTCGGGCTGAAGCGGGATTATCCTCGGCTCGACGTCGAAGTAGCGGCAGAACTTCTCCCAGACGACGTGTACGTCGCCGCCGAAGACGAGGTTCGGCCGGGTCGTGTCCTTGCCCGCCGCTTCGCGGCGCGCGCGCCACTTCCATTTGAGCGAAAGGGCCCCAAGCATGATCGCCTCGGAGGAGCCCTGCGTGCGCGTGCCGGTCGTCTCGCCGGGAGCGTGAAAGAGGCTCGCGAGCATGCGGATGCAGCGCTGCTCGATCTCCGCCGTCTGGGGGTACTCGGCGTGGTCGATGTAGTTGCGGTGGAGGTTTTCGGCGATCACGCGCTGCGCCTCGGGCTCCATCCAGGTCGTTACGAAGGTGGCGAGGTTGCGGTTCGGAATCCCGTCCAGCACAAGCTCCTCGTCGATCAGGCGCATCGCGTCGACCGCGCGCATGCCGTGTACGGGGAGCTCGTTGTCGGGGGCGGCTTCGAGCAGGAAGCGGTTGCCGTACTCCTCGGCTAGCTTGTCGAGTTCGCGCGCGAGCGCGCCCGTCGCGACAGTGGGCGCAACCGCGGTGTTCAGATTCGCCATTTCAGGGGCACCTCCGAGACGATTGGTGATGGGCCGGCGGGCCGGCATTCGGGCGAGCCGGCGCGCTTCCGCGAAGCGCGGTTGCCGATCGCACCGCGACCGGCGGCAGTCCCCCGATTATCCAGAAGATCGGGATGAGGACGCCGGTATGCACTCCTCCCCGAATCGTACAGCCGGTGCGCGGTGGGGCATCACCCAAACGGGGTGAGCTCGCGTTCCCGGGGTGCCCGCGGCGCCGTCATCCAAAGCGGATGATGTCCTCGCGCCGGGCGCGCGACTACGATCCGTCGCGAGCTGCGGTGCGCGACGCGCGCTCCTGGGCAGCGCGCAGTGGTGAGTGCAGTCATGCAGCACCCAGCTCGCACATCCACCGACAGGACGTTCCGGAGGTTCAGCGATGGCCGACAAGCCGATGTTCTTCTTCGCGGCGGTCTACGAAGACCTCGCGCACGGCATGAGCCGCAGGGATGCGCGCGAAGTCGGCGAAATGCTGCGACGAGGGCACGGCTGCGCTGATCGTCATCGGTGTCGACAAGGACACAGAACGCGTCGAAAAGGCGGCCTCGAAAGCCATAAAGTACGCGACCAAGCGCGTGAGCGGCGATGCTGACGAAGCCGAGCACGAGGCGATCGCAGCGATGGCGAGCGCCTGATCGGGCCCTCGCGCAACCGAGAGAGAGACAAGGAGCTACATGGTTCTCGCAAGCAGCTATCCGTTTCTTGAAGTCTTCTGGACGATCCTCGTGTTCTTCGGGTTCGTCGTCTGGATCTGGATCCTCTTCACGGTGTTCGCGGACCTCTTTCGCCGCAGCGAAATCTCGGGGTGGGTCAAGGTCCTGTGGATCATCTTCATCATCCTCCTGCCGTTCCTCGGCGTCTTCGTGTACCTCATCGCCGAGCACAAGGGGATGACCGAACGGAGCATCGCCTCGCAGCAAGCCGCCCAGCAGCAGTTCGACCAGTACGTGCGCCAGGCGGCGGGCACGAGCGATCCGGCGGCGCAGATCGCGCACGCCAAGGATCTGCTGGACTCGGGCACGATCACGCAGTCCGAGTTCGACGAGATCAAGCGCAAGGCGCTCGCGGGCACCTGAGGGCTTTCGGGTCAAAGCACCGGGCGCCGGGGACACGCGAGCCTCGGCGCCCGGGTTGTCAGCCGCGTGCTCGCGTCAGGGAACGGGCAACCGCTCAGGCGGCCGCGGCGCGCGCCATCGCCTCGACGGCAAGGTCGTTCGCGCCCATCTTCTTGTAGATCCGCGCCTCGAAGCGGTGCGCGCGCGAGCTGTCGGCGTCCGCACGCGCCCAGTCCCGGGCCGATCGCGCCGCGGCCTCGAGGTTGCCCCCGCGCCAGAACGAGATCGTCATCAGTCGCAGCACCTCGACGTTTCGCGGTTCGGCGTCGCGCGCGTAGATGAGGCGCTGCGCCGCGAGCACGTAGTCGCCTTCCGCCATCGCGTGCTTCGCCGCTTGCACGAAGCGCTCGACGCGCTCGCCCGCGGGATCGGGCTTCGAGAAGTCCACGAAGTACATGCTCCCCGCTGGCACCGTGCGGATGCCGTGCTGGAAGGACACGCGCGCCCACTGCTGCACCGCGTCGCCCTCGCCCGTGAAGTAGATGCCCGTCACCGTCCCCACGCCCCACTCGGGATAGGAGGCGCAGCGCGCATAGCGGTGGACCACGGAGTGGTCGGGCACGCGGCTCCCGAAGGGGTCGTGGCGTTCGCGCTCCGCCGTGCGCTCGCGGCGTCGCTGCTCGGCTTCGTAGGCTCGCCGGCCGGCCTCCGCGCGGGCCTTGCGAGCGGCATCAGCGCTCGCGCGCACAGCGTTCGCCGAGACGCGGCCGCCGCGAGAGGTTTCCGCGAGGCGCTCGAGCACATCCGCGGCCTCGTTGACGACCTTCAGGTGGCGCTCGTGCTCAAAGCGCTTGCCGGGCGGTGCGATGTCAGGGTGCCAGCGCTTGGCCATGCGCCTGCGCGCGAGCTGTACCGCGCGTTTGTCAAAAGGCGCCTCGAGCTCCAGGAGAAGTAGCTGCTGCTCGATATCGAGGACCTGAGTGGCCATGAGCAAAGCCACGTTACCGCCTCGCCTCGCTCCTGCCAACGGCTGTCCACATATTTCCGGTGAGCGGACGTCGTGGCTAAAGTCGCGCCCGCACCGACCGCGGCGCGGGCGTGTTATAGGGTCAGGAGAGAGAGAACCGGGAAACCAGGAGGGTCCTCATGATTGCCACGTCTCGCCGGCACTGCGCCGGGATCGCCACACTCGCGCTCGTGCTGTGGGCGTCGCTGGGCCTCGCCGAGCAGGCAAGCGCGGCCACGCGACACGCCCATTCCGCCCACGCGGCCAAGCGTCACGCGCGCGCGGCGAAGGGCCACGCCAAGAAGGGGGGCGGCGAACGCAAGGTCGAAGGCAGCCTCGACTACGAACTGGCGCCTGCGAGCTCGAGCCTGCCGGCGACGCAGACGATCACCCTCTTCCTCCCCGGCGGAGTGAGCGTCGCGGGCGCGAAGATGCCCAAGTGCAGCCCGCAGGCGCTCGAAAAGAGCGGACCGAGCGTGTGCCCGAAGGGCTCACAGGTGGGCACGGGCAGCGCTACGGGCTGGACGCTCGGGCAGCTCTGGCCGCTCACGCTCGCCCTGTACAACGGCCCCGGGGGAAACCTTCTGAGCTACGTCACCGCCTCGACGCCAGTGAAGATCGAAACGGTCGTCGAAGGCCACGTGAATAAGCCTGCCGGAGGCACCTATGGCGAGGAAATCGCCAACACGATCCCGTCTGGCCTGCTCGAACCGCTCCCGGGAGACCCCGCGGAGACGGTCAACCTGCACGCCCACTTGAATGGCAACTCTGGGTGGCTGCGGAGCACCAACTGCGCGCCGCACGCGCTCGCGGTGAACTTCCGCTTCGCCTACACGAACGGCCAGACGCTCTCGATCGGCGGCAACCTGAAGTGCATCTAGCGTGCGCGCGCGTCAGCGCGCGATCAGCCCTCTGAGCACGTACTGCAGGATGCCGCCGTGGCGAAAGTACTCCGCCTCGCGCGGGGTGTCGATGCGCACGGTCGCGTCGAACTCGATCGGCTCGCGCGAGCCGCCGCGCTCCGCGCGGACGCGCACGGCCTGAGGCGGAGCGCCGCCGCCCGCCATCGCCTCCGCGACGCCCGTGACGGAAACCATCTCCTCACCCGTGAGGCCGAGTGAGGATGCGCTCTCGCCCTCGGAGAACTGCAGCGGCAGCACCCCCATGCCCACGAGGTTCGAGCGATGGATGCGCTCGAAGCTCTGTGCGATCACCGCCCTCACGCCGAGCAGGCTCGTGCCCTTGGCGGCCCAGTCGCGCGATGAGCCGGACCCGTACTCGCGGCCCGCGAGGACGACGAGCGGGATGCCCTGGTCCGCATAGCGCATCGCGGCGTCGTAGATCGTCATCTGCTCGCCCGAGGCGTCGCCGAAGTAGCGGGTGAACCCGCCCTCAGGCAGCGGCTCGCCAGCGCCGATGAGGTTGCGCAGCCTGATGTTCGCGAATGTCCCGCGCATCATCACCTCGTGGTTTCCCCGGCGTGAGCCGTAGGAGTTGAAGTCGCGCACCTGCACCCCGTGCTCCTGCAGGTAGAGGCCTGCCGGCGAGTCGCGCTTGATCGATCCCGCGGGCGAGATGTGATCGGTCGTGACGCTGTCCCCGAGCAGCGCGAGCACGCGCGCGTCCTGCACGTCCGTGAGGGGCGCCGGCTCGGACGGCATCCCTTCGAAGAAGGGCGGCTCGCGCACATAGGTGGACTCGGGGTCCCATCGGAAGCGGACGCCCTCGGAGGAACCCGAACCGTTGCCCGTCGCGAGCGCACGCCAGCGCTCGTCGCCCGTGAACACCTCCGCGTAGCTCGTGCGGAACATGTCCGATTCGATCGCCGACTCGATCGTCCGTGCGACCTCGTGCTCGTCCGGCCAGAGCTCGCGCAGGTAGACGTCGCGGCCTTCCGCGTCCTGGCCGAGCGGCTCGTTCGCGATGTCGATGTCCATCGTCCCCACGAGCGCGTAGGCGACGCAGAGCGGCGGCGAGGCAAGGTAGTTCATCTTCACGTCGGGGTTGATGCGCCCCTCGAAGTTGCGGTTCCCCGAGAGCACCGAGACGACCGCGAGGTCGTGCTCGTCGACGGCCTGCGAGATCTCCTCCGGCAACGGTCCCGAGTTGCCGATGCACGTCGTGCAGCCGTAGCCCACGAGGTTGAACCCGAGCTGCTCGAGCGACTCGGTGAGCCCGGCGCGATCGAGGTAGTCGCTCACGACGCGCGATCCCGGCGCGAGCGAGGTCTTGACCCAGGGCTTGCGGCGCAGCCCGCGGGCGACCGCGTTTCTCGCGAGCAGGCCCGCGCCGACCATCACGGACGGGTTCGACGTGTTCGTGCAGCTCGTGATCGCCGCGATCACGACGTCGCCGTGATGCAGCTCGAAGGACTCGCCCTCGAGCGTCACGGGCGCGCCGTCCGCACTCGGCGAGCTGGTGGCCGCCTCGGCGTGATCGCTCCCGCGATCATTGGCGGTGCTGGTCGTCACGAGCGGGCCGGTGAATCCGTTGGCGGGCGGGTCGGAGGCGGGGTAGGACTCCTCGAGCGCCTCGTCGTAGGCGTCCTCCGGCTCCTCGCTGTTGGACACGAAGTCCGAGAGCGCGCTCTCGAATGCGATGCGCGCTTCGCTCAGCGCGACCCGGTCCTGCGGGCGCCTCGGGCCCGCGAGGCTCGGCACGACCGCGCCGAGATCGAGCTCGATCAGATCGGAGTACCTCGGCTCGGGCGAGGAGGCGTCGTGCCAGAGGCCCTGCTCGCGGCAGTACGCCTCCACGAGCTCGATCCGCTCCTGCGGGCGCCCCGTGAACTCGAGGTAGCGAAGCGTCTCGGCGTCGACCGGGAAGATCGCGCACGTGCACCCGAACTCGGGCGACATGTTCCCGATCGTCGCGCGGTCGGCGATCGGCAGCCCCTCGAGGCCCGCGCCGAAGAACTCGACGAACATGCCCACGACACCACGCTCGCGCAGCATCTCGGTGACGGTGAGCACGAGATCCGTGGCCGTCGCGCCCTCGCGCAGCTCGCCGTGGAGCCTGAAGCCGAGGACCTCTGGAATCAGCATCGACACCGGCTGACCGAGCATCGCCGCCTCGGCCTCGATCCCGCCCACGCCCCAGCCGAGGACGCCGAGACCGTTGACCATCGTGGTGTGCGAGTCGGTGCCCACCATCGTGTCTGGGTACGCCTGGCGCGAGGCGTCGTCGGAGAAGACCACGCGCGCGAGATACTCGAGGTTCACCTGGTGGCAGATGCCCGTCTCGGGTGGCACGACGGCGAGGTTCCCGAAGGCGTCCTGGGCCCAGCGCAGGAACGCGTAGCGCTCGCGGTTGCGCTCGAACTCGCGCTCGGCGTTGACGCGAAATGCGTCGTGCGTCCCGAACGCGTCAACCTGGACCGAGTGGTCGATCACGAGCTCCACCGGGACGAGCGGGTCGATCGCCGACGCCTCGCTCCCCATCTGCGCGATCGCATCGCGCATCGCCGCGAGATCGACGATCGCGGGTACGCCGGTGAAGTCCTGCATGAGCACGCGCGCGGGCGTGAAGGCGATCTCGCGGCTCGGCTTCGCGGCGGGATCCCAGCCCGCGAGCGCCTCGACGTCGGAGGCGTCGACGGTCCCCGATCCCTCGTGGCGCAGGAGGTTCTCGAGCAGCACCTTCAGCGAGAACGGCAGGCGCGCGACGTCGAAGCGATCCGCGAGCGATTGCAAGCGGAAGATCTCGAACTCGCGGCCGCCGACCTGAAGCGACCCCTTCGCGCCAAAGCTGTTCTCGGACATCGATACCTCCAGAGGGGAGTGGTCTTCTTGCTCGCTACCCATCTGTCAGTCTCGCAGAGCCGCCCGGCGTCGATGCGTTGACGTTTACGCAAACCGCGGATCGAGACGGCTGAGCGAGGCAGCTCGTTGCAAGGCCAGAACCCCTTGACAGCGGTGCCGCCTTTCGGAGAGAATGGCGGAAGGCTGCCGCAGGGCTTCGCTGGGCGCTGTCGGCCGGGTCGGCAGTCGCCGGGTCAGGCGACGACGGAGGAGGCACTTTGATGCTCATGCGCTTGCTTGTCGGCTCACGCCGCAGACGGCCTTGGATCGCCGCGCTCGTGACCGTCGCCGTGGTCGCGACCGCATCCGCAGGCGTCGCAGCGGCCGCACCCGAAGAGGAATACGCGGTGAGCCGGTCCCTGCTGTGCGTAAAAAACGGCAGCGAAGAACTACCCGCATTCTACGCCGACTTCGTGGTGACCCTGAAAGCGACGGGCCCGACCAGCGTCGAACCCGGTCAGGAATTCAGCATGCACGAAGCAAGCGCCGCGATCACCTTGCCCGTCGAAGTGGTCGAATCGTTCATAGCGCGAGGAGGTGTGGAAGTCAGTGGCTCCCTCACCCAGCTCGAAAGAGCGGGCGACAACTTTGGGTCGGGTTCGAACTCGAGTTCGAACGTGTCTCCATTCGAACTGAACATCGCCAAGCCGGCTGAATTCCCCGAAGGGCTCCCCTTCCACGCTTCCCTGGTCGCCGGGCAACCGTTGACGTTCGCGATCCCCTCATTGACGGCCGGGGAAAGCGGGCGAACATTCTCATTCCGCCCGCAGACCGTGATCGGGGATGCTGGTGAAGAGGTCAGGCTGGAAGTCCAATCGACGGAAGGATTCGAAGCCCAACCCGCCGGTACCACTGGGACTGGCATCGGCATCATTTCGGTCTGGAAGATCAACGGCGTCAAGCGCTTCGCAAAGTTTGGGGTTGCCTGCAACGTGCCGCCGAGCATGGTCCTTGCCGAAATACCGATCGTCAAGCAGCAGGCTCAGCCGACGGTGACCAAGGTTGAACCGGACCAGGGCCCAATGTCCGGCGGGACGGCGGTGACGGTCACCGGCACGAACCTCAACGGCGCCACGTCGGTCAAGTTCGGCTCGACTCCCGCAACGGGCGTCAAGGTGGTATCGGAAAGTGAGATCACCGCCGTGGCGCCGCCGGGCACCGGGACGGCGGACGTGACCGTAGTGACCCCCGGTGGCACGAGCGCCACCGGCACGGCGGATGAGTTCACCTACCTCCCTCCACGGCCCTGGAAGCCATCCGTCCCAGCTCGGGGTCCACGGCTGGTGGCACGCCCGTCACGATCACGGGTAGCGGCTTCCTCCCCGGTGCAACCGTGACGATCGGTGGCCGACCATTGACAGAAGTAGTGGTGGGCTCGTTCGATGAAATCACCGGCAAGACTCCGCCCGGGAGCGCCGGTGCGGCCGAAGTCGTGGTGAGCGACGAAGACGGCACTTCCGCCGCCAGCGAGGTGCCGAATCCTTTCTTCACTTACGTGTCGCCCGTCGTAAAGCCCGAATTCAAGAACTGGGTACTCGCGGGCACACTCACGCCGAAGAAGCTCGGCCAGGCGATCACACTGCCTTCGGGCTCCACCTTCAACGGTAGCGGAGAACTCAACACCGAAACGGGAGCGGGCTCGCTCACGGGCAACCTCTCCGTCCCGCCCTTCAGCGCATCGCCGAAGCTGTTCGGGATCCTGCCGGCGAGCCTTGGGATCACGGTGAGCCAGGTCGGGGCGGTCGGTGGGACGATCGCCCAGAGCGAGGTGTCCGGCGATGAGGCGCTGACGCTCCCGGTCAAGCTCAACATGGGCATCACCTCGCTGGGCCTCCTGGGCTTGAAGATCCCTACCAGATGCACCACCTCGGAACCGCTGTCGCTCAACCTGGTGGACAACCTCACGCAGGAAGAACTGCTCAGCAAGGGCTGGAGCTTCACCGGCACCACGGCGCTGCCCAAGTTCACTTGCGAGGGCGGGCTGCTTGGCTCGCTCTTCGGCCAGATCCTGACGGGCCTCCTGTCCGGGCCTGAAAACCACTACTCGATCAGCGTGAGCGCGCCGAGCGAATAGCGGCGGTTGCGACACGCAAGCGCCGGTTACGCGATGCCCGGCTTACACCTCTCCGTCACTTGGCCTGAAGGAGTTCGGAACTCGCGAAGCCACTCACCTTGACTTCGCCGCGCGCCGAGGGGAACACGGCAAAATCTCGCGACGCCCGCAGTTCGCCCGACTTTTCTCCTTCGAACTTCAATTGCGAGGCGTTGAGGCCGTTACCGAAGCCGTTAACGACTGTCGCTCGTAGCGAGCCGAAGCCCCATGGCCAAGGCCTACGACGCGCCACGCGGCGCCTTGCGCTGTCGGCGACTGCAATCACCCGCGCTACGACTCCCCGACAATCGGTCGTACCACGCTCCACGGTACTCCTTTAGCCCGCGAGCGCCGCGAGCGAAGCGACGTCAGGTAGCGCCGGGCCTATCGACGTCGGCCAGCAACTCGCTCAATCCACGCTGAGGCTTGGCAACCTCGGTTGCTATGCCGGCGCCGCGCGCAGCGCCCCCATCGGCGCGTACGCGGCCATCTGAGTCGGTGCGCCGCGCTCGTCCGTGGAGTTTCCTCGGCTCCGCGGCTACGGCATATGTGGACGTTTACGCAACAACTTCAAGCGCGAGGAGGGCCGAGTCGAGGCTATTAGCGCCCTCTTGTACCCGAGCACATGGTGAAGTGAGCGTTGATACGGCGACGCCGTCCCTGGTTGTGTCCCACTGAGCTCGACCGCGCACGTGTGGTCGACGCGAACGAGCGCGTGCGCACGCTGCGTATCGTGAGCCTCGCCGCGCTCGGCGTCGCGCTCATCGTCTCGGGGCCGTGGATCGGCTGGGTCTACGTCGCGTTTCTCGTGCCCGTCGCGGCCACCTTCGTCGCGGTGGATCTGACGATCAAGAAGGTCGCCCGCCCCGAGCGCGTGAGCGCCGGCGCGATCCTCATCACGCTCACCGTCCTGACCGTCGGCATCGCGATCAATGGCGGCTCGACGAGCCCCGCACTGCCCTGGCTGATCCTCCCCGTCGCGACTGCGGCGGCGCGGTTTCGCCCCGCGGTCGTGATCGCGGGGATGGCGCTGACGGCGGTCGCGATCCTCGCTGCGACCTTCGGCGCCAACCCCACGCATGCCTCCGAAGACCCCGTGCCCGTGATCGCGACGCTCGGGCTCCTCGTGAGCGTCGTCGCGATCATCTGGGCGATTCAGGCGGCCGAGCTCTATCACCGCGGCGCCGCCGTGCTCGACCCCCTCACCGAGCTGCTCAACCGCACCTCTCTGCTGCCGCGCTTCCGTGAGATCTCCCAGCAGGCGCGGCTCACGCGACGCCCCGTGAGCATGCTCATGTGCGACATCGACACGTTCAAGGAGGTCAACGACATGTGGGGCCACGACCGCGGCGACGCCGTGCTCCGGGACGTCGCCTACCAGATGCGCAAGCAGCTTCGATCCTTCGAGCTCATCTATCGCCTCGGCGGCGAGGAGTTCCTCGTCGTGCTCCCGAACGTCGGACGCCGGCGCGCGCGCGAGATCGCTGAACGGCTGCGCGCGGCGGTCGAGAACAACCGCGCGAGCGGCCTGCGCATCACGATGTCCGTCGGCGTGAGCGCCGCCAGCGGCGAGGACGTCGAGTTCGACAAGCTCTTCAAGGCCGCCGACATGGCGCTCTACGACGCCAAGCGCGCGGGGCGAAACCGCGTCGTCGTGCGCGGCCCCGCGGGCGACTCCCGCGCGTACCCTCCGCCGGGAGAGGCTTCCGAGCCGGGCTCGGATCGCCTCTCCCTACCCACTAACTCCTAGGGGTCTTCCGCCTCCAGTTCGCTCAGCCGCAGAGCAGGTGGCTCGGTGGCGTCGGCAGCACCGAGAGCACGTGCATCTGCGCGATCAGCCACGCACCCTTCGCCGCAAGGCTCCACACCTGGCCATCGACGACGTGCCCGCCTTCGAACTCGACGCCCGTGAGCAGCCTGTTGATTTCGCCCGCGACGACTTCGCGCTGGGTCGCGCACGCTTCGAGCTGTTCGTCGAAGCCGCGGTAGACCGCTTCGCCGGGCGAGCCGCTCTGGACGGCGCGCGTCGAGACGAGCTCGCTGTCGTGGCCGAACTGGCCGAACGGAGCGTCGAGCTGCTTGTAGATCGTGCCCAGCCCTTCGATGCTCACGAGGTGACGCTGCAGTTCGGCCGGCAACGTCCATGGGTCCAGGGCCTGGGTGATCACGCGGCCTTCCGCGGCGTAGTCGCTGTGCAGGCCGAGCGCCTCCATCACCGTCGGCTGCACGTCCGTGTGGTCGGTCCACACCGCGCCCGTCTGGCCAAGCGTGCGGATCGTGGGGCCGACGAGCCCCAGCCATGTGTTCGCGATTTCCGGCTGGTCGTCGCCGTGGTTCCACGCGAATTCGTTGTTCACCACCGGGCAGCCCGGAGGGCCCGTGGGGCTCGGGCACGTGTACCCGAACGGGCTCTCTTCCTGGAAGTAGAACGCCGGATTGCCGAAGAGCGTGAACGTCGGCGTGCGGTTGGGGTCGCTGTTGACCATGTGCAGGATCCGCTCGTCCGCGCGATCGACGATGTGGTTGAGCACCGATTCGCTGTGGCCGTTGATCTGGTTCGTGAGCTTCAGCGACGCGACGTCGCGCTCGAGCTGGCGCACGCGGAAATGCCGGTTGGGTCGCGCCCGGGTCGCCATAGACGTAGAACGTGGGCGCGTCGTCTTCATGGATGTTGAACGATTCCGAGAGCGGGTCGCTCGTCTCCTGCTTGAGCGCATTGTTGATGTCCACGTCCTGCTCACCCACGCTGTGTTCGTTCACGACGCCGTCGGGGGCGTATTCACACGGTTCGGTGACGCCGTTGCATGACGCGTTGATCGGCGTGCCACCAGAGAAGTGGTCGCCCTCGTCCACGGTGATCACGAACAGCGTGTTCGAGCGGTCGATGCCGGCCTGCTTGAGACGGTCGAAGAACGCCGCGAAGCCCTGGTTCCATTCCTTGAGCTGCGCCTCGTAGCCTGCCTGTCCCGGGCCAAAGGCGTTGCCTTCGTTGCGGTCCGTGTGATCGTCGTGCACGTCGGCGATGTACGCCATCGTCACGGGGATGTTGTGTTCCTGCATCGCCGCGACGTAGCCGAGCGACTGCGCGGGCGTGGGGTCGAATCCGGGGAAGCCTCCGTTGCCGTGCGAGTCAGTTACCGGCTGAGAGGCGGGGTTGCCGGAGATCGTCGCGTTGTAGTCGTAGACGTCCGGCACCGCCGGTGCGACGCTCGGCACCTTGCCGCCTTCGAATTCCGGCGAGGAGGCGGTCGTCGTGTCGGACTTACCCGTGAGGAATGGGTTCACCGAGATCGCGCCGAAGAGCCCGTTGAAGCCTTCGTACCCGCCGGGCTCGTCGGGGAGCTTGTCGGCAACGCCGCCGTTTTCGGCCGAGCAGGGGCCGCCGGGCAGGCTGCCCGCGAGCGAGCAGTGGACCGCGATGCCCTCGAGATCCGTCGTCGCGACCTTCGAGTGCGCGATCGCGCCTTGCGGGGACTTGATCCCGGGCGTCCCGTTCTGAAAGACGCTCGTGACGTCGCCGTTCGGCCCGGTGCTCGTGTTCTCCAGCTCGACGTTCGCGTACGAGAAGGCGCCGACCGAGCACCCCGCGCGTGTGAACGCCGCCCATGGCGCAGGCGTGTTCTTCTGCTCTGCCGTGATCATGTTCGGCAGCCCGTCTTCGGTCGGGTCCGTCCAATATGTGAATGCCTCCTGGAAGTCGGTCGAGTTGCTCGAGCCGTTGAACTCCTGGTAGGAGTTCGAGACGTTGATCCCGTTGCTGCTGGGGTAGAGCCCCGTGGCGGTGCTCATGAGCCCACCCGCGGTGTGCGAGATCAGGATCGTGTGATCGTTGGAGAGCAGCGATCCGTTCTGTGCCATAAACGCGTGCAGCGCAGGCATCTGTTCGATGTCCGATGGCACGTTCGGATTGTCGCGCCGCAGGTGCACGTTGTCGAATTGCAGCCACACGACGTGGTGATACGCGGGATTGGGGAAATCACAGCCGGTGGGCGCGGCTGCCGCCGTGCCTCCAGCCGCGAGCATCGCCGCGGCCATCGCCGCCGTGCAAATCGCCGCCAGAACCGTTGCTTCACGCTTGCCGCCGAGCATCGAGACAGTCCTTTCCTCGCGTTGAAGTTCCTCGCCGAGAATCGGCGCCAAGGTACGCGCGAGCGTCGGAGCGGATGTGATGGCGCTGTTACCGACCGGTAGAGATCTGGATAACTCGAGCTTTCACACGTCGAGCTCGGCGTACGGCAGCCCGGGGTCCTCGACGCACTCGGGATGGATCAGGAACGCGAGCTGCGCGACGCCATCGACAAGGCGCGGCGCGGGCCGCGCGTAATAGGCGTTCGCGTCGACGGCGACGACGCGGCAGCCGAGGTCGGGCAGCGCCGCCTCGCGTGCCGCGCGCTCGTGGTCATAGCCGCACGGAGCGGCAACGACCAGCTCGGGGCGGAGCTCCTGGATCGCCTCCCACGTGGTCGCGTAGGAGGGCTCTCGCGCATGCCCCAAGAGCTCGCGGCCGCCCGCGAGCTCGACCATCTCGGGGACCCAGTGACCAGCGGCATAGGGCGGATCGAGCCACTCCGCCACGCAGACTCCCGGTCGGTCGCAACCGTGCACCCGCGCGCCGATCGCCTCCAGGCGCTCGCGCATCGCGCTCGCGACCTCGCGCCCGCGCTCCTGCACCCCGAGCACCTGTGCGAGCTCCACCACGCGATCGCTCACCTCGCCCAGCGAGTGCGCGTCCAGCGCCAGCGTGCGCGCGCCGCTCGCGCATAGCTCGCCGAGTTCGTCGCTCGAGACCGCGCACACCGCGCACAGGTCCTGCGTGAGGATGATGTCCGGGGCGAGCGTCTCGAGCAGCTCGGCCTCGATCCCGTACAGGGCCCGCCCTTCGCGCACGGCGTCGCGGACCGCCTTGTCGATCTCGCCGCCAATGAGCGCTCGCGTGTCGACGCGGGAGGCGCTCACGACCGGGAGCCCCTTGACCTCCGGCGGGAAGTCGCACTCCTCGGATACGCCCACCAGCGAGCCCGCGAGGCCGAGCGCGCCGACGATCTCGGTAGCGCTGGGAAGGAGCGAGCAGATGCGCACCTCAGGGCCGCGGGTCGCGCCACATGGCCCACATCTTGGGTCCTCGCGGGAGCGTGAGCTCGCTGGTGACGCGAAAGCCGTGGCGCGCGTAGAAGCCTACGTTTCGCTCCTTCGATGACTCGAGGTAGGCCGCGACGCCGTCGGCGTCACATTGCTCGAGCACCGGGCGGAGCACAGCCGACCCCAGTCCCTGACCCTGCGCCGGCGGATCGGTGCCGAGCACCGCGAGATACCAGTGCGGCGGTGCCTTGGGGTGCACGCGCTCGATGCCGAGCAGGCCGCGCACGACGAGCGGCAGGCGCGAGATGAGACGCGGGTGCAGCAACGAGCGCGTGAGCGTGAGGTCCTCCGCGAGCGTCGTGCGCCAGCGCCCGGGCGGCGCCCAGATCGCGGCGCTCGCGGCGCCGTCGGCGACCCAGACCTCGTCGTCCCCCAGCAACTGACGCAGGCGCGCCGCGTGGAAGCGCTCGAGCATCCGCGGTCGCAGGCGATCGGGACCGCATGCCCAGACCGCGACGGGGTCGTCGAAGAACGCGCGCGCGAGCATCTGCGCGAGCGCCGGCACCTCCTCGGCCCTCGCCCTGCTCACCATCGTCGACGACATCCGCGGCTCATCAGGGCTCAACGTACACGTGGATCCCGTTTGACGGCGGTCGCCGGCGGTGTATCGGCGCCGCGCACGCGACGAGGAGGTGCGCAATCATCACATCACGACTCGTTCCCGCAGATGGGGCGAGCGTGGTGAGGGACGCTTGAGGTGCTACATGAATCCGACACCCATCCGAACGGCTCGGTCGACGGCAACATCCGCCCGGAGCACCACCGGGTCGCGATCATCGGCGCGGGCTTCGCGGGCCTCGGCGCGACCATAAGGCTCACGCAGGAAGGCATCGAGGACATCGTCGTCCTCGAGCGAGCCGGCGACGTGGGCGGCACGTGGGAGGCGAACCGCTACCCCGGCTGCCAGTGCGACATCCCCTCGCATCTCTACTCGTTCTCGTTCGCGCCGAACCCCGACTGGAGTCGCACGTACTCGCTGCAGCCGGAGATCTGGGACTACCTGCGGCGAGTCTCGCGTGAATACGACGTGGAGCGGCACATCCGCTTCAACTGCGAGCTGCTCGAGGCGCGCTGGGACGACGCGGAGGCGCGATGGCGCCTGCGGACCGCCGCGGGCGAGCTGAGCGCCGACATCCTGATCCTCGGAACAGGGCCGCTGAGCGCGCCCAAGTGGCCGGAGATCGAGGGCATCGAGCGTTTCAAGGGCAAGGTGATGCACTCAGCGCGCTGGGACGAGCGTCACTCGCTGGCGGGCGAGCGTGTGGCCGTTGTGGGAACGGGCGCATCGGCGATCCAGCTGATCCCATACGTCCAGCGCGAGGCGGCGCAGCTGCATGTCTTCCAGCGCACACCCGCGTGGGTCGTCCCGCACGGCGACCGCCCCGTCTCGCGCTTCGAGCGGACTCTCTACCGCCTCTTCCCGCCGGCGCAGAAGCTCGCGCGCGCCCTCGTCTACGTCTCCCGCGAGCTCCTCGTGCCGTTCCTGATGCATCCGCGCCTGCCCTCGGTCCCGGAACGCCTCGCCCTCAGGCACCTGAGCTCGCAGGTCGCAGACCCGCAGCTGCGTGAGAAGCTCACGCCGCGCTACCGGATCGGCTGCAAGCGGATCCTGATCTCGAACGACTACTTCCCAGCGTTGCAGGAGCCGAACGTCGAGGTCGTGTCGGAGCCCATTCGGGAGGTCACCGAGCGCGGCGTGCTGACCGAGGATGGTACGGAGCGCGGGCTCGACACGGTCGTCTTCGCGACGGGTTTCCACGTCACCGACATGCCGCTCGCGACGCGCGTGCACGCGCGCGACGGTCGCACGCTCGAGGAGTGCTGGAAGGGCAGCCCGCAGGCATATCTGGGCACGACGATCGCCGGCTGCCCGAACCTCTTCATGCTCATCGGCCCGAACACGGGGCTCGGGCACAACTCGCTCGTGTTCATGATCGAGTCCCAACTCGGGTACGTGATCGAGTGCATCCGCCACATCGAGCGCACCTGCGCGGTGTCGGCCGAGGTGCGCGAGGACGCGCAATTGCGATTCAATGAGCAGGTGCAAGAGCGGCTCGCCGGCAGCGTTTGGAACTCCGGGGGCTGCGCGAGCTGGTACATGGACGTGAACGGTAAGAACACCGTGATCTGGCCGGGCTCGACCTGGCGCTTCCGGCGTCGCCTCAGACATTTCGACCCGAGCGACTATGAGTTGCGCCCGCGCACCTCGACGCCACCGCGGATCCCGACCTCGGCGCCAGCGCCCGCTGCCGTCCGATGAGCCCGCGCCCCGTCCCCTACGACGTCTCGGGTCGCACCGTCTTCGTCACGGGCGCCGCGCGCGGCATCGGCGCGGCGGCCGCCGAGCGCATGCATCGCAAGGGCGCGCACGTCGCGCTCGTGGGGCTCGAGCCGGAGCGGCTCGAGCAGAACGCGGCGAAGCTGGGCGAGCGCGCGGCGTGGTTCGAGGCGGACGTCACAGACTTCGGCGCGCTGCAGCGCGCGGTCGACGGCACCATCGAGCGCTTCGGCGGCATCGACGTCGCGATCGCGAATGCAGGCCTCGCCTTCGTGGGCGGGCTCGCGAGCAGCCCGATGGAGCAGATTGAGCGCACGCTCGCGGTCAACCTCCTCGGCGTCTGGCGCACCGATCGCGCGGTGATCGACCAGATCACGGCGCGCAAGGGCTACCTCCTGAACGTCGCGTCGCTCGCGGCCGTGCTGCACTCGCCGCTGATGGGCGCGTACACGACCGCGAAGGCGGGTGTGGAGGCGCTCACGGACGCCTTGCGGATGGAGACCGCACCGAGCGGCGCGCGCGTCGGCTGCGCCTACTTCGGCTTCATCGACACCGACCTCGTGCGCGCCTCCTACGCTCAGCCGTCCGCGAGCGCGATCAACGCGCGCTCGCCGGGCTTTCTGCGCAACCCGATCCCGCTGCCCCGCGCCATCGATGCGATCGAGCGCGGCGTGCAGGAGCGAGCCGCGCGAGTGTGGGCGCCGCGCTGGGTGGGCCTCGCGATTGCGCTGCACGGGCTGCTGCAGCCGCTCGTCGAACGCACCATCTCGCGCGACCCGGCTGCGATCGAGGAGGCGCTGCGTCTAGCGCAGACGGGCCCGCCGGAGGATCCGCTCCTCGGCGTCTCCGCGCAGGCGCTTGACAACGGCGCGAAGCAGCCGCCTGTTCACGCGCCCACGAGCGCGCCGTAGCGCGACCTCTCGGCGCCTAGGGCGCCTTGGCGAGGTAGCTGTGCCCCGCCTTCACGGATGCGTGGCGATGGTTCACGAGGTTCGTCACGCGCACCTTGTCGCGGGTAACGCGGATGAGCGTGCCGTCGCAGCGGTCCTCGGTGAGCCATTCGGTGCCCTGCACGGCACCGGCGGCGTAGTTGCCCTTCGTCGAGAAGCTGCCGTGGGCGTTCGCCCACAGCTTGCGCACGACGTGCTTGCTGGAAGCGTGCGTCGCACTCGCGCTGGCGTGGCGCGCCTTCGACGCGGCGCCGTGGCGCGGACAGACCGCGAAGTTGCCGCCGGTGAGCGTCGCGACGACGAGGCCGTTGGAGCCTTGCGTGAGCACGAACTCGCCGTCGAAGAATTCGCCCGTCTGGGTGCCGCCGTGCGGTCCGGCTGTGGTGACGCTAACGCGACCGTGCGTCGCGTCGATCACTGTTCCAAAGGGAATCTGTCGCAGAGCGCTGAGCGGCACGAAGGTGTTGCTGCCGGGCAGCTTGATGAGCACCGTGCCCGAGACGGGAGAGACGTTGCCCGTACTACCGAGCACCGGAGCCGGCGGCGCGAAGAAGACGGCGGCCGAGACCGCTCCCGATCCTGCGGCGGTTGCCGGCGCCGGGACGTACGTGAACGCGCTCGCTTCGCTGCCGGCGCTTTCTCCTCCCGGGGTCCTCACGACCACCGCCACCGTGCCTTCCCCATGAGCCGGGCTGCGCACCGTGATTTCGGTGCTCGACGCGACCGCGACCGCCGTCCCTTCGCTTCCCCCGAAGCGCACGCTGGCCGGCGCCGTGAACCCTTCGCCCTTGATCGTGACGAGCGTCCCGCCGGCAGCGCTGCCCTGCGTCGGAGAGACGGAGAACACCTTCGGCGGCGGGGGCGCAGGGGCATCGTAGGTGAACTGGTCTGCGCTGCCCGTGGCGCTTTCGCCGCCCGGGGTGCTGACGACGACATCGAACGTCCCCGCTTCGTGCGCGGGGACTTCGGCTGTGACTTCTTCGTTCGAGACGATGTGGAATTCGGGGCTCGCGACGCCGCCGAACTTGACCGCGGTCGTGCCGTTCAGATGTTCACCGATCAGCTTGATCGTTTCACCGCCGCTTGTGCTGCCTTCGTCCTGGATGACGCGCTTGATGACCGGGCGCGTGACGTACACGTAGTGGTCCGCGGAGCCGGCCGTGCTCTGGCCGCCGGCAGTGAAGACGACAACGTCGACGGTGCCCGGTGCATGCGGCGGGGTTTCTGCGCGTACTTCGCCTTCGGAGCGGGCTTCGACATGAGGGGATTCCGCCAGCCCGAAGCTCACTTTGCTGACGTGAGCCAGGTGTTCGCCCATGATCGTCACGCTGCTGGCGCCCCCTTGCGGCCCTTCCTTCGGGTTCACCGAGCTCACCTTCGGCGCCACGAGATACGTGAATTCGTCGGCGGTGCTGGCGGTGCTTTCGCCGCCGGCGGTCTTGACGACAACGTGTACGGCACCGGTGCCAGCAGGGCTGTTGACCTTGAGTTCTGCTTCAGAGATCCGTTCCTTGATCGTCGCCGCGGTACTCCCAAACTTGACTTCACTCGCGCCCATCAGGTGTTGACCGTGCACCGTTACTGCCGTTCCGCCTGCGATCGGCCCTTCGGAGGGCGTCAGCGAGCTGACCGACGGGATTCCGAGGTACGTGTACGCGCCGGCCAGGCAGTTGCTGCCACCCGGCGCAACCACGCACACTTCGACCACCCCTGGCGCGTTCGGGGGAGCGGTGACTTCGAGCTGGGTCGCTGTGAGATTGCGCGGAGTCGCCGACGTGGCGCCGAACTTCACTTCGCTTGCGTGTTCGAGGTGTTCGCCCGTGATCGTCACCGTCGTGCCACCGGCTTCGGGTCCTTCGCCTGGCTTCACGGTGGCGATCTCGGGGGCCACGACGTACGAATAGAGCGCCGGCTTGCAGCTCGTGCCGCCGCCCGTAGTGACGCAAACTTCGACGGCGCCGGCCGCATGGGCAGGCGTTTCGACTTCGACTTCCGTTTCGCTGTTGGCGAGGAGCTTCGCCGCGGTTCCGCCGAACGTCACTGCCGTCGCCCCGTCGAGGTTCGTTCCCATGAGCTTGACCTTGCTCGCGCCGCCCAGTGATCCTTCACTCGGCGCGAGCGATGAAAGCGCCGGCTTCGGCGGCGGTGGGCCGGTATAGGTGAAGGCATTAGACGCGCAGACTTCTCCGCCCGCAGTGATGATGCACACTTCCACCGTGGCCGCGAGGTGCGCCGGGGTGAGCACTTCGATTTCGCCGGCTGCGTCGCGGACGATCGCCGCCAGCGCGCCGCCGAACTTGACCTGGCTGGCGGGTTCGAGGTGTTCGCCCGTGATCGTGACGCTCTCGCCACCTTCGCTGAATCCGGTCTTGGGATTCAGCGACGTGAACTTCGGAGCGGGGCGATACGTGAATTCGTCCGCCGCGCTCGTGGTCGAGATGCCGCCGGCACTCGTGACCGTGACGTGCTGCGTGCCCGTGCCCGCCGGGCTCTTGACCGTAAGTTCGGTTTCCGACTTGATTTCCACGTTCGCGCCCGGCGTGGCGCCGAAGTCGACCTTGGTGGCGCCCTTGAGGTGGGTGCCGGTCACGACGACCGGCGTGCCACCCGTTTCCGGCCCTTCCTTGGGCGCGATGCCGGTAACCGTGGGCAGGCCGCGATACGTGAATTCGTCCGCCGCGCTCGTGGTCGAGGTGCCGCCGGCGCTCGTGACCGTGACGTGCTGCGTGCCCGTGCCCGCCGGGCTCTTGACCGTGAGTTCGGTTTCCGACTTGACTTCCACGCTCGCGCCCAGCGCGGCACCGAAGTCGACCTTGGTGGCACCCTTGAGGTGGGTGCCGGTCACGGTGATGGTCGTGCCGCCCGCTTCCGGCCCTTCGTTCGGCGCGATGCCGGTGACCGTGGGCACCGCGCGGTAGGTGAATTCGTCGGCGGTGCTCGCAGCCGACGTGCCGCCGGCCGTCGTGACGGTGGCGTGGACCGCGCCAGCCGTGCCGCTCGGCGTTTCGACTTCGATTTCGTCGGCGCTGTCGCCGATGACGGTCGCCTTGGTCGTGCCGAACTTGACTTCGAGCGCTGCGCTCGCCGCTTCGAGGTTTTCGCCGGAGATCTTCACCTTGGTGTGGCCGCTCGTGGGCCCTTCCTTCGGCGATAGGCCGGTGACCTTGGGCACGCCCCGATAGGTGAATTCGTTGCCCGCGCCAGTGACCGCCTTACCGCCGGCGGTCTTGACGGCGACGTCGACGCTACCCACGCCGGGCGGGGTGACAGCGACGACTTCGACATCCGACTTGACCGTGAAGGTAGCCGTCGCTCCGCCGAACGTGACTTCGCTTGCAGCGGTCAGATGGGTACCGGTGATGATTACGGTCGTGCCACCGGCTTCAGGGCCTTCCTTGGGAGAGATCGTGCCAATCGTCGGTATCGCGCGGTAGGCAAACTGGTCTGCGGAGCTGGGCGCGGAGGTACCGCCTGGCGTCGTGATCGTGACGTCCTCTGTACCGGATCCGGGCGGGCTCTTTGCGGTCAATTCCGTTTCGGATTTGACTTCGGCGATCGTTCCCTTGGCCGTGCCGAACTTGACTTCGGTCGCACCCTCGAAATGCGTGCCGGTTACGACGACCGTAGTACCGCCCACTTCCGGTCCTTCCTTGGGCGAGATGCCTGTGACCGTGGGCACGCCGCGGTACGTGAATTCATCGGCGGTGCTCGAAGCCGAGGTGCCGCCGGCCGTCGTGACTGTGGCGTGGACCGCGCCGGCCGTGCCGCTCGGCGATTCGGCTTCGATTTCGTCGGCGCTGTCGCTGATCACGGTCGCCTTGGCCGTGCCGAACTTGACTTCGAGCGCTTGGGACGCCGTTTCGAGGTTTTCTCCCGAGACCTTCACCCTGGTGTGGCCGCCCGTGGGACCTTCCTTGGGGGATAGGGCCGTGACCTTGGGCACGCCCCGATAGGTAAATTCGTTGCCCGCGCCGGTGACCGCCTTGCCGCCGGCGGTCTTGACGGCAACATCGACGCTGCCCGTCCCCGCCGGGGTCGTCGCGACGATTTCAGTGTCGGCGACGATGCTGAAGGTCTTTGCTGCGACTCCCCCGAAACTCACTTCCGTCGCACGCGTGAGGTGCGCGCCCTTGATCGTGACGGACGTGTTGCCGGCGTCCGGCCCTTCCTTCGGCGCAATCGAGCTGACGGTCGGCGGTGCGATGTAGTGATACGCACCGCTCTCGCAGCCTTCACCACCGTGCGTCGCCGCGCAGACTTCCACAGCTCCGGCTCCGTGGGCGGGAGTGAGGACTTCGACTTCGGTTGACGTATCTTGGTTGACCGTCGCTGGCACGCCCCCAAACTTCACTTCGGCGTTTTCAAGGTGTTGGCCCTTGACCGTAACCGTCGTGCCGCCTTCGAGCGGACCTTCAATGGGATTCACCGATTCCACGCTCGGTACTCCGCGGTACGTGAATTCGGCCGCCTCGCCCGCTGCTGATGTACCGCCAGGGCTCGTCACCGTGACATGCTGAGTGCCGGTGCCCGCCGGGCTCTTGGCCTTCAGTTCGGATTCGGACTTGATTTCGAGGATGGTGCCCTTGGTGGGACCGAACTCGACGTCGGTGGCACCCTCGAGATGGGCTCCCTTGATCATCACCGTCGTTCCCCCAGCGGCAGGGCCTTCGTTCGGCGTCAGCGAGGTCACCGAGGGCTGGGCGCGGTAGGTGAACTGATCGTCCGCAACGGCTTCGGAGGTGCCGCCCGGCGTCGCGACCGTGATGTCCACGGACCCCGCGCCCGCAGGGCTAGTCGCCTTGAGCTCGGTTTCCGAGAGCACTTCGAGTCCGGTCGCCTTCGCCGAGCCGAACTTGACTTCACTCGCCCCCTCCAGGTGCTCGCCGGTTACGGTCACAACCGTTTCGCCGCCGTCCGGGCCTTCCTTGGGCGAGATCGACGTGACCGCGGGGCGCGCGCGATACGTAAAGCGATCCTCGGGGCCGGTGGATGAGGCGCCTCCGAGCGCCTTCACGACGACATCGACCGTGCCGGCGCCCGCGGGACTCGTGGCCACCACTTCGGTGTCGGACTTTGGTTCGACGTTCGTCCCCTTGGCGGTGCCGAACTTGACTTCGCTTGCGCCCGATAGGTGTTCGCCGGTGATGACGACACTCGTGCCGCCGCTCGTCGACCCTTCGTTCGGCTCGAGTTCGCTCACGACAGGGAGCGCGCGGTAGACGAACTGGTCGGCTGGGACGATTCCCGAGGTACCGCCCGCCGTCTTCACGGTCACATCCACGGTCCCCGTCCCCGGCGGGCTCTTGACGGCAAGTTCCCCGGGTCCAAGAATGGTGACGTCCGTCGCTTCCTGGCTACCGAACTCCACGGCGATCGGTTCGCCCAAATTTTCGCCCTTGATCCTTACAGGAGTGCCGCCCGCGGCGGGTCCTTCCTGGGGAGAGACGGACGTCACCACGGGCACCGGCGGCGGCACAGCCTCGTAGGTGAAGCGGTTTTCGGAGCCACCGGAGGCCTCGCCCGCGGGCCCGTTGAATTCGACTTCTACCGAACCGGCTGTGTGCGCCGGCGCTTCGACTTCGAGTTCCGCCGCCGATTCCTTGAGTATCTTCGCCGGCGCGCCGCCGAAGCGCACCGAGCCGGATTCGAGGAATTCGCCGAAGATCTTGACGTGTGTGCCGCCTTCTTCCGGGCCTTCCTTCGGTTCGATCTTGCTGATCACCGCGCCTGAGACGTACGTGATGCGATCAGTCGGGCCGGTGGTGCTCGCGCCACCTTCCGTCGTCACCACAGCGTCGACGGTGCCGACCGAGTGCGCCGGCGCCTCGACGGAGATTTCGGTCGCGGAATCGGATTCGATCGTTCCCGGCGACCCTTCGAAATCGACCGAGCTCGCACCTTGAAGATCTTCTCCCTTGACGGTAACGAGGCCGCCCCCGACGTTGATCGCCTTCGGCTCTACGACGCTCACCTTCGGTTGGATCGCATAGCAGTTCCAGGTGAACGCGTTGTTCGGGTTGATCGGATAGGCGAAGGAGGCGACGCCCGCGTGCTCGAAGTGGCACATGTCTTCCATGCTCGGGGCGGCGCCCTTTTCCTTGATTTCCACCGTTGTGCCACTGCCGTTCACGCAGGCCCAGTTGTGGAACGCGAATTCCAGCCCTTCGATACCGCCCTTCAGGAGAGCCGTAGGATTATTCTCCTCGCCGTGATAGCCAAGGTGTTCGCAGTAGGTTTCGACGTCCAAGCCGCCGATCTTGTGCGGCGGTTCCGGTTCCGTAAACGTGTAGGTGTCGGCTGGGGTTGCTTCGCTCGTTCCGCCCAGCGTCTTGACCGTGACATGAAGAAAGCCGTTGCCCGCGCTCGACGTGGCGAGGATTTCGTGTTCGGACTTGAATTCGACCTTCGCCGCTTCGGCGGACCCAAAGAAGACGGCCGGCTCTTCTTCGAAGTTGTTGCCCATGATCGTTACCAGCGTGCCGCCAATTTCGGGGCCTTCGTGCGGTTCGATGCTCGTTACTTCTGGCGGGTCCCCGACCAGGGGCCGAACCGAACTCATTAGGTCTCGACCGGTCGTCCCACCCAAGGCCACGCCCGCAGTGATCGGCCCACGTGGCGCCGTGTCGCTGCGGCCGTAAGCGGCTGGGGTGGCAGCGCACGACCCTACTGCGACGACCACGGCAAGCGACATCAACGCTCGAACGCGCGCGCCAGAACACGCGCGACGCAGAGCGCGCAAGCCCTCCATGGATGTGCGTCCGTTCTCGCCCACTATGTGCCCCGCCGCATGCGGCCGCGAGTGGCGCGGTGCCGCATGCTCGCCTCGTGGAGCCGAGGAGTCTACACCGGTGGGCGTTACATGTCTACGCGCACGCGCCGGGCCAGTCGCCATTTGAGCGGCTCGACAAGCATGGTCGTCGATTCACGCGATGGACTCCGCGGCGCCGTTGGGATAGCCTCCGACGCGCGGGGACAGTGGGCGAGAGCGAGGACGGCATGCGCAGGGTAGGCAAAGAGCGACGGAAGATGCTTTTGCTGGTCGCCGTTGCCCTGCTCGCGAGCGGCGTTGGAACGCTCGCCTATGCCACGCACCTGTTACGGCGCAGCGAACTGCAGTCGATCGATGCACGTTTTTCGATCCGTGGGAAGCAGACGCCGCCGCCCAACATCGTCTTCGTCGCGATCAGCCTCCAAGCCGAAGCGGAACTGAAGGCCCGCGGCCTCGACGCGCGCTCACCGCTCCCCCGCTCCTACGACGCCCGCGTCGTCGACCGGCTGCGCGAAGCGGGTGCGAGGGTGATCGCAATGGACATGGAATTCACGCAATCCACAAATGCGAGAGAAGACAACGAATTGATCGAAGCGGTCGGCCGCGCTCACGGGAAGGTCGTGTTGGCCGCGGCGAACCCTTTCACCAACGGCGGCACTGAAATCTTCGGTGGGGAACCCTTGCTACACGAAAAAGGGTCGCAACCAGCCGAGATCAGGCTCACGCTCGACACTGATGGGTCGGTGCGTCGTTTCGAACGCGAATTCAGCCATCTCGGCAGCTTCCCGGTCGTCGCCTACGAAGTGATGGCGGGAAAGCATGTCAAGGCATCCACGTTCGAAGACGGCAGTCTGCCGATCGACTACGTTGGGCCGCGAAACACGATCAGATCGATCTCCTACGCGAAGGTGCTCTTCGGGTACTTCCCACCGAACCTCTTTCACAACAAGCTCGTGATAGTCGGTGCGTCCTCTCCGATCCTCCAGGACTTGCACCCGACGCCCACGACGCCCGGGTTGGGGTTGGGCATGCCGGGACCCGAAATCTGGGCAAACGCTACGCTCCACTCTGCTTCGAGGGGTGCCGCTCAGAAACGTCTCCGGCGCGCTCAACGTTCTGCTGATCATCCTACTCGGGGTGGCGGTGCCGCTCGGGAGCATGCGCGTCCGTCGCTGGCGCTCGTTGCTCGACGCGGTCGCGCTCGCTGCGATCTTCACCATCGCGACGCAGGTCGCGTTCAACAGCGGTCGGATCATCACATTCGTTTATCCGCTGCTCGCCCTCGTCATCGGCACGCTCGGCACGCTCGCGGTTCTCTACATCACGGAGACGATCGAGCGCGAACGGGTGCGTAACGTGTTCTCGCGCTTCGTGCCCGCGGGTGTGGTCGACGAGGTCCTCGCGAGTGCCGATGAGAACCTCCGACTCGGCGCTGTCGAACGCGACTGCACGGTCCTCTTCTCCGATTTGCGCGGCTTCACGAGCTTCTCCGAGACGCAGCCGGCAGCGAAGGTGATCGACGTCGTCAACTACTACCTCAACGGCATGACCGAAGCCATCCTCGACGCGGGCGGGACGCTGATCGCGTACATGGGCGATGGGATCATGGCGGTCTTCGGCGCGCCCCTCGAGCAGGAGGACCACGCCGACCGCGCGGTCACCGCCGCACGGGAGATGATCGGAAAGCGTCTTTCGCACTTCAACGCGTGGCTCCACGAGCAGGGCTTCGAGCACAGCTTTCAGATGGGCGTCGGGCTGAACAGCGGGAGCGTGATGGCGGGCAACGTCGGATCGGAAGACCGCGTCGAGTACACGGCGCTCGGCGACACCACGAATACCGCCTCGCGCCTGGAGGGCATGACGAAGGGCTCAGGCCACATGCTCTTCATCGCCGACTCCACGCGCCAGCGCCTGCGCCACGCGCCGCCCGGGTTGATGCGCGTCGGCGAGCTCGAGGTGCGGGGGCGCGAAGCGAAGCTCGCCGTCTGGACGATCGGCGCGCACACGGCCCCGCCGAGCGACGTCTCCGCGAACGGCCACACCGACGATCTGAAGGCGGCCGAGCAGCACAGCGACGGCGACCGTCAGCAGGCCGATGGTAAGCTCCCCGCCGGCAAGACGCCAGGTGTTGGCGCCGAGCAGGGGACTTAGCGGCACACGCAGCCATGCGCCACAAGAGCTCGATCACCTCGTTGTCGTGGATTCCTTCGGAGGCGGTGGAAGGAAGTCAGCGCGTCGCCTTCGATGCCGGTCTCGCGCACTACGACAAGCCCCCGCCCGACGCGATCGACGACGTCGAGGCGCTGCGAACCGCTGACCGCTTCCGCTTCGCGAACATCTTGAGCGGGTGGATCGACGTCGACCGCTCGGGCGAGATCAAGGACTACGGGTACTCGGGCGGTGGGCTGATGGGTGCGACGACGATCAAGGTCGGCCCCCTGGCGCGCACCTTCGAGGCCGTGGGGCTTCCCGACATCCAGCGGACGCCTGTCAAGCGCAAGGGCTTCGTGCGCTTCGTGCAGACGGCGGGTGGTCGCACGGGCGTCCCCGCGCCGCGGCGGGTGCGGCGACGTCCCTTCATACAGTGGCAGGCGCCGCTCGTGTGGACGACGCTCTCACTCACGATCCACGCGGACGGAAGCGCGGAAGGGACGATCGAGGGGGCGAGCCGCTTTCCCCGCCACTGGGTCTACGACGAGCGGGGGCGACTCGCGCAGAAATCGGGGCTCGCGGACTTCAAGGACTGGTACCGCAAGTCCTTCGGCCGACACACGCCCTGGGGCGACCAGGATTCGAAGGCGCTCGTCACCGCCGTCGAGTCGGCGCTCGAGCGCAGGCTCTCCGAGCAGGTGATGCGCGGTGGAAGCAAGCCGAAGGTGCGCCGGGTCAAAGCCGGCAAGACACTCGTCGAGCAAGGCGAGGTGGGCTCCGAGGTCTTCCTCGTTCTCGATGGCGTCCTGCGCGTCGAGCACGACGGTGAGCGACTCGCGGAGTACGGCCCGGGCGCGCTCCTCGGCGAGCGCGCGCACCTCGACGGCGGCCGCCGAACGTCGACGCTCGTCGCGGTCACGCCGTGCCGGGTCGCGTCGGTGGAGGCGCGCGAACTCGATCGATCAGAGTTGCAAGAGCTCTCGAAGGGGCATCGGCGGGAGAAGGCCGTTCGCGGCTGAGCCTTCGTGCGAATCGTCTTTTGCGGCGTGCGAGGCTCGACCCCAGCGCCAGGGCCTGACTACCTCCGCTACGGCGGACACACGCCGTGCCTCGCCATCGCGCCCGACGACAGCGACGTGCCCACGCTGATTCTCGACGCGGGGACCGGGATCCGCGCGGTGACGGAGCTCCTTGACGGCGCCGCCTTCAGCGGCGCGATCGTGCTCACGCACCTGCACTGGGACCACGTGCAGGGCCTCCCCTTCTTTGCCGCCGGCGACCGCGACGACGCGAGCGTCAGGCTCCTCATGCCCGAGCAGGAGGACGGCGCGAGCGCGGAGTCGGTGCTCGCACGCGTGATGTCGCCCCCCCACTTCCCGATGACACCCGCCGACCTGTGCGGCGCGTGGAGCTTTGAAAGCCTCGCGGAGGGCGAGACGCAAATCGAGGGCTTCGCGGTGCTCGCGCGCGAGATTCCACACAAGGGCGGGCGCACGTTCGGATACCGGGTGAGCGACGGACGCGCGACGCTCACGTATATGCCCGACCACCGTCCCACAGCGTTTGGCCCCGGGCCCGACGGCTGTGGCGAGTACCACCCTGCGGCGCTCGAGCTCGCGAAGGATGCGGACCTGCTCGTCCACGACGCTCAGCTGTTCCCGGACGAGCTCGCTGCCGAACAGCGCTTCGGGCATGCCTCGGTCGAGTACGCGGGAAGGCTCGCGAGCCATGCGCATGCGCGCGGCGCGGCACTCTTTCACCACGCCCCGGAGCGGACCGACGATGCGCTCGACGAGCTCGCACGCAGCACCGCCGCCGATCCATCGGTGACGGTTGCCTCTCAAGGCGAGGCGGTAAAGCTCTAGGCATGCAGAGTGCGCGAGCGTCCAAGCCGCGCTCGCCCGACGCAGTCGTCGTTGGCTCGGGCCCCAATGGGCTGGCCGCCGCGCTCACGCTCGCGCGCGCGGGACTGAAAGTCGCGATCTACGAGGGCGCGGAGACCCCGGGGGGCGGCTGCCGCACCGAGGAGCTCACGTTGCGCGGCTTCAGACACGACCTCTGCTCCTCTGTTCATCCCCTCCTTGCCGCGTCGCCGTTCTTCCGCGAGGACGCACCCGCTGGGGTGTCGTTGAGAAGCTCCGCGGTCGCCTTCGCGCATCCGCTCGAGCGCGGACGGGCCGCCGCGGCGGCGGGCTCGCTCGAGGACACGGCGAGCGCGCTCGGCCGAGACATGGGCGCCTACCGACGCTTGCTCGAGCCACTCGTGGCGAACGAGCGCTCGATCCTCTCTGCGATCCTCGCGCCGCTGCTTCGTGTTCCGGAGCATCCGATCGCACTCACCCGCTTCGGGCTTCGCGGCCTCCTTCCGATCACGGTTCTCGCGCGAGCGTTCAAAACCGAGGAGGCCCGCGCGCTCCTCGCCGGTCTCGGCGCGCATGCTATGCAGCCGCTCAGCGCGCTTGGCACCGGAGCATTTGCGCTCGTGCTCGGCATGCTCGCCCACACCGTGGGTTGGCCCGTGATCGAAGGGGGAAGCGCTCAGCTCACCGACGCGATGCTTGCCGAGCTCTCCGCGGCCGGGGCCGACCTTCAGACGGAACGCAAGATCGAGAGCCTCGATCAGCTTCCACGTGCACCGATCACGATGCTCGACGTGAGCACGCGAGGGCTGCTCGAGCTCGCAGGAGACCGGCTCCCGCCGCGCTACAGCGCGGCGCTGCGGCGCTTCCGTTACGGGCCCGGCGCTTGCAAGGTGGACTGGGCGCTCGAGGGCCCCGTGCCCTGGGAGGCCGAGATCTGCAGGCGCACACCGACGCTGCACCTCGGCGGCACGTTCGAGGAGATCGCCCGCAGCGAGTCAGAAGTGGCGAGCGGCCGCCACCCAGCGCGCCCTTTCTGCATCGTCGTGCAAGCGTGCGTCGTCGATCCCGATCGTGCTCCCAGCGGCCAGCACACGCTCTACGCCTACTGCCACGTGCCCGCGGGGTCGACCACCGACATGCGTGAGCGGATCGAAGCCCAGATCGAGCGCTTCGCGCCCGGCTTCCGCGAGCGCGTGCTCGCGTACCGCACGACGACCGCCGCGGAGCTGGAGGCCCACAACCCGAACCTCGTGGGCGGCGACTTGAACACGGGCGCCGCAACCTTGAGGCAGACGGTTTTCCGCCCAGTCGTCAGCTTGAACCCCTATCGGACGCCCCTCGAGGGCGTGTTCCTCTGCTCCGCGTCCACTCCGCCTGGCGGAGGTGTCCACGGAATGTGCGGTCTGCAAGCTGCTCGCCGCGCCTTGAGAGACCTGGCGATCTAAGCCTCAGCGCCGCAATCTGTGGGGAACTACGTAAAAACGGGCGTTGATCTGCCCGAAGGGTGCTAAAGGACCGCGGCGCCCCTTCCGATTGACTCCATGCGGACCAGCTTCGTCTTTTACGGAGAGCCGGGCCGCATTCGGAAGTCATTCCGGAAAAAGGCACCCCCGCCGCGAGGCGGGCTCGCAAAGCAAGGGGTCTCTCGCAGATCGCCCGGCCGCCCGGCAAGCCCTGTGAAACAAACAACGGAGCTCTTGCCGCATGCCTCGCCTGTCCCGCGAGAGAAGTATCTCGATACCTGTTGCCTTGGTCCTCAGTCGGGTTTTCGGCTGGGGGCGGGCCTTGGGATCGACAATCATGCAGTTGGAGCCTCCTCATCCCAGGAGGTTCTCGATGTCCCCCGCACGAAACGCCCTCGTACTCATCGGGGCGACCCTGATGCTGACGGCGCCGACCAGCGCCGTTGCGGTCGCCGCGACCAACTCGAGGGCCCACGCCGCCGCCGCGACGAAGAGCGCGAAGTGCACGGCGAAGGGCAAGAGCAAGAAGCACAAGAATTGCCCGAAGCCGTCCGGTAAGGGCAACACCACCCCGAGTAGCGTGACCGGCCCAACCGGGGCTCAAGGCGCCGCTGGGCCCGCCGGCGTTAGCGGCGCGACAGGCCCGCAGGGTCCCGTGGGCGAATCGGGCTCGAGCAGCAACCCGGCTGCGCGCGGCGCGTCGGGCCCGACAGGTGCTGTCGGCCCGGCTGGCGAACGAGGAGCGACCGGTGACGTTGGCGCCACCGGCGTCACAGGCGCGACCGGCGCGAGGGGCGCAACGGGCGCGACCGGAGCGGTGGGCGGACAGGGCGCCACTGGACAGACTGGAGAAGCGGGAGAAAGAGGGGCAACAGGCGCCACAGCTGCAGATGGCGCGACGGGTGCCACCGGATCGACGGGTGCGCTCGGCCCCAGGGGGGAAGCCGGCGCGACCGGCACCGCGGGCGAAAACGGAGCGACCGGTGAAGCCGGGCCGACCGGCGAACGCGGTGCAACTGGTGAAGCCGGCGCAAATGGATCGACCGGCGAAGACGGCGCGGCAGGTTCGGCTGGTGCCACTGGCGAACAGGGCGCAACGGGAGTAGCTGGGGCAACCGGCGCAGCCGGGGCAACCGGAGCAGCTGGGGCAACCGGTGAACAGGGGTCCACGGGAGCCACCGGAGCAACTGGACCTCAGGGTGTCCAGGGCGTGACCGGCGCACCTGGTGCAACTGGCGCCACGGGCGCCACTGGTGAAGAGGGCGCCACGGGGTCCGCTGGTGCCACCGGCGAACAGGGCTCCACCGGAGCTGTCGGCGCGACCGGCGAACAGGGCTCCACCGGCGCGATTGGCGCCACCGGCTCTGCCGGGTCGAACGGTGCAACCGGAGCTGCGGGCTCGAATGGCTCGAACGGCGCCACGGGCGAAAATGGCGCGACCGGAGCTGCCGGCTCGAATGGCGCGACTGGCCCGCAGGGTGTCCAGGGCGTGACCGGCACAGCTGGTGCAACTGGCGCCACCGGCGCCACTGGTGAAGAGGGCGCCACGGGGTCCGCTGGTGCCACCGGCGAACCAGGGCTCCACCGGAGCTGTTGGCGCGACCGGCGAAAGGGCGCCACCGGCGCGATTGGCGCCACCGGCTCTGCCGGGTCGAACGGTGCCACGGGCGCAACCGGGTCTGCCGGGTCGAACGGTGCAACCGGCGCCAGCGGCGCGACCGGAGCTGCCGGCTCGAATGGCGCGACTGGCCCGCAGGGCGTTCAGGGCGTGACCGGCGCAGCTGGCGCCACGGGCGCGACTGGCTCTGCCGGCTCCAACGGCGCGACGGGTGCCACCGGCGCGAATGGCGCAACCGGTGCGCAAGGCGTCACGGGCGCCACCGGCGCTGGCGGCGCCACTGGCGCCACCGGGGCTGTCGGATCGACCGGCGAAAAAGGCTCTGCCGGCGCTACGGGCGCCACCGGCGAAAAGGGACCGACCGGAAACGCCGGGGCGACGGGCGCGAGCGGCCTCACGGGTAGTGCGGGCGCCACGGGCCTCACCGGTAGCGCGGGTGCTACGGGCCCCGCGGGAGCGCGCGGGGTCAGCAGGTGCCGCCGGAGCGACCGGCGCCACCGGCTCCGCAGGGTCGGCCGGCGCTACGGGCGCGACCGGTTCATCGGGCGGCTTCGTTGTGGGTGGGTCGGACGCCGAAACGATCAGTGGCGAAGACTTCATGAGCGTGGGCGAAATCGGCAGGAGCACCACGGAATCGGCGGTTGCAGCGGAATGGCCCGTCAGCGGGACCATCGATCAGCTCTACGTGCACGCGTCCACCGGCAACGCGACCGCAACATTCACAGTGATGGTGAACGGCGCAGAAACCGCAGTCAAGTGCAAGATAAGCAACGCCCGGACCTGCAGCGATTTGACTCACTCCGTCACGATCGCCACCGGACAAACCTTCGCCGTCAAGGCGCAGTACGAAACCGGCACCGCCCGGGCTGTCCAGTTCCGGGTGCGCGTGCACTGACGCGGGCGCAAAGACTGAGGCGGGCACACCTACCGGCGCGGGACATGGAGCTCCCGCGCCGGCCCGCCATGGACCCCCTCGGCCCAACTGACCCCGAGTTCTCGCGACACCTGCGAGATCCATAGAGCTGCAATGACTCGGACAACCCCACCGGCCGGTCCGGCTGTCCAAGCGCCTGCTCACGCTCCCTCTTCGGAACCGGTGCTCTTCGGCTAATCGTCTGCGACTCTTCGCGATCACGGCGGACTGAGCCGGTGTCGCTACATGCCGAAAATGGGAGACGCCAGGCCGGCGCGCCTCAATCCGCCGGCAAGTACGTAAAAACGGGGGTTGATCTGCCCGAAAGGTGCTAAAGGATCGCGGCGCTCGTTCCGATTGACTCCATGCGGACCAGCTTCGTCTTTTGCGGCGAGCCGGGCCGCATTCGGAATTCATTCCGGAAAAAGGCACTCCCGCCGCGAGGCGGGGTCGCAAAGCTAGGGGTCTCCCGCAGATAGCCCGGCCGCCCGGCAAGTCCCTGTGAAACAAAGAACGGAGCTCTTGCCGCATGCCTCGCTTCTGCGAAGGAAGTACGCCCATAGCTGTTCCCGCGCTCGTCACTCGCCTGAGTGGCCGCGGGCGTGCCCATGGGTCGACCACCATGCAGGTGGATCCTCCTCAGCTCAGGAGGTTCTCGATGTCCACTACTGCGAGAAACGCCCTAGTCGCAATCGGCGCGGCCTTCACGCTGATGGCACCGACCGGCGCCGTCGCGATCGCCGCGACCAACTCGAATGCCCACGCAGCCGCAGCGAAGAAAAGCGCGAAGTGCGTGAAGAGCAAGAAGGGGAGAAGGGGAAGAAGTGCCCCAAGCCGTCCCGCAAGGGCGGCTCGAGCTCGAGCGCGGTGACCGGTCCGACCGGGCCTCAGGGGCCCGCAGGCCCTGCTGGGGTCAACGGCGCGACGGGCCCGCAGGGCCCCGCGGGAGAATCGAATTCGAGCAGCAACCCTGCCGTTCGTGGCGCATCCGGTCCGACAGGTCCTGCCGGCCCGGCAGGCGAACGCGGCGCGACGGGTGAAGTTGGCGCAACAGGCGTCACGGGCGCGACGGGCGCGAGAGGCGCAACAGGTGAACGGGGCGCCACTGGACAGACTGGAGAAGCGGGAGAAAGAGGTGCAACAGGCGCCGCCGGAGCGACCGGTTCAAATGGCTCCAATGGCGCGACCGGTGCCCAGGGTGTAACCGGCGCGACCGGGTCCACTGGCGCGACCGGCGCCACCGGAGCGGCGGGCTCGAATGGCTCGAATGGCTCCAACGGCGCGACGCGGTGAAAAGGGCGCGACCGGAGCTGCGGGTTCGAATGGCTCGAATGGCGCGACCGGCGAAAAGGGCGCGACCGGCGCCAACGGTTCAAATGGCTCCAATGGCGCGACTGGTGCCCAGGGTGTAACCGGCGCGACCGGGTCCACTGGCGCGACGGGCGCCACCGGAGCGGCGGGCTCGAATGGCTCGAATGGCGCAAACGGTGCTACCGGTGAAAAGGGCGCCACCGGCGCCAACGGTTCAAATGGCTCCAATGGCGCGACCGGTGCCCAGGGTGTAACCGGCGCGACCGGGTCCACTGGCGCGACCGGCGCCACCGGAGCTGCGGGTTCGAATGGCTCGAACGGCTCCAACGGCGCTACGGGTGAAAAGGGCGCGACGGGCGCCAATGGCTCAAATGGCTCGAACGGCGCTACCGGTGAAAAGGGCGCGACTGGAGCTGCGGGCTCGAATGGCTCGAATGGCTCCAATGGCGCGACCGGTGCCCAGGGCGTAACCGGCGCGACCGGGTCCACCGGCGCGACCGGCGCTACCGGAGCGGCGGGTTCGAATGGCTCGAACGGCTCCAACGGCGCCACGGGTGAAAAGGGCGCGACCGGGCAGCTGGATCGAATGGCTCGAATGGCGCAACCGGCGAAAAGGGCGCCACGGGCGCCAACGGGCTCGAATGGCTCCAATGGCGCGACCGGTGCCAAGGGCGTAACCGGCGCGACCGGGTCCACTGGCGCGAACGGGCGCGACCGGAGCTGCGGGCTCGAATGGCTCGAATGGCTCGAACGGCGCCACTGGTGAAAAGGGCGCCACCGGAGCCGCTGGCTCCAATGGCGCGACTGGTGCCCAGGGTGTAACCGGCGCGACCGGGTCCACTGGCGCGACTGGCGCGACCGGAGCAGCCGGCTCGAATGGCTCCAACGGCGCCACCGGTGAAAAGGGCGCCACCGGCGCCAACGGTTCAAATGGCTCCAATGGCGCGACCGGTGCCCAGGGTGTAACCGGCGCGACCGGGTCCACTGGCGCGACGGGCGCCACCGGAGCGGCGGGCTCGAATGGCTCGAATGGCGCGACTGGCGAAAAGGGCGCCACAGGCGCCAATGGCTCGAACGGGCTCGAATCGGCTCGAATGGCTCAAATGGCGCTACCGGCGAAAAGGGCGCCACCGGAGCGGCGGGCTCGAATGGCTCGAATGGCGCCACTGGTGAAAAGGGCGCGACCGGAGCGGCGGGTTCGAATGGCTCGAACGGCTCGAATGGCGCGACGGGTGAAAAGGGCGCGACCGGAGCTGCGGGCTCGAATGGCGCAACCGGCGAAAAGGGCGCCACGGGCGCCAACGGTTCAAATGGCGCGACGGGTGAAAAGGGCGCCACCGGAGCGGCGGGCTCGAATGGCTCGAATGGCGCAAACGGTGCACCGGTGAAAAGGGCGCCACCGGCGCCAACGGTTCAAATGGCTCCAATGGCGCGACCGGTGCCCAGGGTGTAACCGGCGCGACCGGGTCCACTGGCGCGACGGGCGCCACCGGAGCTGCGGGTTCGAACGGCTCGAACGGCTCAAACGGCGCGACCGGTGAAAAGGGCGCGACCGGAGCTGCGGGCTCGAATGGCTCAAACGGTGCTACCGGTGAAAAGGGCGCGACCGGAGCTGCGGGCTCGAATGGCTCCAATGGCGCGACCGGTGCTGCGGGCTCGAATGGCTCGAACGGCGCTACCGGGTTGACGAAAGGGCGCGACTGGAGCTGCGGGCTCGAATGGCTCGAATGGCTCCAACGGCGCGACGGGTGAAAAGGGCGCGACCGGAGCTGCGGGTTCGAATGGCGCAACCGGCGGAAAAGGGCGCCACGGGCGCCAACGGTTCGAATGGCTCCAATGGCGCGACCGGTGCCCAGGGCGTAACCGGCGCGACCGGGTCCACTGGCGCGACCGGCGCGACCGGAGCGGCGGGCTCGAATGGCTCGAATGGCTCCAACGGCTGCGACGCGGTGAAAAGGGCGCGACCGGAGCTGCGGGTCGAATGGCTCGAATGGCTCCAATGGCGCGACCGGTGAAAAGGGCGCCACGGCGCGCGAATGGCTCGAATGGCTCCAATGGCGCGACCGGTGCTCAGGGTGTAACCGGCGCGACCGGGTCCACTGGCGCGACCGGCGCCACCGGAGCTGCGGGTTCGAATGGCTCGAACGGCTCCAACGGCGCGACGGGTGAAAAGGGCGCGACAGGAGCTGCGGGTTCGAATGGCTCGAATGGCTCCAATGGCGCGACCGGTGCCCAGGGTGTAACCGGCGCGACCGGGTCCACTGGCGCGACCGGCGCCACCGGAGCTGCGGGCTCGAATGGCTCGAACGGTGCTACCGGCGAAAAGGGCGCCACCGGAGCGGCGGGCTCGAATGGCTCGAACGGCTCGAACGGCGCTACCGGTGAAAAGGGCGCGACCGGAGCTGCGGGCTCGAACGGCTCGAATGGCGCAACCGGTGAAAAGGGCGCCACGGGCGCCAACGGTTCAAATGGCTCCAATGGCGCGACCGGTGCCCAGGGTGTAACCGGCGCGACCGGGTCCACTGGCGCGACCGGCGCCACCGGAGCTGCGGGCTCGAATGGCTCGAACGGCTCCAACGGTGCTACGGGTGAAAAGGGCGCCACCGGAGCTGCGGGTTCGAATGGGTCGAATGGCGCGACCGGTGCCCAGGGTGTAACCGGCGCCACCGGGTCCACTGGCGCGACGGGCGCCACCGGAGCGGCGGGTTCGAAGGCTCGAACGGCTCAAACGGCGCGACCGGCGAAAAGGGCGCGACCGGAGCTGCGGGCTCGAATGGCTCAAACGGTGCTACCGGTGAAAAGGGCGCGACTGGCTCTGCTGGCTCGAACGGTGCCACCGGTGAAAAGGGCGCGACCGGAGCTGCCGGTTCGAATGGCTCGAATGGCGCGAATGGCGCTGACCGGCGAAAAGGGCGCCACCGGCTCCACCGGAGCGACGGGCTCGACCGGCGCTCAGGGTGTCACGGGCGCCACTGGCGCAGCCGGTGCGACCGGTGCCACCGGCTCCACCGGAACGAGTGGCGAAAAGGGCGCCACCGGCTCCACCGGAACGAGCTGGCGAAAAGGGCGCGACTGGCGTCGCCGGCATCGACCGGGGCCACGGGTGCCACCGGACCGACCGGCTCCGCCGGCGCAGCCGGCGCCACCGGCCCCGCGGGCGTGACCGGAGCTGCCGGCGCCACTGGCGCCACTGGGTCTGCTGGTGCAACGGGCTCCGCAGGCGCCACCGGCTCGACCGGCCCAACCGGAACGGCCACCGTTTCCGGGTTCAAGTCAGCCGCTCCCGCGACGACGCTCACCGAAGCAGCCGGCGGCGCGAAGGTCGCCGAAACGTCGGTCACGCTCACCGCGACTAGCAAGATCGACGTGAGCGCTCAGATCGAAATCGAATCCTCAAAGATTCCGGCGGGCGCAAGCTGCGTGCTCAAGATCGAAGGAACCGAAATCAACAAGGCCGTCAAGTCGATCGTGACGGCGGCGTCGAATTCCGCCCAGACCGTCAACGTCGACCCGGTCGGCTCATCGATCGGATCCACCAAGGAAACGTACACCGCCGGCGCGCACACGGTGGAAGTCTTCTGCAAGAAGATCGCACCGGCGGAAGCGTCAGCAACCGAGAAGGTGAATACGGCCAACGTCCTCGCTTGGGCCACGCAGTAGGGCCGACGAGCGCACCGTCTCAGCCTCCCTTCCGAGAATTCAAAGGCTGAGGCGGGCGATACAACCGGCGCGGGACACGGAGGTCCCGCGCCTGCCCGCCTCCACCCCGCTGACGGGCGCGCGGACGAACCCCTTTACTGAGCGCGCGCTTCAGCCGCTCAGCGCGTACGTCTTGATGTCTTCGTCGAGCGTCCCCTGCGCGTTGTACTGCCCGATGTGCACGTGCACCACCTTGCCCGCGCGATTCAGGTAGATCGTCGTCGGCAGGCCCGCGATCGGCGCGAGCGAGCTCAGGCCTTCCGTCGTCGTCTCGAAGCTCGGATAGCTCACCGGGTGCGCCGCCAGGAACGCGCGCGCGCTCGAGCTCGAGTCTTCCGCGTCCGCCCCCAAGAATGCGACGCCTGTGCCGTACTGCGCGGACGCCGTCGCGAACAGCGGGAACTCCGTCCGGCACGGCGTGCACCACGACGCCCACACGTTCATCACCACGGGGTAGCCCCGCAACGCATGCAACCTCGTCGTCAAGTCGCTCTGCGAGCCGACGATCTCGTTCGCCTCTTCGTGTAGCGACGCCAGCGGTCCCGGCGAGCCTCGCAACTCTGTCAGCGCGGCGCTCACGCTCGCCGGTGGCCTCGGTGCGCGCGCGAGGGCGGCGCGAACCTCTCTCGTGAGCGCGTCCGTGCTCAGCCAACCCGACGTCGAGATGTCGTAGTGCCACAGGATCCGGCCCGATGCAGACACGAGCACCAACCACGGCTCGTCTTCTACGGAGTAGCCGTCCGCGATGCGGCCGTTCTCGTCGATCGCGACCGGGTAGGCGAGCGGGTGCTTCAGTGACGCGAGCAATTGGGGTAACGCTGCGGGTGACGGTTCGACGCTCGCCTCGTCCACGGCCGTCAGGGACGGCAGCCTCGCCGACGCCGCGTCGGCGTCGTATGCGGAGAGCGCTTCCAGCTGATTCGCGAGATCCGTCGTCTCCGAATCCCATGCATCGAAGAACAGCAGCAAACGGGGCGCCGAGCCCGGGCCGAACGCCAACTCGCCGCCGCCCGCGCGGGGCACCGCGACGCTGCTCGCGGGGCTGATCGACTCGATCCGTTCATAGGAGAGCTTCGACTGTACCGCCGGGTGGCCCGGCAGCAGGCTCGACGCCGCCTGCGCGAGGATCTGCGCCTGCTGGTGGATGCCCGCGTATGCGAGTTCGATCAGGTACACCTTCGAGAGGTTTCCCCGCTCGTCGATCATGTAGAGCGCCGGCGTGTGGTCGATCGCCCCAGCTTCGATCTGCACGTCGATGTGGTACGCGTGCCACACCGCGCGCAACTGCGGCAGGGAGCCCGTGAGGAAGTGCCACGCGTGCATCATGCCGTGCGCCTCCGAGTACGCACGCACGTTCTTCACCGCCGTCGCCGTGGGGTTCGCGTCGATGCCAAGCAGTTCGACGTGTGCGCCGGCGGGCCCCAGCAGGCGCTTCGCGTCGACCATCTCCGTCGTCGTCAGCGGGCACACCGTCGTGCACTCCGAGTCGTTGAACGCGAGCAGCACGACATGGCCGCGGAAAGAGTGAAGCGATATCTCCTTGCCGAACTGGTCCGTGAGCGTGAAGTCCGGCGCCTCGCCCGAGAGCGCCGTGCCTCCGTCGAGGTTCGGATTGCCCGCGAGCGCCGCTTCCTGCGCGCCCGAGGACGGCGAGGTGCGCGTGAAGAGCACGACCGCCGCGAGCACCAGCGCGAGCAATGCGAGCGTCCCGATGCCCTGGAGCGCTACGACGCGCCTCCGCGTCACTGACGGCTCGCCCCCTCCCGCGTCTCATGCCCGTTCTCCGCGTGCTCCTGCTCCGGGCTCCCTTCTGTGAGCAGGCGTTCGCGCATCCGCTCCGTCGTGCCCGCGATCGCCGCCCGCGACGCGCGCTCGTTCGAGAGCTCAACCCCGCGCGCGGCGGCGAGGTCCAGCAGCGCCTGGCGCTCCTCGTCGCGTTTCGCGAAGCGCAGGAAGAGCCATCCGAGCAGGAGCGTCGTGAGAACCACCTGAACGATCATCATCACCGCGCCCGCCAAGTTCTGATCCGAGATCGGATTCAAGCCGCGGTGAGCGTCGCTCGCGTCGTAGATCGGATAGAAGACCGTCTGCGCCCAGATGAAGATGTTCCCGAGCACCGCACCGATCAACCGCACGAGCGTCACGTAGCCCACGCTTCCCCACCCCTCGAACCAAGCAGGCTTCGGCAGCGGGCCGAGGACCGCGAGCCACAACAGCGTCCCGAACCACAGCAAGCTGGCGTGCTCGAGCGCGTGGATCAGGTCGTGACGGATCGCGAGCTGGTAGAAGAGCGGCAGGTGCCACACGTACAGGTTCACCGCCCACAGCACGAGCGCGACGACGGGGTTCACGAGGATCCGCAGGGGGCGCGTCACGCGGAAGTGAAGTAGCGGTGCGAGCACCGGGCCAGTCAGGCCGAAGACGATGAACAGCGACGCGATTTCGCCGATGATGATGTGCTGGATCATGTGCGCGAGCAGCACTTCGTCCGCGAGCGAGTCGAACGGCGGCAGCTGCACGACGACGACGGTGAGTACCGCGCAGGTGAAGGAGGCGACGCGCCAGCGGGCGACCGGCCTCTTCTCGCGCCGCAGCGTGAGCGCGCGCTTCGCGTACAGGGCGAGGTAGGTCGTGCCCCCGATCACCGGCGGCAGGAACTCCGCGAGGTGCAACGTCGAGGGATCGAATCCGAGGGGCGGTGGCATCGCGCGCGTCCTCTACGCGGCCAGCGGGTCTACCGGGGTCAGTGAGACGCGCTCGCCAAGTCCGCGAGCGCCTGCGCACGCTCGTCCTGACTCAGCAAATCCACGAACACCACAGAGAGCGCGATGCCGAACACGAGCAGCTCGATCAAGCACATCGACGCGCCCGCGAGGCGCTGGTCGGTGAGCGCAGAGATCCCGTATGCGCGTGGCGCGCTCACGTACAGCGGGTAGAGCGTGCGATTCAGCCACGTCAGCGGCAAGCACACGAAGGCGGTTGCAAAGCGCGAGAAGCCGAGGTAGCCGAGGCGCGCGATCGCCGGCCTCCGGCGTTCGCTCGGCAGCGGGCTGATGATCATCCACCACAGCGCGAAGCCCGTGTAGAAGAGCGTCAGGTGCGAGAAGTAGTGGATTGCTTCGTGCTGGCTCGTGTAGTCGAAGACCGCGGGTATCGACCACACCCAAGTCGCCGCAGCCCATGCCGGCAGCGCGATCCACGGGTTCGTCGCCGTGGCCCACACGCGGCCCAGCGTTCCACCGCGTGCGGTGTGTCTCAGCATGCGCCGCGGAACGCCCAGCGGGATCACCGGCGCACGCAGCCCGAGGATCAGGAGCGGCGGCGCGATGTCCGCGAGCAGGGTGTGCTGCACCATGTGCGCCCACAGCAGGTAATCGTCGCCGATCGCGTCGAGCGGCGAGCAGAGGGCGATGAAGAGGATCGCCAAGCCCGACCAGTAGAAGAGCCAGTGCCCAGGGCCCACCGCCTTGCCCGTGACGCGATGCGCGCGCCGCAGCATCGTCACGTAGAAGGCGCCCGCGGCCAGCAGGGCGGCCCACACGACTGGGTCGAAGCTCCAACTGCCCCATCCAGGATGGCCCATCCGGCCCAGCCTACCTCAATCGCTTTCGCTGCGGCGAGCGCCGATCAGTCGAGCTGGAACCGGCCCGCCTCGTAGATCACGCGCTCGCTCCCGTCGCGTAAGCGCGCCGTCACCGTGCGGTCAACCGTCGAGACGATGTCCGTGTGCACCGTCGAGTCGTTGAAGCCCAGCTCCTCCCAGCGCTCGCGGCTCACCAACGCCGGATCGCCCGCGTAGCAGTCGTGGTAGGACTTCCCCAGCGCGAGGTGCGTGTTCCCGAACGGGCCGCCCACGTTCTCGTCGTAGAGCGTCTCCGCCATGAACTTCGTGATCCGCGAGAAGCGCGAGTCCGTGAGCGAGTACTCCCCCACCTTGTCCGCGTTCTCCGTTGCGACCATCTCTCTCAGCACGTCCTCGTTGCGCTCCGCGGTCGCCTTCACGACGCGGCCGTTCGCGAATTCAAGGCCGATGCCCTCGATCAGGTTCCCATAGCGATAGAGCGGCTGGTTGAAGCGTATCCACCCCTCCGTGCCGCGCCAGTCGGGGCTCGTGAAGATCTCGAACGAGGGGATGTTGCGCCCGCTCCCGCCGACCCATTTGCGCTGCTCGCCAACGGTGAGCGTGAGGTCCGCGTCCTCACCCCGCACGTGCAAGCGCTCGATCGGGAGCGCGCTCAGGCGCTCCACGTAGTCGCCGATCTGGGCACTCACCGCCCGCCAGCGCTCGATCGCGTTGTCGTCGTCGAGGAAGCAAGCCTCCACGATCTGCCGCCAGTACTCCTCCTCCGAGAGGCCCGCCTCCGCCGCCATCGCTGGTGTCCCATAGAGCGCGAGCGTCCACGTGAAGCGCCCCTCGTTCTCCTTCTCCGTGCGCCAATCCAGCAGCGGCTTCATTGCCTGCGCGCGGCGCATGATCTTGCGCGGGTCCGCCCCCTCGAGGGCGTGCATGTCCGCGTCGCTCAAGACGCTCACCTGGTGGTCCATCTGGTCCACGAGCCCGCGCGCCTGTTGCGCCGGGAAGAAGTCGAGCTGGCGCTCGCCCGCGAGCTCGATGAAGTCGCGCGAGAGGTTGTATGCAGCGTCGTCATCCGGGGCGTAGTGGCCGATCGTGTCCCCGCCCGCGCGCCACACCGCGCGGTGCAGCTCGACGTACAGCGGCTTCGCCGACTCCGGCGCGACGATCCGCACCACGTCGCCCTCCTTGATCCCGCTCCCGCCGCCGAGCGCGAAGTTCACGAGCACGTCGGCATAGCGCTCGAGGATCGATTGTGGTGGTGTGTACAACACGATCGCGGAAAGCTAGCGCACGCGGGTGAATCCCACGCGCAACCCGCCATTCACCTACCGCGCAGGTCGTTCTCGGTAAACACTCAGCGAGCGAAGGAGAGGGCATGGAGTTCGAACAGATCACAACGGAGCTCGACGAGGGCGCGCTCACGATCACGCTCAACCGGCCCGATCGGCTCAACGCGTGGACGCCCCAGATGGGGCACGAGCTGATCGCCGCGTTCGACCGCGCCGACGCCGACGACGACGTCCGCGCCGTCATCGTGACCGGAGCCGGTCGCGGGTTCTGCGCGGGAGCCGACCTCGCGAGCGGCGGTGACACCTTCGACTACCGCAAGCGCTCCTCCGCGACCGATGTCCCGCGCGACACCGGCGGCCAGCTCACGCTGCGCATCTTCGACTCCAAGAAGCCCGTGATCGCCGCGATCAACGGGCCCGCGGTGGGCGTGGGCGCGACGATGACTCTTCCGATGGACGTGCGGCTCGCCGCCGAGGACGCGCGCATCGGCTTCGTCTTCGCGCGCCGAGGGATCTTGCCCGAGGCCGCCTCGAGCTGGTTCCTGCCCCGCATCGTCGGGATCAGCCGCGCGGTCGAATGGGTCGCGACGGGCCGCGTCTTCTCGGCACGCGAGGCACTCGAGGGCGGGCTGATTCGCAGCGTCCATTCCGGCGAGGAGCTGCTCGATGCGGCGCGTGCGCTCGCGCGCGAGATCGCCGAGAACACCGCGCCCGTCTCGGTGGCGCTCGCGCGGCAGCTGATGTGGCGCATGCTCGGCGCCGAGCATCCGATGATCGCCCACCGCGCCGACTCGCGCGGGATGTTCGTGCGCGGACAATCCGCCGACGCCGCGGAGGGGATCACCGCGTTCCTCGAGAAGCGCCCCGCGCGCTTCCCCGAACGCGTCAGCGAGGGCCTTCCGGAGATCATGCCCGGCTGGGCGTCTCCGCAGTTCGAGTGACGCGCTCGCGCGCAGCGCGCCTCCCTTGCCCACGGACCACCTAGCACGCCCCGTGGATGAAAGCGCCGACGGCTTCGGCCGGCGGCGCTTTCTGCGCCTTCGCGATCGCTCGCGGCCCGCGATAATCGCGAACGATGGCGGTCGCGCAAGCCACGAGATTCACCGGCCGTACCGCGTGGGCCCGCAACCTCGCGGCGCCCGTGCGCGACTTCCTCGGAACGGAGACCGGTGGCGCGGTCATGCTGCTCGGCGCGACGATCGCGGCGCTCATCTGGGCGAACCTCCCGGGCCACTCATACGAGTCGTTCTGGACGACGAAGCTCTCGATCCAGATCGGCGGCAGCGGCATCTCGACCGACCTCCGCCACTGGGTCAACGAGGGGCTCATGACGTTCTTCTTCCTCGTCGTCGGGCTCGAGGCGAAGCGCGAGCTCGACGTTGGGGAACTGCGCGAGCGCCGGCGGCTCGCGGTTCCCGTGGTAGCCGCGCTCGGCGGGATGGTCGTGCCGGTTGCGATCTATCTCGCGTTCAACGCGGGCGGGCCCGGGGCGCACGGCTGGGGCGCCGCGATGTCGACCGACACGGCATTCGCGCTCGGCGCGCTCGCGCTGCTCACGCCGCGCACGGCGACCCGGCTGCGCGTCTTCCTGCTCACGCTCGCAACGGTGGACGACCTCTGCGCGCTGCTCGTGATCGCAGTCGCGTACTCGTCGAACATCTCGGCGCCCGCGCTCGCCGCCGCCGCGGGGTTCCTCGTCGTGCTCGTCGCGGTGCGCTACCTCCCGCTCAACCCCCGGCGCCAGCTGTTCGTGCTCGCCGCAGTCGGGCTCTGGGTCTCGCTCTTCGAGTCCGGCGTCGATCCCGTCGTCACGGGTCTCATTGCCGGTCTCGTGACGAGCGCCTATCAGCCCTCGCGCGAGAATCTCGAGCGCGCGACGGAGCTCACGCGCTCCTTCCGGGAGCAGCCAACGGCTGAGCTCGCGCGCTCCGCACAGCTCGGCGTGCTCTCCGCGGTCTCGCCGAACGAGCGCATCCAGCGTGCCCTGCACCCGTGGACGAGCTACGTCATCGTGCCGCTCTTCGCGCTCGCGAACGCGGGCATCCAGCTCTCGGCCGGTCTTCTCGGCGAAGCGTTCGGCTCGCCCGTGACGCTCGGCATCTTCGTCGGCTACGTGGTCGGCAAGCCCGTCGGCATCCTCGCCGCGTCCTGGATCGCCACGCGTCCCTCGCTGCGTGGGCCGCGGCCGCTCGTGAGCTGGCCCGTGCTCACCGCGGGCGCAACGGTCGCGGGGATCGGGTTCACCGTCTCGCTGCTGATCTCGAGCATCGCCTTCCACGGGCGGCTGCTCGCGGAGGCGAAGATCGGCGTGTTGAGCGCCGCGATCGCGGCACCCCTGCTCGCGGCCGGCGCCGTCGCGATCCTGCGGCGGCTGCCCGCGCAGCTCCGGGCGCGCCAAATTGCCGGCACCGCGAGCGAGATCCTCGACCTCTCCGAGGACGTCGATCCCGCACGCGACCACATCCGCGGCCCGCAGGACGCGCTCGTCACGCTCGTGGAGTACGGCGACTTCGAGTGCCCCTACTGCGGGCAAGCGGAGAGCGTCCTGCGCGAGCTCCTGGACTCCTTCGGCGACGAGCTGCGCTACGTTTGGCGCCACCTGCCCCTCAACGACGTGCACCTGCGCGCGCAGCTCGCGGCCGAAGCATCCGAGGCAGCGGGCGCTCAGGGGGGTTTCTGGGAGATCCACGACGCGTTGCTCGCGCACCAGGACGGGCTCGACCCGCCCGCGCTCGGCCACTACGCCCAGGATCTCGGGCTCGACCTCGACCGCTTCTGGGATGAGGTGCGGCGCCACGAGCACGCGCCGCGGATCGCGGAGGACGTGGCCAGCGCGGACGCGAGCGGCGTGTCGGGCACGCCGACGTTCTTCATCAACGGCCGGCGGCACTACGGCGCCTACGACGCCGCAACCCTCACCGTCGCCGTTCGCTCGGCACGCGCACGCGCGCAGCTGCTCAGCTCGCTCCCGCAGCAGGCCGCATGATCACGGCGGTCGTCTTCGACCTCGACGGCGTTCTCGTCGACTCCGAGCGCGTATGGGCGGCGGCGCGCGAGGAAGTCGCCCGTGAGCACGGCGGCGCCTGGACGCAGGAAGCTGCGCGCGCGATGATGGGCATGAGCTCGCCGGAGTGGTCGCGGTACATGCACGACGAGCTCCACGTCGGCCTCGCGCCCGAGGAGATCGCGGACGAGGTCGTGCGGCGCCTGACGCGTCTCTATCGCGAGCACCTGCCCTTGATGGCGGGCGCGCGGGAGGCGGTGGAGGCACTCGCCAGGCACTGGCCGCTCGGTCTCGCGTCGTCGGCGAACCGCGCTGTCTTCGAGCTCGTGCTCGAACTCGCCGCGTTGCGCGAGTTCTTCGCCGCGACGGTCTCCGCGGAAGAGGTGGCGCACGGCAAGCCCGCGCCGGACGTATATCTCGAGGCGGCGGTGAGGCTGGGCGTGAGCCCGCAGGACTGCGTCGCCGTCGAGGACTCCGCGAACGGCCTGCGCGCCGCTGCGAACGCGGGAATGCTCGTGATCGCGTATCCGAACCGCGAGTTCCCACCGGACGCCGCCGCGTTGGCACTCGCAGACGCTCGGATCAGCCTCCCTCGACGAGCTGCGCCCGGAGCTGATCGACGCGGCGCAGCGCCGCTGACCTCGCGGGCCCGCGCTCAGAGCGCGGGAAGCCAGCGGCCACCCACGCGCAACCCCTGCGGGTTGACGGAATCGTCGAGCGGCCGCTCGTGGGCGCCATACACGCGCACGTCGACGAGCTGCTCGCCGTCGACGCGCACGATGAAGGCCCGCGCCAACGGCCCGAGGCGCACGCCGTCGGCGAGCTCGTAGACGGCGTCGACTTCCGCGATCCAGACGTTGTCCTCGTGCCATTCGGCGCTCACGCGGTGCGAGGCGCTGTGCAATCGTGCAACGAAGCCTTCGAGCACGGCGCGCACCGCTTCGGCGCCACCCGCCCGCTGCCCGTCCACGGTGAGGATGCGACATTCGGGCGAGGAGATCCGCATCACCGCGTCGACATCGAGCGCATCGACGGCTTGAAGCAGCTGGCCGATCGGCGACTCGCTCATCGGCACGATCCTACTGCCCCCTTTCAGGCCCGATCGCTCAGCGCGGCACGCGCCGGCGCTCGGGGGCCCGGCCGGCCGGCTGCTCGGGCGGCTCGCGCTTGGGCGCAGCGGGGATCCGCCGCGTCAGTGGCCTCGTGCCCTTGACCGTGAGCTTCGTCCCGTGGTGCGCGATCTCCAGCGGGTCTCCGTCGAGCAGCGAGTAGGCGGCGCGCGAGCGGGTGATCTCTACGAGCAGCCGGCTGCCGCGGTAGGTGAGGCGAAACGAGAGCCGCGTGAGCGCCTGCGGCAGGCGCGGCGCGAAGGTCAACGCGCCGTTGTGGTCGCGCATGCCGCCGAGGCCCGCGACCGTGCCGATCCAGGTGCCCGCGAGCGACGCGATGTGCAAGCCGTTGCGCGTGTTGTGCTGGAGGTCGTCGAGGTCGATCAGCGCGGACTCGCTGAGATAGTCGTAGGCGAGCTCGAGAAAACCCACCTCCGCCGCGATCACGGCTTGGGTGGCCGCGGAGAGCGAGGAGTCCCGCACCGTGAGCGCCTCGTAGTAGGCGAAGTCGCGCGCCTTCTCCTCGTCGCTGAAGGCGTCGCCGCGAAGGTGCAGCGCGAGCACGAGGTCCGCCTGCTTGACGACCTGCTTGCGGTAGAGCTCGAAGTAAGGGAAGTGCAGGAACAGCGGATACTGATCCGCGTGCGTCGCAGCGAAGTCCCACACGCCGTGCTGCGTGAACGATTCCGCCTGCGGATGCACCTCGCGCTCGTGGTCGTAGGGCACCATCATCGCCTGTGCTGCGTCGCGCCAGCTCGCCGCTTCCTCCTCGTCGACGCCAAGCTCCGCCGCGCGCCGCGGGTGTGCCTCGATCATGCTGAACGCCTCGCGCATGTTGCGCTCGGCCATCAGGTTCGTGTAGACGTTGTTGTCGGCGATCGCGCTGTACTCGTCCGGCCCTGTGACGCCGTCGATGCGAAAGCGCCCCGCGGCGTCGTGGTGGCCGAGCGAGCGCCACAGGCGCGCGGTCTCGACGAGCAGCTCGAGCCCCTGCTGGGCCCCGAACTCCTCGTCACCCGTCGCCGCGTGATAGCGGATGGTTGCGTCGGCGACCGCGGCGCCGATGTGAAACGCGGCGGTCCCCGCGGGCCAGTAGCCGGAGCACTCCTGGCCGCGGATCGTCCGCCACGGGAACGCCGCCCCCCTGAGCCCGAGCACCCGTGCGCGCTCGCGCGCGAGGTCGAGCGTTCGATGGCGCCAGAGCAGAGCATCGCGCGCCGCCTGGGGAACGGTGTAGGTGAGCACGGGCAACACAAAGGCCTCCGTGTCCCAGAACGTCTGGCCGTCGTAGCCGGGGCCGGTGAGACCCTTCGCAGGGATCGCGCGCTGCTCCGCACGCGCCCCGGACTGCAGCGTGTGAAAGAGCGCGAAGCGCAGCGCGACCTGAAGTTCGGCGTCGCCCTGCACCTCGACGCCTGAGCGTTCCCAGAAGTCGTCGAGGTAGGCGCGCTGCTCGCTCGTCATCCCGTCCCATCCCGTGTGCCGCGCCTCCGCGAGCGCGGCGCGGACCTGGTCGCGGACCGCGCTCGTCGAGCGCTGGCTCGACCATCCGTAGGCCAGAAACTTGACGATCCGCAGCGGTCGCCCCGGCGCAACCTCCGCCGCCACCGTGAAACGCGCGATTTCGGCGAAGGTTTCGATGCTCGTGTCGGTTCCGTCGGGGCCTTCGACGACGTGGTCCATCGCGGCGGCCATCGTCAGGCCGCTCGCTGCGGTCGAGTGCACGAGCACGGCGATCGTCCCCTCGCCGCCGAAGAACTCCGGGCGCAGCGGGGCGCTGGCATCGCCGCCGCGCGGGTCGCCGTCGCCGTCCGGCAACGGCTCGTTGGCGACCAGCTCTGACTGGACCACGACGCGCGTCTCGACCTCGAGCGGCTCGACCTCGTAGAGGATCGCGGCGACGGCGCGCTGGGTAAAGGAGACGAGACGGGTGGTGCTCACGCGCACCCCGCGCCCAGAGGGGGACAGCCACTCGACGTTGCGTCGCAGGACGCCGTCGCGGAAGTCGAGCTCGCGCTCGTGCGAGCGCAGCTCGCCGTAGCGGACATCGAAGGGCTCGTCGTCCACGAGCAGGCGTATGACCTTGCCGTTCGTGACGTTGACGAGCGCCTGGCTCGACTCCGGGTTCCCGTAGCCCGCCTCCGCGTACGGCAGCGGACGGACCTCGTAGAACGCGTTTAGGTAGGTGCCGGGCGTGGCCGCGGGCTCGCCCTCGTCGAGGTTCCCGCGCAGGCCGATGTGGCCGTTCGCGAGCGCGAACACCGACTCCGTCTGCGCGAGCCGCTCCAAATCGAGCCGGGTCTCGCGCGCCGCCCAGGGCTCGACGACGAACGCCGACTGCTTGATCATGCTCGCTCCAGCAGCTCGGCGAGATCGGCGACGACGATGTCCGCTCCGTGCTCGCGCAGCGCGTCGGCTTGGCCCACCCGATCGACACCGACGACGCAGCCGAAGCGCCCCGCGCGGCCCGCTTCGACCCCTGCGATCGCGTCCTCGAAGACGACGGCCTGTGCCGGCGCGACGTCGAGCGACCGCGCTCCCGCGAGGTAGGTGTCCGGCGCGGGCTTGCCCTTCAGACGCTCGCGCTCGGCCACCACGCCGTCTACGATCGCTTCGAAGAGCTGCTCGATGTGCGCCGCAGCGAGGACGTCCCGGCAGTTCCTGCTCGAGGAGACCACCGCACGCCGCAGGCCGGCGTCGCGCGCGGCTTCGACGAACCGGACCGAGCCCTCGTAGGGCTCGACGCCGCGCTCGTGGAGGAGTCGCAAGAAGATCTCGTTGTTGCGGTTGCCGATCCCGTCGACGCTCTCGGCGCTCGGGGGATCGCTTGGGTCGCCCTGCGGGAGCTCGATGCCCCGCGACGCAAGGAACGAGCGCACGCCGTCGTAACGCGGGCGCCCGTCGACGTAGTTGTCGTAGTCCTCGACAGGGTCGAACGGGACGAACTCCTCGCCGCGCTGCGCCGCGCGTTCGCGCAGGTAACCGTCGAAGGCCTCCTTCCAGGCCGCCGCGTGGAGCGTCGCGGTCTGCGTGAGCACGCCGTCGAGATCGAACAGGCACGCCTCGATGTCCGTGGGCAGTCCGAGCACACAGGCACGGTAACCGCCGCCGCCGCCGTCATGCCCCTCGCCGCGCCACCGGCAGGTAGGCGGCGCCGACGACGAGCGCGAGTGCCGCGGCGATGAACAACGGTGGAGCGAGACTCGTCTTCAGCAGGAGCGCCCCCGCGATGGCTCCCAGCAGCATCGCGAGCGCCGCCGCTGCTCGGCGCGCCCCGCCCTTCCCGGAGCCACCGGCGAGGCGCGAGTCCGCCGCGAGCCCCGTCAGCGTCATCGTGAGCACCGTGGTCGTCAGGTCGGGGACGGCGAAGCGGCGAACCGTGGCGTTGCGAACCCCCATCGCAACTGCGAGCAGCGCGATCAGCGCGTCCCCGGAGAATGCGTCGGGCTTGATGTCAAACGCGGCGGCGAGGATCGCGGCAACGGCGATCAGCGCCACCTCCGCGCCGAGCGCCCGCGTGACATGCGCACGATGCCGCTCGCCGACGCGCCTTGCGAGCATCCCGCCCGCTACCGCGCCCACGAGGAAGGCACCAAGTGAGATCAGCGGCGCGAGCACCGGAAGCCCGCCGCTACCCGCGATCCCGAAGCCGAGCAGGACGACGTTGCCGGTCATGTTCGCGGTGAAGACACGTCCGAGGCCGAGGTAGCTGACGGCGTCGACGAGGCCGGTTGTGAACGTCAGCACGAGCAGCACCCGCACGAGCGGATGGCGGACGCTCGTCACGGGCAGGCCGTTGCCAGCACCCTCCTCGGCAGCGCGCGCGCCCGCGGTCCTCTCACTCATCGACTCACCTCCGGTAGCGTGGACGCGGCATGCGGTCGCGCGCCGCCATTGATTCCTAGTCGCTTTTCGCTTCGTGCGTCGAGTCGCGTCCGATGGGCGGCCGGAGTCAGCGAGCGTCCCGAAGGACGTCCTCGAGCGTGCGGCCGCTGAGCACCGACGCGGGCTCCTCGGCGACGACATCGGAGCCGGGACGCGCCTCGTCGTCGCGCCGCTTGACGAGCAGCCACTGGGGCTTTGCGCCCGTCCCGGTGCGCTGCAGCGCATAGCCGCCGCGGAGCTTGCGCCCGTGCAGCACGAACACGGCGTGCCCGCGGTCCAACGCCTCCGGCCACGCGACCCTGCCTCCCTGCTCGTAGGGGCCGCGATCCCAGACCACGACGCCGCCGGACTCCGTCGGCCCCTCGAAGGAGTTGTGCTCGAGGTCATGGTCATCGACCTGCACCGCGAGCCGCTTCACCGCGGGGTCGAGCGAGGGTCCCTTCGGCAGCGCCCACGAGCGCATGACCCCGTCGACCTCCAGGCGCAGGTCGAAGTGGCGCGTGCTCGCGGCATGCTGTTGCACCACGAACACGCCCGCGCTCACCCCGCGCACGGCGAACTGCTCGTGCCCCTCGACGGGCACGTCGTTCACGTCAACGCTCGAAACCGCGGCGCCGCGCGGGCCCTCGCGCAGGAAGTCGAGAAGTGCGTCGAGGGCGGACGGCGAGCCCTCGGCGTGCACGCCGACGGTGCCGTCGGGCTCGTTTCGAACCCAGCCCATCAACCCGGCCTGAAGCGCGCGCCGGCGCGTCGCCTCGCGAAACCCGACGCCTTGCACGGCGCCTGCGACGACGACGCGGATCGCGCGGCGCTCGGCAGCCATCGGTCAGCTCGTGTCGGCGCGCCGCAGCCGCCGCCGCTGGCCCGTGAGCTGCCACGGCCCGGGCGTCACGTCGAGCACGACGTTCACGAGCCACACGATCACCGTTGCCGCGACGAGCTCCCAGAAGCCGTGGATCTGAAAGCCGCTCACGATCGCTTCCGTGAGCACGAGCATGAGCAGCGAGACGAAGAACCACGCGACCCCGAACGTGAGGATCGCGAGCGGAAGCGTCACGAGTCGCAGGAACGGCTTCAGCAGCGTGTTGAGCACGCCGAACACCGCGGCCGCCGCAAGCAGCGCGCCGGCACTCGTCGCGTCCACGCCCGGGAGCACAGCGACCACGACTCCCAGCACGATCGCATTCGTGAGCCATGAGATGACGAGGCGCACGAGCAGCGATGGTTGACGATCAGGACTCAGGGCGATCAGCCTCCGGCCCCAAGCCTAGGCAACTGAGCGAGCCTGAAGCCACCGCGCACGAGGTTGGGAGCCGTGACGCGAAGCGCGGGGACGGTCTCGCTGGTGACCAGGCCGCCGCTCGTCGTGAGCTCGTCGATCACGTCGAACCACTTTGCGGCACGTGCGGGCGTGTCGACGATCTCCGCCACCACGGGCACATTGCGCCGCAGCTGCCAAAACGAGTCACCGTGCGGCGCCTGCGCACCGTGATATCCCCAAACGCCGCGCATCACCGTGACCCCGGCCGCCCCCGCCTCGCGGAGCGCTCTCACGAGCCGGTGGTAGGTCGGGTGCCCCCCGACGCGCGAGAGCTCGGAGACGTAGACCGTCAGCTTCTGCCAGACCGCCAGCCCCGAGGGATCGGTGTCGTACAACGAATGCGGTCGTGCGAGCAGCTCGCCGTCGCGCTTGCACACGCGCGCTCGCTCGAGCGTGACGGCGGGCCGCGCGAGCATCGAGCCGACCTCGGGAAGGAGCTCCGCGATCATCCGGCCGTCACCCACGGCGACAACTGCGAGCGGCACCTCGGCGTTGCGCGCGAAGAAGCTCGCGCGCCGACGGGCCCCGTCTGAGGTGCCGTCCACTCCCAGGAGCACCGTCGCACCGGCGACGCCTCGCCGGTGAAGCAGCGCGACGATCTGCTGCCAGAGCGGCCGGCCGTTTGCCCGCTCGTGCCTGCCGACATACACGGTGAGCTTCGTCTCCGGCTGGCGCCCCGGCGAATCGCGCAGCGCCTCGCCGGTCGTGAGCAGCTTTGCGCGCTCGAGCGTGATCAGCCCGTCGAAGCGCAGGCTGCTGACCTCGCCGAGCGCGGCCTCGATCCGGCCCGCGGTGATCGACGGCGACGGAGACGAGCGGGAGATCCTCCGAGAGCGTCAGCAAGCGATCGCTGCGCAGGTGATGCTTCGCGCCAAAGCCTTCCACGCCCCGCATCACGAGGCTCGTGTGAATCCGATGGCGGGCGTACACGTCGACGAACGCGTCCGCGAGAAAGCCGGCGCCGGAACGGTCGCGCTCGCCGAAGTACGTCGTGAGCTTCAGGGAGTCGCTCACAGTGACGCTCCGAGATGCCGTCCCGCCCACACGGCGGCGATGCCGACCACGAGGCTGAACACGAAGTTGAACGCACCGAGCGTCAGCTCGCCGTCCTCGCCGAGACGGTGACTCTCGAACGCCCACGTGCTGAACGTCGTGAAGGCGCCGACCAGGCCGGTGCCGAGTATCAGATAGGAGTCGGAGTCGAGCGCGGCGCCCGCGAGCGCTCCGAGCACAAAGGCCCCCGTGACGTTCACGGCCAGCGTTCCGTAGGGCAGCTTGCTGCGCAGACGCGAGCTCACGGCGCCATCGAGGAGGAAGCGCGCGACGGCGCCTGCCCCTCCCACGAACGCGACCGCCACCGCGACGAGCGGGCTCATCGCAGGCCCCGCCCGCGGCGCACGACGTTCGTCGCGAATGCCACCGCCGTGAAACCGGCCGCGATGCTGAGGAGCGCGTAGGCGAAGGCGAGCGCGAGCTCGCCGGCGTCGAGCATTCGCAGGAGCTCGAGCTGCATCGTGGAGAAGGTCGTGAGCGCGCCGCAGAAGCCGGTGCCGAGCAGCGGCCTGCGATACGCGGAGACGGGCAGCCGCTCCTGGAGCCTCGTGCTGAGATAGCCGAGCGCGAATGCTCCGACGATGTTGACGAGAAAGGTCGCCCACGGCCACTTGCCGACTTCGTAGGGCAGCGCCACCGCGAGCTCGGCGCGTGCGAGCGCGCCGACGACGCCGCCGGCGAAGATCGCGGCGAGCTCGCGAGCGTCAAGCGACATGCGTTGACTCCCGGTGATCGCCAAGGCGGCGAGCGCCGTCCGAGCTGATGGCGATGAAGCGCTCCATGCGGTCCTCCACTCAACGTCGAGATGCAGTTGGTAGAGGCCATCGGCGGCGGCGCCGCGGTTATAGAGCGAGCCTCATCGCTCGGGCTCGCACCTTAGCAACGCGAGGAGTGCCACCCGTTTCGTGAGACCGCGGTGTCAATCAGCTTGGCCGCAGCTCCTTGCGCCACACGAACTTCAGCCCCGACCAGTCCCGGTCGAGTGCCGCGACCTTGACGTCCACGAGGCCCGTCGGAAGGATGATCTCGCGCAGTAGGTTCTCGCTGATGTCGCTCTCGTGGCCTGCGGCCTTCCGCGGCCAGACGATCCACAGGCCGCCGTCGGCGCGAAGCGCGCTCAGGAGCGCGGGCAGTCGTTGCTCGAGTCGCGCGCGCGAGCCGAAGAAGGCAAGGACCAGGTCGAACGTTCCGCGCGCGCGCCTGCGCGGCGTTACGCCGTCGGGCAGATCCTCGATCTGCCAACCTGCGGGCGCGCCGAGCACGGCGAGGGCGGTGTCCGCCCTGACCCCGAGCTTCCGCGCAAGCGGAGTCTCGCTGTAGCCGCCCGCCACCACGCGTTAGCGCTCAGTCGTCCCACTCGAGATCGTCGGCCTCCGACACTGCGCGCTCGATCTCCTCGAACGCGATGTCGGTGCGCCGGTCGTCGACCATCGCTTGCAGCGCCGTCGCGATCGTCGGTGCCCACACGCGACGCGCGACCGCGACGCGGCCCGGCTCCTCGTCGAACTGCTTCCATTCGAGCTCGACGAGGGGCACTCGCGCGGGCGGTGCGTCGGAGGGCACCGGTGCGCCCCATCCATAGAGGGTGATCTGCGCTTGCCATCCATGGGGGCAGAGCTCGCCCATCACCGTGAGCGCGCCCCACTGGTCCGCGACGGGCTTGGCGCGGCGATGCTGGCGCCTGACGACGAGCGAGATCACCCCGCATGCGCCGAAGAGCGCCGCGATCACGAGTGCGAGGATGATCGTTTCGGACACCGGCGCTTGCTCGTGGCCACCCACCGCGTTTCCGGCCAAGGCGAGCAAGACACCGGCGGCGCTCACGGCGTCCTCACCGGCGCTTCCGATCGCGTGCGACGCAGCAGGTTCCTCCCACCGCTCTCATCGATCCTCAGAGTAGCCACTGACCCCTTGTTTACCCGCCGCCGATAACGCTAGTCGCGCGGCGCGCCGCGGGCAAGAGCCGCGCTAGACTCGGATCGAGAACGGCTCAGAGCTGCTGCGGCAAAACGAGTTGCGGCAGAGGGGAGGTAGCAGAGACAAGTGGCGCGCGCGATTCGACTCGCCGCACCGCCGTTGGCGGTGCTTCTGGTGGGCGGCGTGGTGGTCGGCGTGCTCCTCTCGAGCGGCAAGTCTTCCTCACGACACGCCCACGCGGGATCATCCCCGGGCGGAGCGACGGGCCAGCAGGCCACGGCCACGGACGCCGGCGGCGACGGGGCCACAGACGTCGCTCACGCGAGCGGCCCGGCGCACGGGAGTGGCGCCACCGCTGCGGGCAGCGGGTCCACCGGCGGCGGATCGTCAACGGGCGGCACGAGCAGCTCGGGCGCGGGCGGCAAGGGCGGCGGCACGACGACCAAGGGTCACGACGGCATCGGCAGCCCGGCGGCGAACGCGGGCGCCGCGCCAACCGGCACCCCTGGCAACTCGAAGTCGACCGCAGCGAGCGGCGGCGGGACGCCCCAGCTCGCCTCCGACGGGACGCTCGCGAGCACGAGCAGCGAGACGGGAACGTGGGGCACCGTGAGCGTGCTCGGGCCGGAACTGGAGCCGACCCTCACGACGGCGACGATCACCTTCGCAGCACCCCTCGCGCTGGGGATCCCGGAACGGCGCGTCATCTACATCAAGGAAGCGGAAGCCAAGAAGGCGGGGACGCAGCGCAGCCTGCCGATCCGCGAAGCCTGCGGAAGCTCCGGCACCCTGCAGGCGCCGACGGCGCTGCCCGGGCACCTGTGCGTCTACGCGGGCGTCGAAGACCTGAGAGATCGCGACTCCTCGGGCGGCATACCAACGCAGGACGAGAACGGCAAGCAGGTGCCGTTCGTCGACGCCGAATACCTCGCGATACTGAACAGCCACCGCGCGCCCGGGGCGAGCCGCACCGGTGCGACGGTCGCATTCGGCGTGCCCCTGGGACGCACCTCCGCGGAAGAAGCGGCTCACGCCTACCCGCACATCATCGCGAACGGCTCATGGGCTGTGAGCGCTCCTTAGCGGCGCGGGCGCTCCGAACCGCGGTCCCGACCCTGCTCGCGTGCGCTGCTTTTTCGCCGTGCGTGGCGCAAGCGCAGCCGCTCGGTGCGATCGCCGGGACGATGTTCTTGGCGGGCAGCGACGCGCCGATCAGCGGCGGCCAAGTGTGCTTGGAAGGGCTGACCGCGTGCGCGCTGACGGACGCTCAGGGTGAATACGTGATCGCCGGCGTGCCGACGGGCGAATACAAGGTCGCCTTCACCTACCGCGGCAATCCATGCGCGACAAAGGAATACGAACTCGAATACGTGCCCCAGTGGTACGACGACAAGACCTACGCGCTCGTGGCTAACCCCGTCAGCGTCAACGCGTCGGCAACGACGCCGGGGATCAACGCGATTATCACCACGAGGCTCAACCCGTTAGAGCGACCGGTCAACGAATACGGGTGCAACGAGGGCGAGGCTCAGCCGGGCCCGGAGGAAAGCGGGACGCTGCCCGGAGCGATCGAGCCGCAGCCGGTCAACAAGCAGTTCGAGGAAGAATTCTGGGCGCATCCGCCGTGGCAGAAACAGCCGCCCGGAGCATCGCCGCCCGCCGGCGTCGTGATCGCGGCCCGCACGGCGAGGACGCGACACGGAGATGCGCTCGTGCGGATCGACTGCGCGGGCTCCGCGCCATGCAGTGGCGAGCTGAAGCTCGTCGCCAAGCTCGCCGCGCCGCGAAAGCACGGCCGCAGGCGCGCGCCGGCGACCCATAGGCGCGCCGTGCTCGTGGGCAGGGCGTCGTTCTCGCTCCCGGCAGGAGAGTCCAATGACGTGCTCGTGCCGCTGACGCGGGAGGGTCGCAACCTGCTTGCGAGCGCAGGGCCCCGGGGACTCGACGTGCAGCTCTCCGGCCGCGACGTCGAAACGGCGACGATCGCGCTCACGTAGCCCCGCTCGCGAAAGCGCCGGTGCCTGCCTGCTGCGCACGCGAGTAGCGCAGGTAGACGACGCTCGCGCCAAACGTCCGCGCCTCGAGAAGCTCCAACTCGATCCTCCGGTGAAGCGAAGGGAAGTAGGGCGTGCCGCCGCCGAGCACGACGGGGCTAACGAAGAGGCGGTACTCGTCGACGAGGTCGCGTCCTATGAGTGTCGACGCGAGACCGGCGCCGCCCACGGCGATGTCCCCGTCCGGCTCCTCCTTGAGCCGCTTGACGACGTCGGCGACGTCGCCGGTCGCGAGCGAGGCGTTGCCCCGAGTGCCCTGCAGCGTCGTCGAGAAGACGATCTTCGGTACGGACTTCCAGATCTGCGCGAACTCGATCGCCTCGGCTCCGGAAAAGGTCTCCGCGGGCGCGTCCCAGAAGAGCATCGTTTCGTAGAGCCTGCGGCCGCACAACTCGACGCCGACCTGACGCATCTGCTCGTTGTGGAAGCGATGCAACTCGCGATCCGGCGCAGCCCAGCTGATATCCCCATCGCGCGCGGCGATAAAGCCGTCGAGCGACACTCCGATCGAATAGATCACCTTGCGCATTCGAGCCTCCTCCTACCCGCTCCTACTACCCGCCACTCGCGAGCAGATACCGCTCGAGCATCCCCACCGTCTCACTCGCGTAGCGCTCGGCGGCTATCGCCTTTCGCGGGTGAATCACGAGGCCGTGCGTGATCGCCTCGACCGCTTGCACCACGAGTTGCGCCGCGAGCTGTACGTCAGCGACGCGAACCTCTGGCCGCAGCGCCAGATAACCCGCGAGCGCGACACACGCTTCGTCGAAGACGTGATCGAGGGTGCGCCTGATCCGCGGCGGACGCGGGGCCTCCTCGAACAGCACCCGGTGAAGACGTGGCTGGCCGCGGTGAAGCTCGAGCAGCGCGCCTACGATGCGCTCGAGCGCAGTCCGGACAGGTGGCGGGTCCCCGGCGAGCTCTCTCATCACAGGCCCTAGCAGGCGCATGCCCTCTTCCAGGTGCCGCTCGGTGAGCGCGACGAGGATCGCGTCCTTGTTCGGGAAGTACTGATAGAGGGTCCCGATCGAGACGCCCGCGCGCTCGGCGATGCGGTTCGTCGTCCCGTTCGCGTATCCGTGGCGCTCGAAAACCTGAGCAGAGGCTTCGAGGATCGCCTGCACGGTCTCCACCGAGCGACGCTGAAGCGGCGCGCGGCGAGGCTCTAGGCGCGACGCGGAGCTCATCGACGGAGTGTTCGCCAATGCGAGTAGACAAACACGAGCAATTACTCAGAATAGACGACGATGGGAGCCCACCGATGAGAGTTCGCGTCAGCACTCAGCTGCCGATCTCGGCCGCCGACGCGTGTCGCCTGGCGCGTAAGCCGGCGCTGCTCTCACACGTGCTCTGGCCGTGGCTGCATTTGACGCCTACGACGCCGCTCACGGACGCGTTGGCCGAGGGCGATCAGCTGCGCGCGCGTCTCCGGTTCCTAGGACTTTTGCCCGGGTGGACGCACACCCTCCGCATCGATCGGCTCGACGACGGCGAAATCGCGTCCAGCGAGCACGGCGGCCCCGTGAAGGCTTGGAACCACACGCTCACATTCGAGCCGATCACCGAGAACGCATGCCGCTACACCGACACGGTGGAGATCCGCGCGGGCGTGCTCACTCCGCTCGTCGCGTTGTTCGCGGCTCTCATCTACCGCTATCGCCAAATGCGCTGGCGCTCACTGGCGCGAGTGATGGCGTAGCATCCGGAACCTCTCTGATTTGTTCGGTCCGCCGCGTCTTACGCGGGGACCGGGCTGCGGGTGAGGCGTCGCGCGCGCTCAGGGTTCGAAGACGACGTTCGCGGCGGGGCGAGCTTCTCCGTTGACTCCATATAGGGCGGTGTCGGTTGTGTCGCCGCGGATGCACGCGGCTTCCTCCGTTTCCGCGGCTTCCGTGCCGGGAACCTTGAGCTCGTAGTAGAAGACGTGTGCGGGCTGATACGTCGGCATCACGTGAGCAGTGAGGTCTTCGGCGTGTTCCCGTTGCCATGCGGGACCCTCGTAGGCGCCATGTCCCGCGGCCGCCTCGCAAAGGAACACGCCGATCTCTGTGAACCAGGGATGGCAATCGCCACACTGTTCCTCGAATTCCGACATCCCAGATGGCGCCACGCCGTAGTTGTCGACGGCGCGGTACGGGTGAACACCCCAAGCGCCAGGGGTGAAGTCGAGGTTCGATTTATAGGCGCGCAGGTATTCGCCCGCCTCGCGGTATACATCTTCGATGTCGCCTGCGACGACGCTGCAGTTGTGAGTCGAACACAGACGCTGCGCCTCATCCGCGAACTCGGCGGGGTGTAGAGCCTTTGCAGTTTCCCGATAGCCGCCCTGATTGTTTGGCTCATTCCAGGGCTCGACGACGGCGACCGGATGATGCAGAACTTCACCGAGGTTGAGCAACACTTCGAGCGCCTGGAAGTAAGATTGCGGCGTTGAGGGGTAGTTCGGCGAGCCTTCCACATAGCTTTCGGGCGCGTGATAGTTGGTGAGCGCGAGATCCACGGTGACGCCCGCGGGCACATGTTCGAGCCACGTCCGGAAGGGCCCAGTTTCATTCCACTGTGCCACATAGCGCGCGTAGGTGACGCGAGCCGGCAGGATCTCCCACCCTTCAGCGAGCGACACTGGTGCTATTGCGGTGAGACCGCTGGAGAAGAATGCCCCCCAGTAAGCCAAATTCTGGTCTGAGACTCCATCGACGTAGGCCGTGCCGGCGAGCACCGGAGAGCTCTCTGCACAGGTGCACGCAATCACGAGCGCCAGCGCGACCGCGGCCCGTCCGACGAGAGCTGACGTGAGCCGAGTCCTCAAACGCTGCGATTTTAGTCGTGCGTTCGCCGTCGGGTAGCCGCCCGCGTCTGGCACGGCCGCGCGCTCTTACTGAGCACCTCCTGCGCTTTTGCGCATGACCGGACTGCACTCGCCCGAGCCTCGGTAGGATTCGATCGTGTCGCCGACCATCACACTGCACGCGTTGCCGCCGTCACATCCGTGCATGACGGTCGACGCGGCGCTCCGCGCGAAGGGCCTCGACTTCGAGCGGGTCGACCTTCAGGTCGGGGAGCACGTCGAACGGATGCAGGAGATCTACGGCAAGGGACGATCCACTGTTCCGGGAGCCCTGATAGACGGGGAGCCCGTCCACGGATCGCGGGCGATCCTGGCTCGCCTCGAGTTGATCGAACCGCAACCTGTCCTCTATCCGTCGGACGAGGTCCGAGAGGCCGAGCGATGGGGAGACGAGGAGTTGCAGGATCTGGGTCGGCGACTGCCTTGGGGAGCGCTCCACTTCAGGCCCGAGGCACTCGGGACCTTCGCAGGTGCGGAGCCGCTCGACGGTCCGGGAACGGATTTCGCGATCAAGTACGTCCATGGGTCATGGAGGTACCACCGCATCACCGCGGCGCGCCTTCACGAGGATCTTGCCGGCCTGCCGGCCAAGATCGAGCACATCGAGGAGCTCGCGAGCGGTGGCGCGCTGGGCGGGGATGAGCCAACCGCGGCGGATTTCCAAATCGGCGCGACGATCCGCGTGCTCCTCACCGTTGGCGATCTGATTCCACTGCTCAGTGGCAGCGCCGCCGAGCGTGTAGCTGTACGCCACTTTCCGCGTTATCCCGGCGAGGTGCCGAGGGGCGCGTATCCCGCCGGTTGGGTGCCGGCCGCGTAGCCGAGATCGGTTGCCGGCACGGGCGAGGGTCCGCGCGAATGGTGGACGAGTGACCCGGTTACCGCCAGCCGTCGCGCAGACTTCGGGCACTGACCCCGCGCGAGGCGGTGCCTCTCACGCTCGACATGGGAAGCTCCTTTGATCGGTGTTCCCGTAGCGTACGAGCGCGAAACGCATCCGCTCAACATACGCGAACGCAGCTCGTCCACCGCGCGTTCGCCGCGGGTTTCACCGAGCTGCACGATCGTTAGATCGGTGCGAGCCGGCTCGGTGGGTCGGCCGGACCGCCGCCATCGCCGATGGGCAGCGCGTCTCCCCAACGCGCCTCCCGAAAGTCGCGCAAATTGCGACTAGCGCCCCGCCGCGGATCTTCCCAAAATGGGCAGAGATAGGAAGATTGCGACAGAAGGTCGCGTCAGGCGACCGTCGCTCCTGAAGGGAATCGACGATGGGCGCGGGCGCGACGCTACACGAGGCGACCTGGCACCGCGCCGTCGCCATCGAGATCTCGTGAAAGGAGATCCTCATGAGCTCGCATCCCGCGGCTGTCGCCGACCAGGCGAAGGTCGAGAACGGCGCGATCCGCCCGTTCACCGTTGAGGTCCCGGAGGAGGAGCTCGCCGAGCTCCGCCGCCGCATCGCCGCGACGCGTTTGCCCTCCAGGGAGCTCGTCGCCGATCGGTCGCAGGGCGTGCAACTGGCGACGATCCAGGAGCTCGCCCGCTGCTGGGCGACCGATTACGACTGGCGGGCGTGCGAGGCGAGGCTGAACGCGCTGCCGCAGTTCAAGACCGAGATCGACGGGGTGGACGTGCACTTCATCCACGTGGAGTCGCCGCACGAGGACGCGTTGCCGCTGATCATGACGCACGGGTGGCCCGGCTCGGTGATCGAGCTGCTCGAGACCGTGGGCCCACTGACTGACCCGACCGCGCACGGCGGACGCACCGAGGACGCGTTCCACCTGGTGCTGCCCTCCGTCCCCGGGTACGCCTTCTCGGCCGAGCCGACGGAGCTCGGCTGGTACGCGGGCCGCGTCGCGGAGGCATGGGGCAAGCTGATGCCCCGCCTCGGCTACACCCGCTACGTCGCGCAGGGCGGCGACGTGGGCGCCGCCGTCACCGACGCGATGGGCCGTCAGGCGCCCGAGGGGCTGATCGGCATCCATACGAACCTGTTCGTCCCCGGGTTGGCGGGCGGCGACTTCCCGAAGGAAACCGAGGAGGAGCGCGCGGCGGCCGCGGCGGGGGCCGCATTCCGGGCGACCGGCTTCGGCTACTTCCTCGAGCAGACCACGCGGCCGCAGACGATCGGCTACGCACTGCTGGATTCACCGGTCGCGCTGGCGGCCTGGATGCTCGACCACGACACGGACAGCTACTACAAGATCTCCCGCGCCTTCGTCGACCGGCAGCCTGTGGGCGGTCTGACCCGAGACCACATCCTCGACAACATCACCACCTACTGGCTGACCGGCACCGGAGCCTCGGCGGCCCGCTCGTACTGGGAGAGCGGACAAGCCGCAGCTCGCGCGGCCGGTCAGGCCCCTCCGCCGGTCTCCGTCCCAGTCGGATTCACCACGTTCCCCGGCGAGATCGTCGCGACCCCGCGAAGCTGGGTCGAGCAGGCCTACCCCACCCTCACCTACTTCAACAAGGTCGACAAGGGCGGCCACTTCGCCGCGTGGGAGGAGCCCGAACTGTTCGCAACCGAGATCCAGGCAGCGTTCAGCACGCTGCGTTGATCGGTCACATCGGCGGCGCCCATTGGGCCCGCACGGTCGAGCGTCGCGCCCTTAGACGCGCTCGACGGCCGTGACGAGCGCCGGCGAGCTGGCGAGCGTCTGGTAGACGACGCAATACCGCTCGGTCAATCGCGCGAGCGTCTCAAGCTGCTCGGCATCAGCGTCGGTCTCGAGTTCGAACGAGAGGCGGATCGCCGTGAACCCAACCGGCGCCTCGCGCTCGACCCCGAGCGTTCCGCGGAAATCGAGGTCACCCTCAGCGCGTACGCGACCCGAGGTAACAGGGATGCCGAGAGACGTTGCGACCGCTCTAAGCGTCACACCCGCACACGCGACGAGCGCCTCCAGGAGCATGTCGCCCGAGCAGAGCAAGGAGCCGTCGCCGCCCGAGGCGGGATGCAGCCCGGCCTCGGCGAGCGCTCTGCCCGTGCGCACCGAGCACGAAACGCCCTCGCCAAGGGAGCCGGTCGCCGACAGCGTGACTCGCGCCGCGTCGGGCTCCGCACGGTAGCGCTCCTTCAGCGGCGCCTGCACGGAACGTAGCTCCTCACGTTGCATGCGCGCAGTCTAGATGGCGAGTGGCCTCCGCTCACCGGCCTGAGAGGGAGGCTCAAACGGGCGAGGTGGGATACTCGGAGCCAAGCGGAGCAATAGATCAAAGGAGAGACAGATGAAGTACTTCATCAGCGCGTCACCGGGTCCCATGCCTCCCACGCCTCAACAGTTCGACGCAGCGATGGCTTGGCTCGAGGAAAAGGCCGATGACGGCACATTTGATTGCATCTTCGGGTTCCTCGAGGGCGGCGGTTTCAGCGTCACGAACGCCGGTTCCCATCGCGAGGTCCTCGACCTCATGACGGACTACCCGCTGTTTGGCCTCGTCACCTGGGATATTCGCCCACTGCTCGATTTCAAGGAGGGAGCCGACCTGGTCCGGGCGAAGCTCGCGCAGGCGCAGGCGGCGATGGCCAGCGCGTAGCGAGCAGCCGCGCTCGTTTGCCAGGTTGCGGCGGCGGCGTCTTCGGTCCGCCTGGGAGATCGGCTCCTCGGCGGCCGAGCGCCGTCACGCGCGGCGTTGGCCTCGCGCTGTCTTGGCGCCGCAACATGCCGGCAACCCCAAGATCGATCACTACCACGCTCATCACGGGAGCGAACAGGGGCCTCGGCTACGAGACAGGCCGTCGTCTGCTTGCTGAGGGCCACAACGTGTGGATCACCGCTGGCGATCCAGAGCTTGGCAACGCGGCCGCCAAGAGCCTCGTGGGTCCCCGTCGTAGAGAGGCGTAAACGCCACCTTTCTGTTCGACCATCCGTCCAGGACTGACGCACGCCGACGCGAACCGAGCTTGACGCCTGCCGACCTTACGGTTGCGTCCAACGCGGTTGCCTCTACTGCCCATCCTGGAAGGAAAGAACTTGAAAGGTCCCCTGCTCGGATTCCTTGTCTGCCTTTGCTGTCTGGCCACGCCGGCTGCTGCTGCTGCGAGCCCGCCGCCGCCGAAGGCACAAGCCGCCGGTATCGGCACCGATATCGCGGGCGCCTTCGCCGCAAAGCTCGCCACGGGTGGGGCGTCGTACCTGATCTCAAAGCTCCAGGAGGGAGCCCTCGGCGGCACCGGGGTGACGATCGGCAACTTCCTCTCCGATGCAGGCCTCGGCGGCAACAGCGGCGAATTCGCGGCCGTCAAAGAAGAGCTGGGCGCGGTCAATGAACGTCTGGTCGGCCTCCAGCAGCAGGTCGGCGCTCTGGACAGCAAGCTCGACCAGCTCGGCGCTACCGTCTCGAACGGCAACTACAGCATCATCGTCGCGCTCGCCAACAAGCTGCGCAGCGCCGTGTTCACCGGGGATCGCAAGCTACGCGCGATCGTCGCCGCCCCTGTGGCGGAACGCCGCAGCCTGGCCGAAGACTTCGTCGACTTCTACAAGCGTGAGCTGAAGGACAAGGAACTCGAGTTCGAGGGCTACCTCACCGGAAACGGTGTGCCCGGCGCCGAGGGCATTCTGAAGATCGCCAGCCGCAAGGCGCGCAGCGCGGCCCAGCCCTTCTTCACGTACACGATGAGCGAGTTCCCGGGCCAGGTCTACAACGACTACGCGATGGTCCAGGCGGTCTGGCTCGAGGAGCGCCTGAACTTCATGCACTTCGAACACAAGAGCCCGGAGCAGATGCAGGTCGCGATCAACGAAACCAACGAAGGGGCCAACCGCGAGTGGCGGGAGATACCCCCGCTGCGGATCTTTCCCAACACGGTGATCGATACCCGGACCAACCTGCTGTGGACCTGGCGGATCAACCCCTCCGCGTGTGACCCCAAGAACGGTGAGATCCTGGCCAAGGAAACCCAGATCGCCGACCTCAAGGCCCTCCGCACGAAGCCGGCTGGCTGGCCAAAGCCGTTGCTCGACGCGCAGGACGAATTGAGGACATTGCGAAGCCAGTACGTCCAATGCCTGTACGACCATGGCGCGGACGCAAATCAGGCCACCTATGACGAGCGGATCGGTCGCAATTCAATGGAGCCGACGAACGGAAGCCCGCCCGCCGGCTGGAAGCGCCCGAGTGTCGAACAGCTCAAGGCGCTCGATAGCGGCGCGAGCGGCGCGGTGCCGGCCTGGCTCAACTCTCGCGGCGGGTTTCCGTCTCGGATCACCGGTGAGGTCTGGACAGCGGCTCGCAGTGGCACCAGTGCCACCACGGTCAATCAGTCGACCGGCTCGGTACAGAACCGCGACGTCAACGACAAGCAGTTCACACTGCTCCAAGGCGAAGTCCTCGCCGCCTGGTACTGGGTTCAGTAGCTCGCCCGGCGCGACCCGCCGAAGGGCCTTCCTACGCCCCTACGAGCGCTTCGATCGCGGCGTCGAACGACGGCCCACCGGCTGGCGAGAACGTCTTCATCGCGCCTCCACTCGCACCGAGCAGGAACGACGGGGTTCCGGTGAGACCAGCGTCCGCGGCCGCCTCTGCGTCGCTGGCGATCTTCCTGGGCAGCTCCGGGTCCTTGCGCTCGGTTGCCCACCGCGGGAGGTCGAGGTGCGGGATCTGACTAGCGATCCCCTCCAGGTAGGTCTCAGTGACGTAGCCTGAGCCCTCCTCGCCCTGCTCGGCGTAGAAGGTCTCGACGAAGTGCCACGCCTTCTCCTGCTCGCCCGCCGCCAGTGCCGCGACCTGCTGCGCCACGAACACATCCCGCTCGCGCGTCGCCGTCTGCAACGCACGGTACTCAATTCGCAACTTTCCGCTCCGCACCCACCGTTGGATGATCGATGGCAGCACATCGAGCGAGAAATCCCTGCAGAACGGGCACTCGAGGTCGCCGAAGTACTCGAGCGTCACCGGCGCCGCCGGCTCGCCGAGCGCGTTTGCGCTCTGCGGAATGTCCGCGAGCAGTGCGTTGATCCCGTCGTCAGTCGAACTCATTCAGCTGACTATTGCAGGCTCACGTTTGCCCCTGGCTGATCGATGACCGAGTCCGGCGACGATGTCCGCTGCTCCCGTCACCCGCCTGCAACTCGGCCACTCGGCGCAGCAAGCTAGCGTTCTCGGAGCGCAGCCAGCAGCTGGTGCTGCAGGGTGCACTGCAGCTTGCTCGCCCCGGAGCAAGGGCAGGCGATCGAGAGATGCGCTCGTGGGCTGCGTGGGCGGGCGAGCCTAGTGAACTGCGCCGCGCACGCTCACGAGAACTCTGTTACCGAGTACACGGGACGCTTGACGCGTAGCGGGGCGCTCGCCCCGGCGGCGGTGTGCACGACGAATGGCTCGTCGCGCCCATGGTCCAGGATTGCGACCACGACATCAGCTCCTTGGGACAGCGGCCTGCCAACCTCGATTTCCCAGTCATGCCCATCAAAGCGGCAACTCAGCTTGAAGATGCGCCGCGCCCTCGCCGGGCAACCGGCGGCGATCTGCGAACGCTCGCGCAGCTCACCGTAGGCGACCTCCGCGCGCTCGCCTTGAGACTCGATGCCGGGGACAAAAAACGTCGTCACTTGCGGCGTCCCTTCGACGGTCTTGGGGGATAGCGCTTGCGCTCCTCCGCCGTCATCTTGCGGACAGTGAGCGAGCCATCTTTGATCTGCCGCCGCATCTTCTCGAGGCCTGCGCGGCGCCGCTCGGCCGCACGATCTGCCTGAGTAACCACAGCATCTAGGTTAGCGCGCCGCGGCAGTCACTCAGCGATCGGCCGAAGAACCCCAAGGCGGTGCGTGAGGCTACTACGCCGCGAGCGGCGCCACTCGCGCTCTGGCGAGGCGCAACGCGTCCCGAGGCCCTGCCTCCCCTGGGCGTTGCAAACGGTCTCGATCAACTCGTCCCGGAGCTGCGGATTCCCCGCTCCTAGGCGATCCAACGGATGCAGCGCACGAGATCAAAGCCGCCGTGGGCAGGTCAAAGACCCGGCCCACGGAGCCAGAGTAGGATCCGCCGACGAGGCGGAACGCAAAGGTGGCCGCGACACTGGTGTCGGGCCAGCCTGACGGTCTGTCACCAACGAGCAGGAGGTGTGTGATGGCAGAGGCCGGATTATTCATCGGATGGGGCGAGTCCATTACCGGGCGCGAGGCGAAGGGGTTGGAGGTCTTTGCTGAGACCCTGGCGTACTTCGGCAAGGCTGAGCAGGACGGCCGCATCGAGAGCTACGAGACCGTGTTGCTCTACCCCCACGGCGGCGACCTCGGAGGCTTCATTCTGGTCCGTGGGAGCGAGACGCAAATCGCCGTGCTGCGCGCGGAGGACGAGTTCGAGCGGGTCGTCACGCGGGCCACGCTCGTTGTGCAGGACGTTGGCGTCGTCGACGCGGCACTCGGCGACGGCTTGCAGGACGCGATCAGCGTCTATCAAGCGGCCGTGACCGACCTGACCTAAAGCCCACGCTTTAGACGGCTTGCCCCGTCTAGGCAGAGCAACTAATTGTCGGTGTCAAGCACAGGAGCCACCGGTTACCGCCTCCGAGTCGAGTACCAGGCGGACGCCGAGGAGCGGCTGCATGAGACGACTGCCCTCGCGGAGATCGAAGACGCAGTCATCGCCCATTGCATGGCCTACGCGCCGAATCCGCCATACCGTCCGCAGGCGATCAAGGAGCGCCTGCTCCCCGCAGGCTGGCAGCCCGAGATCAGGGTGCCGCCGTTCGAGAAGCGCTACGACAACTTACCGATCAATGACCGTTACGACCTTTGGAAACAGTTCGAGGTGGGAAGCAAGAGCGTTGGTGTGGCGATCGAGGTCGAGCGATGGGAGGTGGCTGGTGACCTGCTCAAGTTTCGCCGTGGCATCGAGCGCGGGCAGATCATCGTTGGGGTTGTGCTCCATGACTGCCCGGACACGCTGGAGTACGTCTACCAGCATGTGCGCCTCATCTCGGGACCGCTGCTGAGCGAGATCCCGGTTGCTTTTGTGGCGCCGGAAGGCGAAGGGCTAGCTGAACCGAGGCCGCCGACTCAACGTCACTTCGCACGCTACCCAATGCCCACGGACCCGGTGATGACAGTCGATACCGGGGCCGCTAGCAGCGGGACTGGCGTGTAGAGCCCGGCGGGGGTAAGCCCGCACTTTTGGGTGCGGCGCGTTACGGTGCGGTGCTACAACCCCCGACGCGATTCGTGCGCAAGGTCTGAGTTGCCGATCGGTAGAGCCGCTGAGGGTCAGTAGATGCTGGCCCGTGTGCTGATCGTCTGCATTACCGTTCCGGCGATCGCGTTGGGCGTGCTCTTTCTCTCTTCGAGCGACCACCAGACAGCCGCAAACGTGCTGCTCTTGGGCTACCTGGGATTGGCGTTGGCCCTCCTCGTGCTGCCCCGCGCGCTGGGGCTGCCAAAGTGGAGCCGCGACGAGGCTTACCTCAGGAAGCTTGGCCGCTGGTGGCGCGGTCGCAGTCGGACCGAGGACGATCCGCGCGCTCCTTAGGTGCTGAGACGGTGACCACGCCGCGCTCGCGCTCCGTCCCGATGAAGGGGCCGGGAGCGTTCGAGATCCAGGCGTCGGGCTCGTGATCTGCCACCGGCTCATGGTGGCGCGGGTGCCGGGCGCGGCGCCTACGGCCTGAAGGTCCCGGGATCCATCGCTAGACGCTGCCCGCGGCGCCCTTCCGACGCGCAGGCGCGTACGCTTGATGCTGAGTCCGCGCAGTTGCTACGGCAGCCTTGCGCCCCCGCGGGAAATCGCCGCCCAAGGAGACCTCAATCTACGGGATCTCCGGCACCCGCGACTGCTTCTTGCGACGGAACCAGGGCATCGCCCGACGATCGTAACGGCGCGCGGATGTCGGATGTTGGCGGCGGTCCTGCGCCGACAGATCGCGGTGCGATACGACAGACCAGCATCGCGACGCGCGGCGCGTTTACGAATCCGTTTACTGCCGCCCGCGATAGCTAGTCGCGGGGCCTGATCCGACCACCAGAACCACTCGATTACCAGGCACTACTGACAACGGGAGTGACGGGACTCGAACCCGCGACCTCCGGCGTGACAGGCCATGCCAGGCGTTACGACGGGCGACGACGATCGGCGACCGAGCTTGCGATGTTGCAGGACTTTCGCTCGGTCGAGAGCCGTCTGGTCGCAGCGCCACAGGCTACACGGTGGCGGACGTTTGGGCCACGATCGGGCCACGAAGCGGAGGCCCTGCTTCAGGGCGAAGCAGGAGCGCCACGCGGGTCAGACGATCGTGCCGCTGCTCCTCAATCTGGGCAGTGTCGGTGGGAGTGCCGGATCCGTGCAGAAGGAGAAGCGGCGGCGCCAAGCCGTCACCAGGCGCTCATTCGACACTCCGACGCAAGGTCGAGGGCCTTGTGGACCGTATGGTCCGTGGTGGCTCGAGTCCACTCGAGCGCATCAAGCATCCGTGGCAAGCGGTCGCGTGCTCAGCGCTGACCGCGCGGGGAGATTCGGACCGCGTCGCTCCTCGAGGCTCGACAGGCACTCGACCCTCGCCTACACCGGATGCCCAGCGCCCGGCGCCCTCGGGAAGAAGATTCGCTCAGCCAGCGTCTGTTTGGGGCGAATAGAGCAGCCGCCCACTTGCGCCAGCCGCGACGTCGCTCGTCGCCTGGCCGGAGTCCTCTGCGTCTTGAAGAGGCTTAGCGACGGCAAGCACCTGCTCGCGTGTCAGCTCCATCCGTGCTCTGCGCGCGCGTGCGCGGAACACACCGCCACGACGTCTTCCTCGCTTCCCGCGCAGCTCCAGCCACAGTCACACTCCACGCTCCATTCCGCGCTGTCGTACTCACGCTGCCTCCGGTCCCAAGCCGGCGCTGAGCTCTTCCCCAATCGTGCCCGCGGAGCTGACGACCTCTCGTGGGACACGCTCGCGTGTGGGTTGCGGATGCTAGATCGATCACATGCATTCGCTTCCTTCGCAGTGTGGCGGCGTATAGGCGGCCGTCACCTTGAGCGTCTTCGAGACGACCGTCCGCTTGCTGAATGGCCTGGCGCCCGCCGGACCGACGTCGGCCGCGACTTCTCCGCTTGCCGGATACGGCGGCGGCGGGGAGAACGAGCCATCACAGACGGTCGTCGTGCACGTCGTCAGCGGAAGCCATGTGCCGGACTTGCTACGCGAAAAGACATTAATTCGGTATGAGCTTTCACCGAGTGGGTTGTTGGTGACCGCCTCAATAGTCAGCGGCACGCCCACGGAGCTCGAGGGAAACGAGGTGAGCGTAAGCGTCCACGGCGGCAGGGCACCGTTTGCGGCGATATGCAGGGGACCACCCGTGGAGCGGTCGGAGATGAGATGCTGGTTGGCGTCCGCGCCGTCGAGATCGGCGCGCCCGATCTCAGAGTCGATGTTGTTGACCCAGTAGATGTACTTGCCGAACGTCGCGACACCAACGGGGCCGACGATCCCTCCGATGAAACGCCGGGTGACATGCTTGCCATCGAGGTTCGCGCGCCCGATCGAGCCGAAGTCGGGGTCGCACCAGTAGATGTGCTTGCCGTGCACCGTCAGTGCCAGCGGTCCGAACGGTCCCTCGAGTTCTTCCATGCGGTAGATGAAGCGCCGCTTGACTTCGCCGCCTTCGAGATTTGCGCGGGCGATCCACAAGCCAGGTTCGCTTGACCAATAGATGTAGTTCCCATGGACTGCCAGGGCCACTACATTGCCCTCGCCGGCAATCAGGCTCTTGTTCACTTCGCCTCCTTCTAGGTTCGAGCGCCCGATCGTGTTTTTCAGACCACTCGCCCAGTAGAGGTACTTGCCGTTGAGCGCCACTTCGTCGACCCCCTTGATGCCCGCGATGAAGCTCTCGTTGACTTCGCCGCCTTCGAGGTTCGCCCGGCCGATGGTGCCGCTGGCCTCGTTGGCCCAGTAGACGTATTTGGCTCCCACCGCTACGCCATTGGGTCTGGAGGCGCCGGCGATGAAGCGTTCATCGACTTCGCCGCCGGCGAGGTTGGCGCGCTCCAGCGTCCCGAGTTCGGGATTGGTCCAGTAGAGATAGGCATCTGCCGGGGTGGTGAGGCACGTCGGTCCCAGGAGCGCGGCGACCAGCACGAGCGCGCGGACGGCGCGCCGACGTCGAGTTCCGAGGGGTATGAATGGGGACACGAGAGCCGCCTTCGGTCGTTGATCGCAGCGATCATCGCCCGTGCGGGAGTGCTTCGCATCGGGAACGCCACCTGATCTTTACACCGAATAGGCGAAGCCCGGCACAACGGATGTTCGCTGCCGTGGGCGGCGCTTCGGACTGGCTCCACCGCGCACACCGCGGCTACTGCCGGTCGTCCGCGCCTCTAGCCGCTTCCTGGTAGCAGCCCTCGTGCATCGCGAGACCCCGCGATGGTGGCCCTCTCTGCGCAAGCCGTGAGCCACGCCGCAACGGTTGATCGGCGACCACCACGAGGAGCGGCTCATAGACACCTAGCGGCTCGCCGCACAGAGGCCACCTCCATGACTGAGATTGCTTGCTGGTCACGATCGCCGCCCGTTCTTCTCATGATCGAGCGCCCCGTTTTGCTCATCAGTAGTAACCGCCGTCAGGACGGTCAGCAATTGCCCGTATGGCATGCCGCAACGCGGTGATTCGACGTGGTCCCCAACAGCGCCCCTGCCAGCATCAAGGGGGCTTGACCATCTGCCGATAGAACCGCGATGGGAGCTACCCCCACCAGCGGAGCTGCCGCGCGAGATAGTGACGGCAGCGGGCGAAGGCCGCGATTTCTGGCCGCGGCACAGCCTTTCGGGGCTGTGTTGCTCGCCTGTCTCTGCCTGGCGCCATCTGCCGCGGATGCGGCCGGACCTCAGGTCACCGTGCGCATCCAGCAGGCCTCCGGCGCTCCGTCGGATTACTTCATCGTGAGCGCCACTCCGGGGCGGCGCGTGCCCGCTGGCTGGCTCGTGGTGAACAACCCCACCGGCAAGGCCCTCACGGTGCTCCTGGGCCCCGTCAACGGACTAACCGCGAGCACGCTCGGCTCGCTGTACGCGACCACGGCCGCGGCGCGTGCCGGCTCGACATCCTGGATCGCGCTGAGCACCCGCCGGCTGTCGATCCCGGCCCACAGCGCGCGCGGCGTCGAAGTTGGCGTCCTCGCGCCCCGCGCGGCAAGGCCAGGCGACTATCTGAGCGGCGTCTCCGTCGAAACGCCGGGAACCACGCAGACCACTGCTCGCGCGCACGGCCTCGAGATCGGCGAGGCCTACCGCTACGTGGTGGGCGTCGAGACGCGCCTGCCAGGTCCGCGGCGCCCCCACATTCGCTTCACCGGTGCGCTCGTCGCGCGCTATCCCTCCTCGGTGACGTTCCTGCTGCTGGCGCGCAACGACGGCAACGTGATCCTCAAGAACGTCCATGGCTGGGTCATGATCACGCGAGGCGGAAGCCATGTGATCTCGCAGACAATCGCGCCCGGGACGTTCGTCTCGCACACGAGCATCGAACTACCGGTCGCGACTCCCCACCAGCACCCCAGCGCGGGTACTCGCTACCGCGTGCGCGCCGAGCTCATCTACCAGGGCGGCATCGCGTACCTCGACACCGGCGTGATCTTCGGGCATCGCGCCGCTCAGATACAGGCTCAGTACACGGGCCGTGGCGTCGTCCGCTCGGGCACGCCGTGGTGGCCTCTCGCGGCGGCTGCGATCGCCGCGCTGCTGGCACTCGCGGGGCTCTGGTGGGCCTGGCGGCGCCGGCGCCGTCCGCTTAGCCGCCGCGCGACGGTTTCACTGCTGGAGCGCCGCCTCGCCCGCGCTCGCAAGCAGGGCACCGTGCTGAGCCTCGTCTGTCTCGACCTCATGGCGCCGGCTTCGCAATCGCTGGGCCGCCGCGTGGCCAAGGTGGTGCGGCCGGCGCTGAGAGGCTCCGACGCGGTCGGCGACCTGGGGGGCGGCCACCTGCTCGTGATCCTGCCCGGTACGGGCGAGTCACTCGCCAAGGGACTGGCGGACGAGCTCACCACGACGCTACAGGCAGCGGGCCTCACCCAGATGGTGAGCGGCGCGCGCCCGTTGACACCTGGCGCGGACATCGACCTGGCGCAACTGCTCGCGCAGCTGGCGCCGCAGGGACACGATGACCAGACGGCCAACTACCGCGGCGCGGCGATCTCCGCCTAGCCCAGCGCGCCCGCGGGCGCCCCGAACATCGCCCACAGCTCAAAGGTGGGCGAGGGGGGCCCAGCGCAACCTGCGGCCGCTCGGCATCGTCTCGGTGCTCGCTGCCGTCACGGCATGCCTGCCGACTGCACCGGCGTGGGCACGGAGCTCCACGCCAGATTCCGGGGTCTACGTCACGAACGGCACGGTCAACGCGGTGGTCACGTCGGGTGCAACCACTTACATCGGCGGCAAGTTCACCCAGGTGGGACCGCCGACCGGACCGGCTGTCGGCACCAACTCGAGCGGCAGCGATCTGGGCTGGGCGCGCGTGTGGGGAGGAACAGGGGTGATCAACGACGTCGTGGGCGACGGGTCGGGCGGCTTCTACATCGGCGGCAACTTCACGACCGTCGGCGGTACCGCGTGCAAGAACCTCGCGCACATCCAGTCCAACGGCACCCTGCAATCGAGCTGGTGCCCCAACCCCAACGGCACGGTCAACGTGCTGGCACTCTCGGGCACCACCCTCTACGTGGGTGGCGCCTTCACGACGATCGGCGTCGGCGCGCCGACGCGCGAACGGCTCGCTGCGGTCTGCACCGTCAACAACTGCGAAGGGGCGGTTGAAGCCGCCCACGCCACGGCGTGGGCACCGAACGCCAACAGCGAAGTCGACGACATCGCCCTCTCGGGCACCACCCTCTACGTGGGTGGCGCCTTCACGACGATCGGCGCCGGCGCGCCGGCGCGCGAACGGCTCGCTGCGGTCTGCACCGCCAACAACTGCGAAGGGGCGGTTGAAGCCGCCCACGCCACGGCGTGGGCACCGAACGCCAACAGCACAGTCAAGACGATTAAGATCTCAGGATCGACCGTCTACGCTGGCGGCGCCTTCACCACGATCGGCGTCGGAGCAACTGTGCGCAACCGCATCGCGGCGATCTGCGCGACCAACAACTGCGAAGGGGCCGTTGAAGCCGCCCACGCCACCGCGTGGAATCCCAACGCCAACAACGAAGTCAACGCAATCCAACTCTCCGGATCGACCGTGTATGCCGGTGGCAAGTTCACGAAGATCGGCGTCGGCGAACCGACCCGCAACCGCATCGCGGCGATCTGCGCGACCAACAACTGCGAAGGGGCCGTTGAAGCCGCCCACGCCACCGCGTGGAACCCCAATGCCAACGCCGAAGTCAGCACCCTTACGGTGTCCGGCTCGACCGTCTACGCCGGGGGCTTATTCACGACGATCGTCGGCACGGCGCGAAACTACGTCGCGTCGCTGAACACAAGCGGCACGGCGGCGCTGAACTCCTGGAACGCCAACGCCAACGCCGCGGTGGGTGCGATCGCCACCTACAACACGACAGTCTTCCTAGGTGGCTCGTTCAGCTCGATCGGAGGTGTGGCGCGCACAGACCTAGCGGCGATCTGCGCGACCAACAACTGCGAAGGATCGGTCGAAGCCGGACATGCCACAGCGTGGGCGCCCAACGCCAACAACGAAGTCAACGCGCTTGCGCTGTCGGGCTCGACCCTCTACGTCGGCGGCAAGTTCACGAAGATCGGCGTCGGCGAATCGGCGCGCGAAAGGATCGCCGCCATCTGCACCGCCAACAACTGCGAAGGCTCGGTCGAAGCGGCTCACGCCACCGCATGGGCGCCGAACGCCAGCGCGGAAGTCAACGCAATCGCGGTCTCAGGGTCGACGGTGTATGTCGGTGGCACCTTCACCACGATCGGCGTGGGTGCCCCGACACGCGAACGGATCGCCGCGATCTGTGCCACGAACGGCTGCGAAGGCAGCGTCGAAACGGGGCACGCTACGGCGTGGGCGCCCAATGCCAGCAACGCCGTCGACACGATCGCGGTCTCCGGCTCGACCGTGTACGCCGGCGGCACCTTCACCACGATCGGCGTCGGTGCGACCGCGCGCAATCGCATCGCCGCGATCTGCGCGACCAACAACTGCGAAGGCAGCGTCGAAGCCGCCCACGCCACTGCGTGGAATCCCAAGGCGAACGCTGCTGTGCTCGATCTTGTGGTCTCCGGCTCGACCCTCTACGTTGGCGGCAAATTCACCAAGATCGGCGTCGGCGAACCGGTGCGCGACTACGTCGCCGCCGTCTGTACCGTCAACAACTGCGAAGGCTCGGTCGAAGCGGCTCACGCCACCGCGTGGGCACCCAACGCCAACGCTGAAGTCAACGCGGTCGCAATCTCTGGCTCCACCGTCTTCGCGGGCGGCGCCTTCACGAGCATCGGGGTCGGCTCGCCGACCCGTGAACGGATCGCCGCGATCTGCGCGACCAGCAACTGCGAAGGCTCGGTCGAAGCGGCTCACGCCACCGCGTGGGCACCGAATCCCAGCGGCGCGGTCAACGCAGTCACGACCACCTTGACGACGGTCTACGCCGGGGGCGAATTCGCGACGATGGAAACGGGCGATGCGTCCTATTTCGCCTCCTTCACCGAAGTCGGGCTGCTCACGTTCGTCTCGGCACCCGCGATGCCGGCGCTCACATCGATCACGCTCGACGGAGAATCGCAGACCACGCACACGACGATGACGAGCTTCAAGGTCAAGGACGCAACGGCGGTCGGAGCAGGCTGGAATGTCACCGTGAGCGGTCACGAAGGCTCGGGATTGAAGTCCAAGTTCACCCAGTACTGCCCCGAAGCAGCTTGCGGCACGGTCGGCTACGTGGCCGGTGGTCACGCACTCGAAGCAGACTCGCTGACGCTGAACAGCACGGGCGCCAGCTTCGAACCCTCCGGCGAAGCGCCGACCTACAAATGCGGCGGAGGCTGCAACGTCGATACCGGCAACGAAACCGGCGTTGTGATCGTCGAAGCGGCCTGCGAACAAGGGGATCGGGATCTTCGAAGCCAAGGGCTGGGGTAGCGAAAGCCTCTCACTTGCGACCCCGCAAGCCCTCTACGCGCTTCCCGCGCACGAGGTCTACCGCGTCGACCTCATGTGGACGCTCAGCAGTGGGCCCTAAGCATTAACCGGCGGCACCGGGCCGGCGTCAGCTAGGGGCCGGGCGACGGCCACCGCATCGACCGATGTTCGACATTGGGGATTGGCATTGCGTGGGCGCCCGAACATCGGTCCACTGCCGACGTCCTTACTACCGAGAATGTGGTAGCGGGCCGTTGCCTCTCGAGGCTAGATGTACGGCACTCTGACCGCTGACCGATTCGCCCGCCTAGGGCGGGCGGACCGGTCGCAACGAGTCCGATCTCACAGCAGACGGGAGGCCAGCACATGCTTCGACCAAGGAAGTCCCTTACTGTATTGATCGCCTTCGTCGCCACGGGTACGGCGTCGGCATGCCTTCCCGCGCTGGCCGCAGCCGAAACGCACGAAGACCACACCTCCTTCAGCGTGACCGCGGGATCCCTCTCCTTCTCTGAAGCACCCGCGCTGCCGACGCTGAGCGGCGTGACACTCAACGGCGAAGCGCAGACTACGAACACCACCATGACCAACTTCAAGGTCAAGGACGCGACGGGTACGGGGTCTGGCTGGCACGTGAGCGTGAGCGGACACGAAGGCTCGGGCCTCAAATCGAAGTTCACCCAATACTGCCCCGAAGCGGCTTGCGGAACCGTCGGCTACGTCGCCAGCGGCCACGAACTGGCAGCGAACTCGCTGAAGCTCAACAGCACCGGCGCGAGCTTCGAACCGGCCGGCAACGCGCCCACGTTCGAATGCGCAAGCGGCTGCGCCTTGGACACCGGCAACGAAACGGCGAACAAAGTTGTCAGCGCCGCGGTGAACAAGGGCATGGGTAACTACAAAGCGAAGGGTTGGAGCTCAGAAAGCCTCCAGCTCACGACGCCCGCCGAACTGTATGCCCTGCCCGCGCACGAGGTCTACCGCGTCGACATCCTCTGGACGCTGAGCAGCGGGCCGTAGTCGGGCACGGGTATGCGCCAGCTTGAGCCCTCGGCAAGGATGCCTCGGATCAAGGTCCTACGAATGCTGCGCTCGGGGGCGCTCCTGAGAACAGTGATGGTCATGTCCGCTACGGCTGCATCAGCGGCCGGCCTCCCGGCGCTGGCTAGCGCCGAAACGCACAACGATCACACCTCGTTCAGCGTGACTGCCGGCACGCTTTCGTTCTCCGAAGCGCCAGCGCTGCCCACGCTGAGCGGTGTGACACTCAACGGCGAAGCGCAGACCACCGATACCACCATGACGAACTTCAAGGTCAAGGACGCGACGGGTACGGGGTCTGGCTGGCACGTGAGCGTGAGTGGACACGAAGGCTCGGGGGTGAAGCCCAATTTTGCGCAGTACTGTCCGGAAGCCGCGTGCGGCACCGTCGGCTACGTCGCCAGTGGCCACGAACTGGCGGCGAACTCGCTCGCGCTCAACAGCACCGGAGCGAGCTTCGAACCGGCTAGCAACGCGCCGACCTTCGAATGCGCGAGCGGCTGTTTCCTTGACACCGGCAACGAAACGCCGAACAAGATCGTGAGCGCGGCCCTCAACAAGGGGATGGGCAGCTATAAGGCCAAGGGTTGGAGCGCGGAAAGCCTCCAGCTCAGCACACCCGCCGAACTGTATACCCTGCCCGCGCACGAGGTCTACCGCGTAGACATCCTCTGGACGCTCAACAGCGGGCCGTAATTGGCATGCCGCGGCGTAGCGGCATCTGAGGCCAAAGCAATCAGAGCGAGTTTGGGGCGCGCTCTCGCAGCTCGTCCAGGGAGCGAAGCACGGTGGTGGTCAGTCGCTCGCATGGCCCGAGAAGCAGGCGTGTCGCGAAAGCCGCCGGTGGTCGCTTCGTCAACGATCCGGGGCCCTTCGTGCCCTCGTCACCCACTACGTCGCTCCGCGCCGGCCGCGGCTTAGGGTGCCATGGCCGCTGCGACCTGCGCTGTGTCCTCCGAGGCCCGGACGAAGCACGCCTTCCCGTCGCGAAACTTCCAGTAGTGGTGGAGGTTCATCGCGACATCCTTGCCCGTCGCGGTGACCGTGAATGCGTAGCGCAAGAAGACGTGGACGTCACCGTCGTCGTTGCTCGCAAAGCTAAGGGGCGTGAACTCGGTGACCTGGCCCGTCTTCGCGATGCCCTCGAAGAAGCTCGGAAGCTCGGCCTTACCGTGCTTGGGGCCGTACCAGGGCGCTGACTCGATCGCTGCGTCGGTTGACCAGTCGACATCGTCGGTCACGCGTTCGAGAATGCCCTCCACATCCCCGCGACCAAACGCGTCATACATCGCCTTGACCACCTCGATGTTCTGCTCTGCGCTCATGGTGCTCTCCTCTCCGATGCGTGGGTTGCGCGACGGAGCCTAACGAACGCACACACGCCCGCGGAGATTCTCCCCCAATCCACGGGCGCGCTCGCCAACTCGTCGTCGCGACGCGAGCCGTATCGTCGGCACGCACCGACCGGGGTCGACGGCCCTCGCTATGAAGTTGTCGCTCGTCGACGTCCTCGCCTCTTGCACCGGACTGACGCTCGCCATCCCGGCCTGTGCCTCCGATGTCCGCCGATCAGAGCCGCGGGCAACCTTTTGAGCCCACGGCTCCAGCGCTTGCGGTGATTCAGGCTGTTGCTGCAGTGGCCTGTGGCAGGCCAATCGCCTGTGAGTCGGCGACCGGGAAGTAATCGTTTTGGCTGAGGCCAGCTGTGGCGCTCTCCACGAACGACCGGACGTCCTCGACGGACCCGGCGCCCCAGACGCAAACAGCGTGTTCGCCGTCCTCGCTGGGGAACATGCTGTGCAGGGTCATTCCGGACGGGATCGTCTCAAGCGCCGGCTCGACCGCGGCGCCGAACCCCTCGGGGTCGGTGATGTTGTGAACTGCGATGACGTGCATCGATGGACTCCTCTACTGTCTGGCCCGCTCACCCTCGGACGTTTGCAATTCGGGTGACGGACCGCTGCGACCGCCAGGGCCACACTACTCCTCCCTCCGCGAACGCGGGTTTCCGGGCAGGGATCGATGCCGCGCACGGAAGGCCGCGAGCACCGAAACGCCCGCTTTCAGGACTTGGCGAGCGCGAGCCAGCCCCGGCGTCGGGTTTGCGCAAAGGACAAACCGCGCGAGCGCGGTTGGCGGCTGATAGCGCTGCTGCTTTTGACTACGCTCGGCGCGAAGCGAAAGTCAGCACCGGCCGATTTGCTTCACTCGACATGCCCGCTTCGGAACGACTCCTGCACCCCGGTTCGGCCCAGGCGTCGCTGCTGCTTCCTCACGACCCTGTCTGGAAGCGACAGCCGGGGCCGCGGGCCGATCAACGCGCCGCTCGTCCTCAATAGGAGACGTCCCGGCCTCGTGTCGCATTGCCGGCAGACCAAGAGTCTGCGGACCAGCGAGGCGCGCTGGCGGACCTGTCCCGAGCCAGCATCGGCCGAACGCCCACGGAGGCCCCCGCCATTCGGCACCGCTCGCCCCCGTCTGAGCGGGGGATTGATGTGCTCGCCTGTTAGTGAGCAACACCAGCATGAACCGGCGAGCTCCACCATGCGCTATTGCGCTCTGATCAACCCACCCGGAAAGAGATTCCGTCGAGCGCCACTGCAGTCGTGGCTGTTCCGTTCGTGATCACCTCGCCGTCGCTCAATACGTCGACGTTCTCCGGAGTCGGGCCGGGAGTGCCCGCGGCTACGGCGAAGGCCAAGCTCTCAGGCGGTCGATAACCGGTCGGGAGGATGAACGCTCGGGTGCTCGCCCCTCCTTCATCGATGACGCCCTTGAGGTGAACCCGGCCGATCGGGTCGAGGTAGAAGGCCGCTGGCGCGAAGCCGCCTCCATAGTTGAGCCAACCGTCTTCGAAGGCGGGTTGGCCGGGCGTGCCGATGACGTGCCATCCCTCGCCGCTTGTACCTGTGAGCAGGTAGGACGAGGCCGGCGCGCCACCGAGACTGGTGGCGTTCGACGCGGTGACGGCGTTCTGCGCGCTCGTCGCGCTCGTCGCGCTGGCTGCAGTGGCAGCACTGCCGGCGGTGGCGGCGCTCCCGGCAGTGGCAGCGCTGCCGGCGGATTTCGCAAATAGCACCGACAGCTTCGGGGCCTTGCTCTTGACCTCCTTGTCGGCGATCGACTTGACCTGCTTCTTCTGCGCACCGCTCAGGCCCAGCGTCTTGGCGACGAAGGCGACCGGAGCGCTCGCCCACGATGTGCCTCCGGCTGCCAGCACCAGCGCGATGATCGATATTACGAGCGCCGGTGAGATGCGACCCCTACTGGACCTGCTCATGACATGTCTCTCCTTCGGTTGGTGGCTCGCCGCAATCGGGACGCCACGCTAGACGCTGAGCCCTCCATTGTCAAAGGATCGTCGAGAGTGGTGGAGACGGAAGAAAGCCTGAGCGGGCGAGGCGAGCCGCGCGAGTCCTCCCGTCCGGGTCCCTGGCGGCGTTCCTCCGCCTTCGACGCGCGGCGGACTCCAGCGCACGTCGCCAGAAAGGGGGCAAGGACGCGCCGCTCGGCGTGGCGGATGCGACGTGTGCTGACCGCCATCCGAGATGCTCGGTCTGAGAGACGGCAGGTGCGTCTGCAAAGAGGCCACGCGACTCCCACATCGATGGCGAGCAGAAGTGTCAGGGCCTCCCGCTCGGCCTCATCGGGCTTCCGATTGGGAACGAACTCTGGCACCTCGGTCGGTCAGCAGCTCGCTTCCGCTACCGGCACAAGCAGCAGCCAGGCATCTCGCCGGCCGTGTGCCTCCTGTCCTCAGAGGCGGCACAGATCGCAGCGCTGCCGCATCACGGCGCAAGCAGTAGCCCGAAGCGGTCGGCCCACCACGCCTGCTGCTCGTCCCAAACATTCGTCTCGTTTTGGGGCGATGATGTGCCTGCTTTCTGGCGAAAGGAGAACCGAAATGGGAAAGATCGTCGTGAGCGAGAACGTCTCGCTCGACGGAATAGTCCAAGACCCCGCCGGTGACGAGGGCTTCAGGGTCGGCGGCTGGGTCGGCCGGATCACCGACCGCCCAGAACTGGGCAAGCTCGCGCTCGACGAGGCGCTGGGGACCGAGGCCCTTCTGCTCGGCCGCCGGACGTACGACTGGTTCGCCGCGAAGTGGCCAGCCCGGAATGGCGAGCTGGCGGACAGGCTGAACAGCCAGCCCAAGTACGTCGTGTCCTCGACCCTCGAGGATCTCGACTGGGGTCCCGCCACGGTGCTGAACGGCGACGTGGTGAGCGAGATCACAAAGCTCAAGCAGGAGCTAGACGGGGACATCGCCGTCCCCGGCAGCTTCCAGCTGCTGCAGACGCTGATGGAGCACGACCTGGTCGACGAGCTGCGCCTGAAGGTCTTCCCGGTCGTGCTCGGCGCCGGCGAGCGGCTCTTCGGCGAGACCAGCGACAGGAAGCCTATGCGCCTCGTCGACAGCCAGACCCTCGACGGCGACGTCGCTTACCTCACCTACGAGCCCGTCCGAGACGCCTAACGGGCGCCGGACGTGCAGTGCTCCCAATAGCTGGCGGGGCGATCTCCCGCCGAATCGCAATCCGCTGGCCAGATTTCCGACCGGAACGAGGCTGTCGCGCAAACGGGTGCCGTCCGGCGGCCTCAAGAGAATCCGGTATGCCCCAGAACTTCATCGACTGTGATCGTGAGCAGACCTTCTTGATGCCGCCGTCGCTGCGCGAGTGGCTCCCGCAAGACGACCTCGCCTGGTGCGTGATCGAAGCCGTCGAAGGAGATGGACCTCTCCGCTGTTCTATGCCTCCTACCGTGCGGATGGGCACGGCGGCGCGGCCTATGAGCCCTCGATGATGGTGGCGCTCGTGCTCTACGCATTTGCCACCCAGCAGCGTTCCTGGCGCGGGATCGAGCGCCACTGCGCAGGGACATCGCCTACCGCGTGATCACGGCCAACCAGGTGCCCGATCACGCGACGATCGCGCGCTTCATAGAGCGCCACGAGGTGCCACTGGCGGAGCTCTTCTCCCAAGTGCTCTCGCTGTGCGCGAAAGCCGGATTGGTGAAAGTCGGCGTGATCGCGATCGACGGCACGAAGGTGAAGGCGAACGCCAGCCCGGAGTCAAACGTGACTACGGGCAGATCGCCAGAGAAATCCTCGCCGAGGCCAGAGCGACAGACGAAGCCGAGGATGAGCTCTACGGAGATGCGCGCGGCGATGAGCTGCCAGAGCACCTGCGCACGGCGGAGGGTCGTCGCGCGGCGCTGCGCGAGGCCAAGGAAAAGCTCGAGCGCGAGCACGCAAGCGCTGAGGACGCAAGCCGCGAGCGAACACGCCGGACATCGAGGAGCCCACGGCTGTGGTCGCTGGGCAGTTCGATTCAGAGCGGATCGTAGCCCGCATGCAGGGCCGGGAGGGCTGGCTGCGCGAGGCCCGCCGTCAACTCGAACAGAGCGCTGAGATGAGGGCAAAGCCAATCCTCGCGCTCGCGTGCAGAAGCGCCTGTTGGCGTGCGAGCGGCGATTGCAGGAGGAGCTCGCCGCCGAGCGGCTCGGTAACGACGAATATGAGCGCTAGAGGGCGACTGGGCGCATGAAGAACGGGTGACGCTTAGGTGCGCACGAAGCGCTATAAGCGCCGGCGGAGCGCAGGGGAAGGTCAACCTGACGACGGATGCAAAGCCGCAGAAGACTAACGCGGGCTTCGAGTGCGTGCAGGGTTACAACGCAGGCCGCGGTCTCAGAGCAGCAGATAGTGCTCGCAGCCGAGGTCACCAACAACACGGCGGACTTCGGTGAGCTCGATCGCGATGGTGACTGCGACGCGACTGAGCTAGAGCGCGCCGATGTGAAAGAGCAGCGGGGGTAGACAATCGCCGACACGGTTACTGGAACGAGCAGCGCGTGGATGAGGTCATGGCCTACGAGCGCGTTGGAGTGTTATCCACCCGATGCGGGTAATCGCGAGAGGAAGCGGTAGGGCTGGAGATGGTGGCCGCTACGACTGGCTGCGAAGAGTGCTTGCGACCGATGGGTCGAGAGATTACCACCAGGTAAGAGCAAGATAGAGAGGTATAGGTACGTAGAGCACAACGCGGTTTAAGATATTTCAAGAAGATTCGTTCGCGGTGCGAGAGAGGTGAGTTTGCTTATGGTTACGTATAATTTTGTAAAGCTATATAGTTATTAATTAGGTTTCGTAGTGGTTTGAAAGGTAGTAGGAGGTGAGGTGTTTAATAAAGGTGTTAGTAATAAGAATGAAGGTAAGGGTATCTTGGGTTTATCCGTGGGGACGCCGGTGAGGGAGGCCTTTGCGAGACAGCTGGAACGCCTTCGACACGCTCGGCCGATCGAGGCATCGTTGCTGCTTCTTCGCAGCGGTACATAGGAAGCGGCAATCGTCCCGCGGGCCCATCGATTTGCCTCCCAGTCCCTCAAGACCAGGTACCTCGGCGAGACTTCCGGTTCACTCCGAGCGCAGCAGCTTTGGCCGGGCGCCAAGCGAGAGCGCCCGGGCCCCCGACGGATGTAGCATCGGCGGGTGCGACGAGGCGAGCTATCGCTTGAGCTGAGGCGGGTATTTCGCGTTTCCCGCGCAAGCATGTACGAATTCTTATCGATCCCGCCCGGCTCGCGAAGTGGTGGGGGCCGAGAGGGTTCAGCATCCCGAGCCTCGACTTCGCTCCGCGCGTCGGCGCGACGTACCGGATCGAGATGCAGCCGCCGGACGGCGACTCCTTTTATCTCAAAGGGAGATTTCACGATGTCGATCCCCCGTCGCGGATCGCTTTCTCGTTCAATTGGGATCCCGCCGATCCCGCCGACGTGGAAACGTTGGCGGAGCTCTCGTTCCGCACGATCGACGACTCGACCGAGCTCGTTCTAGCCCAGGGCGCGTTCAAGACCGATGAGCGCCTGGCGCTTCACCGCGACGGCTGGGCAGAGTCATTCGAGAAGCTGGGCGAGCTCGTGCACCAGCATCCCTAATCGTCGCGGCCGCCTGGCGCGTGCCGGAAAGCCCGGCGCGAAGCGGCAGTCAGCGACGCTCGATGTGCTCCACCAGTCTTGGCATCGCTCCTGCAATGCGCCACGGATACTGGGGGCGGCAGTCACGAAGCCATGTCGCCCGCGCCGACGGCAATCCGTTTAGAGCACGACCGAGCGTGGTAGGAGCACTACGTGGCGAGGCGAGGACCATGGACGGTCAGGTGGTGGGCGCTACTTGTCGCGCTCGGCAGCGCGGCATCGCCGTGGCTGCCAGTCGGCCAAGCTGCTCGCAGGCACCATCATCGGCGCGATCGAGCGCATGAGCGCTCTCGCCGGGCCTGCCCAGGCGCGCGCCTCATCCCGCGCGCCCACGATCTCCGGAGCCTGTCGGCCGCCACCCTCTGCCTCATCAACCGCGAACGCCTCTCACGCCACGAGCCCGCTCTCATCGGCAACGCTGCGCTCAGGCACGCCGCCGCAGCGCACTCGCGGGACATGGTGAGGCGGGACTACTTCGAGCACGTCTCGCCGTCGGGCTCGACGGCGGCGCAGCGCATATTGAGAAGCGGCTACGCCGACACCGCGGGGTTCGTGCGCCGCCGGCGGAGCCGGGTGCTGGCTGAGAACCTCGCGACCGCCGGAGGCTATCTCGCTACGCCCGCGCGTATCGTCGCCACGTGGATGCATTCGCCCGCCCATCGGGCCAACATCCTCGACCCCACGCTGCGCGCGAGCGGCGTCGGCGTGGCGCTCGGCATGCCCCGGAGTGTCGCGGCAGGGTGGCGCGGACCCGCCGGTACCTACACCGAGGACTTCATCGGGAGGTAGCCCGTCCTCAATCGGCTTCGCGGTTTGCCGAAAGCTCTCCCCAGCCCGCGCGATAGCGCACGCATCTATTCGGACTTGCTCACAGTCGACGTCACGGCTGAGAGCAAGGCTGTGTCTGCAAAGGCCAAGCAGATAGCCAAGAAGACCGCCTCTGAAAGAGGCGCGATTTTTCGGACCCACGGAGCCGCCCTTTACTATCGTGGGCCAGGTGTTCTCAGCGACGTGAAGCGCCCCTGCGAACCGGAAAATACGATCCCCGTAGGCGACACCCCCGCCTAGAAGGAGCAAGGACGCTATCGCCACGGACGCGCTGGCTCGCGTAGTCATCGCTCGAACATCGGTAGGCGGCCGGAGTCACCTGAGCGGCGGCTCGCGGGGCCCGCGTTCGCACAGCCCTCCTACCCGCGAACGCGCTGCACCCAAAGGTGCATCGCGAGCCCGGCTTCGCCCCGGAGGAGCTGTTGCGGGCTGAGCCAGGAGCGAGGGCTCGGCAGGTAGACGGCGGAGTTCGCTACCGTGTCGCGCTCAGTGGAGGCCAGCGACAGTCAACCGGGCGGTTGGTACATCTTGGACGCGGAGACCGGGGATCCACCGGAATCGTCACCCAGCGGTCCGTTCGCCACCGAAGACGAGGCCCGTGAGGTTCATCGCAACGTCTACAACGGCGATCCGATGCTAGTGGTGCGCTGGGTCGAAACTCCCCGGGTCGAAACTCCCTAGCGTCCATCACTCACTCCTCCGCGTCGGGCAGCTCGCGGTCGCCTTGGCGTGGCGCACGAGCCAAGCGAGCCCGGCGCTGGCGAGGACGCCCTTAGCAGAGGGCTATTTCCGGCTGTCTCGGCGCGATTCCTCGGCGCGACAACTACCCGATTACCAGGCCTTTCTTCCAACGGGAGCGACGGGATGAAGTACGAACTCCGAACCCGACGTGGCGTCCAGATCAACTGCACACCGCCCGCGCTGAAACGGCACCTTGCTGAGACGGTTACGAGCTACCGGCAGTAAAGCTGCCAGTTATATGGGATGCACTTGAGGGTGTGGCTACCGCGGTGCTAAACTCGAACGCCTGAGCCAGACACGAGGTCTTTGACGGTCCGCGACAGGAGGACCTCTCCGGGGCCAGCAAACGCAGCCACGCGCGCGCCGATGTGCACGCGCAATTCCAGTGATGTCACCGCCGCGGCGATCGCACTCTCCGGTGTGCACTCCAGCTGCTGAACGTCACCGCGATCTACACGGTTCGCTTTGAGCGCCGCCAACGACCAGCGCCCTGCCCGCGCCGGCAGTCGAACGTCGCCAGGAACTCGTCGCCGATCGTCTTTACCTCCTGGCTCACGAAATTAAGGCAACTGCTTACGGATCAGCCGGTAGTGCGCTTCGAGCGGCTCTGTACACAGACGGACGCCTAGCGAAGCAACGTGCGAAGTGGAATCGAGGCGATAAAAATGAACAACAGCGCCGCCAGCACTCGGCGCGGCGAGCTGGGCTCCCTGTCAATGGCGACTTCAAGAACTGCTCGATCTCGCCGACGATCCCGCAGGTGTCTCCGCTGAGAGGGGAGTGCTCGCGCGCGAGTAAGACGAGCCGTGAGGCGGGAATCTGGGCCGCGATATCGCGGGCGCGGTCGAAGGCGCGATGGCGTGGTGGTCGCGGTGCCCGCTCAGCATCGGAACGGACAAAGACGCCAGCACGCCGCGGGCGTCGATCTCGACGAGCATCCGGATCAGCGCGATAATCGCGCCCGGGCTGGCGCCGTCGCGCTCAAGACGGGCGAAGGACGGCAGCCGATCCGGGAGCTGACACGGCGCAATCAGACCGCCGCAGAAGGTGCCTCACCCCACGTTCATCGGCGAGTTCTATCAACGGCTCGGCCTGCTCGGGCTCAAACGCCCACGGGTAGTCGCAGGCCTTCATGATGCGTGGGAAGCTGCCGTACAGCACGAGCGCACGAGTGCGCTCGGGGTAGGTGGCGGAGAAGAGCATACTCATGTGCCCGCCCTCGGAAATGCCGAGCACAAACGCTGGCTGCGATCCGACCGCATCCATCACCGCCCGCACGTCGTCCATCCGCTCCTCCAGCGACGGCATCTCTTGAACCGAGACACGATCCGAGCGGCCCGTGCCCCGCTTGTCGAACAAGATCAGGCGCGAGAAGGACGCAAGATGGCCGTCGAACGAGCTCTAGCGCCGGGTTGCTCCCACATCAGATCGAGGTCCGAAACCCAGCCCGGCACGTACACGAGGTCGACGGGACCTTCGCCGACAACCTGGTAGGCGATGTGAACCTCGCCGCTCTTGGCGTATCACGTCTGAACTCTCGACACCTCGGTCGATGCTAGTCGGGCAGCCTCTCAAGCGGCTGTCGCTGGGCGTCTCCACTACGCGGTGACTCTCGCACGCCGTTGACCCGTCCGCGTTAGCCAATATAGGCGCACGGATGGTCGCCTCGCGGCCCGTGACATTGGGGCCGGCCCTGCCGATCCCCGAGTTGCCGTCGAGGCAGCGGTTGTTGGAGCCGTAGTGCATCGTCGGCCAAGCGACCTTCGCGATCACGCGGCCTGCACGGCGAGTTCGTCGGAGCCGCGATGGGCGCGCCGATCCTGCTCGACCATCCGTCCAAAGATGACGCTAGGCAATGCGAACGAGCTGACGCATGCCGCGGTTAGCTCGGTTGCGCCGACTGCGCACCTCGGAAGGAAAGAACTTTTGAAGCGTCCCCTGCTTGTATTCGTCATCTGCCTGTGCTCTCTTGCCACTCCGGCTGCCGCTACGTGCTAGCATTTCGCCGCCGCCAAAGGCACGACCCGCCGCGATCGGCACCGACATCGCGGGTGCCTTCGCAGCAAAGCTCGCCACCGGTGGGGCGTCGTTCCTGATCTCAAAGCTCCAGGAGGGAGCACTCGGCGGCACCGGGGTGACGATCGGCAACTTCCTGTACGATGCAGGCCTCGGCGGCAACAGCGGCGAATTCGCGGGAGTCAAAGAACCATGCTAGGCGCGGTCAATGAACGTCTGACAGGTCTCAAGGCTGCAGGTGCGGCGCACTGGACAGCAAGCTCGACCAGCACGGCGCGAACGTCTCGAACGGGAACTAAAGCATGCATCGTGGCGCTCGCCAACGAGACGCGGGGCGCCGTGTTCAGCGGGGATAGCAAACTACGCGCGATCGCCGCCGCGCCGGTGGGGGAACGCCGCAGCTTGGCCGAAGACTTCGTCGACTTCTACAAGCGTGAGCTCAAGGACAAGGAACTCGAGTTCGAGGGCTACCTCACTGGAAACGGTGTGCAAGGCGTCGATTTCAATCTCAAGATCGCTAGCCGCAAGGCGCGCAGCGCGGCTCAACCCTTCTTCACGTACACGATGAGCGAGTTCTCGCTCAAGGTTTTCAACGACTACGCGATGGTACAGGCGGTCTGGCTCGAGGAGCGCCTCAACGTCATGAACTTCGAGCGCAAGAGCGCGGAGCAGATGCAGGTCGCGATCAACGAAGCCAAGGATGCGACCAATCGCGAGTGGCGCGATATACCTCAGTCGCGGATATTTCCCAATACGGTGATCGACACGCGGACCAACTTGATGTGGACGTGGCGGATCAACCCCTCGGCGTGTGACCCCAAGTGGAACGACATCCTCGCCAAGGAAACCCAGCTCGCCAACCTGCGTGCCCTCCGCACGAAGCAGGCCGACTGGCCAAAGCCGCTGCTCGACGGTAAGGACGAATTGAGGACATTGCGAGGCCAGTTCGTGCAATGCCTGTACGACTATGGCGCGAACGCAAACCAAGCCACCTACGACGACCGGAACGGTTTTTAATTCGACCGAGCCGACGAACGGCAGCACGCCTGGCGGCTGGAAGCGCTCGACGGTCGAACAACTCAAGGCGCTAGACGGCGGCGCTAGCGGCACGGTACCAGCCTGGCTGAACTCTCGCGGCGGGTTTCCTTCTCGGATCACCGGCGAGGTGTGGACAGCCGCTCGTAGCGGCAACAGTGCCACGACGGTGAATCAGTCGACCGGTTCGATGCAGAACCGCGACGTCAACGACAAGCAATTCACGCTGCTCCAAGGCGAAACCGTCGGTTCCTGGTACTGGGTGCAGTAGCTCGCGCGGCGCCTGACCCGCGATCGCTGCTTCCAGAGTCGCTTCTCCTCCGTGAAGCTTGGGGCATGCTCTGTCGTACGGCAATGTCCGGTAGCTCCTTCTCCGGGCCTGAGACCTCGCGTGGTCGGCACGGTTATGTGCCGTGGTCGGGTCGGTTCGTCGGCGACTCCGAGGGCTCATATATGACCACAGAACCAGCCGACTAGCGCAAGACCTGAACGGGGATCACGGGACTCGAACCCGCGACCTCCGGCGACCGACGCACGAGCGTGTGGACAGGCGCGGCTTCGAGGCTTATGCTTCTGCGTAGCGCGCGCGGCGTGTGTGCGGGTGCGGTTTGGTGGCGTGAATCCGAGGAGGAGTGCGGTGATGGATAAAACCACGGGGTCAGGACGACCTCAAGGAGTGCCTCGGCGCGAGCGCGGCGCTCACGGGACACGGGCCCGTCATCTCGGACGAGTTCTGATCTTGATCAGCTGCTCGCTTGCGCTCGCCTCCCCGGCGGCGACATACGCGTCCAGTCACCTCTCAGCGCCGACGCTCATCGGCAGCGCCTTCCAGGCGAAGGCGGTCTCGTGTCCGTCGTCGTCCTTCTGCGCCGCCGTGGGCGAAGAAGGCTATGCCTCGACCTTCAGCGGGCACAAATGGAGCGCTGCGACAGTCGTTGACCCACGTGCGCTTGAAGATCCGCTCGAATGGCTCGCGTCGGTTTCCTGCGTATCACGTCGTTTCTGCGTCGCGGTTGACCGCTCAGGGCATGCCTTGACCTATACAGGAAGCAGCTGGAGCGCGCCCGTCGACCTCGGTCTCACCGAACAACCCTTTGCATCGGTTTCCTGCGCGTCGAGCTCCTCTTGCCTCGTGACCGACGACGCCGGTCAGATCGTTGTCTATAACGGGCACTCGTGGAGCGCACCGACGACGATCGACTCCGGTGGGGGGCTGATGCACGTCGCGTGTCCGTTGACGAGGTTCTGCGTGGCCGTCGATGCCCAGGGCAAAGCGTTGACATACAACGGTCGCTCGTGGAGCGCGCCTACCATCGTGGACGCGGGCAGCCATCTGCGCTCGGTCTCCTGCCCTTCGGCCCGCTTCTGCATGGCACTCGGCGCGCCCGAAAAGCACGAACGCGAAACCACTCCGCGTAACGAGGTCACCTTCGATGGCCACGCTTGGAGCGTTCCGGTGGAAATCCCCTCATCGCCGCCGGGCATTGACGACATCTCGTGCGCCACGCCCACGCTCTGCGTCGGGGTCGGATTCAACAGCCAGGTCATAGTCCTCGAAAGCGGCTCGTGGTCTGATATCGCCCTGGTGCCGGACGAAGGGCCATCGGCGGTCAGCTGCGCTCCCGGATCACTCTGCGTCATCCTAGATTTCGAGGGACGCGCCATGACCTATTCGCCACGCTCGCTTCCGCCATCGCTGATCTCGCCTCCTTTCATCTCCGGGGAAGCAATCGTCGGCCGGACCCTTCTCGCGCGGCCGGGCGTCTGGACGGCTGCCCCGAGTCTGTACCTCTACAGCTGGGGTGAATGCGATAGCGACGGCGCGAATTGCGAATACCTCTACCCGGGCGAATATCCCGAACGCATGCTGTTCGAATCCGACGTCGGACACACGTTGCGGTTCGAGGAGTGGACCCTCGGTCGCAGCGGGACGGGAGGTCCGGTCATCTCGGCGCCGACCTGCGTGGTGCGCACGGAATCGGAAGCCTCATCGCCCCCGCGGTGTCCGCCTGGCGCCTCTCCATAGGCCAACACCCCATCGACAGCAGCGGCCGCTGCGCTCCTCGGCGTCGAGGCCAGACAGACTTACCTTGCGGCTTGGGCCGGGGAGGAGGGAGTTGACTGCGGCACGTTTACGAATCCGTTTACTTCCTCCCCTGACACCTGGCTTCGCGGGCGCACGTCGGACCACAGAACCACCCGATTACCAGCACTTTCCTAGGACGGGAGCGACGGGACTCGAACCCGCGACCTCTGGCGTGACAGAACGCCTGGTGAACGGCCTGGGACGGTGCTGACCCCGAGAATCCGGGCTGTCATCGGCTAAGTCAGCCCGGCTGGATCACCAATAACGGCGCCGAGCGATGTGGGGGACGTTTGCAGAAAGTTTGCTGCCGAACACGCTCACGCGCAGACGGCCTCGCCCACGGGCTACGGTAACGCGCTGCGCGAACGGGCTCAGGTTGGCGGACTGATCTAGGGGCCTTCTTCGGCTTCGGCGCCTTCTTCGGCGGCCGTCGCTTCGGGAGGTTCGGGGCCCGCGATCCATTCTGCGGCTTCGGCTTCGCTGGGCAGCCTAGGAGCCGCGAGCGCGGCGGCTTCCGCGGGCGTCAGGGTTTCGGCTTCCGCCTCAGCGTTGGGCGCCGTGGGTCGATGCCGCTGCGCGCGGTGCGCATGGTGGGCGCGATGGTGGCGCCCGTGGCGCTCGTGGGCCCGCGCTCCGGCTGGCAGGGCCAGCGCGACGAGTGCGGGGAGGACGGTGGCGAGGGTACGCTTGCGCATGGTGAGCCAACACGGTCGGGATTCGACGGCCCAGCGCGCGGAACCTGCCTTCAGGGGTTTGAGAGGGAAACAGGCGAAGCGCTCGCGCGGCTACACGCCGCTGTGAACGCCAAGCCAACCGGCGAAGGCGTGCGCGTGCGCGTGGTGGAGCGCCGCGAAGCGGGAGTTGCCTAGGAGGGCTGCAAGTGTTTGGAGCACGCGCCCTCACAAATAACCGCGTTCCTCACTCTTGCGGTTCGGAGTTGATGGTTACGTTGAACGGTCCCCGGAAGGTGCCACCTCTGGGCGCCCCGCTCGCCACAACGTGTAAGCGCCGATACCACGACGCGTATTCGTTTCCGCCGAGGAAGTGGTGAGTGCGATACAGGTCGTATGCCGTGATCTTCGCGGGGTAGGAGAATCCGAGACCATCGATTAGGGCGCCCGTTGCGGTGGCACGACGGGCGCCCCATCGGCGCCAATGCGCGTCATAGATCCCCTCAATCGAGCCGAGGCTGCCTCCAGTCTCGCATTCCCGCGGCGCATAGCGTCACGAGTAGTGGTTCTCGTAGGGTTCTGAAAGCTTGTCGCAGCCGATCACGGGCCAGTGTGTTCGCGAAGTAACTACCGCTGCACCGGCGCCCAAGGGAGAGAATCCAGCAAGAAGCGCAGCACCCAGTAGCGGCAACGTGCGACGTAGCGCGGTGGGGGAGTGAGCGGCAGTGGGCATTCGGGGAGCGGTCATCCACCTTCTTCGCGGAGGCTCTGTTGGAGTTCGCGCTGTTCCTGGTTTGCCTTTGCTTCATTGGCGCGAAGTTCCTGCTGAGCGCGTTCTTCGCTTGCGTGCTGTTCTTGCTTTAGCGTTTCCTGTTCCCGATTGAGCCGTTCTTCACTGGACTGCTGTTCACGTTTGAGCGTTTCTTCCCTCGCGTGCTGTTCGCTACTTAGCTTCTGTTGGGTTTCTTGGCCTTCGCGGGTTGCTTGTTCCTGACTGTGCTGGATCTGTTCGTCACTCCGCTGGATCTGTTCGTTGGTGCGCTGGGTGGCTTCGCGATTCGACTGTTCGATGACGCGCACCACCGTGAACGTCCCGAGCCCAAAGACGACCGCGGACAGAGCGATGATCCAAGGGCCGTGGCGACGTGCCTTTCCGCGCGGTCGGGTCGCCGCGATGATGCCCAAGATGAGCCCGACGATGAGGATAAGCACAGCGAAGACGTAACCGAGCGGGACGAGCGCAGATCCGCCCGGTTCGTCGTCCTGCGCGACGGGCTGCTCGGTAGTGGGAGGACTGTAGCTTTCCGTCCACTCGGCGCCGTCCCAATACCTCTGGCCGGGACCGGAGGGGTTGGGGTACCAGTCTGCTGGCGGCGGCCGTACGAGGGTCTCTGTATCAGGGGTCGAGGCGCTCATTGTCTGTCGCACACCCTCAAAGCTTGGAGTGAGCAGCCTCGCTATCCGCCGGACGCGGCAACCGCGATCCAGAAGATGAAGGCGACAACGGACAGCACGATGACCCACACGCCGTGCTTGTTGGTCGCTTTCTCGGGCCGCGTCGCGACCACGATCCCGAGGATGAATCCGATCAGCGGCATCAGTACAGCGAAGACGTATCCGGCCGCAACAAGGCCAGAGCGCGTGGACTCGGGTTCCGCGCTGGCCGGTTGCTGCGACGGTGCCTGCGTATAGCTGTCAGTCCACTTCCCGCCATCCCAGTACCGCTGTCCCGGCCCTGACGGGTTCTGATACCAGCCTGGCGGCGGCGGCGGTGTGCGTGACCGCCTCTTGATAGGTGCTCATCCGTGCTCCCTCCGCAGTTGCCAGATTCCGGGAACCGAAACCTCAACAGGCGAACCTGTCCACGCTGGATACTCCTGCTCCCGAGTCCCGCCCGCATCCGCCGGAGTTACGCGTCAGAAGCGTGGAAACTACCGGCCTGCCCTGTGGATTAGGGATCGGGGCTGTCCGCGGTGGGACGTACCGTCCCGACATGGCCGACGACGAGCGCGCGCCCGACGCCTCCGACGATGTCATGCGCATGATCGCGCTCGCCGCGCATCCACCGACGACTAATGAAATCGTGGACGGGCTGAAGGCGAAGCACAGCGAAGAAAGCCGTGCTCAACGCGCTCGAACATTGGCACAGGGAAATAGACGCCGAGCAGGGCGTGGATGACCGCTGGTATTGGCGGGGACCTCCCGTCACTCCCTAGCCGCTCGCGGAGCTACGTGCGCCACCGCGGGCGAACGTGATCAGACCCACGATCACGAGCAGGGCGCCGAAGATCACGAGCGCCCAGGCGTCGATACGGAGTAGGTCATAGGCCGCCTGGTCGAGGCCTTACCGAAGGCGCTGCTCGTTGCAGCGCATGGACGCCCGAAGCGTTAGCCTCGCAAGTGATGGCTGACGATCCTCGGCGTACAGCGGAGCGCAGGCCTTGAGGCTCGCAGCGGGCGTCGGCAGCAGAGCCGAGGCCCAAATGGTCTGCGACCGCTTGCGAGAAGCGGGGTTGGCGGCGGTGCCGAAGGGCGACCTAAGTGCAGACTCCCGAGATATCAGCTCCTATGGCGTCTACGTTGAGGATGACGACATTGACCGAGCGCGGGAGATCCTGAGCGAACCGCCAATGAGTGAAGCCGAACTAATCAAAGCTGAGGAAGAAGACGCCGCGGCCAGGGAAGCGCGGATAGCCGCGAAAAAACCCAGATGACGCAACCTGAGGGCATCGACCCCAAGACGTGCGAGCCGTACCCGTCGATCGAGATCCCGGTGCCCGAGCGCGAGGAGATCGAGGACTTGATCGACCGGGCTGCCACGCGCATCCGCGACGGCAACTGACGCACAGCATGCGCGGCACGGTCAAGGAATGGAGCGATGAAGAGGGCTGGGGAGTCCTCGTATCGCCCGAGCTGGACGGCACCGTGTTCGCGCACCACGTTCACGTTCGCGGACAGGAGGGCTTCCGCAGCCTCACCTCGGGCGATCTCGTTGTTTTCGAGACCGATGGCTCCGGTGGACAAGACGGCTGCGACCACAGGGCGCTATGGGTCGAAAAAGTTGAATCAGACGCCAACGGCCCTGCCGAGTAGTTAGTTGAGCATCGACCCGGACTCGCGACGCGCGTTGTAGCGCCACGAACACTCGTTTCAGGTGGGCCTGCAAGTAGCGCGGCGGTCACCACCCCACGCTCGCGCTCCATCGTGACGAAGGGACCGGTGGCGTTCGACTCCCACGCTTCGGGCATGCGCAGAGACTGATGCGTCCCCCGACGGCGGAGTGGGCATCACGCGGTCCCGCCCAACTGTGCGACACTTTCCACGATGCGGGTCGTAGCGTGCGTCGGACGAGCACTGGTAGCAGCGGTGGCTCTACTTGCGGTCGGAGCGACTGCCGCGAAGGCTTCGACGACGATCGGCAACCCGCTGGAAGCGACCGGCTTCGGCGACGCACCGTGCGGCGTGAGCTGCACGACCACGCTGCGGCTCACGATGCTGCAGACGCTGGCGGGGACCGAAGGCGGCTCCTACGCCTCTCCGATCAACGGGACGATCGTGCGCTGGCGCATCCAGACGTACGAAGGATCGAGTCCGAGCACCACGATCTGGCTGCGCGTCATTCGCAGAGTGAGCGGCGAAACCTTCACGGGCGAAGGGACGGGGTCGCCGGAGACGCTCTCGTCCGAAACCGCGACCCAGACCTTTCCGGTAGACCTGCCGATCAAGGCCGGTGAGTACATCGGCCTGGACCAGGACAGCACCGGACATTTTTTCGCCTACGGTGCGAATGGGTCGTCCCAGGTTGGCACCAACTTCACCGAGTTCATCTTCGCGCTCGCCGATGGCGCCGAACGTGAACCGACCTACCCGCTCGAACCACCGTGCTCCTCGAACTGCTCCTCGCTCCTCATCAATGCCGACGTGGCGGCACTGCCCACGTCGAGCGCGACGCTCCCTGCGACCTGCGCGAGCAGCGGCGCAACGCCCGTCACGGTCACCAGCGACCCTGACCCCGCCACGCCACCAAAGGCGGTCCACTACCGCATCGACGCTGGCCCCGAATCCACGCTCGCGACCACGGGCAACCCCGGCGTCGCGACGATCACGGTGCCGACCGGCGCGCACACGCTCGAATACTGGGGCGAAGACGGCGCCGGGGGCCTTGAGGCCGCGCATCACACGGCGAGCCTTGACATCGGTCCATGCGCTTCTCCGCTACTGGCGCCAGTCGTTATCCACGGCACCGTCGCGCCGCAGATAACGCTCGCGCGGCTCTCTAGCACGACCTTCCGCGCGGCGAGCAGTGGGGGCAGCTTGGCACGCAAGCGCAAGCCCCCGGTCGGGACCACAGTCAGCTACACGGACTCCGAGACGGCGACCACGACCTTCACCGTGTTGAAGCGCGTAGGTGGCCACCGCTCCGGGCGTAAGTGCGTCGCGGGCCACGCCCGCAAACATCAGCACGCCTGCACGGTCTTGGTCGTCGTCGGAAGCTTTACGCACGCCGACACGGCGGGGGCCGTGAGCGTGCACTTCACCGGCCGCGTAGGTGGACACAAGCTTCGCCCCGGCCGCTACACGCTCAAATTGAGTCCTCAGAAAATCAGCTTCGGTGGCAGGTCCGTCAGTTTGGCGTTCCGCATCGTGCGCTAGGGCGATAGCGTTCCTCGCAGCACTAGACCTCTACAAGAGGTTCGCCATGCGCCCCGGTCGTGCCATTCCAGCCGCCGGGGCGCTGATTTGCCTCGTTGTGCCCACGGTCTGCGTCCAAGTAGGTTTGGCCGCGGCAGGTCGGGCCGCGGCGTCAGTGTGTCTCCCAGGAGTTGAACTCGCCTGTGCCGAGGGCTAGCGAGGCATAGACCTCGAAAAGTGTGCGCTCGACCGGATCGACCAATTCGATGTATTGCACGCGCATCGCGGCTACGGCTGCGCGGGCGTCATCGAAGTACGGGACGAAGTCGAGATTGGCTTCGAGCGCGCGCCGATCCAGGTCGAGCGCAAGGCCCGCGCGAGCCGCTTCCCGCTTCGCGATGTTGAACGCAAACGACGCCTCATTCTCGCGCCGCGTGGCACCGGTGTGTTGGCTGAGACGACGACGGAGGTTCCTGCTCTGGCCGACGTATATGGGGCGCCGACCTTCGCTAAAAAGGTAGACGCCTGCGGCGCTCGGGATCGCTGGATGGTCGGCGACGCGATGACCCGGACTCGTCCGCAGGTCGGTGAGCAGCTTCGGGAGTAGGCCGACTGCGTCCTCGAACTGTCGTACTCCCCTCGCTTTCACGGTTCCGCTCCTGGGAGGACCCTAACTGATGCAGACGGCTGGCCCTAACCCGTTGGCCAGCTCGCCCGCGAAAGCGAGCGCCTCGTCGTGTCCGACAACTTCGCGCTCCTCGCTCAGCTCGCCCGCGGCGCGCACTAGGAAGCGCTGCTCGCCCAGCGCCGAGACGGTGACGACGCCGCGCTCGCGCTCCATCGTCACGAACGGGCCGGGGGCGTTCGACATCCAGGCGTCGGGCTCGTGATCAGGCACCGGCTCATGGTGGCGCGGGTGCCGGACGCGCCGCCTACACCCCGAAGGTGCCGAGGTCCGCAGACTGCGCGCTGGCCGCGGCGCCCTCCGACGCGCAGGCGCGCGCGCTTGACGTTGAGTCCGCGCAGTAGTAGGACTAACGCAACGGTGGCGCCGATCAGCGCTTGACGCGCCGCGAGGAGTCGAGAGGAAAGTGGCGCATGGCCTCCACGAGGGCGTTGATCAAAAGTCTGCCGATGGTCGCGCTTGGCGTGCTTGTCGCGTTCGCACTTCAGCCCGCCACGACGCGAGCGACGCTGGCCGAAGGGAACCCCGAACTCTTCGACAACTTCGTGAAGCTCTCGAGCACCCACCACGGCGTGGTCGGCTGGGGAAAGGTCAAGCTGACCGTGCCTGCGCTGGAAAGAGTAATCGAATGCATGAACATCGGCTTCGGCGCAGCGTGGAACGAAGTCTCGCCCAGCGTCGGTGAGGGACAGGTGCTTGGCTGGTCGGGTGGCACTCCGTTTGCCAGCTTGCCATCCGGGGTCAAGGGCGAATCGAGGGAAGTGTGCAAGGGACCCTTCAACACAGTCGTGGACGAAGCGTGGGAGACCGACGAACCACCGCTCAGCGGCGGGAAGCGCGGTGAACCACTCTCTGTCCCGTGGAACGTCGAACTGCGCTGCGGCGAACGCGCGGGAGAACAGACCGCGATCGCCCGCATCGGCCTGCCGGACGGCACGCCCCCGAGCGTCGGCTGCGAGTCCGAAGCGGCCGAACTGGAAGAAATCACGCACGAAGAACAAGCGCGCACCGGCTGCGACACCGCCCCGCTCCCGGCGGGTTGCATCAAGTTCACCAACGTCGAACCCGACACCGGGTTGGAACAGGTCTTTGAGGGGACGCTGCGAGCGAGAGTCCTCAACGGCTTCGGCAATGGGCTCAATGGCTCGACGTGGGTATTCGAAGGCTTCGAAAAGTTCGCTTCGGGCCACCTGCATCTCGCGAGCGCCTATGGCACGACGGCCTCAGTGCAGGGACAGGTTCAGCTCGTCGGCTTCGACGACTCCGAACTCATGCAGGCGAAGTAGCAAGAAACACGCAGCAACGCCCGAACGGCCGTGCGCGGACTAGACAGGTGGGGCGCTACGCTTTCCTCGGCACTAGACCTCCACTGAGGTGCGCCTTGCGCCCCGGTCGTGCCATCCCAGCCGCCGGGGCGCGTGGGGGGCAGATTCCCGACCGATGCGTCCGCTAGCCGTCCTCCTAGCCGCTCTCGCGCTGCCTAGCACTGCATTCCCGGCGGTGGGAGCACCACCAATCCGGTCTCCGTTCGCCCTCATCGTCGGTCGCGTGTACTTGGGCGTCAAGCCCGCGAGCGACTGGCTCGTCGCCGTGGGCCACGGCAAACTGTCCGAATACTCTCAAAGCGCGGGATATGCTGGAGGCTTGTGATCGAAGCCATCCGGCGAGACTTGGACGCACGAACGCGCTAGCAATAGCGGTCGTGCAGTTTGGGTTCGCTCTCGCATTGCTAGCGGTGTTTGTTCGTGCGTACGACGCGACGCTCCCGCACAACACGCTCGCGGCGCAGCATCATTGGCTGCCGGCGATTCTCGTCGTCGCCGCCCTTCTCTCCTGGCTGCTCTTGGAGGGGCTTCTCGGCCGAGGCGGCAAGCAGTCCTGACCGGCGCCCGCGGCGGGGCGTCGCAGCCGAGAAGCGGCCTCAGAGGGCTCGGACGCTTCCAGAAAGAGCAATCAGCCCGAGGTCTCGACCGCGTACCGCGCGTCCGGAGACGATCGTACTCGGCGGTGTTGTCTGCTCGCGGCGAAACCTTCGCGGTTGTGAATAACTGGTTATCGCCGGTCCAGAGGGCGAGGACGCCCAGCTATCCTGTTTGATCCCGGGCCTGCTCTGGGGGGCCACAGTCCCCAACCGAAGGCGAGGTAGCCGTGAATGAGCAGCAAGCCATGGAAGCAGCCAGGCAGATCGGCTTGGCGCCAGGTGACACCATCACTCTGCAGAGCGAGGGTCAGATCAACCATCCACACCTTCACTCCGGCCAAAATCAGGGTGATCCCCACGTTGACGCATGGGCGGTAACAAATCGAGGCGGAGTATTCGACGCACAGAAGTTCCACTCAAACGGCTGAGGCTTGTTCCGTCGTAGTCCTGCTGACAGCCCCAAGGCACCGCTTGCCGAGGGGCTGTCAGTTTCCGCCGCAGCAGCGGACTGGTTCTCCGATCGGTATCGGAAACACTCCCGCTAGGCTCTGCAAGCGCTCGGTTATGCGCTGAGACTGGCGTGGCTCATGCGCCTGCCATTCACGGTAATCCGAGCGAGCTGCGAAGCAGTTGCGCGCTTGCACCGAGAGCGACGCTCTTCAGGCCCGATGCGGCCAGACATCGGATCACGCCCGCGGCACGGCGCATTTGCTCGGCGTCGTCGCCCGACGCATAGCCAGCCAGCCTGTCCACGAGCTCGGCGAGTGTGGCGGGCGAAACCATCGCCTCAAAGCGTGGCCACTCGCCAAGCACCTGCATACCGCGCCCAGAAACCTTGACCCCCACAAACGCGGCGCCACCGCCTCCGTAGTAGGACACATCGTTCCATTCGACGTAAGCCGCATCGTGGAGCTGCAGAAGCGTTTCTTGGATGACGTCGCCCGACAGGTCGAGCCCGAGCTCGTTGTCACGATCGGGACCGACCATCAAGACGCCCGCCGAGCCGTAGGGTGCGACGTGATCGCGTAGTGCATCGAGGACCGGCATGGCGCGCTCGTACCAGTAGTCGTCCATGCCTATCCGATCTCCCCGCCCAGGGCTTCAAGCACTGAGCCCACCACACCCTCTCCGAGCTGTCCGATCACACCAGCTGTGCGACGTAGGGCGGCCTTGTCGTCGTCGTCTGCCGTTTGCTCCGCGAGCTTCGCGATCAAGGTCCGTAGGCCCTCGAACCCAGCCACACGATCCAGGTCAGGCCATTCGCCCAACACGATGAGACCATCGGCCGCGACTCGAAGTCTGCTCCAGATCGCATAGGCAACCGTCTCCTGCCGTACGCCCGCGATCAACCTGTGGCCCTCTAGGCGCGTGAGCGCATCGTCTACCTGGCGCGAGTCTAGGTCCGGTCCGAACTCGGGTCGTGGCTCCGGCGTGCGTAGTTGCAGTTCGCGCACCATGCCGGTCCACTCGGGATCGTCGCGCTGCCCGAGCAGCCATCGCAACACGGGCTCATCTACGGCGTGCCAAGTGTCCACGATTGAGCATTGTCCTCAGTTGCCCGGCGGCGATAGGGCGCTCAGGAGGTCCACAAGCGGCGTCCACCCGCGGCGCGTTTACGAATCCGTTTACTGCCGCCTCTATTCGCTGGTTCCAGAGGCTCCGGCTGACCGCCGAAACCAGCTGATTACCAGGGCATTCCTACAACGGGAGCGACGGGACTCGAACCCGCGACCTCCGGCGTGACAGGCCGGCGCTCTAACCAACTGAGCTACGCCCCCAAAGATGGCGATTTGCAGGCTGTTCGCAATGGTCGCATCAGACGGCCTTGGCTGCATCGCGTCCGATTTGCGTCCCGCTCACAGCTTCGCGCGCTTCAACGATAGCCTGCGCCGCGGGTATCCGCGGTCGCCTCTCTAGCTCTCGAATCGTTTCCGGCGTAGTGCCTCGCGAGCGTCGCAATCGAGTGGCCGGCTTGTTCGGCGACATACGGCAGGGAGCGGCCCTCTCACAACAAGCAGCGAGACAAAGGAGCCGGGCAGCCTATACGGGCGAAGGTGGCCCTCCACCCCAGCAGCTCGGCCGGCCGGGCGCCAGATGCGGCGACGCCAGTTCGCCCAATCCTCGCGTGTCCATTCGCCGCCGGTCGGCCTCGCGACGATGAGCTCGTCGGAGACCGGACGTCCGGACACGAGCCGCCATTCCGCCAGGTCGCGTCGCGGCGGTGCGAGTAGGTCGATCTTACGCGCGCGCCCGGTCTTGCTCGCGTGGACATGAAATGTGCCACTTCGCAGATCACGCCAAGGAACACGCCCGTCCTCAATCGGTGGGAGTCCAGCGCAATCCAGCAGCGAGGCGCTACCCGGGGCATCCGGCGATCATCGACGAGCGCGGGACGCTCACCTTCGCGGAGCTCGACGCACGGACCAACGCGCGCGTGCGTGCGCTGCGAGGCGCTGGGATCGTGGAGGGGGACAGGATCGCGATCCTGCGGCCTTCTACTGACGCCGACGGCGTAGAACGCTGCCGCGGTCAAGCCGTGGAGTTACGCGGACATTTGCGGCTGTCGCCGGATGTCGGCGTTCAGCTCGGGCGGAAAGCTTGGCAGTGATCACCGGCACGCGAGCCATCTGGAAGGTCCGGCCGGCTATGAAAGGAGCGAGACAATGCGCAAGTACTTCGAGATTGGAGGCGTGATCGCCGCCGTCGTGCTCGTTGCTTTTGGCATCGCGGCGATCGTGCTCGGAATCAACGGCGTCAACGAAGTCTCTTCGAGCCTCAAACAGCAGAAGATCACGGGGACGCCGAACATGACCCCCGCGGTGGAGTCGGCGGCGGCGACGAAGGCGGGGCTGAATCAGGCGACGCTGAACGTACCCACGTGCACGGTGGTTGCCAAGCCAATTACCAACGGCACGAACGCTCGTTGCTTCGCGGAATACATGCGCGTGGATGCCTTGATGGCGACCGGCGGTCTCTACTTCTCGCAGATGCCGCACTATGCGACGGCGAATGGAAAGGGTACGAACGTCGCGGCTGAAGCGCTCGTGAAGGAAGGCAAGCCAGTCGAAAACCCGGCCCGCCAGGTGTGGGTCGAGGGAACCGCGCTCTCGACCGCGCTGAACTCCTCGGACATCGCCGAACAGACGGCCATCTTCGGGATCGTCGTGGGGATCGCCCTGCTGCTGGCGGGCATCGGCTTCGCGGTGCTGCTGGGCGCGGGTGCGCTGCGCAGTAACGAAAGCGCGTTGCCCGCGAGGCCTGCGAAAAGCCCTGCCGCGCGTGAAGGTGAAACGCCGGCTGCGGTGACGTAGCGCGCGAACCTCTCTGCGCGCGCCGACCGGCGCCAAGAGCGGGCCGCAAAGTGCGGCCCGCTTTCATGTGCGGTGGGGTTATCTGCCGCCGACGAGCGTGCGTCGAAAATCGATACCGTCATCGCATTGACCCGCGGCGATTTGCACTGATGATGTACGCGCGCAATGTGACTCTGCACCTCGGCCGCGTGCACGCCCGTAGCCTCATACCCGAGGCAGCAGGGAGCGCCCCAGACTGTAGGTGTAGTTCCCGAGCGGCACAGATTTCCGTCTCGATTTCGCGTTCCACCTCTCCTGCTCCGCCCCGAAGCAGCAGCAGGTGTCGGATCGCAGCAGGAGGGCTCCATCTCGTCCCGAGCGAGCAGGGCCGCCATCTCTACGGAGACGCTCTCTGCGGAGACGCTCGGATCCACGCGAAAGGACAAGCTCGATCCTCTCTCGTGATGCAACGCTCGAACTCAGCCATCCTGGGTTTGACGGAGACTTTGGTCAACGGCGGATGCGATGCCGCGTTCCACCTACGATACGGTCAGAAGCGATGGCCCATCCTTCAGCTTCCTTCAGCGCGACGTTACGCGTGCGCCTCGCGAACACGCCGGGATCGTTTGCAAGCGTGGCACAGGCGATCGGGGCGGCGCACGGGTTGCTCGACGCGATCGACCTAGTCCGAATCGAGCGCGATACGAAGGTGCGCGACGTCACCGTCCTCGCTGAGAACGCAGCCCACATCGACCGCATTGCCGCCGCAGTCCAATCGCTCGACGGCGTGCAGGTCGAACACATCTCGGACCGCACCTTCCTGCTCCACCTTGGTGGAAAGATCGAGGTGAGGTCGAAGGCCCCCATCAAGACGCGCGACGACCTCTCGATGGCTTACACGCCCGGCGTCGCTCGCGTCTGCGACGCGATTGTCGAGGACCCGGGGAAGGTCTGGAATCTGACGATCAAGCGCAACGCGGTCGCAATCGTCACCGACGGCACCGCGGTGCTCGGGCTCGGCGATATCGGCCCAGAGGCTGCGCTTCCCGTCATGGAGGGAAAAGCCATGCTCTTCAAGGAATTCGCGGGCGTCGATGCCTGGCCGCTATGCCTGGCAACCGAGGATCCCGAGGAGATCGTCAGCGCGATCACCGCAATCGCTCCGGTCTTTGGCGGCATCAACCTCGAGGACATCTCGGCTCCGCGCTGCTTCGAGATCGAGCGCAGGCTCGACGATGCCCTCGACATCTTTGTCTTCCACGACGACCAGCACGGCACGGCCATCGTCGTCCTCGCCGCTCTCCTAAACGCACTGAGAGTGGTTGGCAAGCGACTCGAGGACGTCCGCGTGGTGATCACCGGGGTGGGTGCCGCCGGCCTCGCCACGACTGACATCCTGCTCGCGGCCGGAGCCCGGGACGTCGTCGGCTGCGACCGTCGAGGCGTCCTGTACTCAGGTCGCTCAGACCTCGGCGGCGTCAAAGCCTCGTACGCCGAGCGTACGAATCATGGCGGCGTGCGAGGCACGGCGCACGACGCGCTCGTCGGCGCCGACGTTTACATCGGACTGTCGGGACCGGGCGCGGTGTCGCTCGAAGGAATTCGCGCCATGGCCGCGGAGCCGATCGTGTTCGCGATGGCGAACCCAACGCCTGAGGTCACCCCCGAGGAGGTGGAAGGGATCGCTTCCGTCATCGCGACCGGGCGCTCGGACTATCCAAACCAGATCAACAATGTCCTGGCCTTTCCCGGCATCTTCCGCGGCGCCCTCGACGTCCGCGCCTCGGCGATCACAAGTGAGATGAAGTTTGCGGCAGCACACGCAATCGCCGCGGTCGTCAAGCAGGACGAACTCCAGCCCGACTACATCATTCCGAGCGTCTTCAACCCCCAGGTCATGCCGGCGGTCGCTGCCGCGACCGCGGAGGCGGCCGCGCGTACAGAGGTCGCAAAGAAGCCCCGCCCTGCGGGAGCCACAGCCTCTACGGCGCCCTCAACCGCGTAGGGTTCAGAAACCCCGCGCCTCTCGGATTCCAGATCTGGTCCCCGCTGCAGGCAATCGGTCTTAGAGGGATTGCTGCGATAGCGCGCCCGATCAGGCCGAGCGCAGCGTCTAGCGTGGAGCTTCGTCCGGTGTCCGCTTCGTGGTGACTGGTGGCTTTCGGCTCGACCCTAGCCTCCAAGGAGGCCCGGTGCTCGGCACCTACATCAGCCCCGGCGGGCTGCTGCTCGCCGGCATCCCGCTGGCGGTCGTCGCGTGGGGCTCCGAACCGGCTAGCCGTTGCGCTTCGTCGGGCGTTTGGTGCGGCCCCCGCTGCGCGTGGCCCAGACGTTGTCCAGGAAGGACGCGATCTCCCCGGTGAGCCGCTCGGGGCGCAGGCGCAGCTCCACGAGCGAGTTGGCCTCCAGTAGCCGGCCGTTCGGGAGCTCTTCAGCGAGCATGCCGGCGTCGGAGAAGAGGTGAACGGGATCCCGGTGGTGACCGAGCACGAGCGTCGGCGCCTGGAACGTGCGCCGCTCGCTGCGGTGTGGGGCGGTACGCCCGAAGAACATCCCCTGCACCAGGGCGCTGCCGGGACCGGGTTCCTGGCGGACCATGTCGAGGAGGACGTTGCCATAATGGGGAAGCAGTCGCCGCGGCACCGCGCGCGTGACCCGAGCGAGCAGCTTCATGATCGGCTCGCCGAGCGTGAGCGCGACGAGCAGGGGGGTGAAGCTAACCGCGCTGGGGAGCAGCCCGTTGTCGAGCACGGGCATCTCGATCACCATCCCGCGCAATCGCTCCGGCGCCGCTGAGGCCATCTCCAGCGCCGTGTTGGCTCCGAGCGAGGTGCCCATCACCACGGCCTGCTCGATCTGCAGGTGGTCCATCAGCGCGATCGCCTGCGCGGCCCAGAAGGTCATCGAGTAGCGCGACATGTCGCGCGGACGGTCCGATGCACCGTGGCCAAGCAGATCGACCGTGATCACGCGGTTTCCGCGGGCCGCGAGATCCTCGGCCAGCGGTCGGTGCATCTCCTGGGACAGCAGCAGCCCGTGGATGAGGATCAGCGGTCGGGTGTTCGCCGGCGCGCTCTTCGCCGTGCGCCCGCGCCCGCCCGCCGCAGTGATGGCGGCGGGGCCACCGCCGAACTCGGTGTAGGCGATGCGTTCCCCCTCGAACTGGAAAGAGGACATACATTCAGCGTACTAGTGGTCCGTCATCGTTCCACGCCACCGAGTGGACGCACGCTGAGATCGAGTACTCGGCTGTGAGCGGGCTGAGGCGGGCGCGCGTTGCGCGCGCCGTACCGCCCCGAGACAGCCCGCGGCGGACGCCGTGGGCTCGCGATGGCGGTCGAGTAGGCTTCTCGCAGAGTTCCCATGGCGCTCACCGGCCCGCCCGCACTGAACTCCAACCCCCTCGCGCTGTTCATCGAGGATCTCCGTTCGGAACGAGCGGCGACGGTGCCCTTTCCTCCGGGCAAGACGAGCTTCAGCTACGACCGCACGCGACGGATCGCTTCAGATCCGCTGCCGTTGCTGCTCGATTCATACGAGCGCTACGGCCCGATCTTCACGCTCCGAGCTCTTCACCAGAAGGTCGTCTTCATGATCGGCCCCGAGGCGAACCACTACATCCTCGTCTCGCACGCCAACAACTTCACCTGGCGCGACGGGCACTTCATCGAGCTCGTCGGCCTCCTCGGGGACGGCCTCCTCACGATCGACGGCGAATTTCATCGACGTTCCCGCCAGATCATGCTTCCGGCCTTCCATCGCGAGCAGCTCGAGCGCTCGGTGGATGTGATCGTGGTGGAGGTCGAGCAAGCGCTCTCGCGGTGGAACGTCGGCGACCGTCTCGACCTCTACGCGTGGACCCGGCGCCTGGCGCTCCGCGTCGCGATGCGCGCGATCTTCGGCATCGACCCGGACGGCGAGGAGGCTCGCAGCATCGATGCGGCGGCGCTCTTCACGGAGGCGCTCGGCTACTACGCGCATAGCCCCTTCCAGCGCATTTTGCGCGGGCCGCGCACGCCGTGGTCGCGCATGCTCGCCGCGCGCGCGAGGCTCGACCGCGTGATCTACTCGGGCATCAGGCGGCGGCGAGAGAGCGGGCAACGCGGACTCGACGTGCTGAGCCTCTTGTTGGACGCTCACGACGACGAGGGAGCGACGCTGACCGACACGCAGATCCGCGACGAGGTGATGACGCTGCTCTTCGCGGGGCACGATACGACGACCTCCACGGTCGCCTTCATGTTCTACGAGCTCGCGCGCAATCCGGAGCTCGTGCAGCCGTTGATCGCCGAGCAGGAAGCCGTCCTCGGCGATGGCGCCCTCGCAGCCGAGCACCTCACCGGACAGCGGCTGCCCGAGGTCGAGATGGTGCTCGATGAGACCCTCCGGAAGTACCCCCCTGCATGGGTCGGCCCGCGCCGCTCCGTGGAGCCCTTCGAGTTCGCCGGTCACACCGTTCCCGGGCGCGCATACGTCAACTACTCGTCGTGGGTGAGCCATCACCTGCCTGAGATCTTCCCGGAGCCCGAACGCTTCATCCCCGCGCGTTTCTCGCCCGAGCGCAAGGCGGCGCTCCCGAAGGGCGCGTACGTGCCTTTCGGCGGCGGCTCACGGACGTGCATCGGCATGCGCTTCGGGCAGATCGAGATTCGCGCGATCGCAACCCTCATTCTTCGGCGCTTCGTGCTCGAGCTGTCGGACGAGTTCCACTTGCGCATCCGCGAGATGCCGACGATCGGTCCTCGCGGCGGCCTGCCCGTCACCGTTCGCGAGCGTCCGCCCGCACCGGCTCCTGCGCAGCAGATCGCGGCGTAGCTCAGCTCGCAGGGCGAGCGCGAATGCTGATGCGCAACGCTTCGCCCTCCTGCGTCGCGCTCACGTCCTCCACGTAGATGCGGGGATCTGAGAAGAGAGTGATCGAGGCGAAGCCCGCGAACGGCAGCCCTGCGGGTTCCACGACGATCTTCCCGTCGTTCGCGCTCACGACCGCTCGCCCCGAGACGGACACGCCCAGGAATTCGCCCGAGACAGCGGCTTCCGGCTGACCGCCGTTCGCTTCGAGTCGCCCGATCGTGAAGCCCGGGGGCACCAGCGCGCGGAGCGCCGCGGGCGACACGGTCGCTTGCGCAGCAAGCACGTTGTCACGCTTGCGCAGATAGACGCGTTCGAGCGAAACCCGGATCGCGGGCACCGTGGAGAGACCAAGGTCCATCGCAGGCGTGCTCAGTTCCGCCTTGTCGACTCCCGCGAGCTGGCGCTCCAGGTCGGCGAGCTCGCGCGCCGCTATCTGCATCGCGCCCGCGCTGACGGTGATTTCCTGCGCATCACCCCAGAGGAGCGCGATCGCGGGAACCGCATGGACGTGCACGTGCTGGACGGTGCCGTAGCGGCCCACGCGTTCGCGTACACGGTCTTCCGCAACGCCGGGCAGCACGAGTTGAGCGACGACGAGGACGAGGACAACGAGGCCCAGGATCGCGATGGCGACGAGTTGCCAGCGCTCGCCGATCCACCTGCGGGCTCCGGTCAACGCCATGCCAAGGACGCGGAGCGCGGCGGAGCTGGGGCGCGAGAACTCACCATCGCGCAAGCTTTACAGGCTGCTCGGGCAGGCGCTCCCGCTGGCGCGAGCGGAGCTGCCGATAGCCTTTGGCCCTGAGCGAAAGCCCCCGAGCCCTACCCTCTTGCTCTATGAGGGCGCGTAGCTCAGCTGGCCAGAGCACCTCGCTTACACCGAGGGGGTCGCCCGTTCGAGTCGGGCCGCGCCCATCTTCTCGCACCCACAAATCCTCATGAGCAACTCATCCCCGACGCGTGTCGCCGTCATCGGCTCCGGACCGGCGGGCTTCTATGCCGCCGGCCACCTGCTCGCGGACTCCTCGGGCCTCATCGAGGTGGACATGTTCGAGCGCCTCCCGACTCCGTGGGGCCTCGTGCGCTCGGGCGTCGCCCCCGACCACCCGAAGATCAAGTCCGTGACGCGTATCTACGAGAAGACCGCCGAACATCCGCGCTTTCGCTACTTCGGCGACGTCGAGCTCGGCAGCGACATCTCGCGCGCCGAGCTCGCGGAGCATTACCACGCGATCATCTACGCGACGGGATCGCTCACGGACCGGCCGCTCGGCATCCCCGGCGAAGACCTGCCGGGTAGCTGGGCTGCCACTGACTTCGTCGGCTGGTACAACGCGCATCCGGAGTATCGCGACCTCGAGTTCGACCTCTCGGGGGAGCGCGCCGCGGTGATCGGCAACGGCAACGTCGCGCTCGATGTCGCGCGCATGCTCATGCTCTCTCACAGCGAGCTCTCCAAGACCGATACCGCCGACCATGCGCTCGAAGTGCTCGAGCACAGCAGCATCCGGGAGGTCGTCGTCGTGGGCCGCCGCGGCCCCGCGCAGGCGGCATTCACGAACCCCGAGCTGCGCGAGCTCCGGGACCTCGAGGACGTCGATGTCGTCGTCGACCCCGACGAGCTCGAGCGCGCGCTCGCGGTGGACGATCCAAACATGAGCAAGACGGCGGAGCGCAACGTGAAGACCTTGCGCGAATACGCGGAGCGCCCGCCTAGTAAGGCCAGGCGCATCGTTCTGCGCTTCCTGCTTTCGCCCGTCGAGCTGCGCGGCGATGAGCACGGTGTGCGCGATGTGGTGCTCGTCCGCAACGAGCTGAGCGCCGACGAGTCGGGCGCGCTGCGCGCGAGGGCGACGGACGAGCAGGAGGTACTGCCTGCCGAGCTCGTGATGCGCGCGATCGGCTACCGCGGCGTTCCGCTGCCGGAAGTGCCCTTCGACGAGCACCGCTGCGTGATCCCCAACGAGCGCGGGCGGGTGATCGCGGAGGACGGCTCGCACCGGCCCGGCGAGTACGTCGTTGGCTGGATCAAGCGAGGACCGACCGGCATCATCGGCACGAACAAGAAGGACGCGCAGGAGACCGTGGATGCGGTGCTCGAGGACCTCGCCGCCGATCGCCTTCCCGAGCCCTCCACGCCCGACCCAGCCGACCTCGAGCTGATGCTCCGCGAGCGCAAGCCCAACCTCGTCACGTACGCGGGCTGGCGCCAGATCGACCATCACGAGCGCACCCTTGGCGAGCCACACGGTCGCCCGCGCGTGAAGCTTGCGAGCATCGAGGAGATGCTCGCGATCGCCGCCAGCGAACATCCCGACGCCAGGGAATCCGCGGACGGCGACGCCGCGGACAAGGCTGCTCAGTCGACCGCCGCGCGCTGATCGCTGGCAGCCGCCGGCGCTATGGCAGACTGGGCGGGCGCGGCTAGCTCATCGGGTAGAGCACCGGACTTTTAATCCGGCGGGCTGGGTTCGAGTCCCAGGCCGCGCATGGTTCGAGGCACGCTGGCCCTGCTGTTCGCGACCATCGGCGTTCTCACGGTGCTCGTGCTGGCGTCCTTCCGGTGTGGGCTGCTGACGGGCGCGTTTCATCGTCTATTACGCTCGCGTTCGGGACGATTTCGGATGGCCGTCGAACCGGCGAGCCGCGGCCGGCTTGTTGCGGACATGGCGCTCGCTTCACTCAGGTCAGCGATGCGAGTGGCCGATAGATCCGCATCGGGCCGGATCGAGACCCGGCTTCGGCTCGCCGCAACCGCAAGGAGCACCATGTTCACTCGCACCCGTCCCGCACGCCTGACACTCCTCGCCGCGCTCGTCGTTGCGTTCGCCCCCGCGCTGCTCTCGGCGCCCACGGCGTCTGCGGCGATCACTCCCACGCCCGGCTTCTACACGGGCGCGCTCACCCACAACGCGAACGTGACGATCCACTTTCAGTACTCGACCCTCGACTCGCCACACATCCGCGGCTTCTCCATTGGCGAGGTCGAAGGGCGCTCGACGCTGTTCACGCGCTACTTCGACCACACCTTCGTTCGGAACGCCGAATTCTGGTGGGAAGGCCGCAACCAGATCCGCGAGTTCGTCCACGTCACCGGCCATTGGACGGCCACGCATACCGTCGAGGGCACGATTCAGGTGAACCACGGAGCAGTGAAGGACTACCACGCGCATCTGGTGACCGGCGGTGGCGGCGGGCTGGCCTGAGCTGCGCCCGACGACCACGCCCGACGACCCTGGCGAGAAGTGGAGGCGGTGGGAGTCGAACCCGCGTTCGACCACCGCTCCGCCCCGCTCCACGACCGGACCGGATGACCGTGCTGGGGCCACCCTGGGCACACCCAACGTCCGGGAACAGCCGCAAATGCGGCCCCGCCCGAAACGGTCTAGCAGAAGCGGTCGTGACGTGCTACCGGGACGTCTGGGACCGGCGGCACGCACCCCGCATGCCGCCGGTCGACCGATTACGTCATTCAGTGGGTGCCTTCACGATGACGGCCGTAACCTCCCCGCCCAAATTGAGAGCCGTGAAAGTAGCTCCCCACGAGCCCGCGGCGGTCGAGCTTTCCCCGTACGCCGCGTAGATTTCGCCGCCAACGCCTTCTTCGCCCTCCCACGGTGAGAACCACGCAACCGTGGATTGTGGGATTTGCGCCGCCGACGACGCGGGCGGACCCGTGTAGACCGTCTGGTCGAGGACCTTCGTTACGCCATCCACCGTGGTGGATCCGCCGGGGATCTGGATCAGGCCGACATTCGTCTGCTTGCCGCCTGAGTGCAGCGACGCGTCCCACCAGTAGTTGCCATTCGCCGAATGGAGGCTACGGTCGAGTCCAATCCTGATGATTTCAGAGCCTCCGGCAGGCACGTTCACAGTCGTGAAGCACCGCGAGTAGGACGAGTGCGTTTCGCAGGTGTCGCCTCGTGTCAGCGAGGCTGACGAAGTGCCGCTGCCGGTCACGCGCCAGGCGAGTAGCGCACGCAGCATCCCTCCGGATTCGATTTTCTCGGCCGCGAGGCTGACGTTGCTCGTGGCTACTTCGCCGCTACCGTTTTCAAGGATTGTCGTCTCGGACCACGTGGTGTTGGCCGCTGGCCGGTAGAAGATGAGGGGCTGCTGGACATCGATTAGCCCTGTCGTACCGGCTGGCCATTGAAAACCGCTCATCGTGGAAAGGCCCAGCGGCGCGGCTGATGCCGTCGCAGCTTGACCGGTTAGCAGAAATGGTCCCGCTAGCCCTACGACGGCAGCAAGAAAAGACGCGCAGGCATGGACGTGACGCACGCGACATGTCATAAGGTACCTCCTAGTAGTGCCGATGGGTGCTTCAACTTACTGGTCGGTGCCACAGACAACCGCGATCCAACGAGGCGCGCGATTTTCGAGCGTCTCGCCGACCGTCCCCGTGCCGTGGGCGAGCTGGCGGGAGAGCTGCCGGTTAGCCGGCCCGCTGTCTCCCAGCACCTCAAGGTGCTGAAGGACGCGGGACTGGTTGCAGACCGGCCTGTGGGCAACCGCCGCATCTACCAGCTTGACCCAGAAGGGGTCGGCGCCCTGCGCGCCTACCTCGAGCAGTTTTGGAGTCGATCGCTCCAAGCGTTCAAGTACTCAGTCGAGAAAGGAGAGACGCAATGAGCCTTCAGGCAGCGGACACGGCGGTGCGAGTCTCGCTCGAGGTACATGCGCCGATCGAGCGCGCGTTTCGGGTGTTCACGGCGGAGATCGGAAGTTGGTGGGATCCCGATCACCACATCCTGAAGGCCGAGCTCGCGGAGATGGTCTTCGAGCCGAGGGTTGGCGGCCATGTCTACGACCGTGGCGCGGACGGCAGCGAGTGCCCCTGGGCGCGCGTGCTCGCATACGAGCCGCCGCACCGGCTCGTGATCAGTTGGGACATCAATATGCAGTGGCAGCTCGAGCCCGACCCGGCGAAGACGAGTGAGATCGAAGTGCGCTTCGTCGAGCAGGCACCAGACCGGACTGTTGTTGAGTTCGAGCACCGCAATCTCGACCGCCACGGCGAGGGCTGGGAGGGCATGCGCGACGCCGTCGGCTCGCCTGGTGGCTGGCCGGCAGGGCTGCAAGCGTTCGCAGAGGCCGCCAAGCTCCCACCGCGGCTCTCCTAGAGCAATGCGGCGCCGCTCACCCGGTCCGAGCGCGACAATGGCGTCGTGAATGGCGTCAGGAACGAGGGCCTGAATGAGCGGATCGCGGTCGTCCCGTACGACCATCAATGGATCCGAGACGCTGAAAAGACCGCCGACAAGCTGCGCGCGGCACTCGGTCATCTCGCCATCGACGTACAGCACATCGGCAGCACCGCGGTAACCGGACTCGCGGCGAAGCCGATCGTCGACCTCGCCGCAGGCGTACCGGGCGGCTCCGCCCTCCGGGCAAAAGGCCTGCTCGCGTGCAAGGTCGCGGAGTCCGGCGCCGATTGACGCGGGAAGCTTGGCGTGAGCAGGACCGTGAGCGTGTCGGCGAGCGGCGGCGCAGGCATACTGCGCATCGATGACACGGTCGGCGGTCGTGACGGTGGGTGCGCTGGTTTGTCTGGCGAGCGCAGCGAGCGCCCCGGCGTCGTTCGCCGCCGCGCAGAAGCTCGCGTCACCTAAGGCGCCCGCGACGCTGCGCAATGGACACAGGAATGCGAGCTCGCACATCCGCCGTAGCTACCCGTCCTCAAGCCATGTGCTCGCCGCCGCGCACTACCTCTCCGAACGAACGGGCAGCGATGCGTTTGCCGTCGTGGACGATCGTGGCCGGCTGGCCGGGGTGGACGCGGATCGACGCTTTCATTCTGCGAGCACCGTGAAGGCGATGCTGCTCGTTGCCTACCTGCGGATGCTCGCGCGACACGAGCGCGCGATCGACCGCGCAAGCGAAGCACTGCTCTACCCGATGATCCACTCCTCGGACAACAACGCTGCCTCGGCGGTGCTCGCGGTCGTTGGCCAGGAGGCGCTCGATCGCGTGGCGCGGGACGCTCATATGCGCGACTACGAGCCGGCCGCGGGCTGGTGGGCGTTCACCGAGGTTTCCGCCGCCGACCTCGCGCGCTTCTTCTTCCGCCTCGACTCGCTGATGCCGCGCCGCTTCGTCGGCTATGCACGGTGGTTGCTCTCGACGATCGAACCCAGCGAGAGCTGGGGCGTCCCGGCCGTCGCACGGCCGGCCTTTCAGGTGTTCTTCAAGGGCGGGTGGCTACCGCGGAGCGAAGGCCTCGTGAATCAGGTTGCGCGTCTGGAGCGGCGGCACGTCGTCTTCGCCGTCGCGGTCATGACGAGTGGCGACCCGTCGATGGAATACGGCGAGCAGACGATCGAAGGCGTCACGACGCGCCTGCTCGGATACGCCCGTTAGGTGCGCTGTCCGCTCGAGCGCGTTTGCACGGTCCCCAGGCCGGCCGGCCAGCGCACTGTCGCCGACAAACGTAGCCGCGAAGCGCACGCCAGCCTTCGCTATGGTCGTGCGATGGCGAGCCGCACGCTCGAGCGCGCGCCGCGGAAGCTCCTTCGCGACCGAGTCGCGATGCCGCAGCTCGGCCTGGGGACGTGGCCGATGGACGACGCGGAAGTCTTCGACGCCGTCACCGAGGCGTTCACGCTCGGGTACCGCCTGGTCGACACCGCCGCGCAGTACGGGAACGAGGTCGGAGTGGGGCGAGCGATCGCCGCCACGGACCTTCCGCGCGAGGAGGCGTTCGTCACCACGAAGCTGCGCGGCTCCGACCACGGCTATGAGCGCACCCTCTCCGGATTCGAGGAGAGCCGCAAGCGGCTCGCGCTCGACTACGTCGACCTCTACCTCATCCACTGGCCGATCCCCAGTCGCGGCCTCTATGTCGAGAGCTGGAAAGGCTTCATCCGTCTTCGCGACGAGGGTCTCGTGCGCTCGATCGGCGTCTCGAACTTCACCGAGGCGCAGATCGAGTGGCTGGCCGCGGAAACGGGAGAATGGCCGTCGGTCAACCAGGTCGAGCTGCATCCCCGATTCTCCCAACCTGCCCTGCGCGCCTGGCACGAGGCGCATGGGATCGCGACCGAGGCGTGGCGGCCGCTGGGCAAGGGCGGCGACCTCGGCGATCCCGTGATCACTCGCCTCGCGCACGCGCACGAACGGACTGCGGCGCAGGTCGTGCTGCGCTGGCATATGCAGCTCGGCAACGTCACCGTTCCGAAGTCGACCCGTCGGGAGCGCATGGAGGAGAACATCGAGATCTTCGACTTCACGCTCTCCGACCAGGACATGGTGGCCATCGCGCAGCTCGACGACGGCGACCGTTTGGGCGGAGACCCCGACACCGAGGTCCAGCTCTGATCGCGACGCCTGCCGGGCGTGCGGCCCGCGCACCGCGATCCGCACGGGTGGCGAGGAGGTTGACAAAGTGATTACATTCGCCTCAGTGCTTGGGCACCCCAGCACGCCGGGCTTCATCGAGGAGTTGCCGCGCACCAGGGAGGCCGTCGCCTACGCGCGGCAGGTCCACGACGGCCAGCTGCGCAAGTCGGACAGTGCGCCGTTCATCGAGCACCCGCTCGAGGTGGCGACGCTGCTGCACCGAGCCGGCGCTGCTGACGATGTGATCGCCGTGGGTGTCCTTCACGACGTGATCGAGAAGACCAATGTGAGCGCCCATGAGCTTGATGCGCGTTTCGGCCCGCGCATAGCTGCGATGGTGCTCGCCGTCAGTGAGGACCCGGCGATCGAGCGCTACGAGCCGCGCAAGGCGGCCCTCCGCGAGCGTGCCGCGAACGGGGGCGATGGCGCGCTGATGGTGCTCGCGGCCGACAAGGTCTCCAAGGCGCGCGAGCTTCGGCTTCACCCCCGCACGGCGAAGCATGCAGCCCGTCGCATAGACCACTACCGCGAGTGCTTGCGCCTCGTGGAGCACCGGCTTCTCGGGTCCCGGCTCGTCGCAGAACTCAGGCACGAGCTCACGCTGCTTACCGCCATGAGCGACGAGCAAGCGCTCGCGGCCGGCCACCGCTAGCGCGGCGCGGCAGAGTCTCAGCTCGCGCGGAGCGAGCAGGTGTATCACACGCGTGTGTCGCCTTCGTGATTACCGCTTGCGCGTGGAGAGCGCGGGTACTACTACTTAGGTCATGAGCATCAACTCAGAGGGCTTCGAAGACACGCCTGTGCCCGTTCGCCCGCTCGACGAGGAGCAGGCGCGCCTGCTCGCGATACTCCGCGCCGCCGGTGGCGACCCGGTTAGCTTCAGGGATCTGCGCGAGCGCGGGATCGACAACCCCGCGGTGCTCTGCTACGAGCTCGAGATCGCGGGTCTGCCGATCAGGCACGTAGAACGAGCCCAACCGGGGGCGCGCTCGGTCCCTGTCGGCGTGCAGCTGGAAGACCCGTGGCTCACCGCGCCGGAGGCGCCCGAGCCGCCGCGGCGATCCGAGGTCATCGCGGGCTGGTGGGCGGCCGGTGGCCAGCGCGCCAGCAATGCGGCACGGGCTGCTCGCGCCGCCCTCGCCTCGCTCGCGAGCCTCGCGAGCCGCCAGCTCGGCGCCGGGGCAACGCAACTGAGCGGCCGCAAGCTCCCCTGGCTTCGTCATTTGCGCGAGCGACCGCTCCCGTGGGGACGGGGGCCGCGTAGGTGGATGTTGCTCGGCGCTCCGGCGGTGGTCGTGCTCGCGCTGTTCGCGGCAGCGCTGACTGGCGGCGGTGCTCCTCGCCGGCACGGCGCCGCCGCACAGCTGTCCGCCCGCGTCAAACCCGCGTTGCTCAAGGGCGTCTACGGCACCAGCGCCGCGCCCGCGTCGCTCCCACATCGCGCAGGTCACCTCGGCGCGAGCCCTGATGCCACCGAAAGGTCCGCGGCGAGCGCCAACGCCGCGAGGCCCGCCGGCTCCTCCGGAGAGGGCGCGAGCGCCGCATCGCGGTTGCAGAGCGAAGGCCACGAGCTACTCGCCGAAGGCCGCTATGCGGCCGCGGCCGCCGACCTGCGCGCGGCGCTCAGCGCGAGCGCGGTGTCGACCGCCCATTGCGAAGAACCGAGCAGCGAAGCCTGCCTCACCTACGCGTACGCGCTCTACGACCTTGGCCGTGCCCTCCAGGCCGAGCACGACCCGAGCGCTGCGGTGCCGGTACTGAACGCGCGGATGCGAATCGACAACCAGCGCTCCACGGTGCTCGCGGCGCTGAAGACCGCGCGCGACCAGCTCCATGAAACCTCGCATTCGACGCCGCCACAGCACGAGCACGCCGCACACCCACGCCGGTTCAAGCCGCACCCCAACCGAGCCCCGAACAGGGCACGCCCGAAGGGCGGCAGCAGAGCAATCCGAGCGGAGCACCGCCGCCCGCCAACGGCGCGAACGGCGAAGGCGAAGGCCCGCCACGCGAAAGCGGCCCAGGCGGCGCGCAGGCGCCGAGCGCCGGAACGCCCGGCTAGCGCAGGCTTTCGAGACTCCCGGCCGCCAGATGCGCGCCCGGACCCGTCTTGCCGTCGGGGCTTGTGTCGAGCGCGAAGTACGAGTAGATCCCCGGGAAGCCGTCGTTCTTCACCATGCCCGGGCAGCCGTCGCGCAGGTCCTCGCAGTCCCATACCTGTCCATTCGCCAGGTGTATGTCGAGCCGCGAGTCGTAATAGAACGAGAACGCGTTCCCGTCGTGATTGGAATCCACTTCCGCCTCGATCGGATCTTCGCGCCAGCGATCGGTCAGCAGCCGCTCGTCCGCGTTCGCTTCGTGCTTGACGTACTTGTCGAACCACGCGGTCGTGTACCACGCGATCTCGTCAGCGCCGCGCAACGAGGCCCCGAAGGCCTGGTTGGGGATGAAGCTGAAGTCGAGGTGGGACCCGCCGCGGATGACGATCTCACCCGTGTCGACGCCCGCCTGTGTGTAACGCAGCGACTCCTGCGACTTCCCGAGTGGGTTGGGCAGCGAGGTGTTGGGCGTCGGCGGCAGGCCATAGTCCGCCGACATCCCGAGCCCCGGCTTGGTGATCGGCACGCTCGTGCGATCCGCGGGATCGGCGGGGCACGGGCGCTCGCCGATGGTCATCGTCGATCCCGGCGTGCCGCCTGGAACTTCGGCTCCTTCGGAGGAGGGCGGGCCGAGGTTGTCCCATGCCACGACGGCCTTCACACGCGGGTCCCACTGGGCGATGTAGGAGACGCCGACAGCGCCGTAGGAGTGCCCCGCGAGGCCGATCTCCGAGCGGTTGAGCAGTTCCCAGTAGGGGTTGTACGGCGCGTCCAGCCCCTTGGAGACACGTTCGTCCTGCTTTGCGGCGTGGCTCGTGCCCGTTTCGCAGCTCGGCGCCGGCTCGTAGCGGCGTTGGGGCGTGGAGAGGAAGAAGTCGAGTGCGTCCTCCGTGCCGTCGTAGAACGGCCTCCCGTCGGTCTGTGCGGGCACGCCCTCGTTCTCGTCCGGAGCCTGGCCGGGGGTGTCGCTTTGCCCCTGCCCCTGCGGGTCGAACGTGAACACGACATAGCCCGCCTTCGCGAGCGCCTGCGCGGCGTACCAATACATCTGTTCGTCGGCCTGCACGGAGCCATCCGTGATGACGACGCCGGGACGAACCGGCGGCCCTGAGACCGTCGCCCACACGCGGCCCGAGATCGTCGCGCCGTCGCGCGCGGTGAAGAGGACGTGCCGCACGATCCCATCGCCGTTGCTCGCCCAGTGGTAGAGGCGCACGTCGCCGGCGCAGCCGTTGCCCCCGTTCCAGCAGAGGTCGTCACTGAAGAGGCGTTCGGGGTCCGCGGCCTGTTCGACGGTCGCTTCGGTGGCGTTCAGGAGGCTCTGTTCGGTGAGCTCGGCCTGGTATTCCGTGGCGTCGTAGAGCCGCTGGCGCTCGAGTGTGATCGAGTAGTTCTGCGCCTCGACGACGGGGTTGAATTCGCTCGGCGGGGTCGCACACGCGCCGGCGGGGAGGCCGAGCACGAATGCCGCGAGGCCCGCGAACGCCAGCAGACGTGCAGCGCGCGCGGTGGCGGACGGCTTGTACGTGCTGGACGTACGGGTTGCCACACTGTCGTCGTCCGCCACTTCCTCTGGACACGCGCGCATGCCCTGGGCTTTTTCCCCACTGCGGCGCAGGTCAAACGTCAGCCGCGCGCAATTCCGCCGGCGCTCAGTGGCGGAAGTGCCGCACGCCGGTGAAGACCATCGCGATTCCCGCGGCGTTTGCGGCGGTGATGACATCCTCGTCGCGTACGGAGCCACCGGGCTGGATGATCGCGCGCACGCCCGCCTCGGCGGCGAGTTGTGGGCCGTCGGCGAAGGGGAAGAACGCATCGGAGGCGAGCGAGGACCCCGCGAGTCGCTCGGGTTGCGCGTCGCGCGCCTTCTCGACCGCGATCCGCACCGAGTCCACGCGGCTCATCTGGCCGGCGCCGATCCCAACCGTCGCGTTCTCGCGCGCGATCACGATCGCGTTCGAGGTCACCTGCATGCACACCACCCACGCGAACAGCAGATCGCGCCACTCCTCCTCGCTTGGCACTCGCTCCGTCACCACGCGCATCTGCTCGCGAGTCTCGGTGACAGCGTCGCGCGTCTGCGAGATCACGCCACCGAGCACGGGCTTCTCGACCATCCCGGGCCGCAGGGCGCCTCCAGTCGGGCAGCTCGAGCAGGCGCACGTTCTTCTTCTGCTCGAGGATCTCGAGCGCGTCGGCGTCGAAGACGGGAGCGAGAAGCACCTCGACGAACTGCTTCGAGAGCGACTCCGCGAACGGTGCGTCGACACGCCGGCTGGTCGCAATGACGCCGCCGTAGGCGCTCAGCGGGTCGCACGCGAAGGCGCGCTCGTAGGCCTCCTTGCCGCTGTCCGCCAACGCGCAACCACACGGGTTGTTGTGCTTGATGATCGCAACCGCAGCGGCGCCGTCAGCCGGCTCGCCGCTCAGTGGGAAGGCGAGCTCCTCGACGAGTTCGCGCGCCGCGCTCAGGTCGAGCAGGTTGTTGCACGAGAGCTCCTTGCCGTGAAGCTGGGAGACCCCCTCCAGCAGATGTGTCGGTGCTCCGACTTCGGCGTAGAACGCCGCCTGCTGGTGCGGGTTCTCGCCATAGCGCAGATCCATCACCTTCTCGTAGGAGCTTGCCCATGTCGGCGGGAAGCCCTCGTGGACGCGCGGCGCGAACCACCGCGAGATCGCCGCGTCGTAGCGGGCGGTGTACGCGAAGGCCGCTGCCGCGAGCCGCTCGCGCGTGGCGAGCGAGAGCATGCCGTCCGAGGAGCGAAGCTCCTCGAGCACGGGCTCGTAGTCGGCGGGCGAGACGAGCACCGCGACGAAGGGGTGGTTCTTCGCCGCCGCGCGAATCATCGTCGGCCCACCGATGTCGATGTTCTCGATCGCCTCCTCCGCGTCCACGTCAGCTCGCGCGACGGTGCGCTCGAAGGGATAGAGGTTCACGCACACGAGGTCCACCTGCGCGATCCCCTGCTCCTCCGCGGCGCGCACGTGCTCGGGTTGGTCACGCCGTGCGAGCAGGCCTCCGTAGAGGCGGGGATGGAGCGTCTTGACGCGCCCGTCCATGATCTCCGGGAAGCCCGTGAACTCCTCGATTCGCTGCAGCTCGACGCCCGCGTCGGCGAGCGCGCGCGCCGTACCGCCCGTGGAGACGATCTCGATGCCGAGCTCGCGCAGGCCGTGAGCGAGCTCCACGATTCGCTCCTTGTCGGAGACCGAAAGCAGTGCGCGCCGAACCCGGACCGCGCCCGGATCAGCCTGCTCGAGACCTCCGCTTGCCGTGCTCGTCTCGTAGTCGATGCTCACACCGAGAGCCTATCCGCCACCACGACCCTCCTTGGGTTCTGGGCGTCGAGCGCGAGCTCCCCCCGCGCGAAGCGCCGCACCGCCTCGGGCAGCATCGCGTGCTCGAGCGGGCGCAGCGCAGCGAGCACCTCGGCGGGATCACGCGCCTCGGGCAGCTCGACCGCGCGCTGGAGGATCACCGGCCCGCTGTCCACGCCCGCGTCGACGAAGTGCACCGTCACGCCGAAGACCTTCACCCCATATTCGAGCGCCTGCTCGATCGCGCGCAGGCCGGGGAACGCGGGGAGCAGCGACGGGTGGACGTTGATGACCGCGCCCGGAAAGCGGTCGAGAAAGCGGTCGCCGAGGAGCTCCATGAACCCCGCGAGGACGACGACGCGCGTCCCGCGCTCGGCGAGCCAGTCACCCAGCGCGGAGTCTCGCGCGGCGCGATCCACGTAGTCCGCTCGCGAGAAGACCGCCGTCGGCACGCCGCGAGCCCGCGCGCGCTCGAGCGCCAGCGCGTCGAGCGGAGCTCGACGCGACCGCGACGATCTGCGCCTCGTGGCCATGGACGGTATCAAGCAGCGCCTGGAGGTTCGTGCCGGTACCCGACACCAGGACGGCAATCGGTACTGGCGAGGCGGCCATCAGGCCAAAAAGACTATCTGCGCCCCGGCGCTGTGACACACCTCACAGAGCCGCGCCCCGACGACTCGCAGACTGGGAGACACGATGTTCACGCAACTACTCATCTTCACGATCATCATGCTCGCGCTGGCGGGCGCGGTTACGGCGCAGCGCCGCGAGGGCCTGATCTCGCACCGCCCCTACAACAACCGCTACAACGACGCGACGGGCGCGCGCGACGACCGGTACTGATCGCCTGCGGGCTCCTGCGCCTCGCCGGAGTCGCGCTCGAGCGCATACTTCCCGTTCGCCTCGGCCGAGCCCTCGAGCGGATAGTTGCCCGAGAAGCACGCGTCGCAGTGGGTGTCGGGCGTGACGCCAACCGCCTCGTAGACGCCCTCGAGTGAGAGGTAGTGGAGTGAGTCGCAGCCGAGCTGCGCTGCGATCTGCTCCACGCTGCGGCCGTGCGCGATCATCTCCTCGCGCGTGGACATGTCGATGCCGTAGTGGCACGGATGCTGGATCGGAGGAGCGGAGATGCGCAGGTGGATCTCGCGCGCGCCTGCCTCGCGCAGCATCCGCACGATCTGCGACGTCGTGTTGCCACGAACGATCGAGTCGTCCACGACCACGAGCCGCCTGCCCTCGATCACCTCAGGAAGCGGATTGAACTTGAGGCGCAGTCCGTGCTTGCGCAACTCCTGCCCCGGCTCGATGAACGTCCGCGCGACATAGCGGTTCTTGACGAAGCCGTCGTCCTGAGGCAACTCCGCCGCACGGGCAAGGCCGCGCGCCGCGGCATTGCCGGAATCGGGCACGGCGATCACGAGGTCGGCCTCCACAGGCGCCTCGCGCCAGAGGATTTCGCCCATGCGTCCGCGTGCCACCTGCAGTGCCTGACCGTTCATCCGGGAATCCGGTCGCGCGAAGTAGATGTACTCGAAGACACAGAACGCGGAGCGCGCGGGGGGGGTCGCGCGCCGCGAGCTGACGCCGCGCTCGTCGAGCGTCACGACCTCTCCCGGCTCGACGTCCCTCAGGTAGGTGGCGCCGATGATGTCGAACGCGCACGACTCGCTCGCTACGCAGTAGCGCAGCGGCTCCTCCCGACCCTCCTCGCCGAGCACGCCGAGCGCGAGCGGCCGAATGCCGTGAGGATCGCGAAACGCAACCACTCGATCCTTCGTCATCGCAACGATCGAGAAGGCGCCGCGCAGCCGCGGGAGGACCTCTGCGATCGCATCCTCGAGCTCGCTCGCGGGATGCGTCGCGATCAGCGCCGCGATGATCTCCGAGTCCGAGGTCGCGCCGAACGTGACGCCTCGTCGCACGAGCTCCTCGTGGAGCTCGACCGCATTGATCAGGTTGCCGTTGTGCGCGAGCGCAACCTCGCGCCGCGAGCCGTCCGTCCCTTGAGAGCGGTGTACGGGCTGGGAGTTCTCCCACGCGTTGGAGCCGGTCGTGGAGTAGCGCACATGGCCAATGGCGAGCTCGCCCGCGAGCGTGCGCAGGTCGTTCTCGGTGAAGACCTGGCTGACCAGTCCGAGCTCGCGGCGCGTGATGATGTGGCCATCACGGTCGGCGGCGGCGATCCCCGCCGACTCCTGGCCGCGGTGCTGCAGCGCGTAGAGCGCGTAGAAGGAGAGGCGCGAGGCGTCGTGGCCGGGCGCGTAGAGACCAAAGACGCCACATTCCTCGCGTGGACTGTCATCGCAGGCACGCTCAATGTGCTGCGCCGCCGGGCGCTCCCTCGGCGCCACGAGCAGGTCAGTTTTTGCGTTCCCCGCCGGCTCCGTCCGGCCCTCCGGCGAGGAAGCTCCTCGATCGGGCATCGCAGCGTTCACGCTAGCAGCCCGGGACCACGGCGCGCGAGGCCCCGCGAGCGGCCTTGGCCGTCTCCTCGCGTACACCGCGATTCGCCATCACGGAAAGAGCGCGGCGAGCGCCTCGTGGGCGTCGCGGAGCTCTGGAATCGTGAGCTCGAGCGCCGGTGAGCCCGGCTCTTCGCCGGCCGCTGAGTTCCCCCGGATCGAGAGGACCTCGCCACCGACCGTGCCAACGACCTGTAGCGGCATCCGTTCTCCGAGCCTGCTGAGGTCGTCCGCGGCGCCGCTCACCACGAATCCCCCCGGCCCCTCGCCGAAGAGGCTCTCGAAGGCCGCCGCGCGCGGGAGCTTGATGCGCGAACCGAGCCCCGATGCGATGCAGCACTCGGCGAGCGCGACCGCGAGACCGCCCTCGGCGATGTCGTGCGCGCTCGCGAGCATGCCCGCCCGGACCGCCTCCCGCACACGCTCGTGTGTTGCGCGCGCCCCATCCAGGTCCACCGGCGCGAGCACGTCGGGGAGCGCGTGGCCCTGGAGCTTGTGCAGCTCGGAGGCCGCGAGGCGCGGCGCGAAGGAGCCCGCGATCGCGACCTCGTGCCCCTCCTGCGCGAACGCGATACCCGCGGCGCGGCGGGCGTCCGGCAAACGTCCGAGCATCCCGATCACGGGCGTCGGATAGATCGGCCCCGTCGGCCCCTCGTTGTAGAGCGAGACGTTCCCGCCGACGATCGGCGCCCGCAGCGCGCGGCAGGCGTCGCCAAGCCCCCGCACGGATTCGGTCAGCTGCCACGCGATGTGTGGCTTCGTCGGATTGCCGAAGTTGAGGTTGTTCGTGACGCCGAGCACCTCCGCGCCCGTGCACGCGAGGTTCGCCGCGCACTCGAGCACCGCCTCGACCGTGCCCCAGTAGGGGTCCGCCGCCACGCGCCTGCCGTTGCAATCGATCGATACCGCGAGCGCGGGAAGCGGGTCCTCGCCCTCTGGCAGGTCCTCCGCGATCGTCAGGACCGCCGCGTCCGCTTCGCCGGGGCGCCTGACCGTGCGCGACTGCACGAGCGCGTCGTACTGCTCGAAGAGCGGCCGCCGCGAGGCGAGGTTCGCCGACGCGAGCAACGCGCTGAGCGCCTGCGCGGGCGAGCAATCGCGGGCGAGGGCCGCCGGAGGCGGCGGATAGAGGGGCTCGGTTGGTCGCGCGGGGTCGAGGTCGTAGAGAGGGCACTCGTCAACGAGGGCGTGAACCGGCATCTCGCCGACCGTCTCCTCGCCGCTCACGACGCGGATCTGCCCGCTGGCCGTCACCGCGCCGATCACGCTGCCGCCCACCTCCCACTTCGCGCACGCCGCCATCACGGCATCGATGCTCTCGGGCTCGACGACGCACAGCATCCGCTCCTGGGACTCCGAGACCATGATCTCGAACGGCTCCATGCCGGGCTCGCGCAGCGGCACCCTCGCGACGTCGATGTCGACGCCGACGCCGCCCTTGGAGGCCATCTCCGCGGCCGCCGAGGTCAAGCCCGCGGCGCCAAGGTCCTGGAGCGAGACGAGCAGCCCCGCGTCGAGGAGCTCGAGCGAGCACTCGAGCAGCTTCTTCTCCTCGAAGGGGTCGCCGACCTGGACGCTCGGGCGCTTCGCGAGCGCGCCGTCGTCGAGCTCGGCGGATGCGAGCACGGAGGCACCGCCGATCCCGTCCCGGCCCGTGCGCGCCCCGAGCAGCACGAGCGCGTTGCCCACACCCGCCGCGGCGCTACGCATCAGACGCGCGCGGGGTGCCAGGCCGAGCGCCATCGCGTTGACGAGGCAGCTCTGCCCGTAGGCGGCCTCGAAGTAGACCTCGCCGCCGACGGTCGGCACGCCGATCGAGTTTCCGTAGTGGCCGATCCCCGAGACCGCGCCGTCGAGCAGGTATCGCGCGTGCCGGCTCCGCGGCTCGCCGAAGCGCAGCGAGTCGAGGACGGCGATCGGCCGCGCGCCGACCGCGAAGATGTCGCGCAGGATCCCCCCGACGCCCGTCGCGGCGCCCTGGAAGGGCTCGACCGCCGAGGGGTGGTTGTGCGACTCGACCTTCATCGCGCACACGACTTCGCCGCCGACGTCGAGGACCCCCGCGTTCTCGCCCGGCCCCATCACCACGGCGGGGCCCTCGGTGGGCAGCGTGCGCAGCAGCTTGCGCGAGTGCTTGTAGGCGCAATGCTCGCTCCAGAGCAGCGAGTACATCGCGAGCTCGACGCGGTTCGGAGGGCGCCCCTGCTTCTCGCAGATCAGCGCGTACTCCTCCTCGGTGAGGCCCAACGCGACCGCGTCGCGGGCATCCGGCAAGGTGAGCGTCTCAGTCATCGCCCGTCAGCGCTCGTCGCATCGACTCGAATACGGACAAGCCGTCCGCGGACCCCGTGAGCTCGTCCACCGCGTGCTCGGGGTGCGGCATCAGCCCGAAGACGTTGCGCGTCTCGTTGCACACGCCCGCGATGTCGTTGAGCGAGCCGTTGAAGTTCTGCCCCTGCTTGTAGCGCAGGACAACCTGGCCGCCGCTCCTCGAGGCCCGAGAGCGTCTTCGCATCGGCGTAGTAACGGCCCCACGAATGCTTCGCGGGGATCGCCATCGCCCGGCCCGCGTCGGGCCACGCTTCGGTGAAGGGAGTATCCGGGTTGACTACCTCGAGCCGCACTTCGCGACAGATGAAGCGGAGATTGACGTTCGGCAGCAGCGCCCCGGGCAGCAGGTGCGCCTCGCAGAGGACCTGAAACCCGTTGCAGATGCCGAGCACGAGGCCGCCGTCACGCGCCCAATCGATGACGGACTCCATCACCGGCGCAAAGCGCGCGATCGCGCCCGCCCGCAGGTAATCGCCATACGAGAACCCCCCGGGGACGATCACCGCGTCGACGCCGCGGAGATCCCGATCGGCGTGCCAGAGGACCTCCGCTTCGCCTACGCGAGCCGCCGCGCTCATCGCGTCGCGGTCGTCGCACGATCCCGGGAATTGGACGACGCCGAACTTCACGTGGTGAGGCGCCTAGCCGTCGGCGGGCGCAGCGCCGAGCACCTGCACCTCGTAGTCCTCGATCAAGGGGTTCGCGAGCAGCTTCTCGCACATCTCGTCAAGCGCCGCGATGTCCGGGACGTCGAGCTCGACGAGTCTCCCGACGTGCACGTGCGCCACACCCTCGAATCCCAGCGCCGGCAGCGCGCGCTCCACGGCTTGGCCCTGCGGATCGAGGATGCCCGCCTTCGGGCGGATCAGCACCCGCGCGCGCGTCACGCGCCGGTGCGCTCGAGGAACGCGCCGAAGGGCTCGCCAGCGATGCGCTCGTACGCCTCGACGTAGCGTTGGCGGGTCCCCGCGACGACCTCGTCGGGGATCTCCGGCGCGGGCGGCGTGCGGTCCCAGCCGCTTGCGGTCGCCCAGTCGCGCACGTACTGCTTGTCGAAGCTCGGTTGGCCGCGACCAGGCTCGTAGCCCTCCGCGGGCCAGTAGCGGGAGGAGTCGGGTGTGAGGACCTCGTCCCCGAGCACGAGCTCACCGCTCTCGTCGAAGCCGAGCTCGAACTTCGTGTCCGCGAGGATCAGGCCGTTCGCGAGCGCATGGTCCGCCGCGAAGGAGTAGAGCGCGAGCGACACGTCCACGACGCGCTTCATCAGCGGCTCGTCGCCCACCAGCTCCGCCGCCTGGTCGATGCTGATCGCCTCGTCGTGTCCCGTGGTCGCCTTCGTCGAGGGCGTGAAGATCGGTTCCGCGAGGCGCTCGGACTCGCGCAGGCCATCCGGCAGCGCAACGCCCGAGACAGATCCGCTCGCCGCGTAGTCCTTCCAGCCTGACCCCGTGAGGTAGCCACGCACGACGCACTCCACCGGCAGCATCTGCAGCCGGCGTACGACGAGCGCCCGCCCCCGCACCGCCTCCGGCACGTCCTCGGTCGCCGAGACGAGGTGGTTCGCGACGATGTGCTGTGTGCGCTCGAACCAGAAGACCGATAGCCCCGTGAGCACCTTGCCCTTGTCCGGGATCGGCGTCGGGTGGACGACGTCGTAGGTCGAGATGCGGTCGCTTGCGACCATCAGCATGCGTGGCTCAGTGGCGTCCGGGAGCGCATACATCTCCCGCACCTTCCCGGAGGCCATCAGCGGAAGATCGAGGGTGGCGGTGCTCATCGCGTCGCTGACTCTAGCTAGTCGAGATGATCGAGTCGCGCGACGATCTCGCCCGCGTGACGCGTGAAGTACGTGTAGTCGAGGATCGCGTCGAGCTCGGCACCGCTCGCCGGCGTCGCGCGGCGCGCGGCCTCGATCTCCGGCTCCTCGGCAAGGACCTCGCGCAGTGGCGTGCGCTCGTCCCACGCGCGCTGGGTGGCGCGCTGAACAATGCGATACGCCTCGTCGCGCCCCATGCCGTTGCGGACGAGGGCCAGCAGCAGCGCGCCCGAGAAGATCGCGCCGTGGGTGAGCTCGAGGTTCTCGCGCATCCGCTCCGCGTTCACGACCAAGCCGTCGACAAGTGTCCGCGCTCGGTGCTGCATGTAGTCGAGCAGGATCGTCGAATCCGGGAGGATCACACGCTCCACGGAGGAGTGCGAGATGTCGCGCTCGTGCCACAGCGCCACGTCCTCGAGCGCCGCTTGCGCGTTGCCACGAAGCACGCGCGCGAGGCCGCAAAGCTGCTCCGAGAGGATCGGGTTGCGCTTGTGCGGCATCGCGCTCGAGCCCTTCTGCTCGGAGCCGAACGGCTCCTGGACCTCGCCGACCTCCGTGCGCTGGAGGTGACGGACCTCCGTCGCGAAGCGCTCGACGCCCGCCCCTGCGAGCGCGATCGCACTCAGTAGCTGGGCGTGGCGATCGCGCGCGACAACCTGCGTCGAGACGGGCTCGCGAGCGAGGCCGAGACGCCCGAGCACGCGCAGCTCATACTCCGGACCCGTCGCCGAGTAGGTGCCCACGGGACCGGAGATCGCGCCGACCGCGAGCTGCTCGAACGCCGTCTGCAGACGGCGGACGTTGCGGTGTGCCTCCGAGGCGAAGCTCGCGAGCTTCACGCCAAAGGTCGTGGGCTCCGCGTGGACGCCATGTGTGCGGCCGACGCACAGGGTGTCAACGTGCTCGCGCGCGCCGGGAGACGAGTGCCGCCTCGAGCGCACGGGCGCCCTCCAGGATCAGCGCCCCCGCGGCGCGCAGCTGCAGCGCGAGCGCCGTGTCGAGGACGTCCGAGGACGTGAGCCCGAAGTGGATCCAGCGCCCCGCCTCGCCGGCAGAGGCGCCGAGGACGTCTACGAACGCGGCTACGTCGTGTCCCGTCGCGCGCTCGCGCTCGCGCACCGCCTCGACGGTGAAGGTCGCGTTCCTCACGGCCTCGATCTCGGCCGCGCTCGGGCCCCACTCCTCGCCGAGGAGCGCCGGCAGCTCTTCGCACGCGGCGACCTCGACCTGCCGCCAGTGCTCCATGCGCGACTCGTCCGTCCACAGACGGCCGAGCTCCTCGCGCGTGTAGCGCGTGATCATGCCCCGAGGATCTGCGCCGCGAGAACCGCGGCGTTGCGCGCGTTGTTCAAGCCCACGCACGCCACCGGGACGCCCGGTGGCATCTGCACGATCGAGAGGATCGAGTCGAGGCCTCCCGCCGCCGTGAGCCGGCCCGAGAGGGGCACGCCGATCACCGGCAGGTCGGTGCGCGCTGCGACGGCGCCGGGGAGCGCCGCGGAGATTCCCGCGCCCGCGATGATCACGCGCAGTCCGCGCATGCGCGCGTTCGACGCGTACTCCGCGACCGCGTCCGGGTCGCGGTGGGCGGACATCACGCGGACCTCGTGGAGGATGCCGCGCTCGGAGAGCTCGTCGGCCGCCGCCTGCATGGCGTCCATGTCGCTCTTTGCGCCCATCAGAATCCCGACGCGCGGCGCATCGACGTCGAGCTCCTCGATCTCGGCGCGCACCTCGGTCTCGGTCATTGGGGTGGACGGCATGGACATCATCGATCAGCGATCTTCGCGGTTCGAACGCGCAGAATCATGCACGCGCCGCGATGTCGCGCCGCAGCTGCATGCCGGCGAACGAGACCTGCTGCGCGGCAGCATACGCCGCCTCGCGGGCCGAGCGTGCGTCGGCGCCGAGCGCGGTGATCCCGAGCACGCGGCCCCCGGCCGTCAGCACCTGTCCGTTCGTGCGCGCGGTGCCTGCGTGCGTCACCTCGACCCCCGCCGGCACCTCATCGAGGCCCTTGATCGCGTCGCCCGTGGACGCCGAGGCGGGATAGCCTGCGCTCGCGAGGACCACCGTCACAGCCCACTCGGGCGCCCACTGCAGCCGCGCGTTCCGGAGCCCGCCCGGGTGCCCCGAGGCGAGCAGGAGCTCGAGCAGATCCGAGCGCAAGCGCGGCAGCACAGCCTGCGTCTCGGGATCGCCGAAGCGCACGTTGAACTCGAGCACCCGCGGGCCGTCGGGCGTAAGCATCAGTCCGGCGTAGAGGACGCCGTGGAACGGCGTGCCGCGCGCACGCATGAGGTCCACGATCGGCTGGTGCACGCTCGCGACGATCTCCGAGACGCGCCCCTCGTCGATCCCCGCGACGGGCGAGTAGGAGCCCATGCCGCCGGTGTTCGGGCCGCGGTCGCCATCGAAGACGCGCTTGTAGTCGCGCGCGGGGGCCATCGCGAGGGCGCGCTCGCCGTCACACAACGCGAGCAGCGAGAGCTCCTCGCCCTCGAGGCGCTCCTCGACCACGGCGCTTGCGTCCTCGCCGAAGCGCTGCGCGAGGAAGATCTGCTCGAGCGCCGCCTGCGCCCCCTCGGCGTCCTGCGCGACGGTGACGCCCTTGCCCGCGGCCAAGCCGTCGACCTTGACGACGACGCCGCGCGAGGATGGGACGCAAAGCTCCCCCACTGCCGCCATCGCCTCCTCCAGCGAGGACGCCTCGCGCCAGCGCGCGGTGGGCACGCCGGCCTCCTCCATCGCGCGCTTCGCGAACGCCTTCGAGCCCTCGAGCTGCGCCGCCGCAGCGGTGGGGCCGAACGCCGCGTGACCCTCCTGCGCGAGCGCGTCGACGAGGCCAGCGACGAGCGGCGCCTCGGGACCGACGACGGTGAGATCGACACCCTCGCGCGCGACCGTCTCGACGATTCCGCCGACGTCTTCGACGCCGACATCGAGCAGCCGCGCATCGCGCGCAATGCCCGCGTTGCCGGGAGCACAGAACAGCTCGGGGCGCTGGGGAGAACGCGCAAGCGCCCGCACGATCGCGTGCTCGCGCCCCCCCGAGCCAACGACGAGAACTCTCAAAGAGAGGAAATGAAGTCGTCCACGGGGATCGCGGACAAGGTCTCGTAGCGCCCGGTACCGCGCGAGCCGAGCTCGACGGAGACGCGCGCCATCGTCGCGTCGTCGGGCGCCTCGACGATCGACACGAAGTCGGAGCGGCCGAGCGTGGCCCACTGCGCCTTCACGCTTGCGCCAAGCTTTTGCACTTCGTCGTTGACCTCCTTGATGCGCTGCGGGTTGTTCTTGACCGTCTGGATCCCATCTGGGGTCAGCGTGCACAGCATGATGTAGGTGGACATTGATCCCTCCGTCTATCGATGGACAGGCGCGGTCGCGCCTTCAAGGTCGTTTGTAGCGCATCCGCGAGCAGGCGCGCGGATCATCGCGCGCCGCCGATGAGGCGCTCGACGCGCTTGCGCCTCGGGTCGTCGCGACCGACGATGCGGTCGAGCCAGCCGCGGACCTCGGCGCCGTCGAGGTCATCGACGCCGACGACGATCTGCTCGATGTCGAGCCAGTCCTTCGGGCGGTTGAAGAGCGCCTTGCAAATGAGGAGGTGCTCGGGCGAGAGCACGGGGATCGTCTTGTCGGCGAAGGGCTCCCGGCGACGCGCGCGTCGCATCGCGTCGTGCAGCGCGTCGTAGGCGAAGTAGACGTCAACGGGCGTGTGCGACCACCAGAGGCGGCACTGGCCCTCGCGCCTCACCATCGCCTCGACGCCGGGACGGCCGTCGATGCCGAGGACCGCGAGGGCGCTGGCGACGGTCTCGTAGTCGGAAGGTGCGACGAATACGTTGAGGTCGATGTCGATCGTCGCGCGCGGCTCGGCGTAGTAAGCGAGCGCGAGTGCGCCGCCGAATGCGTGGGGCGTCTTCACGCTCGTGAGCTGCTCGTGAATCGCGACGATCTTCTCGGGAAGACCGGGCTCGCGGCTGGCGGCCTTTCGCCTCGAAGCGCTCAGGCGAGGCTCGATTCGATGCGCGGGAACGGCTCCCGCTCACTGCGGCGCCGCTTGCGGGGGATGCTGTCGGCGAGCCGCAGCAGGTCATGGAGGGTTGCCCCCCGCCGCTCCGGGCTCGCGCCGATCCAAGCCGCGGCCGCTTGCGCGTTGCTCGAGGCCTTGCGGCCGCCCTTCACGAGCACGTCGCGCAGGGCACGCTCGAGCGCAGGACGTGGTCGGTCGCCATCGGCAATCGCGCGGAGCAAGTCCGCGGCGGCGGTGTCCGCCTCCGAAAGGGCGATCGGCGCTCCCGCGCGGCGCGCCGCGTCCCGCACCTCCTCTGCGCCTAGCGGCTTGGACGCCCGCGCCTGCGCGCGTTCGATCGCGTCGGCTGTGAGCGTACGAAAGCTCCCGAGCGTGCGGCTGCGGGGCCCTCTATCCGTCTGGTGCGACTCGCGTATCTCCCAGGAGCCGTTGCTCCGGGGGACGACAAAAGCCATAGTGGGTTAAGGCTACCACTATGGTGCGCCGGAGCCCGACTCAGCGGTGGTGATTGCGCTTGCGCGGCTCTTTGATCTTTGCCGTGCGCTTGGTGACGGTGGGGGGGCCGGGGCTGACCAGCGTGACCGTGAGCGTCACGGGGAGCGTGCGGAAGCGCTTGAGCAGGTTCGAGCCGGTCGAGTTGAGCGACACGGAGAACCTTCGCGTGACCCCCGACGCCAGCACGAAGTTCGCCTCGCCAACGGTCACCCGCGCCGAGCGCCGCTTCGTCCTGCGCGCGCTGATGCCGACGACCTTCGAGCCGAGCACGTGCTCCAGAGTGGAGAGCTGCGCCCGGAAGCGACAGACCGTGCGCGTCGCGGATACGCAGGCAAGCGAGAAGCTCAAGCCCGATGATGAGGCGTGCGGGGCACCCACGAGGTGGAAGGTCGTCTTCGGGGATTCCGTCGGCGTCGTTGGCGCCTTCGCGATCGTAATCGTGTCCGAGCGACTCTGGATCGCGCTCGCACCGGTCGCGGTTACGGTGTAGCTGTAGCTTCCCGCCGTCGTCGGCGTGCCGAGCAACGTGCCGCTCGGTGAGAGCGTAAGGCCAGGGGGCAACGTTCCCCCGGCAATCGCGTAAGTGATTCCGGCGTCTCCCACGGCGCTGTACGCGTACCCATAGGGCTGTCCCACGGCTCCGGCGGGCGGTGCTCCGGACGTGAACGCGATGAGGTTGTAAGACACGACGACGCGTGGCGAGGCGGATGAGTCGAGCGCGCTCGACCCGCCCGCGGGCACGAGGCTCGAGCCCCCGCCGCCGCCCCCGCCTGACCCTGCATAGGCGAACACCCCGTTGGCCGCGGCGCCACCTCCGCCGCCGCCGCCGCCGTAGAGGCCGCCGCCGCCGCCGCCGCCACTGCCGCTGGAGGCCGGACCGACCACTTCGCTCCCCCCGCCTGCTCCGCCGGTCCCTGCGACGCCGTGTTCTCCTGCTTTGGCCGAGGAACCGCTGGTGCCGTGTTCGCCGCCGGTCCCGCCACCGACGCTTGTGCCGGGCTGCCCGCCGCGTCCATCATCCCCGGCGTTTCCGCCCTGTCCACCCACCACTTCGGCGTTCCCGCCAAGCGTTTCCGAGTCGTTGGTTCCGCTGCTGCCGGTACCCGCGCAGCCGTCTCCCCCGCCGCCGGCGGCGACCACGAGAGCGGTGCCGAAGGTCGACACGGAGCTTGCACCGGCACCTCCCCAGCAGCCGTTGCGCGCCGCCGCCGAAGCCGCCGCTCCCGCCTTCGCCGTTTTCGCCGACCTGCATGTTCAGGATCTCGCCCGCCGATACCGCGATCGGGCCGCTGACGATCGCGCCTGCGCCGCCACAGTGCGGTTTGCAGCCCACGGTGCGCGTTTCGGTTTCGCCGCCACCCGTCCCGCCTACAGCCTGAACCTGGATCGCCGTAACCAGCGATGGCGCAATGAACTGGGTGGTGCCTACCGTCGTGTCTGTGCAGGTCACCGTTTGACCCAACTGACTGCATCCGGCGGGCAGCGCTGAAGCCGTGCCCGGCAGGGCGGCAAATGCTGCAAACAACGCGATCAGGGCCGGGGCCGCGAGCCTCCGCGGTCCTCTCGTCATTCCGCAAATCTCATGCACGACTGGCCACATGGGAAAGGTCGCCGCGTCCAGCGCGCCGACGCCACCGACCTATTCCCGATCTCTCGCTCGTCTCCTTCGCGACCAACGAACGTATGACCGCGAGGTGTGGCTGCATACCGAACGCAGGCAATTCCTGTCCTGCCGCGTCTCAATCGTGGGGCAGCGCTTTGTCTGTAGGAAGTCTCAGTGACATCGCTGCGTAGCTGCTCAAGGAGGTACACACATGTCTCGCATCTTGCAGAGCCGTCTCTGGCTGAGCGCCGCGGCGGCGACTCGTTGCGTGTGCGATCTCGATACCCGATGATCGCATCGGCTCAGAGCGGCGGCTCGCCCGCCGCCACGAGCGCAAAGAAACACAAGAAAAAGAGCAGCAAGGGCATCCCTGGGCCGCGCGGGCCCAAGGGCGCGACCGGGCCGACGGGGCAGCGGGCGCAGCCGGACCAGCGGGTGCGAACGGCGCCAGCGGTACGAACGGAAGCCTGGTGAAAAGGGCGAAACGAGGCGCGCAGGGACCGGGCGCGACGAAGCTGCACTACGTCGGCCATCGCGACTGGCAAGCTCGAAGGCGTCGCGACCGCAGGTCGGTCACGTTCACCGATCACGGAGGAATGCTCGACTCGGAGGCACCAAGACCAAGGTTGTGCTGACGATCAGCAGGGGTCCGAACTAACCTGGACAGGCACGCCGGCAGCGAGCAAGGTTCGGACTCGTCGGCTAAGCAGCGGGGGGTCCACAAGGGATATGAACACGATCGGTCGTCAGCCGGGATCACCTCGGCTCACAGCGGTGACGTTTGAAGTCGAAGCAACACACGATTGAGCACATGCTGGATCCAGCACGACGCTCTACGACGACGAGCACAGCATGTGATGTACGACGCTCTGCGATGAACGTGATCGACACGAATCGTCGATATTCTTGAAGTAATGTAGTGGATACGGAGTCGGCGATACGCCGCCGAGTTGAGCTCTGCAAGCCAACGCGTGAAAGATGGAGCGCCGGCTGCCGTGCCGGCGCCCTCCTCTTCTATCCAGCCGTCGCGCCCGCGGGCTCCGGCGTCTCTTCTGTCGGCTCCGGCTCGCTCCTGCGGCTCGTGACCTCCAGGACGATTTCGCCGTTCTGCGCATCTCCGGTGACCGCGTCGCCTTCGCGCACCTTGCCTTCGAGGAGCGCGAGCGCGAGCTTGTCGGTCAGCTGCCGCTGGATCACGCGCCGCAGCGGGCGCGCGCCGTACGTCGGGTCATAGCCCATGTTGCCGAGAAGCGTGCGCGCATCGTCCGTGAGCGTCAGCTCCACGCCGCGCTCCCGTGCACGTTCGGCGACGCCCGCGACCTGCAGGTTCACGATCTCCGATATCTGCTCGCGCGTGAGCGACCTGAAGCGAACGACGTCGTCGAGGCGGTTCACGAACTCCGGCTTGAAGTAGGAGAGCAGCGCCTCCCGCAGCTCTGCGTCGTTCGAGGTTTCCGGCACGGGAATGTTGGAGGTCATGATCAGCACCGTGTTCTTGAAATCCACGGTTCGTCCCTGGCCGTCGGTGAGGCGCCCGTCGTCCATCACCTGAAGAAGGATGTTGAAAACGTCGGGGTGTGCCTTCTCGATCTCGTCGAGGAGCACGACGGAGTAGGGCCGGCGGCGTACGGCCTCGGTGAGCTGCCCGCCCTCTTCGTAACCGACGTACCCCGGCGGCGCGCCGACCAGACGCGCGACGGTGTGGCGCTCCTGGTACTCCGACATGTCGATGCGGATCATCGCGTGCTCGGTGTCGAACATGTACTCCGCGAGCGCCCGCGCGAGCTCCGTCTTGCCCACCCCCGTGGGCCCGAGGAAGAGGAACGAGCCGATCGGCCGATTCGGGTCCTGAAGACCCGCGCGCGAGCGTCGAAGCGCCGCGGCGACCGCTGCGACCGCTTCGTCCTGGCCGATCACGCGTTCGTGCAGGTGTTCCTCCATGTGCACGAGCTTCTCCACTTCCCCCTCGAGCAAGCGGTTCACGGGAATGCCCGTCCAGCGCGCGACGACCTCGGCGACGTCCTCCGCGTCGACCTCCTCCTTGAGGAACGTCGTGCGGCCCGTCTCCTGCTGAGCTTCGAGCTCCGTCAGTTCCTTTTCGAGCTGCGGGATCTCGCCGTATCTGAGCTCTGCCGCGCGCTGGAGATCCGCGGCCCGCTCCGCGCGTTCCGCCTCGGCGCGCGCCTCCTCCAGGCGCGCCTTCTTTTCGCGAACCTGCGTGATGGAGTCCTTCTCACGCTGCCACTCCGCCTTCATCCCCGCCGAGCGCTCGCGCAACTCCGCAAGTTCGCGCTCGATCGCCTCGCGCCGCCCTGCGGAGGCCTCGTCCGTCTCCTTCTCGAGTGACGTGAGCTCGATCTCGAGCTGCATGATGCGCCGCTCCACCTCGTCGATCTCGACCGGCAGCGAGTCGATCTCGATCCGCAGCGCCGAGGCCGCCTCGTCGATCAGGTCGATCGCCTTGTCGGGCAGGAATCGGTCGGTGATGTAGCGCGCCGAGAGCGTCGCCGCCGCGATCAGCGCATTGTCCTGGATGCGGACGCCGTGGTGCACCTCGTAGCGCTCCTTCAACCCGCGCAGGATCGCGATCGTGTCCTCGACGGAGGGCTCGCCGACGATCACCGGCTGGAAGCGGCGCTCGAGCGCCGCGTCCTTCTCGATGTACTTGCGGTACTCGTCGAGGGTCGTCGCGCCGACCGCGCGCAGTTCGCCGCGCGCGAGCATCGGCTTGAGCAGGTTCGCGGCGTCGACGGCCCCTTCGGCGGCGCCCGCGCCGACGATCGTGTGCAGCTCGTCGAGGAACAGGATGACGCTGCCGCGCGCCTGCGAGATCTCCTGTAGCACCGCCTTCAGGCGGTCCTCGAACTCGCCGCGGTACTTCGCTCCCGCCACGAGGGAGCCGATGTCGAGTGCGATCACGCGACGTTCCCGCAGCGACTCGGGGACGTCGCCCGAGACGATCCGCTGCGCGAGCCCCTCGACGATCGCGGTCTTGCCGACGCCTGGCTCGCCGATCAGCACGGGGTTGTTCTTCGTTCGCCGGGAGAGCACCTGGACCACGCGGCGGATCTCCTCGTCGCGACCGATCACGGGGTCGAGTTCGCCCTGCTCCGCTGCCTTCGTGAGATCACGCCCGTAGCGCTCGAGCGCCTGGTAGGTGTCCTCCGGGTTCTGGCTTTCGACGCGGTGCGGGCCGCGCACCTCCGCGAGCGCGCGCAGCAGCGCATCGCGAGTCGCTCCCTGGGCGCGCAGCGCCTCGCCCGCGGGTCCGTTGTCCGCCGCGAGCGCGAGCAGCAGATGCTCCGTTGAGATGTACTGGTCCGTGAGCGCCTGCGCCTCGCGCTCGGCGGTCTGCAACACGGCAATGAGCTCGGATGAGGCCCGCGGCTCGGGAGCCGCCTCGCCCGTGAGCTTCGGAAGCACTTCGAGCGCGTCTCCCACCTGTCGGCGAAGCGGCTCGAGCTGCACTCCGAGCTTGCCGAGGACCGGCAGCACGACGCCCGCGCCCGGCCCCGCGGTCTCCCCCGCAGCGGCCTCCGGAGCACCCGCCGCGCCGATCAGCACCGCAAGCATGTGAATCGGCGTCAGTTCGGGATTTGACTCTTCGCGCGCAAGCCTCGCGGCAGCGGAGAGCGCTTCCTGCGAGGCAATCGTGAACCTGTCAGGCTGCATAGTCAGACCTCCGTTTGGGTCGCGTACGGGGGCGCGGGGGAAACGGCGAGCGGGCGTCGGCGGCCCGCACGAGCGCGGTACCCACGCCGTCGTTGTATGGCACGAGCTCGGCTCGGAAAGCGCTTCTGACCTCCTCGATCGCCTCCGTCAAGCGCTCCTCCGCGAGGCGCTCGCGGGCTTCCAGCTCTTCGACGCGCTGGCGCATCCGCCGCACCTGCGCCTCCAGCGCGAGGACGCGTTCCACGCCGGCCAGGTTCAGGCCAAGCTCGGCCGTCATCTCCTGGATCCTGCGCAGCCGCTCGATGTCCTGCTTGGAGTACAAGCGCGTGCCCTTCGGCGAGCGCTTCGGCGTGATCAGGCCGCGCGCCTCGTAGGTGCGCAGCGTCTGCGGGTGCATGTTCGCGAGCTCCGCCGCGACGGAGATCATGAAGACGCCGCGGTCCAGCGCTACCTCGATGCTCGTGAGCCGCCTGCGCGCGCTCATCGCGAAGCCTCCTCGAAGAGCTGCGAGCGCGGATCGCCGTTCATGACGTTCGCGAGACCCTCCACCGCCTCGCGCTGCTCGTCTGTGAGCTCGTCCGGGACGTCAATCGTGAAGCGGTAGCGAATGTCGCCGTTGCCGCTGCCGTTGAGCCGCGGTGGACCCTCGCCGCGCAGGCGCTGCACCGTGCCGTGCCGCGTGCCCGGACGCACGCGGAGCGTCTTCGACCCCGTCAGCGTCGGCACCTTGACCTCCGCGCCGCGCAGCGCCTCCGGGATCGTGAGTGGGACGTCCACCTGCAGGTCGTCGCCGCGCCGTGCGAAGACCGGCGATGCAGTCACGTGCACGATCAGGTAGAGGTCGCCGTGGGGCCCGCCGTTGCGGCCCGTCTCGCCCTTGTTCGCGAGGCGGATGCGGCTGCCCTCCTTGACGCCCGCGGGGATGTTCACGCGCAGGCGCCGCACGGTCCGCACGGCACCCGAGCCGTGGCAGGTGGGACAGGGATCGTCGATGATCGTGCCGGAGCCGCCGCAACGCGAGCATGGGCGTGCGATCGAGAACACTCCCTGGCCTTCGGTCTCGATGCCACGACCCTCGCAGACGGGGCAGACCTTCGGCGTCGTGCCCGGCTTCGCGCCCGAGCCGTGGCATGTCGGGCAGCGCTGGTGGGTCGGCACCGAGATCGGGACCTGGGCGCCGTGGATCGCCTGGTCAAAGGACACCTGAACGCTCGCCTCGAGGTCGGTTCCTCGTTCGGGGATCGGCCGTGCCTGGCCGCGCCCGCCCGTGCGCCGTCCCGCCCCGCCGAAGAGGTTCGAGAGGATGTCGCCCATCCCCGCGCCGCCGAAGTCGAAGTTCTGGAAGCCGCCGCCGCCGGGGCCGCCCCCGGCGCTCGTCGCGAAGGGGCCCGTGCCCGCGTCGTACTGCGCTCGCTTCTCCTCGTCGCCGAGCACGTCGTAAGCCTCGGAGACCTCCTTGAAGCGAGTTTCCGCGTCCTTGTTCCCGGGGTTACGGTCGGGATGGTGTTCGCGCGCGAGCTTGCGGTAGGCCTTCTTGATGTCTTGCGCCGACGCCTTGCGATCGACGCCCAGCGTCTTGTAGTAGTCAGGCCTCGTCGCCACGGTCTACTCCCCGTTCACGCCGCCACCACCACGCGAGCGGGGCGGATGATGTGATCGCCCATGCGGTAGCCCGCCTCGTAGACCTCCAGGATCGTTCCGCTCTCCACGCCCTCGCTCGGCTGCTGCACGACGGCTTCGTGCTTGTTGGGGTCGAACTTCTCGCCGAGCGGCTCGTAGCGCTCGACGCCCACGCGCGCGAGCCCCGCATGCAGATCGGAGCGCACGAGACGTATGCCCTCGAGCAGCGGATCGTCCTGCGCCGCACCCGCGAGCGCGCGATCGAGGCTGTCGAGCCCGGGGAGGAGCTCCTTGACGACCTTCGCGATGCCCTTGTGCAAGGCAGCGCTCGAGTCGCGCGCAACGCGCTTGCGGTAGTTCTCGAAGTCCGCCTGCGTGCGCTGTGCGAGCGCGAGGTACTCGTCGCGCTGTGCCGCAACCGCGACGAGCTCCCCGACATCGCCCTCGAGCGCCGCCTCGTCGGAGAGCTCGGTCGCTGCTCCCTCGGCCGCATGGGAGGGCGCGGGCTCGCCCTCAGGCGAGCCCGCAGCCGGCGACTGCTCGCTCAGCGTCTGCTCTCTGTCGCCCACTCACGATCACCCCTTCTGCTCTTCGACGACTTCGGCGTCGACGACCTCGTCTTCGGCCTGATCGCCGTCCGCGCCGCCGTCCGCGCCGTCGCCGGCGGAGCCGTCGCCCGCGGGACCGCCGGAGGCGGCGCCCGCACGCTGGTACATCGCCTCGGAGACCGCATGGAATGCGCTCTGCAGCAGTTCCGTCTTCTGGTTGATCGCAGACGGGTCCTCGCTCTCGAGTGAGTCGCGAACGTCCTTGATCGCGCCTTCGATCTGCGACTTGCTCGAGGGGTCGACCTGGTCGCCCAGCTCAGCGAGCTGGCGCTCTGCCTGGTAGGCGGCGTTCTCCCCGACGTTCCGAGCCTCTGCGAGCTCGCGCGCGCGACGGTCCTCCTCGGCATGCGACTCCGCGTCCGAGACCATCCGCTTGATCTCGTCATCTGAGAGCCCCGAGCCGGCCTTGATCTCGATCTTCTGCTCCTTGCCCGTGCCGAGATCCTTCGCCGACACGTTGAGAATGCCGTTCGCGTCGATGTCGAACGCGACCTCGATCTGCGGGATGCCCCGCGGCGCGGGCGGGATGCCCGTCAGCTGGAACTTCCCGAGCGACTTGTTGTTCGTCGCCATCTCGCGCTCTCCCTGGAGCACGTGGATCTCGACCGAGGGCTGGTTGTCCTCGGCAGTCGAGAAGACCTCCGACTTGCGCGTGGGGATCGTCGTGTTGCGCTCGATGAGCCTCGTCATCACCCCGCCCTTCGTCTCGATGCCGAGCGTCAACGGGGTGACGTCGAGCAGCAGCACGTCCTTGACCTCGCCTCCGAGCACGCCAGCCTGGATCGCTGCGCCGACGGCGACGACCTCGTCCGGGTTGACGCCGCGGTGCGGGTCCTTGCCCGTGAGCTCCTTGACCTTTTCCTGCACTGCGGGCATGCGGGTCATGCCGCCCACGAGCACGACGTGCTCGATCTCCTTGACGCCCTTGCTCTTCGCGTCGTCGAGCGCTTGGCGCGTGGGGGCGACGACGCGGTCGAGGAGGTCGGACGTGAGTTCCACGAGCTTCGCGCGCGTGAGCCGCGTGTCGAGGTGCTTCGGGCCCGACGGGTCCGCCGTGATGAACGGAAGGTTGATCTGCGTCTCCTGCGTCGTCGAGAGCTCGATCTTCGCCTTTTCAGCCGCCTCGTAGAGACGCTGCAGCGCCATCGGGTCCTGCGAGAGGTCAATCCCCTGGCTGCGCTTGAACTCCGCCACGAGCCAGTCGACGATCGCCTTGTCGAAGTTGTCGCCGCCGAGGTGGTTGTCGCCCGCGGTGGACTTCACCTCGAAGACACCGTCGCCGATCTCGAGCACGGACACGTCGAACGTGCCGCCGCCGAGGTCGAAGACGAGGATCGTCTGATCGCTCTCCTTGTCGAGCCCATACGCGAGCGACGCGGCGGTGGGCTCGTTGATGATGCGCTTGACCTCGAGCCCCGCGATCTGACCAGCCGTCTTGGTCGCCTGGCGCTGGTCGTCGTTGAAGTACGCGGGGACCGTGATCACGGCCGAGTCGACCGTGTCGCCGAGGTACGCTTCCGCGTCGGTCTTGAGCTTCTGGAGGATCATCGCGGAGATCTCCTCCGGCGAGTACTGCTTGCCCTCCACTTCGACGCGCACGTCGCCGTTCGGGCCGGAGACGACCTTGTAGGGGACGATCGACTCCTCCTCCTTCACTTCGGACTCCTTGCGCCCGATGAAGCGCTTGATCGAGAAGATCGTGTTCTGCGGGTTCGTCACCGCCTGGCGCTTTGCGACCGCGCCGACGAGGCGCTCGCCGCTGGGCGCGAACGCGACCACGGACGGGGTCGTGCGGCCGCCCTCGGCGTTCTCGATGACCGTGGGCTCGCCACCCTCGAAGATCGCCATGCACGAGTTCGTGGTGCCCAGGTCGATGCCAATTGTCTTTGCCATCTGATTCCTGCTCCTTGCCTTGGGAAAAATCTAAGCCTCTGTTTAGCAGATTTTCTGCCGCCCGTCAAGGGGTAGCCTTGTGCTTAATACCACGTACTTACCGGGCGCAAGCAGGGCGCGCATAAAGATTTTGGGCGCGCCTGAAACCGGCACGCTCTCGGGGGTATTCGCTTTCGATGACCCGCCTCGAGCGCAACGTCAACATCGCCGCCGTCGTGATCCCGTTCTTGGGCCTGCTCGCGAGCGGTGTGCTGCTTTGGAACAGCCTCCTCGGCCCGCGCGACCTCGCGCTGTTCCTCGTGATGTATCTGCTGACGGGCTTCGGCATCACCGTCGGCTTCCACCGGCTGCTCACGCACCGCGCCTTCGAGACGCACGCCTGGGTCCGCTACCTCTTCGCGATCCTCGGCTCGATGGCGCTCGAGGGCAGCGTGATCGACTGGGTGGCCGACCATCGCAAGCATCACACGTTCCCCGACGAAGAGGGCGATCCGCACAGCCCCCACGTGCACGAGGGGAGCGGCCTGAAGGGAATGCTCCACGGCCTCTACCACGCCCATGTCGGTTGGCTCTTCAGCACCCACGGCCAGGCCTCCTCGCGCCGCTACGCGCGCGACCTCGCGGAGGACCCGAGGATGCGCAGGATCAACCGCGCGTTCCCGTGGCTCGCGCTCGCGAGCCTCGCGCTCCCCGCGCTGCTCGGGTTCGTGATCAGCGGCGGCTCGTGGCTGGCGGCGCTCACCGCGTACATCTGGGCCGGCCTCGTGCGCGTCTTCCTCGTGCACCACGTCACGTGGTCGATCAACTCGATATGCCACTTCTTCGGCAGGCGCCGCTTCGAGCTCGAGGATCGCTCCACCAACGTCTTCTGGCTTGCGCTGCCATCGTTCGGCGAGGCTTGGCATCACAACCACCACGCGTTCCCGCGCTCGGCGTTCCACGGGATGCGCTGGTACGAGCTCGACCCCTCGGGCTGGATCATCGCGGCGATGGCAAAGCTCGGCCTCGCGTGGGACGTGGTGCGTGTGAGCTCCGAGAAGCAGCGCGAGAAGCTCGCCGTGACGACGCCACCTTCGCAGCCCTCGGGGCCACCCGCCACCGCGGGCGCTTAGACGAAGATCCAGCGGCCGCCGCGCGAAGGCGCGCGGCAAGTGCAACAAACGTCCGATCGGGCCGCGCGGCTTTTGACCTCGCGCGCAACCTTGCCGAGGCGCCGGTATAGGCGAGCCCTCCACGAGCCTTCCGGCGATGAACCCGGTGTCCCTGTCCCTCCTCCCCAGCGTCCCGCGCACGCCCGCGCGCCATGCGCTTGCGCGTGCGCCGTGCGGCGGTTACCGTCAATCCCGTGAAGCTCCCACCCGCGCTGCTCCCGAGCGCTTGCGTACCTCGGCTCCTGCCCTCCGGGCCGGTCAAGCCGAAGCTTCGCGGCGTCTTTCACCAATACGCGTTCTTCGTCTCGCTCGCCTGCGGCGTCGGCCTCGTCGCCACGGCTCACCCGGGGCTCGCGCGCGGGGCGGCGGCAATCTTCGCAGGCGCGGTGTCCGGACTGCTCGGCACGAGCGCGCTGTATCACCGTGTGACGTGGCGGCCCAACGTCCGTCGCGCGATGCGCAAGCTCGATCACTCGATGATCTTCGTGCTGATCGCGGCGACCTACACGCCGGTCGCGCTAATCGCGCTCTCCGGCACGCTTCCGAAGGTCGTCCTCGTCGTCGTCTGGTCGGGCGCCCTCGTCGGGATCGTCATCAAGCTCGCCTGGATCGATGCGCCGAAGTGGCTGTTCGCGATCGTCTACGTAGCGCTCGGATGGAGCACCGCCGCCGTCTTCGGCGAGCTTCCGGCGGCGATCGGGTGGATCGGCGCGGCCGGGTTCGCCGCCGGGGGCATGCTCTACACAGGCGGCGCTGTCGTCTATGCGACCGGTCGGCCCGACCCCGCACCCAGGGTCTTCGGCTACCACGAGCTCTTCCACGTCCTCGTCGTCGCCGCGGTCGCGCTGCACTACGCCGTGATTGCGTTCCTCGTCCTGCCCCACGGTTGAAAGAGCTTGCGCGACGGACACATCCGTGCGAGCGCGCAGCTCGGGCAATCGGGGTTGCGCGCGTAGCAGGTGCGCCTGCCGTGGCGCAGCAGGTTCACGTGTAGCTCGAGCTCCGCGCCGGGTGGAGTGAGCGCGAGCATGCGGTCATGCAGCTCCTGGGAAGACGCGCGAGCCGGCAATAGGGCGAGGCGCTGGCCGACGCGCATCACGTGCGTGTCGACCGGGACGTCGCGCAGGCCGTAGGTGAAGAGCAGCACGCACGCGGCCGTCTTGCGGCCGACGCCCGGCAGCGCGATCAGGTAGTCGCGGCTGTCGTCGATCGGCGCATCGCGCACCCAATCCAGCGATAGCGCCTCCCCCGGGTCGCGGGGGTCCGCGGAGATGGCGCGGAGGATCGCCTGGATGCGCGCCGACTTGACCTTCGAGATGCCGCCGGGACGGATCGCGTGCTCGACCTCGGCGAGTGGCGCGTCGCGCACCTCCTCCCATGTTGGAAACTGGACGCGCATGCGCAGGAACGCGATGTCCCGGTTGCGGTCGTTCGTGGACTGCGAGAGCACGGTGAGCACGAGCTCGGCGATCGGATGCCCATGGGGAGCCATCCGTGGCACGCCGTAGACACCCGCCAGGCGCCCGCGAATTCGCTCCACACGCGCACGCGAGGGCGGCGTCCAAGACGCCGTCGAGTGGCGAGGGCTCACGCGCGACATGCGAGGAAGGTTCGCATCCGAGCGCTTATGCTGGCGCGCATGCCCGGGCCCGAGCGCGCGATCACCGAGCACACTGGGGAGCTTCGCGAACTGCCGGTCTTCTGGCGCAGTGCCCCCGTGGACGAGGGCGTGGTGCCTGCGCTCTATCTGCACGGCGTGCCCACGAATTGCGACGACTGGTCAGTGTTCCTCGCCCGCTCGGGCGGCTACGCCGTCGACCTGCCGGGCTTCGGACGTTCGGGCAAGCCCGAGTTCCTCACCTACACGATTCCCGAGTACGAGGGGTTCATCGAGAGCTACCTGGAGCTGATCGGCGTCGAGCGGGTGCAGCTCGTGATGCATGACTGGGGCGCCGTCGGCCTCACCTTCGCGCAACGCCACCCCGAGCGCGTCGCGCGGCTCGTGCTGATCGACGCCGTTCCGCTCCTGCCCGGACACCACTGGCACCGCCTCGCGCGGATCTGGCGCACGCCCGGGCTTGGCGAGCTCGCCATGGGCGCGAGCACGCGGCGAGTGCTCCGGTACGCCTCGCGGGACGCGAACGTCGCACCGCTGCCGGACTCTTGGCATGAGAGCGTCCACGACCACTTCGACCAGGGCACGCAGCGCGCGATCCTGAGGCTCTACAGGAGCGCTCCGCCCGGCGTGCTCGAGCGAGCGGGCGGCGACCTCGGCAAGCTGACGATGCCCGCGCTCGTGATCTGGGGGGCGCAGGACCCCTACATCGACGTGCGCTTCGCGCGCGAGTATGCCAGCGTGCTGGCGAGCGCCGAGCTCGAAGTGCTCGAGGGAGCCGGCCACTGGGTCTGGCTCGACGAGCCCCGCGTGATCGAGCGCGTCACCGATTTCCTCACCGCCCCGTGATGTCCCTGCGCGCCCTCGCCACCCCTGCGACGCTTCCCCAGTCGGCGCCGTCCACAGGGCGCGCGGCGGCTTGGGGGATCGTGCCCGGTGCCGAGCCTGCCCGCCGTCACGCGCATTCCGCGTTGCTGTTCGGCACGCTCGCCGCCGCGATATTGGCCGCCGCGTATCTCATCGCCGCGCCGCCCTCGGCTGATCTGGCAGCCGCCACCTACCGCGCGCAGACGTTCTCACGCGCGGGGTTCGTCCTGTGGGACAACGCTTGGTACGGGGGCCACGATCTGCTCGCATACTCGGTGCTCGCGCCCGCGCTCAGCGCGCTCCTCGGAGCGCGTGCGCTGATCGCGCTGTGCGCCGTGATCGCCGCGGCGCTCTTCGCCACGATCGCCGAGGCTCTCTTCACGCGTGGCGCCGCCGTGCTCGCCTCGGTGTGGTTCGCGGTCGGGCTCGGAGCCGAGTTGCTCGCGGGTCGCGTGCCGTACGTGCTCGGTCTCGCGATCGCGCTCGCGTCGCTGCTCGCGTTCCAGCGCAAACACGTGCTCGCGGCGATCCTGCTCGCGTGTGCGAGCAGCCTCGCGAGCCCCCTCGCCGGGGGCTTCCTCGCGCTCGCGGGGGTAGCGCTCGCGCTCGCGGACAAGCGCGGCCTCGCGCTCGCCGCGAGCGCGCTCGCGCCGATCGCGGTTCTCGCCGCGGTGTTCCCCGAAGGCGGCTACGAGCCGTTCTCGGCGTCCGCGGCTTGGCCCCAACTCGTGGGCCTCGCGTTACTCGCGATCGCGGTACCGCGCGATTGGCGCCTGCTGCGCGTCGGCATCCTGCTCTACCTCATCGCGATGCTCGCGGCGTTTGTCCTGCACACTCCCGTGGGTGGCAACGCCGAGCGACTCGGCGCGCTGTTCGCAGGCCCGCTGATGGCGGGCGTCCTGTGGGAGCGGCGCCGAGCGCTGCTCGTCGTGCTTGCCCCGGTGCTTCTTTACTGGCAGGTCGCGACACCGGTGAGCGACCTCGTGAAGGTGAACGGAGACGCGTCGGTCGCAGCCGCCTATTACAAGCCGCTCGCGGCCGAGGTCGATCACCTGAGCGCTGGTGTGCCCGTGCGGGTGGAGGTCCCGATGACCGGCGCTCACTGGGAATCGTCGCTGATCGACGTCGCGGCGTCGCGGCGTGGCTACGGCATCGTGCTCGCACGCGGTTGGGAGCGGCAGCTCGACACGCGCTACGCGGCGGTCTTCTACCGCTCGCCCCTGCGAGCCTCCGCATATCGCGCGTGGCTTCAGGAAAACGCGGTTTCCTACGTCGCGCTCCCCGACGTGCGCCTCGACGAATCTGCGCTCGCGGAGGCCGCGCTGATCCGACACGGGCTGCCCTACCTGCGCGAACTGTGGCGCTCGGCGCACTGGCGGCTCTTCGCGGTCCTGGGCGCTCGTCCCCTCGCCACGCCACCCGCGCATGTCAGCTCGGTCGGGGTCGATTCGTTCACACTGCTCGCTCCTGCGCCGGGCGCCTACATCGTGCGGCTTCGCTTCAGCCCCTACTGGGCGCTCACCAGCGGACGCGGATGCGTGCGCGAAGCACCTGGAGGCTGGACGACCGTCGATGCGGGGAGCGCCCGCCCGATCCGCCTGAGCATCGCCTTCTCGCTCGCCCGCGTCTTCGAGCACGGCGCGCGCTGCCGCTGAACTCCCGTTTACCTCCTACGATAGGCTCCGCGCGTGCTCGTCCGGCTGCGCTCGTTTCAGGCTCGCATCCTGCCGCGTGGATATCTGGACGTGCTCCGCCAGGTACTCCTCTTCGCGATCGCGTACGGCGCCTACCGCATCGTCCGCGGGCTCGTCCAGAACGACGGCACCGCCGCCTTCCAGCATGCGCGGGAGGTGATCCAGCTCGAGCGCACGCTCCACGTCTTCGTCGAGCCCTCGTTACAGGCGTGGGTCTCGAGCAGCCACTTCGTCATGGGAGCGACGAGCTGGGTCTATCTGAACGCGCAGTTCAGCGTCACCGTCGGCGCGCTCGTCTATCTCTACATCCGCTACAACCGCTCCTTCTACTTCGTTCGCAACATGCTGCTCATCGCGATGGCGATCGCGCTCGTCGGCTACGCGGTCTTCCCCACCGCGCCGCCGCGGTTCCTTCCCGAGTGGGGGTTCGTCGACTCCGTCTCCGACATGACGGGCCTGCACCTCACGCACTCGAGCGCGCTCTTCGAAGGGTTCGTGAATCCATACGCCGCGATGCCCTCGATGCACGTCGCATTCGCGCTCATTATCGGCTGGCCGATGGCACGGCTCGTGCGCTTTCGGCTCGCGCGCGTGCTATGGGTGAGCTACCCCTTCCTGATCGCATTCGTGATCATCGCGACCGCCAACCACTTCGTCATAGACGCGCTGCTCGGCGCCGTCACCGCAGGCGTCTCTGCGTACGCGGCACGCGCGCTGGCACGGCTTCGCTCGGGCTCCTCCTGGAGCTTCGCGCCCGTCACGACCGGTGCGAGCGGGTAGGGGCAGAGCGAGCGACTTTGCATGCAAGGCTCCCCCACACCACATAAACAACGATCCGAGCGGCGTCCGGCCGGGCGGGAGCGCTCGCGCTCGACGCGTGGTGTCGGACGGCGCAACGGCAACGGGCGCGTCGCGATGAGCGCGGCGGAGCGCCGCGAGGTGATGCGTGAGCGGCTCATCGAGTCGCGGCTGACGCCAAACGCGATCTCGCTGACGGGGCTGGCGTTGAACGTGCTCGCCGCGGTGCTCGTGTGGGAACGGCTCTTCTTCCTCGGCGGGCTCGCGTTCATCGTCGGCTCGATCATGGACACGCTCGATGGCCGCTACTCGCGCATGTCGGGCAAGGGCACGCCGTTCGGCGCGTTCCTCGATTCCACGATCGATCGCGTCGAGGAGGGGATCGTGCTGACCGCGGTTGCAGCGGTGTTCGCGAGCGAAGGCGCATCGGGGGCAACGGCAGCGGTGGTGATCGCCGTGCTCGCGTCGCTCATGGTGTCCTACACGCGAGCGCGCGCGGAGGCTCTCGGCGTGGCTTGCAAGGTCGGTCTCGCGACTCGCCCCGTGCGCGTGGTGATCCTCTCCGTCGGCCTCGTCTTCGCCCGCGGCGCCTCGCTCGGGCACTTCAGCCTGCTCGCACCGGCGGTGTATGTGCTCGCAGCGCTCTCGGTGGTGACGGTGCTGCAGCGCGTGTGGCACGTGCGGGCAGAGCTCTCGCAGCGCGCCGCGTAACGGCTCGCGTGTCGTCGAGTAGTCTCTGCAACGCACATGCCCGACCCCTCCCACACGACCAATGGCGCCGCCACGAACGGCGCCGCGGGCACCAACGGCGTCGCCCGCTACCAGTCCGAGAAGGTGCGCGTCGCGATCATCGGTGTGGGCAATTGCGCATCGGCCTTCGTCCAGGGAGTCCACTACTACGCGGACGCGAAGGCGGGCGAGCAGGTGCCCGGCCTCATGCATGTCGATCTCGGCGGCTACCACGTGCGCGACATCGAGTTCACCGCCGCCTTCGACATCGACCGCGAGAAGGTCGGCAAGGACCTCGGCCAGGCGATCTGGGCGGGGCAGAACAACACGATCCGCTTCGCGAAGGTGCCGCGGCGCCTTGGCGTTCCGGTGCACCGCGGCATGACGCACGACGGCCTCGGCAAGTACCTCAAGGAGAAGATCGTCAAGGCGCCGGGCGAGACCGCGGACATCGTCTCGATCCTTCGCGACACGCGCACCGACGTCGTCGTCTCCTACCTTCCTGTCGGCTCCGAGCAGGCGACGAAGTGGTACGTCGAGCAGGTACTCGAGGCGGGCTGCGGCTTCGTCAACTGCATCCCCGTCTTCATCGCTCGCGAGGACTACTGGGACCGGCGCTTTCGCAAGGCGCGCCTGCCGATCGTCGGCGACGACATCAAGTCCCAGGTGGGCGCGACGATCGTCCATCGCACGCTCGCGCGCCTCTTCGGCGACCGCGGCGTGAAGATGGTCCGCACCTCGCAGCTGAATGTCGGCGGCAACATGGACTTCTACAACATGCTCGAGCGCGAGCGGCTCGAGTCGAAGAAGATCTCGAAGACTCGTGCGGTGACCTCGATCATGGACCACGAGCTGCCGGCCGACGACGTCTACATCGGTCCCTCCGACTACGTGCCGTGGCTGACGGACCGCAAGTGGGCGCACATCCGCCTGGAGGGCCAGGCGTTCGGCGACGTGCCGCTCAACGTGGAGCTCAAGCTCGAGGTGTGGGACTCGCCGAACTCCGCGGGGATCGTCATCGACGCCGTGCGTTGCTGCAAGCTCGCGCTCAACCACGGCGTTGGCGGCCAGCTCGACGGGCCCTCGTCCTACCTCATGAAATCGCCCCACACGCAGCGCCCCGACAACCTCGCCCACGAGGAGACCGAGAAGTTCATCGCGCGCTACGCGGGCCAGCCGGGCACCCGACGCGCCGCACGGCGCGCGCCCGCCAAGAAGACGGCTGGGCGGGGCCGCAGATAGCCGCAGCGGCGCGCGCCTAGCGCGTCGCCGCCACGGGGAAATGCTTCGCTGGGTTCAGTGCTCGTGGGCTGACACGAGCGCGAGCTTGCGGACACCGGCCATCCCCGGCTGCGCAGACCCTACGCTTGGGCGCGTCGCCGGGGTGGCCCGTTCGCGCATCTCCCAACGCACGTAGGCCAACTCAACAAGCTTGTCACGTACAGACATCGAGGCTCCTGGTTTCATGAGAACTCGTCGTTGCAAAAAAGCCCGTGCCCGAGACACGGTGGCCCATCGAACACATGAACAAGGTCGCAGGCGACGCCGTGATCGCGTACGGCCAAACGGCCCGACATTCGCTCCGCGCTCTTGGACAGGCGGCCTAGCGGGCCTCGGCCCCGCTCTGCAGCGTCTCTGAGCCCGCGGCGTCGTGCGCCGGCAGCGCGGGCCCGAAGCTCACGCTCACGATCGCCCCGCCATCCGGCGCATTCTCGGCCTTCGCGAAGCCTCCGTAGGCCTCGGCGGCCTGCTTGACGATCGCGAGGCCGAGACCCGACCCGGGCTTGCTGCGAGCGCTCTGCGCGCGGTAGAAGCGGTCGAAGACGTGCGGCAGATCGCCCTCGTCGAAACCGGGGCCGTGGTCGCGAATGCACAGCACCCCTGCCTGGAGGCGCACCTCGATCGTGGCGCCGGGGGGGCTCCACTTGCGCGCGTTGTCGATCACGTTCGCAACGGCGCGGCTCACGCGATCGGGCACCGCGACGAGCTCCGCGGGCCCGAGCTCGACCTCCCACTCCATCTGCGGCGCGCGGCGCCGCGCGCGGTCCACCGCTTCCCGCACGACCAGATCGAGGTCTACGGTTTCGAGCCGGTCATCGGGGGATGTCCCGCGCGCGAGCTCGAGCACGTCGGCGACGAGCTGCGTGAGCTCGTCGAGCTCCGCGACGATCGACTCCTGCAGGCTTCTTCGCTCCGCGAGCGGCAGCCGCTCGGCTTCGAGAAAGATCTGGATGTTGCTGCGCAGCGACGCGATCGGTGTGCGCAGCTCGTGTGAGGCATCGGCGATCAGCTGACGCTGCGCTTCGACCGAGCGCTCGAGCGCATCGAGCGTCTGGTTGAAGCTCATCGCGAGTCGCTTGAGCTCGACCGCCCCCTCCTCCTCCAGACGCGCTTGCGGCCGCGCGAGCGTGTTCAGGGAGCCCGTGACGCGCTCGGTCCGGCGCACGAAACGCTCGATCGGCGCGAGTGCGGAACGCGAGATCGCGGCGCCGAGGAGCCCGGCGAGCAACACGCCGCCGCCGATCAGCAGCAGGTACGTCAACAGCAGACCGCTCAGCACGGAGTCGAGGCTCGTGAGCGGCAGCGCCACCTGCACGGCGTAGTGGTCGAAGGGGTCTCCGACGGTGTACACCTCGAGGTGCACGCCCCGCACCCGCGCGCTCGTGAAGAAGCCGCCGCTCGCGCGGCGCGCGATCGCGATCACCCGCGGGTCTACGGGAAGCTGCGCCGCGCCGCCACTCTGAGCGACGGTCGTGCCATCCGGGTAGACGAACTGAAAGTAGCCCGGGGCGCCGCCGAACCGCGGTGCCGGAGGGACCGGCATTTCGCCGCGCGTGCTTGGTTCGTTGGCGGCGCCGTGACGCGCCGAGGGTCCCCACTGGCCGCCCGGATAGGCGCTCGTGCCGAAGGGCCCGGTTACGCCGACGATGTTGTGCGGCGCGCCATGAGCCGCGAGCGGGCTAGCTCCCGACCCGAGGCCGTGGCCGTGCGGCTTCAGGAACGGTGCGGCTCGCGCGCGCAGTTCCGTGCGCAGCTCGTCCGCGAGATGTGAGCGTGTGCTGAGGTACCCGACTACTCCCATCGTCGCCGCAACCGCCGCCACGGCAAGCGCCGCCGCGCCCGCGATCCTTCTCCGCAGGCTCATGGCTCGCGCAGGACATAGCCCACGCCGTGAACCGTCTGGATCAGTCTCCGCTCGCCGCCGGCCTCGAGCTTGCGACGCAGGTACCCGATGTAGACACGTAGCGCGTTCCCCGTCGGGCCGAAGTCGTATCCCCACACGCGGTCGTAGATGAGATCCGTCGAGAGCACGCGCCGCGGGTTGAGCATGAAGAGCTCGAGCAGCTGGTACTCGGTGCGCGTCAGCTCCTCGACGCGCTCGCCAACCTTCGCCGCGTGCGCGTCGGGGTCGAGCTCGAGCTCGTGGAAGCGCATGACCTGGCCGTCGGCCCCCTCGATGTGGCGGCGCATGATCGCATGCAGCCGCGCAACGAGCTCACGCACGTCGTAGGGCTTGACGAGGTAGTCGTCCGCGCCCGCCTCGAGGCCATCGACGCGGTTGTCGACCGCGTCGCGCGCGGTCAGCATGAGGATCGGCGTGCGGTTTCCTGAATCGCGGAGCGACCGGCACACCCGCATCCCGTCGATATCGGGCAAGCCGAGGTCGAGGATGATCGCGTCGGGAACGTCCACGTTCGCGTGCAGGAGGCCATCCTGTCCATTGCCTGCCTCCACGACTTCATAGCGCGCGAGCACGAGCGCTCGTCGCAGCGCCGCGCGCACCGCATCGTCGTCCTCGATCACAAGGATTCGCATTGCCTGGTCACCCGCTCGGCGTCGGGGATAGATCGTGGCGCGGGCGCACAGTGCGGGCCCCCGATCGCGCGCGCGGAGCGAGCCGATAGACGACGAGCGCGGCCGCGAGCGCGATGGGCAGCAGCACGAGCGCGATGAACCACGGCGCTCCGGCATCGGTCCCCTCGCTGAACGTGTGCACGAGACCAGCGACCCACGCGATCACGGTGAGCCTGTGGACGAGGCGCCAGCGCTTGATGCCGATCCGTCGCCGCAGGTAGTAGGAGAGGCCGAACAGCAGCAATCCCCAGCCTGCGACGATGCCGAGTGACGTCGGAAGCGTCTTGTAGGAGGAGACGAAGGGCACGGTCACGTCGATTAGCGAGGCGTGCAGGTAACTGTCGCCGATCAGCGAGAGACCGTGCACGGCGATCGCCACCATGGTGGCAAGCGCGAGCGACTCGTGAATGCTCCTGCGCTCGGACGCGCCCAGCTTCGCGCCGTTTGCGGGTGCGCGCGTCTTGACGCCCATCACGAGGCCCATGCTCACGGTGGCACTCGAAAGGATGAGCGCGGTGGTGCCGGCGGCGCGACTCGTGATCCAGAAGAGGTGCGTCGATGCGTCTGTCGCGAGCATCAGATTTCACCGCCGGACGCCTGCAGGACCTCGATCGCACCCTCCTCGTTGACAACCATTCCGCCGTGCGCAAGCCATCTCGAAGCACGCTCAGGCCCGCTCAGCAACGCGGCCTTCGCGAGCGCCTCGGCTTCGAGCCCCGTGGGTGCGAGCGCGGTGGCCTGCAGCACACCCGTGAACGCCGGCTTGCCGCTCGCGGGGTCGAGGATGTGGTGGGCTGGACGCCCATCGCGGTCGAGCCAGCTGCGCTTCGTGATGCCGCTGGTCGCGGCGGCGCCATGCGCGAGGCGGAACGTGTGAAGCACCGTGCCGTCGAACGGGCTCGAGACGCACACGTCGCGCTCCTCCGCATGGGTCCCTCCAAAGCGCAGATCGCCGGCCGCGTCGACCGCGAAGCTCCGGTGTCCGTGCAGCGACGAGCTGAGCACGTCCGCGAAGAGCCCCTTTGCGATGCCGCCGCTGTCGATGCGAACGCCCGGAGGGCGAGCCACCGTATGCGCCTCGCGATCGACGTTGATCTCGCGCCAGCGCGAGCTGGGCGAGGCAGCCGCGGGCCTGCGGGGAGGCGCCTCACGCAGCGCGTCGCGAACGGGTAGCGAGGGTGCCGCGAGGCTCCGCTCGTAGCCCGCCGCGTTGATCTCATCGACGAGGGTCGGGTCGATCAGTCCGCCGGTGCGCATCGCCACCTCGAGCGCCGCTTCCACGAAGAGGGCCATCATCGGGCTGACGGGGACCGTTTCGCGCGCGTCCGCATTCAGCGCGCAGAGCTCGCTGCTGGGGTCGAAGCGCGAGAACTGCGCGTGCCACTCACGCATCCTGCACGCCGCGCGCGTGGCGGCCTCGCCCGAGCTGCCGGCAGGCCCGCGGCCGCGGATGAGCACCGCGCAGCTGCCGCCGAAGCAGTCGAAGCGCTCGACAGCCTCGCCTGCGTATAGAGCAGCCATCAGGACTGCCCCGTCGTCAACGCGCCGGAACTGGATTCGCTCGCCCCATCGGCTGATTCGCTGCCCCCGGATTCGCCCGCGGCGCTCGCGGTCGACGAGGTGTTCGTCGAGGACGAGGTCGCGCTCGAGGAGCCCGTGCCGCGCTCACTCTCGCTCGAGCCCCTCGTCGCGACAACGGCTTGACGGGCGAGGACAGGGTCGTGCCCGGTGACCATCTGCACGAAGATCGCGGCCCATGCGCCGAGGAACAGCGTCACGGCGCCAATGGCGACGCGCCTGCGGATCGTCCTCGTCCTGCGTTGCCGTGCGTGTCTGCGCGCACGAGCTGCAGAGCGAGCGCCGTCGGTCGCGCTGCCCTCCGAGGAGGAGCCGCGCACGGGCCCCCGCTCGCGCTCGAAAGCGTCCGGATGGGTCATCTGCAGCCTCCTTGAGGGTCGATGCTTGACAACGCCCACCAGCGTCGGACGCGCAGATGTGACCACCGTTAAAGCGACCTAAGAGCGGTGTATGAGCGTCCGCTCGCCGCACGCCGCTGCTCTTATGGCTCCCTTACCGATGTCTTGCGGACCTCTTCTATCGGGTGCCGACGCTGTGGCGAAAGTCCTCGAGAAAGGAGATTGCGATGACCATGCGCACGTTCACGCTCACCCTCGCCGCGTTCTGCACCTCGGGTGTGGCCGCGCTCATAGCGGTGGGCACACGACACCGACTCTCGCCCGACGTTCCGTAGCTCCGCGGAGCGGCACGCCCTATGTCATCGGAATCGATCGCCTACCGCGCGCCCATGCGCGCCCAGGAGCGTGACGCGTCCGGGCTGCACGCACGCGCCGCCATCGCGAAGGTCACGCGAAGGCCCGAGCTGCTCACGCTGCTCGCACTCACGGCAGCGCTCAACCTGTGGGATCTCAGCCGCAACGGCTGGGCCAATACCTACTACAGCGCCGCCGTCCGCTCGATGGCCTCGAGCTGGCATGACTTCCTCTTTGCGTCGCTAGACAAGAGCGGCCTCATGACCGTCGACAAGCCGCCGCTCGCGTTCTGGGTGCAAGCGCTCTCAGCACGCGTCTTCGGCTTCGACTCGCTCGCGCTGCTCATCCCGCAAGCGCTCATGGGGATCGCCGCCGTCGCGCTCGTCTACGACCTCACCGCACGGCGCTTCGGCCGCGTCGGCGGTTTCGTCGCGGGGCTCGTGCTCGCAACGACGCCGATCACGGTCGCGGTCGCGCGCCACAACAATCCCGACGAGCTCCTGATCCTCTGCTGCGTGGCAGCCGTCTGGTGCGCCGATCGGGGTCTTCGAAGTGGACACGCACGATGGCTGCTCTTGAGCGCGGTCGCGGTCGGGCTCGGCTTCGAGACGAAGATGGGCGTCGCGCTCATGGTGGTGCCGGGGATCGCGGCCGCGTGGCTATACATGGCGCCGCGCGGGCGGCGCGTCGCGGTGCGGGATCTGCTCGCCTTCGGGGTCGTGATGGTGGTCGTGGGGTGCGCGTGGCCGCTGCTCGTGGAACTGACGCCCGCCTCGCAGCGACCCTGGATCTCGGGCACGAGCGACAACCGCATCACCTCGCTGATCTTTGGCTACAACGGCCTCGGGCGGATCGCGGGGCAAGCCGGGGGACCGCAGGCGTTCGGCGGCGGCGGGACGATGTTCGGTGGCCGCACGGGGCCGTTTCGGCTCCTCCAGAATGGCCTCGGCGACCAGGCCGGCTGGCTGCTCGGGTTCGCGTTCGTCGCGATCGTCTACCTGCTCGTGAGCTCGCGCCTGCGTCGAGCGGACCCTCGCACCGGCTGGCTGATCGCGATCGGCGGCGCTTTCCTCACGACGGCCGTCGTCTTCAGCTTCGCCAGCGGGATCTTCCATCCCTACTACGTCTCGCTGCTCGCGCCCTTCACCGCGGCGCTCGTCGGCGCGGGCGCCGCGCAGCTCATCGGCGGCGGCCGCTATACGCGCGTGTTCGCGCCGCTCGCGATCGCCGCCGGCGTGCTCACCGAGCTCGTCGTCCTCGGAGAGCTGGGAGGCCGGCTGGCGTGGGCCATGCCGCTCGTGATCGCCGCGGGCGTCATCGGGGCGCTCGCGTTCGCGCTGAGCTCCGGCAAGCGTGCGCGCATGAGCGTGGGCGCGGTCGTGCTCGCGGCGTTGCTCGCCGCGCCGGCTACGTGGGCCACCGAGACGCTCGGACATGCCACGAACGGAACCTTCCCCGAAGGCGGTCCGGGCGACACCGCCCTCGGGGGCCCTCGCGCGCCGCGTGGCGCGAGCGCAGCGCTTGGTCGTCCTCCGGGCGGCCTTGCCGGCGCCTTCGCGCAGGCGCCGCGTGGCGCCGCGGTAGGCCGGGGCGGCACTCCTCCGCAGGCGGGCCCAGCACTGCTTGCGCCGGTCGCGGGAGCCGCGACTGGGCGAGGTGCGCGCTTCGGCGCCGGTGGCCCTGGAGCCGGTGGTTTCGGGGCGAACAGCGCGTCCGTCGAGCTCGCGGCCAGCTACGCGCGGGCCCATGGCGGCGGCACGATCGGCGTCGCGAGCCAGAGCAGCGCGGCAACCGCGATCATCTCCTCGCATGCGAACATCGCCGGCCTCGCGGGCTTTTCCGGGCGCGAGAGCGACGTGAGCGTGAGCTGGCTCGCGCAGGAGGTGCGCTCCGGGCACCTGCGCTGGATCATCACCGAAAGCGGCGGCGGCCCTCCGGGCGACACCCGCGCCGGCAGCCGGAGCGCGTTCCGAGCGGTGGAACGCGCCTGCCACGCCGTGACCCTGACGGGCAGCGGCAGCACGCAGACGACGATCTACGACTGTCTGGGGGACTCGGCTGCGCTGCTGCAGGCGGCGAACACCCGTGAGAGCTGAACGTGTCCCTTCCGGTGTGCGTCGTTCGTCATAAGGGCGACAATGTCTCTCGACCGTCTCCAAAGGAGGCCACATGCAATACGCACTGCTCATCAACGAAAAGCCCGGCGCCGCGGACGCGCTCAGCGACAACGAGCGCCAGGACGTGTTCGCCCAGTACATGACGATCCGCGAAGACCCCGCATGCGTCGGCGGCGCGCAGCTTCAGCCGGCGCACACGGCGACCACTGTGCGCGTCCAAGACGGCGAGACGCTCACGACCGACGGGCCCTTCGCGGACACGAAGGAGGTATTCGGCGGGTACTTCCTCTATGAGGCCGACGACCTCGACACGGCACTCGGCGTGGCCGCGCGGATCCCCGCGGCGCGCATGGGAGGTTCGGTCGAGGTGCGTCCGATCGTGGAGCGCTAGTCCTGCTGGAAGCGGTCTTCCGCGAGCACTGGGGCCGTGTCCTCGCGTCTCTGATCGGTTTCCTCGGCGACTTCGACCTCGCCGAGGAGGCCGCTCAGGAGGCCTTTGCGACCGCGGCGGACCGCTGGCCGCGCGAGGGCACTCCCGCAAACCCGGTGGCTTGGCTGTACGTGACCGCGCGCAATCGCGCGCTCGACCGGATCCGGCGGGAGCAAACGCACGCCGCGAAGGTGCGGCAGCTCGCCCGCCAGCAAGCCGCGCGGCCGGAGACGGACGAGCAGATGGAAGATTCGACGATCCCGGATGAGCGGCTCGAGCTGCTGTTCACGTGCTGCCATCCCGCACTCTCGACGGACGCCCAAGTGGCGCTCACGCTGCGCGCGGTGGGCGGCCTCGAGACCGCCGAGATCGCTCGCGCCTTCCTCATCTCGCCGGAGGCGATGAAGCGGCGCCTCTCGCGCGCGAGATCGAAGATCAAGGCTGCCGGGATTCCCTTTCGCGTGCCTCCCGACCATCTGCTTCCCGACCGACTCTCCGCGGTGCTCGCAGTCGTGTACCTGATCTTCAACGAGGGCTACGGCGGTCGCTTCGAGCTTGCGACCGAGGCGATACGCATGGGGCGCCTGCTCGTCATGCTGATGCCCGACGAGCCCGAGGCGCACGGATTGCTCGCGCTCATGCTGCTTCACGACGCGCGTCGCGAGGCGCGCTTCGCCGGCGAGGAACTGGTGTTGCTCGCCGACCAGGACCGGGCGCTCTGGGATCTAGGGCAGATCTCGCGGGCGCGTCTCGAGCTCGAGCGCGCGCTCGCGCTGCGCGGGCGCGGTCCGTACGTGCTCCAGGCGGCGATCGCGTCGTTGCAGGCGCAGGCACCCATCGATTGGCCGCAAATTGAGGCCCTCTACGCGGAGCTCGCAGAGCGAACGGGCTCGCCGGTCGTCGAGCTCAACCGCGCGGTTGCGGTTGCCGAGTGCCGAGGCCCGGCCGACGCGCTTGTGATCGTCGAAGGACTCGATCTGGACGGCTACCGCTACTTCCACTCGACCCGCGCCGAGCTCTTGCGACGCCTTGGCGAGCGCGAGGCGGCGCGACACGGCTACGAGCGCGCCCTCGAGCTGAGCGCCTCGGAGGCCGAGCGGCGCTTCCTTCGAGACCGCCTGGACGCTCTCGCGCGCGATAATTAGGGGCAATGGCGCCGCCGCTGAGGATCGCCCACGTCACGCCGTACCCGTGGGAGGCCGCCCACGAGGTGAACACCTACGTCGGCTGCGTCGCAGCCGAGCTTCGCCGGCGCGGTCACGCAGCGATCGTCCTCGCCCCCTCGCGGTCGGCCGAGCAGGTGCGCCAGACGCGACGCGCGCTGCGGGCCGCGCGCGACCAACCCGAGCGCCTGCTGGAGAACGCCGACGACGGACCCCCGGTGCTCGCGATTGGAGAGGTGATCGACGTCGCGGGAAGCGCGCGGCGGCCCTTGCGCAGCGCCCGGCGGCGCGCGGGCGCGCTGCCACTCGACGCCTCGCGTACGCTCGACGAGCTCTTCTCGGTGCTCGACCTCGACTTCGTGCACGTCTACGAGCCCTTCGCGCCGAGCCTCTCGAGCGCGGCACTTCGCCACTCGCGATCACTGAACGTCGGGTCCTTCCACGCGCCCACGGAGCCGCTGCTCGCGACGCAGGTCGCGCGCCGCTTCGTCGAGGGCTTCTTTGGGCGCCTGGACGCTCGCACCGCCAGCTTCGCGACGACGGCGCGCCTGCTGGGCGCGCGTCTCCCGGGTGACTACCGCGTGATCTGGCCGGGGTCCGACGAGCACCACTACGCACGGCGCGGCGGATCCGAGCGCGCGCGCGCATCCGCCGCACGAGCGGGAGGCAATGCCTCTGCGAGACGAGCCCGACTGCTCTTCGTGGGCCACGAGGAGCGCGCCGCGCTGCGGCTCTTCCTACGTGCGCTTCGCCGCCTGCACGCGGCGGCGCCAAGCGAGCAGGAGCTCTCCTGGGAGGCGACCATCGTGAGCGACCACGAGAGCCGCGCCGCGGGCGCCGCATGGGGCGCTCTGCGGGACTCACTGCGCGAGCGGGTGAGCTTCCGGAGCTTCGCGGAGTGCGACGAGGACGCGCTGCTCGGCGAAGCGGACATCGTCGTGTGCGCGTCCGAGGGAGGCGCCCCGGCTCCGACCTTCCTGCTCAGGGCGCTCGCGCACGGCGCGGTCGGCGTCGCCTCGCGTTTGCCCGTCTACGAGGAGGTGCTGGGCGACGGCGAGCGCGGGCTGCTCTTCGAGGCTCGGGACGCCCATACGCTCGCGGCGCAGCTTCGCCGGTTGACCGAGGACACCGAGTTGCGAGCTCGCCTCTGCGAGCGCGGCAGGTCGTTCGCCGCGAAGCACACCTGGGAGCGCACGGCGCGCGATCTCGAAGGCGTCTACCGCGAGGTCGCCTCGCGCCGTCATCGGCCGCGCGCCAACGCCGCGATCCGCCGCGCCGTCGCGCAACGGCCGCTCATCGACGTCGATCTGCACATGCACACCGATCACTCACCCGACTGTGCGACGCCGGTCGAGGTGCTCCTCGCCACCGCCGCCGAGCGCGGGCTCGGGGCGATCGCGGTGACCGATCACAACGAGATATCCGGCGCGATCGCCGCGAGCGAACAGGCTGCCGCGGCGGGCGTGAAGGTGATCGTCGGCGAGGAGGTCAAGACGGCCGGCCAGGGCGAGGTGATCGGGCTCTTCCTCGAACGCAAGATCCCGCGCGGCATGACGCTCGCCGAGACCGTCGCGGAGATCAAGCGCCAGGGCGGCCTCGTCTACGTGCCCCACCCCTTCGACCGCCTCCACGCGGTGCCCGACTACGAGCATCTGCTGCCGATCCTCGGTGACGTCGACGCGATCGAGGTCTTCAACCCACGCGTCGCGATCGACACGTTCAACGAGGAGGCGGTGCGCTTCGCGGCCAAGTACAACATCACGGCGGGCGCGGGCTCGGATTCGCACGTGCCCCAGGGACTCGGCTCCGTGCGGCTGCGCATGCACGATTTCGAAGGACCGCACGAGTTCCTGCAGTCGCTTCGCGATGCGGACATCGTCACGAGACCGACGAGCCTGCTGTACGTGCAAGCGCTCAAGTTCCTTCAGACGAAGGCGACGCCCGCGCCGGCGCGGCGGGCCCGCTCCGCGCGTCGAGTGCGCCGCCTGAGCACCCATCGCTGAGCGCTCGCATGCCGCAACTCCCCGTGCACCGGCAAGGACACCAGGGGGCGCCGTCAAAACCCGATGCGTCCATGCCCGCCACCGACGACGAGATCCGCGAGAAGTACCTCGAGCGGGCGATCCGCGAGCTCAACGGCCTCACACGCGATCTGCAAGCGTGCGAGCACTGCCCGCGGGGCAACCTCATGCCCGTGCTCGGCTCGGGACACCCGCAGGCGGACATCATGCTCCTCAAGCACTGCGCCGCGGCCATCCGAGATCGAGGAGGGAGTGGCGTTCTACGGGCGCTCCGGCAGCGCCCTGATGAAGGCGTTCAAGCGGCTCTCGATCGATCCCCTCGCGGTCTACGGGACGCTGTGCGTCAAATGTCCCGTCGGCGACCCCGCGCTCGCCGACCCGGCGTGCGTGGAGCGCGTGCTCGAGGAGATCGCGATCGTGCAGCCGAAGATGGTCGTTGTGATGGGCGCCGACGCGCTGGCGGCGCTCAATCAGCTCGACGTGCCGCTAGCACGGCCGCTGGAGGCCACCGCGGGCGTCGTGCAGACGCTCACGCCAGCGATCGACGCGCTCTACGTCCCGAACATCGACGACTCGCTCGACGAACGCGAGGCGAAGCAGGCCTTCTGGGACGCCTTCCGCGCACTCGGCGACTGGTACGCGTCGCTGCCTCCGTATTGACGGGCGCGTCCGCGTCCAGCCCGGACCCGGGACCTGCTCAGAGCGTGAGCACGATCTTGCCGAGCTTGCCGCCGGCGGCGAAGCGCTCGTAGGCCTGCGCCGCCGCCTCGAGCGGAAAGGTCTCGTGGATCGGCACCCTGAGCACCCCATTCTCGAACTCCGGGAGGACCTCGTGCTCCAGCCGACGACTCGCGAGCGCCTTCTCCTCGAGCGGGCGCGAGCGCAGCATCGACCCGTGGATGCGTGCTCGCTTGCCCATCAGCGTGAGCAGGTTGATCTCCGACTTCGCGCCCGCCGCGACACCGATCACGACGATGCGGCCGCCCGTCTGCAGGGCCTCCAGGTTCTCACCCAGGTTCTGCGCGCCCACGAGCTCGAGGACGACGTCGAAGGGCCCGCTGGCGCCGAAACGCTCAGGCGTGATCGCATCGCCGCCAAGCTCCTCGACCGCCTCGCGCAGCTCCTCGCGGTGCACGGTCGCGCTCACCCGCGCGCCCGTCGCGCGCGCGAGTTGGATCGCGGCGGTGCCGACGCCGCCCGCGCCGCCGTGCACGAGGAGGTGCTCGCCCATGCGCAAGCCGGCCTGCGTGAAGAGCGCGTCGTGCGCAGTGAGGAAGACCTCCGGCAGCCCGCCGGCTTCGGGCCATCCAAGCGCATTCGGCACGGGCATGAGCTGGCGCTCGTGAATCGTCACGAGCTCGGCCTGGCCGCCCCCGCCGACGATCGCCATCACGCGGTCGCCCTCGGAGAACCGTTCCGTCCCCGGCCCGAGCCCTGCGACCTCGCCGGCGAACTCCAGGCCGGGGATGTCCTGGGGCGAGCCCGGCGGAGCGGGGTAGCGACCGCGTTTCTGCATCATGTCCGCGCCGTTGAGGCCCGCGGCGCGCACGCGCACGAGCACCTCGCCGTGGCCCGGGACGGGGTCCGGGTGCTCCTCGACGGTGACCTCGTTGTCGCGGATCGTGACCGCTCGCATGCGCTCGCAGACTATTTCCTCGTAAGCAGCGACACGCACTCGATGTGGTGCGTCTGCGGGAACATGTCAACGGCGCGCACGCGTTCCAACGCGAAGCCCGCCTGCGAGAACAGCGACGCGTCGGAGGCGAGCGTCGTCGGGTTGCACGACACGTAGACGATCCGTCTCGGCGAGGCGTCGATCACGCGCTCGACCGTCTTGCGCCCGAGGCCCGCGCGTGGCGGGTCGAGCACCACGACGTCCGGCCGCCCCGCCTCCTCGAGGAGGCTCCGAACGAGATGGCGCGCATCGCCGGCGCGGAAGTGCGCGTTGGGGACGTCGTTTCGCTCGGCGCCCGCTCGTGCTCCCGCGACCGCCTCCTCGGAGAGCTCGACCCCCCATACCTCGCCCGCGTGCCGCGCAAGCGTGAGCGCGATCGTGCCGAGCCCGCAATAGACGTCGTAGACGCGCTCCCAGCCCTCGAGCGCGGCGTATTGCACCGCCAGCCCGTAGAGCACCTCCGCCATCTCCGTGTTCGTCTGAAAGAACGCTTCGGGGGGAATCCGCACGTCGAGGCCGCCGATGCGCTCGGCTAGCTCTTCCTCGCCCCACAAGAGCTCCGTCTGGCCGCCTGCCGTCGTCTCACCCAGCTGCCGCGAACGGCTCCAGAGGACCCCGCTGAGGGACTCCTCGCCGAGGCCGTCGAGCAACGCCCGCGCGAGGCGAGCCGCGTCGAGCTCGCCCTCGGTGGTGACGAGGCGAACTTGCAAGCGCCCCGTGCGACGGCCTTCGCGCACTACGAGGTTTCGCAGCAGCGGGCGCCCGTCGGGCGCGGAGCTCGTGCGCTCAGCGTCGCGGGCCTCCCGCGGAGGCCGAGCAGCGCCAGGGCGACGCGGCGGGACGGCAGCGCGCTCCCAGGCGCGCAGATCCTCCTCACGCGCCCATGCAAGGACGATCCGGCGTGCGAGGTTCGCCCGCTCGGAGGCGAGTAGGCAATCCTCGAAGCTCACGACGCGGTTCCACCGGGCCGGCGCGTGGAAGCCGCATACGAGCTCGCCCGTGGGCGCGTGCCCGAACGAGAACTCGAGCTTGTTGCGGTAGCGCCAGCGCTCCTGCGCGGGCACGATCTCCTCGACCTCGAAGGCGTCGAGCTTTCCGATGCGGCGGATCGCGTCGGCGACCTGCGCCTGCTTGACCTCGAGCTGGCGCTCGTAGGGGAGCACCTGCCATGGCACGCCCGGGTGATCGGCACGCGGCGCGATGCGCTCGGATGACGGGCGCAGCACCTCGAGCGTGCGTGCGTGCGCGTATGCGCGCTTGCTCTTGTAGACGTGCGCCCGCACGCGGTCGCCGGGAACGGCGCCCGCGACGAAGACGACGTAGCCCGCTTCGCCGACGCGTGCGACCCCCTCGCCGCCGTAGGCGAGCGAGTCGATCTCGACCTCGATCTCCTCGCCACGGCGCGGACGTGACGCTGCCCCGGTTGTCTCCCCCTCCGCCAGCGCGCCGCTCATGGCGCGCCGCCGGCGAGCAGCAGCTCGAGCAGCGCCTTCTGCGCGTGGCGCCGGTTCTCCGCCTGCTCCCAGATGCGCTGCCGGGCCCCGTAGAGCACCTCCGCGGTGATCTCCTCCGGCGGATGAGCGGGGAGGCAGTGAAGCGCGAAGGCACCGGGCGCCGCCTCGTCGAGCAGCGCGTCGTCGACGCGGTAGCCCGCGAGCGCCTGCCGGCGCTCCGCCGCGGAGCCCTCGTCGCCCATGCTCACCCAGACGTCGGTGTACACCGCCTGCGCTCCGACGACCGCCTCGCGGGGGTCCGTGTGGAGGCTCAGCGCGCCGTCCAGCCGCGCGTCCGCCGCGAGGCCAGCGTCCGAGAGCGAGTAGCCAGGCGGAGATGCGACCGCCACGTGCACGCCGGCGATCGCGCCGAGCGTGACGAGCGAGCGAGTGACGTTCGTGGAGTCCCCGACGTAGGCGACGCGCAGGCCCTCGAGCTCGCCGCAGGCCTCGCGCAGGGTGAGCAGATCGGCGAGTGCCTGGCAGGGGTGGTGCGAAGGGCTCAGCATGTTGAACACCGGCACCGTCGCATGCGTCGCGAGCTCCTGGAGCGTCTCGTCGGAGCCCGTGCGGAGCCCCACCATCGCGACCTGACGGGAGAGCACGAGCGCGGTGTCGCGCACCGACTCCCCGCGCGTGAGCTGCATCTCCTCCGTGCGCAAGATCATCGGGTGGCCGGCGAGCTCGACGACCCCCGCCTCGAAGGAGAGGCGTGTACGGGTCGAGGGGCGTTCGAAGATGAGCGCTACCGTGCGGCGATCGAGGGCATCGGAGGAGAGCGGCGCTGCCTTCAGCGCGGCCGCGCGATCGAGAAGCCAGCGGAGCTCGTCCGGCCCCAGCTCAGCGCCGGTGAGGAAGTGCCTTGCCACGAGGCGGTCCAGTCTAGGTCAGCGGGAGCGCCCGGCCGAGCGAGCGATCCGAGCGCCTAGCCGAAGTCGGCGAGACCATCGTCCGGCGTCGAGGGCGTCGCGTAGGTGCGGCGGGGGATGCGGCCGGCACGCGACGCGACGCGCCCGGCTTCCACCGCGCGCCTCATCGCGAGCGCCATCGCGACCGGATCCTCGGCCCGTGTGATGGCGGAGGCGACCATCACGCCGTCGCAACCCAGCTCCATCGCCTGCGCCGCGTCCGAGGCCGTCCCGATGCCGGCGTCGAGGACGACCGGAACGCTCACGGCCTGCCGGATGAGCGAGATGTTGTAGGGGTTGCGGATGCCCATGCCGCTGCCGATCGGCGAGCCCAGCGGCATCACCGCCGCGCAGCCGACGTCCTGCAGCCGGCGCGCGAGCACGGGATCGTCGGTCGTGTATGGCAATACGACGAAGCCCTCGTCGACGAGCGTCTCCGCTGCGCGCAGGAGCTCGGCGACGTCGGGCATCAGGGTGTCCTCGTCGCCGATCACCTCCAGCTTGACCCAGTTCGTGTCGAACGCCTCGCGCGCGAGCTTCGCGGTGATCACGGCGTCGCGGGCCGTGTGGCAGCCGGCGGTGTTGGGGAGCAGCGAGACGTGGGCGTCCGCGAGCACGTCCACGAGCGAGCCATCGGCGCCCGGGTCGATCCGCCGCAGCGCCACCGTGACGAGCTCCGTGCCGCTCGACCCGATCGCATCGCGAAGCACCTCGAGTGAGGAAAACCCGCCGGTGCCGACGATCAGCCGCGAGCCGAAGCTCCGCTCCGCGATCGTGAGGACATCAGCGCCCGGCGAGCGCTCCGGCGCCGCGGCGCGCCGCGAGTCGGCGCGCTGCTCCTGCAGCGCGGGCTCGAGTGCGCTCACGGCGCGCTCATCCTCCCTGCATCGCGCCGAGCACCTCGACCCGCGCGCGCTCCTGCAGCTCGTAGTCCCGCCAGTGCGAGCGCGGAACGACCTCGCCGTCGACCGCCACCGCGACGCCCTGGGTGCGCGCGCCCACGCCGAGCCGAGCGAGCACCGCGCTCAGGCGCTCATCCGGAGCGCTCTCCACCGGCGTCCCGTTCAAGACGATCACGCCGACACCGCGACGCGTGGGGCCGACTCGACGCCCGCCGCGAAGCGGGCGGGGTCGCAGATCCGCAGTAATGGGTCGCCGTTCGCGCCGGTGAGCGCGGTCGCGACGAGCTCGGCCGTCAACGGCGTGAGCAGAATGCCGTTGCGGTAGTGGCCTGTGGCCCAAATCAGTCCCTCGCACGCCCCGCGGCCGATGATCGGCGCGTTGTCAGGCGTTCCCGGCCGCAACCCCACGCAGACCTCCTCGAGCTGGAGCTCGGAGACTCCGGGCACCAGCTCGTGCACGGCGCGCAGCAGCTCGTAGGCCGCGCCTGCCGTCGGCTCGAGCTCGAAGCCCCGCTCCTCGACCGTCGCGCCGAGCACATAGCGGCCGTCCTCGCGCGGCACGAGGTACGCGCCGCGGCAGCGCACCGCGCCCCTCAACAACCCTGGCCCGGCCGGATCGCGCAAGCGCAGAGTCTGCCCCTTGACGGGGCGCACGGGAACTCGCGCATGCTCGGGCAATCCGCTCACCGTTCCACTCCACGCGCCCGCCGCGATCACCACCTGCGCGGCGTGACGCACGTTGTCGCGCTCGGTGCGCACGCCGACGACGCGGTCCGCATCGAAGACCGGCGCCGCATCGTTCGCATGATCGACGATCTCGACGCCCGCGCGCTCGCACGCGGCTCGCAACGCGAAAAGCGCGAGGCGGGGATCGACGGAGTGGTCGTCCGGCGCTTGCAGGGCGAGGCGCACAGTCGGCGCAAGCGCCGGCTCGCGCTCGCGCGCCTCGGAGGGCCGCAGGCGGATCGCCTTCACGCCGAGAGACTCGCGAAACGCGAGCTGGCGCTCGAGCTCGCGTGCCTCGTCGGCGTCGCGCGCGACCATCAGCGTGCCCGCCCTCCTGAAACCGACCCGAGCGCCCGTGAGCTCCTCGAGCTCCGCGGCGAAATCGGGCCAGAGAGCGGCCGATCGCGACGCGAGCTCCAGTGCGCGCTGCCCCGCCTCCCCGAGCTCCACCTCGGTGACCGGCGCGAGCATGCCCGCGGCCACGGGAGAGGCTCCGCGGCCAACATCGCCGCGCTCGACCAGGATCACGGACATGCCCCGCTGCGACGCGCGCCACGCGACGGCGAGTCCGATGATGCCGCCGCCGAGGACCGCCACATCCGCTGGTGAACCTCGAGAGTAGAGTCCCACGATCTTGACTGATGCTAGTCCCACATCCACCGCCGCTGCGACGATGTTCGGGGCCGAGGAGCAGTGGGTGGCGGTGGAGCGCTACATCACCGACTCGCTGCTCACGCCGGACCCCGCGCTCGATGACGCGCTCCGCGCGAGCGATGCGGCAGGCCTGCCGCCGATCTCCGTTTCACCGAACCAGGGCAAGCTGCTGCAGCTGCTCGTTCGCATGCTTGGAAGCCGACGGATCCTCGAGCTCGGCACGCTCGGCGCGTACAGCACGATCTGGCTCGCGCGCGCGTTGCCCAGCGGTGGGCGTCTGATCACGATCGAGGCGGATCCCCGCTACGCGGAAGTCGCGCGGGAGAACATCGTGAGGGCGGGGTTGAGCGACGCCGTCGAGCTGCGCGTGGCCGATGCGCTCGAGGCCCTCGCGGAGATGCAGGCGAGTGACGAGGATGCGTTCGACATCGTCTTCATCGATGCGGACAAGCAGCGCATCCCCGAGTACTTCGAATCGGCGCTCGCGCTGTCGCACCCGGGCAGCCTGATCGTCGTCGACAACGTGGTGCGCGGCGGGCGCGTACTCGATCCCGACAGCGAGGACCCGGGAGTGCTCGGGATCCGACGCTTCTATGAGCTCGCGGGTCGCGAGCCGCGCGTCAGCGCGACGGCGATACCGACCGTCGGGAGCAAGGGCTACGACGGTTTCGCCGTGCTGCTCGTGACCGGCTGAGGAGGCGCTCCGCGCCGAGCGGATTCGAGCGCGAGCGCGGTCGCCACCTGCTCACGCAGGGTCTGCAGGGTCCGGCGCCGGCGCACGAGGAGCACCGAGAGCACGGCGAGTGCGGCGAGCACCACGAAGGCGAGTGCCGTGCCCAGCTCTTCCATGAAGCTCGCGGATGTCGTTCCCGGCGCGGGCAGCACGATGCCGCGTATCGACGGCGCGTGTCCCCGGCGGCCGACGTCGAGGACGTGATTGCTCACGGGCACCGTCTCGTCGGCGATCGCAACCATGTCCTGCGGCGAGATCCCGTTCGTGAGCGTGTTTTCGATCCAGTACGTGGCGCCGTCTTCGTGCCACGCGATCGTCTTGATGTGTTCGCCGTCGTAGTAGAGCGAGTAGTGGCGTGAGCCGACCGGTATCTGCTCCGTCGGGTTGCTGAGCAGCGGCGGTTCCTGCCAGGTCGTGCCCTGCACGTCATAGAATTCGCCGAGCCCGCCGTGGTCGATGACGATCGCGTACGAGGGGTAGAGCTTTCGCCCGGGGCCCGCGATGTCGTAGCGACGCACGAGATCCGGGCCCGCTTCCGCCGTCGTCTCCTGCAAACGCGGCGCCTCGACCGTGAACGGAAGATGTGCGGCCTTCGCGCGGACTTCTGCGATCGTCGCGCTCGGCGTCGGCGACATGCCCAGCGCTGCTGATGCAGGCAGATGATGCGGATGCGTCGCGTGCACGGCGTGGTCGAGCGTGTGCGTGGGAATCGGCGCGGTGCCGCCCATGAAAGCCTTCACCGCTTCTTCGATCTCTTGCGGCGTCGCGGTGTCGTAGGTGGGCAGGAGGTTCACGTGGAAGGGGACCTGTCGCACGGGCTTGCCCGCCGATTCCGCGAGCAGCTCGAGCAGCTGCAGCACCTGGTCGGTGCCGTGCAGATCGGTTTCGACCGCCTTGCCGAAGATCTGCTCGAGCTTTTCACGGTTTTCGAGCGCGGAGGGACCGTACTGGCTCTTGACCGAGAGCAGGAAGCGCTGGTCGCGCGCATCGCGCGTGAGCGACGTGTCTTCGTGGCGGTTTGCGACGAATTCGAGTGCTTCCTGGCCGCAGAGCCTCTGGTAGCCCGGCTGGAGGTTGATTTCGAAGTACTGTTCGCCGCCGGGTTCGTTGACGTGGTAGTAGCGCCTGTCCACGGTCATGTACACGCACCCCATTTCGCTGACCGCGCGCTTGAAGTTCGGGAAGTTCGTGACGAAGACGTGGTTGATCGGGAAGCTTCCCCCGACGCTGAACAGCTTCTTGATCGTTTCCACCATCAGCTTGACTCCGCCTGTCGTGCCACCGCCCTCCGAGGATCCGTAGGTGTAGGCCGAGTTGATGCGGTTGGTGATCACTTCGCCGTGCGGCGTGGTGAACGTGACCTGAAGCTCGCGCGGGATCGAGAGCATCGAGATCGTGGGCCTGCTCGGGTCGATGCGGACCAAGAGCATCTCGTTGGAATGCGGATAGACCTTGCCGGCGGGGTTGCCTTTCGGCGGTGGGCGTTCATCGTTGCCGACGAGCAACAGCGTCTGCGGAGCGCCCTGGCTCGTGGGCGCGAGCGTTTGCGGCTTGAGCTTGACCGGCGGGTGCTGGCGCAGCGCTTCCACGACCTTGTTGACCTCGCCCAGCGCGAACGCTGCGGTGCCGGCCGCCGAGAGGAGCACGATCGCCAGCGCGCCTGCGATGAATCGCAGCGTCACCGAGCGGCCCTCGGGCGCGGGATCCGGGAAGACCGGCGGGGGAGGCGTGGGCCCGCGCGGAGGCGGAGCGGGTGGTGTGGTGACGGTGCTCACGTCGAACGTTCTCCGGTGGGCGCAATAAGGCTAGAGCACCGATCACCCGCGCTTCGCAGCTCACCCACACGGGCAGGCGGTCTTTGCGAGCGTGAGCGCAGAGCTCAGGCCGATGAGGCGGCCGATGCTTCCGTGCCCTCGGCGGCGTCTGAGGCCGCGGGCGCCTCACTGACTCGCGGCAGCACGAGCAGGGGGCAACGTGCATGGCCGGCGAGGTACTGGGAGGTGCTGCCGAGCATGAGCGTCTTCACCGGCCCGTAGCCGCGGGAGCCCACGATCAGCAGACCCACGCCCTCGCCGAAGGCGGCAAGCTCCTCGCCCGCCACGCCGAGCACCGCATTGCCTTCGACCCCCTCCAGCGAGCTCATCTGCTTCTTGGCGTCGGCGAGCACGGTTTCCAGCGCGTCGCCCCACGCGACGCCGCCAAACCCCGCGTATGCAGAGCTCAGGATCTGCACGACCCTGAGCGCGCGCACGGTGGCACCCCGCTCCGCTGCCAACTGACGCGCCAGCGCGAGCGCGGCCTCGCTCTCCGCGGAGCCGTCGTAGCCGACTCCGACCGCGCGGACCCCGCCGAGTCTCTGCGCGTAGCCGAGCGGTGCGACTGCGATCGCGCATGGAGCGCCGTTGAGCGATGCGCGCGTGTCGTCACCGAGGAAGACTCGGCCGAGGAATCCGCGGTGGCTCGATCCCACGACCGCGAGGTCGGCATCCTCGGCTTCGGCGAGCCGGTGCAGCGCCTCACCGATCGAGGACGCTCCGACGCTTTTCAGCTCGGCCTCGACATCGGCGCGCTCGCGCTCGCTTTCGAGTAGCCGCCGCGAGCTGCCGTCGTCGCGCGTCGCAGCCTCGGCGCTGTCGGCCGGCGATGATGTCTCGGCGGCGGCAGGCAAGCTCTCGCCGGAGTGGACGTGGACCAGCACGAGGCGACCATCGTCGCCCAGCAGCAAGCGCCCGAGCGCTATCGCGTCGCGTCCGCCCTCGCGGCCGTCGACACCCACGATCACCGTGCGAAACAGCTTGCGTCCGTCACTCATCGTCAGCGACTGCGCATCCTTCCAGATCCTCGGGGCGGATAACGAGCCGGGCGCGAATAGGCTTCGCCGATGCCAGGCGAGGACCCGTGGTCGCGCACGCACGCGCAGACCTTCGACGAGGAGCTGTTCCTGTGGCTCGGAGACGAGCCCACAGCCGTGCGTGCCGCGGATGCGGAGCGCATCCGAGATATCGCGGAGGAGTTCGCGCGCGGTTTCGACGCGCTCGCGGGCGTCGGTCGGGCGGTGACGGTGTTCGGATCGGCGCGCACGCCTCCCACGCACGAGAGCTACGGCCTCGTTCGCGAAGTCGCCGCTGCGCTCGGGAACGCGGGCTACGCGATCATCACGGGCGGAGGCCTGGGCCTGATGGAGGCGGCGAACCGCGGCGCCCGCGACGCAGGCGCGACCTCCGTGGGGTGCAACATCGAGCTGCCCCACGAGCAGCGGCCGAACCCCTACCTCGACATCACGCTGCGCTTTCGCCACTTCTTCGCGCGCAAGGTGATGTTCGTGCGCTACGCGTGCGCCTTCGTCATCGCTCCCGGAGGCTTCGGGACGCTCGACGAGCTATTCGAGGCTCTGACCCTCATCCAGACCGAGACGATCCATCACTTCCCCGTGATCATGCTCGATGGGGACGAGTGGGAAGGGCTCTTCGCGTGGCTTCGCGCACACGCGCTCGCCGACGGCCGGATCGGCGCGTACGACCTCGACCACCTTCGGTTCGTCTCCAGGCCGGAGGAGGTGTGCGCGATCGTCGATGAGGCTCACAGCCGCCAGCGAACCGACGCCGCATCGCGGCCGCGACTACGGGCGCTCTAGTCAGCGGGCGCTCTGGTCAGCGGCTAGGGACAGAGCGGGTTGCTCGGAACCCCGGCGCACGGGTTCGGCATCGTCGGCTGCGGCGGTGGAGCGGGCTGCGCGACGGGCGGCACCGCTTCTCGTATGGCGTCTGCTTCCTCCTGCAGCCCGACCAGATATTCCACGGCCGGCGGCCCACCGCCCGGGCTGGGCGTGGTGCTGTTCTGGCAGCCCCACATCCCTTCGATCGCCGCCGGGAATGTCGCGTCGGTCAGCAGGTTGTGACTCACGCAGTTGTTGACCGAGTGCGATTCCGGATATCCGAAGATTTCGCTGAAGCCCCCGACGAGCGTCACGTCGCCCCTGAATTCGCCGCCCTTGGAGCCGTTGCCGAAGAACTGATTGCTGCTGATGCGGTTGCCGGCCAGCTGGAAGAAGATCGTGCCTGCAAAGCCGTTTTCGGGCGTGAACGGGTTGGGGTACTCGAACCCGAGGACGCCGTTGTTCGGGTTGCGGACGATCAGATTGCCTTCCACGAGGTCGGCGTAGTCGCCGGGGAGCTCGACGCCCGCGCCCCAGGGCGCGACCGCGGTGGACGGGTTGACCGGAACGGTGAGGTTGTTGTTTTCAACGACGAGGTTGTTGCGAATCACGGTGCAGCGGGGGATCTTCGTCGAGGTGATGATCGGCGTCGGGTTTGGATGTTCGATGTTCGGGCGTCCGCATTCCCCGTCCTGCGGCGGGGGCGGATCGCCCGGGTTTTCCGAGTTCGGCACGATCCCGGAAAGGTTGCGGCGGTAGGTCGAGTTTTCGAGCGCCAGCCGCCCGCCGGCGTTGGAGCCGGAGTAGCCGAGTGCGTTGTCTTCGAGCGTCGCGCCCGTGACACGCGCGTCGCATTCCTGGCACGCCCCGATGTAGATGCCCGAGTCGGCAAACCCGGAGGCATAGATGTTTTCCCATGCGCCTTCCGTCTCGTTTCCCGTGAAGATGCCGTAGCCGCCTTGCATCCCGGTGTCATAGGCGGTCAGATAGCTCCCATGCCACCCGTGAGCGCCCACCCTTCCGGACCCCGCGCCGCCGTTCCACCAGATCTCGTTGCCGCACTCTTCATCGGGACAGGCCGCGCCGAATTCGAAGTTGCGGACCGTGAGGTTTTCGACCCAGACGTTGTTGGCCTGATCGATTTCGATGCCGTTGCCCACCGTGTGCTGGCCGTCGACGATGACGCCGTTGCGATTCATGCCCCTGATCCAGATCCCCCGAGTGTGCGCTCGTGACCTTGACCGATTCGCGATAGACGCCCGGTTCGATCAGCACCCAGTCACCCGGCCTCGTCGCGTTCACCGCGGCCTGAATCGTCCGATAGTGGTCGCGGCCCACGATCTTGACTGTGGAGGGCGAGTACGAGCCACCCGCGGACGCGTCTTCCGCTGCGAGGCACAGAAGCGCAAGTGCCACGATCGCTGCCACGGCGGACTCGCTCAGCAATCTCGTCGCCGAGCGGCCTTCTGCTCGCCAAGTCATGCGTGGGGATCGCATGCCGTCAAGATCTCCTCAGGGCGGAACCTACCACCGGATTTGCTCCCTGCCAATGTCTCGACGAGAACAGTGTGGGCAACTACTGATTGCGGCGGGCGATCGCGAGCTAGGACTGCGCGTGTGGCGCACTTGCGTAATGTGAAACCGATGATCAACTCGGCCTCCGAGTCTCCCGGTCCGCCGCGTTTCGCGGACCGGCACGACGCGGGTCGGAGGCTCGCCCGGCTGCTTGAGCATCTGCGGGTAGAGCGCCCGATCGTCGTGGGCATCCCCCGCGGAGGCGTCCCCGTCGCGGCGGAGGTCGCGAGTGCGCTCGGCGCTCCGCTCGACATCCTCGTGGTGCGCAAGATCGGCGCGCCGCAGAACCCCGAGTACGGGATCGGTGCGCTCGCGGAGGACGGAGTGCGGGTGATCGACGAGAGGGCGGTGCGCGAGCTGCACCTCGACGAGGCCCAGCTCGACGCCCTCATCTCCCGCGCGCGAGATGAGCTCGATGAGCGACGAGAGCGCTTCAGGGCCGGCCATCCGCATCTGCCTGTCGCGGGACGCACGGTGGTGCTGATCGACGACGGCCTGGCGACGGGGCGCAGCGCCCGGGCAGCTGCGCGCTCCCTGCGCGAGCGCGGCGCTGCGCGGGTGATCCTCGCGGTCCCGGTGGCGGCGCCCGCGTCGGTGGTCGCGATGCTGGAGTTCGTGGACGATGTGGTGAGCGTCGAGATGCCCTCCGACATGTGGGCGATCGGCCTCTGGTACGACGACTTCACACCGACCGCGGACGCTGAGATCGCCACCCTCTTGAGCGCGCAGCGAGGGAGCACGACGCGGGAGGTTGCGATCGAGGCGGCGACCGGCGTCGCGCTTCGCGGCGAGCTCACCGTTCCTCAGCCGGTTCGCGGCGTCGTGGCATTTGCGCACGGGTCGGGCTCGAGCGCGACGAGCACGCGCAACAAGAAGGTGGCCGCGGCGCTGAACGAAGCGGCGTTGGCGACGCTTCTGTTCGACCTCTTGACGCCGGATGAGGCACGCGACCGCGCCAACGTCTTCGATGTGGAGCTGCTCGCGCAGCGCCTGCTTGCGGCCACGAGTTGGCTGCGCGAGGAGCCTGAGACCGCGAAGCTCGCACTTGGCTACTTCGGTGCCAGCACAGGCGCGGCGGCGGCGCTGATCGCGGCGGCCGAGCTCGGGGCGCGCGTCGGCGGCGTCGTCTCCCGCGGCGGACGCCCGGACCTGGCGCTCCCGCGCCTGCACGAGGTGCTCGCGCCTGTGCTGTTGATCGTGGGCGGTTCCGACGCGGAGGTACTGGAGCTCAACAGGCGCGCCCAGGCTGAGCTGCGGGGCAAGACCAGCCTCGTCGTCGTGCCGGGCGCGACACACCTCTTCGAAGAGCCGGGCGCGCTGGAGGCCGTGGCGCGACTGGCCGCCGGATGGTTCACGGAGCATCTCTAGGGAACGACATCCACCCCGGCCGACGGCTGCGAGCGCGCGCCCGGGAAGCGTGCGTTTAGCTGACAAGCTTTAACGATGGCGAGCAACGGTGAGATCGCGGGTCGGCGCGGGCCGCGCTTTGGCGCGCCGCACGATCTCGGCCTGGTGCGACTTGCGGCCGCAGTGCCGAGGGTCCGCGTGGCCGATCCGCGCTTCAACTCCGAGCGCACGCTAGAGCTGGCAAGACGGGCGAACGACGACGGGGCGGCACTCGTCGCGTTCCCCGAGCTCGGGATTGCGAGCTACACGAGCGACGACCTCTTCCACCAGGAGGCGCTGATAGCGGGCACGCAAGAGGCGCTCGAGGATATCGTCGCCGAGAGCGCGCGGCTTGCGCCGATGATCGTGGTGGGCGCGCCGCTGCGCGGTGGGCAGGGCCTCTTCAATTGCGCGGTCGTCGTCTACCGCGGCCGGGTCCTCGGCGTGGTCCCGAAGAGCTACCTCCCGAACTACCGCGAGTTCTACGAGAAGCGTTACTTCCGCGCTGCGCGCGATGCGCACCTCGACACGATCACCGTCGCGGGGAAGTCCGTCCCATTCGGCCCTGACCTGCTGTTCGCGTGCGAGGACCTCGCGGGTCTCGCGGTTCACGTGGAAGTGTGCGAGGACCTCTGGACGCCGATCCCGCCGAGCTCATACGCGGCGCTCGCGGGCGCGACCGTGCTCGTGAACATCTCCGCGAGCAACGCCACCGTGGGCAAGGCGGACTATCGGCGGCTGCTGTGCGCCTCGCACTCCGGACGCACGATCGCGGCGCAGGTCTACGTCGCCGCGGGGTTGGGCGAGTCCACGACCGACCTCGCCTGGGATGGCCAGGCGCTGGTCTACGAGAACGCCGAGCGCCTCGCTGAAAGCGAGCGCTTCTCGACGCAGGAGCAGCTGATAGCTGCCGACGTGGACCTCGAGCGGTTGGTGCAGGACCGCATGCGGACCACGAGCTTCGCGGATTGCGCGCGCGATCACCACGAGGCCGTCGACGCCGTTCGCCGGATCCCCTTCGGCTGGGGCGATGCCCCCGGTCCAGCAAGGCTCCGCCGCGACGTCGAGCGATTCCCCTACGTGCCTCACGACGCGGCGCAGCGCGATGCGCGCTGCCGCGAGGTCTACGGCATCCAGGTCGCGGGGCTCGCCACGCGACTGCTCGCGACGGGCATCGAGAAGGTCGTGATCGGCGTCTCGGGAGGACTCGACTCGACACAAGCGCTGCTCGTTGCGACGAAGGCGATGGACGAGCTCGGCCTTCCGCGCGTAAACGTGCTCGCGTACACGATGCCGGGCTTTGCGACGAGCTCGCACACGCTCGAGAACGCGCGGCGCCTCATGGCGACGCTCGGCGTCAGTGCCAACGAGCTCGACATCCGCCCGGCTGCGACGCAAATGCTCCGCGACATCGGTCATCCCGCGGCCGACGACGAGCCCCAATACGACATCACCTACGAGAACGTGCAGGCCGGCGAGCGAACCTCTCACCTCTTCCGCCTCGCGAACTTCCACGGCGCCCTCGTAGTCGGAACGGGAGATCTGAGCGAGCTCGCGCTCGGCTGGTCGACCTACGGCGTCGGCGACCAGATGTCCCACTACGCCGTCAACGCATCGGTGCCGAAGACCCTCATCCAGTTCCTCATCCGCTGGGTGGCGGACACGAGCCAGCTCGACGGCGACGCGAGTGACGTGCTTCGCTCGGTTCTCGAGACCGAGATCTCGCCCGAGCTGGTCCCGCGTCTGAACGCGAGCGTGGGCGCAATGGGCAATCCGGACGGCCTCTCCGAGAGTGAGCGACCCACTGCGGACAGCGAGAGCGTCGTGGGCCCGTTCGAGCTCGCCGACTTCTTTCTCTACTACACCGTCCGCTTCGGCTATCGACCGAGCAAGGTGGCCTTCCTCGCCCACCACGCCTGGAGCGATCGCAGCCGTGGCTCGTGGCCGGATCTGATTCCCGAGCACCGCCGCAACGAGTACTCGCTCACCGAGATCAAGCACTGGCTCGAGGTCTTCCTCGTGCGCTTCTTCGCGACGAGCCAGTTCAAACGCTCCGCGATCCCGAACGCTCCGAAGGTGGGCTCCGGCGGCTCGCTCTCGCCACGCGGCGACTGGCGCGCGCCAAGCGACGGCTCCGCGGAGGTGTGGTTGCGGGAGCTGCGGACGAACGTCCCGGACGAGGTCTAGCCAGGCGCTGGGGGAGTCGCGCAGGCGCGCGGAGTACTTCACCGGGTAGGGTCTCACGGACACGCCCGCCTCGAATGGCCAAGCAACCACAGTTCAACAGGTCGAGCCTTACCCGGGAGACGCTGACGCGCCTCGCGGGCATTGACACCGATGGGCACGACGTGCTCAGCCTCTATCTCGATCTCGACCCGTCGCGCTTCACTCACCTGCGCGAACGCTTTGCCGAGCTCGACTCGGAGCTTGACGGACTCGAGCGGCGCGCCTTCGAGGGGGTCGAGCGCCCGCACGACGAACACATCGCGCTCCGCAGCGACTTCAAGCTCATCCGCGAGCTCTTCAAGAGCAAGGAGCTCGCACCGGAGTCGGCGCGCGGCCTCGCGATCTTCTGCTCGAGCGCGGCCGGCGTCCACGAGCTCGTGCTGCTTCCGCGCCCCGTGGAGCCGATCGCGGTGATCGCACCCGAACCAATGGTCGAGCCGCTCGCGGAGCTCTTGGCTCCCGAGCGCTGGTGTGTCGTGCTCATCAGCCGGCGAGCGGGACGCATCTTCACGGGCACGCGCGAGAAGCTCACGGACATCGAGGAGCGTCGCGACGACGTGCACGGCTGGCACTCGAAGGGAGGCTGGTCACAGGCGCGCTACCAACGCGGAATGGAGCATGAAGCCGAGGAGCACATTCGCGCGACGGCCGAGCTGGTGTTTCGCCTCTTTCAAGCGTGGCCGTTTGATGCTTCCTGATCGGCGGGCCGGCGGAGCTTCACGGCCGGGTCGAAGAGGAGCTCCACAACGAGGTTCGACCAGCGCCTCAAGGGGCATTTCGAGATCGACGTTGAACACGCGTCGGCCGATGAGGTGCATCGCCGCGCACTGCCGTTGATCGAAGCGGCCGAGCACGAGCGCGAGCAGGACGCGATCGCTCGCCTCCGCGAGGGCCTTGCACCCGGCGGCCACGGCGCGAGCGGTGTCGACGACGTGCTGGAGATGCTCAGCGAGCGCCGTGTGCAGACCCTGCTCGTGGCTGATGGCTATCGCGTCTCCGGCTTCCTCTGCCCTCGCTGCGGGCTGCTCTTGCGAGCGAGCGACAGTGGAGTGTGCCCGGCGGACGGGAGCCGAGCTGGAGCCGCGCGAGGATGTGATCGAGCCCGCGATCGCCGCCGCCATCGAACAGGACGCGGACGTGCTCGTCGTGAGGCACGAGGTCGAGCAGCTGAACGAGCTCGGCTCGATCGCCGCACTGTTGCGCTTCTGAGCAGGCCGCGATCGCGATTCCGCCTTCGTTGCGCGCGAGACCGACCGTCGCCCTCACCGCGCCGCTGCGCCGCGAGCTTCGCCGTGCGCTCCCGGAGCGACCGTTCGAGATTCGCTTCTGGGACGGCACCGCCGTACCGGCGACCGTCGCATCCGCGCCCGTGTTCCAGTTGCGCGCGCCGCTCGCGATCGCCCACATGCTGCGCTCTCCGAGTCGGCTGGGTCTCGGCCGCGCCTACGTCGAAGGGTCGCTCGACACCGAGGACCTCGACGAGGCACTCGCGGTCGTCGACGACTTCGAGCCCCCGCCGATCGCCACGATGGAGCGGCTGCGCCTTGCGGCGGGCGCACTTGCGGCAGCGGCGGCCGCGGGTGTTCCTCGTCCGCCCGCGATCGAGCTCGTCCTGCGGGGCGAGCGGCATACCGTTGCCCGCGACGCGGCGGCGGTTCGCTACCACTACGACGCGGGCAACGAGTTCTTCGCGCTCTTCCTCGACCGCTTCGATGACCTACAGCTGCGCGCTGTTCCGCGACGGCGCGGGCACGCTCGAGGAGGCGCAGCGTGCGAAGCTCGAGCTCGTCGCCCGCAAGCTGCGCCTGCGACCGGGGCAGCGCGTGCTGGACGTCGGCTGCGGCTGGGGCAGCTTCGCGATCCACGCCGCGCGCGAGCACGGCGCGGCGGTGCTCGGCATCACCCTCTCCGAGGCCCAGGCGGCGCTCGCGCGCGAGCGCGTCATGCAAGCAGGCGTCGCGGACCTGGTCGAGATCCGGCTCGCCGACTATCGAGCGCTGCGCGAGGCGCCATTCGACGCGATCGCAAGCATCGGCATGGTCGAGCACGTCGGCGAGAGCCAGATCGACACCTACGCGAGCATCCTCGCATCGCTTCTGGCGCCCGGCGGCGCGCTCCTCAATCACGGGATCGCCGCGCTGCGCACCGACGAAGACGCAAGCGCGGATCCGTTCACCAACCGCTACGTGTTCCCGGACGGCGAGCCGCTGCACCTCTCGCGGGTGCAGCTCGCGCTCGAGCGAGCGGGTCTGGCAAGCGAGCATGTCGAGGGGTTCGTGGACGACTACGCCTTGACGCTCGGGCATTGGGCGCGGACGGCTCGATGAGCGGCTGGATGATGCGCGAGGGCTCGCGGGGCCCGAACGGACGCGCGTGTGGCGCCTCTACCTTCGCGGCGCGCGACGGGGCTTTGAAACCGGCTACACCGCCGTCTATCAGGTGCTCGCACGGCGCCCGTAGGACGCCGGCGGCGGCAGCGGGCTGCGAGCTACCCGAGCTTCGCGGCTTGGCGCGCCGGCGAGACCCTCACGACATCCCACGCGAGGCCGCCGCGCTCGAGCGCCCTGATGACCCACCATGAGGGATCGAGCTGCCAGCGTCGCTGACCGTGGCGGGCGGCCGTGGGGAAAGCGTGATGGTTGTTGTGCCACGCCTCCCCGAACGTCGGTATCGCGAGCCACGCGAGGTTTCGAGACTCGTCGCCCGTCGCATAGGGCTGGCGCCCGAAGAAGTGGCAGAGCGAGTTGATCGAGAAGGTCGCGTGGTGGAGCAGGAAGAGCCGCACCGCACCCGCCCACAGCAGCGCCGAGAGCCCGCCGGCGACCGAGCCCGAGAGCCCGTAGCCGAGCGCGAAGGGGACGGCGAGGCCGGCGAGCGCCCAGACCACGAAGGTCCGATCGACGAACCGTGCGATCGGGTCCGCGAGGAGGTCCTTCGCATAGCGCTCCGGTTCCGAGGCGGCGTCAGCCGTTCAGGATCCAGCCGACGTGGGCGTGCGCAAGCCCGCGTAGCGCACCGATCAGGCCGTGGCCGTGGCCGTGGGGGCTGTGCGGATCCTCGTGCTCGTCGGAGAAGCGGTGGTGCTTGCGGTGGTTGGACACCCACTCGATGAGCGGCCCCTCGACTGCCGCGGAGCCGAGGACGCCGAGGGCCAAGCGCATCGCAGGACCGGTCTTGAAGCTGCGGTGAGTGAAGAGCCGGTGAAAGCCCACGGTGACGCCGACAGCACAGAGCGCATACGCGACCGCGAGCCCGACGAGGTCGGGCCACGAGAGCACGCCGCCCCATGTCTGCCAGGCGGCGAGCCCGAGCAGCAGGAAGGGAACGGTCATGACGAGCACGTTTGCGTGCCTGTCGAGCTTTCCGACCGGCCGCGGCGTCTCGGCGGTACGGGCGGGACCAGCGGATGTGTAGGTGGAGGCCAGCTTGCTCGCGTGAAAGTGACGACCGGTCGCGTCGGCCGGCGAGGCGCATAGGCTGTCACCTCGAGCCGATCGGCATGTCCCGCTCCGAGCCCCGAGTCTACCGCCTGGCCGGCGCCTTCCTTGCGGTCGTCGTGCTTGCGGGCGTGATCGCGGCGATCGCGGCGACGCCCGGATCGAGCACGAAGGGAGACCGCTGGTCTGCGCCCGCCATGCTGGATGCCTGCGCGGACGCGACGCCAGCCGTCGCGTTCCCCGCCGACAGCCCCGCGCACGGCACCGGCCCCGGCGCGATCGTGTGGTCCGTCGGCAGATCCTGTGGCAACGGAGCGGGAGCGCACATCGCCGAGCTCGGGGCGGCGGATGACCCGCGTGCCGTCGAGTCGCTGCCGGCTCCTCGTCCGGCGACCGGGGCGCAGGCGACGGTGACCGGCGCCAGCGAAGGGCGCCTGTTCCTCTCTAGCGACGGCGCGCTGCGCGAAACGGGGCCGAGCGGGGCGCCCGCAACGCAGCTCGCAGCAGCGGCCCCGGGAGCGCCGATCGCGCTCGCAACGGCGTACCGCGGCCAGGCGGTCGCGCTGTACGCGCCTTGGTCCACGAGTCGCGCACGCTCGGAAGGGCAGCTCGTGCTGCGGCGCGAGCCATTCCTGGACGGCGACGATGCGAGCACCTCCGTGGTGAGCGGCCCGCACCCCGGACGCATCGAAGCCCTTGCCGTCGCGCTCGACTACCGCACCGACGCGATCGCGGCGTGGCTGCAGGGCGGCTACCTCTATGCGCGCTCCCTGCCACACACCGGCCCACGGCCGCCCGCTCGGCGGCTCACGCACATAGAAGGACATCCGCAGCTCGCCGCGCTCATCAGCGACGACGGCCGCGCGATCCTCGCCTGGAGCGAGCGCGAAGGCGACCACACGAGCGTCTACGCCGAGATCACGGAGCCCGGCATCAGGTTCGTCGCGCCGCGACTGCTCGAGCGCTTCCGCGACCCCGGCGGAGCTCCACCTCCCGAAGGCTCCTTGCGCCTCGCGCGCCTCTCCAGCGGCCGCGTGCTGCTCGCATGGCCGGGGGCGAGCGGCGGGCGCTATGTGGTGCGGCTCGCCCATGTGTCGGTGGGCGGCGTCCAGGCGCCCCGCACGATCGCAGCCGGCGATCGCGGAGGTGACGCGGTCCTCGCCGACCTCACACCGGGCCCCCGCGGCGACGCCCTCGTGCTCTGGAACGACGCCAATGCGCGCGCGGGACGGCAGCTCAACCGCTCGATCTTCGCCGCTTACGCGACGTTGTCACCTGCGGGGGTCCCGCTGCTCGGAAGCGCCGAAAGGGTCGCGCCGAGCGGGGCCGTGGGGGGGCCCGTCGCGGCTTTTGACCCCGACAGCGATCGTGCGATCGCCGTCTGGCGGACGGCGCGCGGCGTCTCGTATGCGGTGCGCGAAGCGCACCCCTGGGGCGCCACCTAGTCGGAGCCGTTACCGGGCAATGATCAATGCGTAGTTAGGTAGGCCGGAGAAGGTGGTTGAGCCGGTCGCGCTAAACGTCACGGCAGCATTTGTCGAGAGTCGAAGACGCCCCGAGGTTTCTCCTTCGTAGACGAACAGCGTCGGGTTGAGGCCGCTACCAAAACCGTTGAACGACCTCGGGCGGAGCGTGCCTTCCATGACGGTTTCGAGCCCCACTGCCGGCTCCACCATGTCGATCTTGATGCAGCCCTTGGGTGCCGGACCGGTATAGCAACCCGTGTGTTGTTGTTCTTCGCTCTGGATTTCGGAGTCTTCGACCGCTTCGGACTTGCACCCTGGGGTCGCTGTGGTGCCGGTAGGAATCCCGATCTTGATGATCGTTTCTTCTGTTTCTCCCAAGTGTTCCCCGCAGCGGTATTCCAGGTTCCACGGCACCGTGAGGGGTTGGCCGCGCTCGCCGGCGGTCCCACTCGGCAACGGCGGTTCATCGGTCATCCACGCTTCTACGGTCGCGGTTCCCTTCTTGAAGTTGCATTCACGACTGAGTTCCCTGCCGTTAGCGCTCGCGTGACCCTGCGCGCTCCAGCCGAGGATTTCGCCGCGACCGAGCGTTCCGCCTTCGTTCCACGCGCCCCCAAAGAATTGGGTCAGGCATTCGATTTCTGTCCCTAGGCCTGGCGATACCCACTTCATCGGGCCGATCCCGAGCACTGCTATATGGGTCGCACCGACCTTGACGAAGTTGTCATAGAGTTCGGGGTGGCCTTCTCCGACGGTTGCCTGTGCCGTGGGCGCGGTGCAAGTGAGTGCCGCGAGCGAGGCGAGCATGGGCAGCAGCCCACTCATGGCAAGCTTTCTGGCGACGTGCGTCATCGATCCCTCCCAGATGTCGTGTTTGCGCTGTTCGTGCTCCGCGCGCACCGAGGTAAGGGAGATGGAAAAGAAGCCCGCTTCTCAACCCAGTGCCGCACCCCCGCTCGACGAGCAGAACTCCTACTACCAGAATGCGCTCGCCCTGATAAGTCACGAGGTGGCATGCCCCACTTGGTGACTGTGGTGTTCCACCCATCGAGCCGCCTCGGGCTGCTCGTCCGGCGTCCCTGTCGCCCCCTCTGAGCCCGCCTTAGCGGAGGGGCGCAACCCAGGCCGGAACGCTGTAAGAAGCGGGTGCGTCGGGCACCGACCAAGGCCGCAAAAACGGCCTAATGCCAGGCGCGGCGTGGCAAAAGCGCCTATCTGCTTGGCTACGCAGCGTGAAGCTCACCAATCTCGCCTGCAATCACCCGCGTCGCGTGCTCCTTGTCGCGGCCGTCATCCTCGTCGTCGCCATCGTCGTCGGCGCGCCGATCGTGAACATCCTGCAGGCGTCGCTCTCGGACTTCGAAGACCCGGCGACGCAGACCGCGAAGGTGACGAACCTCATCAAGCACGCGGCGGGTGCCGAAGACGAGCTCGGGCTCGCGGCGCTCGTGCGAAGCCCCGAAAAGTTCAGCGTGCGCAGCAAGGGGTTCCTGGAGGAGCGGCGCGTCAACTTCCTGCTCGGACAGCAACCGGGGTTCCGCGGGTCCTACGACTACGCGCACACCGCCGACGCCGAACTGATCTCGCGCGACGGGCGCGAAACGCTCGTGATGGCGACGTTCAAGACGCACGCGCTCGCGTACAAGGCAGCCGAACGGCTGCGGCGCCAGCTCGCGGGGCAACACGTCTCCTTCGGCGGCCTCGACATCGTCTTCGAGGAACTCACGCACCGTTCGCGCTCCGACCTCGCGCGCGCAGAGCTCTTTGCGTTCCCGTTGCTCCTGCTGCTCACGCTGTGGGTGTTCCGCGGGCTCGTCGCGGCGCTCCTGCCACTGATCGTCGGCGCCTTCACGATCCTCGGGACCTTCCTCCTCCTGCGCATCATCGACCAGTTCCTGGGGATCTCGGTGTTCGCGCTCAACCTCGTGAGCGCGCTCGGGCTCGGGCTCGCGATCGACTACAGCCTCTTCGTGCTCTCGCGCTACCGCGAAGAGGTCGCGAACGGCGCCTTCGGCGAGCGCGGCCCGATCGGCCGCACGCTCCAGACGGCTGGGCGCACGGTGTTCTACAGCTCGCTCACGGTCGCGTGCGCGATGGCGTCGCTGTGCGTCTTTCCACTCCCCTTCCTGTACTCGATGGGGCTCGCGGGCGCGCTCACCGCGCTGATCGCGGGCGCCGTCTCGCTCGCCGTCCTGCCGGCGCTGCTCGTGGTGCTCGGCCCTCGGATCAACGCGCTCGCGCCGGCTTGGCTGCGGCGCAAGCAGCAGCCACTGGAAGGCTCCGCAGACGGCAGCGGCTTCTGGTCGCGCCTCGCGAACGCGGTCATGCGCCGCCCTGGGCCGGTGGCGATCGTCACCGGCGCGCTGTTGCTCGCGCTCGGCGCGCCCGTGCTGACGCTGGGGTTGACGCCGGCATCGTCCAGCCTCCTGCCCCCCTCCTCCGAAGCCCGTCACGTCGACGAAGCGCTCAAGCACAACTTCCCCGCGAATCCCGCGCTGCCGATCGCCGCGAGCGTTCAGGCTCCGCGAAACGCATTCCAGCCCGTGATCGAATACGGGCGCAAGCTCGCCTACGCGAGCGGCGAGCCCGAACGCGCGAAGCTCCTGTACCTGGGGCGCTCGACTTGGGTGGTCGCGATCCCCCCGCGCGGAGACCCATTCAGCACGTCCAATGAACGATTGGTGAAGAAGTTGCGCCACATCGGCTCGACGCTGCCGGTCGCCGTCGGCGGCATCACGGCGTGGTTCAGCGACCAGCTCTCGAGCATCGCGGCGCGTCTACCGATCGCGATCGCGATCGTCGTGCTCACGATGTTCGCGACGATCTTCGCGATGACCGGCTCTGCCGTGCTGCCGCTGAAGACCTTCCTGATGAACGTGCTCACGCTCTGCGCCGCGACGGGTCTCACCGTGCTCGCGTTCCAGGACGACGGCTTGGGGGGCGTGCTCGACTTCCGCGGGAACGGCGGCCTCGAGGCCTCGAACCTCGTTCTCCTGCTGACGGCCGCGTTCGCGCTCGCGAGCGACTACGCCGTCTTCCTGCTCGGCCGCATCAAGGAGGCGCATGACTCGGGCCTCCCGAACCGCGCCGCGATTGCGCTCGGCCTCGAGCGGACGGGACGGCTCATCACGGCCGCCGCGCTGCTCTTCTGCGTCGCGATGGGAGCGCTCGTGAGCTCGAGCATCCTCTCGATCAAGGAGCTCGGCTTCGGCGCGGCGCTCGCGGTCGCGATCGACGCGAGCATCGTGCGCGCGTTGCTCGTACCCTCGCTGATGGCGCTCCTGGGCGACTGGAACTGGTGGGCGCCGAAGTGGCTACGGCGTGTCCATGCGAGGATCTCGATCCACGAGCGGGGCGCCGTCGATCAGCCCGCGCGGGGAGCGGCGCCGGTCGGCTCGAGCACCGCTCCCGGTTCCTGAGCTCGCCGGGGTCCTCGAGTCGCGAGCCAGCTGCGGCGAAGCGGCAGTCCGTGCGGCGCGCCGTCCCGCGCCGCGAGCACCTGGTAGACGGTGATCTCGCCCGTCTCGAAGGCGTTCGCGGACGCGAGCATGTAGAGGCGCCAGGCCCGCTCGCGCTCGGCGCCGACCTCGCGGAGCACGTCGTCGCGATGGCGCTCGAGGTTCCGCAGCCAGCCGTGCAGCGTGAGCACGTAGTGCTCCCGCAACGCCTCGACATCGCGCGGCTCGAAGTCACACTCGTGGAGCGCGCTCATGAGGTCGGCGAGCGGATGCAGCTCGCCGTCGGGGAACACATAGCGCGAGATGAACGTCGCGCTCGTTGGCGAGGACGAGTGAAGGCGCGCGATCCCGTGGTTGAGGAACAGGCCGCCGGGTCGCAGCAGCGCGCGCACCGACCGCGCGTACGTACCGAGCTGGGCGCGGCCCACGTGCTCGTACATCCCCACGCTCGCGACCTTGTCGAACGGGCCGTCGCTGAGCTCGCGGTAGTCCGCGACCCGTACGCTCACGCGCCCCTGCAATCCGGCGGCGGCGATCCGCCGCCGCGCGAGCTCCGCCTGGGACTCCGAGAGCGTCACGCCGACGCACTCGGCGCCGTGGTGCGCGGCGGCGTGGATCAGCAGAGACCCCCATCCGCATCCGATGTCGAGCAGCCGCTCGCCCGCTCGCAGGCGCAGCTTCCGGCAGATGAGCTCGAGCTTCTGCTCCTGTGCGGAGTCGAGTGTGTCCTGCGGCGAGGCGAAGTACGCACACGAATAGACGAGGCTCGGGCCGAGCACCAGCTCGTAGAAGCGATTGGAGACGTCGTAGTGGTGGCGCACCGCCGCGCGGTCGCGGGCGAGCGAGCGCCGGCGCCCCGCGACGCGAGCCTCGATCGACGGGATCGGCGGCCGACGCAGCAACCTCGCGCCGCCCACCCTCGTCGCGGCCATCACGAGCCGCGCGCGGTCCGCGACGGTGAGCCTCAGCCCGCGGAACTTCTCGCGCAGCGCGAGCAGCGCCTCGAGGTCGTCCGCCTCCAAGAGCCCCGATACCCACGCCCGCGCGAGCCCGACCTGGTTGGGCTCGTAGAGGACGTGCGAGAGGGCGCGCGGGTCACGGACGACGACCGTGGGCGCGGTGTCAGCAACGGTCGCGAGCGATTCCTCGCCACGGGAGGCGGGCAGGCTGCTGCCGTCCCAGAAGCGGAGCGTGAAAGGCAGACGCTCAAGCCGTCGTCCACCCACCGCGCCGAGGGTTTCTCTGACCGCACGCGCGACACCACCACGGGCACCGATCGTCTCGGCAGTCACGCCTAGAACGAGATTACCCAGCCACGCAAGCGCGACGCAAGCGGTGAATCAGGCGCTCGTCTGTACAGGTGGCTGGCTTGCGGGGCCCACCTGCACCGGTGCGGCATGCGCCTCGGTCAACGCGCCGGAGAGCATCACGCCCTCGCCCGCGAACACGTTGTCCCCGCCCGCGCGCTTCGCGGCGTAGAGCGCCGAGTCGGCGGACTTGAACAGCGCGTCGTAGTCGAACGCCTCACCGGGCTTCGTCGCCGCGAGCCCGAAGGAGACCGTTGTGCGGACGCCCGCCATCGGCTCCTTGCTGATCGCCTCGCGCAGGCGCAGCGCCACCTGCTCCGCGTGACGCCAATCGACGTCGTCGAGGAGGATCACGAACTCCTCGCCGCCGATGCGGTACGCGGACTCGAAGGCGCGCAGGTTCTTGCGCACGCGATAGCCGATCTCGCGCAGCACGGCGTCGCCCGTCGCATGCCCGTAGGAATCGTTGATCGCCTTGAAGCGGTCCACGTCCGCGACGACGACCGCGACGGCGGCGGTCTGGCGAGCAGGGCGGTGCGCGAGCTCCGCGACGCGCGATACGAGCGCGCCCCGGTTGAAGAGACCCGTCAGCTGGTCCACGATCCCGAGGTCGCGATACTCGATCGTCGAACGGCCGATCGTCGCTCCGAGCATGCCGATCGAGACGACGAGCGCCACGTAGAACGCGAGGATGCCTGGGGCTTCGCGCACGAGATCCGGCGCCTCCGCGACGCCCACGGTGATCGTGATGAGCACCGTCAGGGCGACGCCCACGACGACGCCGCGCGGTGGGAACACGGCCGAGGAGCCGATCAGGAGCACCAGCAATAGCGGGAACGCGAAGACCATCGGCGCGTTCGCAGCGAGGCCGCTGACGAGAAACGAGGTCTGTAGCCCGATCCACCCCAGACCGAGCGCGTATTCCGGATGCTTGAAGCGCTCGATGTGGTGCTCGACGAGGACATAGATCGTCGCCATGATCGCCGGCGCGACAAGGATCTGCCAGCCATACTGGATCGCGCTCACCCCGCCGAGCGCGAACCCGAGCAGGAAGGCCGCCTTCGCCTTCTCGCGCAGCGCGCGGTTGAGGTCGAGCAGCTGGCGGCGCTGGACGTCGTCGCGCACGAGCCAGTTTCCCGTGGCCGCGTGCTCCTGCTCGTTCCAGTGCTCCCAACGATCGCTCGGCTCGTCGTACCCCGTTTGAGGCCGGCTCTCCTCGTGGACGACCGGGTCCTCGTGCTCGCTCCCATCGCGGTGCTCGAATTCGCGCTCTAGGCGCTCGATCTGGAGGCTCGCATCGGCCCCGGCATGACCTGGGCCGCCGTTGGTTGACACCGCATCGGGCGCCGCGAGCGGCCACATCCGGACGCGGTCGCCGCCGGCCCGCTTTGCCTCGTAGAGTGCCCTGTCCGCGAAGCCGAAGAGCTGGCTGAAGTCGAACGGCTCGCCGGGGTCGCTCGCCGCCACGCCGAACGACACCGCGATCCCGAGACCCTCGATCGCGCGGGCGCCGACCCTGCGACGAAGCTGCTCGGCGAGCGCCGCGCCCGAGCCCGCGTCGGCGTCGCTCATGAGCACGACGAACTCCTCGCCGCCGAGGCGGTACGCGCTCGCCGCACCCGGCAGCCCCGCGCGCATGCGCGCGGCGAGCTCGCGCAGGACGGCATCGCCGGTCGCGTGACCGCGGCGATCGTTGACGAGCTTGAAACGGTCCGGGTCGCCGACGATCAGTGCGATCGGCCGGCAGTTCACGCGCGACTGGTGCTCGAGCTCCGCGACGCGCGCCCGCAGGGCGATGCGGTTCGGCAGTTCCGTGAGCGGGTCGACGATCGCGGCGCCGCGCGTGGACACGTCCAGGCCGGCGACGACCATCGCGATGCCGGCGCCCGCGATCATCACGACGAGCGGATAAAACAGCGCGAAGGGCTCGTTACGCACCGCGTCGAGGTCGAAGACGAGCGCAACCACGAGCATGATCTGGGTGCTGAAGATCACGACGAGCGTCGCGATGCGCGCGGGGAAGACCACGCTCGCGAGCAGCACGGGCATGATCATGATCGGCAGCAGGTAGATGCGCGGGCCGTGCGCGAGCGCGAGCGAGGCGCCGAGCCCGAGCTGGAGCACCGCGAGGCATGAGAGCAGCGCCAGCTCCGGGCGCCGAAAACGATCGAGACGGGCCTGCTGCACCCAGAAGAGCGCGAGGCCCGGCAGCACGGGCAGGGCCGCGAGCGGGCCGAAGGTGGGCGCTCCTATGGCAGCGGCCAGCACAAAGAGCACCGAACCCCGGCGCTCCATCGTGCGGAGACGACGGCTAACGTCAAGCAGCCGTCCCCTCTCCGCATCGTCGCGACACGACAAGAGCTGCACAAATGTACGATCGGCGGCGAGCCTTCAGCGCTTGAGCGGGAACGGGCAGTTTCCGCGGATAATCGCCGCTACATGGGGCTTTTGCAGCCCCCGGCGGGAGGTGTCGGATGCCGCGGCGAAGGGTCGGCTTTCAGCTCAGATCGAGCACCGGCGTAGGCGGCTCGATCGTCCCGTCGTGGCTCTCGCTCGGCACGATCCCGGTGCCGATCGCGAAGAACTCGATCGTGTGGCTGCCCCAGCCGTGGCTCTTCTCCTGCAGCTGCACGCCGACGATGCCCTCGGCCTTGATTTCCTGCGCCTCGCTCTGCATGCGCTCCATCGCGAGCTCGCGCGCGTCATAGAGCGCCTGGGTGTAGTTCGAGAGCTCGACGTTGCGCCCCGTCTGCGCCATCGACTGGAGCATCCCGCGGTGTGCCACGTGGTAGACGCAGCTCCCCATCACCATGCCCACCGGGCGATAGCCGGTGCGCAGGAGCGTCCAGAAGTCCTGCCCCGAGAGGTCGGAGGTGAAGGGACGGCCGCTCGGTGCGCGATGCAGCACGCCCTCGCGATGCTTCACGGCGGTGCCGATGGCGATGAACTCGGCCATGTCCTGTCCCCATTCGTAGCGGCCGATGTCGAGTCGCACGCCGACGATGCCGTCGGCTCCGAGCTGGTCGGCCTCCTCCTCCATGCGCGTCATCGCGAGCTGGCGTGCGCCGTACATCGCTTCCGAGAGCACCGTGAGCTCCTGGCTTCGCTTCCAGCCCGCGAGCTGGATCCCGATGTGGTAGATGGAGCTGCCGACGACCAGGCCGACGGGATCGAAGCCCGCCTGTTTGATCAGCAGGAACTCGTTGACGCTGAGATCCGATGTGAAGAGCCCGGCGCGGTTCTGTTGCAGCCGCGCGCGTCCGGCCTCGGGCACGCCCTCGAGCGCGCCGGGCTCATACGCGGGCTCGGTCTCGGAGACCTCCGCCTGCTCGCCCTCGTTCTCTGTGATCTCGCTGTCACTCATCTGGAGGTCTCCTATCTTCGCTCGTATCTGGTGGGTAAAGGGGCTCGGCTCGCGTGCGTGCTCAGGCGAGCAGGTCGATGGTGGGCTTCGGCGCCGCGGGCTCCGCACTGCTCGCGTCGACGATCGCGGTGCCGATCCCGTGCAGCGTCACGAGCAGACCGGCGAGGTTCGATTGGCCGAGCGACTGCCGGGAGATCTCGTGCGGCATCCGCACGCCCACGATGCCCGCCGCGCCCAGCGCCTGCGCCTGCGACCCGAGCCGCTCCATCACGCGCTCGCGCGCCGCGTAGATCGCTTCCGTGAACTCCGTCAGCTCGAAGCTTTCGACGCCCTGCATGAACACACCCTGCTGAGCGCGCATCGCGGTCGCGTAGCCGTACGTCGAATAGCAGACGGAGCTCCACGCGACGATCCCAGCGGGCTCGATGCCCGCGCCGACGAGCTTCGCGTAGTCGGCGACAGAGAGCTCTGTGAGGACGGGATGGCCGTCGCGCAGGCCCGGGCCGCCATCGCGACGGGCGGCGGTGCCGACGACTGAGTACTCGATCACTCCGGAGCTCATCGAGTCCGACCACCGGCTCGCTTCCGCGCTCACGTTGACGCCGACGACGGCGTCCGCGCCGACGAGCAGCGCCTCGCGCGCGAGCCGCCCGAGCGCGCGTTCGCGCGCCTCGTTCCATGCGTTCGTGAGCGTGTTGAGCTCGGTGACCATCGCGGGAGGGACCACGCGGCCCGGGCCAAGCCAGCCGAGTGACTGCTGGTAGCCGACCTGATAGATCGAGGTGCCCATCACCTGCGCGAGCGGGCGCAGCCCGACCTGTCGGCAGAGCGCGAAGTCGGCGGTCGAGAGGTCGGACGTGAATGCGCCTCCGGTGTCGCGAATGCTGGCGAGCCGCTCCTCGGCGCCGAGCGGGATGCCGCCGGCTTCGATCCGAGCGAGCGAGTCCTGCCGCGGCGCGCCCACGGGCTGGGGCGGTTCGGCCATCATCAGTCGAGCAGCTTCGCGAGCGCGTCGCGCGCCTGTGCGCTGCGCTCGGCCTCCTCGCGGAGCTCGCCGGTGAGCGCCCCGATCCACGCGGCGGGGTCGAGCTCCTCGCGCTTGATAGTGATGCCGGCAACCTCGAGCTCGCGGAAGCACGAGACGCGCTCCCCCGCCACCGCGAGCTCGTATCGGGAGCCGCCGAGCTCGACGTGCAGGCCCCGGACCCGCTCGTCGCCGCGCCTGAGGAGACCTCCGCCGCGCCGGTCAACGCGCGTGTGCGCGGGAAGCGACTCCTCGAGCTTGTGCGCGAGCGCCTCCAGCGAGATCCGCAGCTCGCCGCCGTCCGCGCGGAGCCCCGCGGCAGTCAGGTCGAAGTCCTGCTCGGATTCCCGCCCACTCACGGCTTTCAAGCGTACTCGCGTCCGCGAGCTCCCGCGCTCGGTGCACCGGCCGGGGGGTCCCGCCGCCGGGGCGGCCTTTTTAGGACGACAAAGCCGGCCCTCTTTGGACCCTAGACGACGGGCACGAGATGTGCTCAAATCCGCAAATAGCGGGAAACGGCGACCCGCGCAGCTCATGGGTTATCCGATCAAAGTCAGACGGTGCGAGGGAGGAAGGCGACGCGCCGTGGAGCACCCCAGGCTCTCATCCCGGCGAGCGCGCCGGCTCGCATGCACGCGCCGGCCGCGACGGCCCTGGCGCACGCGTAGATGAGCGCGACGAGCGTGCGCGCGGGAGTGGGATTGCTGACCGGCGATCCCGTACGCGACGAGAACCTCGCGCTGACGAATCGCATCTCGCTGCTGCGAGCGGTGCTCGACCGCATGACCAGCGACGCGGCGGACACACAGCGTCGCCTCGCGCGTGCGCGCCTCGAGAACCGTCAACTGCGTGCAGCGCTCGAGCGCTCGGAACAGATCTGCGGCGAGCTGAGCTCGCTTCATCACCCCGCGTAAGGACTCCGGTAGAGTCGTCGCGTGCTACGGCGAGCGACCGAGGGCGCGCAATCAGCGACTCGCTGGCTGCCGCCTCGGCTGCGTTCGTGGCTTGCGTTCGAGCGGCGCCGGGGGGTCGCTCCCGCGGCCGCGATGAGCTCGACGGCGACGAGTGCTGGGAGTGCGCCGGCGACCCTGCGGGCGGCGCTCGGGGGCGGATCGCGCCGCGAGGCGCTCTTCGCCGCGGTGCTCGCGGTTGCGAGCGTGGAGCTGCTGCGCGTGCTCGTGCCGGTGGGAATCGACACCGCCGCGCAGCTCTACCAGACCGCGCAATGGCTACACGGGGGGTTCCGGTTCTGGGACAACTACTGGTACGACGGACGCTACTCGTTCGTCGACTACTCGCTGCTCTACTACCCACTCGCGGGCTTCGTGGGCCAGCTAGCGGCGGTGCTCGGGACGCTGGCCGCGAGCGGCTATCTGTTCGCGCGGCTGGTCGCGGGGCGCTTCGGCGTGAGCTCGCCGTGGCCGGTGCGCGTGTTTGCCGTCACCGCGGCGATCGGCGTGTGGATCTCCGGCGAGTACCCGTTCGCACTGGGGATGGCGCTGGGGCTGCTCGCGCTCTCGCTACACCGGCACCGGCGTGTCCCGCTGGCAGCGCTGGCGGCCTTCGGCGCGCTGCTCGCGAGCCCACTCGCCTTCCTGCTTCTGCTGCTGAGCTACGTGGGCATCGCGCTGGGCGCAGGGAGCTTCCGCAAGCTACTGCGGCCGGACATCATCCTGGGGCTCGGCATCTGCGGCGCGCTCGGGGCCGCGCTGCAGTTCGCATTCCCGATCGGCGGCGACTTCCACTTCAGCTTCTGGGCGCTCTTCCAGGTGCTGATGATGAGCGCGTTTGCGTACCTCGCGTCGATCCGGCTGAGCGGCGTGGGAACCATCCGCGGCATCTTCGCGGCGATGACCGTGGCCGCGTTGAGCGCGTACTTCATCTCCTCGCCGCTAGGTGGCAACGCGACGCGCCTGATCGACTACGTCGGCGCGCCGCTCGTGTGGATCCTGCTCGCGCGCCAGCTCCAGGAGCGCCGCATCAACCGCGCCGTCGCGGTGGTCGTGGGCGCGGTGGTGCTATGCGGCCAGCTCGCGCCGAACCTCGTGAGCGCGTCGCTCGCGCTCGACGTGCGCTCGGCCGAACCCGCCTATTGGCAGGGCGCGATCACGTTCCTGCACGCGCACGAGAACCCGAACTTCAGGGTCGAGGCGGTTGACAGCGCGGGCCATTGGGACGCCTACTACCTGCCCGCCGCGGGGATCCCGATCGTGCGCGGGTGGTTCCGGCAGGACGACTTCCCCGACAACGCGCTGCTCTACCGGCCCGAGCTCGTGCCCGCCGCATACCGATCGTGGCTGCGCCGCAGCGGCGTGCGCTACGTGGTATTTCCGCACGAAAACCTCGACTACAGCGCGACCGCGGAGGCGCATCTGCTGAGCTCCGGGCACTCGGGCCTCAGGCCGGTCTACAGGGACCCGTTCGTGACGATCTTCGAGCTGCCCGCCGCGACGCCGCTGCTCGTGGCGCCGAGCGGACGGCGCGCGTCGGTGCTGCAGCTTGGCCACGCCTCGCTCGCGCTGCGCGTGAGCGGCCCCGGCGTCTACTCGCTGGCGATCAACTACACCCCGTACTGGCGGGTCTCGCCCGCCCAGAGCGCGTGCGTGTCGCAGTCCGCGCATGGCTTCAGCAAGCTCGTGGTGGCCCGCGGCGGCACGATCGACCTGCGCTTCGACCCGACGCTTGGCCAGATGCTCGCGAGCTCGGTGAACGAAGCGGCTGCCGCGCCCGCGTGCACGCCGCAGGCGCTCGCGGGGCCCTAGACCCTTTCGAGAGGCCGCTCGCGCGGACGCTCGGTGACGGGCGGGCGCTCCTTCGCGCGCTCCTCGGGGGCGCCGGCGATCTCCCAGCCGCGAACGGTCCTGCGCAGGCCGAGGTAGCCGGCCACACCGGGGAGCGTGGGCAGCCAGAAGGAGATCGCGCGGTAGGCGAGCACGCCGACGACGGCCTGTCCGGCGGGAACGCCGAAGGCGATGAAGACGCCGACCATGCCCGCCTCGACGCCGCCGACGCCGCCGGGCAGGGGCAGCAGCGCGCCGAGCGTCCCGACGAAGTAGGACATGACAATGACGGCGAACGGCGGCGACGCGCCGAACGCCCTGAAGGAGCACCAGAGGACGGCGATGTCGAAGCTCCAGTAGGCGAGTGCGCCGAGCAGCCCTATCGAGCGCCCGTCACGGCGCCGCACCGTGATGAGCGAGAGTGCGGAGCGGATACCAGAACGCAGGGTGGAGGCGGCGGTGAGCAGCCAGCTGAGCGCGCGAGCGCGCCGCGTCGCGTCCGCGGAGTGCGCGAGCCGATCGCCGAGCTGCGTGCGCGTCGGATCGAAGGGGAGCGCCGCGAGCGCGAGCACGACGACGATCACACCGAGCGCGAAGATCGCGGGCACGACGGTGACGCCGAAGGGAGCGCTGCCGGGGAACACGCCGAACCAGAGGCCGAGCCCGAAGATGACGAGGGCGCACATGTAGATCGCGTACTGCACGACGACGCTCGTGACCATCCGCGAGCCGATCATGCGCGGCGACATCCCAGCCCGCCCGAGCGCCCACGCGGTCACCGCGAACCCGCCCGCGCCGCCGGTCGCGAGCAGGCGCAGCGCGGCGATGCCCGCGAGCGGGATCTCGAGGCTCGCGCGCCAGCCGATGCGCGGCGCGCCGCGGCCAACGACGGCGAAGAAGAGCGCCGCGTAGCCGGCGATCGAGAGCAGCTCGAGGACGGCGCCCGCGGCGAGCCACACGGGGTCGCCGCTGCGCAAACGCGCCCACGTATGTGGGAACCCCTGGAGGCTGCCCGCGAGCAGGTAGAGCCCAGCGAGCGTCGAGACGGCGAGCAGGACCGTGAGGAGAATCCGCCGCCGCGTGAGCAGGGAGGGAGCCGTGCCGTTCGCGGCCTCATGGTCTTGGCGATTGTTGGCGCGCGAAGCCATTGCAGACGCAATCACCCAGCGTAGCGGCGCAACTAGGATGCTCTCCGTGGATTGGCAGCGGACCGCCCTGCTCGTGATGGACGTGCAAGAAGGCATCGTCGAGCGTCTCGGCAGCGAATCGCTGCTCGCGCGCCTGATCGAGGCGACGAGCGCGGCGCGCAACGCGGGCGTGCGCGTGATCTACGTCAAGGTGGGCTTCCGCGAGGGCTATCCGGAGGTGAGCCCGCGCAGCCCGACGTTCGCGCGGATCGTGGAGAGCGAAAGCTTCATCGAGGGGCGCTCGAGCGCGATCCACCCGGCGATCGCGCCGCAGAGCGGCGACGTCGTCGTGACGAAGCGGCGAGTGAGCGCGTTCTCGGGAAGCGATCTGGACGTCATCCTGCGCGCGGGTGAGATCAACGCGCTCGTCCTCGCGGGCATCGCGACGAGCGGCGTCGTGCTCTCGACGCTGCGCGAGGCGGCCGACCTCGACATGGCCCTCGCGGTGCTCGCGGACGCGTGCGCGGACGCCGACGAGGAGGTGCACCGCGTGCTGCTCGGGAAGGTCTTCCCGCGCCAGGCGCAGGTCCTCACGGTCGGCGAATGGGTGGCTGCGCTGCGCGCGCGCTAGCAGGGTGCGCTCGGCGCAGGGCGCCGGCGCATGGTTGTCCCTCGCGTCAAGGCGCGGACGCCCGAGCAGGAAGCGCCTCGCCCGCGCGGTAGCGGCGGGGGCGGGCATCGCCGAAGCGAATCGCGGTGTCGCGCGCCGTCGCCTTCGCCCAAGCGGTCGTCGTGAGCAGGCCGATCACGACGATGAGCACGCCGATGCAGGCGACGATCCACCACGCGGGATGCGTCGCGGCCGCGAAGGACCTGCCGACGTGGCCCGCGAGCGCCCCGCCGGCGACAGCGCCGAGCACCGCGACGCCGAGCGTCTGTCCCACCTGGCGGCTCGTGGACGCGACGCCCGCGGCGACACCGGCCTGCGCCGGCGGCATCCCCGCGACCGCGGTGTCCGTGATCGGCGGGTTCACGAGGCCGAAGCCGAGGCCGAAGAGGAAGTACGCGGCGAGGAGGTAATCCGTGGGCGTCCTCGGCGCGAGGCTCGTGAGCATCAGCGCGCTCGCGCTTATCGCGATGCCCGCGAGGACCACCGGCACACGCGCGCCGCGGCGGCCCACGAGTCTGCCCGAGATCAGCGCGAAGACCAGCGTCGTGCCCGCCATGGGCAGCGTGTAGAGACCCGCTTCGAACGCCGAGAGCCCGCGCACGTCCTGCAGGTAGAGCGTGTTCAGGAAGAGAAAGCCGCCGAGCCCCGCGAACGCGAGCACCGCGATCACGCTGGCGCCGGAGAGCGGCGCGCTACGGAAGAAGCGGATCTCGATGAGGGGCTCATAGCGGCGCAGCTCGTAGCGGACGAGCGCGACGAAGCAGCTGAGCGAGAGGGCGAAGATCGTGAGGATCTCGGGCGAGGTCCAGCCGCGGTGCTCGCCCTCGATGATCCCGTACGTGAGCGACGAGAGCGCGGCGGCGACGAGGACCTGGCCGACGGGATCCAGCCGCCGCGGGCGCTCCGCGCGCGACTCCGGCACGAACGCGGCGGTGAGGATCAGCGCGACCAGCCCGATGGGGACGTTGACGAGGAACACCGCTTGCCAGCCGACGGAGTCGACGAGCGACCCGCCGACGATCGGCCCGAGCGCCATGCTGACGCCGACCATCGCCCCCCACACGCCGATTGCCTGCGCGCGCTCGCGCGGGTCCTCGAACACGTTGCGGATGATCGACATGGCAACGGGGTTGAGCATCGAGCCGCCGATCGCCTGCACGACGCGAAACGCGATGAGGAAGTTGAGGCTCGGCGCGAGCGCACACGCGAGCGACCCCGCGGAGAACAGCACGAGCCCCATCTGAAAGACGCGGCGGCGTCCGATCCGGTCGGCCATCGAGCCCGAGAGCAGGAGCAGGCTCGCGAGCACGAGCGTGTACGCGTCGATCGTCCACTGCAGGCCGGAGAAGGACGCGTGCAGGGAGCGGTGGATCGCGGGTAGCGCGACGTTCACGATCGTCACGTCGAGGCCGACGATCAGGAGGCTCATGCTGCAGATCAGCAGCACGACGATGCGGCGCGCGCGGCTCAGTTGCGGGGCGGAGGCGCGCACGCGATCGATGCTAGCCCCGGCCTGTGTCACAGTTCGCGCGCATGAGCCGCCCGCTCCGCGTCGCGGGGAAGCATTCCAACGAGGGCCACGAGCTGGGTGTGCTCGGAGGCCTTGCCGCGCTCAGCCTCGACGCGCTCTCGAGCGTCGCATACGGGCCGGAAGCGATGGTGGTCGTGCTGATCACCGCCGGCGTCGGCGCGCTGAGCTACACGCTCCCGATCACGCTCGTGATCGCCGCGATGCTCGCGCTGCTCGTCGTGTCCTACTCGCAGGTGATCAGGGCCTATCCGGACGGCGGCGGCGCCTACGCGGTCTCGAAGGCGAACCTCGGGCGCTGGGCAGCCCTGCTCGCGGCCGCCGCGGTGGTCGTCGACTACGTGCTGACGGTCGCGGTGAGCCTCGCCGCGGGCGCCGCGGCCCTCGGCAGCGTGTTCCCGTCGCTCTCGCATCACCTGGTGCTCGTCTCGCTCATCGGGCTCGCATTGCTCACCGCGGTCAACATGTTCGGGATCGCCGAGTCCGCGAGGCTGCTCATGCTGCCGGCGGCGATCTTCATCGTGAGCGTGCTCGCGATCATCGTCGTGGGGGCGTTGCATCCGCATCCCGTCGCGCGCATCGGCACGCCGATGTCCGTCAAGCCGGCGGAGGCGCTCGGGCTGCTGCTGATCTTGAAGGCGTTCGCCTCCGGCTGCTCGGCGGTGACGGGGGTGGAGGCGATCTCCAACGGAACGCCCGCGTTTCGCAAGCCACGCATCCGCACCGCGCAGCGCACCGAGCTCTCGCTCGGCGCGCTCCTCGGCGTGATGCTGGTGGGCCTCGTCGTCCTCATCCGCGCGCACCACGTGGTGCCGCGTGGCGGCGTGACGATCCTCGCGCAGGTGAGCGCGGGCGCTTTCGGGACGGGGTGGATGTTCTACGTCTCCAACGTTGCCGTTGCGCTCGTTCTCGGCCTCGCGGCGAACACGAGCTTTGGTGGCCTGCCCGTGCTGATGAGCCTGCTCGCGAACGACAACCGCTTGCCGCACGTCTTCGCGCTGCATGCCGAGCGCCCCGTCTACAGGACGGGGATCGTCGCGCTCGCGCTGGCCGCCACCGCGCTGCTCGTGGCCACCGGCGCGGACACGATCCGCCTGATCCCGCTCTTCACGATCGGTGTGTTCGTCGGCTTCACGCTGAGCCAAGTCGGCCTCGTACGCCACTGGCGCGTCGAGCGTCCACCGCGATGGTGGCTTCGCGCGACGCTCAACGGGACGGGCGCCGTGATGACGGCGATCGCCGTCGTGGTCTTCCTCGGCACGAAGTTCCTCGAGGGCGCGTGGGTCGTGGTGCTGACGATCCCGGTGCTGATGTACCTCTTCTCGCACACGGAGAGCTACTACAAGCGCGTCGCGGACGAACTGAAGCTCGGGCTGACGCCACCGCCTCCACGCAAGCGTCCGGCGAGCATCGTGATCGTCCCCGCGTCGACCGTCAGCCTGCTCACCGAGCGGGCCGTGAGCGCCGCGCTCTCGCTCGGCGAAACCGTCGTCGCGGTCGCGGTCGCGGGCGACGAGGAGGAGGCGGCGGAGATCAAGAAGCAGTGGGGAGAATGGAAGTGCAGCGTGCCCGTCGAAGTGCTCACGGACCCGCGGCGCTCGCTCGTGCGCAGCGTCCTCGACTACGTCGAATCAATCGAAGACGAAGACGCGACGATCACCGTGCTGATCCCCGAGATCGTGCCCTCGAAGCGCCGTCACGAGATCCTCCACAACCAGCGCGGTCGCATCCTCGACGCGGTCCTGAAGGCACGCACGGAAGTGATCGTCGCGACGCTGCCCTTCCGCATCCACGAGTGAGGGCGGCAGCGCGCCGCGGAGGATCGACGCGGGTCAGTACTCGAGCTCGCGCGGAACGACGCGCAGCCCCAATATCTCGCCGCCGCGGATTACGACGGCGTCGACGGGCACGCCGATCAAATCGCCCACCATCAGGCGCTGGATGTCGTCGACTCCGTTCACGCGCGATCCCGCCAGCTCGACGAGTAGGTCCTCGACGCGCAGGCCGGCGTGCTCGGCGGGGCTGCCGGGCACGACTTCGATCACCTCCACGCCGGTCTCCTGCGCGCGCTCGCGCCGTGTGCGCGCGGGCAGTGGCCGCGGCCCTCCGGCGATCCCGAGGTGCGCCCTGCGCACGCGGCCGTCGCGCATCAGCGCCCCTATGACCTGGCGTGTCGCGTCGTTGATCGGCACCGCGAGCCCGAGGCCGATTCCCGCGACGGCGGTATTGACACCGACGACGCGGCCAAAGGAGTCGACGAGCGCGCCGCCCGAGTTGCCGGGGTTCAGCGCGGCGTCCGTCTGGATGACGTTGTCGATCATGCGCAGCGTGCGGCCCGCGCGTGCGGGCAGTGAGCGGCCGAGCGCGGAGACGACCCCCGCTGTCACCGAGCCCGCGAACCCGTGCGGATTGCCGATCGCGACCACGAGCTGCCCGACCCTCAGCCCACTTGCGTCGCCGAGCACCGCGGGCGTGAGGTCGTCCGCCTCGGCGCGCAGCACGGCGAGGTCGGAGAAGGGATCGCTCCCGACCACGCTGAAGCCGATCTCGCGTCCGTCCACGAACGCGGCGCGCCCGCTGCTGCGTGGTCCCGCGACGACGTGCGCCGAGGTGAGCAGGAAACCGTCCGGCGTCAGCACGACCGCGCTTCCGCCGCCCACCGGGACGCGCCCGCGCCGCGTGCTGCGCAGGAGGCGGAGGTTCGCGACGCTTGGCGCGAGCCGCTCCGCGATCTCCGTCACCGTTCGCGAGTACGCGTCGAGCGCCTCGCGCTCGTGCGCAGGTGGCTGCGTCAACGCCTCGCGCTCATCGGGTTGGGGGATCGTCGTCGTCGCGCTCACTGGGACTCCAGGCTGATCTCGACGGCGCGCTCGCTCGCGCCGCGAACGATGCTCACGTCGAATGGCTTGCCGAGCGGCGCCGCGTCGAGCGCGCCGAAGAGCGCGTCGACCGACTCCACCGGCCTGCCGTCGAGGGCGACTATGAGGTCGCCGCGCTCCAGGCCCGCGCGCGCCGCTGGCGAGCCGTCGAGCACGCCACGCACGAGGACACCATCACGGTCGGGCAGCCCAACTGCCCGGCGCAGCCGCCTCGCGGCGCGCGGAGGCACGATCGCAACGCCAAGCCTGCGCCGCGTGGGGGCACCGCCGGCCGCGAGGTCCTCGATCCGCGAGCGGATGCTCGTCGCAGGCAGCGCGAGGATCAAGCCGTCGTCGACGCGGAGCGCGTTCACCCCGAGCAGGCCACCAGCTTCGTCCAGGAGCGCACCGCCGCCCGATCCGTGCGGCAGCGGCGCCGTGTGCTCGATGAGACCCTCGACCAGGCGGCCGCGCGGCCCCCGCAACGAGCGCGGAGAGCTCGTGACGGCTCCGCTCGTCACACGCAACCCGCGACCCCGCGGGTCTGCGAGCGCGAACACGGGGGCGCCGATCGCGGGCGCATCCGTGGCCTGCGACCAGGGCACGATTGGGCTCTCGCCGGTCTCGGCCTCGATCAACGCGACACCGAGGTCGTGATCGACTCCGAGCACTCGCCCGGACTCGCGACGTCCGTCGCCGAAGGCGAGCGTGACCTCGTCCCGGCGGAGGTTGCGAGCGAGCGTCAAGACGCGCCCCGGCGCCACGACGACCCCGCTGCCGCCGCGCCCGCGGCCTGCGATCCCGACGATGCCGGGACCCGCTTGCGTCGCGAGCCGCGCGATCGTCTCCTGAGTGGTGGTGGTCGTCGTCATGCCAAGCTCCTTGGTAGTCACTCCTAACTTGCAAGCGACAAGATAGCAGCGCAAATAGAATCGTGTTGTGGCTCCACGCGCCCCTGAACACGAACAGCGATCATCCGAGGACGGGCTGGCCGAGGCCCTCACCGCGCTCGGGGACCGCTGGTCGCTGGCGGTCGTCGCGAGCTTGCTCGAGGCCCCGTTGCGCTTTGGGGCGCTTCAGGAGAAGCTGCCGGCGATCTCGCCCAACGTGCTGAGCCAACGGCTGCGCGCGCTCGAGGGCCAGGGAGTGCTCGTCGCCACGCCGTACTCCGAGCGACCGCCTCGCTACATCTACGAGCTCACGAGCACCGGACGCGAGCTCGCCGGCGCGTTGCGCCTGCTCGAGGACTGGGGGTCGCGCCGCCTCGGCGGCGCCGCGCGGACGCCTCGCCACGAGGAGTGCGGCACGCCGCTCGAGGTGCGCTGGTACTGCCCAAGCTGCCAGCGGCCGGTCGCATCGCCCTCCCCCTCGGATGAGGAAGAGCTCTACTACGCCTAGCGATCCTCGCCCGCGAGCAGCTCCATGAGCAAGCCGTCGTGCCAGCCCTCGCCGCCGACGTCGCGCTCGTAGCGGCGCATGACGCCCACGCGGTGGAAGCCCACCTTCTCGTAGCAGCGGATCGCGGCCACGTTCTCGGCCGCGGGATCGATCGTGATCCGGTGATGCCCACGCTCGCCGATGAGGTGGCGAACGACGCGCCGCATCACCTCGGTCCCGAGACCCTGGCCGTGGAGCGCGGGATCGAGGAACATGTCGATCTCCGCGCGACGGTACTTCGGCTCGGGCTCCTCCCAATAGTCGATCAGCCCCGCGACGCGTCCGTCCACTTCGATCGTCTGCCGCGTGCACTCGGGCTCGTCCCACGGAAATCGCCGCCGCCGGCACGTCCCACCAGCGCAGCACCGCCGGCGTCGTGTGAATGCGCCGCAGCTCCTCCTCGTCCCCCTCGGCGAGCGGGCGCAGAATCAGCCTCGCGTCGCTCGTCTGCGAGTCGGCGTCCATCGAGCCGGCTAGCGCCGCAGCTCGCCCGGCCTGCAGCACGGCCCTAGGCCGCCACGCGGTCGGGCAGCCCGAAGAGCGGGAACAGGCGCCTCGTGTCGAGGAAGAACGCGAGCTCGTCGATCTTTCCTCCGCGAAGCTCGAGCACGATCAGCGCCCACGGGTCGAATCCGGAGCCGGACTCGCTCGGCTTGTACTGGCCGAATGCGACCGAGCCGTTGGCCATGCTCGTCGGGAGCAGACGTGAGCCGCTGCAGCCGATGCCCGGGCCGACCCACCACGCGAAGATGTCGTCGCGGCCTTCCAGCCAGAGGTCATACGGCGGCATCGACTGTCGCGCGTCCTCACGGATGAGCTCCGTGAGCGCGCCGATGTCGTAGCGCTGGAAGGCATCCACATAGCGGTCGAGCAGCTCGCGCGCCTGCGCGTCGACGCCGGAGCTCGTCCCCTCGGAGCTCACGCCCGCCAGATCGAGTGTCGCCCGCGCGCGCTGCAGCGCGCTGTTGATCGCCGCGACACTGGTCTCGAGCAGCTCCGCCGCCTCGCTCGCCTGCCAGCGCAGCACCTCGCAGAGGATGAGCGCAGCCCGCTGACGCGGCGGCAGGTGCTGCAGCGCCGCCATGAACGCGAGCTTGATCGTCTCGCGCGCCACCGCGACCTCGGCGGGATCGAGCTGGTCGCTGATCACACCGTCGGGAATCGGCTCGATCCACGTCACCTCTGGCAGCCAGTTCAGGTTCGCCGCTTCCGGCGCGCCCGCCTCGCCGAGATCCATCGGGCGCGCGCGACGCGCGCGCCCATTGAGCATGTCCAGGCACACGTTCGTGGCGATCTTGTAGAGCCAGGAACGCACCGCGGCGCGGTTCTGCACCTGGTCGGCGGCTCGCCACGCCCGTAGGTAGGCCTCCTGCACGGCGTCCTCCGCTTCGAAGGGAGAGCCAAGCATCCGGTAGCAGTAGCCCGTGAGCGCGCGCCGGTGAGCCTCGAGCTCGCGATCGATATCGACCCCTGCGGGGCTCGCCTCGCGGACCTTCGCCTGTGGCTGCACGGGCACTGCGCAGATCGTAGACGTCATGCGGCTGAGACGGCGGAGCGCTCCGAAACTCATCGGTCGCGGCGATGATTTAGCGGCCCCCCGGCGGTCTTGATCGACATGGGGGACGAACGCCTCTCATTCCTCGACGGGCAGCTTCCGCCGGCGTTCGAGGTTCGGCTCGTGACGCTCGCGGCGGGCGCGTGCCACCTCTATACGGCAGCCGAGTGGCAAGACGCGCTCGTGCTCGTCGAGTGTGGGGACCTCGAGATCGAGACCTCCACCGGGTCCCGCTGGCGCTTTCGCTGCGGCGACGTCCTGTGGCTCGCCGAGATGCCCGTGCGCGCCCTTCATAACCCCGGAGGCGTGGATACGCTCTTGGTGGCCGTCTCGCGGCGGTGCTGTTGAGGAGGGGTGCGCTGCACAACGCGGCTACTTGAGCCTGCGCGGCGGGAAGCGATGAGTTCCCTCCTTCCGCGGCGTCTCAAGCACACACCCCCGACCACAGGAGGCCCGCAAGATGAGCACTGAGACCCCAGTCGCGCCCTCCGCGGCCGTGCGCGACGAGCGCTCCCGCTGGATCGCCCTCTATGTCATGTGCGCGGGGGTGCTCATGATCGTCCTCGACGCGACGGTCGTGAATGTCGCGCTCCCCTACATCCAGCGCGACCTGCGCTTCACCCAGTCGAGCCTCGCGTGGGTGATGAACGCCTACCTGATCGCCTTCGGCGGACTGCTGCTGCTGGCCGGCCGGCTGGGCGACCTCCTCGGGCGGCGCTCGATCTTCCTCGTCGGGCTCGCGGTGTTCACGACCGCGTCGCTCGCGTGCGGGATCGCCGACAGCCAGTCTGTGCTCGTCGTCGCGCGCTTCGTGCAGGGGATCGGGGGCGCGATGACCGCCGCTGTCGTCCTCGGCATGATCGTGACGATGTTCCCCGAGCCGGCGGAGCAGGCGAAGGCGATCGGCGTCTACACGTTCGTCGCCTCCGCGGGAGGCTCGATCGGGCTGCTCGTCGGAGGCGTGCTGACGCAGGCGATCAACTGGCATTGGATCTTCTTCGTGAACGTGCCGATCGGGATCGTCACCGCGCTGCTCGCCTCGCGGCTGCTCGTGGGCGACCGCGGCATGGGCCTACGGAAGGGCGCGGACGCACTCGGGGCGCTGCTCGTCACGGCGGCGCTGATGCTCGGCGTCTACACGATCGTCAAGCCCGCCGCGACTCACGGCTGGGGAGCGTCCCAGACGCTCCTCTTCGGCGCGCTCTCGCTCGGACTGCTCATGGCGTTCGTCGCGCGCGAGGCCACCGCGCGCACGCCGCTGATCCCGCTGCGGGTGTTTCGCTCGCGCAACGTCTCGGGCGCGAACGCGATCCAGGCGCTCACCGTCGCCGGAATGTTCGGCGTCTTCTTCCTCGGCTCGCTCTACCTGCAGCGCGTCCTCCACTACGACGCGCTCGAGATCGGCTTGGCGTTCCTTCCCACGACGATCGTCATGGGCACGCTCTCGCTGCGCTTCTCACAGCCGCTGATCATGCGCGTGGGCGCGCGCAGGACACTCGTGCCGGGCCTGTTGCTGATCGCGGGTGGCCTCGGCATCTTCACGCAGGTCTCCGCGCACTCGGCGTACGCATCGACGGTGCTGCCCGCGGTGCTCCTGCTCGGCGCGGGGGTCGGCGTCTCGTTCCCCTCGCTGATGACGCTTGCGATGTCGGGCGCGACCGCGAGCGACGCGGGGCTCGCGTCCGGGCTCGTCAACACGACGATGCAGGTCGGCGGGGCGCTCGGACTCGCGGTGCTCGCGACGCTCTCGGCGACGCGCACGAAGCACCTGCTGGCAAGCGGCCACGGCGAAGTGGCGGCGCTCCTCGGCGGCTATCACCTCGCGTTCCTCATCGGAGCCGCCCTCGTGCTCGGGTCGGTCGCAATCGCGCTGCTCGTCCTGCGTCCCGAGCGCAGCGCGGAAGCGGTCGCCGACGCCGACGCCAAGGAGCTCGCGAGGCTCGAGCCGCTCGCGGAGTACGCGGGCGAGGGCTAGGTGCGCTAGCCTCGGGGAACGGCAGCTAGCGGGTGCCGCGTGGCGGCGCCCGGAAGGAGCGAAATGGCCAGGCGAGCAGCACTGAGAGCGTCGGACGCCGACCGCGAGCTTGTCACCCAGCGGCTTCAGCGTGCGTGCACCGAAGGCCGGCTCGCGGCGCACGAGCTCGAGGACCGCGTCGGGCGGGCGCTCTCGGCCCGCACCTACGGTGACCTCGACCGGCTCGTCGCCGACCTGCCCCTGCTGCGACGTGGGCGGGTCGTGTCAAGGCGGCGCGAACGCCACGGGCTCGGCTGGGTGAGGCCCGCCGTCGCGTTGGCGATCGCCGTGCCCGTGGTGGTCGCGATCGCGGTCGTCGTCGCGTTCGCGATCACGGGCGTGCTCGCGACGTGGGCCGTGTGGCTCGCGGCGGGATGGCTGCTGCTGAGGCGCAGGCGGCGCTTCCTCGGCTACCGCGGCGGCTGGGCACGAGGGTGCCGGCGGTGGCAGACGCGGAGCGCGCGGATCGAGCCCACTCGGGGCTACTGGGCCTGACGCGCGCGCTGGTGGGCCCGCGCCACTTGGCCTGACGCGGACGCTCGGTCAGTCGCCGAGCTCGCCCGAGTAGAGCGCGAACACCGCGCCCTGTGGGTCGCGCACGATGCCGATCCTGCCCATCGGCAGGTCGAACGGGCCCGCGATCGTGCCGCCGCCGAGCTCACCGATCTTCGCGGTCGCGGCATCGACGTCATCGACGGCGAAGTACGCGAGCCAGTTGGGCGGCTCCTGTGGCTGCGTCTCGCGGATACCGCCGTTGCTCGCGTCGCCGTTCTTGATCGTGAGGTAGCGCATCGCGCCGCCCTCGAAGGGCTCGACGGTCCACCCGAAGAGGTCGCTGTAGAACGACGCCGAGCCGTCGGGGTCCGGGGAGGCGAGCTCGTTCCAGCACAGTGCGCCGGGCTCGTTGACGAGACCCGCGCCGACGTGCTGGCGCGGCTCCCAGATCATGAAGAAGGCGCCCTGCGGATCCTGGATCACCGCCATCCTGCCGGCCTCCATCACGTCGAATGGCGGCGCGTGGACGGTCGCGCCGAGCTCGCCCGCCCGCTGGGCGGTCGCGTCCGCGCTCTCGACGGTGATGTACGACTGCCAGAGGGGGGGAACGCCCGCGTCGCGCTGCGCCTGCGGCTGTGGCGCGATCGCCGCGACGCTCTTGCCGTCGATCCGCTGCATCGAGTAGTAGCCGTTGTCCGGGATCGGCATGTCCTCGGCCTCCCAGCCGAAGAGCGAGCGGTAGAAGCCCTTCGCCGCGTCCGGGTCCGGCGTCGCGAGGTCCGCCCAAGAGAACGTCCCCGGCGCATACTGAGCGCGTTCACCCACAAAGGAAAATCTACACGAGCCCGCGCCGCGAAGTTGTGAAGGACCCGAGACGCGCTCGCGAGGGGCGCGCGCATTACGCTGAGCGCCTCATGGGCGAGCGCATCGACTTCGCGGACGAGGGCCTCCTCGACGGGCTCGAGGACGAGGGGCGCGCGGAACGCACGCGGCTGCTCGAACGCCTGAGCGCGGACGGCGCGTCGCTCGAGGACCTGAAGATCGCGAACGAGAACGGAACACTCATCTTTCTCGGCGCGGACCGCCTCGTGGGGGGCGGCAGCGACTACACGCTGCGCGAGATCGCCGAGCAATCCGGGGTGCAGGTGCCGCTCGTGGGCGAGCTGATGCGCGCCAGTGGGCTCGCGGTGCCGACAGCAGACGAGCGCGTGCTCGGCCCCGGCGACCTCTCGCTGATGAAGCTCATCGCGGGCTATCGGCAGCTCGGCGTCGCGGATGAGGACCTCTTTGACGTCGCGCGCGTGCTCGCCCGCGGGCTCACTCCGGTCGCTGACACGATGCGCCGCATCGCCTTGAAGCTCGCGCTGCGCCCGGGCGCAAGCGAAGAGGAGCTCGCGGCGAGCTTCGCGGGGGTGGTCGCGCAGCTCGCGCCCGGCTTGGAGCCCGTACTCGGCGAGTACCTCAGGCTGCAACTGCGCAACGTCGTCCGCATCGAGGCCGTCAGCGCCGCCGAGCGCAGCGCGGGTGCACTTCCCGGCGCCCGCGACATCGGCGTGTGCTTCGCCGATCTCGTCGGCTACACACGGGCCGGGGAGCAGCTCGGCCCCGACCAGCTGAGCGAGCTCGCGGGACGCTTCGAAGGCGCCGCCGTGCGCACGGTCCAGCCGCCCGTGCGGATCGTCAAGACGCTCGGCGACGGCGTGATGCTGGTATCCGAAGATGTTCCTTCGCTCGTGGACTCGGCGCTGGGGCTCGTGGAGTCCGTGGAGACCGACGAACAGCTGCCGCAGCTGCGCGCGGGGATTGCGTACGGGCCGGCGCTCAGCCGCGCGGCGGACTGGTACGGGCGTCCAGTGAACCTCGCGAGCCGCGTGACGGACGTCGCACGGCCGGGCAGCGTGCTGGCGCAGGATGCGGTCCGCGAGGCGGTCCGCGACGGCGACTTCGCATGGTCGTTCGCGGGACCGCGACGGCTGCGGGGGATCCGCGAGCCCGTGCGGCTCTATCGCGTCAGGCGAGGCGCGCCGGCGGCGCGGGCATAGTCCGCGCCTGCGCGAACGTGACCATTCGCTCGCAGTCCTCGTCCCAGAGCTTCAGACGCACCGCACGAACGGCGTCCCACAGCGAGAGCGTGGGCACCTCGTGGAAGATCGGGTTCTCATCGTGGGCGCGCTGAAGGTTGTAGTTGGGAATCCGCGCGTTGAGGTGGTGGACGTGATGAAAGCCGATGTTGCCGGTGAAGAACTGGAGCACCTTCGGGAGCTTCAGGTACGAGCTCCCGCGCAGAGCCGCATCGGCGTAGTCCCAGTCGCCCGCGCTCTCCCAATAGGCGTCCTCGAACTGATGCTGCACGTAGAAGAGCCAAATGCCGAGGGACCCCGCGAGCAGAGCCGGCGGCGCCCAGATCAGCAGGTACGTCTGCCACCCAAGAAGCCAGCACAGCCCGCCGACGATGACGGCAAGCGCGACATTCGTGAAGAGGACGCTGCGGCGCATCCGCGGGCGTGCGTTGCGGGCGACGATGCGCGGCCCGATGAGCATCGCGATGATCGGCCCCAGGCCGAACATCAGCAGCGGGTGGCGCTGCAACCGGTAGGCGAGACGCGAGCGCGCGGGCAGCGAGCGATACTCGCCGACGGTGAGCGTGCGAACGTCGCCCACCCCGCGCCGGCCGAGATCGCCGGAGGTCGCGTGGTGGACGGCGTGGTCGTGGCGCCAGCGCAAGAACGGGGACCAAATGAACAGCCCGAAGCACACGCCGAGCCACGCGTTTGCTCGCCGCGACGGCACCAGCGACCCGTGCGAGCAGTCGTGAAAGAGGATGAACGTGCGTACGAGGAAACCGGCCGTGGGTATGGCGAGGGCGAGGGCGAGCAGGGAGGAGACCTGCAGCGCGAAGTACATCGCCACCGAGAGCGCGAGGTAGGGGACGGCGGACGTCACGATGTCTAGCAACGCGCGCCGCCACGAAGGCTGTGCGTACGGGGCGAGAACCGTGCGCCAGTCGCGTGCGATTTCGGTGGAGGTCACAAACGTCTTGTCGGTCGCGCGGGCAGCGAGCATTAGCGCAACCGCTGAGCGCTCGGGCAGCATACATGCGGGCCGCGACACGTGTGCCGCTCCGGGCTCAGCCGAAGGTGAAATCGTAGACCGAGACGCCGGGCGATACCTGCAACGTCAGCGTGTGTTCCTGCGCACTTGGCAGTTCGACGACCTTGTAGAGCCGGTCGAACCCCGCGTTGATGAAGCCTTCGTGCACGTCTGACCCGGCGCTCGCGGCCGGAATCGGCCGGCCATCGAGGAGTACGCGGACGGGCTGGGGCCTACCCTGCGAGCCCATCACCAGATACACGCGCCGCGCGAGGAAGTGCAGCTGCAGCTGCGCGCCGCTGCCCGCGGTCGTCGCCCACGGCCCGACGTTCCAGGTTCCCGCGTAGCGCAGGTAGCTCAGCGGCAGCGCTTCGGAGGAGAGCGCACCGAAGTCGTGCGTCCCGGGTGTGAGCGTTCCGTTCAGGAAGCGTTCCCCACGTTCGGCGCCGAGGTAGGACTCCGGCGTGATTTCGACTTCCGAGGGCTTGAGCGCGTTCACGCGCGCCGTCGTGCCGAGGCCCGTCGCCCCCGCTTCGGCGAGCAGGCTGCGTATCGCCCGCTCCTTGGCTTCGTAGTGACCCTCGCCGAAGTCCGCGAGGCGGATGCGCCCCTGCGCGTCGATGAAGTACTCCGCCGGCCAGTATTCGTTGTTGTACGCGTCCCAGGTGCCGCGTTCGTTGTCCTGCACGACGGGATAGCGGATGCCATCCTGCGCGATCGCCGCGGCGACGTTGCCCGCCGAGCGCTCGAACGGGAACTCCGGCGTGTGCACGCCAACGATCTCGAAGCCCTTCGAGTGGTACTTCGCGTACCACGCGTTCAGGTAGGGCAGCGTTCGGATGCAGTTGATGCAGCTGTAGGTCCAGAAGTCCACGAGCACGACGTGGCCCTTCAGCCCGGCGAGCGTGAGAGGCTGGTCAGCGGTCGTGTTGAACCAGTGCTCGGTGTCCGTGAATTCGGGAGCCCGGCCGAGGTTGGGCAGCTGCGCTCCGGTGTCGGCTTCATGGATCCCCGCGGCCTGGCGGCTCTGATGGCCGCGCAGCGCCGCGAGCCGGCTCTTGGCCGCATGACCCGTTTCGATCCCTTCCGTCGGGTTGACGAGGAACGACGGCAGGCCGCTCGCGATCGCCGTCTCGAAGCGAGTGTCGTAGTTGCCGAGCATCGCAAACGCGATGAGCACCATGACCGCTCCCATCGCCATCTGAAAGCGCATGCTGCGACGCGCGAGCGGCGCCGTGAGTCGCCGGCCGCCGAGCATCAGCGCGTAGAGCACGATCGCCGAGCCGATGCCGTACGCGAACGCGACCGCGAGCCGCCCCGCCGTGAAGCGCTGCGACGCGGACACGGTGATCACGCTCGCGAGGATCGGGCCGGCGCAGGGCGCGTACACGAACCCGAGACCCGCTCCGACAACCGTCCCTGACCAGAAGCCGTCGCCGGCGCGCTTTGTGCTGCCGCCGCCCATGCGTGCGCCGAAGCGGCTGAGCGAAGCCTCGATGCGGTCGGCGAGCCGCGGGATCAGCAGCGATATGCCGAAGACGAGGAGCGTCACGATCGCGAGCGTCCTCAGGAAGCCGTCCGGCAACCCGAACGCGGAGATCACGTAGACGAGCGCGACGGTCGCAAACGTGAATGAGAGCGCAAGCCCGGTCGCGATTCCCAGCGGCCGCCTGTGCCCGCCCGTCATACCCGCGGAGAGCGCGACCGGCAACACTGGGAGCACACACGGCGAGACCGCAGTTGCGGCGCCCGCGAGAAGCGCGAACGCGATCAGCAGGACCATGTCACCAGTATGAGACGCAAATCTGGCGAAACTCTTACAGTCTCGCTAAGCGAGCGATGAAGCTAGAGGGCATCCATCACATCACCGCGATCACGGGAGATGCGCCGCGCAACGTCGAGTTCTACGCGGGCGTCCTGGGGCTGCGCCTCGTCAAGAAGACCGTCAACCAGGACGATCCCAGCGTCTACCACCTCTTCTACTCAGACGAGGCGGGCTCGCCGGGCGCCGATCTCACCTTCTTCGAGTACCCCGGCGCGATCAGGGGCATCGCGGGGGCCGGCATGGTGCACCGAATCGGCTGGCGCGTGGGCTCGATCGACACGCTCGACTTCTGGTCGGAGCGGCTCGCAGAGCACGGCGTACAGACGATCCGCGAGCAGCCGGCGGGCGAGCGTCCCGAGCGCCTGCGCTTCGCGGACCCGGAGGGGCTCGAACACGCGCTCATCGTCTCCCAGGCGACCGACGAGCCCCTGCTCGCCGAGGGCCCCGGGATCCCGCGCGAGCACGCGCTGCAGGGTTTCGCGGGCGTGCGCGCCTACAGCTCCAACCCCGCAGCCAGCGAGCGGCTGCTGCGCGACGGCTTGGGGTTCACCGGAGGCGAGGACGGCCGCTTCGAGGTGCGCGGCGAGGTGCGCGGTGGCTTCTACACCTACGACGCGCCGCCAGCGGCGCAGGCGCGCCAGGGCGCGGGCAGCGTCCATCACGTCGCGTTCGCATCGAACATCGCCGACCACGAGGCGTGGCGCGATCGTGTCCTCGCCTACGGCGGGCACCCGACTCCGGTAATCGATCGCTTCTACTTCCGCTCGATCTACTTCCGCGAGCCGAGCGGCGTGCTCTTCGAGATCGCCACGATCGGGCCCGGGTTCGCGGTAGACGAGGATCCGGCGCACCTCGGCGAGCGACTCTCGTTGCCGCCCTTCCTCGAGGCACGGCGCGCGCAGATCGAACCGCTTCTCACGCCCCTTGTGAACCCGCGGTCGGGGATCAGCACGCGTTCCTGAGCGTGCCCGTTCGCCTTCACTGCGCACCCTCGGCATGAGCGATCCGCAACCGCTGCTGATCGCCGACGTGCCGTGGCTGCTGTATCGGTCGTTCTTCGCGCTGCCGAAGTCGATCGTCGACGCGAACGGGCACCCCGTGAACGCCTTGCTCGGTACCGTCAACACGCTGCTCGCCGCCGTCGCCGCTTGCAACCCGCGCGCTGTCGCGGCGTGCACCGGCGCCGAGGAGGCGGTGTACAGGGTGAAGCTCTACCCCAACTACCACGCGCACCGCGATCCGATGCCCGACGAGCTCGGCGAGCAGTGGCGCAAGGCGCCCCAGCTGCTCGAGGCGCTCGGCTTCGTGGTCACGAGCGGCGGCGATCTCGAGGCGGACGACGTGATGTACTCCTACGCGCTCGAGGAGGTGCAAGCGGGTGGCGTCGCGTTGCTGCTGAGCGCCGACCGCGACATGTACGCCGCCGTGGACGATCGCGCCTTCGTCCTCGAGCTGACGCGCGAGGGCGAGGCGAAGCGCGTCGGCGCTGAAGACGTCCGCGAGCGCTACGGGGTCGGACCCGAGCTCGTGCGCGACTTCATCGCGCTGAGGGGAGACCCCTCGGACGGCATCCCCGGCGCGCCCGGCGTCGGCGCGAAGACCGCGGCGGAGCTGCTGCGCCGTCACGGCTCGCTGGAGGGTGCGCTCGCAGCCGCGGGGGAGCCGGTGCCCGACGGCATGACCCCTCGCATCGCCGGCGCACTCGCCGAGAACGAGGCGCTGCTGCGAACCTTCAAGGAGGTCGCGACGCTCCAGCGGGTCCCGCTCACCCGGCCCGCGGACCACGTGCTCGACTACACGCGCGGCGCGACCATCGCCCGCGAGCTTGGCATGAAAGCGCTTGCCCGGCGGCTCGAGGAGGCGGGTGGTAATGAGCTTGTAAACGGCGAGAGCGATCTCAGCGCGTGAGCCCGAGCAGGCGCGCGGCGTTCTCCTTCAGCACGAGCGGGCGCACCTCGTCCTTGATCGGCAGTTGCTCGAAGTCCGCAAGCCAGCGGTCGGGCGTGATCATCGGGTAGTCGGAGCCGAAGAGCATCTTCGTCTTCAGCAGGCTGTTCGTGTAGCGGACGAGGTTCTCGGGGAAGTACTTCGGCGACCAGCCCGAGAGGTCGATGTAGACGTTCGGCTTGTGCACGGCCACCGCGAGCGCCTCGTCCTGCCATGGGAACGACGGATGCGCGAGCACGATGTCGAGCCGGGGGAAGTCGGCGGCGACGTCGTCAACGCACATCGGGTTCGAGTACTTCAGGCGAATCCCGCCGCCCCCTGGCATGCCTGCGCCGAAGCCGGTGGTGCCGGAGTGAAAGAGCGCGATCAACGACGCCTCGGCGATCACCTCGTAGAGCGGATAGTAGTCGTGGTCGTTTGGCCAGAACGCCTGCGTATTGGGGTGAAACTTGAACCCCCTCGCGCCGGCGTCGATGAGCTCGCGCGCTTCCCGCACCGCCAGCTTTCCGCGGTGCGGGTCGACGCTCGCGAAGGGGATGAGGACGTCGGGGTTGGCACGTGCCGCTGCGAGCACCTCGTCATTGCCCAGGCGCCTGCGGCCGAGCCCCGCCTCGTCGTCGATCGTGAACACCACCGCGAGCATTTTGCGCTCCCGGTAGTAATCGGCCACATCCTGCGCCGTCGGTTGCGGCGTCTGCCCGCCGAAGTACCGCTCCGCCGCCGCAAGGAACTCCTCCGTTACCGGGTCCTGTGGCTTGTCCGCATTGCGCTCAGCGTGCGTGTGCACGTCGATCGCGACGATCTGCTCGAGCGAGACCCCCTCCGGGGTCATGCGTAGTGCCGGAAAAGGCACTCCGCGACGAGCGCGGGCTTCTCTGACCCCCGGACCTCGACGGCGACGTTCACCTTGGTCTGCAGCCCGCCTGGGACCTCGCTTACGTCCACGAGCTCGGCGCCTCCGCGCCACAGCGCGCCGACGCGCAGCGGCGCGGGGAAGCGGACGCGATCGAGCCCGTAGTTGATGTTCGTCGCAGCGTCCGTCACGCGCATCAGCTGCTGGATCACCGGCGCGACAAGCGAAAGCGTGAGATAGCCGTGCGCGATCGTGCCACCGAAGGGCGTCTGCTTCGCGCGCTCAATGTCGACGTGGATGAAGTTGTGGTCGTCCGTGACATCCGCGAACTCGTTGACGCGCTGCTGCGTCATCTCCATCCACTCGGTGTGTCCGAGATGCGTGCCGGCGCTCTCGCGCAGGGACGCCATGTCCGTGACAAGGCCGTTCGTTGATGTTGTCATCGCTACCCCTCCTATCACTGGCTCGCGCGGATGGCGCTCGATTGTGCTGGGGACCTCGCAATGTTATGCGCTCGCACGGTGCGGAGCGCGGTCCTTGGGGACCGCGGACAGGGCGATCTGGGGTTGCCCCGCGCACGATTGCGGGGATCTACTGAGCGGCGGTGCGGCTTGATACCGCTTTATGCGCCGCCGCGAGACGTACCCTTCTGCGATAGCTGATCAGGCTCCACCGAGGTGGAGAGTCGACGCAAGAAGGGGGTTGCTCTTGATTTCGACAGGTGTCGCCGTGTTGGGCGCGGTCTTCAATCTGAACCATCCCGCCCACACCGTGGACTGGCACTTCATCCACCTCTCGGTCGCGAACGTCGTGGTGATCGGCCTGATGCTTGCGGCGTTCGTGCTCGCGATTCTGCTGCCGTTCCCCGGCGCCGCGAAGCGCGACGCCGCACGTCGCGGGGAGGGCGTGTCATGAGCTCCGCTGCGCCAGCCAAGCCGAGATCGTGGACGGCCAGGGTTCGCGAAAAGGGCGTTCAAGCGCTACCGCCGGAGCGGCTGCTGCCGGATGGGCAGCCCACCTATGTTGCCTCGTGGATCTATGTCTTCGGGGTCGCGAGCATCGCCTCCCTGACCGTGATCATCGTCTCCGGCTCGATCCTCACCCTCAAGGGGCCGGCCTGGTGGCACTACACCGGGATCGGTCACTTCTTCAACAGCATCCACCTCTGGAGCGTCGAGCTGTTCTTCTTCGTGATGGTCGTCCACCTCTGGGGCAAGTACTGGATGGCAGCATGGCGTGGAGGCCGTGCGCGTGTGTGGATCACCGGCGCCGTCGTCTTCCTAGTCGCCATCCCATGCGCGCTCACAGGCTACGTCTCGCAGCAGAACTTCGATGCGCAGTGGATCTCGACCCAGGCCAAGGACGCGATGAACTCGGTCGGCATCGGCTCGTTCTTCAACCTCACGAACTTCGGGCAGATGTACAGCTATCACATTCTCCTGCTACCGGTCGCGGTGGTCCTGCTCGTGAGTGCGCACGTGTTACTCGTGCGCCGGCACGGTGTCGTCCCTCCATTTGAGATCGAGAAGAAATTGCCACCTAGCCCGGTTGCGGATCCCCACGGCAGACCGGCGACCGAGGCACGGCCGTGAGCTTCCTGAAACCGCGCGACGACACTCAGCCGTGGAAGGGACACTACGCGTCCTACGATCTCGTCAAAGAGCTGTGCGTCGCGATCGGGGTCGTAACACTGCTCGCGGTGCTTCTCACCGTGCTCTTCTCATCTCCCGACGACAAGCCGAGCACGATCGCCCAGTGGTCACACGAACTGCCGACCGATTTTGCGACCGCGGCAGCCACAGAGCTGGATGGCAAGAGCGCGACGGCCGAATACGGCCCTCCGTACAACCACAGCTCCGGCAGCGTCCAGCACTTCCTGTTCCTGCATCCACAGCGATGGTTTGGCGTCAGTCATCCGATCAACACCGCCGAGGACTACGTCATCAAACCGCTCGAAACAATCCCCGACGACCCAGCCCTGCAGAACGCACTCGCTCAGTACAAAGCTGCGCCGAAACAGCAGCAACAGGAATGGTCTGAAGCCTACGCCAAGCCGCTCGAAGAATACGCAACGGCGACGGAAGAAAAGAAGACGCCTCCGAAGAGCGTCGTGGTCGACCCGACCACGGGCACGGTGACTGTCACTGCCAGCGGCGCTGGGCCCGTGCCGACGATGATGACCAGCTTGCTCAGCCTCGCGAAGAGCGGCGGCCTCGACGGGAGCCTGCTGACGAGCAACCAGTTCTTTCAGACCGACTACACCAAGCCGCTGCTGTTCATGGCCGACGGCGGGCTGCTTGCCGAACGCGCCGAAAAGCAGCACCTGCTCGGCGACCAGTGGGGTCTCATGAACGAGACCGGCAGCTACCCGGGTCAGCCCTGGCTGTGGCTCTACGCGCTCTGGTACCAGGTGGAACCCATGAAGTCGTCTCCGAACGCCGACATCCAGGTGCTGCTGATCATGGCCCTGCTGAGCTTGGCGTTGATCTGCATACCGTTCCTCCCCGTCGTCAACCGGATCCCGCGCTGGATCCCGGTCTACAAGCTGATCTGGAGGGAGCACTACCGCGCCGTTCGCGGCGCGTGAAGGCCGCGTAGCGACAATCAGCCACGCGCCTCTTCAATGGACAGCGCGCTCGATGAGGGCTCGCGCCCGGGCCGCAGCGGGGATCCGGCCACCGCGCACACGGTGTCGTCGAGAACGCTCTTCGGCGCCGTTCCGTCGCCCGCCACTTCGGGAGCGAGCACATCGGAGCTGATCGTCGCCCACGCGAGCAGCCCACCCGCGGCGGCGAGCGCCGCGCACGCGCCCATCGCGATGTGAAAGCCTGCGGTCATCGCTGAGGGCACGTAGAACTTCTTCCCCGTGAGCCCCGCGATGAGGGGCAGGACCGCGACCGCGAGCAGGCCCGCGACACGCGACACGGCGTTGTTGATTCCGGACGCGATGCCGGCGTGCCGCGAGTCGGCGGCGGCGAGCACGGTGGCCGTCACCGGCGCGACCACGAGTGTCAGCCCTAACCCGAACACGATCACCGCGGGCAGCACGCTTGTCAGATAGCTGTCCCCCGGCTGGATCCGCGTCATCAGCAGCAGACCAGCCGCGATCACCAGCGGGCCGACCGTGAGCGGCACCCTCGGCCCAATCCGCTGCGCGAGCGCCCCCGCCCGCGCGGAGAACAGCAGCATCAGCAGCGTGACCGGCAGCGAGGCCGCCCCCGCCGCCAGGGGCGAGTAGCCCATGGAGATCTGCAGAAACGCAACGAGCATGAAGAAGACGCCGCCGAGCGCGGCGTAGACGACGAACGTCACCGCATTCGCGGCGCTGAACTGCCGCGAGGAGAAGATCGAAAGGGGCATCATCGGGTTCGCGACGCGGTGCTCCCAGAGCAGGAATGCGACCAGCATCAGCAACCCGCCCACGCCCGCGAGGAGCACGCCCGCCGAGGCTCCGTTCCCCGGCCCTTCGATCAGCGCGTAGGTCGTTCCCGCGAGACCGAGCGCCGCGAGCAGCGCCCCGGTCACGTCAAGCCGTTGCGTCGCCGTCGTGTCGCGGGTCTCCGGCACGTGCCGCGTCGACATCACGATCACGAGAACGCCGAGCGGCAGGTTGATGAGGAAGATCGCGCGCCACGACACCGCCACGACGAGATACCCGCCGAGCAGCGGTCCCAGCGCCGCCGCCACACCACCCAGCCCCGACCATGCGCCGATCGCGCGCGCCCTATCCGCGGGACGGAAGCTCGACTCGATCATCGCGAGGCTCCCAGGCGTCAGCAGCGCCCCACCGACTCCCTGGATGAGGCGCGCGATCACGAGCTCCTCGGCGCTCGTGCTCACCGCGCAGAGCAGCGAGGCCGCGGTGAAGAGCGCAGCCCCGATCGCGAACACGCGGCGACGCCCGTAGCGATCGCCGAGCGCGCCGCCGAGCAGGATCAGGGAGGCGAGGGTGAGGAGGTAGCCGTCGAGCACCCACTGCAGCGTGCTCGTGGTGGCATGGAACGCGCGTCCGATGTGCGGCAAGGCGACGTTGACGACCGTGCCGTCGAGAAACACCATGCCCGAGCCGAGGACGGCGACCGCAAGCACCCAGCGCCCCGGGCCGCTCGAGTAGCTGATGGAACCGCCGGTTGCCGAGTCGATGGGCCTTGCCGCCATCGACGACGACACTACTAGCGCAGGCGCCGCGGCGAACCATCCGCCTGGCCAGAGAGCCGCTCGCTATCTTCCGCGTGCGAGCGGGCGCGCCGTCCGCGGCCGCCGAGGCCTCGCAGCCTTCAAGGCCCGCGACATGCGACTAGCAACCTGGAACGTCAACTCTCTCGTGGCCCGCATGCCGCGCGTGCTCGAGTGGATGGAGCGCGTGCGCCCGGACGTGCTCTGCCTCCAGGAGACGAAGGTCTCCGACGCCGCCTTTCCGCGCGCCGAGCTCGAGGCGCTCGGCTATCAGGCGGCCACCCGCGGCGAGGGACGCTGGAACGGCGTCGCGATTCTCTCTGCCGTGGGGATCGTCGACGTCGCGCCTGGCTTCGCCGAGGAGCCAGGGTTCCCGGAGCGGGAGGCACGAGCGCTCGCGGCGACATGCGGAGGGCTGCGCGTGTGGTCGATCTACGCTCCCAACGGTCGCGCGCTGGATAGCCCCGCGTTCGCCTACAAGCTCGCCTGGCTGGCCGCCCTGCGAAAGGCCGTCGAGGCGGAACTCGCCCACGCCCCCGCCTTTGCGCTCTGCGGCGACTTCAACATCGCGCCGAGCGACGAGGACGTCTGGGACCCGAAGGCCTTCATCGGCTCGACGCATGTCACCGATGCCGAGCGCAACGAGCTGCGCGAACTGCTGAGCCTCGGACTGAACGACCTGCATCCGCGCGCGCTCAAGGGCGCGCCCTTCACCTACTGGGACTATCGCGCCGGCATGTTCCACCAGGGGCAGGGCATGCGCATCGACCTCGTGCTCGTCAGCGACGCCGTCGCGACGGCCGTGAGCGACGCATACATAGACCGGGACGCCCGCAAGGGCCACAAGCCTTCGGACCACGCTCCCGTGGTCGTCGACTTCGAGCCCGCGGGCGCCCCCGTCGCGGCTGCGACGCGGTCTTCCTAGACGTCGCCGTCGCCGTCGCTCGGTCCCCCGTTGTTGTCGGAGTCGTGATCGCCGCCGTCGTGCTGCGGGATTCCGCTCGCGTGACGGGGGCGTGAGGTGTGGCGGTGGCTGACGTGATTGGACGAGTGGTGTGTGCTGCCCGCGAGCGCGCCGGTCGGGACTGCGACTGCTGCTGCGCAGGCGACGATCGCGGCGCAAATGCCCGGGAGCATGCGAAGGCGGTGGCGGTGCATCGGCATTCCTTTCATGTATGGGTGGAGCAGACGCGTTCGCGCGCAGAACGCGTTTGCACAGAACCCAGACCCCGAGCACGCAAGATCCTTCCGCTCCGGACGTCTGTTTGAACGGCTGCGGGCGGGCGGCTCAGATGCCCATCACACGCGCGACGAGACGATCCATCGCGCGCGTTGGCAGCAGCTTCGAGAGCAGCAGTCGCGTCCGCGCGTCGCGGCCGATCACGTAGTGCGTCCGCGGGCGGCGCGCCGTTAGCGCGCGGGCGACCTCGCTGGCGACCTGCTGGGGAGGGATGCCGGCGCGCTCGGAATCGGCGATCGCCTTGCGGGTGGCGTCGATCCCGGAGCGGTACAGGTCGAGTCCATCGGACGAGGCGCGGGCGGTGAACTCGTCCGCCGTCCTGCGTGCCTTGTCCCAGATCGGGGTCGCAACCGCGCCGGGCTCGATCGCGACGACCTCGACACCGAACTGGCGAAGCTCCCCACGCAAGGCGTCGTTGACCGCCTCGAGCGCGAACTTCGAGGCGTTGTACGGGCCGAGGAAGGGCGTCGCGAGCCGGCCGCCGATCGACGTCACGTTCACGATCCGCCCCCGCCCCCGCCGCAGCGCCGGCAACATCGCCTGCGTCACGGCGACGGCGCCGATCAGGTTCACCTCGAGCTGCTCTCGCCACTCCTCGAGGGGCACGAGCTCGACGGGGCCGCCCAGCGCCACGCCGGCGTTGTTGACGAGCCCCGCGAGCCCGAGCGGCGCGGCGAGTTCGACCGTGTCGGTTGCGGCGGCGATCGAATCCGGATCCGTGACGTCGAGCGTCACGGGGCGCAACCGCTCGGACCCCGCGGCTCGCAGAGCGTCCGCGTCGGAGGGCTTGCGCACTCCCGCGAGGACGATGAAGCCGAGGCCGTCGAGCTGCTCGGCGCACGCGCGTCCGATCCCCGTGGAGGCACCGGTGATCAGCACGACGCCGCTGCCTGGGCTCCCCGCCATGGCCGCGCGATCCTAACAGCGCCCCCGCATTTGGGAGCCTTCGCGCGCGCGGGCAGCGCCTTGACATCGCCTTCATCGACTGCGAGCATCGCCGCCGATGGCGGGTCGACACTGGTTGGCGGGCACTCTCGTCGGAGCGATCGCGCTCGCGGGCTGCGGCGGCTCGAGCAGCAACTCCGCGAGCACGAGCTCGACGGCGTCCGCAAGCGCGCCCTCTCCCGCGAAGGCGTTCGCCGGAGTCCGCGGACACGTCCTGCAGGCGGGCGAGCTTGCGGGGTTCCAGCCCCACGGCCATCGCGTGCTCGGCGTCAACGCGAACAGTTGGGTGGAAGGGCTGGGAGTCCCGCCCGAAGACAAGGCGAACGAGCTCGAACGGCTCGAAAAGGAGGGCTTCGTCGCCGGCATCCTCGAGCAGCTTGCGCCCACGAACGGGGGGCCCGCGAAGGCCCTGTCTGTGGTGCAGGAGTTCCAGTCGCCCGAAGCGGCGAGCTTTGAACTGGAAAACCAGCTCAAACAGCTTGCGAAGCTCGGCGCGACGTCGTTCACCGTCACCTCCATCCCCGGGGCGCACGGCTATGCGCAGCATTCCCGGATCAACGTCGAGTTCGCGGACGGGCCGTACTACTACGACGTCGGCGCGCGGTGGCCGCCCGGCACCTCAGACGCGCCGTCTCGAGCGGCCGTCGTCGCGGCCGCGGCCAGCCTCTACAAGCGCGTCCACCAGTAGCCCCGAGCCGCCGGCGCGCTCGCGGCGCCGCTGCGGCGTGCACGTGAGACTGGACGTTTGTTCGAGGGCGCCCCGGTTTCGGGCAGTGAGGACGCTGGGAGCACGCGACCCGCGGGACCGAGCGACCGGACCAATCCGCCCGCCCCTCGGCGGGCGGATCGGTCAGTGGTCAGATGGCCGTACGGGCTTCAAAACGGATCACTGCCGGATTATCGGTAGCCCCGGGTTCCGTTCGTGGACGGATGTCCGTTCGGGCCCCTGCCGCGATTCCCGCCCATCCGGGTTACACGGCGTGCGGCCGCCCCTTGAGCACGCCCTCACCTGACCCGATATGGAAGTCGTGGACCGTAAGAGCTCGCCGACGCTGAAGGATCGCGCTGCCGCTGGTCCCGAGAGCCACGCACAAGCGGCGAACGGCGAGCGCACGGCGCGCGAGGGCGTGCTCGCGACGACGATCATCGACACCCTCGCCGACGCGGTCGTCGTCACCGACGATCACGGAGAGATCGTCTTCGTGAACAGCCAGGCCGCTGTGCTCTTCGGCTACGAGCGCGACGAGCTGCTCGGGCGCGACGTCGAGATGCTCGTCCCGGAGCGCTTCCGCCCCAAGCACCCGCGCCACCGCGGCTCGTACTTCGCCAACCCCCGAGTGCGACCCATGGGAGCGGGACTCGAGCTATACGGGCTGCGCAGGGACGGGCGCGAGTTCCCTGTCGAAATCAGCCTCAGCCCGCTTACCACGGACGAGGGCGTCCGCACATCCGCGGCGATCCGCGATGTCAGCGACCGCAAGTCGCAGGAGCAGCGGCTGCGCGAGGCTGAGGACCGCTTTCGTGGCGCCTTCGAGTCGGCGGCAATCGGCATGGCGATCGTGGCCCCGGATGGCCGCTGGCTGCAGGTCAACGAGTCGCTGTGCGCGCTCATCGGGTATTCCGAAGAGGAGCTGCTCGCCGGAGGCGACTTCCAGGCGATCACGCATTCGGACGACCTCGACACCGACCTCGGCTACGTCGATCAGATGCTCGCGGGCAAGATCAAGTCCTACCAGCTCGACAAGCGCTACATCCACAAGCTCGGGCATTTCATCTGGATCCACCTCAGCGTGTCGCTCGTGCGCGACGCGAGCGGCGCGCCGGTCCATTTCGTCTCGCAGATCCAGGACATCAGCCAGCAGAAGCAGGCGGAGGAGCTCGCCGAGCAGCTGCGCCACTCCCAGAAGCTCGACGCGATCGGTCGCCTCGCAGGCGGCGTCGCCCACGACTTCAACAACATGCTCACCGCGATCCAGGGCTACAGCCAGCTGCTGCTCGAGGGTCTCGACGAGAACGACCCGCTGCGCTCCCCCGCCGAGCAGATCAGCCGCGCCGCCGCACAGGCGTCCACGCTTCCGCGCCAGCTGCTCGCATTCAGCCGCAAGGAGGCTTCACGGCAGCGGGCGGTCGACGTCAACGAGGTCCTCGCTGCTGCGAGCGACATGCTCGGACGCCTCGTCGACGCGTCGATCGAGCTCGTGGTGACGCCGCAGGCGAGCCCCGCCGAGGTGCTGGCGGACCCCGGATACCTCGAACAGGTGATCCTCAACCTCGCGGTGAACGCGAGCGATGCGATGCCTGACGGCGGGAGACTCGAGATCACCACGCGTAACGCCGATCCCGCGGCGGAGGAACGCAGCGAGATCGGGGCTCGCGAAGGACCACACGTCGTGCTCACCGTTAGCGACACCGGGCGCGGGATCGACGCCCAGACCAAGCTGCAGGTCTTCGAGCCCTTCTTCACCACGAAGCCAGGCGGCACGGGGCTCGGCCTGGCCACGGTCTACGGGATCGTGAGCCAGTGCGGCGGCTTCGTCGCGGTCGAGAGCGAGCCCGGCGAGGGCACCGTCTTCGAGGTCTGGCTACCGTGCACCAACGAGGCGGTCAGCCGCCCGTTCACCGGGGTCGCGGCGCCGAAAGAGCACAAACGCGGCATCGGGACCGTTCTGCTCGCGGAGGACGAGGAGCTCGTGCGCGATCTCGCCGCGACCGTCCTCGAAGGCGCCGGCTACACGGTCCTCTGCGCGGCCGACGGCGGCGAGGCGCTCGCGCGATGCGGGGAGGCGAGCGGCCAGATCGACGTGCTCGTCACGGACATGGTGATGCCGACGATGAGCGGTCGCGAGCTCGCTGAGCGGGTGCTCGAGCTACAGCCCGCCGCGCATGTCGTGTTGATGTCCGGCTATTCGGAAGAGGTCCCATCGATCGCGCGCGAGGACGACGTTGGCGCGCGTTTCCTGCAGAAGCCCTTTCGGCCGAACGAGCTCCTGCGCTGCGTGCGCGAGCTGATCGAGGAGCACGATGCCGCCGCCGAGCAGGCCGCGTCCTCGATCGAGGTCGGCACGACGTGTCTCGTCGCCGACGACCATCCGGCGGTGCTCGACTCCGTGTCGCGTTATCTCGAGCAGAGCGGCCTCGAGATCGTCTACCGCGCCTCCCGCGGCGACGAGGCGCTCGACGAGATCGTTGCCCGCGGCCCCGCGCTCGCGCTGCTCGACGCGAGGATGCCCGCGCTCACTGGCATCGAGGTGGCAAGGCGGGCATCGGAGCTCTCGCCGGAAACGCAGTGCGTGCTCTACACCGGATACGGCGACCGGGCCCTGCTGCAGCAAGCGCTCGACGCCGGAGCGCGTGGCTTCATCCGCAAGGACGCCCCCTTGACGGAGCTCGTGCGGGCGCTGGCGGCGGTCGCGGCGGGACAGGCCTACGTCGACCCCCAGCTCGCGCAGACGCTCGCGTCCGGAGAGCTCGGCGCGCTCTCGCCACTCACGCAGCGGGAGCAGGAAGTGCTCGCGCTCGTCGCCGACGGCCTCACGAACGAGAAGGCCGCCGCCCAGCTCGGGATCTCGCCGGAAACGGTCCAGTCGCACATTCGCAACGCGATGGCGAAGCTCGACGCGGACAGCCGCACGCAAGCGGTGGCAAACGCGTTCAGGCGCTCACTGCTCGCCTGAGCTCGCGAGTGCGCCTGAAAGCGCGCGCCGCGAGGAGATCCCCAACTTCGCGTATGCGTGGGAGAGGTGCGTGTCGACGGTCTTCGGGGTCACGAACAGCGCCTGCGCGACCTCGTTGTTCGTACGCCCCTCCGCCGCGAGACGCGCCACGCGAAGCTCGCTCGGCGTGAGCGCATCGCGCCCGGACGACCGCTCGCGGCGTGGTCGTCCGCCGCTGGCCTCGAGCTCGGTGCGCGCCCGCTCCGCGAGACGAGTCGCGCCTCCCGCAGACGCGATGTCCAATGCGGCGCGCAGCGGCTCGCGTGCCGCCGCGCGCTCGCCGCTTCGGCGCATCGCTGCGCCGAGCTCCACCAGCGTGCGCGCCTGCTCGACCCGCGCCCCCGAGCCCTCGAGCACGCTCAGCGACTCTTCGAGGCGCCGCCGACCCTCCGCGTCACCTTCGAGCAGCCCAAGCGCGCGCAGCGCGACGCCGGTCGCGCGCCCGAGGCCGGTCTCGCGCGCGGAGCGCAGCTCGTCCTCGGCGAGCTGCAGCGCCTCGGCGCGCTCGCGAGGGCCGAGCATGAGCGCGAGCGCCGAGCGCCAGCTGGAGGCGTTCGGGTTGCGAAGGCCGAGGGCATCGAAGATCGACCCCGCCGCCCGCAGGTCCTCGATCGCGGCGGCGGTCTCCCCGCGCGCATAGCGTACGCGGCCGCGGACGTCGCGCAGCATGGCGCCAACGTGCAGCTCCGCGAGCGGGCCCAGCTCGAGCGCGCAAACGAACGATGCGAGGTCGTCCGCATCGGAGCGCTCGAGCATGACGTCGGTCGCGAGCCACAGCTGGAAGAAGAGGACGAAGCTCACCCGTGCTTCACGCGCCGGCGCTGAGCGCCTCGCGAAGTGCCTGTTCCGCGTCCTCCAGCCGTCCTTGGCGCGCATCCACGAACCCGCGGTACGCGGTTCCGAGGATGAAGCCCGCCAGTGATCCAAGGCCGCGCGCCTCCGCGAGCAGGATCCCCGCGAGCTCCCTCGCACGATCGCCCAGTTCGCAGAGGATGAGAGCGCCAAGGCCCTGCCCGAGCGCCCACGGTTCGACTCCCGACGCCAGCGGCCGGCGATCCGCGAACCCGCGCTCGACGAGCGGCGCCACCTGGTCCGCGTCCCCTGTCCGCCACGCGTTGACCGCGCCGAGCAGCAGCGCGAGCGACCGAGCGGGCACGCTCTCTGAGCTTGCGAGCTCACGCAGCCTGTCGCTGCGCCGATCGAAGTCGCCGACGAGGCGCGGATCCGCGGCCGCGATCCCGGCGCGCAGGCATTCGAGGCGAAGCGCAAGCTCCGGCTCGCGCCCATCGAGATCCTCGAGCGCTTCCTCGATCAGCGCCATCGCCTCCGACCACGGCTTCCTGAGCACCAGCGTGCTCGCCAGCTCGAGCGCCGCCGCGTTGCGGATCGCGGGGTCCGCCGCGAGTCGCCTCGCGGCGGCGAAATGCTCGGCCATCGCGCCGTCGCCGGCGAGCTTTGCGGCCATCCCGAGCTCGAAGCAAACCGCAGCTCGCAGCTCGCGCTCACACCCCTCCTCCAGCGCGCGCGAGAGGTACGTGACGGCATTTTCGGGAGCGCCGCGCGAGCGCGCGAGCGCGGCCGCCTCCCGCAGAGTCGCGATCACCTCCTCCGATCCGGTGGGCTCGCTCGCGAGCAGCTGCGCCGCGACCGCGTCGAGCTCCGCACCTTGCGCCGCGAGCATCGCGGCAGCCTCACGGTGAAGCCGGGAGCGCTCGCCCGGGCCGATCTCGTCATAGACGGCGGCGCGCACGATCGGATGTGAGAAGCGAATGCGCGTCCCCGCGACCAGGAGCTGTGCGTCCACGAGCGCATCCAGCGCCTCGAGCGCCGCGGCCTCATCGAGGTTCGCAAGCATCGTGGTGCGGGGCAAGCGTCGCCTCTCCCGCGAGCACCGCGACCGTGCGCGCGAGCGCGAGACATCCCTCCGGCATGCCTCCGATGCGCGCGAGCGTCGCGTGTCCGACCGTCTTGGGCCCGAGCTCCTCGACGCGCACCGCCTGCTCGGCGGTCGGCCTGATGTCGTCGGCGGCAAGCGCCGCTATCAGCTCGTGGACGAGGAACGGAACGCCTCCCGTCGCACTACGGCAATTGACGCAGAACCCTCGTCCGGATCGGCGCTAAGGCCGGAGCCGAGGAGTGCCGCGACGCCCTCCGCGCTGAGCGGCGCGGGCCGCAGCATTCGCGCCGAGCGCTCGGCGGTGAGGTGCGCCACGAGGTCGGGCGCAAACCCGCGGTCCCCCGCTCTCGAAGGAGACGACGAGCGACGCAGCGACGCCCTCGAGGCGACGCGAGAGATGTAGCAGGAAGCGCAGCGACGGCGCATCGGCCCATTGAACGTCGTCGATCGCGATCAGGAGCGGCGTCCGCTGTGAGAGATTCACCGTGAGCCAGTACAGACCGTGCACGAATCCGAAGGCCGCGTCGTCGCGCGGCTCCGCGTCGAGCTCGCCCGTGCCTGTGAGCGCGGGTTTCGCGAGCGCGGCGGCGCCGCGGAAGAGGGCGCGTCGCGTCGCTGCGTCAGCCTCGAGCAGGAAGCGCTCGAAGAGCTGCCTCACGACGCCGTAGGAGAAGTGGCCCTCGAGCTCGCCGCCACGCGCGCTCAGCGTGACCATCCTGCGCCGCTGGGCTCGCTGCTCCGCCGCGCGCAGAAGCGCCGTCTTCCCGATTCCAGGCGGCCCTTCGATGAGCAACATGTGTCCGCCACCCGCCTTCGCATCCCGCAGCGAGCGGTCGATCTCGGCCAGCTCGCTCGTGCGCTCGATGAGAGCGCTCGACCCGCTCAGCGCGCCACCCCGTGCCATCGGCTGAGGGTATCTGGCAGGACGCCGGCGGCCTGCGCGTGGTGCTGACTTCGACATCCTGTCCGTGGCGTAAAAACGCTTGACGGTGCACCCCATTTCACGCTGGAGCTTCCCGTCACCTGCGAGACTCGCCGCAGAGCTCGCCGGCGAGTCTACGGCGTCAAGGAAACGGTGATCAAGTAGGCGTCGCGAGGGCTGCGGCGGCGGTCAGCCCGTCCACCAATCGGCGATGGGCTCGCCGTCGCCGCCCTCCGGGCGAGCGCTCCCTACCGCGATCAACTCGAGCCCGTCCGGGCCAGCTTCGAAGGCGCGCACGACCTCGGGGGCGACGCGGACGACGTCCCATTGGCGCACGTCCACCACCTCGTCGTCGAGCTTCACGCGACCCGAGCCGCCGATGACCACGTACGCCTCCTCCTGTTCGCGGTGACGGTGGCCCATGCGCGAGCGGAACTCCGGGGCGTAGCGGAAGTAGCTCACGCCGAGCTCGCGCGAGTCGAGTTCGCTGCGCGCGAAGCGCCCCTCGACCTCGGGGACCCTGCTGCCCGCGACGTCCTCGACGTCCTTCAGGTTCTTGACGGTGTAGTCACTCATAGTCCCTCCTCGAAGGCTGGCCGGGTGGCGATATTTCGGTCGAGCGCGATGTTCGGGAGCCGGTGTTCGAGCCAGCCCGGCAACGCCCACGTGCGCTCGCCCAGGATCTGAAGCACCGCCGGCAGCAACACGCTGCGGACGACGAATGCATCGAGGAAGACGGCGCTCGCGAGGCTGAGGCCGAAGAGCTCCACCACGCGTTCGCCGCCGACGACAAAGGAGAGAAAGACACACACCATGATCGTCGCGGCTGCGGTTATGACCCTGCCTGTGGACGCGAGCCCGTGGCTCGCCGCGCGTCGCGCGTCGCGCGATTGCGCCCACTCCTCGTGCACGCGCGAGATCAGGAAGACCTCGTAATCCATCGAGAGGCCGAACACGATCGCGAAGAGCATCACGGGAATGAACGCCTGGATCGGTGCGGCCCGGACGTCGAAGATGCTTCCGAGCCATCCCCATTGGAAGATCGCCACGACGACCCCCAGCGAGGCGCCGATCGAGAGCAGATTCATGATCGCAGCCTGTAACGGGATCACGAGCGAGCGAAAGACGACGAAGAGGAGCAGAGCCGAGAGCAGCACGACGATCGCGATGAAGACCGGGAGCTTGCCGCCGAGCACCTGCGTGAAGTCGATCGCAAGCGCATTCGTCCCGCCCACGAGCAACGTCGTGCCCGTCGCGGCCGCGACGGGAGGGAGTGTGTGGTGTCGAAGGACGCCCACCAGGTCGGTGGTCGCAAGCGCCTGTGGGGCCGAGCGCGGGTAGACGTTGAACACCGCGGTCATCCCGTGCGGGCTCACCCGCGGCGGCGAGATCGAGGCGACGTCGGCGGTCGCGCGCAGGGCGCTCTGGATGCTCGCGAGAGCTGCGGCGTCTCCGGCACGCGGCAGGCTCGCCACCACCTGGAGCGGTCCGTTGAAGCCGGGGCCGAAGCCCTTCGCAAGCATGTCGTAGGCCTGGCGCGTGGTCTGCCCGGGCGGGTTGTTGCCCGCGTCGCTGTTGCCCAGGCGCAAGGCGAGTGCGGGCGAGGCCAGCGTCAGCATGATCGCAAGGCCCGCGATCGCGCTCGGCCACGGGTGGCGCTCGATGAAGGCGGCCCAGCCGGCCCAGAAGCCCTGGCGCGGCGCCTGCTCCCGCGTACCTCGCCTGCTGCGCCCACCGCGACCGATCCGCTTGCCGAATCGCGCGAGCAGGGCGGGCAGCACGGTGAGCGCGGCGAGCATCGTCAGGAGCACCGCGAGCACCGACGCGATCGCGAGCCCATAGAGGAATTCGACGCCGAGCGCAAACTGGCCGAGCAGGGCGATGATCACCGTCGCCCCCGCGAACAGGACCGCGCGGCCCGCCGTGTCCATCGCGCCGACGATCGCGCTCAGGAGGGCCTCGCCATCGCGGTAGTTCTCGCGGAAGCGCGTCACGATGAAGAGCGCGTAGTCGATGCCCACGCCGAGACCGATCATCGCCGCGAGCTCGGTGGAGAAGTTCGGCATCCCGATCACATGCGAGGCGATGCCCGCGAGCGCGATGCCCGTGCCGAGCCCGAGCAGCGCGGTAATGATCGGCAGGCCCATCGCGACAACCGAGCCGAAGGTGATCAAGAGCACGACGATCGCGGCGAGCAGTCCGATCGCCGTCGCCGCGCCGAGCGAGGGCTTCTGCACCGATTCGATCGCCTGGCCACCCAACGCCACCCGCAGCTGCGGCGTCGCGGCTGTCTTCGCCGTGCTGATCACGCGTTCCACCGATGTCGCGGGCAGCAGGTTCGCGCGCTTGTCGAACGTGACGGTCGCGAACGCGACGCGGCCGTCCGGCGAGACGGCCTTGGCGCCCGCCGCCGTGTAGGGGCTCACGACCCCCGTGACGTGGCCGAGTGTCGCAACCTTCGCGAGCATGGGCCCCACACGCGCGCGCACGGCGGGGTCGTTCACGCTGCCTGCGCTCACGGCGAAGACGATCTGGTCCGAGTCCCCGGCCTGCGCCGGGAAGTCCTGCTTGAGGAGATCTGCGGCCCGCTGCGATTCGGTGCCGGGAAGGGAGAAGTTATTCGAGAAATCGGTTCCCAGCGCGCTCGAGACGCCAAGCGCCGCGACGAGCAGCACGAGCCATGCGACCACGGTCACCTTGCGGTGAGTCGCTGTCCATCGCGCGATCCGGGCCAGCACGCCATCGCGGGCCCGCGCGTCTGCCGGGGAGCTCATCTGGGGCTCTTCGAACTGCTGGGAGAAAAGGGGACGGAACTGTCTCGAATGCTTCCAGGCCCAAACTAGCAGCCGTCCGGCGAGCGTCAGCCGGCTCTCAGCTCGAGCCGGCTCGCTTCCTCGCGGCGATCCGCGCTCTGGCGGCGCTCGGCCTCGGCACGCCGCTCGTCTCCGTTGCGCGCGAGCGCTTCGCGCAGGTATTCGACGACGGCGTCGGCGACCGGCTGCTCGCCGTCGTCTGCGCCGCCGTCCGCGCCCGCGACCACGCCGCTCGACTGAAGCTCCTCGAGCAGCGCGTCCACGACCTCGGGGTCGAGCTGGCCGCCGGCGAGCCGGCGGATCTCGACGCACGCCGCGTCGTGGTCGAGTCGCGAGCAGTAGGGGCGGTCGCTCGTCATCACGGAGTACGTGTCGCAAGCAGAGATGATGCGCGCCGCGAGCGGGATCTCCTCTTCACGCAGGCCGTCGGGATAGCCGTTGCCGTCCCAGCGCTCGTGCGTCGCACGGACGATCGACGCGACTGGCCGCAGCGTCGGCGCGGCGCTGAGAATGCGCTCGCCGAGAAGGGTGTGCTCACGCATGAACTCCCACTCGGCGTCGTTCAGCGAGCCGGGCTTTTCGAGAATCGCGTCGGGGATCCCGACCTTGCCGATGTCGTGGAGTTCCGCCGCTCGCACCATCTTGTCGACATCCTCCACACGCATCTGGAAGCGCCGCGCGACGAGCCGGCAGAGCTGCGCGACCTCGCTCGAGTGGTCCTGGAGCTCGGGCTGCTTGGCCGCCATGATCTGGAGCAGCACGTCGCGGGTCTGGTCAGCGGTTGCGGGGGAGCGCACGCGCTTCAGCGCGTACATGCGCTCGTCCGCGAGCTGCATCGCGTAGTCGAGGTCGCTCGTCTCATGCGGGAGCAGGACAGCGCCGTAGGAGGCGCCGACCGCGAAGTTCTCGCCCTGCTCCTCGAGCGCGGACGCCGCCTTCGCGACGATGTCGCAGAGCTCCTCGGCGTGGGCCGGCCGGAGCACGCAGAACTCGTCGCCGCCGAGGCGGTAAGCCGCTCCCGAGCCCGCCGTGACGGCGGCGAGCTTCCCGCCGAGGCGCGTCAGCATCGCGTCGCCCGCGAGGTGCCCGAAGGTGTCGTTGTAGCGCTTGAAGCCATCGAGGTCGAAGAGGATCAGCACGAGCGGCTCGGAGTCGGAGGCCGAGGGCAGCTGGTCTTCGAGGTCGGCGACGAGCTTGCGCCGGTTGCCGAGCTTCGTGAGCGCGTCCGTGAGAGCCTGCTCGCGCAGTACCCGGTGCGCGACGATGTCCGCGGCGGCCTCGCGCGCGCGCTCCACGAGGTCGTTCACGACGGCCTGCTCGTCGTCGCCGAAGGCGCGTCCCTCGCGCGCGACCGCAAGCGCGCCGTTCGCCCTTCCCGTGTCGATCGAGAACCCCAGCGGCAGCGCGAGCGCCCACACGCCGTCGCGCTCGAGCTGACACGGCCGCTCGTCAGTGTCAGCCATCGCCGCCGCGGTCCGCAGCACCTCCGAGACGCGCGGCGCACCGCCGATCTCGAGCTCACGCGGGTCAAGCTCGCCAAGCGCCCCGCTCAAGGTGAGCCGGCCGGCGTCGGCGTCGAGCGCCTCGACCGAGCCACGCAGGACGATTTCCGTCAGCGCGCTGATGTCGAGCTTCGCCGCGAGAGCGTCGCCGAGCCTGCGCACGGCGGTCTGCAGCCTGCTGCGCTCGCGCGCAACCAGATCGAGTCGGCGCTGCGCGCGCTCGATGCGCGCGCTGCGGTCGCGCGACGCGAGCAGCAGCAGCGCGATCAGCGGCAGGATCAGCAGCACTTCGCGGGCGTCGTTGTGCGCCGCCCCTGCGATCAGCAGCCCGAGCGGCGCAACGCAAGCGTCGATCAACCAGACCTGCGCGATCACCCGTGCCTGAAGCTCTCCGCGAACGCCGGAGATCGCCGCCTCGCGGATCGTCGCCGAGGCGAGGTCCAGCAGGCACCCGGATGCGAACGCCGCGATGTAGACGAGCACGCGCGCGGCGCCGGTAGTCGGCCCCACGAGCACGAGCACCAGCGCCGGCCCGAGCGTGTGCCAGGCGTCGGGTATCGACAATGGCACGCGCTCGAGGCCGACGCGCTCGACGGCGACTTGTCCGAGCGTCCCGAGTGCAAGGCCGGCGGCGGCCAGCAGCGGGACCGTGCCCGGTGGCAACAAGAGCAACATCGGCACGAGCACCAGGTAAGAGGGCACGACGTAGCCTGCGCCGATGGGAAACTTCACGAGCCGCGACGCCGCCGCGTAGATGCCGACGAGCGTCACCGCGAGCAGCGGTTCCATGGGCCGCGTCGGCGGCGCAAGCAGCGCGAGCGGAATCGCGCAGCAGAAGAAGAGGAGCGCCGCGATGCTCTCGACGACGACCTCCCGCCGGCTCGTCCGGCGCGAGCGCGAGGTCCAAGAGTCCTCCATCAGGCGCTCGACGGGATCGTCGGAGCGGACGTCGTCCAAGACTGGATCACTCATCGCAGTAGCTCGCTAGGTAGTGGTGAAGCCGGCGGCGCGCCGCGCCGCCGGCTCCTCCGTCAGGTCTCCTCCTATCGGCTGTATGGATCGATGAGGACTTCATCGATCGACCAGGACGAGCCGTTTGCCGGCTGGAACACCAGGTTCACGTTGACGTTATTTGGTGCCCACCACGGCAGCCTCCTCGCGAGTTCGAGCACGGGGCTGAGCGCCCACGAGCCATTGCTCGAAAGCCCGAACGACAGCGGCACCGTGTGCGTGAACCCGAATCCATCTCTGAATCGGAGGCTCACGTTCAGCGCACCTCCGAACCAACCGCCGCTGAGCTGCTTCGCGTAGAAGCGGAAGGAGGGGATGTTGCTGCTGACGCAGAAGGCCGGCGAGATCGCCTCGCCGCCGGGATGGATGACCACAGCGTTACCGCTGTTGCCGCCAACCCCTTCGTTGCCTTCACTCACGACTTCCGCGTTGATCAACGACCAACCCGGAGCGCCTTGTTCGAACGAGCTGCCTTCGAGCAGGAAGTACGACGCATTGTCGCCAGTTCCCGCGAGTAGCTGCGAGGATCCCGGTGTGGGGCACGCAGCACTGGCAAGAGCTGGCATCGCGCCGAAGAGCGCCGTTGCGCCAAGAATGGCCAACAGGACGCTCCGAACCCGTCGAGGACGAATTATGTACGGCATCTCAGGACCTCCATGTCCTACATCGCAGCTGACCCACGATGCTTGGCATTGAGTCGGTAACCGGGCGGTCTTCTTAGAGAAGATCCCTGGCTTTGCGTCCCCGCCTCACGACGGGTTTGCCCTGAGCGACACTGACCTATCGCGTGGAATGTCGGCACTAAAGGGCCGCCGCTTTAGCCCTAATTGGGCCGATGGACGCAAAAAGCGGACGACGCGCCGTCCCGATGAGGAGGCGCGGGCCTGCGGCGAACTACTTAACCGAAGCGCGTTCTTGCGTGGGCGCGGCTTCAGCGGCCTCCCCGCGCTCGAGCGGGAAGTGGCACGCCGCGCTCGTTCCCGAGCCCTTCTCCTCCAGCAGTGGCTCCTCGAGCGCGCAGCGCTCCTGCGCCTTCGGGCAGCGCGTGTGGAAGCGGCAACCAGCGGGCGGATCAGCCGGGTTGGGCACGTCTCCGGAGAGCGGCACCCGCGTCGATCGCGCCCCCGTCGGCTCTTCCGAGGGCACCGCGGCGAGCAGCGCTCCGGTGTAGGGATGACGCGGGAAGCCATATATCGCTCCCGCGTCGCCGATCTCGACGATCTTTCCGAGGTACATGACCGCGACGCGGTCGCACATGTGGCGCACGACCGAGAGGTCGTGCGAGATGAAGATCAGCGTCAGGCCGAACTGCCGCTGCATCTCGCGCAGGAGGTTCAGCACCTGCGCCTGGATCGAGACGTCCAGCGCCGAGACGGGCTCGTCGGCGATCAACAGCCGCGGCCGCAGCGCGAGCGCGCGCGCCACTCCGACCCGCTGGCGCTGCCCGCCCGAGAACTCATGTGGATGGCGGTTGTAACGCTCGGGGTTGAGCCCAACCGTCTCCATTAGCTCGCGCACCGCCGCCCTGCGCTCGCCCTTGCCGCGCTTGAGCCCGTGCACGGCGAACGGCTCGGCGATGATCGACCCCACGGTCTTGCGCGGGTTCAGCGAGGAGTAGGGGTCCTGGAAGATCAGCTGCATCTCGCGGCGGATGGCCTTCATCTCGGCGCCGCGCAGCCTCGTGATCGGACGCCCCGCGAAGCAGATCTCCCCCGCCGTGGGCTCCAGCAGGCGCGTGATGAGTCGCGCGGTCGTCGTCTTGCCACAGCCCGTCTCGCCGACGATGCCGAGCGTTTCCCCGGGGTTCACCGCGAAGCTCACGTCGTCCACCGCGCGCACTGCACCGCGCTGGCGGCGCACGATCACCCCTCGAGTGAGCGGAAAGTGCTTGACGAGGTCGCGTACCTCGAGCAGCGGCGCCTCGCTCATCGTTCTTCCTCTCGCGCGCGCCCCTGCGCCCGCTCGCCTTCCGGCCCACTTCCGCCGCCCACTGACGCGAGTGCCTCCGCAGGCGCGTGGCCGCCCCGCAGCTGCGCCCACAGGCGCCGCCGCGTCTGCGGCTCGAGCAGGCACGCGACGTGGTGATCCGGCTCGCCCGGCACCGGCTCCAGCCGGGGGTCGACGCGCGCGTGCTCGGGACGGGCAAACGGGCAGCGGGGGTGAAAGTGACAGCCGGAGGGGCGATGGATGAGGCTCGGCGGCGTGCCCGCGATCGGGGTCAGCGTCTGTGCGCGCGGCCCGTGAATCCTCGGCCGCGAGCCGAGGAGCCCCCAGGTGTACGGGTGTTCGGGCGCTCTGAAGAGCGTCTCGACGGAGGCGCTCTCGACGATGCGCCCCGCGTACATCACCGCGACATCGTGTGCGGCCTCCGCGATCACGCCGAGGTCGTGCGTGATCAGCAGGACCGACATCGAGAGCTCGCGCTGCAGACGCTCGAGGAGTGCGAGGATCTGTGCCTGCACCGTCACGTCGAGCGCCGTCGTCGGCTCGTCGGCAATCAGTAGCTTCGGCTCGTTGACGAGCGCCATCGCGATCATCACGCGCTGGCGCATCCCGCCGGAGAGCTGATGCGGGTAGAGGTCGACGCGGCTTCGCGGGTCGGGGATTCCGACGAGCCCCAGCATCTCGATCGCGCGCTCGCGTGCCTGCGCCTTGCGCACGTCGCGGTGCGCGCGCAGCGCCTCGGCGATCTGGGCTCCGACCTTGAAGAACGGATGCAGCGCCGAGAGCGGATCCTGGAAGATCATCGCGATGTCGTTGCCGCGGATTGCGCGCAGGTCGTCCGCGGGGAGCGCGAGCAGATCCTGGCCCTCGAAGACGACGCGGCCGGAGATGCGCGCGCCCATTGGCCGCGTCAGCCCAAGCACGGTGAGGGCGGCGACGGTCTTGCCCGAGCCCGACTCGCCCACGATTCCGAGCGTGCGTCCGCGCCTAACCTCGTAGCTGATGCCGTCGACCGCGTGCACCAGCCCGTCTTCGGTCTCGAACTCGACGCGCAGGTCCTCTGCGCGCAGCAACGGCGTTGCCAGCGACCCCGGCCCGGCGGGGTCTCGCTCAACGGCGTCAAGCGAGGGCGGTCGGGAGCCGTTCGTGGCGTTCACGAGTAGCGCACGCGCGGGTCAAGGTACGCGTAGGCGACGTCGACGACGACGTTCGCGACGATGATGAACATCGCCGCGAGCAGCACGGTGCCCTGAACGACCGGGAAGTCCGACTGCGTGATCGCGTCGTAGTTGAGCCGGCCGACGCCGGGGATGTTGAAGACGGTCTCTGTGAGCACGGCACCCGCGAGCAGCACGCCGATGTCGAGCCCGAGGAGCGTCACGATCGGGTTCACGGACGAGCGCAGGCCGTGGCGGAGCACGACGCGTCGCTCGGAGAGGCCCTTCGCGCGCGCCGTCCGAATGTAGTCCTCCTGCATGACCTCGATGAGGCTTCCGCGCAGCACGCGGCCATAGATCGCGGCGAAGGTCGCCGCGAGGACGAGCCACGGTAGGAGCAGCGAGGTGAACCATCTGATTGGATCGACCGTGAGCCCAACGTAGCTGTTTGCGCCCGGGAAAATGGGGATCACCCCGATGTCGGTCGCGAATAGGTAGAGCGCGATGAGGCCGAGCCAGTAGACGGGCGTGGAGATGAGCACGAGTGCCGTCCCCATCGCTGCGCGGTCGACCAGCGTGTGACGCTTGACGGCCGAGATGATCCCGACGGGGATGCCGGCGAGCAGCCACACGACGCTCGCGCCGAGCGTCAGCGACAGCGTCGCCGGCAGGCGTTCCGCGATGAGGCTCTTGACCGACGCGTCGCTGTAGTAGCTGTAGCCGAGTTCGAAGTGCAGGAAGATGCCCTTCATGTACAGCCAGAACTGCGTGATCAGCGGCTTGTCGAGCCCCAGGTTGTGACGGATCTCCGCGAGCACCCTCGGGCTGGCGAGACGGCCGGCGCTCAGCCGCGCGGGGTCTGCGGTCGGGAAGATGCGAAAGAAGACGAACATGAGCGCGGACACGAGCACGAGCAGCACCACGCCCCACAGCAGTCTGCGGATGATGTACGTGATCATCGACTCACGCGGGCCGCACGAGCATGCGCGGCCCGCACTCCTTCTCCGCTACTTCAGGGAGGTGAAGCTGTAGTCCCAGGCGCCGCCATCCCAGAGGTTGCCGACACCCGCGACGTCCTTCGACTCGATCGCGGGTGCCTTGTCCCAGTCATAGGGGACGGCGACCGCGTAGGCGACGAGTTCCTTGTCGATGTTCGCCCATGCCGCCGCGCGCGCGTTCTGCCCGACGATCGATTCGGCCGCTTCCATCGCCTTGTTGATCGAGGGCACGTTCGCTTGGCTGAAGTTGGGGTTCGACCCCGTGGTGCTGATCGCCTTGCCGTTGAAGTTGATGCCGAGGACCGCGTAGGGGTCGGCGAAGTCCGCCGTCCACCCGACGCTCGGGCAGACGTCGATCTCTTCCTTGACGACCGTGCAGTACTTCGCATACATCGCCGACTGTTCGACTAGCGTCAGCTTCGTCTTGAAGCCGAGGTTCTTGAGCGTCTGGGCCGCGATTTCAGGCGCCTGCGGGACGTCGTTCGACCCCACGATCTGCAACGTCGCGTTACCCGTGTACTTGCCGCTCGGGTAGCCCGCGAGCTTCATGTACTTCTCCGCGACGGCCATGTCGCCTTCGGGATGTTCGTTGTAGTCGACCTTCGGTCCGGTGAGCCCGCCGGCCTCTTCGAAGCCCGGGATTTCGGGATAGATGAAGTGCGTCATCACGTTCGTCACGAGTTCGCCGCCGCGCGCCTTGTTCATCGCGACGCGGTTGAGCGCCGCCCAGAAGGCCTTGCGGAGGTTGATGTTCGTGAACGGCCCATGCGCGTTGTTGACGGCTATGTAGTGGTCGCCACCACCGGGTGAGATCTGCAGCTGCGAGCGGTACTTTTCGTAAGCGAGCTGCACGATCGCGCGTTCGGGCGGATCGTTCTGCACCATCTGCGAGCCCTGCAGCACCTGACGGCCGATGACATTGCGTTCACCGCCGATGCTGATGTTGATCTGATCGACGCACGCGGGCCTGGAGTCGCTCGACGAGTTCCAGTTCGGGTTGCGCACGAGGGTCGCCGACTTGCCGGGCTGGTAGCCCGTGCCGAGCACCTTGTGTTCGCTGTTCGCCTTGAACATGTACGGACCCGTCGCGACCTGGTAGTTGCCGTATTCGCTCGGCGTCTTCGCGTCGTACTTCTTCGCGTATTCTTCCGGCACCGGAGCGCTCAGCGGGAGTACGAGCGCCTCGGCCACGATCGGCGCCTTCGGTTCGCTGAGACGCAGCACGAGCGTGTACTTGTTCGGGGTCTGGATACCCGGGATCGGCCCGCCCTTGGCGCTCGCCGCGCCTTCGACGGACGCGAAGTAGATCGAGAAGTACGGGTTTGCGACGTTCGGGTTCGCTCCGCGCTCGAGCGCGTACGCGACGTCCGCGGATGTCACTTCGCGGTTGACGGGCGGGCTGAAGCGAACGCCGTGGCGGATGTGGATCGTCACCGTCTTGCGGTCGGACGAGATTTCGGGCGCGCTTTCGGCGAGGTCCGGAACCACTTCCTTCAGCGAGTTCGGCTTGTACGTGTAGAGCGGCCGTTGCGTCGCGAGGAGCACCTCGTAGTCGAGGGTGTTGTACGACATGCCCGGATCGATGTGTTCGAAGTCCTCGTGCTGGAGGACGTTGAGCGTTCCGCCTCGCGTGGAGCACGTCAGCGACTCATTCGCCGGAGTCTGCACGCCGGCAGGGATCGTGAGACCGCTCGGCACGGTGGTGCTGCCGCTCGAGCCGCACCCGCCGACAACGAGCGCAAGAGCGCCTGCGGCGGCCACAATCGAGAGGGATTTCTTGGTTGACCGGGTCATGGTGCCTCCAGTCGTTGACGTTCCATGGGGGGACTCATCGGCCGATCCTCGGGTTCAGCGCATCCTGCAAGCCGTCGCCCAAGAGATTGAATGCGAGGACCGTGAGGAGCAGCGCGATACCGGGAAAGGTCATGTACCACCACGCTGTGTTGAAAATGGGAGTGGCTTCGGCGATCATCTGTCCCCAGCTCGGCGTCGGCGGCCGCACGCCCACCCCGAGAAACGAGAGCGCCGCCTCGAGCAGGATCAACTGCGGCACGAGCAGGCTCGAGTAGACGATCACGGGAACGAGCAGGTTCGGCAGGATCTCGCGAACCATGATGCGTGCGTTGGACGCTCCCAGTGCCCGCGATGCTTCGACGAACTCGCGCTCCCGCAGCGAGAGGACGAGGCCACGGACGATCCGCGCCATGTACGTCCACCCGACGAGCGCGATGATGAAGATGATCTCCCCGACGCCCGGCTGGATCGTGCCGTTCAGACAACCGCGCACGGCGCACGCCTCGCCCATGCCGATGCCGAGCAGCAGAATCGGAATCGAGAGCGCGACGTCGGTTAGACGCGAGAGGAACACGTCCGGCCAGCCCCGGAAGAAGCCCGCGAGCACGCCGATCACGACGCCGAGCACCGTGGCAACGATCGTGCCGATGATCCCGACCTCGAGCGAGACCCTCGCGCCATAGATCACCCGCGAGGCGATGTCCCGGCCGAGGTCGTCCACGCCGAAGGGATGCGCCGCGCTCGGCCCGAGCGGAGCGCCGAACGCGTTCGTGAGGTTCGCATTCTGGACGTCGGGCCCTGGCAGGCCGAGCACGCTCACGACCAGTGGCGCCGCGATCGCGACGAGGATCAGCAAGCCGATGAAGCACAGCGACGCGAGCGCCAAGCGATCGGCGCGGAAGCGGCGCCAAAAGACATGAAGCGACGAGCGAGCCGCGACTTCGGAGAGCGCGCCGAGGGGATCTGCCCCGGGCTCGCCTCCGGCGAGCGCCTCGGCGGTGGCGCTCACTGTCCTGCGCCGCGCGCCTCATGACGTCGCGTATTCGCTTGTGACGGGTCGAGCACTTTCACGATTCGGCAGCGGTGGCACTTGGACGGGATGCACCGACGAGACTTCGCCGCTGGCAGACGGCCACCTGCTTCGCCCTACATCGGCCACACGGGGCGAACCCTGAAGCCCCAACCGTCGAGCGCCCGCGCCGCGAGAGCCGAGCGCGCTCCGCGGGCCGCTCGTGCTGATCGCAAGAAGGCGGACGATCTCACGTTCTGCTCGCGCGCGGCGTCTGTTCTGATGTATGCCCTTGGAAGCGTTTCAACTAGTCGCCGAGCGCCATACCACCGATGTCTGGCGCTTCTGCGCGAGCCAGGTGGGGGCGGAGCTCGCGGATGAGTGCTACCAGGAGACGATGCTCGCGGCCCTGCGCGCATACCCACGCCTGCGCGATCCGCGCGCGGTGCTCCCATGGCTGCTCCGGATCGCCGAGCGCAAGGCGATCGACCTGCACCGCGCGGGCGCTCGCGAACCGCTGCCGCAGGAGGAGGTCGACGCGGGCGCGACGAGCCCGCGCGAGGCACCCGACGGCTCGCTCGTCGAGCTCCTCGGCGAGCTTCCAGCGAAGCAACGAGCGGCGCTCGCGTACCGCTTCGTCGCGGACCTCCCGTACCGCGAAATCGGCGCGCTCATGAACACGAGCGAGGCCGCCGCGCGACGCAACGTCCACGAGGGCATCAAGCGGCTCCGCGCGCAACTGCGCGAGGGCGCTAAGAGCGAGACCCACGTCACGTCATGAACGGAGAAGCGATGATCGACCAGACCCAACTGCAACGCCAACTCGACTCGGAGCTCGTGCCTGCGCCGGGCCACAGGGAGCGGCTGCTCGCGGAGCTCTCAGAGCGCGCCGGCGGCGCGGGCCTCCTCGAGGCCGCGTACGACGCGCTCGACTCGCCACTCGGCCGCCTGCTGGTCGCGACCACCCCCATCGGCGTCGTGCGCGTGGGGTTCGAGAACGAGGCCGAGGAGGGGTTCCTCTCCGACCTCGCGACACGAGTGTCGGCTCGCGTGCTGCGGGCGCCGCGGCGCCTCGATGACGCGCGCCGCCAGCTCGACGAGTACTTCGGCGGACACCGGCGCACTTTCGAGCTCGACCTCGACTGGCGGCTCACGCTCGGCTTCCGCCGGCGTGTGCTGCGGGCGACGGCGGCGATCCCCTTCGGCGAGACGCGGAGCTATCGCGACGTCGCGACCACCGCGGGCAGCCCCAACGCGGTTCGCGCCGCCGGAAGCGCGCTCGCGACCAACCCGCTGCCGATCATCGTGCCGTGCCACCGTGTGCTGCGTACCGACGGCGCGCTCGGCGGCTTTCGCGGCGGGATCGAGATGAAGCGCGCGCTGCTCGGATACGAGGGCGCGCGCCTGCCCGCCGGGTGACCGGCTCGAGCGCAGCCCTCGAGCCGGCCCCGTGGGCGGCTAGGTCGGAATACCTTCTTCTTCTTCGCAGTCGTACCCGTTGTGCACGCCGGCGTTCTGGTTCGGGCAGTCGCCGAAGGTGGCCGGCCGTTCCTTGTCGGCGCCGCCTGCGTTGGACGCGAGGCTGCTCGCCGCGCCGAACGACGCGGTCGAGAGCAGGGCGATGAGGAGCGCGAGCACCGTTTGCCTCGCGCGGCTCGCCAGTCGTGCCGCGTTCATCCCGTTTCTCATGGTTGGCCTCCTTGCCTAGTTGACACGATTGGTCTCGCTTGAGGAGCCCATGAAGCAGCGGAGCGCTGGGCTGTCAAGGCTGTTGGCCGAATGACCTAAGAGGTCAGCGCGAGCCTCCGAGCATCTCCTCGAGCAACGGCGAGGGCGGGATCTGAGTTTCGCCATGGACCTCGGGAATCACGAACGCCACCTCGTCGATGAAGCACCATGACCACTCCTCGTGGGGCTCGAGCGAGCGGATTATCGGATGCTCCGAGTGCTGCGCGTGCGCGCTGGCGTGCCGACCCGGGGAGTCGTCGCAGCAGCCGACGTACCCGCACTCGAGGCAGATGCGTAGGTGCAACCATTTGCCACCGGTCGCGAGGCACTCCTCGCACCCTTCGACGGATGGCGGGAGCTCGGTGATGTGGACGTGATCGAGATGAGTGCAGACTGTCATCGTGCTCTCCTTTCAGCTCACGAAAGCGAGCGCAGGGTTCAACGTCTCACGATACGCCGTGAGCGCATGCGGTCAAACGTGCAAACATCGACACGGATGACTGAGACGGCGCGAGCGGGCCTCGGCCAGACGCCGGATCGCAGCGGTCCCGTCGAGCGCGGCGACGGTGCGCAGGGCGCGTGGCCGCAGCCGGCGCCCGCCGTCCAGGCTGCTGACCTCGCGCTGCCCGCTGAGCTCAGCCGCCGCAAGCTGCGCACGCGGCTCCTCATCGGCGCCGGCATCGTCGCGGGAATCGTGGTGCTGATCACGCTCCTACCGGGGCTGGGCGAACTCCGCAACCGCCTCGCGCACGCGCAACCTTGGTGGCTTGCGCTCGGGACGGGCCTCAAGGTGCTCTCGGGCATCGGCTACGTCGCCGTGTTCCGGATGGTCTTCTGCCGCCGCATGAGCTGGCGAGTCTCGTTCCAGATCGGGTGGTCGGAGCTCGGGGCGAACGCGCTCTTCCCGACCGGGGGCGCGGGAGGACTTGCCCTCGGCGCCTGGGCGCTCAAGCGCGGCGGGATGTCCCTGAGCGAGATCGGACGGCGCTCGGTCGCGTTCTTCCTCCTCACGAGCCTGCCGAACGTGCTCGCGCTCATCGGAGTCGGGCTGGGACTCGCGATCGGAGTCTTCACCGGTGAGAGGAACCTCGCGCTCACGCTCGTCCCCGCGGCGGTCGCTGCTCTCGGCATCGTCGGCGCGCTGCTCGCGGGTCGCGTCGCGGGGCACCTCCAGCGCCGGCTCGAAGGCCGCGAAGGCGAGGAGTCGCGGAGGATGCGAGCGCTGAGGGGAAGCCTCGCGGCGCTCGCGAGTGGAGTGGACGAGGCAGTCGACCTGCTCCGCGAGGGCAACCTCGTGCTGATCGTGGGCCTCATCGCCTACCTCGCGTTCGACGTGATGATCCTGTGGGCGAGCTTCCGCGCCTTCGGCGCGGACCCGTCGGTGGCGATCGTGTGGATCGCGTACCTGATCGGCGAGCTCGGCGGCCTCATCCCCGTGCCAGGGGGGATCGGCGGCGTGGACCTCGGCCTGGTGGGAATGCTCGCCGTCTACGGCGAGCCGCTCGCGCCAGCGACCGCCGCGGTGCTCGCCTACCGCGCGATCGCGCTGTGGGTGCCCGCGGTGCTTGGCTCCTTCGCGTTCGTCGCGCTGCGGCGGACGCTGCGCGACGAGGCCCAGCAGATCGCCGTGTGCGCGCCGCAGAGCGAGATCGAGGTGATCGGTCTCGGCCGGGTTGTCATCGACTCTCCGGCGTGAGCGTCCGCGACAGCCACGACGCCGCGAGCGGGACGTCCGCAGGATCGATCTGGTGACCGACGTCCGACTCGTGATAGTCGACGTGAAGTCCGGCTGACGTGAGCGTCGAGCGCGCGGTGCGCGCGAACTCGACGTCGATGACGGGATCATTGCGGCCGTGCGCGATGAACGCGCCCAGGCGCGGTCGGTCGTGAAGGCTCGGCTCCCAGCCGCTGAGCGTCGGGATGAAGCCAGAGAACGCGAGCACCCCGGCCACCGGCGGCCGGTCGCCGCCGAGGCCGAGCGCGTAACTCATCACGGCGCCCATGGAGAAGCCCCCGAGGACCGTGCGGGAGGGAGGGACGGCGCTCTGCTCCCAGAGCTCGTCGTGAAGCTCGGCCAGCGCGCGATACGCGGCGCCGAACGTCTGCGGGTCGGGATGGCCCACGCGCGGGACGACGTACCAGTGATACCCGGGCGAGCCGGCGAGCTGCAGAGGCGCTCGCGGCGTCACAACGCGGAGCGTCCGCGCAGGGTCGAGGAGATCGGCGAGCGCGAGCAGGTCGAGCTCGTCGGCGCCGCGTCCGTGGTGGAGCACGAGCAGGCCCGACGGCGTTCCCCGCGCGGGGCGTTCGCGGTAGGCGAGCAAGCGGCTGTCCTGCGCCTAGCCGACCGCGAGCACAAGGGCGTTGCGCGACGGGTCGCGAACCGCCGGCCCGGCCGGCGTGTGGATGGGCGAGTCGCCGATGCCTCGCACACGCTCGAGAATCCGCTCGCGCTCACCTTCGTCGGGCAGCACGATCGTCGTGTGGCGCAGCGTCGCCGTACCGGGCGGGGCAGGCGTGGCACCGGCGCTTTCCCAGATGTTCGCGCCGAGATGATGGTGATAACCGCCCGCGCTCAGGAACGCCGCGTATGGTCCGAGCTGCGCCATCAAGGCAAAGCCCAAGACGTCGCGATAGAACGCGACGGCGTCCGCGATCGCGGCGACCTTCAGGTGCACGTGGCCCATGACCGTGCCCGCCGCGAGCGCCTCGAAGGGCTCTGTCCGCGGATCGTCGAGCTCCCCGAGAAGACTCTCGACGTCGAGCGGGAGCGTCGTCATGCGGGTCGCGACCTGACCCTCCCAGAGCTCGCGCGGTCGATCCCAATAGATCTCGATGCCGTGCTCATCGGGATCGCTGAGATAGAGCGCCTCGCTCACGAAGTGGTCGGAGAGCCCGACGAGTGGGACGTCGTCGCGCACCGCGTGCGCCAGCCAGCGCGCGAGGTCTCGCCGCTCGGGCACGAGCAGCGCGAAGTGGTAGAGCCCGGTGTGGCCGCGAGCCGGCTGCGCCCCCGGCTCCTCGACGAGGACGAGCAGCTCGCGACCACCCGCGCCCAGGCGCGCGTGGCTCCCTTCGCGGCTGATCGCCTGCAGGCCCACCACGTGTTCGTAATAGGCGAGCGACCGAGAGAGGTCGGCGACCGTGAGGTACACCGCGCCGACCGTCGTCGACGCCGAGATCGCTGCTTCCGTTGACGGCGCCGCCGCCTCGAGCTCCTCGGGGTCGAGCGGGCTCACGACCTCACTCTACGCCGACTCCTGCGCCATTGCGAGAAGCGTCGTGACGGTGCTCCAGTTGCGGGAGGTCGCGAGCAGCCCGAGCCTGGGACCCGCGAGCGCTGCCCACAGACGCGAGCGCGCAATTCCCTCGGGATGCCACGCGTAGAGCTCGTGCCCGTGCGCAGCGAAGCGCTCGCCGCCCGCTGTGAGCGCGGCCAGCTTCTCGATCAGCTCGGGCGCGGGCTCCTCGGCGCAGAAGCTCACCTGATATCGCTTGGGCTCCGTCGCGACATCGCCGAGAGGGTTGCGGCGCACGACCTCGGCGAGCTCCTCCTCGCTGCGACCGAGCACCCCCACCTGCAGGCCGAACGACTCCCGTACGCGTTCTTCGCACAGGCATACGAGCTCCCCCGACGAGAGCTCGCTGGAGACAACGACGTTCCCGCTCTGCACGTGGGTGCGAACGTCGGCGAGGCCTGCCGCGCTCAACGCCTCGCGCAGCGCAGGCATCGCGATGCGGTTACGCGAGCCGACGTTGATTCCCCGCAGCAGGAGGACGTGGCGCATCGCGCACACGATATTCACTGTCCTCGGCGGCTACGATCGGGCCGTGGCCTCGTTCTCGCTCTGGTCGGAGGACTCCTTCATGTCGATCGCCTCGCAACGCTCGTTCCTCTCGGTGGGCTCGGTCGGCTCGGCGCTCTCGATCGGATCGATCGGCTCGTTCGCGTCCGCGTTCTCCGTCGGGTCGCTCGCGTCGCTCGGCTCCGTGCTCTCCGCGCGCGCGGAAGCGTCGGTGCTCTCATACCGGGGCGCGGGCGCGATTCTGGGCTCGAGCGATCATGCTCGCGCCGGCGCAGCGCTAAGCGGCTCCCTGCTCACGATCACCGCGGCGCTCATCGCGCGGCGCGCGCGTACCTCGACCGCTTAGGACCCGCCGCAAGTCGCTAGGGCGTGCAGCGCGCTCCGTCGCAGCCCCCGGCGCCGGGGAGGCGGTCGAGGAGCTCGGCGAGCGTCTGGAGCTCACTTGGCGCTGTAGCGCTCCTCGAAGAGCGCGCGGATCGCGGCGACATGTGAGCACGACGCCTCCGCGAGCTTCTTGCGGCCCGCGTCCTGAAGGACCGCGTAGGTGACTCGCGCGTCCTCCGCACACGAAAGCTTGTCGACGAAGCCGCGCTCGCGCAAGCCGGCCAGCAAGCGCGTGACCCCCGAGGGCGTGAGCTGGAGGCTGTTGGCGAGGTCGACGCCGCGCATGCTGTTCTGATCGGCGTGCGAGAGCAGCAGCAGCGCCTCGTACTCGTTGACGGTCAAGCCGTGATCGTCCTGTAGCTGGGCGCTCACGGCGCGTCGCATCCCCGCGTGGCCGCGCAGCAGGCGCACCCACGCCTCCACGGGCAGAGACTCTTGTGCAGTCAATAGTTGAGTACTCATCATTATCTGCTAGATTGTTGAGGAGTCAATTATATCTCACGACAGGAGGTTTGTAATGACCAGCACAACTCTCGATTCAACCCAGGTCCTGCCCGCCGGCACGTGGGCGCTCGACCCCGTCCACTCGCAGATCGGCTTCGCCGTCGGATATCACGTCGGCACGTTCCGCGGCAGCTTCGCGCCCGTGGAGGCGAGGCTCGAGGTCGGCGAGGACGGAAGCGCCAAGCTCACGGGCTCCGTGCCCGTCAGCGGCGTGAAGGTCCAGGACGAGAATCTCGCGGCGCACTTGCAGGCGCCCGACTTCTTCGACGCCGAGCGCGCACCCGAGATCTCCTTCTCCTCGACGGCGATCCGGCCGGCCGGCGACCACCTCGAGGTCGAGGGCGAGCTCACGATCAAGGGCATCACCGTGCCCGTGAGCGCACGCGCATACGTGGGCGAGCAGAAGGAGTACATGGAGCGGCCCTACTTCGGTCTCGAGCTCGAGGCCCACGTCGACCGCACGCGGTTCGGGATGAACTGGAACAACCCGCTGCCCAACGGCGATCCCGCGCTCGCAAACGACGTCACGGTCACGGCGGAGCTCTTCCTCACGAAGGTCTGAGGCGATGAAGATCCTCGCGATCCCGGGAAGCCTGCGCCGGGAGTCCTACAACCGCGCGCTGCTGCTCGCCGCCGCCGAGCTCTTTCCGCCTGAGGCGGAGGTGGAGCTCTTCGACGGCCTCAAGGCGATCCCACCGTACGACGAGGACGACGACGTTGACCCCGCGCCGGCGGTGGTGACGCGCTTGCGGGATGCGATCGCCGCCGCCGATGCGCTGCTCGTGGCGACCCCCGAGTACAACTCCTCGATCCCGGGTCAGCTCAAGAACGCCTTCGACTGGGCCTCGCGGCCGCTCGCGACGAGCGTCCTTCGCAACAAGCCCGTCGCCGTCATCGGCGCCAGCGCCGGGGCGTTCGGCGCGGTGTGGTCGCAGGCGGAGCTCCGCAAGGTGCTCGGCGCGACGGGAGCCCGCGTGCTCGACGTCGAACTCGCCGTCGGACACGCCGCCGAGCACCTCGATGCGACGGGGGAGTGGCGTGACCGCGAGCACCTCGAGCCGCTGCGCGACGTCGTCGCAACGCTGGTCGCCGAGGTATGTCCCGAGATGGTCCCCGCGCCCGCGTAGCGGCACTCGAGCTCGCCGATTTGCGTCAGGCGGCGTGGAGCGGGAAGATCGTTCCTCGAGAGTCGTCGTCATCGAGCAGTCCTTTTCCCAACGAAACGACTGGAGGCCCAATGCACGAGAAAGCGATCGGCACCGAAGAGCGCACGCGCGTCCTCGCAGACGGCGCCCCGATCCCCACGCTCGCCCTCGGCGTATGGCAGGTGCCGAACGGGCCGGAGTGTGAAAACACGGTGCGCTGGGCGCTCGAGCTCGGGTACCGCCACATCGACACCGCACAGGCTTACGGCAACGAGGAGAGCGTCGGGCGAGCGCTGCGCGACAGCGGCGTCCCGCGCGAGGAGGTGTTCCTGACGACGAAGTTCTATCCCGGCAACGACGACCCCGCGGCCGAGGCCGCGCGCAGCCTCGAGCGTCTCGGCGTGGACCATGTCGACCTCTACATCATCCACTGGCCGCAGGGCGGCCCGACGTGGGCGTGGCCGGGGATGGAGCAGGCGAAGGAGCACGGATACACGCATTCGATCGGCGTCTCGAACTTCAGCGTGCAGGAGCTCGACGAGCTGCTCGCGGTCGCGAACGCGCGCCCTGTCGTCAACCAGGTGCAGTTCAGTCCGTTCGAGTACCGGCGTGCGTTGCTCGAGGCCTGCGAGGAGCGCGAGGTCACAGTCGAGGCGTACAGCCCGCTCGGCACGGGCCGGCACCTGAACGACCCCGAGGTCGCCCAGGTCGCGGAGCGCCTGCAGCGCACTGCGGCGCAGGTGCTTTTGCGCTGGTGCATCCAGCGCGGCACGATCGTGCTCGCGAAGTCCACGCATCGCGAGCGCCTCGAGCAGAACGCCCGGCTCTTCGACTTCGAGCTCTCCGCTGAGGACATGGCGGCGCTCGACGCCCTCGACCGCACGGGCGGCACCGATCGCGCGCGCGAGCAGAAATGGTGGTAGCCCACCGGCGGTCGCACGCATAGAGCCCAGCGGTGCGCGCTGGACAAGCGCGTAGTTCCGGGTGGCTCACTTGCGCCAACGGTCCAAGGCCGGTGCGCGGTGGCCGCGAGAAGATTTCGGGGTGAGCAGTACGGAAGCCCGCTTGCCCGCGGTCGACGGGTATCGACCTGACACGCGGTTCCTCGATGAGCTCTTCGATGCCGACGGGCAGCCACGGCCGATGGCGCGCCCGCTCATCGACGCGCTCGCGCGACTGGGCCCCGAGGGCCTGGGCGATGCGGGACGCCGTCGCGACGCGATCTTCCTCGCCCAGGCGATCACGTTCGAGACGAGCAACGAAGGCGAGGCGACGCATGAACGCCCCTTCCCGTTGGATCTGGTTCCGAGGATCCTCACCGGCGGCGAGTGGCTCGCAATCAAGCGCGGCCTCGCGCAGCGCATTCGCGTGCTCAACCACTTCGTCGACGACGTCTACCACGCCCGCGAGATCGTTCGCGAGGGGATCGTGCCCTGGCGACTCGTGGCCGGATGCCGGCAGTTCGCGCGTGCTGTGCACGGGATCCGCGCGCCCGGAGGCGTCTACACCCACGTCGCGGGCTGCGACCTGGTGCGCGACCGCGACGGCAGGTGGCTCGTGCTGGAGGACAACGTGCGCATCCCCTCCGGCATCTCCTACGTGCTCGAGAACCGCGCCGCGATGGCGCACCTCGTGCCGGAGCTGTTCGCGCGCTACAGGGTGCGCCCGGTGGATCACTACCCCCAGCTCCTGCTGAGCGCGCTGCGCGCGATGGCCCCCTCCGCGCAGAGCGAGGCCACCGTCGTCGTGTGGACCCCCGGCCCCGCGAACCCTGCCTACTTCGAGCACGCGTTCCTCGCGCGGCAGATGGGCGTCGAGCCCGTCGAAGCCTCGGATTTGGTGGTGCGCGACGAGGTGCTCTACCTCCGCACCACCCGCGGCCTCGAGCGCGCGCACGCCGTCTATCGGCGGCTCGACGACGACTTCATCGATCCGCTCGAATTCCGCCCCGACTCGCTGCTCGGAGTGCCCGGGCTCGTGCGCGCCTACCGCGCGGGCAACGTCGCGATCGCGAACGCGCCTGGGACGGGAGTCGCGGACGACAAGGCGATCTACCGCTTCGTCCCCGACATGATCCGCTTCTACCTCGGCGAGACGCCCATATTGCAGAACGTCCCCACGTATCTGCTCTCGGACCCCGAAGTGCGCGAGCACGTGATCGCACACCTCGACGAGCTGGTGCTCAAGCCGACGGGCGAGTCCGGGGGACGCGGTGTCCTGATCGGCCCGCGCGCGGAGGAGGCAGAGCTCGAGCACATGCGAGCGCTGATACGCGCCGACCCGCGCCGCTGGATCGCGCAAGAAGCTCGTGTGCCTCTCGACCGTGCCGACGCTGGGGCCCGAGGGGGCGCTCCATCCCAGGCACGTCGACCTCCGTCCGTTCGCCGTGTTCGGCGAGCGCATCGACATCGTGCCCGGCGGGCTCACGCGTGTCGCGCTCGAGGAAGGCTCGCTGATCGTGAACTCCTCCCGCGGCGGCGGCTCGAAGGACACGTGGGTGCTGGCCGACGTCGACGAGGCTGGGCCGACGCGGCCGCGGGTCGCCGAGACACTTCCGCCCGCCCTGCCCGACCTGCGCTACGGCGGATGGACCGGCCAGCAGCAGCAACAGCAGCAGGGACTTGCCGGCGAACGAGTCGGGTGGGGCTGATGCTCGCGCGAATCGGCTACGAGCTCTACTGGCTGGGACGCAGCCTCGCACGCGCGGAGTTCACGGCGCGTGCCGTCGAGGCGGTGTTCCAATCGCTCGTGCTGCTCAGACGCCACGGGATCGCCGCGCGCTACGTGTCCGGCTACCTGTGGGCGGCTCCCGCAGACGGCGGCGCGGACTCGCTGGAGGTCGAGACGCACGCATGGCTGGAGGCGCTTCTACCCGCAGACGATGGCGCGGAGCCGACGTGGGTCAGCGTGGACCCCACCAACGGCCGACTCGGCGACGAGAGCCACGTCAAGATCGGCCACGGCCGCTTCTACGCCGACGTGCTTCCCGTCAAGGGCATCTACCAAGGCGGCGCGACCTCCGAGCTGAGTGCGAAGGTGACGATGACGCGGCTCGATCGCGAGCGGACCGCGCCCGCCTGAGGCCCTATCCGGTTGGGCCGAAGCGCTCGGTGCGAATCTGCAGCGCTTCGAAGCCGGCGTCCATCAGGAGCACGCTCGCAGACTCGACGAAGCCGTTCGTTCCGCAGACGAACGCGACCCCGTTTGTGAAATCCCTCGCCGCGTCGTCGATCAGCTCCCGGTCGATGCGGCCGCGATGGCCACTCCAATCGTGCGGCGTGGAACGCGTGAACGTGAGAACGGCGTCGTCGCCGAGCTCGTCGGCATAGATCACGTCGTCGGCCTCACGTACGGAGTAAACAAGCCGCATCGGGAGCTCCGGCATCGTCCGCCGGCGATGGCGCAGCATCGACATCAACGGCACCACCCCGGAGCCGCCGCCGACAAGCAGCGCAGGCTGCTCGCCGTGCCAGACGAAGTAGGAGGTGAATGGGCCGCGGATCTCCACCTCGTCGCCCACCTCGACGACGTCGTGAAAGTAGGGGGAGACCTCTCCGTCCTCGAGGCGGTCGATCGTGAGCTCGATCTCGCCTTCGTCGAGCGGGGAGGATGCGATCGAGTAGGAGCGCTGCGCCTGGTATCCGTCCGGCGCGGTCAGACGAACGTCGTAGTGCTGGCCGGGGAGGTGCGGCATCCACATCGGCACCTCGATGCGAAACGACTTCACGCGCGGTGTCTCGCGCTTGATCGCGACGACGGTGCCGAGCTGCCAACGCCCGGGCGCGCGCTGCTCGACGGGCGTCAGTCGCCCCAGTACCGCTGTTCTTTCCATGGGTCACCGCGGTTGTGGTAGCCGTTTGACTCCCAGAAGCCGGGCTCGTCGTGGTCCATCACGCGAAGCCCCTGCACCCACTTGGCGCTCTTCCAGAAGTAGAGGTGGGGTACGAGGAGCCGCGCCGGCCCCCCGTGTTCGCGCGGCAGCGGCGCCCCCTCGTGCTCGGTGACGACCCACGCCTTGCCGCCCGTCAGGTCATCGATCGCGAGGTTCGTCGTGTAGCCGCCGTAGGACCACGCCACCGAGTAAGCGCCGAGTGGCTTCACCTGCGCCAGCAACACGTCCACCGACACGCCGCCGAAGCTCGTGCCGAGCTTCGACCATTTCGTCACGCAGTGGATGTCACAGGGGACCGTCTCGAACGGCAGTTCGGCGAACTGGTCCCACGTCCACTCCCGCGGCTCCTCGACCATGCCGTCCAACCGCAGCCGCCACGTCTCCGTTTCGACCTCGGGCGTCGGGCCGGCTGTGAGCACGGGAAAGCCTGACTCCGCGTACTGGCCGGGCGGCAGTCGCGCCGAGAGCTCGTCCGGCGTGCGCCGGCGCCCCGTGAACCCGCGCGAGACGAAGCCAGCCATCATCAACCGAGACCGCGGCTGAGCCGGTCTTCCTCCTCCACCGTTCGCTCTGCGGTCGGCACCGCTTCGAGGCGCTCGTCCGGGATCGGCTCGCCGCTCGCGACGGAAAGCCCGTAGACGCCTTCCGCGAGCCGCGCTTCGGCACGCTCGACCGCGGCGAGCTGGTCGCGAAGATCCGCGAGGCGGCCCTCGCCGAACTCGTCTTCATAGAGGTTCTCGGATCCCCGGTCTCCGGGATCGGTGCGCACGGTGGACTCGAGCGCGCCGTCCACTCGCCACGCGTCGATCTCCGCTTCGAGGCGTGCGCGCTCTGTTGCGAGCAGTTCGCTGGCCCGTGCCTGATCCATCGCCCAAGAGTAATCGCAGCGGCGCCGCAACGCTAGGCTGACCGCGTGGCCGGTGTCGACCTTCGCGCCCCAAGTGCCCGGCGCATCCTCGAGCTCGTGCGGGAGATACCGCCGGGATTCGTGCGCACCTACGGCGACCTCTCTCCGGGCTCGCCGCGGGTGGCAGGCGCCGTGCTCGCCGCGTGCACCGATCGCGCCGTGCCCTGGCACCGCGTCGTGCGTGCGGACGGGTCGCTCGCGAAGGGCGCGCGCCAGCGAGCCCTGCTGGACGCCGAGGGCACTCCTTTTCGCGGCGCCCGAGTGGACCTCGGCGTCGCTCGCATGCTCGGTCGATAGACGGCGACGGCTGCCGCCGCAAGTCAGCGGTGGTGGTGCAGCTTGTGCCTTTCTTCCCTGCGCCGGCGCCGTTCTTCGCGCACCTGTTCGCGGTGGTGGCGTCGTTCTTCGCGCACCTGTTCGCGGTGGTGGCGCCTTTCTTCCACGACCTGCCGGTGATGGCGGCGTCGTTCTTCGCGCTTGGGGTGGCCGCGGTGGACATGACGTCGCAGGCGCTCGACGGTCACCGGAAAGGGTTCGGAGGCCACTCTCACGCCGAAGACATGGCGCGGCACGACGATCCGCAACTCGGCGGGCGTGCCTCTGCTCGCTACGCGGAAGATGTGTGTGACCGCATATGCGCCGCCAGGGCCCGTGTCGTAGCCGACGGCGATTCGCCGCCAGCGGCCGTCACGCGCTAGGCGCTGGAGCACGACGCGCGCTCCGATGTGCGCCGGCGTGATCGTGCCCGTGAACGTCACCGGAAAGCCGGTCGCGACCACCGCCGGCGGGGGGCTAACCGTGAGCTGTGGAACGACCGCAGCGGCAGCCTGCGCGACGCCCGCCGCGAACACTGCGCACGCGAGAGCGACCAGCGTCGCGCCCCGATAGACGCTTCGAAAGCGCTTGCCGCGGTTGATCGAGCCTCTGAACATGTGGCACCTCCGTCCTTGTGAGTAGCCGAGGCATTAGCTGCCTGAGGTCCGGTCTATGTCTACCCCCAACACTGGTCGCGTGCGGTTAGGAAGCGGTTGGCATATGTGACGGCGCGTTAGCCGCGAGGAGTGGCGAGGTGTCGTAGAGTGGCCGTTCGTGTCCCCCGCCGACGATGACCTCTTCGGGCCCGAGCATGTCGCCGTGTACCGCGAGACCGCGGGCGCGCGCGGCCACGATTGGCGTGGAACGACCGTTCTTCTGCTCACGACGAAGGGCCGCAGCTCCGGTGAGTCGCGGACCACACCCCTGATCTACCGCACCGACGGCGAGCGCTTCGTCGTCGTCGCGTCGAAGGGCGGCGCGCCGCGTAACCCGAGCTGGTTCGAGAACCTCCTCGCCGACCCCGAGGCGTCGATCCAGGTCCAGGCGGAGGAGCTGCCCGTGCGCGCGAGGGCTGCGGAGGGCGAGGAGCGCTCGCGCCTGTGGTCGCTGATGACCGAGGTCTGGCCGGCCTACGACGACTACCAGCGCAAGACCGAGCGCGAGATCCCAGTCGTCGTGCTCGAGCGCCGCTGACTCAGACCGTCAACGCCTCGGTGGGCGAGGTACCGAGGCCGTAGGACGCGACGATCTCCTCGATGTCCTCGCGCTCGAGCGTCTCATTTTCGAGCAAGCGCGCGGCGATCATGTCAAGCAGCGGACGATGCTCGGCGAGCAGCGCCCACACCGCCTGCATGTTCGCTTCGAGGAGCTTCGCCTGCTCCTGCTCGCGCTCGTAGCGAAACGTCTCGCTGAGCGGATGCTCGGGAGTCGCGGCGAGCAGCTGCTTGCCCATGCCATAGCGGTTGAGCATCTCCTTCGTGAGGACCGTGGCGCGCTCGAGGTCGTCGGTCGCGCCGGTGCACACGCTGCCGATGACGAGGCTCTCCGCCGCGCGCCCGGCGAGTCGCACCTGCAGCGCGGCAATGAGGTCGTCCTTGGATAGCAGGTAACGGTCTTCGTCGGGGATGTGCAACGTGAAGCCGAGCGCGCCGCCGTGGGAGACGATCGTCACCTTCGCCGGCGGCGGGTAGTTCGGAAGGACGATCGCGGCGGTCGCGTGGCCGGCCTCGTGGTAGGCGAGGATCCGCTTCTCCTCCGCGTTCACGAGCTTGCGCGTCTCGTGCCCCACCGTCACGCGGTTGAAAGCCTGCGAGAAGTCCGCCGTCGTGATCTCCGAGCGGGCCTCGCGCGCCGCGAAGATCGCGGCCTCGTTGCAGAGGTTCGCGAGGTCCGCGCCGGAGAGGCCGCTCGTCGTCGCGGCGATTCGAGCGAGGCTCACCCGTGGACTCAGCGGCTTGTTGCGCGTGTGCACCGTGAGGATCCGTTCGCGGCCCGCGCGATCTGGGACCGCGACGAAGAGGCGCCTGTCAAAGCGGCCCGGGCGCAGCAACGCGGGGTCGAGCGCCTCGGGGCGGTTCGTCGCTCCGATGACGACGACCTGGTCGTGCTCCGTGAAGCCGTCCATCTCCATGAGCAGCTGGTTGAGCGTCTTGTCGTCCTCGCCGTGGAAGTCGTGGCCGCGCCGCTTGCCCGCGGCGTCGATCTCGTCGAGGAAGATGATCGCGGGCGCGTGCTTGCGCGCGGCGGCAAAGAGCTTCCGCAGCTTCCTCGCGCCGATACCGACGTAGATCTCGGTGAGGCTGCTCGCGGAGAGGTAATAGAAGCGCGCGCCCGTCTGGCGCGCGAGCGCCTTCGCGAGCAGCGTCTTGCCCGTCCCCGGCGGCCCCGTCAGCAGGAAGCCGCGCGGCACGCGCGCGCCGGTCGCGGCGAAGCGGCGTGGGTTGGAGAAGAACTCCGTGACCTCGCGCAACTCGCCCTTCGCCTCGTCACAGCCCGCGATGTCATCCCAGCCGATGTCGCCGACCGCGGTCGGCTTGATGCGGTTCGCGCCGATCCGCGGCATCGACCCGCGCATCGCGAAGATCACGAAGATCAGGGCAAACGCGATGAACGCCTCGAAGATGAGTGGCCCGTAGGTCTGAACGAAGCTGCCGAGATCTTCGACGAAGCCGTGGTGGGCGGCGGGGATGCCGGCGACCGAGGCGAGCTCCACGATGTGCGTGCGCGCAGCGACGAGCGCGTGGCCGTGCGCCGCGTAGCTCCCCGTGACCGTGACGACCGCGCCGTTGAGCTCTCTCGCGACGCCGTTGGTCCCCTCGGCGGGATAGCTCTGAGCGGCGACGAAGGCGGGCCCAGCGCCGTCGATGACCGTGTGCGAGAGGTCGACCGGATAGCGCGTGCGCCCGACGCGCAGCGTCCACACCGTCGTGCTCCGGTCGAGGCTCGAAAAGTCCTGAACCGAGGAGAGCTCGCCTGTCAGCGTTACGGCCCGCTGCGAGGCGCCAGTGCTCCCGGCCGCACGCGCCGACATGGTCGCCGCCGGCGAGATGGCCACGAGCGCCGCGGCCAGCGTCAGGATGGTCCTCCGAGAGTGTGTAGAAAGCCTCACCACGCGTCCCTGCGGGTTTTGATGCACTGTCGATTGTAGGTCGAGTTCGACCGACAGCGCTGCAGCGAACGAAGATTGAAGGATCAGCGGGGCGCAGTCAAGCCGGCGCGCTCACCATTCGCGGCGCCCCTGGACGTCGGGGAGGGGGCTCACGGCGTACCAATCCGTAACGAGCTCCGGGGTCGCCTCACACGTCTCGCGAACGATCTCGAAGATCATGCGCCGCCCGATTTCGGCGTGCTCATCGCGCGTTCGCGACATCGGCTGATCGACGATCCACGTCGCGTGGATCTCGGACTCGACCTTCGCGAACGATACGTCGTCGCGTTCGGGACCGAGCCGCAGCAGCAGCATGTCGAGCGCGTCCGGGGGAGCGTTGTAGCCCGAATGGTGAGAGATCCGGAAGAGCACGCCGCAAGGCTACAGTCGCCGTCGTACGGCACGCGGGGGTCGCGAATCAGCCGCTCGCTCGGAGGCCCGCTCGACCAGCAGGGCGCCTTCGTCGGAGTCATAGGCCGCGCCGTCGGCCACCTGGACGTCCTTGCGCGTCGCCGCGAGGTAGGCGACCAGCGCGATGATGGCGAAGGTCAGTGCGAGCGCGACCGGTCCGTCGCCCCAGCCGAGCCCACCGGCGCGACTCAACTCCTACCCGGCGGCCCGTCATTGACGACCTCCGGATTTCGCTCTAGAACGGTCAGGCAAGCTTGTAACGAAGTATGATCAGGCGGCCTTACCAAGTAGGCGAACTACATGCAACGACCACACCGAGAAGATTTCGTGGCCCTCCTCTACACCGTCGCGGACGGCCTCATCGGCGAGCTCACCGCGCGCATGCTCGCGGCCGGTTTCAGCGACGTGCGTGGCGCGCACGGGTGCGTGTTCGGCAACATCGACCCCAACGGGATGCGCCTCACCGAGCTCGCGGACCGCGCGGCCATGACGAAGCAGGCCGTCGGTGAAGCCGTGAGCGACCTCGAAGGCCTCGGCTACGCCGAGCGGGTCGCCGACCCGAGCGACGGGCGCGCGAAGATCATCCGCCTGACGGACCGCGGACGCGCGGCACAAGCAGCGGGCTTCGCGGTGATCGCGGACATCGAGCAGGAATGGGTGCAGCGCTTCGGGGCGAGCCGCGTCGCGGACATGCGCGCCCTCCTGCTGGGCATCATCGCGAGCAAGGCCGGGCTTGCAAGCGCCGCGTAGCGGCTTGGCCGGGGGCTGCCTCTGCGGTGCTGTTCGCTTCGAGCTCGGCGAGCCCCCGCACGCTGCGGGCTATTGCCATTGCACGCGCTGCCAGCGCCGCACCGGAACCGCGAGCTCAGCGCAGGCGCGGATCGACGGGCGATCGCTGCGACTGATCGACGACGAGGGGCTCCTGAGATCCTGGCGACACCCGCAGGGTGGCTTCGAGAAGTCCTTCTGCGGCCGCTGTGGCGCGCACCTCTTCAGCCGCAACCCCGAGGACCACACGCAGATGAGCGTGCGCCTGGGCGCGTTCGACGAGGACCCCGGCGTGCGGCCGAGCTGGCGCGCATTTGTCGCATATGCGGCGCCGTGGGAGCCGATCCCCGACGACGGCCTAGAGCGCTTCGCCGAGGGCAAGCCCTACTAGCGATGCAGGGGACGCTCGACGGGCCCAGCTAGGTCAGGGCCGGCCTAGCCCCGGAGCATCCAGCAGTTTTCGGTCCAGATGAAGCTGTTGCGCGGCTGCTCGAACAGCGGCTGGGAGAGCTCGATCGAGGCGACATTGCCGCGAACGACGACCCTCGCGTGGGGGATCTCATTCGCCTGCCGCCGCAGTGCCGCGCGCGCTGCGTGCCTGTGCAGCATCGTCGCGAGCCGCGCGTCCCAGCGTTGGGCGCACGTCCGCCCACGTTTGCTCGCGCGTAGCGGTCGGTTGAGGATCGCGCACGCGGCTTCGCCGTTGCCCGCGAGCTCTGCCGCGACGAATCTCGTCGCGGCGCTGCGCACCCATGCGACCTGCTCGGCACTGCCGATCGATTTCGCTCCGAGCGCCGTCGCAGCGGGAGCAAGCGCGCTCGCGCATGCGAGCGTCGCGACCGCGGTCCGTCCTGCATGAAGTGAGGTTCTCATGGGCCCACTATCGGCAGCGCGCGCTCTGTGGCCAAGCCGGCGCGGGCGCGCTGGACACGACGACTGCGCACGCGGGCACCCGGGTGTATTACTCCGCCCGGGTGTATTACTCACCTACGCGACGCAGCGATGGGCGCCCCGAGGCGACGGCCAAGGCAAAGGAGATCAGATGGGTTTCGACCAATATCACGAGCCGCCGGATGAGTTACCGCAAGCCACGCGCACGTTCGCACGCCTCTGCGCTTCGCTGACAGAGGAGGCGGAAGCGATCGGCTGGTATCAGCAGCGGCTTGCGGTCGAGCAGGACACCGAAGCGCTCGAGGTGATGCGCGATGCCCAGGGCGAGGAGTTCAAGCACTTCAGCATGGACCTCGAGTTCCTGCTGCGCCGCACGCCTGCCTGGCGTGAGATCGCGCGCGGGATCCTCTTCCAGGAGGGCGACATCGTCGAGCACGGCGAGGAGGCGGAGGCCGAGACGTTCGAGAGTGGCGCGAACGAGGGCGTCGACGGCTCGCTCGGGATCGGGAGCCTGAAGGGAGCGACGCTATGAACCACCTGCTACGCAGCCACGCACCGATCAGCGACGCGGGATGGGAGCTGCTCGACCGGGAGGCACGAGAGCGCCTGGCTCCGGTGCTCGCGGCGCGCAAGCTGGTCGATTTCTCGGGCCCGCACGGTTGGGAGCACTCGGCCACCAACCTCGGGCGGACGAGCACGCTCAAGCCGGCGCCCGCAAAGGGGCTGGCGGCGCGCAAGCGAAACGTCCTGCCGCTGGTCGAGGTGCGCGCCGACTTCACGCTGGCTCGCGACGAGCTGCGTGACGCCGACCGCGGAGCGGACAACGCTGATCTCGCGCCGCTCGACAAGGCCGCCCATCAGATCGCGGTCGCCGAGAACGTCGCGGTCTTCGAGGGCTGGGCCGGAGCGTCCGTTGGAATCGTGGAGGCCTCACCGCACGAGCGCGTCGCGCTTGGGGCGGCCGCGGAGGCCTACCCCGCGAAGGTCGCGGGTGCGGTCGAGCAGTTGCTCTGTAGCGGCATCGCGGGTCCCTATGGGCTCGCGCTCGGTCGCGAGCAGTACCAACGTGTGGTCGAGACCGCGGAGCACGGCGGCTATCCGCTGCTCGACCACTTGCACAAGATCCTCGACGGTCCGATCGTCTGGACACCGGGCCTCACGGGCGCCGTCGTGCTGAGTGTGCGCGGCGGCGACTTCAGGTTCGAGTGCGGTCAGGACCTCTCGATCGGCTACGACTCGGACGACGTTGACACGGTGCGGCTGTATCTGGAGGAGAGCTTCAGCTTTCATGTCGCGACGCCCGAGGCGGCGGTGGCGCTCACGCCCTGACGCCGCGCATCGCGCTGAGTGCTTCGGCGCTGCAGAGCAGGGCGAGCGCTCCGACGCACGCCGCAACCGCCTCCCATGCACGCAATCCGGAACCGAGTGCGAAGATCAGGGCCAGCAGCGTCGCGGCGCCAAGCTTCTCGTAGCTCACGCTCCTCGCGAGCCGCGCCTGGAACCCGACGTAGCCGAGGAGGTACGCCGCGAGGCCACCACACAGCGCAAGTCGCGCGCCCTCTGCGAGCGTTGCATCGACATCCCGCACGGCGTGGCGCATGCCGACCGCGAAGACGATGATTCCGGCGACGAGCACGATGTGGATGTAGCTGTAGGCGTCCGAGGCCGCGAGCACCGGCTCCTCGCTGTTGCGCAGGTGCTCCGATGCCGTCGCTCCGAAGCCGCCGAAGTAGGTCCACCAGAGGGCAATGGTGAGCGTGAGGCCCAGCGTCACGACCGCGACGACGGCGGCATCGAGCGTCTCCACGGTGGCCGTCAGCCCGATCGCGACGATCGACTCGCCGAGGCAGATGATGATGAACGTCCCGTAGCGCTCGGCGAAATGATCGACGGCAACCTCCTGGAGCTCTTTGCAGACGACGGCGTGAAAAGAGCCCAGGGCCGGCGTAGTCGATGAGCGCCGCAACGGTCCATAGGGCGATCCGCGATGGGTCGCCGAGCAGCGAGCCCACGATCAGCAGGACCATGCCCGCGGCCACGGTGACGGCGAAGCCCGCGATCGCGTCCCACGAGGCGTTGCCGCGCCGCGCGGCGTGCGCGTAGAGGCCGAGGTGCAAGAAGCGGACGCCCGCATACGTGACGGCGAACAGCACCGCGCGATCGCCGAACGCATGTGGGATCGAGAGGCCAGCGACGAAGATCAGCACTGTCGCGACCAGCAACGTGACGGTGAGCGCGCTCGACTCCGCGTCCTCGGCGTTTGCCGCCCACACGAACGCCGACCACGCCCACCACACGAGCGCGAGCACGAGCAGCGAGTGCCCGAATCCGCTCCAGGAGAGGTTGCGCGAGAGGAGCGTCGAGACCTGGGTGACCGCGAACACGAACACGAGGTCCCAGAGCAGCTCGACGGGCGTGACGCCATGGACCTGGCCGCGCTGCGAACGCGCGCTCGTGGTTGTGCTCGTGTCGGGCATCTGCATCTCGCTCTGAGCAGGGATCGGAGATAAGCTAAGAGAGACGGTTGTTCAACGATCCCTGGCGGAGGGATGGCATCTTCTGACGAGATCCAGGCAGGTCCGGCTGCCGCTGAGCTGACGCTGCGACGTCGCGATTGGGCGGCGCGCTTCGGCGACGATGAAGCGCACGCCGCAGTGGTCATCGCAGCGGGCCTCTACCTCGTTGGCGCCGCGCTGATCGCGACCGCGGTGCTCGTCCCGCAGCTGAGCTCCGCGGCCGCCGTGGGGGCGATTGCCGCTGCCGCCTGCGTCACCGCGGGTGGTCTGCTGCTGGCCGCGCGCCGGCGCCGTGGCGGACTCGGTCTGGCGTTCGCCGCCGACCTCTGGGGCATCGTCCTCATCGTCCTGCTCTGCGCGGACACGGGTGGCGCGAACAGTCCGTACTCGCTGATCTACTTCTTTGCGATCTGCCACGCGGCTGCGTTCCAGCCCGGCAGGCGCTTCCTCGTCGTCACCGGAGCCGCCCTGATCGCGTTCCTCGCACCGGTCGCCTACGAAGGCGTCTCGTCGGACTTCGTCGCGTTCGCGAGCGTCGGCATCGTGCTGGCGCTGCTGCTCTCGAGCGTCATCCACCTGGCGCTCGGCCGCATTCGCGACCAGCGCCGCCGGCTTCAGTTCATGATCGCCGCGAGCGCGAAGCTCGACACGTCGCTCGAGCCCTCGGCGACGCTGCGCGAGATGGCACGCTCCGCGGTGCCCGAGCTCGCTGAGCTCTGCGTGATCGATCTCGTCGATCGCGGCGGCTGGGTCGAGACCGTCGCGGCGGCGAGCGATCCCAACGTGGCGGTGCGCGTCGAAGCGTTGCGCAAGGAGTATCCGCTCGACCTGGACGGGACGCACCCGGTCGCGCGGGCGTGGTCGAGTGGGCGCGCGCTGATCGTCGAGGACCTGACCGATGAGAGCGCGCTGCACGAGGTGGCCGAAAGCGAAGAGCACCTGCGCTTCATGCGCGACGCGGGCTACCGCTGCGCGGCCGTGTTCCCGCTCACCGCGAGGCACCGCGCGCACGGTGTCATCTCGTTTCTGCATGTCGCCAGCGGCGCGCGTTACTCGGAGCGCGAGCTGGCGGTCCTCGAAGACCTGAGCGCGCGCGCCGCGCTCGCCTACGACAACGCTCGCCTGTACGCGGAGCGGGCACACGTCGCGGGCGCACTCCAGCGGAGCCTGATGCCGCCGAAGCTGCCGGAGATCCCCTGGCTCGGGCTGGCCAGCTACTTCGAGCCAATCGGCGCAGCGAACCGCGTCGGGGGCGACTTCTACGACGCGATCTGGGACCAGGACAGGTGCTGGCTGGTCGTCGGAGACGTTTGCGGCAAGGGGCCCGAGGCGGCTGCGCTGACGGGCCTGCTGCGCCAGAGCACCCGCGCCTACGCCAGGCTCGCGTCGAGCCCCGGCGACGTGCTCGCGCAGGTCAACGAGGCGATGCTCGACCAGGACTTCGCGGAGGGCTTCGCGACCGCCGTGTTGGTCAAGCTCGAGCTCCACGAAGGCCGTGTCGACGCGACGATCGCGGCGGCGGGCCACCCGGCCGCTGTCGTGGTGCGCACGGATGGCCGTGTGGAGGAGCTGGGCGAGGGCGTGCTCCTCGGGAGGTTCCCCGACGCGCGCAGCGCGGACTGCTTCACCTCCCTGGATCCCGGCGACTCGATCGCGCTCTACACCGACGGGCTCTCCGACGCCTACGCGCCGAGCCGTATCGTGAGCGTCGATGAGATGACCGCGCCTCTGCGCCGCCGCGCTCCGGGCTCGGCTCAGCAGGTGGTGGACGCCTTCCTCGACCCGATGGACGCGCATGCGGACGTCCGGGACGACATCGCGATCCTCGCCGCTTTCGCGCAGACCAAGGGTGCGATCGCGAGCAACGGGCGCCTCGCGGGCGGTGTACCCGAGAAGCGGGCGCTCATCGACCAGCAGAGCTGAGCGCACCGGCGATCCTCAGCGAACCAGCACCTCGGTGCCGGCCGGGACATGCGTCGCGATCCACGCGATCGCGGGATTGGCGAGGCGCACGCAGCCGTGGGAGCGGGCGCTGCCGAGCGGGTCGAGCAGGCTCGCGCCCCCGCGACCGTGCAGCGCGACCTGGCCGTCGCCTCCCGCAAAGCGCTTGAGCACATTCGAGTGCGCGGTGAGGGGCAGCACCCACGCACCCTCGAATTCGCTCGGGTCGGGCTGGCGCAGCACCGCGGCGACCGCAAAGCGGCCGGCGGGCGTGGGCGTCGAGGGCTTCCCCACGACGGCGAGAAAGGAGCGCACGATACGCCCGTCGCGAAACACCCAGACCTCCCGCTGCGCACGCGAGACAACGACTCGCCAGGTGTCGGCGTGAACCACGACGTCGTTTGCGTTCAGCCATACCGCCGTCCCGTTGGGGCGGTCGTCGACGAGGACGCGCAGCCACGACATGCCGCGTGCGTCAAGGTGGGCGCCGAGCACGAGCAACTCCGTAGGCGTGCCCCACTGCGAGACGGGGAAGATCGTCGGCAGGGGTCGCGCGTTGGCACCCGGGGCCGCTCGCGGAACGGTGCGGAAGATGACGCCCGCGACCCACTCTCTCGCGCGCGTCGGCGTCAGCCCAAGGGCGCAAGCGCTGGAAGGGCCACTGAAGAGTGCGAGCGCGGCCAGCACGCCGGCGGCGCGCAGCGACCGAGGGCTAACCGGTGACCGCACTTTCGCGACGCGGCAGTACGGCGCCGCGCACGCGTGTCGCAACATGTGCGGCGGTGCGCGCGAAGTTTTCGCCCGTGACGGTTGCATGGTTGACGACTCTTCCGCGCGCGTTCGAGTCGACGCGCAGGACGAGCCTGAAGACGTGCCGGTGCCCCGCTGCGAGACTTGGCAGCGCGAAGCAGATGCGCCCGGCGCTCAGCTTGCCTGCGCCCCGGGAGACGACCGTCGTCTGCGCGGGCAGACGGTCGCAGACCTCCAGGTGGCGGGCGGTTTCCGCGCTGATGTCGCGCACGACGAGGCGATAATCGAGACGGCCGCCCTGGGCGACCACCGAATGGTTCACGAGCTTTCGCAGAGTCACTCGCGCGCGCGGGTCCGCGCTCGCTGCGGCGGGTAGCACGCCGGAGCCCTGCGAGGGCAGGGGGAGGACCTGGGTGAGCACGGTCGAGGAGTTGTTGGCGGGTTCCGGATCCGGCTCTTCGGCGCTCACGGTGGCGGTGTTCGAGAGCGTCCCGGGCGCAGCGCTGACGAGCGCCGCGACGGCGATCTGCGCGCTCGCGCCGTTCGCGAGCGTGCCCACTTCGCACGTGAGCTTGCCTGCGGCGAAGGCGCACGTGCCCTGCGATGTGCTCGAGCTCAGGTAGCTCGAGCCGGAAGGCAGCGGGTCGACCACGGTGACCTTGTGCGCGGTCGAGGGACCATGGTTGCTCACCGCAAGCGTCCACGCGATGTGCCCGCCGCTCACGACGCTCGCGGGCCCACTCTTGACGACCGCGACGTCGGCTGCGGGGCCCGTCTGCAGTTCGGCAGAGGCACGCGCCTTCGCGGGTTCAGGGCTCCCGGTGGTGCTCGTCGCTTCCGCGGTGTTCGTGACCGTCTGTTCGCCGAGCGTGACCGCGACGTTCACACGCAGGTGGATCGTGCGGCTCGCTCCGTTGGCGACTTCGCCAAGCGCGCAGGTGACCTTCTGGCCGGCCACCGTGCATCCGGCGTCGTCGCTCGCGTACGAGATCCCGGTCGGGAGCGGATCGGTGACGACGACGTTCTTGGCCGACATCGGGCCCTTCGTTTTCGACGTTCAGCGTGTAGGTCGCTTCGCCAGGCAAGTCCACGAGCGTCGGTGTGACGGTCTTTTCGAGCTTGAGCAGCGCGGCGGGCTGCACTTCGAGCGGCGCTTCCGAGGAGGCTTCGGAAGGTTCGGGATCTTCGGCTTCGCTCGACGCGGTCGCGTGATTGACGTAATGCGCAAAGCCATGGGTTCCGACCACCACTTCGACGGTGCGGCTCGCGCCGGAGGCGAGGTTCCCGAGCGGGCAAGTGACGACCTGCACGACCGCCGTGCAGCTCGCGCCTGTCGCACTCACATATGTGAGCCCCGCGGGGAGAGTGTCGACGATCTTCGCGCCTCCGGCGTCACTGGGGCCGGCGTTTGAGGCGACGAGCTTGAAGCGCGCCTGCTGTCCGTCGAGGACTTCGGACGTGAGCGCGGTCTTTTCGAGCTTGAGCTGCGCCTTCGGATGCGTTTCCGCTTCGACGCTCGCTTCGTTGTTGCCCGGTTCGGGATCCGTCGTTTCGCTGCTCACGACGACGCTGTTCTTGATCTTCCCGGTGGCGCTGCTCGGCACCGCCACGACGACCTGGAAGGAGACGCTCTGTCCCGTGCCGAGCTGTGCGGTTTCGCACGTAACCGTGCCCGCGTTCTGCGAGCAGCCGGGGCTCGTCGCACTCACAAACGTGACGCTCGCCGGCAGGTGGTCGACGAGCTTCACCGCGTGTGCGACCGAGGGACCGTGGTTTGTCGTGCCGATTTCATACGTCATTTCGCGACCCGGGATCGCGCTGCCTCCGCCGACGATGCTCTTGTGGGCTTCGAGGTCCGCGGCAGTCATCGCTTCGATCGTGCCGCTCGCTTCGACCGGCGTCGTCTCCTCCGAGGAGTGAGCTGTGACCTCATTCGTGAGCTTCGTGCCGCTCGCAAGCGTCGAGTCGGTTTCTACGGGCACCGTGACTTCGACGGTGCCACCCGCGGCGATCGATGTGATCGCCCACGTCGCCGACGAGCTCGTCGCGGCTTCCTCGTTGAAGCCGGTCGAGGGCGTCGCGGTGGCCGTGCCCGGCGTGTAGGCCATCCCGGACGGGAAGGTGTCTGCGACGACCACTTCGCGCGCGACGCCCGCACCCGAGTTGTGGACCCGCACGACGTAAGAGTCAGATTCGCCCGCATTGACCTTCGCGCGCGTTGGGACCTTGGTCACTTCGAGCTCCGGCAGGATCAGTACCGCACTCGCGCTGGAGGGGCCGGCGGCGAAGGGGCCGCTTTCATCTTCGGGGTTGCCCTTCGCGTCCTCCACCGTGGCGAGCGCGGAGTTTTCGTTGGGATGCGATGCGCCGGAGCCGGGGTCGGCCTCGGCGGCCAGCGTGGGCTTGGCTTCGTAGGTGAGGGCCGTGCTTTCACCGGGTTCCAGACCGATCGAGCTTTCCCATACCAGTTCCTTGCCGCTCGAGAGCGAGCCGGATTCGGTCGGCTCGAGTGCGCCGCCGGGCGCAAAGCTCGCGCTGTGGGCGACGTATTCCCAGTTGGCGGGGAGATGATCCGTCACGTGCACGGCCGTCGCCCGCACCGAGGACGTGTTCTTGACGACCACGCGCCACTTGAACGGCTGCGCGACTTCGGCGTTCGCCGTGTGCGGGAAGCCGCTTGCGCCGGTGGTCTTTTCGATCGAGATCGCGGGAAGCGCGACCGACGCGGTCACCTGCGCGCTGAGGCCGCCGTATTCGCGGTACAGGATCGCTTCTTCCGCATAGTTCTTGTGGCCCGCTTTGCGTTCCGCTTCTTCGGCACCGAAGTAGCTGGGCAGCGTTGCTTCGTTGTTCACTTCCTGGTTGGGCTTGAGCTTGGTCACCGCGACGAGCTTTGCCGTATAGCCGAGCTTGACCGTTTCACCGACGGCGACCGGACCGGGGATCTTCCACGCGACTTCCCCGGCTTCGTTTTTGGTGAGGTAACCGGAGCCTTCCGTCGCGGTGATCGCTTCGAGCTTGCTCGAGGGCTTGTCGGTGACGACCGCGTCGTAGGCGGGTGAGGTGCCCGTGTTCTTGACGCTCAGGCGGTAGGCGATCGTGTCGCCATCCGTGAGCGTCGCGTGCGAGGAGCTGTAGGCGCTGCCGTTCACCGACGCTTGCTTGGCGAACGTAAGCTTGGGCTCGACGACAGTCGAGGTCGCGGACTGAGCTTCGGTCTTCTTGTCGAACGATTCCGGAGCTGGGATCGTTTCTTCCACGAACGAGCCCTTTTCGGCCTGGTCGTAGTAGAGGGTCGCGCTGTTCTTGATTTCGTTCGGCGCTTCGACCTTCGCGCCGCCGTTGCGGTGCGTGGAGCGCACGCTCGCGCGATAGATGAGCTTTACCCTTCGTGGTGAGGACGTGTTGCTGAGGTTCCCCAGATACCACGCGACGCTCGTACTGGCCGCCGTGATGTGCGGCTTATAGGGCTGCACTTCGACTTCGGGCGGGCAGCCGCTTTCACATTCGGCGCCGACGTATTCGTCGAAGTCTAGGGAGTCGGGAAGCGTGTCGATGACGGTCTCGTTGTAGGCGACGACATGCGCGGGAAGCGTGACGGTGAGCGTGTACGTGATGCGGTGCCCGATCGTCGCGGTGGGGCTGTCCGATTTCTTTTCGAGCGTCGATCCTTCGACTTCGAGGCTCGCTTCGGTGCTCGATTCGTAGCGCTTCTTGCTTTCTGCGGTCGGCGCGTTCGCGGCTGTGCGCGCAAGCGGGTATTCGCTCGAGAGCAGGCTCGCCGCGATCGCGGTCGCGGTGTTCTTCAGCTGCGAGGACGCTACCGGTTCGTTCGCCACCTTCGCGAAGAACGGATAGGACTGTGCATGACCGCCTTCGAGCTTCGTGAGTTCCCACGTGATCGTGCGGCTGCCTTCGTTCCACACGCCTCCGCTTGCCGTCGTTTCGCCGTTCAGCAGCGGTTCGCCGCCAGCCTTGGAAGGGATGAGGCCGGACGGGACGGTGTCGACGACCTTGTTCGAGAACGCGCTGCCGTCGCCCGTGGTGTTGCTCAGTTCGAGCTTGTATTCGACGAGCTGGCCGCCGTGGACCGCACCGCCGGCGTTGTTCGACTGGGTCAGCTTGATCGACGGTTCGACGAGCGGCACCTTGTCGCTCGCTTCGCGAGTCTGTGCTCCTTCGATCGGATTCGTCCATGCCAGCTTGCCTGTGTTCTTGAGGTGGTTTTCGGTTTCGCTTGCGGACCCGGCGAAGTTCTTGCTCGCGTTGGTAACGTGGACCTTGAAGCGCATCGTCACCTTCCGGGTTTCATTGCTCGGCGCGGCGTAGTTTTCTGGCAGCACCACGACGGGGCTGCCCGACGGTTCTTCCTTCGTGAATTCGCTCGACGCGGCGCTGCCGTTGACCAGCGCTTCGACAGAGTGCGCTTCGTATTCCATCCGCTGCGGAGAGGCTTCTGGGATCGTCGGGTCAGAAAGCTTCGCCCTTCCGCTCAACGTCGTGCCTTTAGGAATCGTGACGGAGACTTCGAAGGTGACGCGCTCGCCGATCGTCGCTTCCTTTTCGCCGTTGCCGGCTTCTTCGACTGAGCTCGTGTTCTTCTTTTCGAATGTGACGTTTTCGGTCTTCAGCGTCGCTTCGGACTTCGCGGCGATCACGTTGGCTTCGGGGTCCAGCGTCGGGTCGATGTTTTCGGCCGGAATGTAGGTGTATGAGCCGCCCGTGTTTGTTTCGCTGTGATACTCGCGCACGCCCGTGTGGTCAATGAGCGTCGTGCCAGGGTTGATGTTGGCCGGGACCTTCGCCACGAAGTGCAGCACCGTTGTGCCCTTGGAGGGCACCCCGACTTCTTCCTCGCCGATGCCCGTTTCGCCCCAGGTGACGCGTCCGCCGAGACAAGCGCCGTGGTTTGAGATCGAGACGATGTCTTCGCACGGCAGGCCAGCCGGCTGTTCGTCCCAGACTTCGACGCTCTTGGCGGCGAGTTCGCCGGCGTTAGAGATCGTGAGCGCGAATTCCGCTTCCTCGCCGCCCTTGACCGTAGCCGAGCTCGCGGGGCCAAAGGCCGAGCCTTCGAGCTTCACGATCTTCTTCGCGATGCTCAGGTCGGGGAACTGCACTTCGTAGTCGGCTTCCGAGCGCAGCGCGAACGATTCGCCGGGCGTGTTGATGCTCGCGAACTTCATGAGGTTGCCCTGCAGCTCGCCCGGCGTCGCGCTCTTCGGCAGGTGTGCCGTCGTCGCGAAGACGCGTTGGAGGCGCTGGCCGCCGTTGCCGACGTAGCCCGATTCCGGAAGCGTCCAGCTGAGCACGCCGCCTTCTGCGCCGTGACCGGCTTCGGCGTGGCTGAAGGTGGTGGTCGGGAGCGTGTCGCTGGCGGTCGCTGCTTCGCCCGCGTTGGAGTTGAACGCTTCGTCGAAGACGACCGATTCCGGCAGGAAGTCTGTGACGACCGAGCCGTGGGTGCTGAGCGAGGACGGGAAGCTCGCTTCGACGAGCCAGCAGATCAAGTCGCCGGGGTGGTACACGGGTTTGGTGCTTGTATAGCTGTCCGTCAGGCATTCCGTGCCCGACGAGGCGATCTTCTTGGCGATCGTCGGGCCTTCGGCCGATTGCGAGGCGCTCGCGCCGGCCGAGATCGGTTCTTCAAGTGGCCGTTCATGGTCTATGCGTTCGGTGGAGCCTGTCGAGCAGTCGGTGTCGCCAGCGCACACGACGTTCGTGGTCGCGGTCGCGAGCGCTTCGTTTGTGACCGTGTCGTTGGCGAGGATGGGCGTGCTCTGCGCGTGCCCGGACTGGTAGTACGCGCGCGTCTTCGAATAGAAGGTGATCGTCGTGCTTTCGTTCTGATCGAGCTTCGCGAGCGCGGGGTCGGTTTCTTGGTCCCACACGAGCTTCCAGGTGCCGTTTGCTTCTTCGGTCGCGATCTTGTAGGCGGAGGACGGTTCGTGGCCGGCGCCGGGTTCGCATTCGCTGCTGCTCGTGAGGTTCGTGGCGCTGAGCGGGCAGAGCCCGTTAGGCAGCGTGTCGGTAACGGTGATCGCGGTGTTGTAGCGGTACTCCGAGGAGTGCAACACGATCGTCCACTTAGTGATCTGACCGTCCGCGAGCACGTTCGTGTCGGCGGACTTTTCCGTCGTGATGTCCTTCGCCACGCTCGCTAGGGTGTGGTTTGCGGACACGGCCGTGGTGCCTTCGAACTTGCCGCCCGTTTCGGCGAACGTCACGATCGACTCGCCGTCGCGTGTCTCCTTGCCGGAGTTGTTGTCGAGGTTGGCGGCCTGCTTGCCGCTCGCGGCGGTCGGCTTGGTGCCGGTCCAGCTGAGCGTGTTTTCGCGGATCGGCACGGCGGCGCGGAATTCGAACGTCCGCTTCGCCCCGGCCACAAGCGTCCCGAGGCTCCAGTGCAGGTGGGTGTAGACACCCTTGCCGTCACCGCCGCTCGGGTCGGGTTCGGCTTCGAGCGTTTCGACGAGTTCCGGCGCCGTGCACCCGCCGAGCGCGGCCACTTCGATCAGTCCCGAGCCCGGGTACTCTTCCTTGCCGTGGAAGGGGTTGGTGGGCGCTTCTTCGGTGTGGTCCGAGTTCGCACCGCCACAACCGAGGTACTCGAGCGCGGCGGGCAGGTAGTCGTCGAGCGCGACGTTCGTCGTTTCCTTGACGCTGTTGTTCGTAACCGTGATCTTGTAGACGTACTGGTGATCGTGCACGCCGCGCAGCAGCGTGCCCCCGCCCGACTGGCTGATTTCGATCGCCGTGATCTTGCTCGAGGTCGAGCCCGTTGCGCTGCCCGTGAACGAGTGCGCTTCCGGGCCTTCGGGCGCGCCGGTCGCGCTGAACTTGGGGAGCCACCGCGGTTCCTTGTTGATGTATGCGCCCGCTTCAACCGCGAAGGTGCTGCCCACGGTGTACGTAACCGTAGAGGGCGTCACTTCGAAGGAGAGCGTGTTGTGCGATGCCGGCGATAGGTCTCCGACGTTCCTCCAGATCAGCGTCGTCTTACCCGACGAGGGCTCGTTTTCGATGACTGTCGGTGCGGGTGCCGTGCCGGCGGAGCCGATGTGGCTGCTGCCGACGACGAAGGAGACGCCCGACGGGAGGACCGCGCGGTAGCTGAGGTTGTAGCCGTAGGGCTGGCCGGCGGGGTTTTCTGCGGTGAGCGTGACCGTCGCCTTCGACCCGTAGAGGACCTGCGAGGGCGATGCGACTGCGAGCGTGATTGCGGGGCTGTTTTCGGCTTGCGCCAACGCCGGCGCTAAGAGCGAGGCGAGACCGGCGAGCAGCGCGAGCAACATCAGACGTCGCGCAGGGCGTCGTGCGGCATCGGTTGAGCGTGGCGCGCGCGTGGCAGCGGCGCCGGTAGGACAGACCGGCAAGAGCACGGGAGTCCATCGGCAGGGGCCTTTCTGCGCTTGAGCCGGCGCCCCCCGCGTCGGCTCATGAGTCCCTCGTCACGTGCGATTAGCCGTGGTAGCGTCGAGTTCGTGACGAGCTACACGATCCAGAACCTCGAGCAGGTCGAGTGGGCCGAGTAGTCCCCTCCTCGGATCGTGCGTCAGACCAGCCCGAGCAGCACCAAGGCCCCGACCACCATCAGCGTCGCCGCAGTGATCGCGTTCCCCCAGCGATCGAGCCAGCGGCCACGCACCCGGTAGCCACCGACGGTGGCGAGCACCGTGAGCGCGACGATCGTCCCGACTGTCACCGCCGCGAAGGCGACCAGCGATCCGACGGCCGTCCCGACGCCCGCCGTGCTCGCCGCGAGGAAGACCGGGAGGATCGTGAGGTCGGGCGAGGCGGCCGCGCCGAACGGCACCATGATCCCCGCGAGGCCATGCAGCCCTCGCTCGTCCCGGTGGTCGTCCTCGGCGCCGCCATGATCGTGCGAGTGGCCGTGCGCGCGATCGCCATGCGCGTGTCCGCGACCACTGAGCTCAAAGGCCGCGAACCCAAGTCCCGTCGCGATCAGCACGCACCCGACGATCGTGCTCTGCGCGCTCTCCAGGCTCCCTTGAAGCTGGAGACCAATCACGATCACGACGCCGCCCAGCAGGAGCGACACGAGTACGTGAGTGAGGCCCGCGAGGCCGGAGATGCGAGCCACTCGCGTCAGCGGGTAGCGGCGGGCTCGCCCCACGACCGCGAGCGGCACCCAGTGGTCGGGCAGGATCGCGTGCCCAAACGCCACGGCGGCGGCGGCCGCGATCAGCGCGGGGGTCGTCGAGCTCATCGCGTCCCTGCCCCTCGACAGTTAGGGCTCGTACCTGTCATAAATGTGTATCGCGCTCGATCGCCGGGTATCGGATGAGAAGAGGTGTCCCATGAACTACCGGTCATGTTAATGGCCAGCGCCACGTGAGCCACGGCGTCGACGGCCGCGCTCGCCGCGGCAGGATCACGCCCGACGCGGCGTCTCGTATCGCGGAAGCGATGCAGGCGCTCGCGACGACGAGCCGCGTGCTCATCCTCGCCGAGCTCCGCCAACGCTCGCAATCCGTCTCCGAGCTGGTGGCGGCGGTGGGCATGCAGCAGTCGGCGGTTTCGCATCAGCTGCGGCTGCTGCGCGACATCGGCCTCGTCGTCGGTGAGCGGCACGGCCGTCGCGTCGTCTACTCGCTTTACGACGAACACGTCGCCTCGCTGCTCGACCAGGCCGCCCACCACGTCGAGCACCTGCGCCTCGGCGCCGCCGAACCCCCAGGCCGCCGAACAGCCGGCTCGTAGAAGCCTGCCCGCTAAACGCATGTTCGATGTCACGGACGCGCGGATGGGTGTATGTGTGGTGGAAGCGTGGTAGTTAAGTGCGCAGGACGCAGCCGCGGTAGTCGTCCCTGCGCAGGAAGGCAAACAGGCATGAGATCGCCTCCACAGTTTGAGATCCACGACGAAATCAACGCGGGCAGGGCTCGTCTGACGCCTGTGGGTGAGCTCGACATGGCGAGCGTGCCCGAGCTCGAGCGGGCGGCCAGACGACTGCTGAGCCAGGACGCGAACGAGCTGATCATCGACCTCAGCCGCGTCCCGTTCATGGACTCCTCGGGCCTGCGGCTGCTGATCTCGCTGCACGACGAGGCTTGCGAAGAGGGCTGGACGCTGGGCCTCCTGCGTCCCTCCGCGGGTCCCGCGGCGCTCTTTCACCTCACCGGCCTCGATGAACATCTGCCATTGATCGAGCAGCCTGTTGCATGATGGTGGGGATGACGGGAACGCAAACCGCAGGCGCGGACACCGGTGACGACGCAATCCTCGAGTTGACGCTGCAGCCGGACGCCCACGCGCCCGGCGTCGCGCGCGCGGCTGTCGCCGAGCTCTCGGACACTCACGACGACCGCTGGCCTCATATCCCTGAGTCGCGTTCGCGAGAGCTGCTGCTGCTCGTCTCCGAGATCGTCACAAACGCCGTGCGGCATACGGACGACCCGACCGCTCAGCTCACGCTCAACGCGGAGATGACCGACGAGATGGCGCACGTCGCGATCACCGATTCGGGGCACGGGTTCAACGAAGAGCGCAAGCATCACGCCGGCGGCTATGGGCTCTTCCTGCTCGAAAAGCTCGCGAGCCGCTGGAGCGTCGAGCCGATCGACGAGCGGACACCCGGCACGCGGGTGTGGTTCGAGCTCCCGCTTCGCGACCCGAGCTAGCTGCGACTCCGGGGCCGGGCACGGCAGCGCTTGCGCGTGGCTCGCCCGCGGGCTAGGGTGGGCGACGGATCCTGAAGTGAACGCGAAAGGGCGCTGTGATGATCCTCGTGATCGGTGCGCGCAGCAAGGTCGGCTCGGCTTTGCTCGAGGTGCTCGTGAGCATGAACGAACCCGTACGCGCGCTCGTCCGCAGCGAGGACCATCAGGGTTCGCTCCCGATTCCCGTCGACGCGGTTGTCGGCGACCTCGCCGATCCCGAGTCGCTGTCCGCGGCGATGAGCGGTGCCGAGCGGGTATTCCTCTTATCGAGCCCGCACCCCGACGCCGTAGCCTGGCATCGAAACGCAATCGACGCGGCGCGCGGCGCTCACGTCGATCTGCTGGTGCGCAGCTCGATCCTCGGCGCTGAGCTCGACTCCCCAGCGGAGCTCATCCACGCACACGGCGTCTGCGACCGCTACCTCGAGCAGTCGGGCCTCAAGCACGTGATCTTGCGCCCCAACCTGTTCCTCCAGAACGTTCCCGACTCCACGATCCCCGCGATCGACGAGGGCGGGAGCTTCTACCTCAACGCCGGTGATGCACGAATCAGCGTGGTCGACACGCGCGACGTCGCGGACGTCGCGGCGGTGGTCCTCACCGAGCCGGGGCACGAGGGGGCGCGCTACAACGTCACCGGGCCCGATCCGCTGTCGTACGACGACGTCGCAATCGAGCTCTCCCGCGCGCTGCGCCGCGAGGTGAGATACGTGCGCGCCGACGACGAGGCGGCGCGCGACGCACTCCTCAAATCGGGTCTGGACGCGTGGTCCGCGGGAGCGCTCGTCGACCTCTTCCGCGACTATCGCGAGTCGGGGCCCGAAGGGTACGCCGCCCAGGTCAGCGACACCATCGACCGCCTTACCGGAAAGCCCGCGCGGACACTCGACGAGCTGTTGCGCGAGCTCACTCGGGCTGGTAGCTGAGCATCCGCACGCCCGTTGTCGTGGGGCGCGTCCCCTAGCGAGCGTCGAGCAAGCCGACCTGGCGGAGGATCGCGACGGAGTCCGAGTAGACGTCCTTGCGCTTGACGAGACCGCCCTCGAATGGGATCACGTCGGCGCCGCGCCACTCGACCCGCCTGCCGGTGGGCTCAACTGACACGTCTCCCCGCGTCATCGTGTGATTGTGCGTCGCGCTCGCGGTCCACTCCTGCGCCACGACGCCGTCGCGAACATAGAGGCGGCGGGTCTCGAAATGGATGTCGGGCCACGTCTCGAAGATCGATGCGATGTGTGCTCGGACCTCCTGCTCGCCGCACGCCGACTCGCCCGCCGTGTGGTTCTCGAACGTCATTTCGGGCGCGTGCATGGAGATGATCGTTTCGAGGTCGTGGGCGTTCCACGCCTCGTTGTAATGCTGGATCGCCACTTCGAGCTCGGACTGCGAGTCGGGCTTGACGCTCATGGCCAGAAGCTCTCCTGCTTCTCGAGGGGCGGCTCGGCGAGGCGTCCCGAGAAGATCACAAGCTCCGCCTCCTCACCGGAGTCGTTGTGGACAGAGCGGTAGGAGGAGCCGTCGATCCTCACTGCGGTCCGCGGCCCCGCGGTGAACTCGTCATCGCCCACCTTGAACGTGACCGTGCCCGAGATCACGAAGTAGACCTCCTCCTGGCCGGGGTGCCGATGGCCGTAGCTTCCGCGCCCACCCGTCCCCGGCGACATCCGCCGCCAGCTGAAGGAGACCTCCTCGGTGCCGAGCACGTCGCTGTACCAGCGCTGCTCGCCGTACTCGGGATAGGAAGCCATGAAATCGAGCGCCTCCTCGCGAGTGGCGATCGAGTACCCGGCCCCCGTGCCGTGGTTGGCCGCGCTCATCCGCTGCGGCCGTCCGAGGCGGCTTGCTTTGCGTAGTTGCTCGCGCCGTAGAAGTCCACGACCACGACCGGCTCCTCGCCGAGGACCCACGCGTCGTGCCCGCTCGGTAGCGATGTCGCGTCCCCCGGGCCGGCGACCATCTCGGTGCTCTTGTGCTCGGTCTCGTGCCTCATCGTTCCTCCTCTCGGGACCTAATTTCGGCCGATCCCATCTCGTGGATGATCGTCTATCTACTGATAGGTAGACGACCCTACCTATTGGTAGATAGGATGTCAAGGCACGGCAGTTGGGATCGATGGCAGCTTCACGCACACGAAAGCAATCCGGAACCGCAGAGCGGATCCTCGACGTCGCAGAGCGGCTCGTCCAGGTTCGCGGCTTCAACGGCTTCAGCTACGCGGATATCGCGAGCGAGCTGGGCATCACGACCGCGAGCATGCACTACCACTACGCGAGCAAGGCGCAGCTCGGACAAGCGCTCATCGCACGTTACGCGGGCCGTTTCACGGAAGCGCTCTCCGACATCGACGAGGTCGCGCCCGACGCCCGCGCCAAGCTCGACGCGTACACCGCCCTCTACTCAGACGTCCTGCGCGACGAGCGCATGTGCCTGTGCGGCATTCTCGCCGCCGAGTACCAGACGCTCCCCGAACCGATGCGCGACGCGGTGCTCGACTTCTTCGACGAGAACGAGCGCTGGCTAACAGCCGTGCTCATCGAGGGGCGCAAGCAGAAGACGTTGAGGTTCGCGGCGGCGCCCGAGGAGGTCGCTCGCGGCATCCTTGGCGCGCTCGAGGGCGCGATGCTCGTCGCCCGTCCCTACGGGGACGTCGCGCGATTCGACTCCACGGCGCGCCAGCTGCTCGGCGGGCTCGCGAGCTGATCCCGACCTGGTTACGCGGCCACCGCTGATGCCGCGCCCACGCTCGCCTCGCTGGCCGCGTCGACCTCCTGCGGCTGAGGTGACGCGGGTGGGCGAAGGATCAGCTGCGCCGCGACGATGCCGCCGGCGACGCATATCGCCGCGACGAGGTACGCGAGGTGATAGCCGCCAGTCAGCGCGCTGCTGAGCGTGTGGCCGCTTGCGAGCAACGTCTTCGTGTGATCGGTCGCGATCGTGCCGAGCGTAGCCAGCCCGATCGCGCCGAAGAGTTGCACGGATACGTTGATGATGCCCGACGCCAGCCCAGCGTCGCGTTCGGGCGCATCCGACATGCCGATCGTGAGCAGCGGCAGGAACGACGCCCCCGCACCGAGGCCAAGGACGAGGAAAGCGAAGAACAGACCGGGAAAGTAACCCGCGTGAAGGCCCTGTGCGGCCAGCAGCAGGAGCCCCGCGATGATCCCGCTCAACCCGGCGATGAGCGTCCGCACGGCGCCGAAACGCTCGACCAGCCGCGCGGAGACGCCCAGCGACATCGTCGCGATCGCGATCGTGAGCGGCATGAACGCAAGCCCCGTGTCGATCGCGTCGTATCCCAACACCCGCTCGAGGTAGAGCGCACCGAGGAAGAACGCCGAGAACATCCCGGTGACGAGGAGGCCACGCACGAAGCTCGAGCCCATGAGCATGCGCAGGCGCAGCACCCGCAACGGCATGATCGGGTTCGTCAGTCGCGACTCGAGCGCGAGGAACGCCCCGAGCAGCGCGAGCGACGCGCCACCGACGCCGAGCGTGCGAGCCGAGAAGAGCCCGTATTCGCTCGACTTCACGATCGCGAACGCGCCGAGCATCGTGGAGAGCGTGATCAGTACCGATCCGAGCACGTCCACGCCTCCGGCGAGCCCGATGCCCGCGTTCTCGGCGATGAGCGCATAGCCGAACGCGAGCGCGATCAGTCCGATCGGGACGTTGACGAAGAAGATCCAGTGCCAGCTCAGCGACTGCGTGAGCACGCCGCCCGCGAGCAGCCCGATCGAGCCGCCACCGGCGGACACGAACGCATACATCCCCATCGCTCTTGCCTGCTCTGAGCGCTCGTGGAACTCAGTGACGATGATCGCGAGGATCACGCTCGAGGCGATGCCGCCGCCGATGCCCTGCAGGAGCCGCGCGCCGATGAGCATCGCCTGCGAGTCGGCGACGCCGCAGAGGACCGAGGCCGCGGTGAACACGGCAAGGCCCGCGAGGAAGACCTTCTTACGCCCAACGAGGTCGCCGAACCTGCCCGCGAGCAGCAGCACGCCGCCGAAGGTGATGAGGTACCCGTCGATAACCCAGGTGAGGTTGCCCTGGCTGAAGTGCAGGTCGCGCTGAATCGAGGGCAGCGCGACGTTCACGATCGTGGCATCGAGAACCATCATCAGCTGGCCGAGGCAGAGGACCCCGAGAGCGATCCAGCGCCGGCGATTGGTGCGCGCGTCGACCTGGGGTGTCGTGGTGCCGTACGGCTCGGCTGCGGCGTTCGTGCTGGTGCTCATGGTGCTCCTTCCGGCTTGGACGTAGCAGCCACCATAGCATGGATCATCACTAGCTCAAGGATGATCTAGGACAAAGTGATGATCGTCGCATTGTGGTACAATTGCGGCCGCAATGGGCAATCGAAAGAGCGACCGCGCACCCGGCACGATGGTGCTTCTCACGCGCCTCGCGAAGCAGGTTTACCGCCGCAGCGACGAGCAGCTCCTCGGCATGCACCTGCGACACCTGATGGCGCTCAGCTACGTGCGCGACCACACGGGCGTGCTCCAGCAGGAGCTCGCCGAGGCGCTGTGCATGGATGCCAACAACGTCGTGCTGCTGCTCAACGAGCTTGAGGAGCGCGGATACAGCTCACGGCGCCGCGATCCCGTGGACCGCAGGCGCCACCTCGTGGAGCTCACCCCCGACGGAAGGCGCGCGGTCGAGCGCGCAGAGCGCGCCCAAGAGGGGATCGAGGACGACGTGCTGCGTGGGTTGCAGCCCGCCGAGCGAGCGATCCTGCGTGAGCTCCTCGCGCGCGCCCTGCGCGAGGCCGAGCCCGTCGAGCTCGAGACCGAGCCCGCGAGCGCAAAGTAGCCCGCGGACCGATCTCGCTGACGGTCACTCCTCCGCTGCGTTTCCCTCCTCGCCATCCTCGGCGAGCACCCTGTAGAGGTCCCGGCGAGTGGTGCTCAGGATCTTCTGCGCTTGTGACATCTGCGCATCGCTGCCCGTGCGGATGACCTGAGAGGCAGCCGCAGCAACGTCGCGCAGCGCTTGCCCGAGCTGCATCCTGCTGCCACCGCGCTCGCCTCCGACCTCATCCCAGGGCGCGGGCCGCGAGGAATCGCGGCTCTCGAGCTGCTCGCGACCGCTGTCCGTGAGCCGGAACAGCTTGCGGCCGTCGATCTCCTCGGCGCGGATCAGGCCCTCGTCTTCGAGCTGCTGGAGCGCCGGGTAGACAGAGCCGGGACTGGGGCTCCACAGCCCGCCGCTACGCTCCTCGACCTCCTGCATGATCTGGTAGCCGTTGCGCGGCTCCTCCGAGAGCAGCAGCAGTGCCGCCGTGCGGATGTCGCCGCGGCGCGCCCTGCGTCCCCGCCACGGGCCGACCCGAGCCCGAGCCGAACGGTGAGCCCCCAGCGTCGCCGCCCGGGAACCGCCCGTAGCCGCGGTGCCGGCGGCGAGCCCGGCCGCCTGCGCCCATTGCGAGGCGCAGCATTCCGCGCACGTCGGGCTTCTCGTGCCGTCCGCGCCCGTGTTCTGTTGGGTCCATTGCATATGCGTGCATCGTTGTCTCCTATGTTGAGTATCAAGATATGTTTACGATATATCGTGATACTCGATTCGTCAAGGCCTCGCCCGCCCACCGTCGAGCGGCTCATGCCGCGCGAGTAACCGTCCCTCGCGCGGTGGCTTCACAGTGACGCTGGACGAATGGCCTATAGCCAGCCGCCGGACGACGCGCTAGCGTCGAGTTCCCGGGGCGAGGTCAATCGTGCCCTCCAGCGTGTCAACCCTGCCGGTAGACGGCATCACGCGCGGCGACCATGTGTGTGCCGTGCTGGAAGGCCAAGCGATGCAGGAGGAGATCGTGACGGAGTTCGTCGGTGCAGGCCTCCAGCGCCATGAACGCGTCGCCTACTTCGCGCGCGACGGCTCGCGCGAGCGCGTACTGGGCATCCTGCAGGCGGGCGGGATCCCGACGGCAGAGGCCGTCGCGGAGGGGCAGCTCTTGGTCGTGCCCGCAGAGAATGCCTCGCTGGACGGTCCACCGTTTGACCCCTCGGCGAGGATCGCAGGACTCAACGCCGCGATCGACGCGGCCCGCGTCGACGGTTACAGCGGCTTTCGTGCGACCGGGGAGCAGTGGTCCACTGAACTGCCCCCCGAAGAGCTGCTCGTGGAGTACGAGATCAAGGTCGGCGAGCTGTGCGCGGCGCGTTCGGCGGTCGGGCTCTGCCAGTACGAGACCCCGCGCTGCGAGCCGCATCTCATCGATGAGGTGCTGCGGCTCCATGACCGCCTCGTGCAGAACCCGGTCGTGAGCACAGACGGACTGCTTCGCGTCGTCCCGCTCTCCCAGGATGAGCACGGCGACACGTGGCTCCGGGTCGCCGGCGAAGCGGATCTCTCCAACAGCGCGTTGCTCGTGAGGGTGGTGGACGACACCGGCGTTGGCAACATCCATCTCGATCTAGTCCGGCTGCGGTTCGTGGACCTCAAGGGTGTCGAAGCCCTCGAGGAGCTCGCCCTGACCCTCCGCCACTCCCGGCGGAGGCTGATCCTGCACAACCCCCCCGCGACGCTCCGCAGAATTGCCGCGATCGTGAGCGGGTCGCTGTGCGGCGCGGAGATCTCGGCGCCGTGAGCCGGTTCCGCTGCCGGCGTCCGCGGCTTCGTCAGCGCGCGACGCACACTGCCCTCTTCTATTCCGGTGAGCGCGAGTACCTGGAAGGCGTCAGACGCTTCATCGGGGAGGCGTTCGAGACCGGCTCGCCCGTGGTCATCGCAGCGCCCAGCCACGGATTGGAGCGCATCCGGTTAGGGCTCAACGGTGACTTGGAGCGCGTTCAGCTCGCGGACATGGCTGAGCTCGGCGCGAACCCCGCTCGCATCATTCCAGCCATCAGGGCGGCGGCGGACGCGCAGGCGGGGCGGACGCTCTACTTCGTGGGGGAGCCCGTGTGGAGCGGGCGCTCGCAAGAGGAGATCCGCGAGGCGATCCTCCACGAGGCGCTGATCAACCGCGCGTTCGCCGACACGCGATTGCACCTCCTCTGTCCCTACGACGTGAGCTCAGTGCACGCATCCGTCGTGGCCGACGCGGAGGTGACGCACAGGTGGCTCTCCGATGGCGAGGGCCAGCGCGCAAGCTCCGCATACAGGGGCGGGAAGCTGCCCTCGAGCTGTGACGCCCCGTTGCCCGAGCCGCCGGCGCATGCCACGTCTCTGCGATTTGACGCCGAGGACCTTCCGCGCGTGCGGGCGCTGGCGAGCGAACACGCGTCGAGGGCGGGCCTCACCGTTGGTCAATGCGGCGAGGCGGTGCTTGCGGTCAACGAGCTTGCGACGAACAGCATCCGTCACGGTGGCGGCCTTGGCACGCTCCACAGCTGGCACGAGCACGGCCGGCTCACCTGTCAGGTGAGCGACGCCGGGCATATCAGCGACCCGCTTGCGGGGCGTATCCGACCCGACCCGGGTGCGCGCGGCGGACGCGGCTTGTGGCTCGTGAACCAGCTCTGCGACCTGGTGCAGATCCGCACGGGCCGGCTCGGGACAACGATCCGACTGCATGCCAGGCGACACGAGCCCGGCGAGCAGCGGCACGCGAGCTCGTAGCTCGAGCCGCGCTTCCCGCGGCTCTCAGGCCGCCAATGCCACCTCGAGCTGATCGAGGCATCCCAGCCATCCTTCGTGCTGGGAGTCGCGGCGCTCGTCGGTCGAGATGCGGCTGTTCACCATCACCACCGTCGTCCTTCCCTCGGACTCGGTGAAGGACAGCTGGATGAGCTGCTCGTTGGCGGAATCGTCGTCGAAGGTCCAGGTCATCACGAGCCTGTGCGGGCGCTCAATCAGCGTGTACTCGCCGTTTGCTTCAGCCTCGCTTCCGTCGGGCTTGCGCATCACGATGCGAACGTTGCCGCCCACGCGGAGATCGACCTCGGCCACCGGCGTATCCCAGTTGGCCCTCGGGTGAAGCCAGCGACGCATGACCTCGGGGCTCGTCCAGGCGTCGAAGACCTCCTCCGCGGACGCCGCGAAGGTGCGCTCGATGTGCACCACCTCACCGGATTCCGCGCTCACGCTTGCTCCTTCCTTTGCTCCAAGTACTCGCCGACAACGTCGAACAGGCGCTCCCAACGCTGCCGCTGGGTTTCTATCCAATCCGACGCCTCGGCGAGCGCCTCGGGCCGCAGCGCGAGGCGGTGGTTGCGGCCGTCGATCATGCGGCTCACGACGCCCGCCTCCTCCAACAGCCTGAGGTGCCGGGAGATCGTCGGCTTGGATACGTCGAAGTCGCGTGTCACCTCGCCGACGGTCGCCGCCCCGCCGCTCAGCCGCTCCACGATGTCGCGCCGCAGCGGATGGGCGAGCGCTTTGAACGCATCGTTAGCCATTGTGCTAACTATATATGTCCCTCGCACCCGTCACAGGAGGTGGAAAGTCGATGACAGAGCACAGGATCGTCTCGCAAGAGGAGTGGCTGGCAGAGCGCGACGAGCTGCTGAAGGAAGAGAAGGAGCTCACGCACCGCCGCGACGAGCTCGCCATGAAGCGGCGACAGCTGCCGTGGGTCGCGGTGGAGAAGGACTACGAGTTCGAGAGCGAGGACGGGCCAAAGAGGCTCGCCGACCTCTTCGAGGGCCGCTCGCAGCTGTTGGTCTACCACTTCATGTTCGGACCATCGTGGACCGGTGGGTGCCCCGTCTGTTCATCGATTGCGGACACGCTCGACCCTCAGGTCGTTCACCTGAAGGCGAGGGATACGACGCTGCTGCTCGCCTCACGCGCGCCGCTCGAGAAGCTTTTCGACTACCGCGAGCGCATGGGGTGGACCATCGGCTGGGTCTCGAGCGGCGGCAGCGACTTCAACCGCGACCTCGGCTTCCTCCACACGCAGGAGGAGCTCGCACCGTTCCTCGCAGGCGACATACCGATCACCGTGGAGCAGAATGCGCGCATGTGCGGGACCGACCCCGGCGGGTATGTCGCGGAGGGACCCGGCATGAGCGTATATGCGATATCTGATGGGACCGTGTACCGCACCTACGTGACGACCGCGAGGGGGCTCGAACCGGCGATGGGCTACTACGCGCTGCTCGACCTCACACCGAAGGGTCGCGACGAGCGCGCCGACGAGGCGCTATGGCTGCGCCGCCACAACGAGTACGAGCGGGCCGCGGACTCCGCCGCGCGCACGTGATGCCGCTTCTACTCGCGCGCAATCACCCGGGAGTACTCGCGACGATGCTCGCGGCCGCCGGCCTCGCGTGGTGGTGGACGGTCGAGCGCATGGCCGGCATGGACGCAAGCCCCGGCACCGACCTCGGCACGCTCGGCTGGTTCACGGGCTCGTGGGTCGTGATGATGGCGGCGATGATGCTGCCCTCGTTCGTTCCCGCCCTCGGCGGATACATGACGCTCACGCGCCCGCGCTTCCCGGGACGATCGCTGCTGTTCGCGTCTGGCTACCTGCTCGTGTGGACGACCGCGGGACTATGCGCGTACGCGCTGTTCGAGCTCGGCAAGAGCGTGCTCGCCGGCGACATGGCGTGGCACGATGGCGGGCGGTGGCTCTCCGGCGGCGTGCTCGCGCTCGCCGCCGCCTATCAGTTCACCCCGCTCAAACGAGCGTATCTCACACGATGCAGGGGGCAGCTCGGCGAGCCCCGCGGCGTCTCAGGGCAGGGCTTCTCGGACGCGCTGGCGATGGGCGTGCGCAATGGCGGATGGTGCATCGGCTGCTCATGGGCGCTGATGGCCGCCCTCTTCGCGCTCGGCGTCATGAGCCTCACCTGGATGGCGCTCATCGCGCTGCTCGTCGCGTTCGAGAAGACGGGCCCGTGGCCGTCTGGCCGCAAAGCTCGCGACCGCGAGCGTTCTCGCATTGCTCGCGGTGGGAGTCCTTGCCGCGCCCCACGAGGTCCCCGGCCTCGTCGTCCCGGGCTCCGGAGGCATGCACTCGATGAAGATGATGGGCTAGCGACGAGCGGGGCGGGGGTGCGCGCTCGTAGAGCCTGTTCGCCACGGTTGTGATGCAAGACTTTGGCCGATGTCCCCGCCTCAGCCGACGCTCGGCGGCTACACCCGCCGGATCGAAGCGGGCGCCGCACGGGTCCTCGTCGCGACCTGCTTAGCCTGCTCGGCGGGGCTCGCCGGGGCCGCTGCCGCGCGCGCCGCGGGCTCACACTTCTCGATTCCGGCCTCCGCCCTCCAGCTCGTCGTCGTGTCGAGCCCGACGTATGATCCGCCCGATTACCTCGCGAGCTTCCGCGCCTTCCAGAGGCCAAGCGCCGCCTCGCGATGGAGGGCCGCGTTCGGCATGTGGCAGGCGGAGATCGGCTCGGGCGAGCTTCGCAACGTGCGCCGTGAGGGTGACCACGCTACCCCGACCGGGGTGTATCCGTTCGGCCTCACCATCTACGGGAATGATCCGGATCCCGGCGGCCTGCACGAGACCTACCACCGCCTCGTCTGCGGCGACTGGTGGGACGAGGACCCCTTCAGCTCGCAGTACAACCGCTTCATGCACGTGCCATGCGACTCGACGCCGGCCTTCGCGGCGTGGTCGGAGGCGCTGTGGACGGAGACGAGGGCTTATCCCTACTTCGCTGTGATCGACTACAACGACAACCCGACGATCTCAGGGGACCAGGCGCCCGGCGCGGGGATCTTCCTGCACGCCTGGATGGGAGAACCAACCGAGGGCTGCGTAGCGCTCCACATTCCGGAGCTCCTGAGCGTATTGCGCTGGCTCGAGCCCGCGGATCACCCGGTCATCGAGATCGGCACAAGCGCCGAGCTGGGCGAGGTGCCGCCGCCGGCCGCAGCGCAACGGAGAGTAACGTAAGCACTGCGCGTGAGTGCGCGAGTTGGGCACATCGAGACCTTTGGACAGCGATCATCGACGGAGGTATCAAATGAACCCACCTGTGGAGGCCACCTGGAAACCACACGAGAAGCACGGCCGTCTGACACGGCAGAGCGACCTGCCGGACACGGTCTTTGCATTTCCCAAGCAGCGGAAGGAGCCGTTGACCGATGCGCAGCACGTTCGTAACGCGGTCGCGCGATTCGATCAGGTGATCGACGTGTCCGATGACGATCGTGCTCTGGCGTTCGCGAACATCGAGAAGGCCGCGGACTACTACGACGTCGATCTCTCCGAGACCGATTGGCACGAACTCGGTGTTCATCCGCAGACAAACCGGCAGGAGGCCGCCGCGAAAGCGGCCGCCACGAGAAGGCGCGAGCACGGCGAGGCGTAGCGAGCCGAGCTTTCGCGCTAACCCCGTGAGTCGTCACGGCGCGCCGCATGGCCCCCGGCGATCGCGACCCAACCACCAGCGAACGGGACGAATCGCTGCGCTTGGTGCACGACTTTGGGCCCGGCATTACTCGCGCTGGGTCACCTGGCGCGTTCACCTATCGCGCACCTGACGGCACTCAGATCGACGACCCGCTCGTACTGGCGCGAATTCAGGCGCTGACAATCCCGCCTGCCTGGACCTCGGTGTGGATCGCTCCGGACGCGGACGCCCACCTGCAAGCGACGGGGATCGACCGGCGCGGACGCAAGCAGTACCGCTACCACCCGGCGTGGCGCCATGACCGCGACGAGGTCAAGTTCCGTGACATGGAGTCATTCGGCATCGCCCAGCCAGCGCTGCGCGAACGCATCGCCCGAGACCTCGAGACCGATGCCCCGGTCTCCCACCAGCCCGTTCTCGCCCTCGCCTTGCGCCTGCTCGACGTCGGTCTGTTCAGGGTCGGCTCCGACCGGTACGCGAAAGAGAACAACCACTACGGGCTCACGACGCTTCGGCGCGAACAGGTGGTCGTTCGGGGCGACGAGGCGGTTTTCGACTATGTCGGCAAGTCCGGCAAGCGCCAGCGGATCGCGATCGCGGACCCGGATGCTCTCCCCTTGTTGGCGACGCTCCGCCGCAGGCGCTCAGGCCCGCGCGAGCTGTTGGCCTTCCGACGCGCGGGAGGCTGGACGCGGGTCCATCGCGAGGACGTCAACAACTTCCTGCGAGCAGAATCCGGAGGACCTTTCTCCGCCAAGGAGTACAGGACCTGGAACGCGACGGTCATCGCCGCGGCGACTCTCGCCGATCGCCGGCCCGCGGAGGCGCGCGCCACTCGCATCGCGTCTCGGGCTGTCGCCGAAGCACTGGGCAACACGCCCGCCGTTGCGCTGCGGTCCTACATCGACCCGCGAGTGCTCGAGCGCTACGCGGCGGGTCGGGTGCTCGAGCTCAGCGACCTGCCAGCCGATCACTGGCACGCACGCGGACTCATCGAGGCGCGCGTTCTGGAGATGCTGGCTTCGCGGACCGCGAGTTGAGGAGTCGGCGATCGCGCCGCACGCGGCTACAGGGAGCAGGCCGGCTCGCGAGGGCCGATCCAAAGCGCGTAGGGTCTCCAGTGATGAGGCGTGCGCTCTCGATGAAGCTGCTCCTGGGCGCGCTCGCGGGAAGCGCGGCGCTCGCCGGATGCGGCGGCGGGCGCCTCGTCGGCGACCGAGACCACGCGCAGCCTGACGGTGACGATCCGCCACACAAGCGCGCCGCGCGCGGGCTCGCGAGGGGCGCTCCAGCAGCAGGTGCAGTCGGCCGGCAAGCCGATCACCGAAGAAGAGATGCGCGAATACGACGGCAACGAAGGCCGCTGCCACGAGGACGGAGGTAGCGTCCGCAATGTCGGGACAGTGGACGCGTACTGCGCCTTCGCCGAGCGCTCAAACGACTTCCACCTCGTCGAATCGTCACAGCAGAGCCGACCCGCCGGCGAAGAAGAATGAGACGGAGCTCAGTTCGCGAGCGCGTAGGTTTCGATGTCGCGATCGAGCGTGCCCTGCGCGTCGTACTGGCCGACGTGCAGGTAGGCCACCTTGCCCGCGCGATCGAAGAAGATCGTGGTGGGGATGCCCTCGAAGACGGCGAGCGAGCCGAGCGCTTCCACGCTCGTCTGATAGCTCGGATACGCAACGGCGTGGTGGGCGAGAAAGGAGCGCGCGCCAGCGGCCTGATCTTCGGCATCTGCGCCGAGGAACGCGACCTGGCGCCCGTAGCTCACCGATGCGCTCGCGAGCAGAGGGAACTCCGAGCGGCAGGGCCCGCACCACGACGCCCACACGTTGAGGACGACCGGATAGCCGCGCAGGTTCTGCAGGCGAGCCGCAAGGGCCCGCTCGGAGCCCAGCAGCTGCCCGGCCTGGCGGTGCAGCGCTTGCGAGCGCGGGAGGCGAGCCGGCAAGCTGCGGTGCGGACCGTTGCGCCGGCCGGCGTCGAATGCGGGAGCGCGTGCCAGAGCGACGCGCGATCTGGCGCGCGAGCGCCGCGCTCGAGAGCCAGCCCCCTGCGCTCACGTCGTGGTACCAGAGGAACTGGCCGGACGGCGAGAGGAGCTCGAGGTAGGGCTCGTCCTGAATCCTGTAGCCGTCCGCGAGGCGGCCGCTCGCGTCGATCGCGACTGGGTATGAGAGCGGGCGGGGCAGTCCCGCGAGGAACTGCGGCAGCGCGCCGGGCGACGGCTCGACGCTCGCCTCGTCGACGGCGGTGAGCGCCGGGAGCCCGTCCCTGCCCGCAGACGCCGCGTACCCGTCGAGCGCCTCGAGTTCCCGTGCGAGATCGGTGACCTCGGAGTCCCACGTGTCGAAGAACAGCAGCAGGCGCGGCGCGGCGCTCGGGCCAAGCTGCACGCTGCCGCCGCCCGCGCGCGGGAGGCTGACGGCGCGTGTCGGTTCGATCAACGGGACCTGGTCGTAGGAGCCCGCCGAACGCACCGACGGGTGGCTCGGCAGCAGCTGCGATGCCGCCTGCGCGAAGAGCTCCGCGAGCTGCCCGACGCTCGCGTAGGACATCTGCGTCATGAACAGGCGCGAGAGCTCGCCGCGAGTGTCGATCACGTACACCGCGGGAGTGTGGTCGACCTGCCCCTGGACGATCTGCGCTTCGATCCCGTACGCGTGCCAGACGCGCTTGAGCGCCGCGAGCGGCCCGTTGAGGAAGTGCCAGGCGTGCATCATCCCGTGCGCTTCTGAGTACGCGCGCACCCAGCGGGTCTGCGGTGGCGTCCGGGTTTGCACCGACGCCCAGCAGTTCCACCTGGCCGCCCGCCGCCCCGAGCAGCCGCTTGGCCTTCACCATCGCGGTAGTCGTGAGGGGGCAGATGGTCGTGCACTGCGGGTCGTTGAATGCGAGGATCACGACCTTGCCGCGGAAGGCGTGCAGCGAGACGCGCTCGCCCGAACTGGTCGCGCAGCGTGAAATCGGCGGCCCGTCCGTGCAGCGGCGTGCCCGGGTCGAGCGTCGCGTTGCGCGCGAGCGCGGCAGCCGAGGAGGCGGGCGACCGGTTCTTGAACGCGAGCGTGCCCGCGAGCAGCGCCGCGATCGCGGCGATCGCAAGAGCGGCCGTGATCAGGGCCCGCCGGCTGCCTCTCACGCCGGCGAGCGGCTCTCGCCAGCCCATCGCGTCACAGTGCGGCCGAGGTGGCCGCGGCCAGGAACAAGAGGCGGCGGCGCCGATCGGCGCCGCGAGCGCAGTTGCGACCTCCATCACTCTCCTTGCCGGGCGGGCGCGTCCGTCGCGCGCCCTCCTTCACGCGCGGCCTCCTCCGGCGCCGGCCGTCGGGCCTGAGCGTGCCCCGGAACGGCGCACCACCAGCGTGAGCCACGTCGCCACGGCGATGAACGTCGCGACGGGCACGAGCAGCGTGAGCAGCGAGCCCGCGAGGAAGGAAGACGCGATCAGCATCGTCACCGTCATGCGCCCGTTCTCCTCATGTCGTGAGCGCCTTCGCGGCGGCGGGCAGCGGCGAGCCATTGGCCGGAGCCGGCGAGGAGCCGTCGGTTGGGCCGGGCAGGCCGCTCGTGCCGCGCACCAGCGCGCGGGCGGGGGGCTCGGGCGCGAGCCACTGGTACAGGCCGACCAGCAGCGCGATCGTGAACGCGATCGACCCGACCACCCACATCATCCCGCCCGCGAGCTGCTGGTCGGTCAGCGCGCTGATCCCGCCGGGACGGCTCGGGAGCGCCGCGTAGTGCGCGTAGATCGGCTGCGGCGCGACGACGAGGACGATCGCGAGCACCCAGCCGACGGTCATCGCGCCGACGATGTACGCGATCCGCGCAGGCCAGTCGATGTGGGGGCGCAGCGGACCGACATCGATCACGCGCGCCCAGAAGAGGAGTCCGAAGAAGAAGAACATCGCGTGCTCACACGCGTGCACGACGCCGTTGCTCTCCGTCAAGTCGTATGCGGCCGGGATGTGCCAGAAGATGATCGTGAAGTTGAAGAGGATCCACGCCGCCAGCGGGCCGTGCGAGCGCGCGAAGCGGGGCGCTCGCGGGTGCCTGCGCAACCTCGCGCGCGACGGTCGTGCGCCAGCCGAGGGGAAGCGCTCGCCACATCGTCGGCCACGGGCGCCCGAGCAGGATGAGCGGCGGCGCGACCGTGAGCAGGAGGATGTGCTGCAGCATGTGAATCCACAGCAGTTCATCCGCGTACGCGTCGATCGGCGAGTCCACCGCGAGCACGATCGAGAGCAGGCCGGCGTAGAAGGCGGCTGCCTGCAGCGCATTCGGGCGACCGGCCTTCTGCCGGCTGCCGAGCGCGTACAGAGCCGCCGCGGGCACGATGTAGAAGAGCGCGGGATCCCAGGACCAGTCGGTGAGGCTCATCGTGTTAGACGAGGTAGAGGACGATGAACGCGACGACGCCGATCGTCACGAAGTACGCCCAGTAGAAGGAGGATGCCTCGATCCCGGCGCGCAGCAGCTCGTCGTCATCCGATGGGACGCCCTCGCGCCGCGAGCGTCGTTCGCCCGCGCCGGCCCGCTCGCGCAGCAGGCTCGCGACCTGGATCTCGATCCAGTAGACGCCGACGAGCGCGAGCACCGCGTACCACGCGGTCCAGCCGAAGAAGACCGCCGCGTAACCGCCGCTCGCGGCGCCGAAGCCGAGCGTCGTGTACTCGTAGAACTGGAGCGCGACCGCTGCGAGCGTCGTGACGAGCGCGACGATCCCCGCCAGCAGCACGTCGGCGGGGCGGCGCGCGGCGAGGCGGTACACGATCGCTCCCACGAGGAACAGCCCCGCGATCGTGGCGCCCAGCCCGATCGGCGGTTCTACGTGGCCGATCCTGAAGTGGCCGTTTGTATTCAGCGCGAGCAGGTAGAAATAGGCGAAGAGGAATGCGGCGAAGAAGAAGGTGATCGCACCGCAGAGCAGGCGCCCGCCGAGCCAGAGCGCGCGCGGCTGCCACTGGGGCGGCTCCGGCTCGACGTTCGCAGCGAGCGGTGCGGAGGCCTCCATCGCCTACGCCCCTCCTCCGGCCGGCGCGAGCGCGGGGACCGGCGCCACCCCGTCTCCATACGGATAGGGATCGCCCTCGAAGACCGGGATGCGCTCGAAGTCGTGTACCGGGACGGGCGTCGGCAGCTGCCACTCGATCGACTTCGACTGCCACGGATTGGCCTCGGCGGGCTCGCGCTTGAAGACGAGCGACCACACGACGTTGCCGAGGAATATGAGCATCGAGATGCCGAGCACGTACGCCGACGCGGTGGCCCAGTCGTTCAGGCCCTGAAATTCGGCCGGGTAGGTGACGACGCGCCGCGGCATCCCCTCGAAGCCGAGCGCGAAGAGCGGCGCGAAGGTCGAGTTGAAGGCGAGGAACATCACCCAGAAGTGCAGCTTCCCGAGCCCTTCGGAGAGCTTCACGCCGAACATCTTCGGCACCCAGTAGTAGATCGCCGCGAAGAACGTAAAGACCAGTCCGCCCATGATCGTGTAGTGGAAGTGGGCCATCACGAAGAAGCTGCCGTGCGTGGTCACGTCGCTCGGGACGTCGGAGAGGAAGACGCCGGAGACGCCGCCCCAGAGGAAGTTGAACGCCCAGGCGAGGCAGAAGAGCATCGGCACGGTGAAGCGGATGCGACCGCGCCAGAGCGTGCCCAGCGCGCAGAGGAAGATGAAGCCGGTGGGCAGCGAGATGATCTCGGTGGAGATCATGAAGAACGGACGCAGGTCGGCGTTCAGGCCGGACACGAAGAGGTGGTGCTGCCAGACGAAGAAGCTCAGGATCGCGACGCCGAGCATGCCCGCGACCGCCAGGCGGTAGCCCCACAGCGGCTTTCGCGTGAACACGGGCAGCAACTCGAGCACGATCCCGAAGCCGGGGATCGCGAGCACGTAGACCTCGGGGTGGCCGAACACCCAGAAGAGGTTCTGGAAGAGGTACGGGCTCCCGCCCTGGCCGGGGATGAAGAACGCCGTCTGCACGGTGCGATCCATCGCCGCCATCAGCAGCACCGCGATCAGCATCGGCGCCGCGAGCACCATGAGCCCGGCGGTCGCGAGCACCGCCCACACGAAGATCGGCAGGCGCGACCAGGCCATGCCCGGAGCGCGCATCGTGACGATCGTCACGATTAGGTTGAAGCCGAGCAGCGTCATCGAGACGCCGACGAGCGCGAAGAAGCAGATGTAGGCGTCGTAGCCGGCGGTCCCCTGGTCGCCGAGTGGCTGATAGCCGGTCCATCCGGTCTGGAAGCCGCCGAAGAAGATGGTCGTGATCAGAATCACGCTGGCCGCCATGAGCAGCCAGAACGTGAGCGACTCGATCCGCGGGAATGCCATGCGACGCGAGCCGATCATGATCGGCACGAGCCAGTTTGCGAACGGGCCGAGCACGCCCGAGGTCATGATCCCCATCATCATCGAGCCGTGCATGCCCACGAGCGTCAAGTACTGGTTGGCGCCGAAGACGTGCACGTTCGGCTGGAGTAGCTCGGAGCGGATGAACATCGCGTTCAGCCCGCCGACGAAGAAGAACACCCCGATACCGACCAGGTACTGGATCGCGACGACCTTGTGGTCGGTGCTCAGGCTGAAGTAGCGAAGCAGCCCTTGCGCTTCGTGGGACTCGCGCTCCGCGAGCGACGGCTGGTGCCCGAGCAACCGCTGGATCGGGTAGCTCGCGAAGCCGAGGCCGATCAGGAAGCCGATCACGCCGAGCAGGTAGCCGAGCATGATCGCGATGTCGTTTTCGCCGGCCGTCTTCGAGAAGTAGCTGGAGGTCCGTCCCCCCCACCTGCGTGCCGATGAAGTAGCCGAGGAACCACCCGCCGACGCCGAGCACGATCCCGGTGAGCACGTTGAACCCGATCAGCCGCCGCCACAGCGGAGCACGCACATGCGTCGGCCGCAGGGCAGCGCCCGTGAGCTCGGTCGCGCTCATCCCGCTCGCCTCTGTGGTTCGGGGAAGTAGGTCTTCGAGTACGGCGTAAGGTTCCTGGTCGCGGGGGCGTACTGACGCTGTTGCTGTGCGATCCACGCGGCGAAGCTCGTCCTCCGCACGACCCGCCCGCTGTTGAACATGTAGCCGTGCCAGACACCGCACAGCTCGGCGCAGCGGACGTTGAAGGCGAGCGGGCCCTTGGTCGTCACGTACGCGATGTTGTTCTGGCCGGGGTTCGCGTCGACCTTGACGCCGAGCTGGTAGGCCCAGAAGGAATGAATCACGTCGAGGGAGGTGACGTTGAACTCGATGAGCGTGTTGGCCGGCAGCTCGAATTGCCGCGTCTCGACGCCTCCGTAGGAGGGCCAGCGGTAGGTGAACTGCCACTGCTGGGCTATCACCTGCACCTGCAGCGGCGGGTGACCCGGCGGGTAAGAGGGCACCGCGATCGGTTCGGGCCCCTGGCCGCCGCCGGCGCCGTCTTCGAGGAGCCGGATCGTCCCGTATGCGGCGAGCGCGAGCACAGTCGTCGTCGTCGCCACCAGCCACCAGAACTGCACGCTCGAGTTGCCCTGCAGCGCCGGGCCGTCCGCCTGGAGCTGCGGTTCGCGCTCGCGGAACGCCCAGAGCGAGTAGCCGATGAACACGAGCACGCCCGCGGCGACGGGCGTCGCGATCGCGAGCAGCACGGTGTTGTCAACGACCTGACCCGAGGACTCCAGCGTGCCGTGCCCCGGCGGCAGGTGCGGGCCGAACACGTAGACGACGATCGGCGTCATGATCCCACTCGCGATCAGCCACAGCAGCGTGATGTTGCGCGCGTCGTGCCGCGATCCCACCTCAGCTCCTCTCGCGCACGCTCATACGACCTTCACGAAGCCCCCCATGTAGCCGACGGTCTGCATGGGGCCGCCGAAGCCCTGTATGAATCCCGCCGCGCACGGGACGAAGCACTGCCAGCGGTAGAGGCCCTTGCCAGGCGTGTGCCAGACGAAGGAGATCGTATGGTGCGCGTTCGCAAGCGAGCACGGCGCCTGTTCGCAGGCGTTCTTCGCTCCTTCTTCGACGCCCGGGAGAGGCACGGAGACGCCGAGCTGCGGAAGCGCGAACGCGTGCGAGGCTTCTTCGGGATTGATCGCCTGCGTGACCTTCCCATCGAGCGTCATGACGCCGCCGAGGGTGCCGCTCACCTGGCTGATGAAGGGGTTGCGCAGTCCGGACGCGCTGTCGAACTGGTAGATCGTCACGCGAACGAGCGCATTCGCCGGCACGACGTACGTGGTGTCGTGCCGCCAGTTCCCCGAGCTCGCGTTCACGGCGTAGAAGGAGACCCACGTGTTGTGCGGGTCGCTCTGCTTCGCGGCCGGCACCGTCGCGAGGTAGAGCTGCGCGCCGGCGGGCGTGCTCGCAGCCGCGACCGAGCCGGGCACGTTCGTCAGGTAGAGCCCCACGTAGAGGCCGATCGCAGCGACCACCGCCGCCGCCACGACGACTGTGCCCAACGCACGCTTCGCATTGACGCTCATGCTCGGCTCACCTCTCTGCCATCTCGTGACCCGCTTGGAGAGTGCGACCTGGCGCCACACTACACCCCCGGCGTCGACACCGCTAGTCGAGGTTGACAAGTTCCTGCATAGACGGGGAAATGTGATCGCACGATCCGACCGCGACGCTCGCGCTGCCCCCGATTCCGAGCCGATACCGCGGGCGCGACGCGATCGAGAGGGTGCTGCGCAGCGCGGTGTTCGAGCTGTTCGGGCTGCCTCCGCAAGCATGAGCTCGCAGCTGGCCCTCGCGCGGTGGCCGCCGGACTCGCCTCGCGTCAGTGCGCTGGCCTATATGTTCTCGCTCACCACCGGGATCAGGCTGGCGAAGTGCTGACTGGTCCGACTGCAGAGCGGAGGGCAGCGATGGCTTCGATTCGCAAGGAGATCGTGATCGACGCGCGTGCGGAGCGCGTCTGGGACGCGTTGCGTGATTGGGGCGGGCTGCACCTGCGGCTCGTGCCCGGTTTCGCGACCGATGCCCGATTGGACGGCGAGGACCGCATCGTCACGTTCTTCAACGGCAGCGTCCTGCGCGAGCGATTGGTTGACCTCGACGACGGCGCGCGGCGGCTCGTGTGGTCGATCGTCGACCCGCCATACACCCATCACAACGGATCGGCTCAGGTGTTCGCGGACGGAGCAGAGCGCAGCCTGTTCGTGTGGATCGCCGATTTTCTCCCGAGCGAGCTCGCGGCTCGTGCCGCAGAGCTGATGGAGCAGGCGTTGGGCGTCGTCAAGCAGACGCTCGAGTCATAGAGCGACCGCGCCAACGCACTCTCCGCAAGCACCCCGCGGCAGCGATCGACAATGACGCCTGCAACACGACATATCAATCGCTGGCGCGCGTTTGCCCTGCTCGCGGTGGCCTACTTCATGACGATCGTCGACCTGGACATCCCGGCTACCTGCCGGTGCGCTCGCGGTGCGTGCACCCTGGCCAGCAGCAGGGCCGGCGCTGGCCGTCCTCCAGCTCCTCCTGGGTCCGCCGAATGCGGCGCTCTCGGGTCGTCTCCTGCTTGGCATCCTCGACCCAGCAGATGAACTCGTTGCGGGCCAACGGCGTGATGTCCTTCCAGGCATCGAGTGCCGTGGCGTTGGCGATCAGCGCCTCACGCAGGTCCGCGGGCAGTTCATGCACCACCCCGCCGGGCACTCTCTGGCCGCTCACAGGCCCAGGGTAGTGAGCGCCGCCAAATCCGTTCGGCGAGTCATTGCCGCAGAATCCCCCCCCAGTCTCCAGGGTCGACATCGGCGAGCGTCTGCGAGAAGGTCCACTGATGGCCCCAGGGGTCCTCGGCGGTGTACTGGCGCTCGCCGTACACGTGGTCGGTGGGCTCCTCGAGGATCTTCGCTCCGTGGGCTCGCGCATGCTCGCAGTGCGCCCTCGCGTCCTCCACGCGTACGAGCACCGAGTGTGTGACTTCGCCCGGACGTGGCGGCACGCGGTCGTAACGGACGTCGCCAATGATCACTGCGCCGCCTTCCCCGACGTTCATCTGCGAGCGGTGGTCCTCGCCGATCTGGAGGCGCTCGACGAAGCCGAAAGCCTCGCTCAGCCAACTCACCGCAGCGCGCACATCGGGATAGATGAGCACCGGGATCGCGGTCGCGGTCGGGATCGATCGGTTCGGCAGCACGGCGGCGCAGCTTACGATGTCCCGCGACCAAGGGATAGGAGTAGAGATGAGCAGGCTGAGACTCAGCATCACCATGTCGCTGGACGGCTACGTCAGCGGCCCAAAGCAGACCGAGGAGAACCCGCTCGGCGTCGGCGGGATGGAGCTGCACGAGTGGTTCTTCCCGCTCGAGGCGTTCCGGGAGATGCACGGCGAGCAGGGAGGCGACGTCAACGCCAGCTCTGCGGTGGTCGAAGAGCGTCGGACGAACGTCGGTGCCACGATCATGGGCCGCAACATGTTCGGGCCGGTTCGTGGTCCCTGGCCGGATGAGTCCTGGCGAGGCTGGTGGGGCGAGGATCCCCCCTACCACCATCCCGTATTCGTGCTCACCCACCACCCGCGTGAGCCACTCGAGATGGAGGGCGGCACCACCTTCCACTTCGTCAGCGACGGGATCGAGTCGGCGCTCACGCAGGCCAAGGACGCCGCACGGGGACGCGACGTCTGGTTGGCCGGCGGCGCGTCTGTGGTCAACCAGTATTTGGCCGCACGGCTGGTTGACGAGATGGACGTCTCGATCGCGCCGTTGATCCTCGGCGCCGGCGCTCGCCTGTTCGAGGGGCTCGACCGCGGGACGCTCAAGCTCAAGCAGATCCGGGCCGTCGACGCACCCGGCGTCACACACGTCAAGTACGAAGTCAGCTGACCCGCTTTCACCAAGCCGCGCCCTGTCACCGCACTGTGACCGGCCGTCGCGTAGAACGGGCGCGGATACGAAGGATGCGCTGCGGTCCCGATGCACGGCAACTGCGCACATAGCGACCACCATCCTGCGATGGGCGACGGCACGCCGAGGGCCTCTGGCCACGCTCTGCGACGGGCGGCCACGCTCGCAAGGCCCGAGGCGCCCGGCGCCGCAGACGCTAGTCGCGATCGCCCGCGCTGTGGTGCCTCCAGCCGTCGCGATACTCGGCGTCGTGGAGCCGGTAGAGCTGGTGCGCATAGTGATCCAGGCGGTCGGCGGCCGCCTCGGCCTCGTGGTAGTCCTTGCCGTGGTCGCGGGCCGGCGTCTTCTCCTCGGCACGCTTGCGGACTACGTGCAGCTCCTCTCGGGCGAGCTCCACAACCTTTTCCAGCGTCTCTTGAAGATCCATTCCTTCCTCTCCGTCCGACGACTCGTAGGGCTTGGCGCGGCGTTCGAACCGGATCCGACCCCGACGCCGCTTGTTGCCGGTGATACTGCCTGATCGCGGCGCCGCACGAGGCACGCGTCGGCGACCCAATCGCCGCGAGGCCGAGCGAGCCAGTCGCCGGCTGGACGCCCTGAAGCTGGAGCGCGGGCGGCGGCTACAGCTTCAGTGAGCCCGTCTCGAGAATTGCGGAGATAGGCTGCGCTCGCGAGCGCAGCGGGTGAGCAACGCTCGGCGCGATCACGAAGCCATGAGCAAACACAGGCATTACAGCGAGCAGGAATTTGAGGAACTCGTTCGTTCAGCGCTCGACGAGCTGCCGGTCGAGTTCCAACGTGCGCTGGAGGACGTAGCGATCGTCGTTTCCGACCGCGGTGACGAGAACCACGCCTACGGCATGTACGTCGGCTCCAGGCTGGGTGGTGAGCCTTTCTTCGGGGGCGGCGGCGTGCCAGACGAGATCCTGATTTTTCGCGACACACTAGTGCGCGACTTCGGGGATGATCCCGAACGCCTCCGGCTGCATGTCATCCAGACTGTGCGTCACGAGGTCGGTCACCACCTCGGCTTCGACGAGACAGGCGTTCGCAAACTCGGGCTCTGATGGGTTCGCAGCGGGCCGCGTTAAGGTCCGCTTGGCCGACACAGGAGCCAGACGCAAGCGAATGCGCAACGGATCTGTGCGCAGCGATGGAGGATTCTCCTACTCGGACGCCACGTCGGACGCGTCCTCGCTCTCCACCTCGTACCGTAGCCAAGCCGACAGTTGGTGCTCCATCAGTGCAGCCACGGCGACGATCGCAACGATCGCCCCGGCCACGATCGAGGCTGGCAGCGAGTGCGAGGAGGCGAGTGCGGCCACCAACGCCGCGGTCGCTCCGGCAAGGACCGAAGTGATGACGGCAACCATTCCCGCGACCGTGCGATAACCGGCCCTGCGCGCCCCCGCGAGCCCGCCTGTGTGTACACGGTCTTGCAACGTGGTTCGGGGCATGTAGGCAGCAAGCTCGGGCGCCGCGTCAAAGCTGAACGCCCTCAGACGCGCCATCCTTCGGGCGTAATCGTGGTCTTCGATGCCAGTGCGCAACACACGCTCGTAGGTCACCCAACCGACGAACGCGAGGGTCGGCAGGAGGACAAGCCCGAACGCGTAGAACGCGGTGCTGACATGCGTCGCAGTGGCAACCAGGCCCAGCGCGACGAGGCCGCCCGAGACCGCGCCCAAGAACATCGTCGCGCGGCCCGCGGATTCAGATATCGTCGCGGATCTGGCGCCTTGCAGCGCGAAGATCTCAGCCGTCGCCAACGAGATCGCCGCGGGTCGGGGGTCGCCGTCTCGGTGGGCCGCTGCATTGCGTGCCTCGTCACTCATTTGTCAGTTGCCTTTCGCTCGGGGGGATGGCCGGGGGCGGCGCTTGCGAGGCACGATCAACATCGTCCGCGCGGTGGCGCCCCGGACTCGTGGTTCGGGTCACTCTCATCCCGGCAAAAGATCCTCTTAGCAGGCAAAGAGAATGGCGAGACCCGGAATCGAACCGGGGACACCACGATTTTCAGGGACGTCCAGATCAGGGCCGATATGTCACAAAAGTCCTGCAAATTGGTGGGTCAGCGCTGACGCCCACCGCGAGCAGATGCGCGTCGATCCGCGAAGTTCCTGTCGGCACGTCGGTCGCCGGATCACCATGGGCGATCGACAAGCCGCTCGCGATGCGCGAGCGTGCTGCGGCCCGTCGGAGCATCTAGCGGCGTGGGCTGATTGCTTTCTCGTTGGGGCTCCGGCGACGGTGCCGATGCAGCATCATTACGAAGATGCGCGCGGTGATCCTCAAAAGCCAGCGCCAGCCGCTGGAGCTCGCCACGCTTTCCGACCCGGAGCCCGGCCCCACGCAACTGCTGCTGGAGGTCCACGCCTGCGGCGTCTGTCGGACCGATCTGCACCTGCGCGATGCGGAGATACCGGCGACCAGGTTGCCGGTCGTGCTCGGCCATCAGATCGTCGCGACGACACCAGACGGCGCTCGCGTCGGCGTCCCCTGGCTGGGCTGGACCGACGGCACCTGCGAGTACTGCACGTCCGGTCGGGAGAACCTCTGCATTAACGGCCGCTTCACCGGGCGCGACATCGACGGCGGATATGCGGAGCTCACCGTCGCCGACGAGCGCTTCTGCCTACCGCTGCCGGAAGAGCTCTCGGACCAGGAAGCGGCGCCTCTGCTGTGCGGCGGGCTGATCGGCTACCGCGCCCTGACCTTCACCGGCGACGCGCAGCGGCTGGGGCTGTACGGGTTCGGGTCGGCCGCGCACATGATCTGCCAACTCGCGGTGTTCCAGGGACGGCAGGTGTTCGCGTTCACACGCCCCGGGGATGAGCGCACGCAGGCTTTCGCGCGTAGCCTCGGCGCCTCCTGGGCGGGCGGGAGCGACGAAGCGCCGCCCGAGCCGCTCGACGCCGCGATCATCTTCGCGCCTGCTGGCCCGCTCGTCCCCCAGGCGCTCGAGGTGCTCGCGCCCGACGGAGTGGTCGTCTGCGCCGGCATTCATATGAGCGACATACCCTCGTTCCCCTACGAGCTGCTCTATCACGAGCGCAAGCTCCGGTCGGTCGCGAACCTGACTCGCCGCGACGGCGAGGAGTTCATCGCGATCGCGCCGCAGGTGCCGATCCGGACGACCGTGACGATCTATGAGCTCGAGCGCGCCGAGGAGGCCCTTGCGGACCTGCGGGCCGGGCGCTTCGAGGGCACCGCGGTGATCGTCCCGTAGCCGCCGTCCGCCGGCGATGCGCCCCGGTGCAGCAGGGTCCGCTTTCCGCGACGGCCTTCAAAGAACCCGCCGCCGCGGCGGCCTGGAGGACGAAGCCGTCGTGGGCTGTTCTGCCCACACAGGACTGCGCAATCCACCCGGAGGTCCAACGCTTCGCGTACGCGCGTGCGGGCGAAGACGATGGAGGTGCCCGGCGCCTCCAACGCTGTGAGGATCTCCCACCCTGGGCCAGTCGCCGAGGTGATCACCGAGGCGCTGAGCGCGGTGCCGACGCAGGTCTAAGACGACGCGGGGGCGCCATTCAAGACACCACGCGCTGACTGGCGCGCTCCGCCCGCGACCGGAGCGCGATCTCGGCGGAATCGCACCACGGGGGAACCCGACCGCCGCAGCGTCAGGTTCTAGCGTTGAGGGTTCCCCCCCCCCAATCCGAGCTTCGGGTTTGGCCTCAGAGGACCACGACAGAGAGCAGGCGGCGATGGCAGACATGCATGTAAAGCATCCCGGACCCGATCATCCGATCACGATCGAGCTGAATCCGGCGCGGGTCCTCGTCACGGTCGCGGGGCGAGTCGTCGCCGACACCACGCAGGCCTTGACGCTCCGCGAGGCTGGCTACTCGCCCGTCCAGTACATCCCCCTCAGCGACGTTGACATGTCGCTGCTGGAAGCGACGGACAACGCCACGTACTGCCCATACAAGGGCGACGCCAGCTATTACAGCGTCCCGATCGGCGGCAGGAAGTCAGTGAACGCGGTGTGGACCTACGAGGCTCCCTTCGCGGCTGTCGCGGAGATCAAGGGGCACGTCGCGTTCTATCCCGAGCGGGTTGATGCGATCGCGGAGCAGAGTCCCGCCTGACTACCCGTGTCCGTCCCGTGCGTGATGACCGCAGTGGCGGCTTGCCTTTGAGCTATGGCGCCAAGCGCTCGACCGCCCAGCCGTCACCTTCGCGGCGGTAAAGCAGCCGGTCGTGCAGTCGATCATGGCGCTGCTGCCAGAACTCGAAGGTCTCCGCGGCGAGGCGGAACCCTCCCCAGTCGCTCGGCATGGGCAACTCACGATCAGCGTATTGGCGCTCAAGATCATCCACGCGGCGCTCGAGCTCCCCGCGACTCTCGAGCCTCTGGCTCTGCGGCGAGGCCAGCGCGCTGAGCTGGCTGCTGCGGGGTCGCGAGCGAATGTACGCCGCCGACTCCGCGGCGCTCGTGCGCTCAACCGGTCCCTCGATTCTCACCTGCCTCCCGAGCGGATCCCAATGAAAGAGCAGCGCGGCGCGCGGGTTGGCCGCAATCTCGAGCCCCTTGCGGCTGGCGTAGTGTGAGTAGAAGACGAAGCCGCGCGCGTCGAAGGCCTTGACGAGCACCATGCGCGCCGACGGGACGCCGTCGGCAGAGGCGGTGGCGAGGGCCGCCGCCCCGGGTTCCCGAACACCCGCTGCCCCGGCCTCTCCCAACCAGGACGCGAACTGGAGCAGGGGGTCGCCATCGAGGTCCTCCTCGCGAAGGGGCATCCCGTGATCGGTCACGGGACTATTCTGCTCGTCCGGGTGGGCCAAGCTCTGAACTAGGCGCATCCGCCGAAAGAGAGACGCAGACACCCTTGCAGCGAGGACGTCAGATGGCGTCTGGGTCGACGAGGTCGTCTTCCGACGCTGTCAATCCTCAAGTAGGCGGGTGCCGCGCCGAGACTTCCGGTCCGTCGAAGCAGGCGTGCGGCCGCCGGCCGAAGAGACGCCCGGGTTCGTCCGTTCCGATCGTCTGGAGCATCGGCGTCTGCACTCTCGCTTGCGCCCGGCAAAGCAGGAGCCAGCTTTGAGCGTGGCCGGGGTGGTAGCTCGGAGTCGGGAAGCAGGAGCGCGCGGCGAGCGTCCACCTGCCCGGCGTCGCGGCCGATCACGCCCGGGCGGGTTTGCGCAGGAATTCATCGGTTTGGTCCCCGAAAAGGGAGTAAGCTCCTCGTAGGGCCGTTATCGGCCGCGACTGCTCGATATCTCGCGCAGGTCTTTGGGAGGCAAGGCCACCTGACCTCACGGGCACGTTTCGTCCACGAGCGACAGAAACGCCGTCAGAGAAAGGACCTGTCCTGGCTCGGGGGTCCAGAAAGGGGCTAGAGGCTATCGCGCCTGGCTTCCCGTGTTCGGGCGCGGAGCGCTAATCGCTGTCGAAAAACAGCGCGCGTGCTCACGAATAGGCGCGCGGTCTTCTCGCCCGAGGCGGGACCGGACAGCAAAAAGACAAGGAATCGCGGCGAGGAGCCATGGGTCGAATCGCACGTGACCTCAAGCAAGGAGAGCGACGTGAGGATGGAGACAGCATCAAGATGCGGATGAGCAAGCGGCATAGGAAGGAAAGCACCAGCGAGGAGTGGCGACTCCACGCCCTGCGGCGCATCGTCGCCCTGTTCGCCGCGCTTCTGGTCAGCCTCACGCTCACGGCAGCGGCGAGCGCGGACGCCGCCAACCCATGCAGGCCTTTGTATTAACCGAACATAGATTGTGAGGACTCGAAAGCACGGGAACAGATCATGAAGCGGATCATCACCATCATCATTGCCCTCGGGCTCATCGTGCCAGCGGTCGCTGTCGCGAGTCGAGTCGCGACCGGCAGTACTCGCAATGCGATCGACCGAGCTGCGGCCCCGCAGTTGCCTCCCGGCATCCCGGACCGCTGCCTGTACGCCAAGGTGACGACCAAGGACGGCGGCAAATGGGCCGAGGTCGGCTTCAACGGCCCCAATCGCTCGTGCGACTTCTGGGCGTTCAGGGCCACGGTCATCTTGCACCGCGCTCACGGACGCTGGCACTACGTCATGGAGGCTGCTCGGAACTCTGCTCCGCTGCCGTGTGGGCGGTTCGGCATCCCCGTCGCGGTCCAACGAGACCTGCACCTGCCATGTCGCTGAGCATTAGGCTCGCTGTTCCGTGTGCCGCGTGAGGTACTGCGCGAGCTGGGGCAGAAGGCCCACGATTACTTGGAGCGGATCATCGCCTCGTTGCTCAAGAAAGCGCCACGCGCGAGAGCGACAAGGCTCGCCCAGATTCTTGAAATGTGAACGCGGAGGAGCCCTTCCTTTCGTGTCGCCCAACCGGCAATGAGAGCGTGATCGATATGCGGCAAAGCTGGAGACCAGGTTTCATCCCCGTTGGGATCGTCGTCGCGTTGGCGCTGGCGTTCACGAGCGCGGGCGCGCTGGCGACCGGCGGCGGCAGGATCGCGGCCGCGTGCTCAAACGAAACCGTCACGGGTGTCACCCTGCGATTCGTCTTGCACGGGGTCTCGTGTAATAAAGCTCACAGCTTGATGCGCGCGTACTTTCGCCACGCGACACCTGGGTATTGCGCCAATCGGGGGACAGCATGCAGCCTTAGCTTCGCTGGAGGCTGGGATTGCGCCCGCCATGTCGCGGGAGAGCATGACGGCGTCGCAGGCTGTGTTCGGGAAGCGCCGTTTGCAACCGTCAAGGTGTACACCGTCACTGGCCGTGCGAGCACGGCTGCGGAGCCGTCATCCCCTTCCATCGCTGATGAGCTCACGGGGGTGGCCGCGACCTCCGCAGCAGCTAAACGATCGTGCGGCACCGAGCGTGTCCAGCCTGGAACGCGCTCCCCTACGCCTGGGTTGCCAGTGGGCATCCCGTACAAGATCATCGTGTCGCGCGGCTCGGTCTCCTGCCGCAAGGCGCGCAGCCTGATAAAGGCGACCGGCGAAGGCAAGGGGCACTGCATGAGACCCGAGCCATCTCAGGGATTTACACACGCTTCCCCGGAGGCTGGTCCTGCGCCGCTGCCACCGGCGGGGGTTACGGCTGCTGGCAGGGCCGGCGAATCAGGGTGCACGAGTACGGGACGACGCTCTGGGTGCATGCGAACGAAATCGACGGCATACAGCTCTAGCCGCTGGTTACGAGCAGCCAGCGCGTGCACCGCTTTTGCGGTGACCGGACAATAGAGATTCTGAGGAACTCATAACAACGGGAGCAGATCGTGAAGCGGATCATCACCATCATCATTGCCCTCGGGCTCATCGTGCCAGCGGTCGCTGTCGCGAGTCGAGTCGCGACCGGCAGTACTCGGACAGCGATCGAGCGAGCTGCGGCCCCGCAGTTGTCGGGTGGCATCCCGCAGCGGTGCCTGCTGGCCGAGGTGACGACCAAGGACGGCGGCAACTGGGCCGACGTCGACTTCAACGGGTACGCCGGGCACTCGTGCGGCCGCTGGGGGTTCAACGGCGTCGTCATCGTGCACCGCGCTCGCCGGACCTGGCACTACGTGACCGCGGGTTCTGCTCTGATCCCGTGTGGGCGGCTCGGCATACCCGTCGCGGTCCGTGGAGACCTGCACCTGCCATGTCGCTGAGCATTGACCCTCGCTGCTCCGCGAGGAGCGTGAATTACCGTGCAGACCGCGGCAAACGCGCATAGTGAGGCCCACCGGTCGACAATTTGACGGGCGTGGTCGGGGCGGGCGAGGCCACGGCGCTCGCCGGTTGTGTGTGCGCGGCCGCTCCCAAGCGCAAACAGCAGCGCCCGGCGACTTGCTTCGAACCCCTCTTCCACAAGTTGCGGAGCGATCAGCTGCGCGGGTGTCGGCTCGAGCCGGTGTGCTGCGGTCAGCGTCCCAGAAGCGTTTTCCGGTCGAAGAAGGGTCAGTGGCGTTACGAGATGATCCGCTTCCTCGTGACGATCGTGGCCGCGGTTGTGCTGCTGTCGGCGCCGGCATAGGCGCGACTTGGACGACGCAGACGACGTCCGGTCCGAACGGGCTGGCGGAGAGCGCGCCGACCAGCGTCTCGTGCGTGTCGGCCTTATCGTGCATCCTGGAGAACCGCAGGATCAGCACATGAAGACCGGAGAGACAGCGGTACTCGCCGGCTGGCTGCTCTGCATCATCAGCTTGGCCAGCGTCGGCCGCCATTCAGCAGC
>CAVTWF010000003.1:0-282361 GCA_963738355.1 uncultured bacterium
GTCGACGGGTCGCCACATCCGCACTTGCTCGTTCGCCACGGGGCGATCTTAGGCGCAAGAACGTTCAAGACCGTCCGATGTCGCGTGCGTATCGTGGTCGGATGCCAATCACTCCACACATCGTTGTTCAGGGCGCCGAGCGCGCCGGCGCGTTCTACCGCGACGCTTTTGGCGCCGAGGAGCTCAGCAGAATCCCGACACCTGACGGCCGGCTGATGTCGCTACAGCTACGCATCGGCGACGGCGTCTTGCATATCGCTGACGAGTTCCCCGAGATGGGTGTGCTCGCGCCGCCCACGATCGGCGGCTCGCCAGTCGTCCTGGCGCTCGCCGTAGCCGACGCCGAGGCTGTGTTCGCGCAGGCCATAACGGCTGGGGCTGAGGTCCGCCAGCCGCTTGCGGACATGTTCTGGGGCGACCGGCACGGTCAGCTGCAGGACCCCTTCGGCCACCGCTGGAACATCGGCCAACACCTGCGCGATGTTCCGCACGAGCAGATCGTCGCCGCCGCCGCGGAGCTGTTCGCCTGAGATGCGCTACCGACTGCTGGGGCGCACCGGCCTGCGAGTCTCCGAGCTCTGCCTCGGGGCCATGGTGTTTGGAGATAGCCGCGGGAGCTGGGGTGCATCGCCGCAGGAGGCGTCCGGGATCGTCAAGCGCTTCGCCGAAGCGGGCGGGAACTTTATTGACACCGCGAACAACTACGCCGCGGGCGAGAGCGAGCGGATCGTCGGCGAGGTGATCGGTCCCGAACGTGCCCGGTGGGTACTGGCAACCAAGTACACCGTCAGCGCCGACCCCGAGGACCCCAACGCCGGTGGCTCGCATCGCAAGAGCCTGCACAGCGCGATCGACGCGAGCCTCAAACGACTCGGGACGGATTACATCGACCTCTACTGGGTGCACATCTGGGACGCATTCACACCGGTCGAGGAGGTCATACGCGCGCTGGACGACCTTGTGCGCGCCGGCAAGGTGCTCTACGTCGGCATCTCCGACACGCCGGCGTGGATCGTCTCCCGAGCCGTCACCCTCGCCGAGGAGCGCGGCATGACCCCGTTCTGTGCTCTCCAAGTTCCATATAGCCTGGTCGAGCGGACCGTCGAGCGCGAGCTCTTGCCGATGGCACGCGCTCTCGATCTCGCCGTGACCGGATGGGCACCGCTCGGGGGCGGATTGCTCACGGGCCGTTACGGCTCCGATCGCGAGCGCCCCGCCGACAGTCGTGTGGCCGGCATTGGCGGCTCGTACGCGCAGAGGACCCTGTCTGAGCGCAACCTAGCGATCGCGGACGCAGTCAACCAGGTCGCCCACGCGCGCGGTGCGAGCGCCAGTCAGACAGCGATCGCGTGGGTGCGAGCCCAGCAGCAACGCGCAGTAACGATCCCGATCGTTGGTGTGCGGACCGAGGCCCAGCTCGCTGACAATCTCGCGGCGGTCGAGATCGACCTCGAGCCGCATGAGCTAGAGGCGCTCGATCACGCCAGCCGTGTGCCGCTCGGGTTCCCAGGGGAGTTCGGTGGCGCGAGCCTGGCCTACGGCAACACGTTTGACCTCATCGACGACCATCGCAAGACGATCGATCCCCTTGTCTGAACTATCCGAAAACCCAACGAGAGACAGAGCCTAGAAAGGCTGAGGGCGCTGGTCGAAGCGGGTGAGATCTGACGCGAGCGTTCCGGGGAGGCGGTGTATCGCTACGTGTCGGTCGTCCGTCCCGCGACCCGGGAATAACGGCCCCGTACGGGGGAACCCGATCGTTGGATCGAGGACGGTCGTGAGCAATCGACGCGGGTGAGCGGTGCGTGACGCCACCGCTCACCCGCACGCCTGATGACCAGGGCAGACGGAATCGGTGGTCAGGCCGCTTGGGCGGCGGGCTGGCTCGGCTGGATGTACTGGGCGACCCACTCGCCGGTGATCTGCCGCGTGGCGGCGTTGACGCGGTTGAAGGCGTTGATCGTCGCGATCGCGAGTACGAGCCCGGCAAGCTGAGTTTCGTCGTAATGGCTGGCTGCCTCCTCCCACACCTCGTCGGGGATGGGATCGGAGTTGTCGGCGAGCCGCGTGGTGGCCTCGGTCAGCGCCAGGGCGGCGCGCTCGGCATCGTTGAAGTACGGAGCCTCCCGCCAGGCGCCGACCATGAAGATGCGCTCGTCGGGCTCGCCAAGAGCCTTCAGCTCGCGGGAGTGCATGTCCAGGCACACGCTGCACCCGTTGATCTGGCTGGCGCGCGCCTCGACTAGTTGCAGCGTTGTCTCCGGCACATCGGACTGCTTGATTGCGGCCCCGAGCTTCTGAAACGCCGCCAATGCGCCGGGGACAGTCACCGCGGGGTTCTCGATACGTGGCTGCATGGTGGTCCTCCAATCGGTTGAGGTTCTCGTGGGCCCGCAAGAGACGCCGAGGGCGGTCTGGCTGGCCGTCGGGGCGCATACCGCGGGTCTACCCCGATGACACCAGGCGATACACGAACGTGACAAGCGACGAGTCGGACGGCCGGAGTTGCGCGCGCGGCTCCGAGGGCCGGGCGGGGTCCGCGGGCCGACCGTTCTCACGCCGATAGGGGTTGTCCGACCGTCGTGGGCGCGGCTCTGCGGCGAGTTCGTCCCGGTCCATCGATGAAACCACATGAGCCTCCCAGTCGGACGCTCAGCTGCCGGCTCGGAGGGCCAAGTTCATCCGCGGGGCGCAAGCTACAAACCGGTGTGGACTAGGGGCGGGACCGGGGCGTGCGTGTTGTGCGGCGGTCGTGAGACGCTCAGCCTCGCGCGGGGCACGCGCCCGACCCGCGAGGCCGCGAACGCGAGTGCCCACGCCGCCACTCGAAGGATGCCGAGGACGAGACCGGCGGCGGCGCCTACAACTAACAGCAAGACGCACAACGGCGCGATGAGCAGCACCGTCAGGATCACGGCGGGAAGGAGGCCCGGGACGGCGGCCAAGAAGCTCATGAATGCGAGCCCCGCGCCGGAGAAGGCGTCGATCAACCCGAAGGCGAGGTCGCCGGTACTCGGAGCCACTGGCGAGGGAACCCGTCCTGCTCTCGCGATTGGGGGGTCTTGTGCGCGCGTGTGCGGATATGTCGTCATTTGAACCACCTCGCGTTTGGATGGGCTGTTTATTCACATGACCCAGCGCGGATGCCGAACGTGACCTGCTGAGGTGGGCTGCGCTCACCCGCAGTCCTGCATCGATCCGGCGGACCAGGGGTAACTAGATGCCGAGCGGCTGTCACATCGACAGCCTCCGTCGGGTCAGGGTGACGTGGGCCCACACCACGACAAAGGATCACCGATGAACGATCAGCAATGGCTGGCACAGCGCTTCGAGGAGCACCGTATCCATCTGCGGGCGGTGGCCTACCGCATGCTCGGCTCGCTGAGCGAGGCTGACGACGCCGTGCAGGACGCGTGGTTCAGGCTCAGCCGCTCCGATGCGGACGAGATAGAGAACCTCGGCGGCTGGCTCACGACAGTCGTGGCGCGGGTCGCCTTGAACATGCTGCGCTCGCGGCGCACACGGCGAGAGGAGCAATTCGGCCCGCATGTGCCCGACCCGATCGTCGACCGGGCCGATGGCACCGACCCCGAGCACGAGGCACTGCTCGCCGACTCGGTCGGCCTGGCGCTCCTCGTAGTGCTCGAAACGCTCAGTCCAGCTGAGCGGCTCGCCTTCGTGCTGCACGACATGTTCTCCGTGCCCTTCGACGAGGTGGCGACGATACTCGATCGCTCGCCGGAGGCCGCGCGGCAGCTCGCAAGCCGCGCTCGTCGTCGCGTCTCTGGCGCCGCTCCGCCGCCGGACGCCGATCTAGGCAGGCAGAGGGAGGTCATCGACGCCTTCCTCGCGGCCGCGCGCGAAGGTGACTTCGACGCGCTCGTGGCGGTGCTCGACCCCGATGTCGTGCTGAGGGCCGACGCCGGCGCAATATCCCACCGGTCGAGGGAAGTCCGCGGCGCCAAGGCGGTGGCGAGCCGGGCGCGTAGCTTCTCGGGGCTCGGTCTCGACTACCAGCCGGCGCTCATCAACGGCGCGGCGGGGCTCGTGGCGACCAGGGACGGCAAGCCGTTCTCGGTCATGGCGTGCATGGTCCGCGGCGGCAAGATCGCCGAGATGGACATCCTGGCCGACCCAGAGCGCCTGCGGTCGCTTGACCTGACGATCCTCGGCGACTGACCACGCCGATCGGGAGCTCGCCCACCCACGCTCGTCCGCCCGAGACGAGACGCACGCTTAGGACGAGTCAAGCGTCCTGACTCGGTCGACGCTCGCGCTTGCTCCTCGCCAGAAGCAGGAGCCTCAGCCAGGCTCCCCCCTTTGAGGAGAAGAAGTACGTTCGTCGTCCCGTGGTGGGCTGCCGCTCCCACACTGGGCGGTGTGTGGGGTCTGGTGCGGCTGGGTGGTCCTCAGATCGCTGCTGGCTCCTGGTGACTGCTGCTGCTGAATAGGAACTGGCTCCACTGGCTGTGGTATGTCTCTGCTGCTGCTCTGCCTCGGCGCTACTCGGATGAGCTCTCATCCTGCTGTGGGCCGGTGGTGAGCGCCGGCCGGAACGGTTCTCCCGGTTGGCGCTCCGTCGTGCGATCCTGCGGACGGACAGGGTTCGATCCCGTCCGGGAGGCCGCTCTGGGATGTCACCTCCCGGTGATCCGCCCGGGGTCGATGGGATCAACGGGCTGGAGCGTCGCGGCCCGGCTACAAGGGCCAGCTCTCAGCCGTCGTTGGTCGCCTGTGCCCACGCGACGTCACCGTTTGGGTAGACGCGCACGAGCTCGTTTCCCTGGTCCGTGATGACCATCTCGCCGATGTCATCCACGCGCACCCTAATCGCGTGGTTGATGACGAGACGGTATGCGCTGACTAGATCCCGGACAATCGCGTCATGGTCGTTTGGATCGATCGCCACGGCGTGAGGATACCTCGGCCTTCACGTGGAAGTGCTCGGCCCGACTACTGCTTGGCTTCCGCCGCGCTGGTGAGTAAGTCCACCGCGCCCAGTAGACGGTCGGCGTAGTTGTTCGCCGCTTTGCGAACCCACTCCCCATTGACGACGAACACCCAGAACAGTGCCCAGATAGCGCACACCACGGTCGCTGCCACCCACTGCGGAACGCGCGATGACCCCGAACCCACCACGAGGAACACGATGCTGGCGACGAAGCCGATCAGACTGACGGCGATGCCGAACGGCCGAAGCCCAAACGTGTTCCGGCGGAACCCGTAATCGGCATTCTCAGCGGCCACCAGGGGGAACGTGTCCCCGTTACGCGTGCGCTCTCTGAGTACCGCAATGGCGTCCTCGTAGCGGCGGTCGGCGTCCTTGGGATCAGCGGTCTCCGTGATCTGATCCGGTAGCGGCTCGCCGGTGACGGCTTCGACTCGCCGGTGGAGGCGATCCACAGCCGCCGATTCTCCGCCGGTCCACCGCAGGCGGGCCTGGGCCGGCGGTCCACCCCAACTCTGCCACAGGGCCGGTTGGATGCGACGACCAAGATCGCGCACGAAGATCGCCACGAGGATACCGAGGGCACCCAAGCAGAGGCCTAGTGCGCGCAGCACGGTGTCGGGGGAAACGGCGCCCGCCACGACCAGCGCGACGCCTGGGATCCCCACGAGCACCGCCGGCGCAAGGCGCGCCTTGCGCGTATACGCATCAGGCATCATCGTCGGCTTCCGCTAGCGTGGGTCCTTCGGGCGCAGGTCCGTAGTCGCGCCTGGGCGGGGCGTCAGGACTGGCCCACCACAATGAGCCGATGATGTCTGGCGTCCAGAAGTACGGATAGCCGCGACGTTTGTACGCGTTGGCGACTCGACCGGCGGGATGCTTCGGGTCGGTCTTGGAGACGACGCTTACCCACGCGCTCCCGACGCGGTTCTCTCCGATCGGTCCGAGGAGCCGATTCAACAGCTCGGTGGACGCGTTGCGACGGCTTCCGTGATGCGCGATCTGCACAAAGTCCGGCACGAAGGCGTTGAGTCCGTTCGCTGTGGCGTAATCCAGAGCGGCGTTGATCGCCGGTACCCCGGCGTCTGCCGTGAACAGCGCCCGCTTACCGTCGACCTGAAGGAGGGTGATCACGGACGAGTTGTTACGCGGGCCACATCCCGGACCGTCATCGAACGGGACCTCCTCCATCGGCAACCATTTGACCAGACGATCTGCCAGAGGCATGAACGCCTCTCGCAGCTCTGCGCCGAGCTTGAGAGCCTTGGCCACCGGGCCTGCCCTCAGTTGCTCCTCGAGGAGTTCCTTGTAGTACTCGTCGCTCGGCCCGAGGACGGTGAGCACACCGCCAAAGGTCTGCCCCGGCTCCGGTTGGATCACTTCGGTGCCCTGCGCGTCCGCCATCTCCGCGAGCTGCTGCACGGCGTCGGCGCCAGTCAGCTCGTCTCCACCGCGCTGATCGATGCGGTGCATCAGCAAGATGTCGACCGCGAAGCGCTCGAAGACCTTCGCCATGCCGCCGATGTGATCGCCGTCAGGGTGGGTCACGATGGCGAGGTCCACCTTGGGAGCGCCGTAGCGCTCGAGCATCGCGACCACCTTGTCGCCGTCGTCCTGCCACCCCGCATCGATCACCACGTGGGCTACGCCTCCGGTGTCCGCCCGTGTGAAACGCATCGTGATCGCATCAGCGCACTTCTCGTTGCCAGCGCTCAGCACATCGATCTCGTACATAAGGACCAGCCCTACGAGATCTCGGGCTGCGGGAGCATCCCGCGGATCCGCGCGGTGAGAACACGCCGACCGGCGTTGCTCGAAAACGAGCCAGCGGCGCCCTCCGGGCCAGCGCGCCAGAACTCCGCGCCGCTTACGATCGACTCGCTCGCCGTGGTCTCCTGGAGTCTTGTCAACGGCTCCTGCAGCACGTCCGCGTAGGAGTCCGCGTCGAGCACGGACGCGCCGATCGAGCGGATGTACTCGATTACGGGGATGAGCACCAAGTGCAGCACCTGCACGCCGGTGACCTTCTGGATGGTGGATGAGCCGGGGTCGTTGAACGCCTCGGGGATCACCACGCGGACGCCGCGCCAGAACGCGTCCAGGATCTTCACCTGGTTGCGCTCGTCGAGCGCGCCGAAGTACGGCGTCGCGAGCAGGGGCTTGATGGAGTTCACCATCCCGGAGTCGTTGATGGTCGTTGCCTCCTTCTCCATCCCCGGGAACCGAATGCGGTCTCGCCATACGTCGGTATCCGCGAGGGCCTCGGCCAGCCTCTCCCCGGTCACCTTCCAGTCCTGGCCGCTCTCGATGATTCCCTTCATCGCCTCGGGGTCCGCCTCCGCGCGCTGCTTGAGCAGGTCGAAGGCGAGATCGGTGCGCACCGACTTCGCGGTCGAGTTCACGATGTAGAACTGCTCTAGCTCCTCCGTCTCGCTCGCGCCGAGCATGCAGGCGAACGGAATCTCGTAGGCAGCCCATGCGTCGCCGCCCGTGCCCCTTATCAGGCGCGAGAGCGCCTCGATGCGGTGCTGCCCGTCGACCACGTAGAGCTCCGCGCCACCGGGCGCGAAGATCAAGCCGCGCTCCGAGTCGATCAGGTGCGTAGTCGGATCGAAGGTCCGGAGGTTCAGAAGAACCGCCGTAGGAAGGTCCACGCGGTGATTCCGCAGGTCCTCCATCAGTTTGTTGACGCGCGTCGTGGAGACCGGGCGCTGATAGCCGTCGCCGTGCTTGTGATCACGGATCGCCACCGAGAAGTTTCTCGTCAGGGCGCCAGCGGTGATGATCCCGACCACGAGCGGAGTGTTCTTCCGCCGGATCTTGGTGATCGCGACGGGGAACTCCTCGTGGAGTCTTGCTGTGCTGTAGCCCGGGGAGCTCTCGGGCGTTCCTGCATTCATAGTGATTTCCTCTCGCTCGCCTGATCGTCTACTCGCTTCCGGCTGGGCTCAGGCGGTGAAGCCCTCTCGGGAGCGGATGCCTCGACCTCGAGGCATGGCACACTCTAGAGCGCTTCGTGGATCCCTTCAAGTGGATCCATCATCGTGGGTCCAGCGACCAGGGCGATCCTCGCTGGTCGGATTGGCGAATCGACCAGGGCCAAGCCGTAGAGGGCATTACCCGGGCGTTACGACCGTAGACTGCGCCGATGGCCGGGGAGGCTCCAAAACGCGACATCGAGCTCGTCCTTGTAACGGGCGCCGGCGCGAGCTGCGCCTTTGGCGTGAACCACACGAAGTTGCCCCTCATGCCCGATTGGTCGCAGTACCTCGTGCAGAAGCTTGCGGGGAGCATGCCCGGATACGCCGAGATCGTTGGACTCGAACAGGGAATCGACGGCGAAGAGTTCGAGAGGCGGATGGGTCGGTTCCTTCGCTTAGTCGAAGGCTTCAAGGGAATCGAGCCCATCCTCCCGGTCATTCCCAGCCTCACAGTCAACCAACCGCCTACCGCCAACCAGCAGCAGTGGCAGGCGTGGCATCAGCATCTCGTCGGCCAGCTCGAACAGGTCACGAACGTGATTCATGAATCTCTTTATGAGCAGTTCGGCTCGCCTCGTCTCGATCTGGTCTTACCTATGAAGGCGTATAGCGACCTGCTCGGAGCGCTCGGCATCAACCGCGAGGCGCCGTGGGTGTACGCGACCACCAACTACGAGTCCGTCGGTGAGGATGCGCTTAGTTCCTTTGGGCTTCCTCCCGGAGTTAGGCGAAGTCTCGACGGACTGGCAGGTGGAGCGCGAGCTGCGCGTGGAGCCCAGTCTTCTCGGTTCGATGCCGCGGAACGTCCCGGTACTGCATCTCCACGGAAAGGTGGGCTGGTTCAGGCGGGATGGCCGCCCACGCTCAACGGTTCCCAACGAGCGGTTCGAACCGGTCGCGGGGCCGCCGATAGTGATGCTCCCGGATCTGGAGAAGGATTACGCCGCCGACCCGATCATCGAGTCACTGTGGCGCCAGTTCGAAGATGCGCTGCGACGCGCGCGACGGGTGTTCATCCTCGGTCACTCGCTGCATGACGAGGCGCTGATCGAAGCCTTGACCCAGAACCTCGAGCGGCTGGATCGAGTGGCCGTGACGTATCTGGGACTCGGACGAAAGCCTGGCGGCGGATCAGGAAGCGATAAGCGAGAAGCTTCCTGGAGCGGCGGCGATCCCGATCGTCTTTGAAGCCGGCGCGGACCTGACGACGAGGGAGCTGGGCAACTGGCTGGCTTGACCGAATCGGGGCGATGGCCTGGTTAGCCGATTCCGATCCCGTGGCCGGTCACGCTCTGCATCTGACCGATCGCGGCGCGCGACGCCGAGTGCGTGCAGCTGGGGTCGCCGTGGCCGCAGCCTCAGGCGGCCTCGACTACCACGCCTTTGCGGCCCTTGGAGCGCTTGGCGGGTACGAGGTGATACTCGACGCTGTAGCCGAGGGCGCCCGCGAAGCGCTCGACGGTGGAGAGCTTCGTGTCCGAGGCGGTGGTCTCGAGCCGCGCCAGGGTCGGCTGGGAGGTCCGCATCGCGGCCGCGACCTGAGTCTGCGAGAGCTTGCGAGCGCTGCGCTGCTCGGCGAGCGTGCGCAAGAGAGCGCGCCGGCGCTCAGCGGCGGCAAGGAGTGCCGGGAAGTCAGGATTCGCCGCCGTGAACTCGGCGATCATCTCGTCGAGCGCGTCGGGCTGCGGGCGGGCGTTTCGAGAGCGTCTTGCCATGGTCAGCAGCCTATCATGCCTTTCTTGATATATCAACGGTGCTATCACACAGAGGAGCGGCGAGCACGCGCACGCCAATCCCGCAGGCGCCTTTGCGCGAGCCTGATCTGCTCCGGAGGCGTCTTCTGCGTCTTCTTCTTGAAGGCCACCAGCGCGAGCAGAACCTGGCTCCGGCTGCCTTCGCCGGCAAAGAGCACGCGGTAGATCACTCGCTCGCCGTCGGCGCGCACCTCGTAGATCTCTCCAGTTAGGTGTCGCGCCACTTTGGTGCCCTCTTGTCGCACCTCCTTCATCGCGGCCAGGATCGCGGCCTTGTCGAGGTCGGAGACGCTCGCGGATGAACTCGAGCACGGGCTTCCTACCCGCGGCCGTCTCGTAGTGTCGCCAGCGACGCCTGGCTGACCTCTCGGGGTTCGGTGGAGCCATTCGCGGGCGATTATCGCCACCGCCTAGGACTGCGGAAACCGCAACCGCTTCACCGCCCCGCGCAGCTCATGCGCCGTCACCCGCGTATAGCGCTGCGTCGAGTCCAGGTGCTTGTGCCCGAGTAGCTCCTGGATCTGGCGCAGGTTCGCGCCCGCGTGGAGCAGCTCGGAGGCGAAGACGTGGCGCAGCGTGTGCGGCGTGACGCGCTTTCGCTGGCGCACGCCCGCGGCCTCGCGTAGCGGACGAAGGTCATCGTGAGGATCGTGTGCGTGAGCCGCCGGCCCTGGACCCCGACGAACAGCGGCCCGAGCGTCGTGCTCGCCGCGCACGGCCATGTAGTCGAGCACGAGCGGCACGAGAGCGGGGTGGAGGGGGACCTTGCGCTGGCGCCCGCCCTTCGCGCGGCGCACGCGGACGAGGCGCCGTTCGAGGTCGACGTCCTCCCAGTCGAGCCCGAGCAGCTCCGAGCGGCGCAGGCCCGCGTAGGCGAAGAGCGCGAGCATCAGGCGGTCGCGCTCGCGGCGGCCCTCGAAGTGGCGCTCCCAGATGTCGTCGCGCTCGACGCGCGGCCATCAGGCGCGCGAGCTCGCGGCGGTCGAGCACGTCGGGCAGCGCTTCGCGCTTCTTCGGCGTGCGCAGCACGAGCGCCGGGTCGCGCTCGATCAGCTCGCTCTCGGTCAGGAAGCGAAAGAAGCACTTGAGCGCCGCGACGGTGCGCGCCTGGCTCGCAGGGCGCGGGGCGGCGTGTTCGCCTCCGAGCCGAGGAAGCGGCGCAGGTCCATCGGGCGGACGTCGCGCCAGGCGGCGAAGCCCTCGCGCTGCAGGTAGGTCATGCAAGCCCGAACGTCACGCTCGTATGCCTCGCAAGTGCGGCGGCGCCAGGCGCCGCTCGACCGCGCAGAAGACGACGAAGTCGGCCAGCTCTTGGTGCATTGCAACCCCTTTCGGCATGCCAAGGGCTGCTCCGGTGCCTACGCATGACGCCAATCCGGCTTACAGACCTGCTAAGGAAAAGCCCCGCTCCGGCGGGGCTTTTCTATGGGTCGAGTCGACGCCAAGTGCTGCGGTGCGACGCCGGCGCTCCCCTGGGCTCGGAGTGGGGGAGGTGGTGGCAGCCTGCCAGCGCCCGTCCGCTCAAGGACGACTCTGGCGCGATCGACCGGAACCTGGCTGGCTTCAGCCGTTTTGGGTGATGCGGTCGACCGACGGTTGCGACATGCTGAATCGTGAGTTCTTACGAATTGGGGTGGCTGTGGCTCTGACGCACAGAAGACCTGACCTTGGAGGTAGAGAGATGCCCGGTCCGTTGCAGGTGATTGCCATGAGCTTTGGTCCTGGCTCTGACTTCCACGGTCGGGTCTTGGCCGAGGTCGACCGTCTCCAGGGCCGAGGAGTTCTGCGCCTGCTCGATCTGCTCTTCGTCTCGAAGAGAGAGGACGGCACGATCGAGCGCACGGTTATCGGCGATGACGACTTTGGCGCCTTGCTGTCAAGGGTCGTGCCTTTGGGCGGCGCTGGTCTGGTGGAACCAGCGGCGGACGGTTCGTCGGGCTTCGATCCGACTGACGTACCGGCGCTGGCACATTCTCTGCTGCCTGGGACGGCGCTCGCATTCCTGCTCATCGAGCATGGTTGGGCGCAGCCGCTCTTCGATGCGGTCGCAGAGAATGGCGGGGAGATGCTGGGTGAGGGTTTCCTGACCGCGGAGGCTCAGTTGATTGTTGGAGCCGAGGTCGCGGCGATGGAGGAGGCGGTTGAGGTGATCGCGACGGCGCAGGCCGCCGAAGCCGATGCGAAGCTTCGAGCGATCGAGGCCGAGGCGCGAGCAGCCGATGCGGTGGCGGCTTCGGACGCGATTCGCGCCGCTGCGGCCGCGGACGCCGTCCGAGCGTTGATCAGCGCAGGGATCGTCGAGGACGAAGCCGCTCACGAGGCTATGGACGCTTTGGACGCCGCGGGTCTCATCGTCGCCGCGGCGGACGCAGCGGCCGAGGAGGCTGTCGCTGGAGACGAAGCGGCAGTAGCGGCGGGTAACGAGGCGGCGGCCGCAGCCGCTACCGAAGCCGCCGCCACGGTGAGCGCGGCGTCCATCACCGTGGCTGAGGCGCGGGTCCTCCGCTACTTGCCCACGCCGTTGACGTTTGCGTTGATCGCCGACAAGCTCGGGATCTCGCGCTCGGCAGCGAAGGACCGAGCCGAGCGGATCTACAAGAAGCTAGGGGTCCACAGTCGCGCCGAGGCGGTAACCAGGGCTCCGGAGCTCGGGCTCGCCGATTGAACTTGAGGATGGCCGCTTTCGCTTAGGTGACCCGCCAGCCTGCCGGCGGGCGGCGCGGTTAGGACCAGCGTGCGATCCGCGGACGATTTGCACACGCCTGTATCGCCTTGCGTTCCAATTGCGCTTGCGTTTTCCTTGCGCGCGCTTCGAGAATGACTAGAACTCGGTTACAGACCTGCTCAGGAAAAGCCCCGCTAACGCGGGGTTTTTCTATGGGTCGAAACGCCTCATCGATTGCCCTCGCGTTGATTGGTGCGCACGACGGGCAGGAGGGCGTAAGCGCCCAGCCGAGGCGTCCGGTAGTGTCAAACGCCTTGGTGAGCCGTCCAAAGAACGCGTCCTTGCCAGTGTGTTCACGGCAGGTCCCGCGGGTTCAACAAAAGGGGGAGCTATGAGAACAAAGCCAATCGCAGGGATCGTGCTTGCCGTCGGTATCGTCGGGCTGGCAGCGGGCTGCGGGAGCAGCAGCAGCACGAAATCGGGAACCGAGACGCTCAGCGCTTCGATCACCGGCTCGAAGGCCGTCGCGACGTTGGAAAGCCAGAACAGCAACGCGCCGCTGGTGTTCCCGGAAATGACGTGGGCCGGCGTTGTCGCCGCCACCGCGCATGCCGTGAACCTGGGCGGCGGCGGCAATGGCAGCGAGCACACGTTCGAAACGACGGCTGGCGACTTCGGCGTCGTGCATGTGAGCGCGAACCCGAACGGTGTCTTCACCGCGGCGGGGCCGGTGAACGGCCTGTGCACGTTCAAGAACGTGACCAGCGGGACGTACACCGTCGTGCCGGACAAGAGCACGGGCAGCTTCAAGGGCGCCACTGGACACGGGAACTTCGCCGTCACGCTTAGCGGCACCGGGCCGATCCAGGCCAAGGCGACCAAGTGCTCGGTGGGCAACAACGGCCCGAATATCTCGGGGGTCAAGAGCGCGAGCATGGTCTTCAATGCCAGCGGGCCGCTCACGGTCAAGCAATAACCGGCCCTCGGGCACGCCGATCGTCGCCGCGCCGGCGAGATAGCCATAACTCGGCTTACAGACCTGCTAAGGAAAAGCCCCGCTCCGGCGGGGTTTTTCTATGTAGGTCGAGTCGCGTGAGATTTGACGTGTCGGAGACCGCGAGGAGTGACGATTTTCGCGGCACTTACCCCGGCTTATCGCACGTGGGTGCCAGCAGCTCGCTACGCTCGCTCCGTGACGCCGGAGGAGCTCGCAAACTTCGCGCATCTGCGCCGCGCTCGCGACTTGATCGACCGCGAGTACGCGCGCCCGCTCGATGTTGCCGCGCTTGCCCGCGTCGCGTTGATGTCGACCGCTCACTTCTCGCGGCAGTTCCATGCAGCGTACGGGGAGACGCCCTACGCCTACCTGATGACACGGCGAGTCGAGCGCGCGAAGGCGCTGCTGCGTCGGGGCGACATGTCGGTCACCGAGGTTTGCATGGCGGTCGGGTGCTCCTCGCTCGGCTCGTTCAGCGCGCGCTTTACGCAGCTCGCGGGCGAGACGCCGACGGCCTACCGTGCCCGTGACCACAGCGCGCTTGCGCGCGTGCCCGCATGTGTCGCCAAGCACGTCACCCGTCCTAGTCACAGACCGAGCAGGATCGGAGAAGCGCGCGCCGCGTTGGCGCACTAGGTTGGCCGTATGAACCTCAATCTCTCGACATGCTTCGTCATAGTCCATGACCCCGACCGCGCACTCGCCTTCTACCGCGACGCACTTGGCCTCGAGCTGCGCAACGACGTCGCCCGTAAAGATTTCCGCTGGATCACCGTTGGGGCCCCCTCCCAGCCCGCAGTCGGCATCGTCCTCACGAACTACCTGAACGGCAGCCCCGCCGACGGCGAAGCGGTCGCCGCGCTCGTCGCCAAGGGCGCGCTGAACGGCGTCCACTTTCAGACGGACGACCTCGACGCGGCCTTCGAGAAGGTGCGCGGATCACGCGCCGAGATCGTGCAGGAGCCGACCGATCAGCCGTGGGGCACGCGGGACTTCGCCGTGCGTGACCCGTCCGGGAATCTCGTACGTATCGACCAGCCGCCAGCCGCGTAGCCGCTACGCGCTCGACCGATCTCGCCGTGGTCAGCCGCGGCGCATGAGGCGCGCGACCGCGGCGAGCATCTCCTGCGTGCGCGCGTCCTGATCGGAGGGCTCGGCGCCGATCACGCAAGTGTGCGCGTGGCCATCGAGCAGCGCGAGCGCGACCTTGTCGAGCGCCGCCTCGATCGCCGAGATCTGCGTGAGGATGTCGATGCAATAGCGATCCTCGGCGACCATCCCCTGAACGCCGCGCACCTGACCCTCGATGCGCCGCAGCCGCCGCTGCAGCTGCTCCTTCGAGCCGCTGTAGCCGCGCACGGGAACCTGGGTGTCAGGGGTGCTCATCGCAACCATCCTAGCAATACCCCCAGGGGGTATTTGCTATGTTCGAGCGATGATGCCGGAGCCGACGCGCCGATGAACGTCGTCTGGAACGGCATCAGGGACTCGCTCTTGATGGCGTGGGAGGTTTGGTGGGCGCTCGTGCTCGGGTTCGCGATCTCCGGCATCGTGCAGGCGTGGGTCCCGCGCGAGCGGATCTCGCGCGGGCTCGGCGGCAGCGGCGCGCGACCCGTGACGCTCTCGACGGCGCTCGGCGCGGCCTCCTCGTCGTGCTCCTATGCCGCCGTCGCGATCGCGAAGAGCCTGTTCGAGAAGGGCGCCTCCGCCGCCTCCGCGCTCGCCTTTCAGTTCGCCTCCACGAACCTCGTCTTCGAGCTCGGCATCGTCCTCTGGTTGCTCCTGGGGTGGCAGTTCACGCTCGCCGAGTTCCTCGGGGGGCTGCTGATGATCGTCGCGATGACGATTCTTTTGCGGCTCTTTGTGTCCCCCCGACTGGAGGCGCGAGCACGCGAGCATGCGCGGCACGCAGACGCTCGCCATCACCATCACTCGGCAGGCGCTCAGATGACGCTGCGCGAGCGGGTCACCTCGCTCGCCGCTTGGACCGAAGTCGCGCAGAACTTCCGCCACGACTGGTCGATGCTCTGGAAGGAGGTGACGGCCGGATTCCTCCTCGCCGGCTTCATCGGGCAGCTTCCCAACAGCTTTTTCAACGCGCTCTTCGTGACGCACGCGCCGGGTGCGCTGCGCACGATCCAGAACGCCGTCGTAGGTCCCATCATCGCGGCCCTCAGCTGCGTCTGCTCGATCGGCAACGTCCCGCTCGCCGCCGTGCTGTGGTCAGGCGGCATCTCCTTCGCGGGCGTGATCGCGTTCCTCTTCGCCGACTTGATCACGATTCCGATCATCCTCATCTATCGCAAGTACTACGGCGGGAGGTTCGCGCTCCGCATCGTCGCGCTGATGTTCGTGACGATGGTGCTCGCCGCGCTCGCGATCGAGGGACTCTTCAGCGCCGCGGGACTGATTCCACAGGCGCGACCAACGCGCGCAGATGTCTTCGGCGAATTCGCACTCGACTACAAGTTCGTCCTAAACGTCGTCGCCCTGATGGTGTTCTGCGCTCTCTTCTGGCTGACGATGCGCCGTCGCGCGAGCGGTGAGGCTTCGCGACACGCCGTCATGCACGCGCCGGGTTAGCCATCTGCGGTTTGGAGACGCTCAGCGGGGCTAACCTCTGATGTCGTGGAGACGTCGAGGGAGGCATATCCCCCGGCAGCGCCGTATGAAGGTCTGAGCGGGCGCTCGCCGGAGGCGCTGACGGCGCTTCGGCGGGGACTTCGCGCGCTCCGCGACACCGCTCTCAGGCACCCCCGGCTGTGCGCGTTCGCCGGCTACCTCGTGCTCGGAATCGTGACCGTCGGGTGGTATCCGATCAGCGACCCGACGAGCGTGTGCGCGTGCAGCTCGAACACCGACCCGCCGACGTACATGTGGGCGCTCGAGTGGTGGCCTTACGCGATCGTGCACGGCCTCAATCCATTCGTCTCGCACGTCATCTGGGCGCCCGTGGGCGGCAACCTCGCGCGGTCCGCGACGATCCCCACCGCCGCGCTCTTGATGTGGCCCGCGACCGCGGCGTTCGGCCCCGTCGCCTCTTACAACCTGATGATGCTCCTGAGTGCCGTGCTCTCGGCGTTCACGGCGTACCTGCTGTGCCGTCGCATCGTCGGGCGCGAGCTTCCCGCGGTCGCGGGGGGCTTGCTCTTCGGCTTCGGCCCCTTCGAGTTCGCCCAGCTCATCGCGCACCCGAACATCAGCCTCCTGTTCCTGCTCCCGCTGTTCGTGCTCGTGGCGCTGCGCCGCCTCGACGGAGAGATCTCGCGCCGCGCCTACATCGCGTGGATGGCGGTGCTGCTAGTGGCGCAGATGGGTCTCTCCACCGAGATCCTCGCGACGGCGATCGTGATCGCCGCCGTCGTCCTCATCGCCGCTCGCTTCATCTCGCCCGTGCCCTACCGCGCCCGCATCGGCCGCCTCGTCGGCGAAACCTGCGCCGCGGGCGTGATCGCGTTGATCGTCGCCTCGCCGTTCATCTACTACGCGCTCATCAAGGGGGGAAGCCCGCAGGAGTGGCCGCTCGCCGATGCCTACGGCCTCGATCTTCTGAACCCGCTCTTTCCCACCGAAGCCAACTGGCTCGGCGCCGGCACGTTTGCGACGCTCAGCCAGACCTTCGAGAACAACAACGTCGTCGAAGCCGGCGGGTATCTCTCGCTTCCGATCGTCATCGCCTTCGTCCTCTGGGCGGCGAAGACGAAGCGCCGTGCGCTCGCGCGAATCCTCCTCGTGGCGATCGCCGCGAGCGTCCTCCTCGCGCTCGGCGCGCACCTGCACGTCGCGGGCAAGCAGACGCTCGAACTGCCGTTCAACTGGGTCAAGAACTGGCCCGTCTTCAGGCTCGTGACCCCTGGCCGGATCTTCGTCTACGTCGCACTCGCGGTCGCGATCGGCGTCGCGGCATGGCTCGCGGAGGGGCGCGCGCTGCCGAAGTGGCGGATGCTCGCTCGTTGGGTCGTATTCGGGCTCGGCGCGCTCTTCATCTTTCCCAACATCGCGAGCGGACTGTGGGCCGGCTCCCCGTCGAACCCGCGCTTCTTTCGAGCGGGGACCTACCGTCACTACTTGAGGCGCGGCGAGACGGTGCTCGCACTTCCCTACGGGTGGGGCGGCGACAGCATGCTCTGGCAGGCGGAGACGGGCTTCTACTTCCGCATGCCCGAGGGCTATCTCGGTCACTTCGGGCCGCAGCAGTTCGAATCAGAACACGTCGTCGGCGAACTGCTCTTCGAAGAGAACAAGGGGGTGAACGCGACGGGGCTACAGAACTTCCTGCGCAAGCGGCACGTCGCCGCGATCGTGGTGGACGAAAAGGCCGTCGCGCCGAATCTCCCGCTCGTCCTCGAGCTCGGAAGGATCGGGCTCAAGCCGACCCGCGTCGGCGGGGTGCTCTTCTATCCGGTGCCGCAGGTCGGCGCGTGACGCGCGCCGTCACGTAGGCGCGCCGGCCAGCGCGCGTTTGCGCCGCGGGCCAAGCACGAAGACGTCGGGTGCGTTCTCGAGCACGCCGCCCACAGGGTCGTCCTCGCCGCTTCGCCGCACGAGATCGTGCTCGGGCCGGTAGATCTCGTAGATCACGCGCGCGCACAGCGCAGTGACGGCGAAGTCGCGTATGCAAACGGTGATGAGGAACGGGTTCTGCCCCCAACCGCCTTCGGAGGTATTGAGGTAGAAGTACATTCGCGCGACCCACAACCAGGCCTCGATGAGCATCCACGCCAGCAGCGGCTTCCATCGCGGCATCGCGAGCACGGCGAGCGGGATGAGCCACAGCGAGTACTGCGGGCTCCAGACCTTGTTCGTCAACAGGAACGCCGAGACCGTGAGGAACGCGAGCTGAGCGAAGCGGGGGCGCCGCGGAGCGCTGAGCGCGATCAGCACGATCGCGACGAGACAGGCGATGAGCACGACGGCGATGAACGCATTGAGCTTCGTGGGCGCCTGATGCGGCGCGAGCGGACCGTCGAAGCCGCCCCAGCCGGTGAACTGCGTGATCACGTTGTAGAGCGAGTCCGGGTCCGCTGCGCGGGTCGAGTTGAGGTGAATGAATTCGTACCAGCCGCGCGGGAAGAGGAGCTCGATCGGGGCGTTTACCAGCTCCCATGTCACAAGTGCCGTCAGCGCGGTGCGCCCCCACTGCGTGAGCTTCCCCGCGCGCACGCAGAGCGCGAGCAGTGGGATCAACAGCAGCACCGGATAGAGCTTTGCGGCGGTCCCCAGGCCGATCAGCACGCCCGCGAGCACGAAGCGCCGCCGTGCCCACGCGAGCATGCCCCCGGTGGCCATCGCCACGGCGAGCATGTCGAAATTGGTGAACGCCTGCACGATCACGATCGGCGAGAGCGCCGCGATCGCGCCGTCCCACAGGCGTTTTCGCGTCAAGCGCGTGATGCACCAGATCGTGATCAGCCATGCAATCGACGCGAACAGCGCGACGATGTCGAAGAAGACGATGTCTTCCATCGATTTGGGCAGGTAGATGAAGGCGTTCGCGGCAGTCAGATAGCCGTGAGTGAGTTCCGCGCTCACCCACATGAAGAGGCCCGTGACGACCGGGTATTCCATGTAATGGCGGTGCTGTCCGGGCTTGCCCTGTTCTTCGATCCAGTAGTGGCTGTACGGGAATGTGCCGGTGCGTTCGAAGCCCTCCGTGCCGTAGAGCGCGACGACGTCGGAATAGCAGGCGTAGCGGTAGGGGAGGCCGTTGGCCCACGAGGGCGTCGTGTGCAAGCACGGAGACTTCTGCACCCAGGCGCCGACGAGAAAGATCGACGCGAGCACGATGATGAGCGTCGCGGGTGCCCAGCGGCGGCGCTGCACGAAGCCAGGAACCACGCGCCGCCAGCCGGGGGTGATGTAGGTCGAGAGCGGAGGGCGCGCGCTCGCGGAAGGTGCGGCATCAGCGAGGGCCGGCGTCGCGCGCGGCGGCGTCGCTAATTGCTCCGCGCCAAGTTCTGGCGCGTCTTCATCGGGCCGCTCCCGGGTCACGCAAGGATGGTAAACGCCTGTTCGCGCTCCGTGCCGCCGGTAGCCTTCGCGCACCGTGATGAACAATGGCATCGCCACAGCGTCGGCGGGCGCCGCGGCGCCCGTTCGCGGGCGGCAGCGAGGAGGGGTGGAGCGCTCGGCGCCGCGGGACGCGAGGGTCGGCCTGGGGCCGCGCGCCCATCCGCGCTGGTGGGCCTTCGCAGCCTTCCTCGCCCTCAGCCTCGCGTTGCTCGGGTGGCGTATCGTCCCCAATCCGGCGAGCGGCTGCGCGTGCCAGGGCAACGACCCCGCGACATATGTGTGGGCCCTCGCCTGGTGGCCGCACGCGCTCCTTCACGGCCTGAACCCGTTCTACTCGCACGACGTGTGGTTTCCGGTCGGCGCGAACGTCGCGCGCGCCGCGTCGATCCCGACGATCGCGTTCGCGCTGTGGCCGTTGACGGCGCTCTTCGGTCCGCTCGTCTCTTACAACTTCATGACGATCGCCGGCCCAACGCTCGCCGCGTTCACGGCCTACCTGCTGTGCCGGCGCATCGTCGGTCGTGAGCTGCCGGCGATTGTCGGCGGCTACCTGTTCGGGTTCGGCGCCTACGAGTTTCCGCAGCTCGTCGGCCACCCGAACATCTCGCTCGTGTTCCTCGTTCCGCTGATCGCCCTGCTCGCCTTGCGCCGTGTCGAGCAGGAGATCTCGGGTCGCCGTTACGTCGCGCTGCTCGCAGTCCTGTTGGTCGCGCAGGTCGGCATATCGACGGAAGTCCTCGCGACGTCGGTGCTGCTTGGTTTCTTCTTGCTGCTCATGGCCGCGTTGCTCGCGCCCCGGCCTCAGCGCGGGCGCATCGACCGGCTCGTGACGGAGACCGTTGTGGCTTGTGTCATCGCGGCGGTCCTGTGCTCCCCGTTTCTCTACTACGCGCTCGTCAAGGGCGGCGTGCCCTCGGAAACGATCTCGGACAGCTACGGGCTCGACCTCCTGAACCCGTTCGTGCCCACCGTCACCACCTGGCTCGGAGGAGCCGCGCTGCACGGCTTCACCGTGCACTTCGAGGAAGGGGCCTTCGCGGAGGCCAACGGCTACCTCTCGCTGCCGATCATCGCGGCGTTCGTGATCTGGGCGCTCAGAACGCGACGGCGCTTTCTCGCGCGAATGCTTGTGATCACCGCGGTCGTGAGCTTCGTCGCGGCGCTGGGCGCGCACCTCCACATCGCTGGCGACTCGTCGATTCCGCTGCCCTATGCGCTCGTCAAGAACCTCGCGGTCATCAGGCTCATCACGCCGTCACGGATCGCCATGTACGTCTCGCTCGCGACGGCGATCGGGGTGGCCGCGTGGCTTGCCGAGGCGCCGCCTGGCCGCTCGCGGCAGACGCTCGCGCGCTGGGGCTCGTTGGTCTCGGCGCCATCATGGTCTTTCCCAACCCGGGCGGAGAACTGTGGTCGGCACCGGCGCCACCGCCCGCCTTCTTTCGCACGGGGATGTATCGCCGCTACCTCACGCCGGGTGAGGTGCTCCTCGCGCTGCCCTACGCCCAGGATGGTGTGAGCATGGGCTGGCAGGCCGAGTGTGACTTCTGCTTTCGCATGCCGGAGGGTTACCTGGGGCACAGCGGACCGCAGGCGATCACGGGACTGAAGATCGCAAACGAACTCGGCGCAGACGAAGAGGTCCAGCCGGCGCTGTTGCTGTCGTTCCTGGAGCAGGACGGCGTGCGCGACATCGTCGTGGACACCAGCCCACGCGCCGCCTCGCCATACGAATACGAGTTCGACCACCTGGGCATGCGCGGAGTCACGGTGGGCGGCGTGACCGTCTACCAGATCCCTCGGAGCGGCGGCCTTTGAGCCGGCGCCCGAAGGGGTCCGCCCGCTCAGCCGCCAGCGACGTCGCGACGCAGGAAGACGAGGTAGGCGGCGAAGAGCGCGGGGATCGCGTACAGCGCGCACACCCACGCGGAGTGCGCGATCGGCGCCCAGTCGGTGGGCGTGCGCATGAGGCCCTGCCACGCCTGCAGCTGTTCGGTGAGCAGGTACGGGCGGATGCCTTCCAGGCCTGGGATCTCGGCGACGATGTAGAGAACGATCACGAGCCCCATCGTCCCCACCACGGCGCCCGCGCTGTTGCGGCCGACGGTCGAGAGCAGCAGTCCGATGCTCGCGATCGTGAAGAGCGGGATCAAGAAGAAGACGTTCGCCGCGACGATCAGGAGCAGCGCTTCGGGCGCGCTCACGATCGTGTTCGAGAGCGTGATGATGTGATTGAAGCCCCACGACGCCACTCCGGCGATCGTGGCCACGGCGGTCGCGCAGAAGAGCGCGAGCATCGCGTATAGGAAGGCGGCGAGCACCTTCGCCACGAAGACCTGGCCGCGGTCGACGGAGCGGGTGAGGATCGTCTTCAGGGTGCCGTTGCCGTCCTCCGCGGCGACGATGTCTCCCGAGACGAGCGAGGCGATCAGCGGCAGGAAGAACGCGGCCTCGAAGACGAGCATCAGGATCGGTGTCGCGAGACCGGATTGCGTGAGCTCGCGCGCGAACTCGCTGTCCCCGTGGCCGCCTCCTTGCTGGACGTTGCGCACGATCACGAAGATCAGCGGCAGGATCATCCCGATGCCGAGACCAAGGTACGTGCGCTTTTGCGAGGCCAGCTTCCGGAGCTCCCAGCGCAGCACGGTGAGCGTGAGCGGACGCTTCACGAGCGCCGGCGCGGGCAGCCGGGGACGTGCCGCGGCAACCGCGCTCATGGCGTCCTCTCCGGCTCATCCGTACTCGCCTCGGCGCCCACGGCGGTCGGTTGGCGCAATCCCGCGCTTCCCTCGCGGAGCGCTGCCTCGATGCCGTGACCGACGCCGTCGCCCTCCGTGAGTTCGAAGAAGAGGTCCTCGAGCGTCGCCAGCTCCGGCGCGAGCCGGAGGATCGCGATGCCCGCCTTGCCGAGCGCGACCGACAGCGCGCCGGCGTCGCGCTCAGAGGCCTGGAAGCGCAGCTCGGCCTCGCCGCGGGAGAGCTCGTGGACGCCGGGCTGCGCGCGCGCGAGCTCGAGCGCTCTCGAGTCATCGTCGGTGTGCAGCACGTAGCCGCGATCCGAAGCGCTCCGCAGCTCCGAGAGGGGCCCCTCGTAGGCGACCTTCCCGGCGCGGATGATCGCGACGCGGTCGCACACTTCCTGCACCTCCGGCAGCTGGTGGCTCGAGAGCAAAACGGTGATCCCCTCGCCGGCGAGCCGCCTGATGAGCAGGCGCATGTCGCGCATGCCCGCGGGATCGAGGCCGGTCGCCGGCTCGTCCAGGATCAGCAGGCGCGGCTCGCGCAGCAGCGCCCCCGCGATACCAAGTCGCTGGCCCATGCCGTGGGAGTAGGTGCCCGCGCGGTGGTCAGCTGCCGCCACGAGGTCGACGCCGCGCAGCACCTCCTCGACGCGTCTCGCCGCGTCGCCGCCGTCGAGCGCCGCCATCATTTCGAGGTTCTTCCGGCCCGAGAGATAGGGGTAGAAGCGGGGCGCTTCGACGAAGCCCGCGACGCCCGAGAGGGCGCGTGCTCCCTCCCTGAAGGGGTCGCGGCCGAAGAGCTCGACGCGACCGTCGCTCGGCATGATCAGCCCGAGGAGCATCCGCAGCGTCGTCGTCTTGCCCGCGCCATTGGGGCCGAGGAAGCCGTAGACCTCGCCCGCGTGCACGTTGAGGTCGACGTCGTCGACCGCGAGCACCTCCTTGTAGCGCTTGACGAGACCCCTCGCCTTGACGGGAAGCGCGTCCGTCACTGGGCCTCGCCGGTCGAGCCCGTGGTGCCGATTCCTAGAGTCCCTGCGCCACGGCTTCGAGCGCCGCGGGCTTCAACGCGCCGACGAGCAGGTAGTCGACCCCCGAGCGCTCGAAGCTCAGCAGCGTGCCGAGCGCCGTCGGCAGCTCCGACGCGGTGGCGCCGTCGAGGTTGACCTTCTGCGTGCCCTGCAGCGCCGGGGGCTTCGTGCCGTTGCCCGAGCGGCGGGCGTTTCGAGCGCGAGCACCGAGGTGACCCCGTGGCCGATCACCCTGAGATGGCCATGGTCGGCCGGCTTCGTGGTGCCCGATTGCCGGTTCGTGTTCTTCGCCGGATTGCTTCGGTTCGACGATCTTCGCGCCCGCGGAGGGCTGGATTTCGAACACCGAGCTTTCGACGGGGCCGTAGGAGATTTCCGTCGCCGTCAGTTCGATCACGGGGGTCGAGCTGGTGGACGAGTAGAGCGCTGCGCGCAGCGGGATCCCGTGGTTCGCGTCCCACGAGAGCTCCGCGCCGCCGAGGAGGCTGCCGCCTTCCTTCGGCGAGATTCGCGCGCGGTGTAGGCGGGTTGGCCGGCGACGTCGGTTGGCGTCGCGCCGTCGATCGTCGCGTACTTGCTCAGGTGGGAGATCGCTTCTTCGATTTGAGCGACGCTCGGCTTCTCGCCGCCTTCCGTCGTCTGTTCCTTCTGGGGCAGCGTGTAGCGGTACACGGTATTCGGTGCCGCGCCATAGATCGAGATCGTGTGGTTGTCGAGCACGACCTCCGTGTCGTCGCCGTTCGCCTGGAGCTCGAGCCGCACGCGGCCGTCCTTCGCGACCCACAACCGGCCCGAGGCGCCCTGCAGGAGCGGGGAGGAGGCCAGTTCTCCCGCGGCTCCCCCGCTGCCCGCGAGGCTCGCGCCTTCGAAGAGGTGGTTCGTGTACTGAATGCGCGCGCTCACGCCTTCGACGGGAGCCGCGCTGAAGGCTTCGTGAAGCGCCTGCGCGAGCGGCTTCGGGCCGGCGGGTTCGGGACCGGTGTCGACGGCGGAGGCGATCGCTGCTCCGCTTGCGCCAACGGCAACCACAACCCCGCATAGGATTAAAAGTCGGCGTAGAGATAGGCGGCGAAGGAGACTGCTCATCGGTCCTCGCCCGGTGGGCTTCACCCAGCGTAGCGCCTCACCTTTGCGAAACCTAAGCGCCGAGGGGCCGCGTTCGCAGCCCGAGCCGGGCGATCGCGCGCGCGTTTCAGTTATGGTGCCGCGCGCCATGCTCATTGCCGGCGTCGTGATCTTCTGGGTGCTGCTCGGGCTGACGGTCTTCTTCGTGGCGATGCGCGGAGGCCCGCGCGCGGCGCGCGAGTCCCTCTACTCCGAATCGAGGGTCGGAAGCGCCGCGCTGCAGGTCGCGATCGTCGCGGCGTTCGGCTTCGGCCTCGTCGTGCCCGCGCTCGTGCTCGCCTTCAACGGCGAACACAAGGCGAGCGTCGCGCTCGGCGGTGCACACCTGACCGTCGAACAACAGCGAGGCCGGCGCCTGTTCGCTGAGACGTGCGCGTTTTGTCATACGCTCCAGGCAGCGAACGCGGTCGGGCGCACGGGGCCGAACCTCGACGCGCTCATCCCGCAAGCGGGCGAAACCACGGCCGCCCGTGAAGCATTCGTCCTGAGCTCGATTGAATCAGGCTTCGCAGGGCGATACGGTCAGATGCCCGCCGGCATCTACAAAGGCCGCGAAGCACGCGCGGTGGCGAGCTTCGTCGCCGCGTCCGCCGGCCACTAGCGCTCCACCGGCGCCATCCCAAGATGCCGCTGATTGCGGTGTCGAGTTCCAGTCGTTCGATATTCCGTCCTCGACCTGATCTAACATGCCCGAAGCTTCAGGCCTCCAGCGGCGAGGCCACCACTCCCGTCTCCATCCTGCAAAGGCCCACCAGCACGATTCTTCCGGCGTGAGCCCTCCTGCGAGCACCCTAAGCCGACAGGACCGCGATCATGCGCTGCATGCGTCCGCAAGCGGCGTCGTCTGGTGGGCCGAGGTCGAGGACGTGCGCGCGCGAATCGAGCGCCGCAGGGCACGCGAGAGCGCCGCGCGCCGACGCGGCGGGCTTCCGCCACGACGGAGTCCCTCGCGGCGGACGGTGACGATCACCGGCCGCGCCGCGCTGACGGCGTCGGAGATGCCCGTACGACTGGTCGAGGAGCGCGAGGCCGCGATCGCAGAGGGCGCTGCGCGTGACGGCGAGGCGCATGCGGGTGGGGCCGCGTATCGGCGTCGCCCGCGCAGGAGCACCGCGGAATGGCTCGGGACGCGCCCCGACCGGATCGCCGCCTGGGCGGTCGCGCTCGGCTTCCTGCTCGTGGTCGCTGGGATCCTGAGCGCCCACTAGAGCGCGCCGCGCCGCCGGCCGCGTTGATCGTCTAGGGTCCGGCGACCATGCCCGAGCAGGTCACTGCCGACCGACCGGCGAGCGTCGAGGACGTAAAAGCGCTGGTCGCGGAACGCGACATCCGCTTCATCCGTTTCTGGTTCACGGACATCCTCGGGCAGCTCAAGTCGTTCTCGATCAATGCGCAGGAACTCGACGACGCGTTCGAAGCGGGAATGGGCTTCGACGGCTCCTCGATCACCGGGTTCAACGCGATCGAGGAGTCGGACATGATCGCGATGCCCGACCCGGCGACCTTTGCCGTGCTTCCGTGGCGGCCCGAGACGCAGGGGGTGGCGAGGATGTTCTGCGATGTCCTCACGCCCGAGCGCACGCCGTACGAGGGCGACCCGAGGCACGTGCTGCGGCGCGCGCTCGAGCGCGCGCAGTCGATGGGCTTCGACACCTTCAACGTCGGGCCCGAGCTCGAGTACTTCCTGTTTCGCGACAGCCACTCGACGGAGGTCCTCGACCGCGGCGGCTACTTCGACCTGACGACGCTCGACGCCGGCAGCGACGTCCGACGCGAGACGGTGCTCGCGCTCGAGCAGCTCGGCATCCACGTGGAGTACACGCACCACGAGGTCGGGCCCTCGCAGCACGAGATCGACATGCGCTACGCGGACGCGCTCAAGATGGCCGACGACTGCATGTCCTACCGGATCACCGTCAAGGAGTACGCGCTGAAGTACGGCTGGCATGCGACCTTCATGCCAAAGCCGCTCTTCGGCGAGAACGGCTCCGGCATGCACACCCATCAGTCGCTCTTCGCGGGCGGCAGGAACGCGTTCTTCGACGCGGATGATCAGTACTTCCTCTCGGACGCGGGAAAGGCGTTCATCGCGGGCCAGCTGCGCCACGCGCGCGAGATCTGCGCGATCTTCGCCCAATGGGTGAACTCCTACAAGCGCCTCGTGCCGGGCTACGAGGCGCCCGTCTACCTGGCGTGGTCGCGGCGCAACCGCTCCGCGCTCGTGCGCGTGCCGCTGTATCACCCGGGGCGCGAGCAGGCGACGCGCGCGGAGCTACGTTGCCCGGACCCTGCGTGCAACCCCTACCTCACCTTCGCCGCGCTCTTGCAGGCCGGGCTCGAGGGGATCGAGAAGGGTTACGAGCTCCCGGAGCCGATGGAGAAGAACCTCTACCACCTCTCCGGCGAGGAGCGTCGCCGGCTCGGCATCGGCCAGCTCCCGGAGACGCTCGGCGAGGCGATCGAGCTGACCGCGGAATCAGAGCTCGTGCTGCGAACGCTCGGCGAGCACATGTTCGACCGCTACGTCGAGATCAAGCGCCGCGAATGGGAGGAATACCGCGTCCAGGTGACGCAGTGGGAGCTCGATCGCTACCTCTCGGTGCTCTAGCCGCGCCCGGTGGGCGCGCTGCTCGCCGGCACCGGGCAGGCGATCGGCCGCATCGGCGCGAGCTGCCAGTGCATCGCCTGCAACGCGTGACCGAACGCCGTCGGATGCCGCGGCGCGATCTCTCGCACGATCGCGAGCGCGCCTAGCGCCTGGCGCTCGTACTCGTCCTCGCCCGTCAGCTCGGCGAGACGCAGAAGGCCCATCGCGGCGCTCGAGGGACCTGCGGGGATCGGGGTGTCCTCGAGATCCTTGCGGCGGGCGATCAGCGCTTCGCCGTCGTCGGCGGTCGAGTAGAAGCCGCCGTGCTCGGGATCTCCGAAGCGCGCGACGATCGTGTCAGCGAGGCTCCGCGCCTCGAGGAACCAGCGCTCCTCGCACGTCGCTTCGAAGAGCACGATGAGCGCCTCGAGCAGGAAGGCGTGGTCCTCGAGGTAGCCAGCGAGGCGCGCCTCACCCCCGGCGAAGGAGCGCAGCAGCCGCCCGTTGCGATCGCGCAGGCGATCGAGGATGAACTCGGCGCCGGCGCGCGCCGCTTCGGTGTAGCGGGGCTCGCCAAGCACCGCTCCCGCGTCGGCGAGCGCGGCGATCATGAGCGCGTTCCAGCTGGTGAGGCGCTTGTCGTCGAGCCCCGGTCGCGGGCGCTGCTCGCGCGCGGAGAGCAGCCGCTCGCGGATCCGATCGCGCTGCTCGGGCGCCGGCTCTGGCCCAGTCGCCTCGAGCACATTCAGACCCGGCTGCGGCTGGTGCGGGTCGACGAAGTTGCCCTCCTCGGTGACCCCGAGCCACGCGATCGCGGCGGGCGCGTCCTCGCCGAGGAGCTCGCGCAGCTCACCCGATCTCCACACGTAGTAGGCGCCCTCGATGCCCTCGGAGTCGGCGTCGAGCGCCGCGTAGAAGCCGCCCTCGGGGCCGCGCATCTCGCGGAGCGCCCAGTCGAGCGTGTCCCTCGAGACCGCTTCCAGACGCGTGTCCCCGGAGAGCTCGTAGGCGTGCAGGTAGGCCCGCGCTAGCAGTGCGTTGTCGTAGAGCATCTTCTCGAAGTGCGGCACGCTCCAGGCGGCGTCGACGCTGTAGCGGTGAAAGCCACCGCCGATCTGATCGTGGATGCCGCCCGCCGCCATCGCGGTGAGGCTCGCGAGCGCCATCTGCGCCTCCGGGGCGTCCGTATCCGTGCCAGCCCGGGCGAGCAAGAACTCGAGCACCGAAGCTTGCGGGAACTTGGGCGCGCCGCCGAAGCCGCCGTGGCGCGGGTCGAACGAGCGCTTCAGCCCTTCGACCGCCTCGTCGAGCGCCGTAGCCGTGATCGGCTCCGCCGAGGGCGCGAGCCGCGCGCCGCCGCTGAGCTGCTCAGCCACGCGTGCGGTGCCTGCGCGGATCTCCTCGGCGCGCTCGCTCCAGGTCTCGGCGATCGCCTGCAGTACCTGCGACCACGAGGGCAGGCCCTGGCGCGGCTCGGGTGGGAAGTAGGTGCCGCCGAAGAACGGCACGCCCTCGGGGGTGATGAAGACGTTCAGCGGCCAGCCGCCGTGCCCGCTCATCGCCTGCACCGCCTCCATGTAGATCGCGTCGACGTCGGGGCGCTCCTCGCGGTCGACCTTCACGCAGACGAAGCTCTCGTTCATCAGCTGCGCTGTGTCCTCGTCCTCGAAGGACTCGCGCTCCATTACGTGGCACCAATGGCACGCGGAGTAGCCGATCGACACGAGCAGCGGACGGTCCTGCGCGCGCGCGCGCTCGAGCGCGCTCGGCCCCCACGGCAGCCAGTCGACCGGATTGTCCTTGTGCTGGCGCAGGTACGGCGAGCTCTCCTGCGCGAGCGCGTTGCTCATGCCTGCAGCGTACCCGCGATGCGCGGCGATCAGCGGATGCGAGCGAGACCCGTAAGCGCAGCCGGCGCGCCCGCGAGGCCGCCTTCCGCCAGCGGCGATTCGGAGTCCCACGCGCTGCTCGTCGCCCGCGCGCCGCCGGCGCGGGAGAGCACTGCCTTCGAGATCTGCACGTCGAAGCTGCTGCCGTCGAGCGTCCCGCTCACGCGGTGGTTGGAGTGGATCAGCACGCTTCCGTGAGCCGCTTCGCCGCCTTCGACGGCGAGCGGCCGGACTTCGAGCTTGCCGTCGTGTATCGGCCAAGTGCCGCTCAGCGCGACGCCGCGGACGAACGAGAAGTGGACGAGCCGCACCGCCGATGAGGTGATCGCGGCGAAGCCACCGCGCAGGCCGCCAAAGCGCGACCCGCTCGGGAGTTCCTGCTCCGCCTGCAGCGTCGCGGCGACGACGAGTCGGTCGAGGTCGAGCACCGTGTCGAGTACTGCTGTCACCGTTCGGCCGGCCCTGCCTCGCAGCCCCGGGGTCGGGCCGACCGCGGCGAGCCGCGTCGGCGTGATCGGAGTGGGCGCAAAGAGGTCCTTCGTCGGACCGCACGCATTCACACGGGCGCCGGCGAAGAACGATGCGACCGCGCTCGCCGCGCAATCGCTGAGGTCGCTGCCGAGCACCGAGTGCCCGGTGTAGGGGACGACCACGAGCTGCGAACGCGGGATCATCGCCGCGACGCTGCGTGCCTCGGCCGTGGGGGTGCGCAGGTCCTGCCCGCCCGAGAGGATCAGCGTGGGCACGTTCGGAAGCGTGGAGGAGGGGGGCGGCGGCGCGGCGACTGGCCATTGCAGGCAGTCGAGCATCGGGCCAGCGAGCAGCCCGACACTCGCTTCGAAGGGATAGAACTGCGCGCGTGAGATCGCGCCCAGCGCGCGAAGGGCTTCGGCGCGGCGCGTCGGGGGCGGAGCGGCGCGCTGCCAGGGGAACGGGTCTTCTTCGCAGGTCGTCGTCCAGAAGAGCGTTTCGTCGACGCCTTCGACGGCGCTTTCGCGCGGGATCGGCGGGACGTTCGGGATCAGGCCCTCCGAGAGCGCGTTGAGTTGCAGCAGCGGAGCGGCGTCGTTGCGGAGCGCGGATTTGATCGCCGCGGGCAGCAGCGCGCGCAGCGCGGGGTTCAGGTCGCCCGCCTCGAGGATGAAGAGCAGTTCGAGCGCACCGAGACGAAGCGTCTGCGGGTGCCCGTAGCCGTTGTCGATCCGCCCACGCAGCGGGTGCACACGCAGGCGGCTCGCGAGCTTCGCGAGGTCGCCCACCGGAGACGGCGTGATGCCTCTGCACGCGCCGTGCGCGCACAGTTCGTGGAGCGCGGGTGTGATCGCGTGGAAGGTCGAGAGCTCGAACGGTTCCGGTCCGCTCGGGGCGACGACGGAGTCGAGCACCATCGCTTCGACGTTCCCGGGATAGCGCTCCGCATATGCGAGCGCGACCTTCGTCCCGTAGGAGGTGCCGTAGAGCACGAGCTTTTCGTAACCGAGCGCCTCGCGAACGGCCTCGATGTCTGCCACCGATTCGGCTGTCGTGTAGCCCGAGCGCGCGGGCCCGAGCTGGAGCGCACAGCCTTCGAGCAGAGCCTGGAGCTTGCTGAGGCCCGCCGTCGAGCCCGCGAGCGTCGTGCAACTCAACGGGTTTGACTGGCCGGTGCCGCGTTGATCGAAGACGATCAGATCGCGAGTCTGCAGCGCCGGGGCGATCGCCTGCGCAAGATCCGAGGCTAGTGGCAGGGCGGCCTGCCCCGGACCGCCCGCAAGCGCCACCACCGCGCTGCGGCTCGGGGTCGGCCCCGTGAGCAGGCGCGCGACGTGCAGCGACAGCGTGCCCGGCAGGCCAGCGGAGCGATCGAGCGGCACCGCGAGCGACGCACACGAGAAGCCGTGTGCGCGAGCGCATGGCGAGAACTGAAGCGCGTCCGCGGCGGGCGCTTCGCACGCGAGCACGAGCCCCAGTGCGGACACGGCGAGCAGTGCCCTGGCGTGTCTCGCGGCGCACGTTCGCATCGGTTCAACAGTAGAGGGAAGTGGGCGCTTAGAGCGCGAGTGCGCGATCGATCTCCGCGAGCACGCGCCCGCCCGCCGCGCGCGCCCGGCGTGGCACGAACGCGAGGCTTTCGCCGAAGCTTGCCGCAACGCTCGCGACGCCGGAGCGGATCTCACCGGTGCCGATCTTCACCCCTTCACCGTCGAGTTCGCCGATCAGCGTGCGGTGATGGCCGAGTCGCAGGTCGCCGTGAGCGGCCGCATGGCCACCGATTTCGATATGCGCTTCTTCGCCATTGATCGTCCCGGAGATCGTCATCCCGGGGACGTAGGAGTAGCCGTGAAGGGCGAGCGTGCCGTTCGCGTAGCGCAGCCATCCGGCGCGCAGGCCCCCGCTTCGGAGGATCGCGAAGCCGATCGTCTGTCCGGACCCCACGATTTCGATCAGTTGCAACCCGAGCTGGCGCCCCACGTCCGCGAGCGTGAGCGCGAGCGCGTGAAGCGTGCGCCCGGTCCTGCCGCTGTAGCCCTTCTCCGGAGTGACGCTCGCGAGTCGCGTCGGCGGGAGCGGCGGCGGCCGCAGCGCGCGCGGTGGTGACCCTACGTGGCACGGCTTGATCGGCCTGCCCGCGAACTGCGCCAGCAGCGCCTTGCGCGCACAGCTCGTCGGCTCGGTGGTGAGCACTGAATGGCCGGTATCGGGGACGACGAGGATGTGTGCGTCGGGAATCTGCGCGGCGACCGACTGCGCGTTCGCCGTCGGAGTGCGCAGGTCGTCGGCGCCGCTGAGGATGAGCGTCGGAACGTTCGGCAGGCTCGCTCCCGCGACGACGGGGGCAGGCGTTGCGAAGGGCCAGTAGGCGCACGCTTGGATATCGCTCAAGGCGAGCATGTCGCTCGTGCCGAAGGGCCGCGTGGCGCCCGCGGGCAGCGCGCGGATCGCCGCGCGGGCTTCCGCCAAGCGCTTCGCCGCGGGCGCGCTGCGATTCCACGGGAAGAGCTCCTCTTCGCACGTCGTCGCGAAGTAGAGCGGTAGGTCGATGCCTTCGCCGGCCGCCGCTTCGCCGCGCCCCAGGAGCGCTGCGAGCGGCGCGGTGTCGCCTTCCGCAGCGGCGCGCACGGAGGTGACGAGTTCGGCGCGCAGGACGGGTGCGAGATCACCCGCAATGAGCTCGCCCAGCAGTTCCTGTGAGTGAATCACGACCGTCTGCGCGTGCCCGTCTGCGCCGATCACGCGCCCACGCAGCGGGCCGTGCCTCAGCTTCGCGAGCACCTTCGTGAGGTCCGCGAGCGGTTCGTGGGTGACGTGCGCGCAAACGCCGCGCGCGCAGAGCGAGCGCACCACGCGCGGGATCGCCGCAAAGGTGGCGCGGTTGAGCGCTTCGGGGCCGTTCGGGGGGACAACCGAGTCGAGCACGAGCGCTTCGACGTGTTCGGGATGCTCCTCGGCATAGAGCTCGGCGACCTTCGTCCCGTACGAGGTCCCGTACAGCACGAGCTTTTCGTATCCGCCCGCGATCCGTATCGCTTCGATGTCAGCGACCGTGTCGAGGCTCGTGTAGAACGCGCGCGAGGGCCCGAGCTGCGTCGCACATGAGGAAATCGCCGCGCCGAGCGATCGGAACTGGGTGCTCGCTTCGAAGGCGTGGCAGGAGAGCGGCTGCGAGGCGCCCGTGCCGCGCTGGTCAAATACGATCAGGTCACGTGTCGCGATGACAGGCCCGAGGATTTCCGTGAATTCTTCCGTTATCGGGACCGCCGCTTGGCCGGGGCCTCCGGCGAGCGCGATGACCGCGGAACGTGATTCACCGACCGGCGCGCGGTGACGGTGGATCACGAGGGTGAGCGATCCGGGGGTGGCCCCGCTGGGGTCGAGTGGCACGCTGAGCGAGCCGCACGCAAACTGGTTGCTCTGCGCGCAGGGCTGCAGGGCTAGCGCCGCGTGCGTAGGCGCCGCGGCGAGGCCCGCGAGTGCAACTGCGGCCGAGATGGCCGCAGAGAGCCTGGCGGCAGCCAATCGCACACGGCGGAATCTATACGGTGTCGCTCATGAGTGAGCGCAGTACCGTATTTGCCGCGGACGCGCCGCCGGCGATCGGTCCGTACAGCCACGCGGTGCGTAGCGGGGAGCTCCTCTTCTGCTCCGGTCAGATTCCGCTCGACGCGGGCGGGCGTGAGCTTGTGGGGCAGCGCGCCGGCGAACAGGCGCGCCGCTGCCTCGAGAATCTCGAAGCGGTGTGCGCGGCCGCCGGCACCTCGCTCGCACGAGCGTTGCGCGTGACGATCTACATGACCGACCTGGACGCCTTCGGCGAAGTGAACGACGTCTATGCGGGCTTCTTCGCAGACGACCCTCCGGCGCGTGTGACGATCGGCGTCTGCGCCCTGCCGCGGGGGGCGCTCGTCGAGCTCGACGCGATCGTCGCGAGCGCCGAGTGAGCGCCGCGGCGGCTAAGCCTCGTCGCGCAACGCCGCACGCCTGACCTTGCCGCTCGCGGTCTTCGGCAGCTCGCTTGCGAACTCGACGATACGGGGGTATTTGTAGGGCGCCGTCGTCTGCTTGACGTGATCTTGGAGCGTCCTCGCCAGCTCCGGCGTCGGCGCGTGGCCGTCGCGCAGGACCACGACCGCACGCACCACCGAGCCGCGCTCCTCGTCTGGCGCGGCCACGGCCGCGGCCTCCGCGACAGCGGGGTGCGAGACGAGCGCCGACTCGACCTCGAAGGGGCCGATTCGGTAGCCCGCGGAGATGATGACGTCGTCCGTGCGGCCCTCGAAGTACAGGAAGCCGTCCTCGTCCGCATGTACCCGGTCCCCCGTGTGCCACGCGCCACCGTCGCTGCGCTCGCGCACGCGCCAGGTGCCCGACGCGGAGTCGCGAATCGCGTCCGTCCCGATGTAACCCAGGAAGAAGGTCGGGACGCTCGCGGGGTCCACGACGAGCTCGCCATCCTGGAGCGTGACGTGAACGCCGGGAAGGGGAAGCCCCATCGACGCCGGCCGCGGAGGGACCTCCAGCGGCATGCCCGTGAGCTGCCCCGTCTCGGTCTGACCGTAGCCGTCGCGGATCGCGAGTCCGGTTGCCTCCTGCCAGCTCGCGAGCACCGGCGGGTCGAGCGCCTCGCCGGCGGCGACCATGCCACGCAGCGTCGGCAGTGGCCGGAGCGTCGCGCGCTTGGCGATCACGCGGTACTCGGTGGGCGCCATGCAGAGCACGTTCACGTCCTCGGCGGCGAGCAGCTCGAGACGCTCGGCGGGGTCGAATCGGCTGTCGTGGAGCAGCGCGCTCGCGCCGCGCAGCCACGGCGCGATCACGACGTTGCGCGCGGACTTCGACCAGCCCGAGCTCGCCGTGCACCACACGAGCTCGCCCGCGCGTGCGCCAAGCCAGCTCTGCGCCTGAAGTGTCTGGCCGAAGAGATATCGCTGGCCGTGGAGCACCGCCTTCGGCTCGCCCGCGGTGCCGCTTGTGAACGTGATCAGCGCGGGGTCCTGCGGCGCGAGCTCAGCGGCGGCGAGCTCCGGCTGCGCGGCGAACAGCGACTCGTCGGGCGCGAGCAGCACGGGGCATTCGGGGCCCGCGGCCTCGAGCTCCGAGCGGTTTCGCTCGTCTGCGATCACGAGCGACGGGCGGGCCACGTCGATTCGCTGGCGTAGGTCCTTCGCTCGCAGCTGCTCGTTGCACGGCAGCACGATCGCGCCGAGCCGGAAGCACGCCATCATCGCGAACACCCACTCCGGCCGGTTGCCGATCAGGGTCATGACGACGTCGCCGCGGCCGATGTCGAGCTGGGCGAGCCTTGCCGCCAGGCGCGCGGAGCGCTCCGAGACCTCCCCGAAGCTCCACGCGCGGCGATCGCCGTTGCGCGCGATCTCGAGCAGCGCACGGTCGGCGGGCGGCGCCGCGTCGAGCACGTCGCGGGCGAAGTTGCTCATGCCGGCGAGCGCTTCCGGGCCTGCTCGCCGCCCGCGGCGCCCGGCACCCTCACAGGATCATCTGGGTGCAAACGAAGTTCGCTACGGGGCGATCCGGGCCGTTCTCCTCGGTGCGGTAGACGCGGACCTCCCAGACCTGAGTGCGCGAGCCCGCATGCAGCAGCTCGCCGATGCCGATCAGCTCGTCCCCGACGCGGCCCGCGCCGAGCACGTTGATCTTGAGCTCAGCCGTCGTGAAGCCGCGGTCCGACGGCAGGTGGCGCATCGTCCCCCACGCGGCGACGGTGTCCGCTAGCGCGACCCAGCTGCCTCCGTGGACGTAGCCCCCGGGGTGCAGGTGCCGCCGGTCGACGCGCATCCGCCCGCGCACGGTCTCATCGGTGAGCTCGAGCAGTTCGATGCCGAGGTCGCCGGGGAAGGTCCCCGGCAGCACCTCCGCGCTGGCGTCGACTGTGATCGCGGGGTTCGTGGCAGCCATCGTCGCGTGCAGTCTGCCAACTTCCGGCGACTCGCCCGCCCGCCGAGCGGCACTCGGCTGGCGGTATCCTCTCTGACCGAACGCGGGCAGGAAAGGATCCCGGACTTCTCACAATGGCAGTCGCAACCACCCCATACACGGACAAGACCGACGAGCAGAAGGCGATCACGGAGATGGTGCGCCAGTTCGCGGACGAGCAGATCATCCCGAACGCCGAGCACTACGACCACGAGGACGCCTTCCCCGAGCCGATCGTCGAGCAGATGAAGGAGCTCGGCCTATTCGGCGTCACGATCCCCGAGGAGTACGGCGGGATGGGGCTCGACCTCACGACCTACGCGATGATCGTCGAGGAGCTCTCGCGCGGCTGGATCTCGATCTCGGGGATCGTCAACACCCACTTCATCGGGTCCTACCTGTTGATGCAGTTCGGCTCCGAGGAGCAGCGCCAGAAGTACCTCCCGCGAATGGCGACGGGCGAGATCCGCGCGGCGTTTTCGCTCTCGGAGCCCGAGCTCGGCTCCGACGTGCAGGCGATCAAGACCTCAGCCGTCAAGCAGGACGACGGTACATGGGAGATCAACGGGCAGAAGATGTGGGTCACGAACGGCCTGCTCTCCTCGCTCGTGTTCGTGCTCGTGAAGACCGACCCGCAGGCCGAGCCGCGCCACCGCGGCTTCACCTGCTTCATCGCCGAGAAGGAGCCCGGCGTCGCCGAGAACACGGGCCCCTACAAGGGTCTCACCGTGCCGCCGAAGATCCAGAAGATGGGCTACAAGGGCGTCGAGTCCACCGAGCTCATCTTCGACGGTTATCGCTGTCCGGCGGAGAACATCCTCGGCGGCGAAGCGGCGGGGCTCAACCGCGGCTTTCCGCAGATGATGGACGCGCTCGAGGTCGGCCGCGTGAACGTGGCCGCGCGCGGCGTCGGCATCGCGCAACGCGCGCTCGAGCTCGGCTTGCGCTACTCGCAGGAGCGCAAGACCTTCGGCAAGCCGATCGCCGAGCATCAGGCGATTCAGTTCAAGCTCGCGGACATGGCGACACAGGTCGACGCGGCGCGCCTGCTGACGTTGCGAGCCGCGCGCATGAAGGACGCCGGCGAGCGCTCGGACCTCGAGGCCGGTATGGCGAAGCTCTTCGCCTCGGAGGCCGGTCGCTACTGCGTCGAGGAGTGCCTGCGCATCCACGGCGGCTACGGCTATTCCAAGGAGTACGAGGTGGAGCGGCTCTATCGCGACGCGCCGCTGCTGCTGATTGGCGAGGGCACCTCGGAGATCCAGCGGATGGTGATCGGGCGCAAGCTCTTGCAGCGGTACAAGGCTTGACCTCGGGCGACGCGAAGATCCTCATTGAAACGGCGGTACGGCGCTTCATCGAGGAAGTGCCCGCGCTCGCCACGGTCAAGCTCGTCGTCGAGCTCGAGTTGCGTGGGCGCGGCGACGTCCAGCAGTTCCGCGTCGAGATGCCGCAGCTCGAGGTGACGAAGGGGGTCGCGGCGGACGCTCGCGTGCGCGTGAGCATGCGACGCGAGTTCTTCAACGTGATGGCGCAGGAGGCGAAGGTGATCGATTGGATCGAAGCGTTCACCTACGGCAAGGCCACTGCGACCGGGCCCAGCCAGATCCTGCAGCTGATTCAGAACGTCGTCGAGCGCAGCGAGGAACGTCGCCGCGCGCGGCGCCCGCACAAGCACTAGCGCAGGCTTCCCCCCGCGCGTCAGTGGTAGGCGGCGAACTGCTGTGCGAGAAACGCGAGCGAGACGATGAGAAAGACGCACATCACGATCAGTGAGAGGTTTTCGCGCATTACGCTCGTCGCTTCCGCTCTGACTCCGTCTCGCGCCGGGTCCGCCCGGCGACGCTCGCGCACAAGGTAGCAGCCGAACGCGCCGGCACGGTACGGACGCTTGCGCCGCGCGCGTCCGCTACCCGGCCGTGAAGGGCGCGGAGGTGCCGATCACGCGCCCGTTGGCGTCAAGCGCCTGAAGCGCGAAACGCGAGTACGGCTGCGGCACCGCGATTGCCGTCTCGAAGCCCGACTTCGCGGCGCTCGCCACCGGCAGCATCCCTCCGCCGCCCGACTGGGCGAGCACCCTCCACGCGCTCACGCGCGTGGCACCGTTCCAGCTCGCGAAAACGGTGGTCCTGCCGGCGAGCACGCGCGCGGCACCGGCGGGTGCCGTCAGCGGCAGGCCCACCCACTGCTCCAGCGTCGCGCGGTAGGTGAGGTCGGGCTGGGGGAATTCGCCTTCCAGCAGCAGCTTGCCCGAGTGGCTGTACTCCGAGAACCACCGCTCCGAGCCCCAGCCGACGAGCACGTCGGTGTTCGTGAGCGGCTGCGTGTCGCCCATGTATTCGGATTCGAAGCTGCCTTCGCCCGAGTACTGCGCCGCGAGCGTCGCCGTGCGCGTACTCGGATCGACGTTCAGCACGAGCCCGCGCGAAGGCGCGGTCGCCGGCACGGACGTGCCGCCGCCGGTCAGCTGACAGCAGTGGTCGTCGAACAGCGTCACCGTGGAGCGTGGGCCCAGGGCCACGTCGTGCTGCCACTGGAATTCGGCGCCGGGGCCGAACTTGAAGCTCGAGCGCCTGCCGCCGAGGGTCCACTCGATCTGGCCCGTCTTGATGTTCACGAGGTAGGCGCCCCACGTGTTGCGCATCGACACCAGGAACGTCCCGTTCCCTGCGAGGTCGATCGCATTGACGTGGTATGCGTCCCATGGGAACCCGTTCGTGGGGACGGTCGCGTAGGACTCGCTCAGCGGGATGTGGTCGAGCGCGTCCCAGCTGCGCACGAGCTTGCCAGTCTTGAGGTTGTACTCCTGCACCGCGGCGTCGGTCATCGTGCCGTTGTAAGCGCCGCCGTAGCGTGAGAGGTCGAGGGGGATGTCCTTGTTCGCGGTCACCCACGCGTCTTCCCCGTCGATCACCATTGCGTGAAGCGTGATCTTCCAGCCATCCGCTCCCCGCAGGCGCGCAACGGTCTGGTAGTGCTGGTTGACGACGACGTCTTCGCCGCTTTCGGTCGCGCCGGTGTTCGTGACGACCCCCTGCCACCACGCGAGCGCGGGCTTGCCTTCGTAGGTCTGAAGGCTGAGATTCGCGGCTGCGACCTGTTCCGGCACGGGCTCGAACCACACCGGTTGCAGGCGGCTGTCGAGGATCAGCGGCCCGCTCTGGCCCACGATCGGCGGTTCGTTGAGGTTGTAGAAGTTCGTCACGAAGATGTAGCCGGGCGCGAGCTGGCCGGCGCTCGCCGTGTGGTTGACGGTCAGCTTCGGTGGGTGCAGGGCAGGAGTCGAGACGAACTGGTAGGCGCCGCGCGTCGTGTAGGCGCCGATCGGCGCGCCGCGCGAGCCGGCGAAGGCGGAGTCGAGTGCGATGAAGCCGGCAAGGATGACGACGATCGTCAGTGCCCAGCGCCGCACCGCGGGGCGCATCTCGGCGGCGGGCCTCGGGACGAAGAGGAACGTGACGACGGCCGCCGTTCCGGCGAGACACGCCGCGATCAGGAACGCGAGGCGGAAGCCGGCGGTGAGGGAGGAAAGCGCTCCGTGGCCCGCACCGATCAAATTGGTGCTGCGCTGCGTTGCGACGGTAATCAGCAGCGCGAGCCCGAGTCCGCCGCCGATCTGCCGCGAGGTGTTGACCAATCCCGACGCGAGTCCCGCTTGCCCCTCCTTCGCACCCTGTGTGGCCGCGATCGTGGACGGAACGATCGACAAGGCGATCCCGGCCGTCGCCAGCAGGCCGGGGATCAGCACGTACACGATCGCGCTGCCGCTGGGTTCGATCCTGGTGAAGAGCAACAGCCCGGCGGTCATCAGTGTCAGACCCCCGCCGAGCACCGTGCGCACGCCGAAGCGACTCACGAGCTTGCCGGCCTGCGAGGCGACGATGAAGATCGTCAGGGTCATCGGCAGGAACGTAAGTCCGGCGTGCAGGGGGGAGAGACCCAGCACCTCCTGCAGGTAGAGCGTGCTCAGGAACCACATCGGGAAGAGTGCCGCGCTGAACAGCACCACGATGTTGTTGGCCACCTTCAGCGGCTTCGTGAGCTCTCGGATCGGAATCAGCGGCGCCGACGCCACGCGCGTCTCGATCACCGCGAACAGGCCGAGCAGCGCGAAGCCAATGGTGATCGGCACCAGCGCCGAGGCGCTGCTCCAGCCCGAAAGACCCGCTTCGACGACGCCGTAGACGAGCACGAGCTGACCGACGGTCAGGGTCAGGGCGCCCGCGAGATCGAAGCTCTGTCCCGTCCTTGCGCGGCGACGCTCCCGCACGACGATCCAGGCCACGACGGCCGCCGCGATCGCGATCGGCGGGTTGATCAGGAGCACCCAGCGCCAGCTGAGATATTCGGTGATCACTCCCCCGAGCAGCACTCCCGCGGCGCCGCCAGCCCCGTTCATCGCTGCCCACAGGCCGATCGCGCGGTGCAGCTTTGGCCCGGGCGGAAAGGAGGAGATGATGATCGCCAGCGAGCACGCGGCCATGAAGGCGCCGGCGAAGCCCTGCAGCCCACGCGCGCCGATCAGCACCGCGCGATCCGGTGCAGCGCCGCCCACCAGCGAGGCGACCCCGAACAGCACGAGTGACGCCACGAAGATCTTGCGCTGCCCAAAGTGGTCCGCGGCGCGGCCGCCGAGGATGAGGAAGCCGGCGAACATGATCATGTAGGCGTCGACCACCCACAGCAGTTCGGGCGCCGAGAAGCCGAGGTCTGCCTGCATGTGAGGCAGCGCCACGTTGACGATGCTCAAGTCGAGGATCACCATGAACTGCGCGACGCAGCAGACGGCGAGCACCCAGGACGAATGCGAGCCGAGCAGGCGGATGCGCCTGGAGGGCTGCGGGTCGGGTCCCTCGAGAGGGTCGAAGCCGGTGACGGGGTCCGCGCTCAGGACCCTCGTGTCGCCGTCCTCGACGGCGCCCTTGCCCGCGGGCCAGCGCTGGGTGTCGCCGGAGTCCCCGGGGGTCTGTGCGGTGTCCGGAAGCTTGTGCATCAGTTGCTCGGGCGCCAGGGCAGGCGCGGCAATACCCTATCCACCGCCGCTGCCGCCACCTCGTGGCGAGCGGCGCGCTCCGCGAGGCCTCGACGCGCCGCCGCGGCTCGCCCGGATGTGCGCTTGCTAGGCTGCGCTCCCCTCCCCCCGAGCGACCATCCGAGCCAAGCCGATGAAACGCACGCTACTTGCCGTCCTTGCCGCCGCGCTCGTGCTCGCCGGCTGCGGCGGCGGCGAATCGAAGTCGAACAGCAGCGGCACGACGACGACGTCGACGGCGCCGAGCCACAAGGCCGCGAACAAAGCGCCCGCGTACTGACGCGCGCGCTCAACGGGTGGCTCCCGTGCTCGCGAACGCGGAGTCGTAGCTGCCGACGCTCACCCGCGATGAGCTGCCCAGCACGTTCCCGCTGGGGTCGAGCGCCTGCACCTCGACGTAGGTCCACTTTTCGGGCAGGATCGCTTCGCCTTCGAAGCTGCTCGCGGGGATCGTCGCGCGCGGCGCCAGCGAGCTCGCCTTCTGGCCCGCCAGCACGCGCCAGCTCGCGACGTCGCTCGCGCCGTTCCAGCTCATGTGCACGAGCGTCTCTTCGCCGGTGTTGTTGAGGTTCGCGAGCACCGTCGGCGGGTAGAGCGGTCGCCCGCTCCAGGGGAAGCGATAGCCGCGGTAGCTGTCCATGTCGAGCGGCAGGTGAGCGTCGAAGAGGATCGTCCCGTCGGGCGCGTACTCGACGATCGCCGGCACGGCTCCGTAGTTGACGACGGTGTTGCCGCCAGCAAGCGTCTGGACATTGCCCTGGCTTGCCGCGAGCACCGTGGGAGCGAGCGTGTACGCGGCGTTCAGACGGGCTTCGTGGGTCATGAAGTCGAGCGCGATGCGAACCGCTCGTGACTGGTGGTGCTCGGGAGGGTTGGAGCCGTCGTCGAAGAAGGTGATTTCGCCGTTGGGCAGCACGCGCCCGTCGTGCTGCCACGCCGTTTCCGCCCCCGGGCCGAGCTTGAACGAGCTGTTGCTCCCGCCGAGGCGCCAGAGCACGTTGCCGCTGGCGCCTTCGAGCTCGTAGCCGGCCCACGTGCTGCGCGCCGAGATGAAGAGGTTTCCGCTCGGCTCGAGGTCGATCGAGTTCAGGTGAAACCAGTCCCAGGGCGTGGCGTCGGTGGGCGCCGCGGTCTGCGAGTCGGCGACGCTCACGTGATCGAGACTGTGCCATTCCCAGCGCACGAGCCCCGTCTTCATGTCGATCTCCTGTATCGCCGTGTCGATGATCACGCCGTTGTGCGCGCCGCTCTGCGAGGAGAGATCGCAGTGGATCGGGTTGTACGCGGTGATGTACGCGACCGCGCGCGGCGCCACCTGGAACTCGTGCAGGTCGGCCTCTAGCCCGTTGCCGCCGTGGACCTTCGCGACCGTCTGGTAGTGGGAATTGAGGACGAGGTCTTCGCCCTGCCCGAAGCCGAGGTCGAGCACCTTGCCCTGCCAGAAGGTGAGGTCGCGCTCGCCTTCGTAGCTCTGCACGCTCAGGTCCTCTGCAGTCAGGCCGCCGGCGAGCTGGTCGAACCACACGAGGCGCCCCTGCGGGGTGTAGATGAGCGGCCCGTAGGCTCCGGGACCAGGTCCGTTCGTCGTCAGGACCTCGCCCGCTGCGGGATCGCGATCCGGCGTCGTCACGGTCAGTACGGGCGCCTGCACGCCGGGCAGCGTGCGGAAGCTCTGATACTCGCCGGCGGGCGCGGCCGGGTTCGGGAAAGGGCCGGTGCCTGCGGTCGAGTACGGAGTGTCCACGCGGAAGGCGAAGCTCACCGCCTTGCCCTTGCCCGGGCCGACCGTGGCCCGTACGGTCACACGCTCGCCCGCCGCGAAGGCGTCTTCGGGCACGAAGCTGGCGCCGTCGCCCTGGAAGTAGGGGCGCATGCGTCCTGCGTGCGCGCCGCTTCGCTGTCCTACGACCGAGACTTCGTGGATCTCGCTCGGCGGCACGCCGAGGAAGCTGATCTGGGTATCCGGGTTGGCGGTGTCTGTTTCGGGGGCCGGCGAGACCGCGACGCCGACGCCGGGCAGCCGCGCGCTGTGCGTGAGCGTCGCGGGCAGGCAGGCTGGTGCCGCTTTCGCGCTTGAAGTGCCGGAGAAGACGCCCGTCACGAGCAGCACGATGGCGAGCGCACCCGCCACGAGCAGGATCGCGACGACGGCCAGGCTGGTTCTGCCCATGCTAGGCGCGGACGTCGCGCAGCCTGCGCCCGCGTTATGCGACCGCGTGCCGTGCGGTCACCGGGCGCTGAGGCGTGGGCGCGAGCTTGTTGCCGTTGGAGACCGGCTCAGCCGCGGCGGCGAGGATTCCGCGCTCGTGGAGCAGCGCGAGCAGGGTCTCGACGGCGGGGCCCGGCTCGATCTCGGGCGTGAGCTCGAGGTCAGCGTGGTGGGGCGCCTCGTAGGGGTCGTCGATCCCGGTGAAGCCCTCCAGCTCGCCTCCGAGCGCCCGCGCATAGAGACCCTTCGGGTCGCGCTCGACGCACAGCCACAGGGGCGTATTGAGGAAGACTTCGATGAAGGGCAGGCCCTCGCGCTCGTGTCGCTCGCGCACCTGCTCGCGCGTCGCCTCGTACGGTGAGACGAGCGCGACGAGGGCGATCGCCCCGGAGTCGGCGAAGAGCCGCGCGAGATCGCCCACGCGGCGGACGTTGCGCTCGCGGTCGGCACGGCTGAAGCCGAGGTCCGAGCAGATGCCGTGGCGGAGGTTGTCGCCGTCGAGGAGGTAGGCGTTGCACCCCTGTTCGATGAGGCGATGCTCGAGCGCTGCTCCAAGTGTCGACTTGCCCGAGGAAGGCAGCCCCGTGAGCCACACCGTCGCGCCGCGCGCGTCGAGCGCCTGCCAGCGCTCCGAGCGCGAGAGCGCGCCCTGCTGCCAGCACACGTTCGGGCTGCACGACGCTGCGGACCGAGCTGTGGGTCTCATCGACTGTTTGGACGTACGGACAGGCTGGGAGGAGGCAGGAAGCTGGCTATCGGAGGAGGCAGCTTGGGCGGGAGGGTGTTGAGAGCATATGTTAGCGGTGTGTTGCGATGTGTTGCGGCCGGACTAACACAGGGAACACTAAAGGCGTAACACCGTCATCGGACGCGAGTTGCGAGGCCCGAAGGCTCGCAATCAAAATCGCCGCCGCGCGGCGCGCGGCGGCCTCAGGCAAGCGCCGCTTCCCCGTCGTAGAGCTTGAGCACCTTAACCGTTCCCGCGGGCGCGGCTTCGAGGCAGAGGCGGCAGAGAACGCACTCGTCGAGGTTCTCCTGGACGATTTCAAGTCCGCTCGAGCCGTTCTGAGCGACTCCGTAGATGTCGACGGGGCAGACTTCGGCCAGCTTCGCCGCGAGCGCGGCGTCCGCCGCCGCGGCGTCATCCACTTCGACGGCGATGAACGTGCCGTCCTTACGCATATGCCGCCTCCTGCGCGCTCATCTTCGCGCGGATCATCTCGGGGATGTCCTCGATCCGCTCGGCCACCGAGATCCCCGCGCCTTCGAGGCGCTCGATCTTCTCCGCGGTGGTGTCCTCCTTGCCTTCCACGATCGTGCCGGCGTGGCCGAAGCTCATGCCCGGCATCTCGTCCATGAACCGCCCCGCCATGAACGCGACGATCGGCAGCGCCTTGCGCGGACCGTCGCTCAGTGCCGCGTCGTGATCGCTCACCCACTGGGCGAGCTCTGCCTCCATGCGGCCGCCCGGCTCGCTGTAGATGACGATTCCGCGTGTCTCCTCGTCGGCTTGGAAGAGTGGCATGAGCTCGGCGTAGGTCGAGCCGATGATCGCGTCGCCGCCAATCGAGACGGCGGTCGACTGTCCGAGCCCGGCCGCCGAGAGCGTTGAGGACATCTCCGTCGTCATGCCGCCGGAGCGCGAGATCACGCCGATCGGACCAGGGGTGTAGGCCTGTGCCGCGTTTCGCGCAGGGCCGCCGATACCCCCCATCTTCACCACGTCAGGGACGATCACGCCGAGGCAGTTGGGGCCGATGATGCGCGCTCCTCGCAGCGCCGCGAGCTCGACCATCTCCGCGACGTCGCGCCGCGGGATACGCTCGGTGACGATCACGATCAGTCCGATGCCGTTCTCGATCGCCTCGAAGACGGCGTCCCGCGTGAACGCGGGCGGAACGGTCACGACGGAGCCATCGATCGGCCCACCGTGGTGCGCGACCGCCTGCGCGACGGTGTCGAAGACGGGCACGCCGTGCACGTCGCGGCCGAGCCTCCCAGGGGTGACGCCGCCCACGATCTTGGCGCCGTTGCCGTAGTCGAGGCACTCGCGCGTCAGGTTCACCGCCTCGCGGCCGGTGATCCCCTGGACGATGAACGTCGTGTCTGCGTCGATCAGGATGCTCACGCGCTCACCTCGGCAGTCGCGGCCTCGCCGGAGCCGGAGCCGCCCTGGATCTTCTGCACAGCTCGGCGTGCGGCCTCGTTGAGCGAGACGCTGCGGTCGGCATATTCGACGCCGTACTTCTCGAGGATCTTGAAGCCCTCCTCCTCCCACGCACCGGGGATGCGGAAGAACGCGATCTTCTCGGCGGGGTCGAGGCCGAGCTCCAGGCACGCCTTGATCACCCCGCGCGCGACGATGTCCACGCGGGTGTTCGAGACGATCGACATCATCACGGCGATCTGCTCCACGCCCGGCTTGCTGAGGACTAGCTTCGCGAGCCCGCACGCCTTCGCCACCGAGGGGTTGCCCCCGATCTCGCAGTAGTTCGCGGGCTTGCCGCCGTGTGCGCGCACCGCGTCGAAGAGGGTCAGCGACCCGCCGCCCGCGCCGATCACGAGGCCGAGGTTGCCGTCGAACTCGGTGACGTTGCCGGCGACGCCGCGATGGTCGGTCGCGTCGACTTCCTCGCCCGCGAGCTCGAACGGGGTTGGCTCGCGCGCCTGACGCGTCTCGTGCTCGCCCACGCCGAGGTCCGCGAGCAGCGCCTTGTGGCGCGGGCGCGCCTCGTTCTCCATCTCCATGTGCGCGTCGAGTGCGACGAAGGAGCCGTCGGCGAGACGCCCTATGGGGTTGATCTCCGCGAGCGTCATGTCGTTGCTCAGGAACACCTCCGCGAGGCGCGTGAGGATCGGTGTGAGTCGCGTGAGCTCGGATCCCGAGACGCCCGTCGCGGCGATCGCCTCCTTGGCCTGGTAGTCGGAGCGCGGCAGGATCGTCGAGATGTGCCGGCGGCCGACCTTCTGGGGCTGCTCGGCCGCGACCTGCTCGATGTCGATGCCGCCGACGGGGGAGAAGATCATCACGGGGCGCTTGCGCGTGCCGTCCCACACAACGCCCGCGTAGTACTCCTGCTCGACTTCGGCCTTCGGGTCCACGAGCACGCCACGCGGCATGTGACCGCCGATTTCGAGCTCGAGGATCGCGCGCGCGTCGGCCTCGGCCTCCGCCGGCGTGTCGGCGAACTTCACGCCGCCCGCCTTCATACGGCCGCCGCTGAGCACCTGCGACTTGATGACGACGGGGCCGCCGATCCGCTCCGCTGCCGCGCGCGCGGATTGAGGGTCCTTCGCGAACCCGTAGTTTGTCACTGGGATGCCGGCGCGCTTGACGATCTCGCGCGCCTCGTACTCAAAGAAGCGCATCGCGGTGGGAGGTTAGTCGGTTACGCGTTCGCGGTGGCGGGCGCGCCGGCGGCGCTCGGGGCGCCGTTCGGGCTGCCCTCGAAGCCGTAGAGCTCGGCCAGCTCGGGTTCCTTGCGCGCGAGCATTTCCGCGAGCTTCACCATCACCTGACACTGCTTCCACGTCGCGTCGTCCTGCATCTTGCCGTCGATCATGTGCACGCCGCGTCCGTCGGGGATCGCCTCGATCACCTTTTTCGCGAAGCGCACCTCCTCGGGCTCCGGCGAGAAGACGCGCTTCGCGATCGCGATCTGGGCGGGGTGAAGCGACCATGCGCCGACGCATCCGAGCAAGAAGGCCGCGCGGAACTGTGTTTCGCACCCGAGTTCGTCGCGGATGTCTCCATATGGCCCGTAGAAGGGGAGCGCGCCCACGGCGGTGCACGCGTCCACCATGCGGGCGATCGAGTAGTGCCAGGGGTCCTGCTGGTAGCTGGGGCGCGGCGCGTCGGGGTTCTCGGGGTCGGGATCGGCGATCGTGCGGTAGCCGGGATGCCCGCCGCCCACGCGCGTCGTCTTCATGCGCCGCGACGCCGCGAGGTCGGCTGGGCCGAAGCTCATCCCCTGGATGCGGGGGCTTGCGGCGGCGATCTCCTCGAGGTTCGCGACTCCGAGCGAGGTCTCGAGGATCGCGTGCACGAGGATCGGCCGCTGCAGGCGCGCCTTCGCCTCGAGCTGCGCGAGCAGGCGGTCGACGTAGTGGATGTCCCAGGGGCCCTCGACCTTGGGGATCATCATCACCTCGATGCGCTCGCCGATCTCGCTGACGATCTGCGTGATGTCATCGAGCACCCACGGCGACTCGAGCGCGTTCACGCGTGTCCAGAGCGCGGTGTCGCCGAGCTCCATTTCGCGTCCCACGGTGATGAGGCCCTCGCGCGCAGCCTCCTTCTTGTCGACGGGCACGGCGTCCTCGAGGTTGCCGAGGAGGATGTCCACCTGCGGCGCGATGTCGGGGACCTTCGCGACCATCTTCTCGTTCGAGAAGTCGAGGAAGTGGATCATTCGCGACGGCTTGACGGGGATCTCGCTAGCGGGCGTTGGCGCGTCGATCGCGAGCGGCCGTTCGAAGTCTCGTGGGTTACGCAAGTCGTCTCTCCTGGGTCTGTAGCAAAGCTCCTCCTGCGCCCTGAACGGTACCGTCTGCCGGCGCGCAATAGAGTTTTCCGTAGTGAGAGTGCCACCGCGGGGCACCGCGTACACAGCTAGGAGCAGCCAACGACCATGAGCACACCGCCCGCCACGACCGACCAAGCGCCGCCTGAGCAGAACAGCAAGGCGATAGACGAGCTGACCGACCAGGCTGCCCGTGAGGCCTCGGGCGCGCACCCCTACGGGCGTTACTTCGAGGAGTTTGAGGTCGGCGCGACCTACAAGCATTGGCCCGCGAAGACCGTCACCGAGTACGACAACCATCTCTTCTGCCTGCTCACGATGAACCACCATCCGCTGCACATCAACGACGTCTACGCGGCCGCCTCGCAGCAGGGCCGTAACGTCGTCGCGGGCCCCTACGTCTACTCGCTCGTGTTCGGGATGACCGTTTCCGACGTCTCCGGCAAGGCGATCGCGAACCTGGCGACCGAAGAACTCAGCCATCCGAACCCCGTATTCCACAGCGACACCCTCTATGCGGAGTCCGAGGTCCTCGAGAAGCGCGAGTCGCGCTCGAAGCCAGACCGCGGGACGGTGAAGGTGCACACTCGCGCCTACAACCAGGACGGCGTGCTGGTCGCGGAGTTCAAGCGCCTCGTGCTCGTGCCGCGCAAGCACCCCGGCTGAGCGGCGCCGCCCCGCATCGAGGGCCGCTGTGGCGTGGCCATTTGGCCAGCTTCGCGGTCCGATCGCTGACCGTGTGGCCAAGTCGGCGCCGCAGGCAGGGAGCCGATCCGATACCCTCCAAGTGGCCACTTCGCGTGGCATTTCCCGTTTTTATGCACACGACCGCACCCGACAAGCGCGGCAGCGCGCCGACTAAGAGCAAGCGCCTGCTGGGCTGGGTCGAAGAGGTCGCAGCGCTCACGGAACCGCGCGACGTCCACTGGTGCGACGGCTCGCAGGAGGAGTACGAGCAGCTCTGCCAGACGCTCATCGAGGCGGGCACCTTCACGAAGCTCGCGGAGTCCGCGCGCCCCAATTCCTTCCTCGCCCGCTCGGACCCGGGCGACGTCGCGCGCGTCGAGGACCGCACCTTCATCTGCTCGCGAACCGAGGACGAAGCTGGGCCCACGAACAACTGGCGCGATCCGGACGAGATGCGGGGGACCCTCACGGAGCTCTTCGCGGGGTCGATGCAGGGGCGCACGATGTACGTCGTGCCGTTCTCGATGGGCCCGCTGGGCTCCGACAAGAGCCACCTGGGCGTCCAGTGCACCGACTCCCCCTACGTCGCCGCCTCGATGCGCATCATGACGCACATGGGGAAGGGGGCGCTCGAAGCGATCGACGAGGCCGACTCCTTCGTGCCTTGCCTGCACTCCGTCGGGGCCCCGCTCGCGGAGGGCGAAGATGACGTGCCGTGGCCGTGCGACAGCGAGAACAAGTGGATCGTGCACTTCCCGGACGCCCGCGAGATCTGGTCCTACGGATCGGGGTACGGCGGCAACGCGCTGCTGGGCAAGAAGTGCTTCGCGCTGCGGATCGCGTCCGTGATGGCGCGCGACGAGGGCTGGCTCGCCGAGCACATGCTGATCCTCAAGCTCACCTCGCCCGCGGGCGTCGTCAAGTACGTGACGGGGGCGTTTCCCTCGGCCTGCGGCAAGACGAACCTCGCGATGCTGGTGCCGACGCTTCCGGGCTGGAAGGTCGAGACCATCGGAGACGACATCGCGTGGATGAAGTTCGGCGAGGACGGGCGCCTCTACGCGATCAACCCCGAGGCCGGCTTCTTCGGCGTGGCCCCGGGCACGAACGAGAAGACGAACCCGAACGCGATGGCGACGCTGAGCCACGACACGATCTTCACGAACTGTGCGCTCACCGATGACGGCAACGTCTGGTGGGAGGGCGTGACGCCCGAGCCGCCGGCGCACCTCATCGACTGGCACGGCAACGACTGGGCGCCGGGCGCGGATTCGCCCGCTGCGCACCCGAACGCGCGCTTCACCGTCGCTGCCTCGCAGAACCCCGCCGCGGCGCCTGAGTGGCAGGACCCCGCAGGCGTCCCGATCGACGCGATCCTCTTCGGCGGGCGCCGCACGGGGGTGGTGCCGCTGGTGCGCGAGGCGTTCGACTGGTCCCACGGCGTCTTCCTCGGGTCGATCATGTCCTCCGAGACGACGGCCGCGGCCGCGGGCCAGGTCGGAAAGCTCCGGCTGGACCCCTTTGCGATGCTGCCCTTCTGCGGCTACCACATGGCGGACTACTTCGCTCATTGGCTGCGCATCGGCGCAGCCTCCGATCCCGCGAAGCTGCCGAAGATCTTCTATGTGAACTGGTTCCGCAAGGACTCCTCGGGGCACTTCCTGTGGCCCGGGTACGGGGAGAACAGCCGCGTGCTCGAGTGGGTCTGCCGCCGCTGCGACGGCGCCGCCGAGGCCACCGAGACGCCCATCGGCTTCATCCCGACGTCCTCGGCTCTCAACACGGAGGGCCTCGAGATCGATCCGCAGGACCTCGAGGCGCTGCTGCGCTTCGACCCGCAGGAGTGGCGCGGCGAGCTGCCCGCCATCCACGAGCACTTCGCGCGCTTTGGGGATCGCCTGCCGCAGGAGCTGCGCGAGCAGCTCAAGGCGCTCGAAGACGGTCTCGGCTAAGAAGCCGCCCCGCTAGAGGTCTTCCTGGTGGCCGCCGTGTGTTTCGCTCGCGGCGGCGGGGGGACGCGACTCCTCGGCGAGTGAGGTGATCGTGAGGTCGCCCCGCGAGGCCGCTTCGAGAACCTCGGTCGCCTCCTCGCCCGAGCGCGCGTAGAGCTCGACGAGCAGGTGCACGACGATCGACTCGTCGGGCTCGTGCTTGTGGAAGCGAACGTGCGTAAAGAACTCGCGTACGCCGTGTTCGCCGAAGGCCGCGTAGGAGAGCGCGTCACCGGCTTCGGGGCCGGAGCACGTCTCGACCTCGTCGCCGTCGACCCGCACCGTGCACGAGGCGACCCATGGGGTGCCCGCGACCATGCGCTCCCAGCGGTCCTCGACGGGCTCGACGCGCCCGTCGCGAAAGCCGAGATGAGGCTGGTCGTGCATGCAATCCATGCACTGGACGACGGCCTCTTGCAGCTCGTCGACGACCTCCGCGCGCTCGCCGCTCTGGGGGTCGATCTTGTGCACGCCCTCGTAGTGGACCTGCACCTCGAGGTTCTGCGACCAGCAGCGGTAGCAGCGAAGCCAACTCTTCGCGGTGACTTGGGGTACGGAGCCCTCCACGGGGCTCATTCTAAGTGCTCGCGTGACGGGTCCGGCGGCGGCGCGTCTCGCCGCCGCCCTGCGTCAACGCGCCAAACACGCGCCGCGATCGGCGCGCGACCCGCTGTAGAGGCTCAGTAGACGGGCTTGGAGGACTTCGCCACGCACTTACCGTGGCGCAAGACCTGGTTCTTCTTGCACTTCTTCGGCTTCTTCTTTGCGGCGACGGCATGGGACGGAGCGCCGCTCGCGGCCGCCGTTCCCAGGTACGCACCGGGCGCGAGCACGCCGACCGTCGCCACGACGGCGACGAGGCTCAACGAGCGCCGGGCGACGCTGCGCCTGGGCTTGGGGGGTGTTCTGCGCATTTCGGGCACCTCCTGCTAGTTCTCAGAGCGCATCGCGGTTAAAACCGGCGACCCAGGCTAACAGAGCGGTTTTCCGACAACGCGCCGCCTCGCGAGGCTCCGCAAACACAACGGGGCGCCCGAAGGCGCCCCGTTGTGAGGGGGAGGGGGGAGCTTGAAAGCGTTAGCCAGAAAACGTGACTGAGGTTTCTTCCGCGCTCGCCGCGCGCTGCAGGTGCCTCGCGTGCATCAATCATGTCTCCTCGTCATCGAAGCCATCGCGCCAGTAGATCCGAGCCACAGCGTGCTCCCTGTGCGTCGCCTCCTCCGGCGGACTCGCCTCTGAGTCTGCTCTGACTGTACAACCCTGCGCAGACCGACGCAAGACTCCGCTTCCCCGAAGCCCCGCAAACTGGCCGCTCAGGCTGGCGGTCTCGGTGCGAGTTCAGGGCGCGGCCGCGCGCAGCGTGGCGTCGAAGTCGCTCTTCGGCGCCGGCCCCGGGCATGGGGTGCTCGCGCCCGCCTCGCGGTAGCGCTCGATTCCCGCGCGCACGGCGGACTCGTCGCCGATGGCCGTGAGGGCGTCCAGGAAGCGATCCGAGATCGCGGACTGCATGCGCTCGAAGTCCCCCGCCGCGGCGTCGAACGCCGCGATCTCCTCGCCGAAGCCGGCGCGTTCGAGCATCTTGCGGTAGAAGGGCAGGCCGAAGTACGTGACGAGTTCGCGCCGCAGGCCCGCGTAGGTCTCGCCCGGGTCCTGCACCAGCGCCGCCGGAACCGCGGGCACGACGTCGAAGCCCTCCATCGTGCGGCCCGCCCGCTCGCGGCCTGCCCGCACTTCCGGGATCACGACGTCGCGGATGTACTCCGGGATGCACAACCACAGGAGCACGCCGTCCGCGACTTCACCGGCGAGTCGCAGCATCGCGGGGGAGAGGGCGGCGAGGTAGATCGGGAGGTCCGGGCGGGGCTCGAGGCCTGCGAGGCGAAAGCCCGTGCGCCACTTCTCGCCCGCCGGAGGATCCTCGCCGCGGAGGATCGCGCGCACGATCATCACGTATTCGCGCATCTCGTCGACCGGGCGATCGATCGTCTGCCCGTGCCAGCCCTCGACGACGGGGCGGTGGGAGACGCCGAGCCCCAGCGTCAGCCGCCCGCCCGAGAGCTCGTCGATCGTGGCCGCGGTCTGCGCCATCGTCGCGGGCGTGCGCGTGTAGATCGGCACCACGCCGGTCCCGAGACGGATGCGGCTCGTGGCGAGCGCGTACGCCGTGAGTACGGTCAGCGACTCGCGACCGGCGATGTGCGTGACGTATACGGAGCTGTAGCCGAGCGACTCCGCGAGCTTCACCTGCTCGGTTGCGTGCTCGAGCGAGCGCGACGGCGAGATGAAGCAGCCCGTTGCCATGGCGCGCAGCATATGGTTCCGGCGAGCTGTGCGCGCTCGCGAAGCGCGTCGCGTCGTCAGGTGGCTGGGCCGGCGCGCTGCTCGAGGCGCTCGACGAGCTCGCTCACGCCGAGACCGGGGTCCTGCTCCTCGAGCAGGCTCGCAGCGGCACGTCGGCCGCCGAGCGCTCTGAGCCCGCGCTCGCCGTGCTCGATCGCGAAGTCCGTCAGCGCCCCTGCGCGGCGTGCGCGCAGGCGACGCGCGATCAAGCCCGCCTGATCATCAGCCCCCAGCATCTTCCAGCGCTCGCCCAACTGCCGCGTGAGCTCGTCCACGCCCTGCGGGGGTTGCAACGACGAGACCAGCACAACGCCCGACAGCGCCGGCTCGTCCGCATTCGGGCTGCCCAGCGAGCGAAGGGCGGCCGTGAGCTCGCGCGCCGTGCGCTGAGCGATCTGGCCGAGGTCCGCCTTCGTGACGACGAGGATCTCCGGGATCTCCATGATCCCCGCCTTCAGGAACTGAAGGACGTCGCCGCCGCCCGGCTGGACGACCACGACCACCGTGTCCGCGACCTCCGCGATCTCGGTCTCCGCCTGTCCCACGCCGACGGTCTCGACGATCACGACGTCGAAAGCGGCGGCGAGGGCTTCCGCGGCCGCTCGCGTCCCGCGCGCAAGGCCGCCGTGGCGAGTGCCCGCGGCGCTCGAGCGGATGAAGACCGCAGGATCTGGCTTCTCGAGCTGGATTCGCACCCGGTCGCCGAGGAGTGCGCCGCCCGAGCGCCGCGAGCTCGGATCGACCGCGATGACGGCCTCGGACGCGACAGGAGTCGCGTGGCCGTCCGCCGATCCGTATCCGTGCGCGCGCAGCTGCCGCACGAGCGCCGCGAGCAGCGTCGACTTGCCCGCCCCCGGGGGCCCGGTAACGCCGATGATGTGGCCACGCGGCTCGGAGCCGAGCGCGCGCGGGGAGACCTCGCGCAGCAGCGCAGCCGCCTGCTCGCGGTCCGAGGCCGCCTGGCTTTCGAGCAGGTTCATCGCCGCGGGCGCGGCGCTCACGTCGCCTTCTCGGAGCCGCGTGCCGACCTCGGCGCCGTCGGCGACCCGGGTCGGCCTGCGTCTGGCCGTCGCTGGCGCGTCCGCGCCGCTCACGCGCGCGATACGGGGCTGTCGAGCGACGTCGAGCCGCCGCTGCCGTTTGTGGCCGTGCTCGCCCCGTGGCCATTTGCGCGCGAGCCGTCGCTGCCGCCGGCCTGCGCAACGAGCCCCACGACCTCGCGCATGATGCGCGTGATGTCGAAGTCCTTCGGCGTGTACACCGCGGCGACCCCCGCCCGCTTGAGCGCCGCGACATCGCGGTCGGGGATGATCCCGCCGACCACCACGGGGACCTTCACGCCGATGTCCTGCAACGCGCCCATCACCGCGGGAATGAGCTCGCGGTGCGACCCGGAGAGGATCGAGAGGCCGATCACGTGCACGCCCTCCTGGAGCGCGGAGGCGGCGATCTGCGTGGGGGTCAGCCGGATTCCTTCGTAGACGACGTCCAGGCCGGCGTCGCGCGCGCTGACGGCGATCTGCTCGGCGCCGTTTGAGTGGCCGTCGAGCCCGGGCTTGCCAACGAGGATCTTCGGCCGCCGGCCGAGCTGCTCGCCGAGACGATCGACCTGCTCGCGCAGGTCGTCGAGCTCCTTCGCGAGCGCGTCCCTCGCCGAGGCGCCGTCGTCCTCGCCCTGTCCGTTGACCGCGGGGGCCTCCGCGATCCCGGTCGGGGCGCGGTAGGAGCCGAAGACGCCGCGCAGCGTCGCCGCCCACTCGCCGGTCGTCGCACCCGCGCGCGCGGCCTCGATCGTCGGCGCCATCAGGTTCTCGCTCGAGCGCTCGTCTGCCGCGACGCGCGCCAGCTCCTCGAGCGCACGCGTCACCGCAGCCTCGTCGCGCTGCTCTCGCCAGCGGCGTACCTCGTCGATCTGCTGCGCCTCGACCGCAGCGTCGACGACGAGGATCCCGCCGTCGGCGTCCTCCGTGAGCGGTGAGGCCTCGCTCTCCGTGAAGCGGTTCTGGCCCACGACGACCTGCTCGCCCCCCTCGATCCGCCGCACGCGCTCGCTGTTTGAGTCCACGAGCCCGGCCTTCATGTAGGGGACCGCCTCGACCGCGCCGCCGTGCTCCGCGATCACCGCCATCTCCGCGCGCGCAGCCTCGATGAGCTCCGCGACGAGACCGTCCATCACCTTCGAGCCCTCGAAGATGTCGGGGTACTCGAGGATGTCGGTCTCGTACGCGAGCACCTGCTGGATCCGCAGCGACCACTGCTGGTCCCACGGGCGCGGGAGGCCGAGCGCCTCGTTCCACGCGGGAAGCTGGATCGCGCGCGCCCGCGCGTTGCGTCCGAGCGTGACCGCGAGCGACTCGAGCACGATGCGCTGCACGTTGTTCTCCGGCTGGACCTCGGTGAGGCCCGAGCGAGTTGACCTGCACGCCGTAGCGGAAGCGCAGCAGCCGCGGGTCCTTCACGCCATAGCGCTCGCGGCCGAGCTCCTCCCAGAGGATTCCCATCGCGCGCAGCTTCGCGTGCTCCTCGACGAAGCGAAGGCCCGCGTTCACGAAGAAGGAGATGCGGCCGAAGACGGCGCCCATGCGCTCCTCGTCGGCGCCGCCGGGCAGCGCTTCCAGGCGCTCGCGCACGGCGTCGAGGACCGCGATCGCGTTGCTCATCGAGTAGGCGATCTCCTGCACCGGTGTCGCGCCCGCCTCCTGGAGGTGGTAGGAGCAGATGTTGATCGGGTTCCACTTCGGGACGTGCGTGACGGTGTAGGCGATCGTGTCCGCCGTGAGGCGCATCGACGGGGCGGGCGGAAAGGCGTAGGTGCCGCGCGCGAGGAACTCCTTGATGATGTCGTTCTGGGTCGTGCCCTGGAGCTGCTCCTCGCGGACGCCCTGCTCCTCGGCGGTGACGATGTAGAGCGCGAGCAGCCACGCCGCGGTGGCGTTGATCGTCATCGACGTGTTCATCTCGCCGAGCGGGATGCCGTCCATCAGCGTCGCCATGTCGCCGCGGTGGGAGATCGAGACGCCCACCTTGCCCACCTCGCCGCGCGCGAGCTCGTCGTCGGGGTCGTAGCCGGTCTGCGTGGGCAGGTCGAACGCGACCGAGAGCCCCGTCTGCCCCTTCTCGAGATTGCGCCGATAGAGCTCGTTGGACGCCTTCGCCGTCGTATGGCCGGCGTAGGTGCGCATCACCCAAGGGCGATCGCGCTCGGGCAGGCGCGGAGAGCCGTCGCTGCTCATGTCCCCATTCTACGGGCAGCGCTGCGCTTGACGCGGCCGCCGCGGAGTAGCAGAATCACTCATAAGGCTGCCGCAGGGTCAGGGGAGGCAGGCCTGATCCTTGTCGGCGGTCGCCCATAGGCGACATAGGAGGAGACCGATGTTCAAGCGGTTTCGGATCAGGCTCATCGGCGTGGTGGCCGTGCTGGCTACCGCTGGATCCATGGCGATGCTCGCGCTCGCGCTCCCACTGACGAGCGCGGCGAACTCGCCCGAAAAGGAATTCTCGAGGAGCTTCGCAGCACCCTGCGTAGTCGCTCCCGGGATCCTGAACGTGCGAGCAAGCGCGAACTTCGCCGTGCATCTGAAGGGCCCCGAAGAAGTGCATTCGAACGAAGAAGTCACCTTTCGGGAAGCGGGCGTGACGGTCACGAACTCCACCGAAGCGACGGAACCGCTCTTCGACATCGGCGCGAGAGGCGTCAAGCTCAATCTGACGCGCTTCCTGCTCGATGCCGAAGGCATGCAGCCACCAACCGTGAACCTCGCGGGCGCCCAGGAAGGTATCGTCCCGCTGGAAAAGGGGAAGCCCTTCAGCTTCAGCAGCCCGCCGGTCTCATTCACCGAGAAGGTGACCGCCGCTCCCGGTGAACACGCGGGCTTGAGTGTCGATTCCTCACCCGGCTTCGAAGAAGTCGAACCACAGGTGTTTCGCGAAACGGGGAAGGGCATCGTGTTCACCTTGGAGACGTTCAACTCCGAAGGCGTGCGGGAACTGGGTCCACTCCAGGTCGTGTGCACAGCGCCGTCGGGCGTGACGTTGGCCAGCTATGTGGTGGGTGGCAAGATCGTGCACTGCACGACGACCACGCCGCGCCCGCTCTTCGTCACGCTGCAACCGAAGGAAGGACCCGAAGGCGGCGGTACCGAAGTCACGATTGAGGGCGAAGTCGGGTCGGTCACCGAAGTCCTGTTCGGCGGCGTGGAGGTCGGCTTCCACCCAAGCATGTCGGGTCTTGTGGCGGTGAGCCCTCCCGGTCACGGGACCGTGGGCGTGCGGGTCATCGCCCCCGGTGACGAATGCGGGAATGGACATGAAGGCAGCGCCGCCTTCACGTACGTGCCGGGGAACGAAAAGTTCCAGCAAAACGGCTGGGCGCTCTCCGGAAGCCTGACCGACAAGCGGTTGGGGCAGGCGATCACCTTGCCGACGGGCTCGACCTTCAACGGCTCCGGCGAACTGAACAACGCAACGGGTGCGGGCTCGGTCACGGGCAACGTCTCGATCCCGGCGTTCTCGGCGCCGCTGAAGCTCTTCGGGTCGCTGCCAGCGAGCGTCGGCCTCTCGTTGACCCAGTCGGGTGCGATCAACGGCACCCTCGCGAAGAGCGAAGTGATCCCGGGGGCGGAGAGCTTCAGCCTGCCGGTGAAGCTCAACGTCGGGATCACCTCGCTCGAAGTGGTCGGGCTCAAGATCCCCGCCAAGTGCACGACCGCGGAACCGCTTGTGCTCGGGCTCATGAGCGCCCTCTCGCGCGAAGAACTGCTGCACACGGGTTGGAGCTTCAGCGGGGCGGCGACGCTACCCAAGATCCGCTGTGAAGGCGGCCTGCTCGGACGCCTCTTCGGCCCGATCCTGAGCGCGCTGCTCTCGGGGCCCGAAAACGCCTACGCGCTGAGCTTCAAGCCTCCTAGCGCATAGTCCTAGCTGCGCGCGCCCACGACCCGTGGGCGCGCGCCCGAGCGGGGCCTCTCGCGCGGACCCATTCCCGCGTCCGCGAGCCCCATGAGCGTGCGTCGACGACGCGCACGTCAACTAGTCTTGAGCAGGGATGCCTGAGACGCTCGAGCAGCCTCGGACGGTCGAGCCGGGTGGTGGATCGGGTGGCGCTTGGCGCGTCATCGTCCGGAACGACAACCACAACACGTTCGACCACGTCGCGAAGACCCTCTCGCGCTTTATCCCCGGCATCTCGCTCGCCCGCGGCTTCGATCTCGCGAACCTCATCCACTCCACCGGCCAGGCGATCGTCTTCAGCGGCGCCAAGGAGATCGCAGAGCTCTATTGGGAGCAGCTCAAGGGCGCGGGTCTGACGATGGCGCCGCTCGAGCAGGGCTAGGCGCGGGGCCGAGCTCAGCCGACGTCGCCGGTCACGGCGCCGTTGCCGTGGCCGTTGCTCTCGCGCGCGAGCGCCTTCTCGGCCGTGGGCTCCGCGATCTCGCCCACCGCGGTGCGTTCCCATGACCCGTAGAGCACCGGTACCTGGTACCAGCCTGAGTGCCGCGTCCGGAACTCGACCATGTCCGGGCCTTCCCAGTAGCGCTCCCAGTCGAAGTGCTCGGCGAAGGTCACGAACTGCTGGAAGCGGTAGCGATCGTCGTTCGAGCGATAGACGGCGTAGGAGCTAGCGCCGTAGCGCAGCGATGCGGCCGCGGCCTTGTTCAGCGCAACCTCGAACGCGTCCGCGCGAAAGCCCGTCGCGTACCACGGGATGACGACCGTCTCGGCCATCACGCCCCGACTTCGGCGTGGATCGCGCCGGGTCCGTCCGCGGTCTTCCCGAGCCCCTCCGTGTCGGCGCCCACGAGGATCGCGATCTTGCCGAGGTGCTTGTTTTCGAGCATCAGCTGGTGCGCTTCGGCGACGCCCTCGAAGGGCATCGTGCGCCACAGCACCGGGCGGATCTGGCCGGCCTCGATCAGCTCGTTCGCCTTCGTGCACTCATACGCGTTGGCGAAGTGCGAGCCGAGGATCTCCTTCTGCTTCATCCACAGGTAACGGACGTCGAAGTCGAGGTTGTAGCCCGTCGTGCCGGCGCAGATCACGACCTTGCCGAACGGCTTGACGGTGAAGACGGACGTCGGGAACGTCGCCTGCCCGACGTGCTCGAAGACGATGTCGGGCGCGTCGCCGAGGATCTGGCGGACGCGCTTGGAGAATTCGCGCGAGACGCCGAATCGTGCCTTCTCCTCGTCGGCGCTCTCGCCGCCCTTGCGCATCATGCCCGCGAAGTCGCTTCGGTTGATGTAGTCGACGGCGCCGAGTCGCTTGACGAGCTCGCCTTTCTCCTCCGAGGAGACGACGCCGACGCAGTGCGCGCCCGCGGTCTTGCAGAGCTGCGTCGCGAACACGCCCAGCCCGCCCGCGGCGCCCCAGATCAACACGCGCGCCCCGGCCTGCATCTGGCAGCGTGTGATCAGCATGCGGTACGCGGTGAAGTACACGAGGCCATACGAGGCGGCCTCCTCCCAGGTCAGCGCGGGCGGCTTCTGCAGGAGCTGCTGCGCCTGCACCTTCGTGAACTGCGCGAAGGACCCCCACGTCGTCTCGTAGCCCCAGATCCGCTGCGAGGGCGCAGCGAGCGGGTCGAGACCGTGGACCTCGGGGTCCTCGTAGGAGGCCTGGTTGCAATGCACGACGACCTCATCGCCGGGCTTCCAGCGCGTGACACCGGGACCGACCTTCCAGACGACCCCGGATGCGTCGGAGCCACCGATGTGGTGTCCGTACTGAGGGTGGTCGCCGTAGCGCATCACCGAGACCGGCTTGCCGAGGGCGGCCCACACGTTGTTGTAGTTGACGCCCGCCGCCATCACGCGGACGATCACCTCGAACGCGCCGGGCTCCGGGACTTCGATCTCCTCGAGCTGGAACGCGTCCTTCGGTTCTCCCTCGCGCTCCTCGCGGATCACCCACGCGGCCATCTTCTTGGGCAGCTCGCCCGGTTCGACCAGAACCTCCGATATTTGCGCGACGTCGATCGCCACGAGCGGCAATCTAGCGGCTCAGAGGGCGAAGGGGAGCGCCACCACGTCGGCGCGCGCACCGCTCTCGCCGACGCCGACGCTCGCCCCCGGCTCCGCCTCGCGGCGCACGAGGGCGAGGGCGATCGGACCGAAGATTGGCGAGTGCACGCTGCTGCCGAGCCTGCCGACGGAACGCTCCGCGAGGCGGATCTCCGCGCCGCTCGGCGCGGCCTCCGAGAGACGCAAGCCTCGAAGGTGGCGGTTCGGCTTGCCCCTGTAGTGGAGCCGCGCGACCGTCTCCTGGCCGACGTAGCAACCCTTCGTGAAGCTCACGGCGCGCTCGTTGAGGCCAGCCTCTTGGGGGATCGTGCCATCGTCGATGTCGACGCCGTAACGCGGCACGCCACGCTCCACGCGCACGACCTCAGCAGCCTCGGCCGACACGGGCTGCGCTCCGGCGTCGAGCAGCGCCTCCCAGACCGCCTCGCGATCGGACGCGTCCAGCAGCAGGTCGAGGCCGGCGGCTTCGCTCGCCACGATGCGCACGGGACGGCCCGCGATCGCGCCGAGGACGTGGGCGTGCTCGTGCTCGGGAAGCTCCCCCGCGGGGAGGCTCGCCGCGGTCGCCACGACGCTGCGCGCCCGCGGCCCCATGAGCGAGAGCAGCGAGGACTCCAGCGTGCGCTTGTGAAGCTCGACCTCGTAGCCGACCTTGTAGCGGCGGATCATGTCGAACAGCGCCTGCAGCGTCGCGCGCTCCGTGTCGAGCAGCAGCTCCTGCGCTGCGGACTCCCCCGCCGCGAGCACGCGCATGTCGCCGAGCATCTTCCCCTTGTGCGTGAGGAAGGCCGCGTAGCGCCCTTCGCCGGGCGCGATGCCCGCGAGCTCGTTGGTCACCTGCCCGTTCAGGAACTCCACGGCGCCCGCGCCGGCGAGCGCGAGCTTGCCTCGCTCGGAGCGGTCCACGAGGCCAGCGCGCTTGGTGAGGACGACGTAGCCGGCAGGCGCGTCGATCGCGCTCGGTGCGGTGCTGTCGAGTGTTGCGGCCACGCTTCGAGCATAGTCTGGCCCGCTCGGTACTCTCTACGCAATGCCGCTCGCCGAGGAGTTTCAGGCCGTCGTCGACTCGCTGCCTGACGACTGGACCGACCTCGAGTTCGACCTGCGGATCGCCGACGAGTCGCGCTACATCGACGCCGCGGGCTATCTCGTTACGTGCAACGCGCAGCCGTACTCGCGCTACGACTGGCACTGGCACCTGCTCGTGGCACACCGCTTCGGCCACGCCGCTTCGGCATCGGCGGTGCATTGCGCGCTGCGCCTCCTCGACGAAGCCGGGATCGAGGGCGAGCTCGTGTTGCGTGACGTTCGCGCCGGCCGGGTAGAGGAGACCCAGATGTGGGGCCGCCCCCAATCGGTCCGCGAAGAGATGGCCCGGGTGCGCGCGCAGTGAGGAAGCTGCGAGCTCGGTGAGCGTCCAGCCGGCGCCACGGGGGCGGAATCCCTTCGACACGGGTGGCGTCGAGCGTGATTCGAACGGGGTTGCTCACTACGTCGAGCAACAATCCTCGCTCGTGCAGATGCTCCGCGCGAGCGTCGAGCGAGAGCCGAAGAAGACGGCCGTCGTCGAGGTCGGAGCGGAGAGCCTCACCTACCAGGAGCTCTGGGACCGCGCCGCGCGCGTCGCGGGAGGGTTGCGCGCCGAAGGCATCGCGCGCGGCGACCGCGTCGCGATCCGCATGCCAAACGGCCTCGATTGGGTGCTGGCCTTCTTCGGCGCACAGCTGGCGGGGGCCGCGGTCGTCCCGGTGAACACGCGTTTCACCGACGACGAGGTGGCCTACGTGATCGACGACTCCGAAAGCAAGTACGTCTTCACGCCCGGCGATGCGCTCCCCGACGGATCGCCGTTCGCGGACGAGGAGCTCGGCGGGGAGGACCTCGGCGCGATCTTCTACACGAGCGGAACCACCGGATTCCCGAAGGGCGCGATGACCTCGCACGAGAACTTCCTCACGAACGCCGAGAACTGCGTGCGCGTCCTGAACATCGACCGCGCGGAGGCCGAGCACATCGTCAACCTGATTCAGGTTCCGCTCTTTCACGTCACGGGCTGCAACAGCCAGCTGATCCCGATCCTCTTCGTCGGCGGCCGCGTCGAGATCCTCGCGAGCCCGCTCGACATAGACGGCTTCTTCCGCGCGGTCAACGAGGACGGCGTCAACCACATCGTCTCGGTGCCGGCGATCTACTACGCGCTGATCCACCAACCGCGCTTCGCGCAGCTCGAGGTTGGCCACGTGAACTGGGTCTCATACGGCGGAGCGCCGATCGCCGAGGAGCTCGTGCGCGAAATCCAGCGTGCCTTCCCGAATGCGCGCGTCGGCAACGGCTTCGGCCTCACGGAGTGCTCCTCGCTCGCGACCTTCCTCCCGCACGAGGAGGCTGCGGGGCACGCGGACTCGGTTGGCTTCGCGGTGCCCGTCGTCGACCTGGCCATCGCGGACGCCGACGAGGAGAGCGGCGTCGGCGAACTGCTGATCCGCGGCTCGAACGTCGTGCAGGGCTACTGGAACAAGCCAGAGGCCACGGCCGAGACGTTTGTCGACGGCTGGCTGCACACGGGCGACGTCGGGCGCATCGACTCCGACGGTCTGCTCTACATCGTCGACCGCATGAAGGACATGATCAATCGCGGCGGCGAGAACGTCTACTCGCTCGAAGTCGAGAACGCGCTCGTCGGTGCGCCGGGCGTCGGAGAGGTCGCCGTGCTGGGCGTTCCCGACTCGATGATGGGCGAGAAGGTCGGAGCGGTGATCGTGCCCGCGGCGGGCTCCGAAGTGGACGTCGACGCCGTGGTCGCATACGGCCGCCGGCACCTCGCGGACTTCAAGGTGCCGCAGTACGTCGCGGTGCGCGAGGAGCCGCTGCCGCGCAACCCCGGCGGGAAGGTGCTCAAGACGAAGCTGCGCGAGGAGACGGAGTGGGGAGCGCCGCTTCGGTGAGCGCGGTCCAGACCGTCGAGGGCCCGCTCGACGCGGGCGCCCTCGGCGTGACGCTTGCGCACGAGCACGTGCGCTTCCGCGACGAGGCGGTCGCCGCCCAGTGGCCCGCGCGCTACGACGAGCAGGCGGAAATGGACGCCGCGCTCACCGCCGTCGGCGACGCGAAGGCGCGGGGCGTGCAGACGATCGTCGACCCGACGGCGATGTTCGGCGGTCGCGATGTGCGCTTCATGCGCGCCGTCGCCGAGCGCACGGGCGTGCGCATCGTCCCGTGCACGGGCATCTACAGCTACGACTATCTACCGCACTACTTCGTGAATCGCGACGCCGACGCCATGGCCGAGCACTTCGTCGAAGACCTCGAGCGCGGGATCGAGGGGACGGAGATCCGCGCGGCCTTCCTCAAGTGCGCGGCCGACGCCGCCGGCGTGACCGAGAACGTCGAGAAGATCCACCGCGCGGTCGCGCGCGCGAGCGTGCAGTGCGGCGCGCCGATCATGGCGCACTCGATGCCCGCAGTCGCCACGGGGCCGCGGCAGCTCGAGATCTTCGAGGAGGAGGGGGTGGATCTCACGCGCGTGCAGCTCGCGCACTGCGGCGACACCGAGGACGTTGCATACATCGAGGGACTGCTCGAGAAGGGCGTGTACGTGGGCCTCGACCGCTACGGGCTCGAGATGTTCCTCCCGATCGACAAGCGCAACGCTACCGCCGCCGAGCTCCTGCGTCGCGGGCACGCCGAGCGGATCATGATCGCGCAGGACTTCTGCGCGACGATCGACTGGTTTCCGCGGGAGGCAGGGGAAGCGCTGATGGCCCAGGGAGCGATCCGCAACTGGTCGATGACGCTCGTCTTCGACGAGGTCGTCCCCGCGCTTCGCGAGCAGGGAGTGCTCGACGATGCGGTCTTCCAGACGATCTTCGTCGAGAACCCTCGCCGCTGGCTCAGCGGCTCCTAGCCGCCGATCGCCTCGTCGCCCTCGCCCCGCCGGGCGCTGCCGCCGGTGCTTGCGTACCCTCGGCCTCGCCGTGCGCCGCCGCCTCGCTGAGCGCGACGAGCGCGGCGTTCGCGATCCGCGGCGGCGCTGACCCCGTCGGCAACAGCGGAGCGAGGGCCAGCCGGATCACGACGCCGTGGCAGACGACGAGCGCGGGCTTGGGGCCCTGCTTGACCTCGTCGATCGCTGCGCGTACTCGCGCCGCCTGGTCCGCGAACGACTCGCCCTCGGGGAACGCGAACGTGGGATCGAGCATCGCGAAGCGCGCGAACTCCTCGGGCGCTTCGGCCTGCACCTCGGCGAACGTGCGGTCGGTCCAGGCGCCGGCATCCGTCTCGACGAGGCGTTCGTCCTCTCGCGGCGTGAGGCCGATGCGGGCGGCCACGATCTCCGCCGTTTCGCGCGCGCGCAGCAGCGGGCTCGACCACAGCACCGCGAACCCGTAGCCCGCCGCCTTCTCGGCGAGCTCGTGCGCCTGGGCGCGGCCGATATCGTCGAGTGGCACCGGCAGGCGGCCCTGGAAGCGGCGCTCGCGGTTATACGCCGTCTGGCCGTGGCGCGCGAGGTAGACGTCGGCGTCAGCCATTGCCCGGCACGAAGCTCGGGTCGAAGATGCTGCTCACGTCGGGCGGGTGCGCGACGATCCCGAAGCGCGCCTCCCAAGCGGCCCACATGTCCAGCGCGGGAATGTCGAGTTCGCCGTAACGGCCGCCCGGTCGCACGAAGGCGCCGCGCAGCACGGCGAGCTGTTCGAGGAGCGCGGACTCGTCGAGCCCGGGGACCTCCGCCGTCATATCCGCTGCGCTCGCGCGCGGGTCTTCGAGTGTCACCGCGTATCCACGCGAGATCGCGGCGACGACCTTGCGCACGAGCTCCGGGTCGTGTTCGACCTCGGCGCGCGTCGCGCAGAGCACGAGCTCCGGATAGGCGGGGGCGCCGTAGTCGTCCACGCGAAACTCGTGGATGCCCGGCCGCGCGCGGGTGAGAGCGACACCCTCGACGTCCCAGAACGCCGTGACCGCGTCCACGCGGTTGGCGAGCATGCTTGGCACCGCTTGGAACCCGATGTTCACGCGCCGCACCCGCTTGGGGTCGCCGCCCGCGCCCGAGACGACGGAGTCGAGCACCGCTTCGTCGCTGGGGTCGCCCGTTATGCCCACCGTCTGTCCTTCCAGCTGCCGCGGGTCATGGATCGGCGGCTGGGCGATCACAGCGGCGAGCGGCCGCTGGAGCAGCGCGAGCACGCCAACGAGGTGCGCCCCTGCCGCGTCGGCGATCGCGAGGTCGTGGATGTCGAGGATCGCGAAGTCGATCGTCCCGGCAGCCAGCAGCTTGATCGAGTCGGTTGACGCCGACGGCTGCTGCACGTCCAGGCGCACTCCCTCCGCGCGGTCATAGCCGCGCCGTACGGCGCTGTAGATCCCGGCATGCACGCCGTTCGGCGTGAAGTCGAGCATGAGCGTGGCGCTTGGGGGCCCACCGCCCGCGCCGCACCCGGCGAGGAGTGTCGCCGCGAGCGCGAGCGCGGCAAGAGCGGCGACGCGCCGGCGCGCGCCGGCGCGCGCCGAGTCGGGAGATGGTGGGCGTGGCACGCGCGGCAGTCAACCACAGCGCGCCTAGCGCGGGCTCTAGGCAGCCGCCCTAACGCTGGCGGCGCGCAGCACGACGTTGGCCTCCTGCGATCGCTCGAGGACCTGCACCTGGTCGCCCACCCGCACGACGAGCCCGTCTTCGTAGACGTGGTTGAGGTTCTGCGCGAAGAACACTCCGGTGTTCGAGGCGTCGTACGCGTTGGCGCCCTTGCGTGCCCGGAGCGCCCGCCGAACCGCCTTGCCGGTGACCGCAGTCGCCTGGTCGACGTCCGGGATGACGCAGCGGTCACACCCCTTGACCACGAATGCGCTCATCGCGCCGATCTCGATCCGGCGCCAGAAGTCCTCGTCGTAGGGCGCCAACTCCGCTCCGTCGACGACGATGTTCGGACGAAATCGATTCATCGGCACGGGATCATCCAGCGTGCCGTTGAGGTGCGCGAGCGAGCGGTCGGTCGCGAGGAGCATCGAGTTGCCGTCGGCGAAGCCGACGAGGTTGGATGCCTTGCTCCTGCGGTAGCGCTGGCCGATGTAACGCGGCCGGTCAACTCTGACCCGCAGAAGGCGGTAACGCTCATTGGCCTTGTGCGGGGGCAGGAATGTTGTGAACCAATCGTTCACGTCGTCGCCGACGAGCTGGCCGCTGACGGCCTTTCCGTGGACCGTCGCGGTCAGCAGCCCGCGGTCATCGTCGGCGACCTCGAGCGGCACCGAGATCCCATCCATTCCCGGTGCCGCCAGGATGATCGCGTGCTCGGTGATCGTCGGGACCACGAGCGCGAGCTCCGGAACCTTGCGCTGTGAGACGAAGTCGTCGTCATCGTCCACCAGCATGAAGTCGCGGTCGTGCTCCAGTCCTCGTGCCGTCACTCGCGCCTTCTGTAACGAGATGCCGGCACACGACTTCACGGGGTAGGTGAAGAGGCCTGTGACCCTCACGTCGCATGCCGGCGCCCTCGCGCTCGTCACTCGCTCGAACCCGGAGACATCGTCATCATCTGAGCGACGCCCGCGGGCGTCGCGGAAGGTTGCGGATGACCGAGTGGCGCGCTCGGGACATGCGGGTGGGGGAGATGATGGTGCTCGTGCTCCTCCTCACTCACGGCGATGTCGTGCGCGGAGCTCGCGAGCGCACGCTCGAGGTCACGCTGGATCGCGGGCAGCGACGGCGCTGTCGAGGCGATGCATACGGTAGAGCTGAGCGGCCCCCAGCAACATGTAGCCGAGGAAGATATACGGGAACAGGTTGACCGGGTGAGGGCGGCGCAGGGATAGAAGCTTCCGACCGTCGGCACGAGCAGGCACAAGCACGCCGCGACCGCGACCGCAATGTGACGGCGCCGGAGGGCTGCCGAGCTTCCGCAGGTAAAACGGCGTCGCGATGCTGATCATGTAGTACGCGAACAGGAACCCGAAAGCCGCGAGCGTGCCCGCGTCGCCGAAGATCGTAAGCGGGGTCGTCCCGTCGCGTTGAAGACGATCGCCGACCACGAGGATCAGGACGCCGTAGGAGAAGAGCGCCACGTGCGGCGTCATGTTGCGACTGATGCACGGTGTGAAGGCGGCGCGGAAGGAATCCGTGCCCGCCGAGTGGGAAGATGATGCGCGCTCCTGCGTTCAGGCACGAGAGCGAGAGCGAGAAGAAGCTGACCATCGCCCCGAGCGCAATCGGAACGTGAAAGAAGCTGACGTTGTAAGCCGTGGCGATATTCGTGAGCGGGGTTGTCAGCGAGCTCAGCGAGACGCCCATGTGCTTCGTCGCGAACACCTCGACGTAGCTCATGAAGACCATGAACGCGCCCGTGATGAGCAGGCTCCACATGACCGCGCGCGGAACGTTGCGAAGCGGCTTCTTCGCCTCGCTGCCGAGCGTCGTCGCGCTCTCGAAGCCGACGAGGCTGAAGATGCAGATGACGATCGCGAAGTCCATGCCCTTGAGGCCCGCGCCGTGGAGCTTGATCTGTTGGGTGTCAACGGTGAAGCCATGCTTGAAGAGGACCACGCCCGCGAGCGCGAGGATGCACGCGACCGAGAGCCCCTCCAGCACAAGTGTCAGCAGCGACGACACGCGGATGTCCTTCCACGCGATCGTCAGGCAGACCGCGCCGCTGATCGCGAAGAGGAAGTAGGGGTTCACAGTGCCGTGAACGCCGATGCCCGAGAGGAATTCCTGCGCGAAGATCGCAAATCCCGCGAGGCCCGCCGTCGCGATCCCCCAGTACGACCAGATCGAGCGACCATCCCGAGAGCACGCCCGCGGCGGGTCCGAGCCCACGCGCCGTGTACGCATACATCGAGCCGGCGGTCGCCGACCGCCGTGCGAACTGGTTCAGTCCGAAGACGACGAACAGCAGCATGATCGTGCCGAAGAGGTAGGCCGCCCACGTGCCCTGGCCCGCGTCCGCATAGGCGAGCGCGATGATGAGCACCGCCGTCATCGTCGGCGAGATGAGCGGCGACCGATTGGGCGAGGAGCGGCGGAAAGCCGAGCGCGTGGGGCCGCAGGCGGGGCCTCCCCGATTCCGTTGCAGGCCGGCTCGCGGCGCTGGCAGGGCGACTGGCAGCAGTGGTGGTACTCATACGGATAGACCCCCTTGTCGGCGTATGTGTGAAGTCGCGCCGAAAGTTAGAAGGGCCGCCGAGCACCGCGTATGGCCGCGTGGCCAAGATTGCGATTCGCCGCATTGGACAGCCTGCCGTGGCCAGCTGGCCAAGGTGTAACTGTTTTACACTGACAGCAGTCCAGCCGCTGACGGCTGTTGCGCCGAGCGCTGTCCGTCGAGCTGCCAGACGGCGATCGCCTCGGGCGAGATGCTGACAGTCACACTTTCGCCCGTGCTCAACTTCGGCGACGCGCTCGTGCGCGAGACCAGTTCCAGGTGCTGGCCGAGCACAAGTGTGAGCTCGCGCACATAACCAAGGTCGACGCAGTCGGCGAGCGTGGCTCGGTAGCCGCTTCCGTTCCCGATCGAGATGTGCTCCGGTCGAACGCACCAGACGACCGGCGTACCCGCCTGCAGCGTGCCCGTGTTCGCGTGTATCTCGTTGCCCGCACTCTCGAGACGCCCGCGCGCGACGACGCGGCCATGGTGTGTGTTCTCGATTCCGAGCAGCGCCGCGACCTGCGGTGAGCGCGGCGCGTGAAAGACAACTTCGCGAGGCCCGGCCTGCAGCGCGCGCCCGTTGTCGAGGACGATGATCTCGTCGGCGAGGAGCGCTGCCTCTTCGGGATCGTGTGTGACTATCACCGTGCTCAGGCCGAGCTCGCGCTGGAGGCTTCGGAGCTCGCGGCAAAGCCTTCTGCGGACCGGGGCGTCGAGGCCGGTGAAGGGCTCATCGAGCAACAGCAGCGCGGGTTGCACCGCGAGCGCGCGAGCGAGCGCGACGCGTCGCTGCTGACCGCCCGAGAGCTCGTTCGGATAGCGATCCTCGAGCCCCGCGAGCCCGAGGCGCTCGATCCACCACGCCGCGAGCCCCGGGTTCGCGCGCGCGCCGAATGTGACCTGGCGCCAGAGCGTGCGGCGCGGCTGGAGCGCGGGCTGCTGGGGCACGTAGCCGACCCCCCGGCGCTCCGGTGCGAGCGCGTCGAGGACTTGCGCGCCCGCCCGCACGTGTCCGTCGCCGATGCCCGCTTCGAGCCCCGCGATCAGGCGCAGGGTGAGCGTCTTGCCGGCGCCGGAGGGCCCGAGCAGCGCGAGCCGCGGGCTCTGCGCACGGTGTGCGATCTCGAGCGTGAACGCGGCGTGCCGCTTGGCGACCGCGAAGTCGAGCGGCGCGGGCGCTAGCCCGGCGGCTGCGATCGGTGCGATGGACGGCACGTGCGCGCGTCTGCGGCGCGGCGCCGGCAGCTGCATCGCGATCAGAACGACGAGCGCGGCTCCGAGGGCGAGGGCGATCGGCAGCATCGTGTACGGGAGGCCACTGGCGTCGAACTGCGCGAACGTGAGCACCGGCAGCGAGTAGGGGTGGTACGCGAGGATCACGGTGGCGCCGAACTCGCCGAACGAGCGCAGCCACGCGAGCATGACGCCGGCCGCGATCCCGGGCAGCGCCGCGGGCACCGCGACCAGCCGGAAGCGCGCGAATGGCCCGTGGCCGAGCGAGGCGGCGACGTCCTCGAGCGCGGGGTCGAGGGCCGCGAACGCTGCACGTGCGGCGAGGATGAGGAAGGGCGCCGCGACGAAGGTCTGCGCGAGCACGATCCCCGCGCGCGAGTCGGTGAGATGGCCTCCGAAGAGTTCCCCGAGGAACGTGTAGGGGCCGACGATGTAGAGCAGCAGCAGGCCGCTCATCAGCGGCGGCAACGCGAGTGGCAGCGCGATCAGCGCTGTCAGGAGCCCTCCCGCTGGCCCGCGCGTGCGGGCGAGGAGGTATGCGAGTGGCACGCCCGTGACGGTCACGAGCGCGGCTGAGATCGTCGCCGTCAGGAGCGAGGTGACCAGCGCGGAGGCGATCCCCGGCGGAGCCGGCGCGCCGCCGGCGAGCCGCACGAGGAACGCGGCGATCGGGACGAGCAGGTAGAGGGCGAGTAGCCCTGCGAGCCACGGCAGCGGGCTGCTCGCCCGGGTGCGCAATGCTCAGCGTGCGCCGACGAGGCGCCGGAGGGCGCTTGGCACAGCGGAGGCGTCGCCGGAGAAGCGCGGCTTCATCGGGTTCAGACCGTTCTGCTGCAGCCCGTTCGCCCGCTGCGTGCTCAGCAGGTAGCGGACGAAGGCGACCGCTGCCGCGAGATCGGGAGCCTGGTTGAGCACCGTCGCCGTGTAGTCCGCGTACTTGTAGACGGGCGTGAGCTTGACGGTCGCAAGCTTGGCGGCCTTCGCCTCCACGGCGTAGAAGAAGCCCGCGTCGAGTTGGCCGGCCTGCAGGCGGCCGACGAGCGCCGTCTCCGGAAAGACTTCGAATCCGCCGAGCGCGCGCGCGAGCGCGGCGTCATGGAGCTTGTGCGCGGCGTTGTCGACGGCTTCGACCGTGAGGACGCCCTTGGGGTCGAGCTTCGGGTCGGTGCGGCCGACGCGGATGCCGGGTTGAGTGAGGACCTTGTACCAGGGGACGCCGCGGCGAAGCTCACCGCCGAACTTGCTTTGCGGGTTGTACGCGAGTTCGAGCGGCGAAGCGGCGAAGGTCGTGTACCAGGACACCCAGTTGCCGTTCGCCGCGCCCTCCAGGAGCGCGTCCGCGGCCGCGGACGCGCTGACGAAGACGTCCGCGCGCCGTACCTTGCCCTTGATCTCGGACGCGAGTTCCGTCGAGCCGCCGCCGAACCCTTCGAACGTATACCCGTCGGCCTCGCTGAACGCGGGGCCGAGCGCGTCTTCCATGTACGCCTCGAGCGATCCCGCGAAGAGCACGGCGACGCCCCCTTTCGAGGAGGCTCTCGCGCCGTTGCGCGCGAGGGCGCCGGAGGTGCCGGCGAACGCCATCAGCAGCGCAAGCCCGGCGGTGGCGAGGGCGAGCGGGACCCGCGCAGGCCTCATGCGGTCACGCTCGTCGTCTCGATCATCACCGACGTCGCCTTCACGCGTGCGGTGGCGGCGACCCCGGGCTTGAGCGCGAGCTCTTCGACGGAGTCGCGCGTGACCGCGGCGGTGACGAGGAAGGGACCCGCCTCGAGCTCGACGAGCGCCATCACGCCGCCGACCTCGACCGAGCGCACGACGCCGCTGAAGCGGTTGCGCGCGGAGTTGGCCGTTTCGGTCCTGTGCCGGCGCGGGCGGCTTGTGAGGCGCCGCACCTCCGAGACCGGGACGCGCCGTCGGTTGCGGCCATCGCGCTTCGTGCGCAACTTGCCGGCCGCGTCCCAGCGCCGCAGCGTGTCGACGCTCACGCCGATCGCGCTCGCGGCCTCGCCGAGGGAGAGATCCGCCGGTGGCATCTGCCTAAGTATTGCATAGGAAAAGATCTGCGGGTCCGCGGCCCGGATCGCATCCATGGGAGGCGTCGCCACCGCACCTTGGAGCGCGCCGGGGGCGGCGTAGAATGAGCCGATGCGCCGGCGCGTCACCTATTCGCGCAACCTGACGCTCTCGCTCTCGCGCACGTGCCAGTGCTACTGCAAGTACTGCTCGTTCGCGACACGCCGGGCGCACCTCTACACGCCGCAGGAGGTGCTCGTGCAGCTCGACGGGGCAGCCCGACGCAGCGTGAAGGAGCTGCTCGTGCTCACGGGCGAGCGCCCGGAGGTCAACGACGAGGTGCGAGCGCGGCTTGCGGAGTACGGCCACGAGGACTTCACGGGCTATGTCGCGTGGGTCTGCGAGCGGGCGCTGGAGCGCGGGCTTCTCCCACACACGAACCTGGGCGTGCTCTCGCGCGAGGACCTCGCGCGCCTGCGTGAGGTGAGCGCCTCGCAGGGCCTCATGCTCGAGTCGATCTCGGAGCGCCTGATGGAGACGGTGCACGCGGGGTCGCCGACGAAGCATCCGCGTAAGCGGCTCGAGACGATCGAAGCGGCGGGGGAGCTCCGCATCCCCTTCACCTCGGGCATCCTCGTCGGGATCGGCGAGAGCGAGGAGGAGCGGATCGCCTCACTCGAAGCGCTCGCCGCGGCGCACGCGCGCCACGGGCACCTGCAGGAGGTGATCCTCCAGAACTTCGTGCCGCACCCGCGCTACTACGGTCGCGAGGTCGCGGAGATCGCGGATGCGGCTGCGCGGGAGTACTGGCGCACGGGGATCGGCGCGAACGGCTCGTCGCTGGAACCTCCGGAGTGGGCATGCGAGGTGACGATCGAGGACATGCGTCGGCTGATCGCAGAGGCGCGGCGGCTGATGCCCGACGTGGGCATCCAGGTGCCGCCGAACCTCGCCGACTGGTGGCCCGAGCTCGCGCTCACGGGAGCGACCGATCTCGGCGGCTTGTCGGCGAACGGCGATCACATCTCGCCCGAGCATCCCTTCCCGAGCCCCCACCAGGTGCGCAAGCGCTTGCAGGCGGAGGGCCTGGCGCTCACGGAGCGCCTGTGCGTATATCCGCGCTACATCGACTCGGAGTGGGTCTCACAGGGCGTCCTGGACGTCATCAAGCAGCGCTACTGGAGCTTCATCCCGCGGCGCGGCTCGGGTCGCCAGGAGCCGCCGTTCGCGATCCGCTCGGGGCTCGTGGCGCCGGGGGTCGAGAAGGCGCGGGCGGGGGAGTGGCTGAGCCACGAGGAGCTCACCGCGATGTTCGCGGAGACGCGCGCGGAGGCGATCGAGGAGATGCGCGAGGCGGCCGACGAGCTGCGCGCGGAGCTCGCGGGCGAGACCGTGACCTTCGTCGTCAATCGCAACGTCAACGTCTCGAACGTGTGCATCGTGGGGTGCGCGTTCTGCGGCTTCGGCCAGGGCAGGCGCTCGCCGGAGGCCTACGAGCACGACGAGCGGGAGCTCGCGCGGCGGGTCCAGGAGGCGCTCGAGTACGGCGCGACGGAGATATGCATGCAGTCGGGGATCCACCCGGACTGGAGCCTCGAGGAGTACCTGCGCTGGCTGCGCGTCGTGAAGGCGGCCGCGGCGGAGGTGGGCTCGGACGTGCATCTGCACGCCTACAGCCCGATGGAGATCGCGCACATGTGCGACATCTCGCGGCTTGCCCCCGCCGAGGTCTTCGCGCGCCTCGCGGACGCGGGCTTGGGCTCGACGCCGGGCACGGCGGCGGAGGTGCTGCACGACGGCGTGCGCGAACGCATCAGCCCGAACAAGCTGCCGGTCGCGCGCTGGGTGGAGATCATCGAAGCCTCGCACGCGGCGGGCTTGCGCTCGACGGCGACGGTGATGTTCGGCCACATCGAGGAGCCGTGGGAGCTCGCGGAGCACATGCATGTGGTGCGCGCGCTTCAGGAGCGCACGGGGGGCATCACGGAGTTCGTGCCGCTCTCGTTCATCCCGTTCCAGACGCTGCTTGGGCGCACGCACGGCGTGCAGGAGATCTCGGAAGCGGAGAACCTGAAGCACACCGCGATCTTCCGCCTCGCGCTGGGCCGCTCGGTGCGCAACGTGCAGGCGTCGTGGGTGAAGATGGGCCTCGACGCGGCGAGCGAGTCGTTGCGGTGGGGCGTGAACGACCTCGGCGGCACGCTCATGGAGGAGTCGATCAGCCGCATGGCGGGCTCCTATCACGGCACGCGCCTGGAGCCCGAGCAGCTCGTCGGCGCCGCGCACCGCGCGGGCCGTCCCGCGGCGGAGCGCACGACGCTCTACGAGATCAGGCGCCGCTACGAGCTTTCGGACGCGGCTTCCGTCGCCGCGTGAGCGCCGTCGGCAACGAAGCCGTCGATGATGTCGAGCATCTGGCGGTGGTAGGTGATGCCCGCGACGAGCGTGATTTCCGCGCCGCGCCACTCGTCCTCGCGCGGACCGTCGTGCCCGTCGCGGAGGTTCGCGAGATAGCCCTCGAGCTCGGCGAGCTTGTCGCGGTGCCACTGCGCGCGGTTCGCGAAGATCGCTCGCGGGTCGCCGCCCGCGAAGACCTTGAGCATCGCCTCGTCGCGTAGCTGCTGAGGCCCCACGGCGGGATCCTTCGCCCACTCCCGGAGCGCCTCGCGCCCGCGCTCGGTGAGCTTGTAGAGGCGCCGGCGCCGTCCGTGCGGCTCCTGGCGCGCCGCCAGGTAACCGGCCTTCGCGAGCCTCGCGGGCTCCTCGTAGAAGGTCGTGTGTGGGACGGGCCAGAAGTTCTCGATCGAGCTGACGAGCGCGTGCTTGAGGTCGTACGGGGTCGCCTCGCCGAGCAGCTCGAGGAGGGTGAGAACGGCATACGACGTGCTGGTCAGGCGATAGGGCTTGCGTTCCATGATTCGTCCTGTATAGTGCGCAACGAAGTATATAGAGGGCGCGCTCCCTTCCGGGGCGCGCGGGTTTTCCAGCCGAGAAGGGAGCCTCACCGATGAGTGAGCCACGGCGAGACCACTATGACGCGGCGATCGTGGGCGCGAGCCTCGCGGGCGCCACCGCCGCGATTCTGCTCGGACGCGCGGGCGCACGCGTGGCGCTGATCGACCAGCGCACGGAGCGAAGCGCGTTCAAGCGCATCTGCAGCCACTACATCCAGTCCTCGTCGGTGCCGACGCTCGAACGCGCGGGGCTGCTCGAGCCGATGATGCGGGCGGGCGCCATCCGCTCGCGCGCGCGCCTCTGGACGCGTTGGGGCTGGATCGAGCCCCCCGCGCGTTCTCGCGTCCCGAGCGGTGTGAACCTACGGCGTGAAGTGCTCGACCCGCTCGTGCGCGGGATCGCCGCAGACACCCCGGGCGTCGAGCTGATGCTCGGCGAGACGGCGGAGGAGCTGCTGCGCGACGCCTCGGGGTCGATCGTGGGCGTGCGGGCGCGCGACCGCGAGGGAGCTCGCAGGCAGGTCAGCGCGCGCCTCGTGATCGGCGCCGATGGGCGTGGTTCGCGCGTCGCGAAGCTCGCGGGCGTGAAGACGAAGACCGTCCCGCACGGGCGCTTCGCATATGGCGGCTACTTCGAAGGGCCTGCGCCGGCGGGCGCGCCGGACGCGGCGCTGTGGCTGCTCGACCCGGACATGGCCGCGGCCTTCCCGACCGACAGCGGCCTGACCTTCTACGCGTGCATGCCGACGATGGATCGCTTGCCCGAGTTCCGCGCCGATCCCGAAGCCGCGCTGAAGGCGTTCGTCGCGGGCATCCCGGATGCGCCCCCGATCGCGTCCTCGCGCGTGGTCGAGGGCGGCGAGGGCAAGCCGATCCAGGGCAAGATCGACATGACGAACGTCGCGCACGAGCCGGTCGCTCCGGGATTGGCGTTGATCGGCGACGCTGCGCTCGCGATCGACCCCCTGTGGGGAGTCGGATGCGGTTGGGCGTTCCAGTCCGCGGAGTGGCTCGCGGAGGGCGTCGCGCCCGCGCTGCTCGGTTCAGCGTCGCTGACGCAGGGCCTCGCGCGCTACCGGCGCACGCACGCACGTGCGCTGCGCGGCCACGCGGCGATGATCTACGACTACGCGGGGGGGCGGAAGTTCAACCCCGGCGAGCGCGTGCTCTTCTCCGCGGCGGTGAAGGACGAACGCGTGGCACGCGTGAACGAGGCTTTCGGTTCGCGCAACATCGGGCCGGCGCGGATGCTCGCGACCGGCGTTCCGCTGGCGCTCGCGGCGCACGCGAGGAGTGCGTGGGGCTCGCGTTCGACGCCTCCTGCGCGCTCCGTCGAGAGCATGACCGCGGAGGGTTGAAGATGCCGCGATCGAGCTCAATCACGGTCTCCGGCATCCACTCGCCGGTGATCGAAGCCGGGCCGGAAGGCGCGAGCGAGGCGGTGCTCTTCGTCCACGGCAATCCGGGCTCCTCGACCGACTGGACGGCGCTCGTGGACGCGGTCGGAGAGCGTTGGCGTGCCGTGGCGCTCGACATGCCGGGCTTTGGCAAGGCGGACAAGCCGCGCGACTTCAACTACCACGTCGGCGCGTACGCGGAGTTCCTGGAGGGCGCGCGCTCGCAGCTCGGCCTCGAGCGCGTGCACCTCGTGGTCCACGACTTCGGCGGCCCCTTCGGCCTCTTCTGGGGCGTCCAGCACCCCGACGAGTGGGCGAGCGTGGTGCTCATCAACGTCGGCGTGCTGCCGGGCTACCGTTGGCACAAGATGGCGCGATGCTGGCGCACACCCGTGCTGGGGGAGCTCGTGCAGGCGTGGATCCCGCGCTCGGGCTGGCGCAGCGCGATGCAGCGCGCGAACCCGAAGGGGTTGCCGCCGGAGTTCGTCGACAAGATGTACGACGACTACGACCGCGGCACGCGACGCACGGTGCTCAACCTCTATCGCACGACGCCCGATCCGGGCGACGCTGCGCAGCAGGTGGGCGAAGTGATCGCGAAGCTGCACAAGCCGGCGCTCGTGATCTGGGGTGCGAAGGACCCGTTCATCGGCGTGCGGTACGCCGAGCGCCAGCGCGAGTTCTTCGACGTGCGCGATGTCGTGATCATCGAGGAGAGCGGCCACTGGCCCTTCCAAGACGACTCCGAGCACGTGCGCGACGCCATGCTCTCGTTCCTCGCCGACCAGCTCGGATCGGGAGAGGGCTCCGACGTGGCGGCTATCCGAACAGGTCTTCACTCGGTGGACGGATAAGCGCGATCGCCCCGGGGCCGTCGTCCTCGCTGACGTGGCGGCCGAGGCCGCCGATGATGACGACGGGCTGGCGCGAGTCCTTCGCCCGCACGAGGTCGGCTGCGCCGGCGACCTGGTCTGCGAGCGCGATCCACGTCGCCGAGAGCGCACGACGCGCGCCGTCGAGGCGGCCGCGCCAGTCCTCGAGTGGTGCAAGCCCAGCGCAGCCGAGCGCGACCTCCTGTTGCCCGTTTCGCCAGGCGCGCCCGAAGGAGTCGCTGATGAGAACGGCGGGCGAGACGCCGGCGAGCTCGCGAAAGCGCGCGCGCAGCGCCCGCGCGGACTGATCCGGATCGCGCGGCAGGAGCACGAGCGTGTCCGGCGCGGCGGTGTTCGATGCGTCGACGCCGGCGTTGGCGCACACGAAGCCCTGAGGCGTGCGGCAGATGAGGACGCCGCGCTCGGCGCGCACGAGCACCGCTGTCTCGTCGAGGATCACCTGGAGGTGACGCGGATCCTTGTCCGTCCCGGCCGCGAGCTCGCGGGCCTGCTCGCCGGGTGTGACCGTCGCGAGCGCGACCGTACGCCCCTCGGCCTTCGAGACGATCTTGTGCGCGACGACGACCACGTCCGAGTCGCCGAAGTGCGCGCCCGCGTCGAGTACGAGCCGTGCTACGTCGTCGCCCTCGCGCACCTCGGGGAGACCGTCGAGCGCGACGGCGGTGAGCACGGTCACGAGCGCCTCATCTCACGCGGGGACGGCGCCTTCGAGCAGCTCCCGCGTACATCTTCCCGCCCCCGAGCGGAGCCGCTGACGCAGCACCGCGAGGTCGGCGCCGGTGTCGACATCGAGCACGAGCGAGGACGGGCGCGCGACCATCATCCGCACCCCCGCGGAGTGCGCGAGGCGCGAATGGCGCTCGAAGCTGTCCGGCCCGAAGGCCGGCGCGATCGCATCGGGGGGTCGCAGCAGGAGCGCGTTGGTGCCGGTGCCGTGGCGGTCCGGGACGATCACGGCCTGCGCGCGAGCGTTCGCGGCGGCGTCGAGCATCGCGTCCACCTCGCCGGGGTCGAGCGCGGGGCAGTCGCCGGGCACGCAGAGCACCCGCTCGTATCCGTCCGCGATCGCCCGCCCGATGCCGAGGCTCGCGGCCGCGCTCTGGCCCTCCTCGATCCTGTCGTGCAGCTCGATCGCGCCCACCGCGCGCGCCATCGAGGCCGCGACGGGGTCGGCGCTCACGACGATCGTTCGCGTGACGCGTGAGCAGTGCGCGAGCGCGTCGAGCACGTCGCCCACCATCGCCTGCGCGAGCTCGCCGCGCAGCGGCTCTTCGACTGCCGCGCTCAGGCGCTGCTTGGCTAGCGCGAAGCGCTTGACGGGCAGGACCGCGGCGGTGCGCACGCCCGCGCTAGCGCTCGTGCTGCGTCTGCTGCTCGAGGAGGTGCTTGCGGATCACCGCTTGATGCACCTTGACGGCGGTCGGCCGCGGAGGGGAGTCGAGCGAGCTCACGATTCCCGGTCCCGAGAGGGGAACCTGGATTTCCTCCGGTGTGGGGGCCGGCTGCTGTGGCTCGAGTTCACTCATCTGCGCCCTCTGAATCCTGCTCTGGGGGAATGCCCGCTTCCTCAGTGTACGCCTGCCACTGTGCTTTCAAAAGCTCGAGCAGCTGGCTCGCGAGCAGCGCGGAGCACGAGATGCGCGCGACGAGCACGCCGTTCTGCCATCCCGGCCCCATGCGGAAGAAGTCCAGCGTCCACTCGTGTGGCGTGCGCTGCACCGAGACCATGTTGGCCCAGCGCCCAGCGAACTCCTCGGGGGCCATCATGATGTTCGGCCCTTGCGGCTGCGGTGGCTGTGTTGGCTCTGGCGGCTCTGGCGGTTGCGACACGGCTTGCCTCCTTCGGCGCTGCGTGGGGTGCGATCGACCCGGTGCGCGCACGCTACACGTCGCCCGCCATCAGGTGCGCAGGAGCGATTCGGAGAACGCGAGCACCTCCGCGGCGACGCGTGCGCGCGAGGGCGCATCGGACATACGCGTGTCGGCGTCGAGTCGCGGAAGCTCGCCGGGGACCGCTTCGTCGGCGACGATCCCGTCGAGGAGCCCCTCGCGGAGGCGCTCGTAGTAGCTCACGACGCCGGCCGCGCTCGCATCGAGCCCCATCGCGCCGAGGAACGCGTCCGTGGGCCCCTTGAGGATCGCTCCGCCCACCACTGGGCTCACGGCGACGACCGGCGCACGCACGTCCTCCAACGCGCGCCCAATCGTCTCAATGATGGGCCCGATCGAGATCACGGGATTGCTTGGGCCGACGATCACCGCGCGCGCGCTCGCGAGCGCCGCGAGCACCTCGCGCGTCGGCTCCGGCGAGCGCTCCCCGCCGCCGGGTGCACGGAACGTCACCGCGTGGATCGGCGAGCGAGCGGCCTCGCGGATCAGGAACTCCTGCAGCGGGCGTTCGTCCACGAAGGTGCGCACGGCGTCGTCGGACATCGGCAGCACCGCAGCGGTCACGCCGATCCGCCCGCAGAGCACGCGCAGCGCGGCGGTGGGCGTCATCCCCTGGTCCTCCATCCGCGTGCGCTCGATGCACCACGCGAGGTCGCGGTCGCCGAGCTGGAACCACACCTCGACCCCGAGTGCGCGCAGCGCCTCCATGACCTCGAAGCTGTCGCCGCGCAGGCCCCAGCCGCGGTCGTCGATGAGGTCGGCGAGCCAGAAGGAGATGAGGTCGGGGTCCGGCGAGACGTGCGCGCCGTAGATCTCGATGTCATCGCCGGTGTTGGCGATCACGACGAGCTCCTCGGGCCCGACGACGTCGAGCATGCCGCGCGCGAGCTTTGCGCCGCCGGTGCCGCCCGCGAGCACGACGACCTTGCTCGGCGCGGTGCCTGCGCGCGCTACTCCCACTGCTCGTCGGGCACGCGCGTGAGCCTGATGCCCGCGTGCGTCTTGTGGCGCGCGTTGACCGATATGAGCAGCGCCGTGAGCGACTCCGTGACGCGCGAGAGCTCGAGCTTGCCGCAGTCGATGCATCGCAGCCCCGCGATCCGCTCGATCACCTCGGCCGCGTGCCGCTTGTCAAGGCGATGGTCACCGCAGAGCAAGACGTCCTCGCCGAGCTCCTGGTCGAGGTCGCAGAGCGCGGAGGCGCTGACCGTGTGAAGCGCGGAGACGACGCGCACCCCGTCCGGTGCCATCTCGCGAGTCTGCTCGGCGGCGGATCCCTGCCAGACCCCCACCATGCGAGTCGCGCGCCCGCCGATCGCCGCCGCGAGCGGGACGGTCGTGTCGATCAGCAGCTGTCCGGGGTGCAGGGCCTCGCGGAGGTTGCCGAGCGTCTCCGCCTGATTGCGGAAGGGCACGGAGAGGATCACGGTCTCGGCCATGCCGACCGCGTCGGCGTTCTCGCCCGCGGAGAAGGAGCCGCCGGGGACCGCGGCGGAAGCTCGCGCGACGGCTTCGGCGGCGCGCTCGGAGACGCGTGAGCCGATGACGACCGGGACCCCCGCCTTGCCGAGGCGGACTGCGAGGCCGAACCCCAGCGCGCCGGAGGCTCCGACGATGCAGACGGGCGCTGGTGCGGGAGGCTCGTCCGCGGCGCGCGCTGGCATGGCGGCCGAGTATATGAGCGCGCCCGCATCGCCGTGATAACTAGGCTGTGTAGCCGGATGTGGCTCGAGGGCAAGATCGCGCTGGTGACGGGCGGTGCGTCGGGTATCGGCGCGGCGACGGCGCGTCGGCTCGCGGCCGAGGGGGCGCGCGTGGCGGTGGGCGACATCAACGAGGAGGGCGCGCGCGCCGTGGCAGGCGAGCTCGACGGCTTCGCATGCGCGCTCGACGTGACGAGCCCGGAGTCGGCGTCCGCCGCGGTCGCGGCGATCGTGGCAGGAGCTCGGGGACATCGACGTGCTCGTGAACAACGCGGGAACGGACCTCTTCGAGTACTTCGTGAACACGGACCCCGGGCTGTGGGACTTCGTGCTGGGCGTGAACCTGCGCGGCGTGCTCGCGGTCACGCACGCGGTGCTCCCGAGCATGCAGGAGCGCCGCAGCGGGGCGATCGTGAACGTCGCGAGCGAGGCGGGGCGCGTGGGCTCGCAGGGATCCGCGGTCTACTCGGCCGCGAAGGGTGGCGTCATCGGCTTCACGAAGGCGATCGCGCGGGAGGCCGCGCGCTATCGGGTCCGCGTCAACGCGGTCGCGCCGGGGCCGATCGAGACACCGCTGCTCAACGCCGCTCCGCAGGTTCTCGGCGAGCGCGGCGAGCGGCTCAAGCAGGCGATGGTGAACACGACGGTGATGGGCGCGCAGCGGCGAGCCCGAGGAGGTCGCGGCGGCGATCGCCTTCCTCGGCCTCCCCGGATGCCTCGTACATCACGGGTCAGACGCTCGGGGTGAGCGGCGGCCTCTCGATGTGGTGAGCGATCGCCTGCCGCGCTCCGTGCGGATCCGCGAGGTGGGTCCGCGCGATGGCTTTCAGAACGAGCCGGAGGTGATACCGACCGACCGGAAGGTCGAGCTGATCGACGCGCTCGCGCGCACGGGGCTGCGGCGGATCGAGGTGACGAGCTTCGTGCGCGCGGAGCGCGATACCGCAGCTCTCGGACGCCGAGGAGGTGCTCGAGCGGATCGACGTTCCCGAGGGCGTCGCGGTGAGCGTGCTCGTCCCCAACGAGCGCGGGCTCGAGCGCGCACTCGAGACTCCGCGCGAAGATCGCGCAGGTGAACGTCTTCCTCTCTGCCTCCGAGACCCACAACCGTGAGAACGTCAACCGCTCGGTCGCCGAGTCCCTCTCCTCGCTCGAAGCGGTCCTGAGCTCGGCGCGCGATGCGGGCTTCGCCTGCGAGGGCGTCATCTCGACCGCGTTCGGCTGCCCCTACGAGGGCCACGTGCCGCCGCGAGCGAGTGCTCGAGCTCGCGGGTCGCCTGCGCGACGCGGGAGCCGGCGAGGTCGCGCTCGCGGACACGACGGGGATGGCCAACCCGGTGCAGGTACGCGAGCTTCTGGCCGGCGCTCGCGAGACACTCGGCGCGCAGACGGAGCTGACGGCGCATTTTCACAACACCCGCGGCCAGGGGCTCGCGAACGTGCTCGCGGCGCTCGAGGCGGGGGTGGACTCGTTCGAGTCGAGCTTCGGCGAGCTGGGCGGCTGCCCGGTGCCCGCGGGCGCGACCGGCAACATCGCGACCGAGGACCTCGTGTCGATGCTGCAGGAGATGGGGATCGAGACGGGCATCGATCTGCCCGCCCTGATCGCGTGCGCGCGCCGCGCGCAGGAGATCCTCGGCCGCCCGCTCGGCAGCCACACGCTGGTGGCGGGACCGGTCGAGTGGCACGCCCAACGCGGCGGCGATCGCTGAAAGGCCTTCGAGCCGGGCGGGCGCCGTGTCGGCACCGCGAACGAGCGTGCGCCGCGGGACGTCCATTCGTCCAGCGCCATTGACAGGGCCCCTGGGCCAGGGTAGGTTCGCGGTCGTGGCGAGAGAGGCACTGAGCCGGGCGGCCGCCGCGGCCGCCGCGTTGCTCGCTTCGCTGCTGCTCGCGTCCCCCGCGATCGCGGCCTCGGAAACGGTCATCGGCTTCGACCACTTCCCCGGGGGTGCCGCGGTGCCCGCGGGCGAAATCGTCGGCAGCCAGTGGGAATCCGAAGGGGTCAAGTTCGGCAAGGCCGAAGAATTCGGGCAGGCCTCGGTGGCCGGTAACTGCGGCAAGCCGACGGTCGAGTACGGGAGCGGTGCCCGCCGCGTCGCCTCCGAACTACGCGGTGCTTGCGACGTGCTTCGCGGCCTTGAACACGCAGGGCACATTCGGCGCGTTCGTCGGTCCCGCGCGCGGGTCGCTGTCGGTGGAAGTGCGCAACCTGACCGTCTCGCCGAACGTGCAGGTGACGCCTGGTCGGCTACGCGGCCGGAGGCAAGATCGTCGCCGAAGGGCACGTGGAAGCGACCAACGGCGAATGGCAGAAGATCGTCGCGACGCTCAACGGCGAAGGGCCGATCAGCTACTTCGCGGTCAGCACGAAGGAAAAAGTCACTCGCAGGAAATCGCGATCGACAACCTGAGCTTCGAAGCGCCCGCGAGCACGACCACGACGACGACGGCGCCGGGTCCACCACCACCGCCGCCTCCTCCGACCGCGGTGCTCGCCCTCGCCACGCCGAACCCGCATGCCGGTCAACCGATCACGTTGAGCGGCGCCGGCTCGAGCCCCGGCAGCGGCCGCATCATCTCCTACGGCTGGAACTTCCGCGGCGGCGAAAAGGAAGAAACGAGCACCGGCACGGACCCCGAAGCGCACATCATGCTCTCGCCCGGGCTGCACACGATCACGATGATCGTGACGAACTCGAACCACGAACACGCGAGCACGAAGTTCGGGGTGAGCCTCCCGAAGGAGGTGAAGGCGTTCATCCCTGACGGGGGCGAAGGCGAATGTCAGCCGACGCTCGAAATCGGCGATGCGCGGCTGCTCGCCGAATGCATCCAGAAGCTCGGCAAGGGCTACGTGATCGAGGGCCAGCTCGAGATCAACGGCACGGTGCTGAACCCGAAGGGCGGCGGGTTCCTGAAGATCAAGACGGTGACCGCGTACGCTTACGGCGGCGGAACGGAGACGGAGCTCTACGGCGGACAGGTCTACGTGCAGCTCGAAAACACGCCGCTCGGCTCGATGGTGCTGGGCGAACGGAACCTCGAAACCGAACCGATTCCGCTCGAATTGAACGTGAGCGCCCCGCCGCACTTCGAAGGGATCCTGCACGGCCTGGCCGAACCGAGCGCGCAGATCGCCGCCGGCGGCGGAAGTGGCGGAGGCAGCGGTGGCGGCAGCAAGCCCACGCCGACGGGCGGCGCGAAGCCCCCGAAGACGCTGCTCTACGTCTTCGGGATCGGCAAGAACTGCAAGCCGGGCGAACACAAGGCCGGCTGCTGCCCGCCGCCCAACGGCCACATCGTATGCGCCGAAGTCCCCGGCAACTTCCCGCTCGTAGGGCTCGTCGACGTCTACCTGAACAGCAAGGGCCAGACGCTCCTGTACGTGACGGTCGGGCTCAACATAAAGGAAGTGAACCTGGAAGCGACGGGGTCATTCGAAATCCGCGTCAACGACGAAGAGGGAATCGAACTCCAGTCGCTCAAGTTCGAAATCGGCGAAGCCGCGCTGAAGCCGATCTTCAAGATCAAGGGCGCCTCGTTCGAATACTTCTTCCCCTCCTACGAAGAAGAATCGAAGGCGGACACGTGGCAGGCGAAGGGCACGATCACCTTCGGCGAAGAAGTCGCGCAGCTGAAGGCCGAAATGGCGTTCAAGAAGGGCAACTTCAAGAAGGCCGCGATGAGCCTCAAGATCAAACCCGGTGTGCCCATATACGCCGGGATCTTCCTGAACGAGATCGGCGCCACGCTCGCCGTCGAACCGCTCGAATTCGGAGGGAGCCTGGGGGCGAGCATCGCGGAAACGCTCGAGTTGGAACTCGAATTCAGATACCGAGAACAGAACGAACATCCGCCCGAACTCGGCTACTTCGGAGGCGAAGGCAGGCTCTCGTACAAGGAAAACCAAATCGCCTCGCTCGCGGCCGACGTCTACTCGGACGGCTATGTGGACGCCGCGCTGAAGGTCGACATCAAGCTGCCGTTCGGACAGAAGGAAACGGTGGCCGAGGTGCGCGGGGGCGTGAGCTTCTGGGATGAAACGAACAACCCCGAAGGTGCGCTGTGGCAGGTGCAGGGCGAAGCGTTTCTGAAGATATGGATCATCGAAATCGAAGGTGTGGTGTTGGTGAACAACCAGTACCTCGCCGGCTGCGCGGGCGTCAACGGCTTCGGTGTCCAGGGCCATTACAGCTTCAAGGACAGCAGCATCGGCGGCGGCTTCTTCGCCTTCAGCAACTGCTCCGATCAGCTCAAGGCATTCAAGGAGCAGCCGGCCACGAAGCACAGCGGCGGGTTCGTCAAGGAAGAATCTGCGCACTTCGCCCACGGGACCGGTCACGGCACGGCGGTCACGAGCGGCTCGGCCGCCAAGGTTGCGGCGAGCGGCGAAAGCGAGACGTTCAACCTGCCGGAAGGCGGCGAAGGCCAGGAGCTGCGGATCATCTCCGCATCGGGCTCTCCCGGTCGTGCACTTCGCCGGTCCCGGCGGCCAGAGCTACACGACGCCCTCGGCGCCGAAGCAGATCGCGAGCGTCCCCGGTCAGTTCATCGCTGCGCTCGGCCCGAACCCCGGCGAATTGATCGTGCTGCTCAAGCACCCGAAGGGCGGGAAGTGGACGATCGCGACGATGCCGGGCTCGGGCCCGCTCAGCAAGCTGGAAACGGCCGAAGATGTGGCGCCGGCGAGCGTGCGCGTGCATGTGCGCCACTCGCGCCGCGGCGGCTACGCGCTCGCATACGACATCGCGCATCACGTTCCCGGCTCGGCGGTGCGCTTCGTCGAACGCGGCAAGGACAGCACGCACGTGCTCGGTACGGTGAAGAGCGCGCACGGCACGCTTCGCTTCACCCCCGTGGAAGCGCTGTCGCCGAGCCGCTCGATCGTCGCCTACCTGCTCAACAGCCAGGGCGTGGAGGTGCGCCAGCTGCAGGTCGGCCATTACGCCGCCCCCGGTCCGTTCCGTCCGGGCCGACCGCACAGGGTCCGGATCGCGCGAGGCAGGAACACGGCGCTGCTCACCTGGGGCGCGGTCAAGGGCGCGCGGGTCTACCGCGTGAAGGTGCGCGGCAGCGACGGACGCCTCGAAACGCACGTGCTGAAGGCGTCAGTCCACAGCGTGTCGATTCCGCACGTGCTCGGGTTCGAGAGCTTCACCGCGACGGTCACCGCGGTCGGCGGCAAGAACAGGCTGCCCGGCAGCCCCGCGACCGCCCGCCTGAAGCCGGCGAAGACGAGACGTGCGTCCGCGCGCCGGCACAGGAAGCACTAGGCGTTAGCCCCACGCGGCTAGGACAACGCGCCCGATCACGGCCGCGGCAGGGCGCTCGGGGCTCAGCGCGCGGCGAACTCCGGCACGCGCTTCTCGGCGAGTGCGCGCGTGCCCTCGGCGAAGTCGGCGCTAGCGGCGCACGCCTCCTGGATCGTCACCTCCTGCTCGAGCGTGACCGCCAAGGCGGGCTTTGCGGAGGCGTCGATGACGCGTTTCGCGAGCCCGACCGCGAAGGGTGCGCATGCGAGCAGCTCGTCGACGAGGCCTTGGGTGACGCCGTCGAGCTCCCCCGCAGGCGCGACCCGATTGACGAGGCCGATGCGCTCCGCCTCTACGCCATCCACGAGCTTCGAGGTCATGATCATCTCCTTCGCCCGGCCGACGCCGATCACGCTCGGCAGGCGCGAGCACCCGCCAACGTCGGGGATCAGGCCCACGCGCGTCTCGACGAGCCCGATCACCGCGTCCGCGGCGATCGTGCGCAGGTCGCACGCGAGCGCGAGCTCCATCGCGCCGCCGATGCAACCACCGTGGATCTGCGCGATCGTGGGCTTGGTCATCTCCTCGCAGAGGTTCCATGCGGCGAGGATTCCCGCGCGTCCGGTGCGCAGGTGCTGCGGTTCGGCGGACACCGCGGCGAGGTCATGGAAGTCCATGCCGGAGGAGAACATCGCGCCCTCGCCCCGCAGGATCACGCAGCGCACGGCCACGTCGTCGGCGGCGTCGCGCAGTGCTTCCGCGAGCGCCTCGATCAACTCGCGGTTGAGCGCGTTTCGCTTCTCCGGCCGGTTCATGACGATGTGCCGGACCGCGCCGCGGTCCTCGGTGATGACGATGCTCATGATGCGCTCCTCACGGGGGTTTGACGGGATCTTCGACGCAGTGAGGCTAACGACCAAGGGAGCGTGCCGAGGCGCGCAGGCGCGGCTCGACTAGGCTCCGCGGGCGATGAGCGACGTGCGGCAGGCAACCGAGCGCGCGCTCGCGGGCGGGCCTGTGCGCCACCGCGAGAAGGCGCGCGAGCAGGGGAAGCTCGCGGTGCGCGAGCGGGTCGCGCGCCTGCTCGACGCTGACTCCTTTGCCGAGGAATCGCTGCTTGCCAACTGGGAGCAGGAGGGGCTCGGGGCCGACGGCGTCGTCACGGGCCTCGGGCGGATCGAGGGCCGCACGGTCGCGCTGATGGCGAACGACCCAACCGTGAAGGCGGGGTCGTGGGGGCCGAAGACGGTCGAGAAGATCCTCCGCATCCAGGAACGCGCGCTCGCGCTGGGCGTGCCGATGCTCTACCTCGTCGACTCCGCGGGTGCGCGCATCACGGAGCAGGTGCAGATGTTCCCCGGCCGGCGCGGCGCGGGACGGATCTTCCACACGCAGGTCAGGCTCTCCGGCGTCGTGCCGCAGGTGTGCGTGCTCTTCGGGCCATCGGCGGCAGGGGGCGCGTACATACCAGCGTTCTGCGACGTCGTGATCATGCGCGCGGGCAACGCCTCGATGTACCTCGGCTCGCCGCGGATGGCGGAGATGGTGATCGGCGAGCGCGTGACGCTCGAGGAGATGGGGGGCGCGAGCATGCACACGGGCGTCTCGGGCTGCGCGCACAAGCTCGTGGAGAGCGACGAGGACGGGATCGACTTCGCGCGCGAGTACATCTCGTTCTTTCCCGCGAACTGGCGCGAGGCGCCGCCCGCGGCCGCGCCGGGCGCGGCTCCGGCTGACGGTGCGCCGCTCGACGAGCTTATCCCGGCCGACGAGAACAAGCCGTTCGACATGCTCGGGGTGATCGCCGCGCTCGTGGACGACGACTCGTGGCTGGAGGTCCACGACCGCTGGGCGAAGGAGCTCGTCGTCGGCTACGCGCGGCTCGAGGGGCGAGTCCTGGGCGTCGTCGCGAACCAGCCGCAGCACAAGGGCGGCGTGCTCTTCTCGGATTCCGCGGACAAGGCGGCGCGCTTCATCTGGACGTGCAACGCGTTCAACATCCCGCTGCTCTTCCTCGCCGACGTGCCGGGCTTCATGATCGGGACCCAGGTCGAGCGCGAAGGCATCATCCGGCACGGCGCGAAGATGATCAGCGCGGTCTCCGAAGCGACCGTGCCGAAGATCTCCGTGATCGTCCGCAAGGCCTACGGCGCGGGTCTCTATGCGATGGCGGGTCCCGCCTTCGACCCCGACTGCTGCCTCGCGCTACCGAGCGCTCAGATCGCCGTCATGGGCCCCGAGGCCGCGATCAACGCGGTCTACTACAACCAGCTGCAGGCGATCGAGGACGACGACGAGCGCGCCGCGAAGCGCGACGAGCTGCGGCGGGCGTATGCCGAGGACATCGACGTCCTGCACCTCGCCTCCGAGCTCGTCGTGGACGCCGTCGTCGAGCCGGCGGACCTACGCTCGGAGCTCGCGCGAAGGTTCGCCTACGCGGCGTCGAAGCGAAGCTTTCGCGGCGTTGCCTGGCCGAGGCGCAGAAACCCCGTCACGCCTGTGTAGGCGGCGGAGCGCCGGGCGGCGGCGCGCCAGCGCCCGGCATCGTCATCGGCGGCGGCTCCGCGGCGGGCGGCTCCTGAAGTCCGGCGCCGCGCGTCTCCTCGTCCTGGAACGGGGGGTAGGTCTCCGTGAGCAGGAACAGATACGCGTCGCTGCGCGCGATATAGGAGTTCGCCAGCACCATCATGTCGTGCAGGCCGCTCGGCAGCCTCCCGAGGATCACGATGATGAACCACGCGAAGAAGGCGCTGATCTCGAGCAGCAGGTTCATCACGTAGCGCATGATCACGATCGGGATCGCGAGGATGATGCGGAACAGCGTCTTCAGCCGGCTGTAGTGCTCGAGCCGCGTGAAGCGCATGCGCACCGGATAGGAGGGGTCGTCTGCGATCCCGAAAGGCGGGTACGGGTCGCAGAGCAGCGCCGCGTACGCGGTCACGCGCGTGAAGCAGCGCGTGAAGCCCGCGATGAAGTCGTACAGCGACTCTGGGTACTGCCCGGTGATCACGATCGCGAACCACGCGATGATGACCGCGAACCAGGCGATGATCCCGTATATGTAGACGACGATCGCGACCGGAATGACGAGGATCAGACGGAAGAAGGTCGTGAGCCGGTTGCGTTTTTCGACGTAGTCGGCTTCGAAGGTAACGGGATAAGCCACGAGCGACGCCTCCTCTTTGGTAGTGCTCGATGCAAGGGCCCGATGCGAGCTTGTAACGAAACCATCGTAGTCCTGGCCTCGGCGGCAGTACCGACGCGCGGGCTCGAATAGATTTCGAGCATGGACAGCAGCGAGCTCGTGTACTCCGGCATCGCGCGGCAGGCCGAGCTGGTCGCCGCGGGAGAGATCTCATCGCGCGAGCTCGTGCAGGCGTGCCTCTCGCGGATCGAGCGGCTGGATCGAGAGCTCAACGCCTTCCGCGTCGTGCTCGCCGAGAGGGCGCTGCTGGAAGCCGATCAGGCCGACGCTCGTCGGCGCGCGGATGCCGGTCAGGGCGGGGCGCGCCCGCTGCTCGGCGTGCCGATCGCCATCAAGGACGACACTGACGTCGCGGGCGAGGTGACCGCGATGGGCACCCGCGGCAACGACACGCCGGCCGCAGCAGACGCCGAGATCGTGCGCCGGCTGCGCGCCGCCGGGGCGATCGTGATCGGCAAGACGAACGTGCCCGAGCTGTGCGCGTTCCCGTGGACCGAGAGCCAGACATGGGGGTTGACGCGAAATCCGTGGAACCGCGAGCACACGCCGGGCGGCTCGAGCGGGGGATCGGCGTCCGCGGTGGGCGCGGGGCTCGTCGGCGCCGCGCTTGCCGCCGACGGCGGCGGATCGATCCGCTACCCGGCCGCCTACTGCGGCCTGTTCGGGCTCAAGACGCAGCGCGGGCGGCTGCCGCTCGCTCCCGAGGTGGACGTGTCGCAGGGTCTGTCGGTCAAGGGCGCCGTGACGCGCTCGGTGCTCGACACGGCGCTCCTGTACGACATCCTCGAGCAGGGCCCGCCGGACGCTGGCGCGCCCGCGCTCGAGCCCGCGCTCTTGCTGCAGAGCCTGCGCTCTCCGCGCGCGCCCGGTGTTCTGAGCATCGGCGTGAGCACGAACCTGCCACCGTCGCCACTCACGCGGCTTCACCCCGACAACGCCGCTGCGGTGCAGGAGACCGCGGAGCTCTTGCGCACGCTCGGCCATCGCGTGGAGGAGTGCGAGATCGACTACGGGCCGCTCGCGCCTCCGCCCGAATTCACCATCCGCTTCCTCGCGGGACTGCACGACGCCGCCGAAGAACTCGATCATCCCGAGCGCCTGGAACGCCGGATGCACACGATCGCTCGGCTTGGTGGGCTCGCGGAGCCAGCGGTCGTGCGATGGGCGCGCTCGCGCGAGTCGGAGTACGCGCAGCGTGTCAATGCGCCATTCGCGGAGCATGATCTCTTGCTCACCCCGGTCACGCCTGCGCCGCCACCGCCGATCGGCAACGTCGAGGGGCGTGGCTGGCTGTGGACGCTCATCGTCGCGGCCTCGACCGTGCCGTACGCGGGGCCGTGGAACGCGACGGGCCAGCCCGCGGCCTCGATTCCCGCGGGATTCGGCTCCGGCGGGCTTCCTCGAGCTGTGCAGCTCGTCGCGCGCCCGAACGACGAGTCGACGATCGTCGCGCTCGCCGCGCAGATCGAGGCGGCGCGCCCTTGGGCGCAGAGCCGCCCGCCCGGTTTCGCGTGAGCGAGCCGGATCTGTCGCAACCAAGCGCGGGGTGCACCCCACAGCCCGCAGAGCTGCTCGACGTGGCCGTACAGAGCGCGAAGATGGCCGGTGCGCTGCTCCTCGAGCGCTTCGAACGGAGGGCCGCGGTGGGGGTGAGGACCAAGAGCACGCCGACCGATCTCGTGAGCGAGGCGGATTTCGCCTCCCAGCGTGCGATCCGCGAAATGCTTGCGGACGTGCGCCCGCACGACGGCTTCCTCGGAGAGGAGGACGAGGACGAGCTCGCGCCACGTGACGATCGCGCGCGCGGCTCGGGCCTCACTTGGGTCGTCGACCCGCTCGACGGCACGGTGAACTTTCTGTTCGGGATCCCGCAGTGGTGCGTGAGCGTCGCCGTCCAAGATGCCGAGGCCGAAACTCTTGCGGGCGCGATCTTCGACGCCTGTCGCGACGAGACGTGGGCCGCGGCTCGCGACGCCGAGGCGACGCTGAACGGCGACCCCGTCGAAGCATCGAATTGCAGTGAGCTTGCCCAGGCGATGGTTGCCACCGGCCTCTACTACGACGCGGCGGTGCGCGCGGAGCAGGGACTAGTGCTCGCGGAGCTGGCGCCGAGGGTTCGCGACATTCGTCGCTTCGGAAGCGCGGCGCTGGACTTGGCGTGGACGGCCGCGGGACGCTTCGACGCTTACTTCGAGCGCGGCTCGCAGCCGTGGGACGTCGCGGCGGGCGCGCTCATCTGCGAGCGCGTAGGGCTAGAGGTCGTCGATCTCGCGTCAAAGGAACAGGGCGGCGTCACGTTGCCCCCGGGCATCCTGGCCGCGCCAGGGACTTTGACCGACGCCCTGCTGCAGATCGTTTCTTAGCGTCGCCGGCGACGGCCACTGCCACTTGCCCTCCGTCTGCTTTGGTCCGATGAACTCGTCGAGCCGCGCGACGGAATCGCGGCGAGCGACGGAAATGTTGCGTGCATTCATCTGGCGCCACTCAACGCCAATGTGGTCGCAGGCGTCCGTAAACAGCTTGCGTATGTCATCCGACGCGTTCGTGAAGTTGTAGCGCGGATATTCATACGTCTTGCCCTTGATCCGTACGCGATTCATAAAGCGGCAACCGTCGGAATGAATGAGTCCGCGGAGGAATGGGCGGGTTTCCTCCTCTACGAGCTCCCGCTGCCAGTCTGCCAGCTCGATTGACCGAAGGTGCTTCGGGCCCGCACCGTGTTGAGGAAACAGCGACGGAAGGCGGTTTGAGTGCACACTGACATTGGTGCAGTCGCTTCCACGTTCGGGCCAGAATATTGAAACCCGGTTCTTCGGAAATACCGCTTCCATAGCGGCGGCGCACATGAGGATGATGCGGGGCCAGCCCAAGTCCAGTGCGACGCGCAGCCGCCAGGTTCGAGCTGTGAGACTGATGTGCCCGTCTCCCAGATAGAGGCCGAAGAGATAGGCGTAGCTTCCACGAGGCAATGAAGCGAGATCCTTGCTGGCATCGCGCCACGACGTGTCACGAAGCTTGACGTTACGTCCGCGACGCCAATCGCGAACAGTGCACCGTGGTATTCCCGTCGCGCGTGCTATCTCGCAGTCGTTGAGACCTTGTGTGACAAGGTCCAGCACCTTCAAGTACTCGTCATATGGGCGCATGACAGGAATGCGGCGGGTGGGACTCGAACCCACAAGTCCTTACGGACGATGCGTTTTGAGCGCATAGCGTTTGCCAATTTCGCCACCGCCGCAAACCACTACCTATACGTGCACTATCGGACGGAACGATAGCGCCGTCGCGGCAGCCCGGTGCGCGTCGAAGGAGTCGCTACGCCTGTTGGCGCGGGAGCGTGCGCGCGTACGCGGCGTCTGAGATCGGCGCGCCCCTCGGCTCGTCCGCGCGCTGCTCGACCTCGACGTTCCATCCCTGCTGCAGCCCGCGCATCGCGAAATAAACCAGCAGGAGCTGAAGCGGAATGATGAGCAGCGTGAGCAGGCCGAGCAGGTTGGAGCCCAGCGATGGTTCCGAGTAGCCATTCTTTTCGCGTTCGAACCAGCCCGACGCGGCGACCGCGGCGAAGATGAGGAGGAAGACCGAAAGGGCTGCCCCGATCGCCAAGGCGCCACGGTTCCAACGCGCGGCGAGAAAGGCGAGCAGGAGGTAGACGAGGATGTACCCGATCTCGACCGGCGCCGCGCCCTCGAGCACGCCCCATCCAGCGCCCGTGATCAACGCGATGAGCCCGGCGCTCGCCAGGAAAAGCAGCACGACGACCGCGCGGGTGCTCTGGACCGCCGGCTTTTCGCGGTTGGGGTGCGTGACGATGATGCCGGACTCGAGCTGCGCGCTTTGCGTTGCCATCGCACGATGACCATACAATGTCCCTCGGTCCCAGCAGGCGATTCGCCCGCCGTTCGGGGCCTCCGGCGCGCGGCCGAGCCGCGGCGCTTGGCAGCTGCGGGCGTGGTGGAATTGGTAGACACGCCGGCCTTAGGAGCCGGTGGCCTCACGGCCTTGGGGGTTCGAGTCCCTCCGCCCGCATCAGCTCGACGCGCCGCGTTGCTTGACGCGCATCTCCGCGGGTGATACGAATGTGCGGGAAGGGAGACGGTATTTACCGGCCGTCGCGCGGATGGGTCCGCGCGGCAGAGAGGTGGTATTCGGGTGGCGCGGGCGTTGCGCGCGCGGCGAGGTCAGAGGGACGAGCGTCGAGTGGGAGCTCCCGCGTTCTCGGGCCGGCCCACGGCCAGTGATTCGCCAAGCCGACCACCGCGGGCGACGCACGTGAATCTTGGAGGTGGGCACATGCTTCGGCGTTTATCCATGTCAATGGTGGTGACCCTCAGTGGCGCGCTGGCGTTCGGCCCCGGATTGTCGCAAGCGGAACTTCCGCCTGGGTTGGAAGGAGGTCACCCAGAATGGGTCGAGAACTTCGTCCTGCAGACGACCACGCACAAAGGGATCCAGGCACTCGGCCCGCTCAGGTTCTCAGCCCCGAGCCTCGAAGCCGAAATCGAATGCTCCGTGCAGTTCTTCGGAGCGCAGTGGAACGAAGGCTCGCCCACCATCGGTCACGGACAGGTCCTTGGTTGGGCCGGCCAGGGCGACGCGACGGCGAATGGCACCTCGCCGACCCGCGAATGCAAGTTCAAGAAGAGCGCCGCGACCGGGGAAGCCTGGATCACCGACGAGCTTCCGCTCGTCCAGACCGGAACCGTCGGCGAGCGCGCAGAACCGCTCACCGTTCCCTGGAACATGGAACTGCGCTGTGGAGAACGCGCAGTAGAAGCGATCCCGATCCTCAGGACGGGCGCGCCCACCGGGGCGGCGCCGTTTGTCGGCTGCCGCACGGAAGCCGAAGAACTCGCGGTAGCTGAAAAGGAAGAAACAGGAGACGCGGGGTGCTATGCGGCCTCCGTGCCACCCGGGTGCGTGAAGATCACGATCGTCCAGCCCGCGCTAGGGGTGGAAGCGCTCTTCGTCGGCACGCTGCGCCCGGCGGTGCTCAACGGCTTCGGCAATGGGCTGAATGCGACCACGCTGAAGTACGAAGGCGCGACGTCCGGCCGGCTGCGAATGTCAAGCTCCCCCGCGGCGACGCTGACCGTGACGGGGGCGCAGAGGCTCGCCGGCTACGGAAGCTACGAACTGCTCCAAGTGAGATGACGCACGCCGCTGCGCGCGAGTTGAGGGCCGGGCCCCACTTCGGGCCCGGCTCCACCTCCTCTCCATAGCCGTGCGGGGCCGGTAGCGCGCGCCGCGCGCGCGTCGATCGTCGGCGATCACCCGTCGAGTCCCAGAATTCGGGGATCTCGCGGGCACGGGTACATTGGTCCAGTTGCCGCAACCCGCCGCTCCTCGCGCGCGCCCGCGGCCGATGAGGACACCATGGCCGCACACCCCCAGGTGCTGCCTGCTCGTCCCCTCCGCAAGTGGCCGAAGCTGGGCAACGCCGGCACGCTCGTACTCGCACTCGTCCTCTTTGCTTGCTTCTTCGCGGCACGCGTCGCGGACTCGAACGTGAGTCACGGCGAGGCGACGCTCTTCGTGATCCCGATCGCGCTGCTCGCGCTGCGCTTCGGGCTGCGTGGCGGTATCGGCGGCGCACTGATCGCGTGCGCGCTCACGCTGATCTGGGGACAGCTCGACAGCATCGAGATGAACGTCGTCGGCTACATCGCTCGCGCCGTCGCGTTCCTCGTCCTCGGCGTGCTTTTCGGCAGCTTCGTCGGCCACCGCCGCCGCCTGGAAGCGGAGATCGTGCGTCACTACGACGCCTCGCTCGACCTGCTCGGGACGATCGACCTGCGCGGCAAGTTCACGCGCGTCAACCGTGCCTGGGAGCGGACGCTCGGGTACTCCGTCGAGGCGATGTACTCGCGACCCCTCATCGAGATCGTTCACCCGGAGGATCGTTCGGCGACGCTAGCCGAGGCGGCGGCGCTCGCGCACGGCTCATACGTCACGGTGGGATTCCGCAACCGCTGCCGCGCCGCCGACGGAAGCTACAAGTGGCTCGAATGGAGCGCCTCCGCGGCGCCCGACGAGGGCGCCCTCTACGTCGTGGGCCGCGACATCAGCGCCAAGCACGACGCCGAGCAGCAGCTCGAGGACAGCGCGCGCTGGCTCGAAGCCCGAGTCGCCGAGCGGACGCGCGAGCTCGACGACGCTCGCACCGAGACGCTGCAACGGCTCGCGATCGCGGCCGAGTACCGCGATGACGAGAGCTTCGAGCACGCCGGGCGCGTGGGCGCCGTCGCCGCGGAAATCGCGCAACGGCTCGGGATGGTGAGCGCCCAGGTGGAGCTCCTGCGCGAGGCCGCGCCACTGCACGACATCGGCAAGCTCGCGATACCTGACCGCATCCTCCTCAAGCCGGGCCGGCTGAGCCCCCAGGAGTGGGAACTCATGAAGACGCACGCCGCGCTCGGCGCGGACGTGCTGTCGGGAAGCAGCTCGCCCGTGCTGCAGATGGCCGCCGTCATCGCCGCCACACACCACGAGCGCTTCGACGGCAAGGGCTACCCGCATGGCCTCGCGGGCGAGGAAATCCCGTTCGTCGGGCGTGTCGTCGCGGTCGCTGACGTATTCGACGCGCTTGTCAACGACCGCCCCTACAAGCAGGCGTGGCCCGTCGACGAGGCGCTCGCCGAGCTGCGGCGGGTATCGGGAACCCAGCTCGACCCACGCGTCGTCGACGCCTTCCTCGAGACGCTCGAAGATCCCACGGCATCCGCGGCGCTCGAGATCCGAGGGCCCGCTCACCGCCACAGCGCCACGACTGCGGCGCGTCGGCGCCCCCCGCAGCGCGAGCGGCGCTCGGCGCACATCGCCTGAGCGATCCACCGCTCACGCTCACACAATTCGGCCTCGTTGGCAGCCGAGACGGAGCCGCCATGTGTGTCACCTCTGCGCGCGAATCCTTCCCGCAGGTCACGAGAGGGTCACGACTCACCCTTGACAGGACAGTCACGAGATGGAATAGTGATCCGCGAAGCAGAGTGACGGCAGGGCTCGCCGACCGGCGATGAGGAGGAGACGCGCGGGCGATGCATCGCGACGGTGGTGAAGCCGCGCGCACGCGAACAGCCAACACGATGGCCCTGCTCGCGTGCGCGCGCTGCCGCCTCGGGTGCCGCGGCTGGCGCTGGGTGACGCTAGAAGACGGGCGACTCGGTGTACGAGCCGAAGACCTGCTGCAGCGTCTGAACGATCTCGCCCTCGGTTGCGTTCGCGCGAGCGCACTCGAGCAGCGGCTCCATGAGGTTGCGCTCCGCGTCCGCCGCCGCTTGGCGCAGGGCGCCCAGAGCGCGCTCCACCGAAAGCTGAGTCGCGGCGCGCGCGAAGATCGCCGACGCGCGCCACCTGCTTTGCCTCGAGCGCGGGGTCGATACGCAGGATCGGCGGCTGCTCGCCCTCCGGTTCGGTGAACGCGTTCACTCCCACGACCACGCGTTCGCCCGCGTCGATCGCGCGCTGCAGCTCGAACGCCGCGTCCGCGATCTCCCGCTGGGGATAGCCGAACTCGATCGCCGCCACCATCCCGCCGAGCTCATCGATCTCGCGGAAGTACTCGTAACAGCGCTCCTCCATGCGATCCGTCAGCGCCTCCACGAAGTAGCTCCCGCCGAGCGGGTCGACCGTGCTCGCGACGCCGCTCTCGTGCGCGATCACCTGCTGCGTGCGAAGCGCCAACCGCACCGCCTCCTCGCTCGGAAGCGCGAGCGCCTCGTCGTAGCTGTTCGTGTGCAGCGACTGCGTGCCGCCGAGCACGCCCGCGAGCGCCTCGATCGTCGTGCGCGCGAGGTTGTTCAGCGGCTGCTGCGCGGTCAGGCTCGCGCCCGCCGTCTGCGTGTGAAAGCGCATCATCCACGACGCCGGCTTCTGTGCGCCGAAGGTCTCCCGCAGCTCCCTCGCCCAGATGCGCCGCGCGGCGCGGTACTTGGCGACCTCCTCGAAGAGGTCGATCTGCGCGTTGAAGAAGAACGAGAGCCGCGGCGCGAAGTCGTCGACGTTCAACCCGCGCGCGAGCGCGCGCTCGACGTACGTGAGCCCGTCCTTGAGCGTGAACGCGAGCTCCTGCGCAGCGGTCGCTCCCGCCTCGCGGATGTGATAGCCGGAGATCGAGATCGGGTGCCACAGGGGCATCTGCTGCGAGCACCACTCGATCATGTCCGTGCACATGCGCATCGCGGGCTCGATCGGGAAGCACCACTCCTTCTGCGCGATGTACTCCTTCAGGATGTCCGTCTGGATCGTGCCGCGCAGCCGATCGCGCGCGACGCCCGCGCGCTCCGCGGCGGCGACGTAGAAGGCGAGCATGATCGCCGCCGGCGCGTTGATCGTCATCGATACCGAGACCGTTCCGAGGTCGACTCCCGCGAACAGCGCCTGCATGTCCTCGAGCGTGTCGATCGCGACGCCCTCGCGGCCGACCTCGCCGAGGCTCCGCGGGTGATCGGAGTCGTGGCCCATCAGCGAGGGCATGTCGAAGGCCGTCGAGAGGCCCGTCTGGCCGTGCTCGAGCAGGTAGCGAAAGCGCGCATTCGTCTCCTCCGCGGTGCCGAACCCCGCGAACTGGCGCATCGTCCACATGCGCCCCCGATACATCGACGGGTAGATGCCGCGCGTGTAGGGATACTCGCCGGGCGCGCCGATCTCGCCCCGCACGTCCTCGGGCCCGTAGAGCTCGCGCAGGGGCTCGCCGGAGAGGGTTCGCGGAGGCGGCGCGGGCGGGTGCGTGGCTTCACCGGCGGGCGGCGCCTCGCCGTCCCGCTGCGTGTTCGCGGCACGTTGCCCGGTCGCGCTCATCCCGCAGCAGAGCTTAGAGCGGATGCGCGCCGTGCGCGCGACACGGTCTCGCGAGCCGCCGGCCTACGGCGGGCTCGAGAGGGTCTCGCGTACGATCTCCCAAGCCGCCTGGACGGGGTTCAGGAAGTGCGGCGGCTCGGCGGCGCGCAGGCGTTCGTCGTATTCGTAGCTCTTCGCGTAGCCGTTGACGACGGTGCCGCCCGAGAAGCGGCCGACCGGGCCGCGGAAGATCTGGGCGATCGCGCCGTGCAGCTTGAGCGTGCCCAGTGCGGCGCCGCAGACGTAGTTGTCAACGATGAAGGAGCCCTTGACGGCGAGGATCGCGGCGTCGATCGTGATCGTGCCGAGCGCGTCCCTTCTTCGCGAGCGTCGCATCCTTTTCGTTGATCTTGTACTTGCATTCGTTTTCCGTTGAGCTTTTCGTTGCCGTCTTTGCATTTGTATTCCGTGCAACTATGGCCGCAGCTGACCGGTGGTCGGCGGCGTACTTCGTGACCACCTTGTGCTGCACACGCACGAAGTTGTTCGCGACGAGGCCGAGCAGCGCGTTACTCGTGAGCGTCGTGGTTTCGTTGCCGAGGCTGCCCGTGATGATGATGTTGTTCTGGGCCGCGACCGTGAGCGACTTCGAGTAGACGCCCTTTACGTAGATATCACCGCACGCGGTGTCTTCGGTATAGCTCGGCCCGTATGGGGTGTAGTTTTCGCCGCATCCTTCTTCGTTCGAGGCGTAGAGGACGCCCTTCGTCGGGTAGCCGACTTCCTCGCTGTGTTCGATCCCGTGCACCGAGGTCGCGAGGTGCGCGTTGACGATTACGATCTTCCCGGTCGATTCTTCGAACATCACTTCGGTGCGGCCCGTGAAGTGGTACGGTTCGCCGCGATTCTTCCTTCGTGATGTCTTCGAGTTCTTCGTCGTTGGGCGGCGGTTGAATCGAGCGGACTTCTCCGACGGGAATCTTCTTGCCGATGAACATGTTCTTCGCCGAGCCCACCGCGCACCCTTGGCCCTCGTTCGAGTAGCCTTCGTCTTCGTTCGTAGCTCGTGCCGAATTCGACGTTGTCGCGGGCGTTGCGTCCGAACGTCGGCGTTTCGCAGATGCCCACGTGGTCGTTCGAGTGGACCGGCCCCTTGACGTGGTCGACGCTCAGGAAGAAGATGTTGTTGCAGTACCCGAGCTTGATCCGTTCGGGATAGAGCGAGCGGCACTTCTGATATTCGGACGGGCTGTGAGCCTTGTTCGTGTAGGTCACAGGATCCGACGTCTCGAACGCGGTGTAGTAGACGAAGCTGACGAAGCCACTGTTCTTGAAGGTCGCGACGATCGAGCGTTCGAAGACATGGCCGCCCGGAGCCTTCGCATAGCCGGTCGACTCGATGCGGAACGTCCCCAGCGCAGGAATCGCGCTTTCCTTGCGTTCGATCATCTCCTGGACGACTTCCTTTTCCTTTGTGCACTTCGTCTTGCCTTCTTCCTTGCCGCTTTCGGAAAGCAGCAGCTGGATCGCATATTCCTCGCCCGAGGATTCGCTTTCGGTCTTGCCCGGAACCTTGGCCTTGTTGGCCTTGCTGCCTTCCTGGTTGAGGGCCGGGTTAGCGACGGGCGGTTCGGTGCAGTAGTCGAGGTAGTTGCCATCCTCGGTGAGGTGGTAGGCATAGTCGTCAATGCCCGCAAGTGCGGCGTAGTAGGCCTTCTTCTGGGCCGTGTCGCCGCCCGTGACGTTGATCTGCCCGGTGGCCGCGGTGAAGGAGGCCGCGAGCAGCGCACCGGTGACGGTGAGCGTGCCGAGCACGAGCAGCATACTGATGCCGTCCTCGCGACCGAGCGATTGTCGAACGGCGCGAAGTCTCGATGTGATGAAGTTCATGAGCATGGCAGGTTCGGCACCCCCTGGGCGGTCGACGATGGATCGACACGGAAGATCGCCGAATCGCTCACGGGCGTGGTGATGTCCTTATAGGCGAGGATGCCCTTCGCGGGATGCGCCGATTCGGCCCGGAACGTGATCGTCACCTTCGCGACGTTGTTGCCGCGCCCTTGTTCTTCTGTGACAGCTTCTTCTTCTTCGGCAGCTTCTACCTTGAGTTCAGCTTCGGTCATCGGCGTGGGTTGGAGTTCGCCATAGGCGCCGGTGATGTCCTTTTCCTCGTGGTAGCGGTAGTACTGAAAGATCGGAATCGCCGTGCCGGAGGCGTTCTGTCGCTTCAAGCACGTGCGTCAGCAGTATTCGCGTGTGCGTAGGAGTCGATTCTGCGAACGTCCAGTTCGGCGGCACGGGAGTTGTGCCGGTCGTACCGTTGGCGTCGACGTATTCCTTTTCGATCAGCCGCGGGTTGCCGGCCACTTCGGTGTTGTATTCGACTACATGCAGCGCAGGCTTTTCGATCGTCGACGTGGTCACCGAGTTGCTTACGAACCGAATCATCTTGCTGCTGATGAGCTTCGACTCGGGCGCGACGCGGAGCGGCGTCACGGGCGCCGACACGCAGCCCGAGTGCAGCTCGAGCATGAGGTTCTCCAGCGCAATGCGCACACGCTGCTGTGCGTCCCCGCGTTCAGCGTTGTGAAGCACCTGCTGCGTCGCGAACGTGATGATGGAGAAGGCCGCGAGGCTCACGACCGTCGCGATCGACATCGCGACCAGCAGCTCGATGAGCGTGAATCCGCTCGAGCGCCGACTCCGCGCTGAGGCCCGAGCGCGTGGCGAGGCGACGCGGAGGGTGCGTGCGGCTAGCATCACGCTGCAGCCTTCCTTACGCCATTCGAACGGGTCGAAGGTGTTCGACGATGTGACCGTCGTCTTTTCGGTGTTCGCCCTCGTAGAATTCGATCTTGGTCGCGCCGTTCGTCGCCGCGCGCGACTTCAGTTCGACGGGTTCTGTCGTCGTGATCGAAGGAGTCGGGCTTACCCGCCGACGGTTCCCATTCGGCGCAGACTTCGTAGTGTCCGTAGGGCTGGCCGGGAAGCTTCAGCGCGCCGTGTTCTTCGGTATACGCCGTGTCTTCGGTTCGTGCCCGTGTATATTTCGCTCAGTTCGTTTTTTTCGCCGAAGCACTTTTCGCCCGTGGACACGTGTCTGTGTCCCTCAGGCGCACTTTTGTGAAGGCGCTTTCGGACTGCCGTGATTCAACTTCGTCTCTGGTGTAGGCGTTGACGATCAGCGAGGGCTCGGGCAGTTCGACTTCGGACTGCTTTTCGGGTTCGACCACCGTCTTGTACGGTTCGAGGCTCGCTTCGTACTTGCTCGGCTCGTTGGCTTCGCACGTGCCCGGGAAGACCACATATCCGCCCTGTTCCGGGGTGAACGGGAAGAGGCAGCGAGTCGAGGTGAAGCCGGTCGATTCCGGGTTGTTGTTCGTCTTGCCCGGGCAGGTTTCGGCAGCAGTCCGCTGAACGCGCTTGAACTTCGGGTTCATTTCGGTGCTGAACGCGACGAGGTTCGTTGATCGCTGCCCAGTCAGCTTGGTGCCGCTTGCAAGCTTCGCGTAGTAGCTCGCCTTGAGCGATCCTGGGATGTCGAACTTGAATTCCTTCTTCGTCGCGACCTGGTCGACGAGGTTCAGCGGCGCTTCGTAGACCGGGTCTTCGTGGGAGTTCTGGTACCAGTTTTCGTCGACGTAGACCGCGCCTTCGTGATGCACGTTGAGGTAGTACGAGCCGCCGGTTTCGATCGGCAGGGTCACGCAGCCCGTTTCGTTCGTGTTGCCGCGTGTAGATGGTTTCCGTGGGCAGCGGCCCCTTCGCGAGCGCGTTCATGCCTTCCACCGGTTCGTGCTTGCGGTTTACGACCTTCACGATCAGGTTCGTTCCCGGCGGCGGGCTGATGATGCCCGACTCGACGACGTTTTCGTGCCCGTAGTTGACCGCGGAGGACTTTTCGCCGTTGGCTCGGGCCCCACGTGACTTCGGAGACGGTGCGTATGTAGGGGATCGTCGGGTTCGCCGAGTTCGAGCTGCACGTCGAGGTGCCCGTTTCTTCCTTCGGTTCGCCGACCGAGTGGACCGTGAAGATCGTTCCCTTGTAGCCCGAGCCCGTCGTATACGTTTCGCCCGTTTCGGTGACGACGCGCGTGCGGTTCATCTTGATCAGGTTCGCGATCGGTTCCGCGCGGAGGTAGTCCTCGTCCTGCTGTGCGAGCGCGTCCGCCTGGGAGCGAGCGCGCGAGACGGCGGTCGCCTTCGACGAGGAGCTCAGGCCGCTCAGCGTCGCGACGACGATGATGCCCATCAGCGTCGCGCTGATCAGCACCTCGATGAGGGTGTCGCCCGCCTCGGACCAGCTGCGGCCGGCGCGCGCGCTGCGCGCTTGCTCGATCCGCTCACGATGAGCGCTCAGCCAGTGGGGGCGGCGCAGCGCCTCGCGTGCGGTGCGCGTGGGCGCCTCGCGCGCGGGAAGCGAAGAGCCGCTGGCGGCTCGTTCTGGGAGGGCAGATCGGTCGTCCCCTGTCCTTGACACAGATGCGTTCTCCATGGCGACACGCGGACGCTCGCCGCCGAAGATGCTCGGCCGCGTCCTCACTGGAGGTTTCGACATCGCGCATCGGGCGGCTTTAGCGGGCACGGCCCCGCTAGGCGTAAGGTCGAGGGCTGGTTGCGCGGGCAAGGACGCCCGCGGTGCGATCTCGCTCGTGGGACGGCCCGCGGGCGCGCGGAGGACCCCCTAAAGACTTCGCCAACCGTTTCCTAACCGTCTGCTCTCAAAACTCCCCCCGCGCGGCGGGGTTATGGGGGGCGCAATGCAGTCCTCACGAAAGGCGGTGTGGTGTGCATAGATGTGCAGGAAGGACCCTTCTCGGCGCCCTCGTGGCGCTTGCTCTCAGCGGCGCGATGGCGTCCGGCGCGTATGCGGCCGGCGGCTATCACCTCTCGCTCGCGGTCGCGCCGAACCCCGACGTCAGCGGTGACCCCCTCACGATGGTCGGGACGCTCTCGAACAGCCGCGGGCTGCCGGTGCAGGGCGTGCGTCTCACGCTCTATCACCGAGTCAATCCCGTGCCCTTCTTCTCGCCGATTCAGCGGACCCGCACGGGCCCCGGCGGCTTCTACGAGATCAACCGCGCCGAAGGCGTCGTCGTCTCCAACCGCGAGTGGTATCTCGTCGCGCGCGGACCGGGCGGGCGCTTTCTCGCGCGCTCCCCGATCACGCACGAGAAGGTCTTCGCGGTGCTCACGCTCGCCGCGAGTGCGTCAAGCGTCGAAACCGGTCAGCCCGTGACGTTCAGCGGGACGGTCTCGCCGCGGCACGCCGGTGAGCGCGTCATCCTCGAGCGCCAGACGGGCCAGAACGGCACCTCCTGGCACCGCATCGGCAGCGGCGCGATCGAAGCGAGCGGCGCGTTCTCGATCGTCCATCGCTTCCTGCGCCCCTCCGAATCGGGCGCCGCGACGATCCGCGTCGTGCTGCCCGCAGACGCGCGCAACATCCGCTCCTTCTCCGAACCCGTCGAACTCACGATCCATCAGGCGGAGAACCCCGCGCTCACGCTCGAACCCTCCGCGCCCGCGATCGTCGTCGGCGAACCGGTCACGTTGCGCGGCAAGCTCGTCACACCCGCGGGCGGGGCGGTCGCAGGCGTGCCCGTGACGCTCTACGCGCGCGGCGCCGGCAGCGCCTTCGCGGCGGTCGCGAGCTCGACGACAGCGGCCGACGGGAGCTTCTCGTTCGTGCAGGTGCCGCCGCACAACACCGTCTACGAGGTGAAGGCGGGCGGCGTCGTAAGCGCGCAGGTCTTCGAGGGCGTGCACGACACGATCACCGCCGCTGCGAGCCCGAGCTCCGGCACGGTCGGGCAGGTGATCACGATCTCGGGCCTCGTCGTGCCCCCGCACGAAGGTCACATCGTCTACCTCCAGCTGCGCGACGCGGCGGGGCACTACCAGACGATCCAGGTCGCGTTCGTCGGGGCCGGCTCGACGTACAAGCTCTCGCACCAGCTCCAATCGGCCGGCGTGAAGAACTACCGCGTCTATATCCCCGGAGGCCCCTACAACCTCGGCGCAGCCTCTGCGCCGTTCTCGGTCAGCGTCGCGCCCCCGACGAGCGTCCCTGCGCTCGAACCGACGCCTGTGCCGGAAGACTAGTTCCTGTCGCGACGGCGCCGGCAAGGTGTGAGCAAGTGCCGCCGGCGCCGCGCCCAGGAGCTTGAGGGGGACGAGAGAGGGCAGAGAAGGGCGGGGCGCTCAAAAAGCGCCCCGCCCTTCGCCTATGCGGCGTCGCGCTCTGCCAACCTTCCGCTGTGCCCGAAGGGGACATCGAGCGCTGGTTCGCGCGCCGCAAGGCACGCGCATGCGGCGAGAAGCAGCGCTACGCCGACGAGCGGGAAGCGCTCGACGCCGCCTACTTCGTGCGCCTGCACACCGGCGAGCGCCTATCGCCCTATCAGTGCCCCTTCTGCCGCGACTGGCACCTCGGCCACCCCGGCGGCAAGCCCCGCTGAGCGCGCCGCGCGGCGCTCAGGCGCCGCCGTAGCTCACGATCAGGTCCGTGAGGACGCCCGCGAGGAAGCCCGCAGAGAGCATCAGCATCGCCAGCTCGCGGTGCCCATAGCGGCGCATCGCGGTCCAGATCTCGCCGATCACGTAGATCAGCGCACCAGCCGCGAGGCCGTAGAAGAGCAGCTCGAGGGGGGAGGAGGTGAGCTGGTAGCCCACGATCGTCCCCAGGAAGGTCGGGCCGCCGGCCACGAGGCCCGCGACACCGAGCCAGCGCCAGCTCGGCCGCGTCTCGCCGAGCGGCCCCACGATCCCGAAGCCCTCCGTCGCGTTGTGCGCGCCGAAGCCGATGATCAGGACCGTCGCCAGGCCCACTGCGCCGGTCGCCGCCGAGACGCCGATCGCAAGCCCCTCCGCGAAGTTGTGCAGCCCGATCGCGATCGCGACCGTGATCCCCGTCAGCAGCGCTCTCCTGCGCGCCTCCTCCTCCGCATTCAGCGCGACCGCCTCGTCCGTGATGCCCGCGACATCGCTCGGCGCGATCGTCGTGGCCTCCGCGGAGGCGCCCGCCACCGGAGGCAGCGGCGAACGGCGCGCCCCCACCCAGCCCGAGTGAAGCCGCCGCTCGACCACCGTCAAGCCCGCGCTGCCAACGGTGAAGCCCACCGCGAGGATCGCGAACAGCCCTGCCACGGTCCACAGCGAGCCGCTGCCGTGCTTGTAGGCGAGCAGATGCGTTTCGACGATCGCCTCCGCGTGCGAGCCCACGTCCATGAAGATGAACGCCAGGATCCCCACCGAGAACATCGCCAGCGCGACGCGAGCGCGGGTGCTCAGCGTGCGCAGGCGGCCAATCGGCAGGCCAATGAAGATCGTCAAGCCCGCGATCGCGCCCAACGCGACCGTCTGGTCGAAGGGCAGCGGCGTGGTGGCGAGGAGGAGCACTTTTGCGCGATCGGTAGTTAGGACACCCTAATACAGCGTAGCCCGAAACCCTACCCGGACGGTCGGAGATCTGTCAAGCGCTAGGCGCGGCGCCGACCAGGAGGCCACTCGCCGTGCCGGAGCGGGCGCCCTCGCGCGGGCGTCATCGCTCACACCTCAAGTAGCGCCGCAGAGCGCCGATACGCGGCAATGGAGACGCGAAACGCCCTACGTCCGTCCACGTCGTGTCGGGCGGCACTAAAGGACGACACCACGTAGCCCGATTAGGGCATTGCGGGCCATTGCTCTTCCTTCACGGAGCGCCGGGCCGCATTCCGTAATCAATCCGGAAAAAGGCACTCCCGTCGTGAGGCGGGGTCGCAAAGCTAGGGGTCTCTGTGAGATAGCCCAGCTGCCCGGCAAGTCCTGTGAAGAAGTTCTACAAAGGAGCTCTTGCCGCTATGTCACTCATCAAGAAAAGGTCGCGTCGTGCAACCGTTATTGCGACCGTTGTTGGTCTCTCTCTCGCGGGCGTCGCTGCGTTCGCATACTGGACCACCTCGGGCGAAGGAACCGGTGAAGCGCACGTCAAGAATCCGACCGAACACCTGAAGGTCACCAGCACGCCCGTCGAAGGACTCTTCCCGGGTTCTTCCACGGAAGTCACGGTGCAGGTCCAGAACACGAGCGCAACTGAATCGATTCACGTGAGCACGCTCGAATCGGCCATCACCGGTAACTCGGATGAAGGCACTGGTTGTGAAAAGAAGTGGTTCACGATCACTCCGTCCTCGCAGTCGATCACGGGCGAACTGAAGCCCGGCGAATCGTCCAGCGCGAAGGTGACGGTCTCGATGTCGAACCCGAAGGAAGAAAACCAGAACGCCTGCAAGGGCGCGACGGTGAATCTCCACTTCCTCGCTCAGTAGTCGGCCTTCTCGGTAAACGCAACTTGGCAGCCTTTGGCTGCTAGGGGGACAGGGAGACGGGGCGGCGGCTACGGCCGCCGCCCCACCGCTTTACCCCATGGGGACGTCTGCTCCCAAGAGCCTCGGCTCCAGGCGTAGGCGTCCCCTGGGATCGCGGCCAATTCCCTGAATCCCTGCCGCATAGCACACAGCCAGCAGCGCAAGGCAAAGCGAGTTGCCGTTGCCGAAGGGACCGAGTGCAGGGCCACCCTCACGCGTTTGAGAGGGACTCTGCCCAAGGAGCCTTTCGCGACATGATCTCCGTCCCCAAGCCAAGCGAAGCCAGAGGCACAGCCGGTGCCGCCCCCGTTGCGGCGCTCTGCGTGCTCAGCATGTGCGCCGGTGGCGCATACGCGATCGACGCCGCACGCCACGCGCTTTCAGGGCGCCACGTCGTGCCCATTCCCCACATCGTCGAAAAGCCAAACCGGCGCACAGACGTCAGGTGGGCGCTCTTCACGCTCACCGACAAGGAGCCCGGTGTCACCTACAGGTGCTCGCTCGACGGCTCCAAGTACACTTCCTGCTCTTCGCGCGCGCTCTATGGCCTGATCGAAAAGAAGCTAAAGAGCCGCGGCGCGAAGCGCTCGCGCTCGCCGCAACCGCCGCCGCAGCGAACGCTCGCTGCTCAAGGGCGCGGGCAAGCTGCTCTCGCTCGGCCCGCATACCTTCCGCGTCAAGGCGCGCAGCAAGACCGGGCGCGAAAGCCGCCTCGCGCTCTACCAGTGGACGGTCCTCACGAGGGCCCAGCTCGAAGCCTCGCAGCGCTCGCAATCCGGGGCCGGCTCGAGCTCGGGCGGCGGCTCCGCACAGAGCGCCGGCTCGGGCTCGACTGTGACTGGAACAGGCGGCTCGGGCACCGGCGGGACCTCGGGCGGCGGCTCCTCCGGGAGCGGCGGCGGCTCGACCCCGATCGACAGGCCCAAGGGCTTCATCATCAGCGGCGCCCCCGAAGGCGCGCTCTACCCAGGCGGGCCCGCGCTCACGATCCCGCTCACGCTCTTCAACCCGAACCCCGTGCCGATCTTCGTCACGAGCCTCACGGTGACCGTCGCGAGCAGCCCCGAAGGCTGTCCCGCGGAAGAAAACATCCGCGTCACACAAGCTGACGCGACTGCGGAAAAGCCGGTGACGGTGCCGGCGAACACCGCCGTGAAGCTTCCCGCGCAGGGGGTCGCGGCGCCCACGATCGAACTGCTCAACCTTCCCGTCAATCAAAACGCGTGTCAGAACGCGAGCTTCCCGTTGACGTATTCCGGGAGCGCCCACTCCTGATGCGCCCGCGCCCCGGTCTACGCAGGAAGTTCAAGCGCCTGCGGAGGGCTCGGCGCATGACTGCCACAGCCGTCACGGTGGCGTTTTCGGCCAGCGCGGGCGCCGCGTTTGCGTTCTGGACGAGCAGCGGCGAATTCAGCGCGAACGCGAGCCTCACGACGCTTCGCCGACGATCATCGAAAGCGCCGTCGCCGGGAGCCAGTCGGTCGCACTCACCTGGGCGAAGGTCAACCCGCCCGGCAGCGGCACCGTCGAATACTACGTCTCGCGTGACGGCGGGCCCGCGAGTGGAAACTGCCCGAGTGCCGGAGCGCGCTCGACCGCGACGTCCTGCACGGACACCGGCGTCGCCGTTGGCGCGCATACCTACACCGTCACCGCCGTGTGGCGCTCCTGGAGCGCGATGAGCGCGGAAAAGAGCGTCACGGTCGGCGCCGGCGCGGTCACGCACTTCGTGCTCGAAGCGGGGAGCCTCGCGCCGACGGCGGGCGAACCCGACAACCTCATGGTCGTCGCTAAGAACGCGAGCAACAACACGGTCACGACCTACGCGGGGTCGCACACGCTCGTCTTCGGCGGCGCCAGCGCCGCGCCGAACGGGCTCGAACCGACGATCGTCAACGAAGCCGGCGCCGCGGTCAAGTTCGGCCAAGCGACGGCGATCAAATTCGTCGAAGGGCGCGCGTCGGTCGTCGGGGTAACCAACGGCATCATGCGCCTCTACCGCGCCGGCGCCTTCAACATCACCGTCAGCGAAGGCACGCTCAACAACGGCGCCGGCCTCGCCCTCACCGTCAAAACCGGCCCCTTCAAGAGCTTCGGCGTGACCCCCAACCCCGCCGAACCGCAGGCCGGCCAGGCCTTCGAAGTGAAGCTCGCCGCGTGGGATGAATTCCACAACCTCATCACCACCTACGCGCGCACGCACAAGCTGCGCTACGAAGGCGCCGAAGCATCGCCCTCGGGCAAGGCGCCGGAATACTCGACCGCGACCGAACCTACCTTCGCCGGCGGCGAAGCCACCGTCACGGGCTTCCGCTTCTACAAGGCGACCGCCACGAACCTCAAGGTCACAGAAGAAACCACCGGCCACGAAGGCACGGGCGCCTTCACGGTCAAGGCGCTCGCGCCCAAGACGCTCGCGCTCAGCGCCGCCGCCACCGAAGTGGGCTCCGGGCAGGCCGACGCGCTCACGATCACGGCGCTCGATGAATACTTGAACCCCGCGACGAGCTACGGCGGCGCGGGTGGCGAAACCAAGAACCTCACCTTCGAAGGCGCGGGCGCCTCGCCCAACGGCTCCGAACCGACGGTCGCAAACGAAGCCGCAGCCGCGGTCAAGTTCGGCACCGCCACGGCGATCAGGTTCACAAACGGCAAGGCGAGCGTCTCCGGCACCGCCAACGGCGTGCTCACGCTCTACAAGGTCGAAGAAGCGCACGTCAAGGTCAAGGAAGGCGCGCTCAACAACGGCGCGCGGGCTCGCGATCAAGGTCAAGGCGGGCGAAGCCAAGGGCTTCAAGCTCTCCGCGCCCGCACCCGCGGAACCCGAAGTCGGCCAGGCCTTCAACGTCACGCTCACCGCGCTCGACGCGGGCGGCAACGTCGCCACCACCTACGGCGGCGCCGCGCGGCCAGAACAAGACGATCGCCTACTCCGGGCCGCTCGCCTCGCCCTCGGGCAAGGCGCCCGAATACCCGGCATCGGCGACGACGGTGAACTTCAAGGAAGGCGTCGGCACCGCGACCGCGATCAAGCTCTACCACTCCGGCGCCACGACGCTCACCGCGAAGGAAGGCGCGCTGGAAGGGTCGGTCGGATTCACGGTGAAGGCGGGCCGCGCGGCGAGCCTCTCGCTGATCTTCAACCCCGTGCAGGCCCAGGTGGGCGTCGGCGACGACCTCACGATCCGGGCGCTCGACACCTACGGGAACGTCGCCACCTCCTACGCGAACGGGTCACACTCGCTCACCTTCAGCGGCGCCGCCAACGGCGTCAACGGCACCGCGCCGACGGTGACCGAACGCACCGGCCGCGTGCGCGCGTTCGGCCGGCGCACGCGGATCAACTTCACCGCGGGCGAAGCGAAGGTCGAAGCCGGGAGCAACGGTCTGATGACGCTTTATCACCCCGAAGAAGCGCACGTCCGCGTGACCGCGCGGCGGGCTCAACAACGGCGCCAACGGCCAGCCGATCGTCGTCGTCGCGGGCCCCGCAGCGAGCTTCCGCGTCTCCGCGCCGACGCCCGCTGAACCGGAAGCGGGACAGGCCCTGAGCGTCACGTTCACGGCGCTCGACGGCGGCGGAGATCTCGCGACCGCCTACGGCGGCGCCGCGGGCGAAAACAAGACGCTCGAATACTCGGGCCCCGAAACCTCGCCCTCGGGCAGGGCGCCTGAATATCCCAGCACCGCGACGACGGTCAACTTCAAGAACGGTGTCGGCACCGCGACCGGCATCAAGCTGTTCGCAGCAGCCGAAACCACCCTCACCGCGAAGCAGGGCGCGGTCGAAGGCGCTGTCGCACTCACCGTCAAGGCGGGTGCGTTCAAGGGCTTCGGCGTGACACCGCAAGCGGCCGAACCGCAGGTGGGCCAGGCCTTCGAAGTCACGATCGCGGCGTGGGACGAATTCCACAACGTCGTCACGACCTACCGGCGCACCCACCGGCTTCACTACTCCGGCGCCGAAGCGTCTCCGTCGGGCCGCGCGCCGGAATACTCAGCGACCACCGAACCGACGTTCAATGCCGGCGAAGCGACCGTCGGCGGCTTCCGCTTCTACAGGTCGGGGCCGACGACGCTGAAGGTCGTAGAAGAAACGACGACGCACGAAGGCGCGGGCACCTTCAACGTGCTCTCCGGGGCGTTCAGGAGCTTCAACGTCGTCCCGGTCGAACCGGTGCTCATTCTTCCGGGCGCGCTTGCGAACGGCGCCGCGCCGCAGGCGCTCGAAGCCGGCCCGTTCGAACCGCTCGCCGGGGAAGACTTCGAAGCGAAGGTCGTCGCGTGGGATGAATTCCACAACCCCGTCACCACCTACACGCGCACGCGCAGGCTTCGCTACCAGGGCGCCGAAAACTCGCCCTCGGGCAGGACGCCGGAATATTCGGGCACGACCGAACCCGCGTTCACAGCGGGCGAAACGACCGTCGGTGGCTTCCGCTTCTTCAAGGCGGCGTCGACGACGCTGCGGGTGACCGAAGAAGGCACGGGCCACGAAGGCTCGGCAACGTTCACGGTGAAGCCCGCGGGCGCGGCGACGCTCTCGCTCTCCGCGAACCCCGCCGAAGCGACCGTCGGCGTGGGCGACGAACTCACGATCAGGGCGCTCGACCCGTACGGAAACCTCGCGACGGGCTACGGGGAAGGCGCGCACGCACTCAAGTTCGCTGGCGCGGGCAACGGCGCGAGCGGAAAGCAGCCGGTCGTGCTCGACCGCAGCGGCGCCGAAGAGGCCTTTGGGCAGACGACCGAGATCAACTTCACGGGTGCCGAAGCGAAGGTCGAAGGAGGCCGCAACGGCCTGATGAGGCTCTTCAAGGCCGAAGAAGCGCACCTGACCGTCACCGACGGCACGATCTCAAACGGCGCGGGGCTCGCGATCAAGGTCAAGGGCGGCGCCCCGACAACCTTCAAGCTCTCCGCCCCCGCACCCGCAGAACCCGAAGCCAACCAGGCTTCAACATCACGATCACCGCGCTCGACGCGGGCGGGAACATCGCGACCGGCTACGGCGTCGGAGGCGGCGAAAACAAGACGATCGCCTACTCGGGCCCCGAACGCCTCGCCCTCCGGCAAGGCGCCCGAATACCCCGCCTCGGCGACGACCGTCCACTTCAAGGAAGGCGTCGGCAACGCGAACGGGATCAAGCTCTATCGCGCCGGCGCGCACGACGCTCACGGCGAAGGAAGGCGCGATCGAAGGCTCGGTGGGCTTGACGGTTGTGGCGGGCCAGGCCGCCTCCTTCAAGCTCTCCGCGCCGACCCCCGCAGAACCCGAAGCAAGCCAGGCGTTCAACGTCACGATCAGCGCGCTCGACGGCTACGGCAACCTCGCGCCCAGCTACGGCGGCGCGGCGGGCCAGAACAAGACGATCGCCTACTCGGGCCCCGAAGCCTCGCCCTCGGGCAAGGCGCCCGAATACCCCGCGTCCGCGACGACGGTGAACTTCAAGGAAGGCGTCGGCACGGCGACGGGTATCAAGCTCTACCGCGCGGGCGCGAGCACGCTCACGGCGAAGGAGGGCCCGCGGGAAGGCGCGGTCGGCTTCAAAGTCAAGGCGGGCCCCTTCAAGAGCTTCGGCGTGACCCCCAACCCCGCCGAACCGCAGGCCGGGGTGGCCTTCGAAGTCAAGCTCACCGCGTGGGATGAATTCCACAACCTCATCACCACCTATGCGCGCACGCACAAGCTGCGCTACGAAGGCGCCGAAGATCGCCCTCGGGCAAGGCGCCGGAATACTCGACCGCACCGAACCGACCTTCGCCGGTGGCGAAGCGACGCTCACGGGCCTCCGCTTCTACAAGGCTGCGGCGACGACGTTGCGGGTGAGCGAAGAAGCGACCGGCCACGAAGGCACGGGCAGCTTCACGGTGAACGCGGGCGCCCCGACAACCTTCAAGCTCTCCGCCCCCGCACCCGCAGAACCCGAAGCCAACCAGGCGTTCAACATCACGATCACCGCGCTCGACGCGGGCGGGAACATCGCGACCGGCTACGGCGTCGGAGGCGGCGAAAACAAGACGATCGCCTACTCGGGCCCCGAAGCCTCGCCCTCCGGCAAGGCGCCCGAATACCCCGCCTCGGCGACGACCGTCCACTTCAAGGAAGGCGTCGGCAACGCGAACGGGATCAAGCTCTATCGCGCCGGCGCGAACACGCTCACGGCGAAGGAAGGCGCGATCGAAGGCTCGCTGGGCTTGACGGTTGTGGCGGGCCAGGCCGCCTCCTTCAAGCTCTCCGCGCCGACCCCCGCAGAACCCGAAGCAAGCCAGGCGTTCAACGTCACGATCAGCGCGCTCGACGGCTACGGCAACCTCGCGCCCAGCTACGGCGGCGCGGCGGGCCAGAACAAGACGATCGCCTACTCGGGCCCCGAAGCCTCGCCCTCGGGCAAGGCGCCCGAATACCCCGCGTCCGCGACGACGGTGAACTTCAAGGAAGGCGTCGGCACGGCGACGGGTATCAAGCTCTACCGCGCGGGCGCGAGCACGCTCACGGCGAAGGAGGGCCCGCGGGAAGGCGCGGTCTGCTTCAAAGTCAAGGCGGGCCCCTTCAAGAGCTTCGGCGTGACCCCCAACCCCGCCGAACCGCAGGCCGGGGTGGCCTTCGAAGTCAAGCTCACCGCGTGGGATGAATTCCACAACCTCATCACCACCTACGCGCGCACGCACAAGCTGCGCTACGAAGGCGCCGAAGCATCGCCCTCAGCGGCAAGGCGCCGGAATACTCGACCGCGACCGAACCGACCTTCGCCGGTGGCGAAGCGACGCTCACGGGCCTCCGCTTCTACAAGGCTGCGGCGACGACGTTGCGGGTGAGCGAAGAAGCGACCGGCCACGAAGGCACGGGCAGCTTCACGGTGAACGCGGGCGCCCCGACAACCTTCAAGCTCTCCGCCCCCGCACCCGCAGAACCCGAAGCCAACCAGGCGTTCAACATCACGATCACCGCGCTCGACGCGGGCGGGAACATCGCGACCGGCTACGGCGTCGGGGGCGGCGAAAACAAGACGATCGCCTACTCGGGCCCCGAAGCCTCGCCCTCCGGCAAGGCGCCCGAATACCCCGCCTCGGCGACGACCGTCCACTTCAAGGAAGGCGTCGGCAACGCGAACGGGATCAAGCTCTATCGCGCCGGCGCGCACGACGCTCACGGCGAAGGAAGGCGCGATCGAAGGCTCGGTGGGCTTCACCGTCAAAACCGGCCCCTTCAAGAGCTTCGGCGTGACCCCCAACCCCGCCGAACCGCAGGCCGGCCAGGCCTTCGAAGTGAAGCTCGCCGCGTGGGATGAATTCCACAACCTCATCACCACCTACGCGCGCACGCACAAGCTGCGCTACGAAGGCGCCGAAGCATCGCCCTCGGGCAAGGCGCCGGAATACTCGACCGCGACCGAACCTACCTTCGCCGGCGGCGAAGCCACCGTCACGGGCTTCCGCTTCTACAAGGCGACCGCCACGAACCTCAAGGTCACAGAAGAAACCACCGGCCACGAAGGCACGGGCGCCTTCACGGTCAAGGCGCTCGCGCCCAAGACGCTCGCGCTCAGCGCCGCCGCCACCGAAGTGGGCTCCGGGCAGGCCGACGCGCTCACGATCACGGCGCTCGATGAATACTTGAACCCCGCGACGAGCTACGGCGGCGCGGGTGGCGAAACCAAGAACCTCACCTTCGAAGGCGCGGGCGCCTCGCCCAACGGCTCCGAACCGACGGTCGCAAACGAAGCCGCAGCCGCGGTCAAGTTCGGCACCGCCACGGCGATCAGGTTCACAAACGGCAAGGCGAGCGTCTCCGGCACCGCCAACGGCGTGCTCACGCTCTACAAGGTCGAAGAAGCGCACGTCAAGGTCAAGGAAGGCGCGCTCAACAACGGCGCGCGGGCTCGCGATCAAGGTCAAGGCGGGCGAAGCCAAGGGCTTCAAGCTCTCCGCGCCCGCACCCGCGGAACCCGAAGTCGGCCAGGCCTTCAACGTCACGCTCACCGCGCTCGACGCGGGCGGCAACGTCGCCACCACCTACGGCGGCGCCGCGCGGCCAGAACAAGACGATCGCCTACTCCGGGCCGCTCGCCTCGCCCTCGGGCAAGGCGCCCGAATACCCGGCATCGGCGACGACGGTGAACTTCAAGGAAGGCGTCGGCACCGCGACCGCGATCAAGCTCTACCACTCCGGCGCCACGACGCTCACCGCGAAGGAAGGCGCGCTGGAAGGGTCGGTCGGATTCACGGTGAAGGCGGGGGCGGCCGTGCACCTCGCGTGGGAGGAAGCGGCGGTGAGCGCGGGGACGCTCAGCGCGCCGTGCGCCTTCACGTGCACCGCCGAAGGGCTCGGCGGCGAAGGCCGGTTCACAGGCAGGATGGGCGTGACCGACGAATGGGGGAACCTCCAGGCGAGCCACGGCGCGGCGATCAACGTCGGCCTCACCTCGCGGATCGTGGTCGGACACAACTTCGGCGGCGGCTTCAGCGTCGCAACGGTGACGATTCCCGCCGGTGTGACTACGTCCGCGGGGTTCACCTTCACCGCGACGCGCCTACAGCCACCCCCGTTCCCAACCTACGAATACGCGCTCGAAGCCAGCGCCACGGGCTACACCGGCGCGCACGCCGCGACCGCGACGCTCAAGAGCTGAGCGCGCCGCTAGGGGCGCACGTCGAGCACGACCTTGCCGGTCGCCTCGCGGCGTTCGATCAGCTCGAGCGCCTCGCGCGCATGCTCGAGCGGGAAGTGCTCGCCGACGATCGGGCTCACGACGCCGTCCTCGATCATCGCTTCGAGCGCGTCGCCGACCTCGCGCAGCAGCGCGGGCTTGTCCATCGCGTAGCCGCCCCAGCCGGCGCCGATGATCTCCGTGTTGTTGAGCAGCAGCCTGTTCACCTTGACCTCGGGAATCGAGCCGCCAGCGAAGCCAACGACGATGAGGCGCCCCTCTGGGGCGAGCGAGCGCAGTGAGTCGGTGAAGCGATCGCCGCCGACGGGGTCGAAGACGACGTTCACGCCGCCGTTCGTGATCTCCCGCGCCTCGTCCTTCCAGGGGCCCTCGGAGGAGAGGACGTGATCGGCGCCGAGCGCCTCGACGACCTTGCGCTTGGCGTCGCTCGAGACGACCGCGATCGTCTGTGCGCCGAGGCCGCGCGCGACCTGCAGCGCCGCGGTCCCGACGCCGCCCGCGGCGCCGTGCACGAGCACCGTCTCGCCGGCCTCGAGGCGCCCGCGGCGCTCGAGCGAGAAGTAGGCCGTGTGGTAGTTCAAGACGAGCGCCGCGCCCTGGGCGAAGTCGAGCTGCTCGGGGAGGGGGAAGCAGAGCTGCTCGGCGGCGACGGCGACCTCTGCGAACCCGCCGAGGCCGCAGAACGCCATCACGCGCGCGCCGGCCCTCAGGCGCGACTCCTCGGGCGCGACGCGGACGATCCCCGCGACCTCGCTGCCCGGCACGAATGGGAGGTCGGGCTTCAGCTGGTAGAGGCCTCGCGTTTGCAGCACCTCGGGAAAGGAGACGCCCGCGGAGTGGACGTCGACGAGCACTCCCGACCCCGGCGTGAGCGGATGCGTGCGCTCGGGCTCGGGCAACTCGACGAGCCGCAGCGCGCTCGCGGGGCCTGTGAGCTCTGTGATCTGGACTGCTCGCACGGGCTGGCGAGCTTAGCGTGCGGCCCGGCCTCTCGTCAGTCGTTGACCGTGCGCACGCGGCACTTCTTGCTGTTGTGCAAGAGGTGGTTGCAGACGACGACGTAGCCCTTGCGAGGGCGGCCGTGCACGTCCGTGAGGCCGGCGTCGAAGCGTGCGCGCGGGCCGGCGCCCGTCCAGTCGTAGATGTAGAGGCGCTTGATGCGCGCGTTCGTGTAGGCGAGCTTGAACATGTATTCGAGCGCTTGTGCGGCGCGGCGCAGACCCGCGCCGTGCTTGTTCGTGAAGTCCGTGCCGTACTGGACGACGCCGCCCGTCTCGGTGAGCCAGAGTTCGCCGGGGACTACGCCGAGAACCGCCTTCGTGCGCGTCGCCTGGAAGCGGTTCGTATCGGAGTAGTTGTGGAAGCCCCAGACGTTCGGCGTCGGCAGCTTGAGCTTCTTCAGGTCGGACTTGAACTGGTTGACGTACGTGAGCGTGGGCCCGATGTCGAAGGAGTCGAGGATGTCGAGGCCGAGCACCGTGCGGTGGTGCGCGATCGAGCGCAGTTCGCGGTAGTAGAGCGCGGACTGCATCGGGTTGGGGCTCTGGAGCATGTGCGGGATGTAGCCGCGGTTCGCCTCGTTCCAGGGCTGGTACTGGTGGACCTGCGGGAAGTCCTTGAGGAACTTCATGACGTCCTTCTTGTAGAGCGCGAGCGAGGGCATCTTCGTCGGCGATTGCTCGGAGTGGTAGAAGGCGACGAGGATCTGCTGGTGCGCGGCGGTCGCGGTCTGGATCCACGCCTTCGCTTCGCCCAGCTCGCGGCGGTGTGCGACGACGTCATAGGGCGTGATGTAGCGCGTGATGCCGATGTGCAGCTGCTTCCAGTAGCGCGAGTAGAACATCGCGGTGTGCTCGTCGCCGATGCCCGTGATGACGTTCGCGCCGGAGCGCTTTGCGGGTGCGCGGCCGCTTGCCGCTGCGGGGATTGCGACGAGCGTCGCGGGCACCGCCAGCATGGCGGCGAAGGCGAGCGCCGCGGCGAGCTTGCGGGGGCCGCGAGGTGCGCTGGAGCGATGCTGTCTCATGCCGTATGCCTTTCGCGTCGTGGTCCGGAGCGCCTGCCGCAGGACGAGCGGGCGCGAGCGTCCGGGCAGGCTACCTGGTGCTCAAACGTATGCGTCGCATCAGGGTTGCGCTGCGCGGGGGTCACGTGCAAGACGATGCTCGCTCTGGCCGCCGCCCTGGCGCGAGTGCGCTTTCACGCGAGGTAGGCTCCGGTTGAGAAGCGATGCCGCTCGCCTACCTCCCCAGCCCGTCGTTCAACGGCTTTCACATCGGGCCGTTGTTCGTCCACATGTACGGCCTGATGTACGTGCTCGCGGTGACGGGCGCGGTGCTCGTGACGGCGCATCGCTGGGAGCGCAAGGGGGGCTCGCGGGACCTCGTCTACGACGTCGCGCTGTGGGGCTTCCCCGCGGGTCTGATCGGCGGCCGCCTCTACTTCCTCGCGACGAGCTGGAACGAAATCCCGCCGCACTGGTGGGGGCCGTTCGCCGTGTGGAAGGGGGGGCTCGGCATCTGGGGCGGTATCGCCGCGGGCACCCTCGTGGGCATCTGGCGCCTGCGCCGCCACGGCGCGAACATCCCGATGTTCATGGACGCCGCGGCGCCGGGTTTGCTCGTCGCGCAGTCCTTCGGGCGCATCGGCAACTACTTCAACCAGGAACTCTACGGGCTGCCGAGCAAGCTCCCGTGGGCGATCGAAATCAGCGCCGCGCACAGGACGAACATCCTGCCGAAATACCAGCACTACGCGACATTCCAGCCGACGTTCCTCTACGAGATCATCTGGATGCTGGCGCTCGCCGCCGCGCTCGTGTGGCTCGGCAATCACCGTCGCATCAAGCCGCCGGGGCTGTTCGCGCTGTACGTCGCGGGCTACTCGTTCGCGCGCATCGGCGAGGAGCTGCTGCGCATCGACCCCGCGCACCACATCCTCGGCATGCGCCTGAACTTCTGGGTCGCGCTGGCGCTGTTCATCGTGGGCATCGCGTGGTTCGTGCGCACGCAGCGCCGGCCGGCGCCGAGCGAAGAGCCGATCGTGGCGCCGGCCCGCGCGGAGGCAGCGCGCGCTCGCGCGCGCCAGCGCGAGGTTCCGAGGACCGCTTCCTAGGGCCGCATCCGCGCGCGCTCTTGGCGCGGGATTTGCGCGTCCTCACCCGGGGCATCACGCCCCGGGGCATGTAGGCTCCGCGCCGGATGCGCGTCCTCATCCTCTCCTGGGAGTACCCGCCGGTCGTGGAGGGCGGGCTCGCGCGGCACGTGCGCAAGCTCTCGGAGGCGCTCGTGGCGCTGGGTGCGGACGTGCGCGTGCTGACGCGCGGCGAGGGGGCGCTGGGAGCCGAGGAAGTGCAGGGGGGCGTGATCGTGCACCGCGTGCGCGAGGCGCCGCGGCCACGCGAGCTGAACGAGTTCGTCGCGTGGGTGGAGCACATGAACGCGGACATGCTCGCGGCGGGCATCGAGCTCGGCGATCGTTTCGAGCCGGACCTGATCGCGGGCCACGACTGGCTCGTGGCGGGCGCTGGAGAGCACCTCGCCGACCGCTTCCGCTGCGCGCTCGTGATGACGATCCACGCGACGGAGTACGGGCGCCACCAGGGGTGGGTCGCGGATCACCCGCAGAGCTGGATCCATGGCATCGAGCGCGAGATCGCGCACCGCGCGGACCGCGTGATCGCGTGCTCGCACTACATGCGCGGCCACATCGCGGACGTCTTCGGGTTGCAAGAGAGTCGCATCGCGGTGATCCCGAACGGGATCGACCCGCTCGACGTGCGCCTCGTGGAGGACCTCATCGCGCTGCGCGCGGGCTTCGCGGAGCCGCGCGAGAAGCTCGTGCTGCTCGTCGGCCGCCTCGTGTACGAGAAGGGCTTCCAGCTCGCGCTCGAGGCGCTCGCGCCGATCGTGAAGGAGCGCGCGGGGGTGCGCTTCCTCGTCGCGGGCTCGGGAACGCACGAGGACGAGCTGAAGGCGCAGGCGGAGCGCTTGGGGCTGATGGAGCACGGCATGTTCCTCGGCTGGATCGGCGACGACGTGCTGCACTCGCTCTACCGCATCGCGGACCTCTGCGTGATCCCCTCCATCTACGAGCCCTTCGGGCTCGTCGCGCTCGAGGCGATGGCCTCGGGCTGCCCCTGCATCGTCGCGGATACGGGCGGCTTGCGCGAGGTGGTGCCCTCGGGGGAGCGCGTGGGCTTGCGCTTCAACGGGGGCGACGCGGACCACCTGGGCGTGATGATCGATCGCTTGCTCACGGACGGACCGCTGCGCGACCGCCTCGTGATCGAGGCTTCAGAGCACGTCCTGCGCTTCGACTGGAACGACATCGCGCGCCAGACGCTCGCCCTCTACGCCGAGCTCGTCCCGGAGCGGTTGAGTCCGCGGCCGCGGAGCGCTCTAATGTGAATGTGAACAGGCTCGCACGGGAGACGAGCCGCGAAGGGAGTTGCCAGTGCTCAGCGGGTCTAATGCAGGACGACTTTCAGCTCACGGTGCAGCACATGCTGCGGCGCATGCGCTCACCGCACGCGGACGCGGAGGTGGTGACGCTCACGCCGGCGGGCACCGTGCGCGCCACCTTCGGCGAGATCGCGGGGCGCGTGGACCGCTTGGCCCGAGTGCTCGAGCGCCTCGGAGTGAGGGACGGCGACCGCGTCGGCACGTTCGCGTGGAACAACCAGCGCCACTTCGAGCTCTACATGGCAGTCCCGTGCATCGGCGCCGTCCTGCACACGCTCAACATCAGGCTCCCCGCGGACCAGCTCACGTACATCGTCGACCACGCCGAAGACGGCGTCGTGTTCGTGGACGACTCGCTGGCGGCGCTGCTCGCGCCGCTCGCGATGCAGATGCGCTCGCCGCGGCAGTACGTCGTGATGGGCGAGGGAGAGTCGCTCGAAGAAGCGATGCAGAAGCTCCCGGGCGCGCTGAGCTACGAGCAGCTCCTCGCGGAAGCGGGGGAGGGCCCGTTCGAGTACCCCGAGCTCGACGAGCGTCAGGCGGCGGCGCTCTGCTACACGAGCGGGACGACGGGCAACCCGAAGGGCGTGCTCTATTCGCACCGCTCGATCAGCCTGCACTCCTCGGCGACGCTGATGGCGGACGCGCTCGGCGTGGGTCACGACGATCGCGCGCTCGTGATCGTGCCGATGTTCCATGCGAACGCTTGGGGCATCCCGCACGCGGCGGCGCTGACGGGCGCGGACCTGCTGATGCCCGATCGCTTCCTGCAGGCGGAGCCGATCGCGAAGCTGATCGAAAGCGAGCGCGCGACGATCATGTGCTGCGTGCCGACGATCTTCCTCGACCTGCTGAGCTACGCGGACACGCATGACGTCGACCTCTCCTCGCTCAAGAACGCAGGCTGCGGCGGCTCGGCGGTGCCGCGAGCGTTGATCGAGGGCTTCGAGACGCGCCACGGCGTGCGGATCTTCCAGGGCTGGGGGATGACCGAGACGAGCCCCGTCGCGAGCTACTCGCGGCCCGCGGAGGGCGGCCCGCACGACGACGCCTACTGGGATGACCGCGCGAAGCAGGGCCAGCCGTTGCCGTGGGTGGAGCTGCGAACCGTCGACGATGACGGCGAGCTCGTGGCGAACGACGGAGAGAGCACGGGCGAGATCGAGGTCCGCGGCCCGTGGGTCGCGGCGCGTTATTACAAGGAAGACGATGAGGAGAAGTTCGACCGCGGTTGGCTGCGCACGGGTGACATCGCGGCCGTCGACGAGCGCGGGTTCGTCCAGATCACGGACCGCGCGAAGGACGTGATCAAGTCGGGCGGCGAGTGGATCTCCTCGGTGGAGCTGGAGAACGAGCTCATGGCCCACGACGACGTGATCGAGGCAGCCGTGATCGCGAAGCCGGACGAGCGCTGGGCGGAGCGCCCGCTGTGCTGCGTCGTGCTCCGCGAGGGCGTCCTCGAGGAGCGCGGCTCGGATGCGATCGCGACGGAGCTCGTGGAGCACCTGAGCGACCGCGTCGCGCGCTGGTGGCTGCCGGACGAGTTCGCGTTCATCGCGGAGGTGCCGAAGACGAGCGTGGGGAAGTTCGACAAGAAGGTCCTGCGCAAGCGCCTCGAGCACGACGAGCTCGAGGGACGCACGATCGTTGAGCGCCCGAGCGCGGAGGCGCCCCGCGGCGAGTCCGCGCCCGCGGGCGCCGCGTGAGCGCGCGAATCCGCCGGTATCCGCGGCGGCTGCTCGCCGCAACCGCACTCGCCGTGCCCGTGCTGCTCGCGGTCCCCGCGGTGCTCGCGCTCGCGAGCTCGGGTGCGCAAAAGAAGCCGAGCAAGCCAGGCGTGCGCTACCGCGCCGTCGGCTGCGTCGTGCACGGCCCGCAGATCGGCTACCGCGGCGGCCCCCCGCGCAAGGAGGTCGCGTTGAGCTTCGACGACGGCCCCTATCCGCTCACGCAGGACTTCGTGCGGATGCTCCGCGCGAATGGCGCCGTCGCGACGTTCTTCATGATCGGTAGCCAGGTGAACCCGAGCTTCCGCGGGACGCTGCGCGAAGAGCTGCGCGACGGGGATGCCCTCGGCGATCACACGTGGACGCATCCCGACCTCAACGCCCTCTCCGAATCCGCGGTGCGCGGGGAGCTGGCGAGCACGCGCGAAGTGATCAAGCGCGAAAGCGGATACTCGCCGTGCGTCTTTCGGCCTCCCTACGGCGATTACGACGCCACCGTCGTGCGCGTCGCGCGCTCGCTCGGGCTCGCGACGATCCTCTGGGACGTCGACCCGAGCGACTACACGTTGCCGGGCGTGGGAGCGATCGAACAGCGCGTCCTCGCGCAGGCGACCGCGGGGTCGATCATCCTCTCGCATGACGGCGGCGGCCCACGCGGCGAGACGCTCGCGGCGTACCCGCAGATCATCCGCCGACTGCGCGCGCGCGGCTATCGATTCGTGACCGTTCCGCAGCTTCTCGGCTTCCGAACGATCTACCGCAGCTGCTCGCGCAATTGCATGCAGGCGGCGATCAAGGGCACGCCGCCGCCGGGGTCGATCGTGCAGGGCTAAAGTCCCCGATTTCAGGGCCGATAAGGCGGGTATTCGTCCGCAAGGACAGGTATAGTTCCCGGTCACACGGGGATCATTTGCAAACCCTCAGCCACATACCACGGACAGTGGGAGGTTTTCAAGGCATGACTTCAATGAACGCTCTGGCAGTGGATGGGTCAGGGAAGACGATCACGAGCAAGTCGCTTCGCGCGAAGCGCGGCGGCCGTCGCGCGCCAGGAGTCGTTCTGGGCCTCCTGACGGCGATCGCGCTGCTCGCGCTGCCTGCGGCGGCGGGCGCGCAGACGACCTCGACGTCTTCACTGGCCGGCTACAGCGAAACACCGACGGTGTCGACGTCCGTATCGACGCACAGCACCGTCTCGTCCTCGACGGTGTCGACGGAGACCGCGAGCCCCGGCGTGACGCCGGCGAGCGGCTCGAAACCGGAAAGCGAATCGAAGCCGGAACACACCTCTACGACGCCGAAGAGCGAAGTGAGCCCGGCGAGCACGGAGTCGACGACCACCTCGGAGACGACCGCGAGCACGCTTCCGTTCACGGGCCTCAACCTCGCTTCGGTGATCGGCGGGGGCCTGCTGCTGATCGGGATCGGCGTGTCGCTGCTCGTCGCGCAGCGCCGCCGCGCGCACCGCTGACGCAAAGACTTACGCGGCAAGAGACTCAATAGGCAGAACGGCCGCCGGCATGCCGGCGGCCGTTCTGTTGTGGGCTTTCCCGTCCGAGGTCGCGGCCACGATCCGTGCATGGCGCTAGACGCTCAACCCTCGCACTCGCGGCGGGTGCGTGCTGCTAAGTTGCTCGGGCTCGCGGCTGTGGCGGAATCTGGTAGACGCGATACGTTCAGGTCGTATTGGGCAACAGCCCGTGGGGGTTCGAGTCCCTCCAGCCGCATCGGGTGCTGAATGCACCCGCGTCGTTCTTCCCGAATCTGCCTCTGCTAGCCTCGACGGCTGTCGGGCCTGGCGCCATCGTCTAGGGGACTAGGACGCCGCCCTCTCACGGCGGTAACACGGGTTCGAATCCCGTTGGCGCTATGTAGTCGGTTTGCCGCGAAGAATTGCGAACTTCGCGGCTCGCAGGCCTTTTTCGGCTGGTTGCGCGGGTGCGAAAGCCTGCGAAAGCAATCCCGCTAGTAGCGAGATTCGCCTCTAGAGCCAGACGCAACTCAGTCGCAGGAGCTTCTCCGAAGTCAGATGCACAGACGCAAACCGTGCTGCCATCGGCGTTGGCGTCCTGTGCCGACCGCGCCGTCGGAGGGGCAATGCGCCGCGTTTCGTGTCCCGACGTGATGGACGCGCGCCCCCTCGGCCGCATGTACACGCCTCGGGGCATGCCCATCAATCGGACACGATCGCCAGATGCTCCGACTTGGGGGTTGGAGTCCCTCCGCCCGCATGGACGCCAAAGAATGGCCATAAGTCCAGCTGAGATGATTCCCTGGCCATGTCGGCCCGATCGATTCTCGGCCCGCCGAGGGGGTGTGAGGAAGCACATATCGCCCTACCGCTGCCGGGCCTCGGTTACCCGAGGCGCAGCGGCTGTTGGCCGAGTCATGCCCCGCTTCGCCCGATGCAATTAACGCGCGGTTCGTCAAATCACCGCTCGGCTCGCGGACTCGCACGCTAGCAATGTCCGCTTTGCCACTTCCACGGGCTCCGGCAAAGGTCCGGAACTCGCAGCGGATGGCGGCGCTCGGCGTGCGTCCAGCGATCGGAGGAGCCTATGCCGCCGTCAAACAGACAGCGCGACCTGGGCCGCGCCTCTGCGCCACGGCAGCGATTGCTCAGTCGTACCGAATGAAGCTGCCCAGGAAAAGCAAGGCAGCGACGACGACGCCGAGAAGTCGACCAGCACCGCTTCCTACGACAATCGCGAGCAGGGCGACAACTACTGCCATCGCGCGAACAACGAGCCGTCTGTATCGCGTGCTCAGTAACGCCACGGCCAGAGTGTATGTGTCGTGACTCACGCTCTCGGACAACGAGTCGCGGCGAGCGCGCATCAGCCTGCGGCCGAGGACGAGATCCTGACAGAGCCTGCCGTGACGGAGGGCTGCAGGAGCATCGGCATTCCGCGCGGAGACCGGAACGGTGATCTTCCACGATCTTCGCGTCAGCTTGAAGCTCCACGTCCCGACGGTGAGCGTCGCGGGGACGGCCGAAGCTTGCGCTGAACACCAGCTTTCTGGCGCGTCGAGAGACGCGCGCAGGCAGCTCGAGCCGCAGGAAGGGCAGGTTGGACCGGCGCACGTTGACCGTCACGCTCGCCGACGCGCTATGCCCGTTCGCGTCGCGCACGAGGAGGCGGATGTGATTCGCGCCCGGCGGCAGCGGGGCGGCGCTCAGCGTCGTGCCACGGCCTGAGCGCAAACGGCCCGTCGAACCAGCGCAGGCTGCGTCCCTTGAGCGCGTGAGCCTGCTGGTCGAAGGCTTGCCCTGCAAGCTGAAGGCGTGCGTCGCCCGGGATCGTCGTGAGGGTCTTTGCGATCGACACCTGAGGCGGAGCGTCGAGCACGGTGAAGCGGCTTGGAGACCGCTGCGGTCTCGTTGAAGCCGTCGTTGACGCGAACGCGAACCTCAGCCGAGCGTGACCCGTCAAGGTAGGAGCAGGGCAGGAGACGCGCGCCGCGTGTTGGGGCCGACGAAGACCGTTCGCCAGGTGCGCCCGTCGTTGCGCGAGTAGTCGACCGACGCGGTCAGAGCCTGGTGATCGGGATTACTCGCACGCCAGCTGACCACCAGCTTGCCGTCGGCCGCCGACATGCGAGCCCATGTGCGGGGCGACGATCTGACGCGCGGCGGATGTTGGTCGCGCTCGCGTCTCGCGATCACGGCGCCGTCGAGGCGATCTCGATGCTCTCAACGCCCTGCGGCGGGGAGTTCGGCCGTCAGCTGATAGACTAGGCCCGCGTCTTCATGACCGACGCTCTCGGCCATCGGAGCGGACGCGACCACCTGGCCGTGACTTCCACGGCGCCGTAAGCGTGTAACTTGAATTGCCGCAGGCAAGAGGGGGGCCGACCTGCGGACCGACGCTGGTGAGCTGAAAGCCCGCATTGCTGCCGTAGCCGACCACCCGCAGGCGGCCGGGTGGAGGGAAGCTTCGCGCTGCGCGAGCCTCGCAGATTGGCCGTCGAAGCCGACGCGGATGCAGGGCCGCAGCGAGATGCGCTCTGGACAGAGGAACCTGAAGCAGATAAGCGCGCGAAGTTGCCGAAGTTATGAAAGACCGCTTCCCAGTTGAACGGCGAGACCTATTCGCCGACCACCCCGCCACGCAAGTGCGCGAATGCAGTAGGACATGAAGTCGAAGTTTTCGGCGACGTTGACACCGTCGGCGCGGATCCGGTAGGGCTACCGACGTCATGTCGAGCCCGACCCCAAGGAGCTGCCCGAAGCCTTCGTTCGGCTGGTCGGTGTCCGTTTCGTTTGGTCCCTGCGAGCTGCCATTGCGCTGCTCCACCGCGTCCTCATTGGCGCCGGGCTTCAGTGGCCAGGGCACGCCTTCCTGGCCGTGGCCGTGATCGTCGCTGTCGCCGTCGTCACCGCCGCCGCACTCGTTGCTCGCGTGCTTGAGGCCAAAGAGATGGAAGATGCTCGTGGGCGATCGCGGACAGCGGTCGGGCGTCGCTCGAGTTCGGTACCGGGATCGGCTGGAAGACCGCAACGGAGCTGTCATTGCTGGTGACGCCCGCGAAACCCGTCTTCGCGAGGCCGTAGGTGGCAAGGCCGGGGTTGCCAGACTAGCCCGACTTCCACTGCTCGACGCGACCCTTCGCCGCGTCGCGCTTGTTGAAGTTCGTTTCGGTGTCGTTGATGAGGTGGCTGATGTCGACGCTGCCCTGGTACGGGGTGACGTCGAAGCCGTTGTTCGGTTCCTTCGGATTCGCGCCGACATCGCCGAGCGGCGTTACGAGCTTTGATTTGTGAAGTCGACGTTCGAGGAACGGGGCTCGAGCCATTCGACGTCAGCGCGATAGCCGACAGTGCAACGTTGCCCTCATGGTTGAAGGTGACGTTTTCCTCCGAGATACGTGTTGTTGGAGGAACGAGGGGCAGCCGTGCACTCGAGCAACGCCGGACCGAAGTCGTGGGGCGGACCGCGAATCGTGGCGACGAGCTTGATCGAGCCGCGCGTCCACGAGTACGGCAGGGTGAACGTGAACGCGTTGGCGTCGTTCGTGCGCTCCCCCTGGCCGACCGGAGCGAGGTCCGCCTCGCCCGTGTCGGGCAGGCTTTCCGGCCCGTAGTCGGCGTAGAGCGGGCTCCCCGGTCGGGGCGGCCCGTTGCGGTATCCGACGAGCTCGGCGCTCACACCGGGGAGGCCGGCGCCCTCAGCGCCTGCGCGTCCGCGTAGAAGCGCACCGCCGTCTTCTCGTATTCGACGAGCTTGACGCCCTGATAGCTGCCACCCGATTCGCCACCGCTCGGCGCGAGCGTTCCTTCGCGCTGGATGCCCTGGGTGACATCGATGCCCTGCGCGCGCAGGTCGAAGTTGCCAGAGACCGAGACGGGGATCGTGACCGAGCGTGTCTGGCTGCCGGCCGTGCCGCTCGGTGTGGCAGTGATGGTGGCGGTCGCGTTGGTCACCGGCGGTGCGTTCGGCGCGGCGATGAACATCAACGTGACCGAGCTGCTAGCGGGAGTGGTGTCCGGGTTGGGGCTGACGCTGGCGCCCACGCCGCTCGGCAGCCCGCTGACGCCGAATGAGATCGGGCCGGTAGAGCTGGCGGTGCGGTTGACGTGGATCGTCGCGGTCGCGGAGCTGCCCGCGGCAACGGTCACGCCGAGGCTCTGCGATATGAGCCCGAAGTCGGGCGGGATCACCGCCGGCAGTTCATCGAAGCTGAGATCGTCGATCGCGCCGCGACATTCGCCGCCCACCGCGCTCTCGACCACCTCGAAGAAGCTGATCTGCGAGTGGGGGTCTTCGATCGCCATCTGGGTGTTCACGCCCAGGCTCGAGAGCGTCACCGTGTCGCTCGCGCCTGGGATCGCATTGCCGCCGAGGTCGTACCCTCTGAGCGTCATTTCATGGGTGCCGATGAGCTGCGGGAAGAGCAGCCCGCCCACAGGCTGACGTGGTTACGCGGAGCGGCGAAGCGCCCCCACACTTCGCTTGCCGGCTGCGGTTCTCCGCAGGTTCTCGTGATGTCGAGCACGTTCGGCGGCGAGTGCGCTTCGCTCGCATTCGTAGGCATGCGCACCGTCCCGCCGGGATAGAACGGGCCCAGCGGCCCTTCGCCGAAGACCACCCCCTGGGCGCTGTACTGAGTGTTCAGTGCGGTGCCCGACGGCTGGTCGTCGAAGATGATCAGCGTGTCCGCGGCGGCCGCGTACATCGGGAGTGCGAGCGTAGGGGCGAGAACGGCGAGCTCGCCTGCGAGGCGAGCGCGCGAGAGTGTCCTTGCCCCCACAAGCAGCCTCCCGTAGGCCTCCATCGCGCGGAGCTTACCGCGCGCTCTGGCGCTGGCGTCCTGATGCGGACGGGTGTTCGAGACGGCACCCGCGCCAATGGCGCAAACCGAATTGCCGCCTGCCAGGTCGCGATCCAGCTCGGCCATATGGACGGCGGTCGGCTGGTCGCGCGGCTCTACGCTCACCCCAATGAGCACCGCGTCCGCGACCGAATCCGTATGGCCTACGGTGCGGTGGCCGACCCGTTGCAGACGCAACTCAGTCGCAACGAGCTATCCGCATAAGGCGCGAAATCGCCGCGGTGCGGGCAAGTTCTTGGTGTCATTCGCACCAGTCGAACCCGTTGGCGCTACTTCGGGAGGGGTCCGGCCGGTCGGCGCTCGCCGTCCGAGTGCCCGACCCGGCCGTCCTCGCCTCGGAGCATGACGTCGTCATTCGCGTGCCCCGGCCACTCCTGCTCGTACTCGTTAGCCCTCGGGATCCGAGGAGTCGTATTCGCACGCGTCGCGGAAGACGTTGGGGCGTGCCACGACGCGATCATTCCACAGCCCGCCTCCCCCCGAGCGCGCTGGCGCCGCCACCCGTGCAAGACTCTCCGCGCACTTCGCCGACCGGTTCGGCACGGCCACCACGGGGGTCGCCACGACCCCACCCGAAAGGAGGGGACATGAACTACACCCTGGATCGCAAGCTCGCGGTCGAGTTCATCGGCATGTTCATATTCATGTTCGCGGTCGGCATGGCGACCGAGTCGGCCAACAAGGCGGGGACGACGCTCGCGCCGATCGCCATCGGCTCCGTGCTCATGGTCCTCGTCTTCGCGGGCGGCCACGTCTCGGGCGGCCACTACAACCCCGCTGTTAGCACCGCGGTTCTGCTCCGCGGCAAGATGACCGTGCCGGAATACGTTGCCTACCTCGTAACGCAGTTCAGCGCCGCGGCGCTCGCCGGTGCGCTCGTGATCGCGATCGGCGGGGAACAGGCCGCAGGAGCGACGGCGTCGACGGGCAAGATGCTCGTCGCGGAGCTCCTCTTCACGTTCGCGCTCGCATACGTCGTGCTCAACGTCGCGACGGCGAAGGGCACCGACGGCAACTCGTTCTTCGGGCTCGCCATCGGTTTCACCGTCGTCGTCGGCGTCATTTCCGTCGGCTGGATCTCCGGTGGGGCGTTCAACCCCGCGATCGCACTCGGCGCAACCATCCTGGGCGCGTTCAAGTGGTCGCACATCTGGATCTACCTCGTCGCCGACTTCCTCGGTGCGGCTCTCGCCGCGGGCGCGTTCCTGTACATACAGGGAGAGCGCGCGCGACCGAAGGTCCCCGAGCCTGTGGAGCCAACGGGCTGAGGTCGGTCCGACGCCGACGGGGCGCCGTAACTACAGTAAGCCCGTGGTCCTCTACACGTGCACCGACGGCAAGTCGTTCGGAGGCCTTCCGGGGCCGCTCGCGCACCCCTGCGGGAAGGCGGCGAAGGCGCTCGACGAGACGGGCCACAGCTACGAGTGCAAGCAGGTCGAGGGCGGGACGCTGAAGTTCTGGACCTGGCCGAACAGGGCGCGCGACCGTGCCGAGATCGAGAAGCTCAGCGGCCAGCGCGCCGTGCCGATCCTCGTGCTCGACGACGGATCGACGGTCGTGGGCTCGGGCGCGATCGTGAGCTGGGCCCGCGAGCACAGCCCCTCGGCGACCGCTTCGGCCTCCTACGCCTCCTAGCACCAGGAGGCCACGCCCCTCATCTCGCCGGCAGGTAGCGTCGTGCGGTGACGTACTCGCTTGCGCGGTCGGCGAGCGGGATGATGCGCACGGAGCCGGCGGAGTTCGGCGACTCGATGATCTCGCCGTCGCCGACGTACATCGCGACGTGGGTTATTTCGCGTGACGGCGGGTCCGTCGCGAAGAACACGAGATCGCCGGGCTGAAGCGAGCGCTGCGACACCGAGCGCCCTGCTAGCGCCTGCAGCGCCGCGGTCCGCGGGAGATCGATCCCGTATGCGTCGTAGACGGTGTAGGTGAGCCCCGAGCAGTCGAACCCGAACGCCGACGTGCCCGCCCAGAGGTAGCGAACGCCGAGGAACTGCTCCGCGGTCGCAACGAGCTGCTGCCCGCTGGGCGCAGGCGCGGGCGTGTCGGGCACGTTCACGGTGACGGCCGCGCGCGGGATCAGGGCGGGGGCGCCGGTGGGCGTCTGCACGAGCGCGAACGGGCCCGCTTCGCCGAGGTACGGCAGCCGCGTGTTGAAGCTGAGGTGCATGAGCGGCGCGCCAGCGCCGCCGCCGGCGGTGCGTGCCAGCAGCGGTGCCGTCGGTCTATTCACCAGCGCCACGGGCGTCGCGCTCGACGTGCTGGCGGCGGGCGCCGGGACGAGCTGGCGCGCGGGCAGCCAGCCGGGGTAGCTCAGATGGTTCGGCGTTGGCTGGCCGGTGAGCGACACCTCGTCCCACCCGCCGCGCTGGCCGCGGATCACGACTTCCTGGTCGTAGAGCGCCTGCGTCACGAGTCGCCCAACGAGCCAAAGACGCTGTTCGGTGCCCATCGCGCCAAGCCATGCGTTGAGGCGCACCGGATTCGCGAGTGCGGGCTTGTCGAGCTGCCGCGTCTTACCCGGCTGCATCCACAGCGTCGCCACGGAAACGTCGACGAGCGCACGGGGCGGAGCTGAGGGAGGTAACGTCGCGTGCGCCGGGGACGCGACCCCCGCAAGTGGCCCGAGCCACCGCGATGCACGCAGCGAGCCGCGCGAGCCGCGCAGCTCAGGTCTCGCGCCATTTGACCGTGCAGCCCACGGGCGGCGTTTCCGCCGGGTCGGGGTCGCGACCGGCGAGCACCGCATCGAGCGCTCCGCGCAACCATGCGGCGTCCTGAGAGGCGTCTTCGAGATCCGAATCGGGGGCGCCGCGGTAGCGGATCGTTCCCTCCTCGTCGATCACGAAGATGTCGGGCGTCGTCTTCGCGTCATACGCGCGCGCGACCTCCTGCGACTCGTCGCGCAGGTAGGGGACGCCATCGAACTCCCCCGCGCGCACGCGCTCGCGCATCGCCTCGACCGAGTCGCCCGCGTAGCGCGTCGCATCGTTCGGGTTGATCGCGAGCATCTGCACCCCTCGCGGCGCATAGTCGCGTGCGACGGAGATGATGCGCTCGTGCCAGCCGAGCGCGTACGGGCAGTGGTTGCATGTGAAGACGACGACGGTGGCCGGCGCTCGCCCAAGCGAATGGGCCACGCCGTCGGTGTCTGGGAGGGAGAAGGCGGGTGCCTCCGTCCCAACGGCGGGAACGGCGTCCTTGATGACGGCCATCTCACGAGCTCCTTTCTGTCGCTGCTGCGTTCGCCGCCTCCAGCGCTTCGCGCACGTCGGCGGGGTCCGGGGTGGGGGATATGCGACCATCGCGCCGCCAATAGACGCGGCAGGTGAGCGCGGGAGGCTGCGTGCCTGGATCGACGATGTCGACGCCATCGATGCGAATCGTCGGCGACCCGATGAAATTCTCTTCCGCGGCCTGCTCGTCGCTCTCGATCTCACGCACGTCAACGCTCGCGGGGTCGAGACCCAACCTCTCCATCTGCTCGCGCAGCGTGGTGAGCGCTTGCGGGTGCGAGGGGCAGCCCTCCCAGAAGAGCAGCTCGACGTGCACGCGACCAGGCTACTCGCGATCGGCCTGCGCGAGCTGCGCAAGCCGTTTCTTCAGCCACGCGGCGTTGCGTGGCGCGAACGCCTCCCAGTCGTTGTTGAAGTAGACGAACGCCTCCCCGCGCCTGCGCCACTCGTGCAGGCGAGTCGCCCACGCCTCCAGCTCGCGCGGCGAGTAGTTGCCGCGCCGGCCGCGCTTGCCGAAGTGCAAGCGCAGATAACGCCAGGGCGCGGTGCGCTCGTAGGTCTGGAAGCCGCGCGCCGGATGGTCGCCGATGACGAGCGCGGCGCGGTGCGCGCGCAGCAGGCGGTAGACGGCCGGGTCGAACCAGCTCGGGTGGCGAAACTCGAACGCGTGCTTGCCGCGAGGCAGACGCTCGAGGGCCGCGGCGAGTCGTGCATCGTCGCGCACGAAGTTCTCCGGCAGCTGCCAGAGAACGGGCCCGAGGCGGTTTGCTTCGACGAGCGGCTCGAGCCGCTCGTAGAAGCGCGCGACGCCTGGCGCGATGTCGCCGAGGCGCTTTACGTGCGTGAGGTAGCGGCTCGCCTTCACCGCGAACACGAATCCTCGGGGTGTCTGCTGAACCCAGTTCGCCACCGCCTCGCGCTTGATCAGGCCGTAGAAGGTCGCGTTCACCTCGACGGTCTCGAAGTGCTCGCCGTAGTGCTCGAGCCAGCGCCGCGCCGGGAGCTTCTGCGGGTAGAAGCGGCCGCGCCAGTCGCGGTAGTTCCACCCGGAGCACCCGACGTGAACGGCTCTCATCGCCTCGCCCTTTGCACGTGACACGACGACGCGATGTCTAGCGGATCGGTGGTGCGCCGGCCGCGGGGGCGCAGTACAGTGGCGTCGTGTCGGTGAAGCTGTATTGGACGCCGCTTTCGCATCCCTCTCAGGCGGTGCGCAAGATGCTCGACATGAAGGGCTTCGACTACGAGCTCGTCGACGTCATACCCGCGAGCCAGCAGCTGCACACGCGCATCGTCGGCTTTCGTGGCGGCACGCTCCCCGCGCTCAAGCTCGACGGTCGCCGAATCCAGAACTCGCGCGAGATCGCGCGAGCGCTCGACGAGGTTCGCCCCGAGCCGCCCCTGCTGCCCGCCGATCCCGAGCTTCGCGCACGCGTCGAGGAGGCGGAGCGCTGGGGAGAGCGCGACCTGCAGTCGATGGCGCGCCGCATCGCCCGTTTCGGCTTCGCCCAGCGCAACGAGCCGCGGCGGTGGCTCGCCGAAGAGCGCTCGTGGCCGGCTGCGGGGATCGCGGGGATGCTCAGCGCGCCCGCCGCGATCGCGCTGACGTACATGCCGGAGCCCGACGGGCGCCGCGGCGATGAAGCGGGGGTGCGCGCCGACCTCGAGGCGCTGCCCTGCGGCGCTCGACCGCGTGGATGCGCTGCTGCAGGACGGGACGCTTACGACGGATCCGCCGAACGCGGCGACGCTGCAGATCCTCGCGAGCGTGAGCTTGCTCATGGCGATGGAAGACCTCCACGACTACATTGCCGCGCGGCCATGTGGCGAAGCGGCTCGGCAGCTCTTCCCCGACTACCCGGGTCCGATCCCGCGCTGCCTTCCCTCCGCGTTGCTCGGCGCGTTTGCGGCCGCCCCGGCGGCATGAGCAGGAGGCTCGTCACACCTCGGTGCAGCAGCTCGCTCGCTTTCTGAAGCCCGCGCGGCCGGCAACGCGTCGCCTCGCAGCGCTCAGCGGTGTCGCCGGCATCGCGCTGTGCGTGGTGGTGGTATACGCGATTGCCGGCTCGAGCAAGACCGTTGCGGTGGTGGCGTTCGTGGCGGCGGCGGTGCTCGCGGGCGCGGCGGTGGCGATGACGCGCACACGCGCGCGTGAAGCCGCCGAACGTCGAAGCGAGGCTGACCTCGCCGTCGAGATGGCGCGCCTGCTCCTGCGCGGCGGGAGCCTCGAGGAGTCGCTGCCCGTGGCGTCCGCCCGGATCTCGCAGCTGCTGGACCTGCCGGCCGCCGAAATCAGACTCGATGCAGTCGACGGCGGTGAGCGGCAGATCGCCTTCGCGCTGCGCGAGGGCTCGCGCCGGTTGGGCACGCTGCTCGTCCCCGCCGGCGCTCGAGCGATCCGGCTGCGTCGTCTGCAGGACCGCGTAGTGCCGGCGCTCGAGGCCCTCCTGAGCGCGGCGCTCGAGCGCGAGGGGCTGCAGGGAGAGGTCGTGGAGACGGAGGCGCTGCGTCGCGCCGATGCGGTCAAGACGGCCGTCCTGCGCGCGGTCTCTCACGACCTGCGCTCTCCCCTCACTGCGATCTCGACGGCCGGCGAGGCCGTTGCGCTCGAGGGCCTCTCGGAGCACGAGCGCAGCGAGCTTGCTGGCGTCATCATCGACGAGACTCGCCGCCTCGCGCGCCTGGTGGAGAACCTGCTCGATCTCTCGCGCTTGGAGGCCGGGGCGGCGCAGCCGCGGCTCGAATGGACCTCGATCGACGAGGTGATCCGCGCAGCGCTCGCCGAGCTTGCGCCTCGCGATCGGGACTTCAACCTCTCGCTCGACGAGGAGCTGCCGCTCGTTCGCGCGGATGCCGCTCAGCTCGAGCGCGCGTTCGTGAACGTATTCGAGAACGCCGCTCGGCACTCGCACGGGCAGGCGGTCGCGGTGCGCGCGCGTGTCACGGGCAGCGCGGACGTGGCTGGGTGGGCGCGTGATCGTTCGCGTCGTGGACCGCGGGCCCGGCATTCCGCTCGCCGAGCTCGATCGTGTCTTCGAGCCCTTCTACCGCGCCCAGGGAGCCGCCCGGGAGCACAGCGGCTCCGGTCTCGGGCTGGCCATCGCACGTGGCTTCGTGGAGGCGAACGGCGGCACCCTCGGCGTCCAGTCGCTCCCCGGCCAGGGTGCGACCTTCATCTTCGAGCTGCCGTTGGGCGAGGCGCCCGCCGACGCTCCACGCACCGAGCGCGCGCTGGAGCTCGCGATTCGATGAACGCTCATGCGCCGCGCGTCCTCGTAGTTGACGACGAGGGCCAGATCGTGCGGGCGCTCAAAGTGGTGCTGCGCGAGGCGGGGTTCGATGTGGTGTCCGCTGAGACCGCCGCCGAGGCGCTCGACCGTGCGGCCGTGCGGCCGCCGGAGGCTGCGATCGTCGACCTCGTGCTGCCCGACGGCGACGGCGTCGAGGTGACGCAACGACTGCGGGAATGGAGCGACATGCCGATCGTCGTGCTCTCCGCGATCGGCGAGGAGGAGCAGAAGGTGCGAGCGCTGGAAGCCGGAGCGGACGACTACGTGACGAAGCCCTTCGGGGCGCGCGAGCTCGTCGCGCGCTTGCAGGCCGCGCTCCGCCGTGCGGGGCGCGCCGGCGATGAGCCCGCGACGGCGATCAACGGCCTCGAGATCGACCTCGCCGCCCGCAGCGTGCGACGCGACGGGAGCGAGATCCACCTCACGCCGATCGAGTTCGACCTCCTGCGCATGCTCGTGCGCAATCGCGGCCGCCTGCTCACCCACCGGATGCTGCTCGCCGAGGTGTGGGGCCCGGAGTACGTGGACGACATCCAGCCGCTGCGCACGCACATCGCGAGGCTGCGCGCGAAGATCGAGCCGGGGGAGAAGGCGCGTTACATCGTGACCGACCCCGGCGTCGGTTACCGCTTCGCACGCTGACGCGCTGATCGTCACGAAATCGTTATGCGCGCCGCCGCGATTGTCACGCGGCCGTGATGCTTGCGCACTGATACTTCCCGCATGGACGCAGTGGCAGTGATTATCGGGATCGCGATGTTCGCGGTTCTCCTCGCGATGATCGCCGGCATCGAGCGCATCTGACGCCGATGCTCTCCGCGTGGAGCCTGATTTGCACGTTCTGAGCGTGGCAGCGCTCGCCGTCCGAGCGTTCCTCTTTCCGCTCGCGAGCTTCATCGCACATATGAGTGGAGCGGACTTCTTCGGGCTCGTCGTCTCGGTGCTCGTGATCGGTTACCTCTTTTACGCGCTGATCCGGGGTGAGAAGCTGTGACCGTCTCCGGGTGGGCGACGATCTTCATCTTCGCGGCGCTCCTGACCGCGCTCGCGTATCCGCTTGGCCGTTACATGGCGCGCGTTTACAGCGGCGAACGTGTGTTTCTAACACCTCTGTTCGCTTGGCCCGAGGCGTTCCTCTACAAGGTCATCCGCGTCAATCCGCATCGCGAGCAGGATTGGAAGGCGTACGCGCGCAGCCTGATCGTCTTCTCGCTCGCAGGCTGGCTGCTTCTGTATTTCATCCTGCGCACGCAGGACGCGCCGTGGGTGCCGCATCTGCTCAACCCGCTCGGCTACCACTCGGCGCCCTGGAACGTGACCTTCAACACCGTCTCGTCGTTCATGACGAACACGAACTGGCAGTACTACAGCGGCGAGACGACGATGAGCTACTTCAGTCAGATGGCCGGCCTGACCGTCCAGAACTGGCTCTCCGCCGGAGTCGGGATCGTTGTCGCGGTCGCGCTCGTGCGCGGCATCATCGGCCGCTCGGGCAAGAGCCTCGGAAACTTCTGGCAGGACCTCGTGCGCACGGTGCTCTACGTGCTGACGCCGATCTCGGTCATCGGCGCCCTCGTGCTGGTCTCGCAGGGCGTCATCGACAACTTCTCGACCTATCTCAGCGCCCACACCGTCACCGGCCTCACGCAGTCGATCGCGATGGGGCCCGTCGCCTCGCAGGAGGTGATCAAGGAGCTCGGCACCAACGGCGGCGGATTCTTCAACACGAACTCCGCGCACCCGTTCGAGAACCCGACCGGCTTCACGAACTTCTTCGAGATGCTGCTCGTCCTGGTCATCCCGGCGGCGCTGATCTTCATGTACGGCCGCATGACGGGCAATCGCCGCCAGGGCTATGCGATCTACGGGGCAGTGATGTTCATGTTCCTCGGCGCGGTCATCGTCGCCTACATCGCCGAGGCCCACGGGTCGCCCGCACAGCATGCCGCCGGCCTGCACACGCACGTGATCGCGGGCTCTGGGGGCGGAAACATGGAAGGCAAGGAGCAGCGCAACGGGATCGCTGGGTCGGCGCTCTTCGATGTCATCACGACGGTGACGTCGTGCGGCGCGGTCAACAGCGCGATCGAGTCGTTCACGGGCATCGGCGGCTCGGTGCCGTTCGCGAATCTCTCGGCGAGCGAGGTGATCTTCGGCGGCGTGGGCACCGGCCTGTACTCGATCCTGCTGTACGTGCTGCTGGCCGTGTTCATCGGCGGCCTCATGGTCGGTCGCACGCCGGAGTGGCTCGGCAAGAAGCTCGAAGCGCGCGAGATCAAGCTCGCGGGGCTCGGAATTCTGATAACGCCGCTAGCGGCGCTGTTCTGCACGGCGATGGCAGTCGCGACCAGCGCGGGCCGCAAATCGATCGCCGAAGTCGCGACCTCCAAGCTGGGTGGTAACACGCCGCAGGGGTTCTCCGAGAGCTTCTATGCGTACCTCTCGCAAGCGAACAACAACGGCTCGGCCTTCGCCGGCTACACCGGCTTCATTCAGCCGAACGCGGGCAATCTCGGCTCGCACGGCATCACCTTCGCGAACCTCCTCGGGGCGTTCGACATGGTGTTCGCGCGCTACGCGCCGATTCTGTTTGCGCTCGCCGTCGCCGGTGCGCTAGCGGGCAAGCGGGTCGCACCCGCGGGCCTCGGCACGATGCGGACCGACAATCCGACGTTCGTCGTGCTCTTGATTGGAGTGATCGTTCTTGTGGGCGCGCTGACCTTCTTCCCCGCATTGCTTCTCGGGCCCATCGTCCAGGGACTCACGGCACACCTCTACTAAGACATGCGGCGCGACCTCATCTCATCTGCGATCGGCATCGTCGTGCTGACGATCCTGCTCGGCCTCGTGTACCCCTTCGTGATCGAGGGGATAAGCCAAGTCACATTTCCCGGAAACGCAAATGGCCAGCGGATTTACGTCAAAGGCAGGCTCGCGGGCTCGAAGCTCATCGGCCAGAACTTTGGAACCGCGGTGCTCGAAAAGAACGGCAAGCCGAAGGAAGTCAAGGGCGCTGTCGTAACCGAAGTCGACCTGCGTTACTTCCAATCACGGCCGTCCGTGACCGAAGGCGGGGCGTATAACGGGGCGGCAAGCACGTTCTCAAACCATGGACCGAACAGCACGCGAACGAAGGAAGCCGACGAAGAAAACATCAAGTCCTTCCTCGAACTCAACAAGCCGTATGACCGCTCCCTCACCGTCGGCAAGATCCCGGTCGACGCCGTCAACTCCTCCGCGTCGAGCCTAGACCCCCAGATCTCACAGGCGAACGCCTGGATCCAGGCCTACCGGATCGCCGCTGTACGCCGTCTCTCGCGCGCGGCGGTCGACGCGCTCATTGCGAAGTACACGTCCTCCCGGGGTTTGGGCTTCTCAGGGGAACCGGGCGTGAACGTGCTCGAGCTCAACCTCGCCCTCGACCGGACGACCGGGTAGCGGCATGGCCGAGACACAAAACAAGTCACTGTTCCAGCGCGAGATGCTCGGGCGCGCGCTGCTCGACAGCGTGATCAAGCTCGACCCGCGCGTGCAGATCCGCAACCCCGTCATGTTCGTCGTCGAGATCGGCTCGGTCATCACGACGGCGACGTGGCTGATCCAGGTTGCCGGCGGCAAGGCGCTCGGGGGCAACGACCCCGCGTGGTACACGTTGGTGATCGCGATCTGGCTCTGGCTGACCGTGATCTTCGCGAACGCCGCCGAGGCGTTCGCCGAGGGTCGCGGGCGCGCACAGGCGGACACGCTGCGCGCGATGCGCAAGGAGACGGTCGCGAAGCTGCAGGACGGCGGTAGCAAGGCGGCATCCGAACTGACGCGCGGCGACGTTGTCGTCGTCGATGCCGGCGAGTTCATCCCGGGCGACGGCACCGTCATTCAGGGGATCGCATCCGTGGACGAGTCCGCGATCACGGGCGAGTCGGCGCCGGTCATACGCGAGTCAGGCGGCGACCGCAGCGCGGTGACGGGCGGCACGAAGGTCGTCTCCGACAGTCTCGTGATCGAAATCACGCAGGATCCGGGCCACTCGTTCCTTGACCGCATGATCTCGCTCGTCGAGGGCGCCGAGAGACGCAAGACGCCGAACGAGATCGCGCTGAACATCCTGCTCGCGGCGCTCACGCTGATCTTCGTGATCGTCGTCGCGACGCTCCGGCCGTTCGGCCTCTTCGCGCACACGCCGATCTCGGAGACGAGCCTCATCGCGCTGCTGGTCGCGCTCATCCCCACGACGATCGGCGCGTTGCTCTCCGCGATCGGTATCGCCGGCATCGACCGTCTCGTACGCCGCAACGTGCTCGCACTCTCGGGGCGCGCCGTCGAGGCCTCCGGTGACGTCGACGTGCTGCTGCTCGACAAGACGGGCACGATCACGATCGGCAATCGCCTCGCCTCCGAGTTCATCCCCATGCCGGGCGTGTCCGAGACGGAGCTCGCCGAGGTCGCGCAGCTCTCCTCGCTCGCGGACGAGACGCCGGAGGGCCGCTCGATCGTCGTGCTCGCGAAGCAGTACGGGATCCGCGAGCACGAGATGACGCAGATCGACGCCAGCTTCGTGCCGTTCACGGCGCAGACGCGCATGAGCGGGGTCGACCTCGACGGCCAGCGGATCCGCAAGGGCGCGGGAGACGCGGTGATCAAGTTCGCCGAAGGCGAGGGGGGACATCCGCCGCCTGAGCTCCAGCCCGTGATCGAGCGCATCGCCCGCGAGGGAGGCACGCCGCTCGCGGTCGCGCGCGACAGCCAGATCCTCGGCGTGATCTATCTCAAGGACACGATCAAGGAGGGCATGCAGGCGCGCTTCGACCACCTGCGCGCGATGGGCATCAAGACCGTCATGGTGACAGGCGACAACCGCCTGACCGCGGCGAAGATCGCCGCCGAGTCCGGCGTCGACGACTTTCTCGCGGAAGCGACACCGGAGGCGAAGCTCGACCTCATCCGCGAGCAGCAGCGTGAGGGCTACATGGTCGCGATGACGGGAGACGGCACCAACGACGCCCCCGCCCTCGCGCAGGCTGACGTGGGTGTCGCGATGAACACCGGAACCCAGGCTGCCCGCGAGGCGGGCAACATGGTCGACCTCGACTCGAACCCCACGAAGCTGATCGAGATCGTCGAGGTTGGCAAGCAGCTTCTGATCACGCGCGGAGCGCTGACGACGTTCTCGATCGCCAACGACGTCGCCAAGTACTTCGCGATCCTTCCCGCGATCTTCGTGACGACGTGGGCGACGAGCGCGCAGGGCAAGAGCCCCCTGCAGGCGCTCAACATCATGAGCCTCGGCGACCCCCGCTCGGCGGTCATCTCCGCGATCATCTTCAACGCGCTGATCATCCCGCTGCTGATTCCGCTCTCCCTGAAGGGAGTGCGCTACCGCCCGATCGGCGCCAGCGCGCTGCTCCGGCGCAACATTCTGATCTACGGCCTGGGAGGCCTGATCGTCCCCTTCATCGGCATCAAGCTCATCGATCTCGTGATCCATGGCGTCTTCGGCGCCTGAACGCCCGCCGAGGTGCACGGCAACCGCTACAGCGCCCCCCGTGAAGCTCCGATACTGGGCGCGAACGCGTACCTGCGAACGAACAGAGAAAGACGATGAAGCTGCTCGACAAGCACACCACAGTCCCCAGACGGCAAAGCACCGGCGCCCCGGCGGCGACGGCGCCATGCCCGCCGCACGACTGGCGCTGCCCCGTGATCATGAAGCTCGATCCCGATCACGTGGCTTGGACGTGCGCTCACTGCGGCGCGATGGCGCTCACAGACGACCTCGCGCTGAAGCCCACACCGTAGCGATCCGCGGCCTCTAGGACGGGCGGTCTCGCCGCGAGCCGGCACGTCCTCCACAATGTGCCCGTGGCTTCCAAGCGCGGGCACCTGAAGGTCTTCCTCGGCATGGCCGCGGGGGTGGGCAAGACGTACCGCATGCTCCAAGAGGGGTATGCCGACTGGCAGGCCGGCAAGGACCTCGTCGTCGGTTACCTCGAGACGCACGGCCGTGCGGACATCCAGCGGCTCGCGGAGGGTATGCCGCAGGTACCACGCCGGCGGGTGCCCTACCGCGGGATGGAGCTCGAGGAGATGGACCTGCCGGGGATCATCGCGCGGCAACCCGAGATCTGCCTGATCGACGAGCTCGCGCACTCGAACGCGCCGGGGGTCGAGCACGCCAAACGCTACGAAGACGTCGAAGACGTCCTGAACGCCGGCATCGACGTGCTCTCGACGCTGAACGTCCAGCACCTCGAGTCGCTCAACGACCGCATCACCGAACTCAGCGGCATCCGCGTGCGCGAGACGATTCCCGACGGCGTGCTCGCGCGCGCCGACGAGGTCGTGCTCATCGACCTCAGCCCGGAGGCGCTGCTCGAGCGTCTGCGTGCCGGCAAGATCTATCCCCCCGAGCGCATCGACACGGCGCTCAACAACTTCTTCCGGATCGAGAACCTCGCGATGCTGCGCGAGATCGCGTTGCGGCAGGTCGCGGAGGAGGTCGAGGTCAAGCGCCTCACGACGGAGACGGTCTCGGCGCGCCAGGAGAGCCTCGGCGCGGACGCGTCGCGGGCGATCTCGGACCGCGTGCTCGCGCTCGTGCAACCGCTGGCGAGCGGACAGCGCCTCGTGCGCCGTGCGTGGCGCTCGGCCCAGCGTCTCGGCGCGGACCTCGAGCTGCTGTGGGTGAAGTCGCCGGGGCACGAGGAAACGGCGGAGGAGCAACGCGCGCTCGCGGCGCTCCGCCAGCTCGCCGCAGTGCTCGGCACGAAGCTCCTCGTTGAGGAGTCCGACGATTTGCCGGCTACAGTCGCGGATGTGGCTCGCAGTCACGGCACGACGTACATTCTCATGGGCGCCCCCAAGCCCTCGCGGGGGATCGCGCGCTTTCGCACGCCGCTTCCGCTGGAGCTGATGGAGCGCCTGCCCGGGGTCGACGTGCGGATGGTCGCCGACCGCGCGAAGCTCCAGGCGGCGTCTGACGAAGGACGCATCGCGCCGCCCGCGGAGATCGCGGCGGTGGAAAGCGTATGAGCGCGGGCCTCGTAATCGCGATTGCCGTCGTCGCGCTGATCGTCGGCGGTGCGATCGGCTACGCGCTGCCCGCACGCAAGCGATTCATGGCGCGCGACCGGTCGCGACCGGTGCGCCGCATCCTCGTGCCGTTCACCGGCACGTTCATACCGCGGCGCGCCTTCGAGGCCGCGATCCGGCTCGCGAAGGCCGAGAACGCGATCATCATGCCCGCGTTCCTCGCGCGGGTGCCGATGAACCTTCCGCTGACGGCGCCGCTCCCACAGCAGTGCGCGACCGGCATGCCCCTGCTCGAGGTCATCGAGCAGCGCGCGATGGCGCAGGGCGTGGAGGTGGACTCGCGTGTGGGGCGGGGGAGAACGGCCCGCGACGCGCTGCGCAGCCTGCTGGAAGCCGAGCAGTTCGATCGCATCATCGTCTCCGCGGGTCAGGGGGGCGAGCAGCCTGCGGGATTGAGCAACGAAGACCTTCAGTGGCTGCTCGAAAAGGCGCCGGCGGAGATCATGGTGCTGCGCCCGGCCCCCGAGGACACGCGCCGCATCGCCACAGCGCGCGTCGGTACCGAAGCGCTCTAGCTAGAGCGAGCCGCGTCTGAACCGCGGGCCTCGAGCGACGTCGCGTTCGATGCCTCGCGTCGGATGCCTGTCCAGGTGCTCGCACGGTGGATCCTCTGGCGGCTGATCGCGCTGCTGGCCGCTGGGCTCGCGTTCTGCGTCATCGTGTGGGGTCTCGACGGCGGGCTGGCAAGGACCTTGAGCGCCGCGAACGCGTCGGCTCCGTGGGCGTGGGCGCCGCAGGACGGTCAGGCGGCATCGCGCGCTGTGGCGCTTGGTCTCGCGCCGCTGTTCTCGCTCGCGACCGTCTGCGCGCTGCTCGTTGGTGCGTCGCGCGGCCTCGCGCGCAGACGGCGGCGGTACGTGCGGCTGCGCGTTGTTCCCTATCGCACGGACGAGAGCACCGCAGAGGGAATCGTCGCCCTCTTCGAGTCGCTGCACAAACGGCTGCTCGTCCGCGGACGACGTCGCGTGCTGTGCGGACAGCCCTCGCTCGCGCTCGAGGTGCATAGACGGGCGAGCGCGGGCGCAGAGGTGTGGCTCGCCGTGAGCGCTCCTGCCGGCGCGGAGGCCGAAATCGAGGCGGCGCTTCGCGTCGCCTACCCAAACTGCGCGCTCGAGGAGCGCGGCGTGTCGCTCGGCGTGCCACCCGTGCTCCTGAGGCTCCGGAAGAAGGCCTCGTTCATGTTGCTGCTCGGCACGCAATCGCTCGCCGACTTCATGCGCGGTCGCGCGGATGGGGTGATCCAGCAGCTTCTCGACAACTGCTCGACGCTGCTCGTACATCGGCTGCCAGGCCATGACTCCGCGTCCCGTGCCTCGTTGGAGCTCGGCTCGCGTGGGGTCGAGCGCGTGAGCGAGCACGTCGAGGCGGGCGTCGGCGGCTGGCGTCCACGCGGAACGGCCATTCGCTCGCTCGCGGTGGAGCCGCACGTCACGCCCGAGGAGCTGATGGCGCTCGAGACAGGAGTCGCGATGCTGAAGACCCTCGGGGAGCCGCCGCGGCGTGTGCGTGTCAGCTCGCCGCGGGCCTGACACGGCCCGGGACTGGGATGCAGGAAAGGGCGCACTGCTCCGTCGTCACGTCTGCATCCCAGTCCGCCGTTTTGTGTTTAAGCGCCACGTTCACGCCGCAAAGCGCCTCGCGGTGGCGTGTCGGAGCGGCCCTCCGCTACGAGGCGAGCGAGCCATCGGGGGTGGTGCCTAGCGTGCTCGGCTTCACGCCAAAGCAAGGAGATAACTGTGTCCTACACAAGCCTGAACCACGTCACGGTTTCCGGCAACATCACACACGACCCGGAGCTCCACGAGCTCTCCTCGGGCCGAGCCGTGTGTCACATTCGGCTAGCCTGCAACGGGCGCCGACGCAACGCCGACGGCGCTTATGAGCAGAAGCCGAACTATTTCGACGTGAGCGTCTTCGGCGCACGCGGTGTGAACGTCCACCGCTACCTCCAGCGCGGAAGCGGTGTGGCGATCACCGGCCGGCTCGACTGGAGTGAGTGGCAGACGACGGAGGGCGATCGGCGCCAATCGGTGACGGTCATCGCCGACGAGGTGCTCTTCCTGAACGCGCCGCCGGGTGCGTCGTCGCGGGAAGGCGCGGATGAACTCGAGGCGGGTGAGGAGGAGCTTCGTGCCTCGCAGGCCGGCGCTCACGTTGAGCTCGTCGCCTGAGCGCTCGCACGCGTTGGAGCGCCTGAACCTCGTTTCAGGCGCTCCGCGCCTCGAGCCACTTGAGCCCGGCTGCGGCGGCGTCGCCCTTCATCTTCGGCTCGCCGGACCCGTGCAGGGCGCCTCGCACATCGAGGAACTCGACGACAGCGCCGACATCGTGTACGCGCACGATCTGGGCGCCGTGGGATATCCCGTAGTCCAGGGCGGCGAGCGTCCCCGCGAGCCGCTCCTCGGGCGTCTTGGCGGTGAGCATGCCGATGAAGTATTTGCGCGAGACCGCGAGCAGGACCGGCCGCTCGAGCGCCTTCAGCTCGTCCAGTCGCCGCAGCACCTCGACAGACTGCGCGGGCGTCTTGGCGAAGTCGAGGCCCGGATCGACTATCAGCTGACTGTCTTCGACGCCGTGCGCACGCGCCAGCGCGCACCGTTCGGCGAGAAACTCGAGCACGTCGGCCATCGTGTCGGTGTACTCGGGGAAATTCTCCTCTTTCGGTCGCGCGCGCGTGTGCATCACGACCAGCGCCGCGCCAGACTTCGCGGCGAGGTCTGCGAGCGCCGTGTCCGCGAGACCGCTCACGTCATTGATGATCGACGCGCCTGCGTGCAGCGCGCCCTCGGCGACCGTTGGCCGCCAGGTCTCCACGGAAACCGGCACCTGTTGCGCGGCGAGCGCGCGCACGAGCGGCGCGAGGCGCTCGAGCTCCTCCTGCTCAGAGATCGTCAGGGTGTCGGTGCGCCCGGACTGCACGCCGATATCGACGATGTGCGCACCGAGCTCGAGCTGCCGGCGGGCATAGGCAAGCTGCTCGTCGAGCGTCCGCAGGTGGAGACGCTCGGCGACAGAGTCGTCGCCGACGTTCACGATTCCCACGATGAGCGGCCGATCGCCGAGCTCGAGTACGCGCTCTTTCAGACGCAAAATCACCGGGTTTCAGGTCCTTGGGCTGGCGCGGAGCGCCGGTATGATCGAAGATCCGAGCGCCCGGGTAGACAAACTGGCAAAGTCAGCGGACTTAAAATCCGCCGCTCGCAAGAGTTTGTGGGTTCGAGTCCCACCCCGGGCACTGGGGTCGCCAGGTGCAGTGCGGACGCGGCGTGCAGCCGTGTCCAAGCGTGTGGCGGGCGCCATCAAGGGAACGTAGCGTCCCGCGTGCGGTCTCCCCAATCGCGTGCCGGCGATACCACGCGACTGACGCCCGCGATGTAGGGTCTCTGCGTGCGGACGTCCGCTGCTTGGACGTCCTCCAGCCACCAACCGCCGCCGGACCGAACATTCCGACGCGGCGCCGAGCAAGGAGCTTCTCGCAAGTGCCAGTCAACACCCAAGCGGTCGGCAAGTCCTACGACCCCATCCTCTACGCGGTGGGCCGGGAGAAGATCCGCGAGTACGCGCGTGCGGTGGGGGAGACGAACCCCCTTCATCTCGATCTCGATGCGGCCCGTGCCGCGGGCTACGACGACCTTGTCGCGCCCCCGATGTTCGCCGTCGTCTACAGCGCACCGGCCGCGGGGCCCGCGCTGTTCGACCCCGAGGTGGGCATCGACTTCGCGCGCATGGTGCACGGCGGGCAGGAGTTCGAGTGGGGGCCGCTCGTGGTGGCCGGCGACGAGATCAGCACGACGCTCAACGTGAAGGAAATCTACGAGAGCGACGGTCGCGGCTTTTACGTCTTCGAGTCGCTCTCGAAGAACCAGCGGGGCGAGCAGGTCGCCCGCGGCACGTGGACGAACATCGTGAGAGGGGTGTGAAGATGCCGGAGAGTGCCACGACGGGAACGACCTTCGAGGCCGGCGGGCAGATACCCGAGCTGCGCGTCACCCCCGACAAGTACCTAACGGTCCGTTACGCGGGCGCCTCGGGCGACTTCAACCCCATCCACATCGACGAGGAGTTCGCGAAGGCGGTCGGCCTTCCCGGACGCATCCTGCACGGGCTCTGGACGATGGCGCAGGTCGCTCGCGCCGAGACCGAGGCAGCGGGCGGGCCTGAGCACCTCAAGCGTCTCTCCGTGCAGTTTCGCGGCATGGGGCTGCTCGAGCAGGAGGTCGTCGTGAGTGGCACCGTGCGCGAGGTCAAAGACGGCCGAGCGATCGTCGACACCGTCGCCGAGCAGTCGGGCAACCAGATAATTCGCAACGCCGAAGCCGAGATCGAGATCTGAGCGGCATCCGGCCGATCGCCCGCGCCGCAGGAGGGCGTTGGAGACGCCTTTAAACTGGGACTCATGCTGACGCGCAGGCAAGAGTCGATACTTCGGAAGGTCGTTGAGGGCTACCTGCAGGGCGGCCAGCCCGTGGGCTCGAAGGCGATCGCCTCCGACCCTGCGCTCGAGTGCAGCCCGTCGACGGTCCGCAACGAGCTCGCGCTGCTCGAGGAGCAAGGCCTGCTCGCGCATCCCCACACCTCCGCGGGGCGCGTCCCCACCGATGCGGGGCATCGTTACGTCGTCGATCGCATGCTCGCCTCACCTACGACTCCCGCGCCGCGCCAACCGATCGAGCTGTCGCTGATGCGACGGGAGGTCGAGGAGGCGATGCGCGTCACGACGCAGACGATCTCCGAGGTGACGAACTTGCTCGCCGTCGTCTCCGCGCCCTCCCCCGAGACGGCGACGATCCGTCACGTCGAGGTGCTTGCCCTCCAGCCCGAGGTCGTCGCGGTCGTCGTCATCACGTCCACGGGTGGCGTCTCCAAGATGCTCATTCCCTTCGACCATGCGGTCGATGCGGGGCTCGTCTCGTGGGCCGGCGCATACCTCGGCGAGCGCCTGCGCGGTCTCGAGCTCGGTGCGCGGATGGTCCACCAGCGCCTCACCGAGCCCTCTCTCTCCGTCAGCGAGCGCACGTTCCTCGACCGCCTCGGGAAAGCCTTCGACGAGGCTGCGAACGAGCGCAGCGACAGCATCTACATCGACGGCACCGCGCACCTCTTCGCGGGGGGCGCGGCTCACCGATGTCAGTGAGTTCGAGGCGCTCATGAACCTACTCGAGCATCGCGTCGCGGTGCTCGAGATGCTGCGAGCGGTGCTCGCGGAGCCCGACGTCTACGTGCGGATCGGACACGAGAACGAGATTCCCGCGATGCGCTCATGGGCGCTCGTCGGCACCGGCTACGGAATGCCGCAACGCAGGCTTGGCGCGGTCTCGGTGATCGGCCCCGTGCACATGGACTACGGGCGCGCGATCGCCACCGTGCGCGGAGTCGCGGGTCAGCTTTCGCGCTTCGTCGAAGACGCCTACGCAGAAGGCTAAGCTGGCGCAGCCCATGCCACGCGACCCCTACGAGGTGCTCGGCGTACCTCGCGATTCGACCGAGCCTCAGATCAAGAAGTCCTTCCGCCGTCTCGCGCGCGAACTGCATCCGGATGTGAATGCGCATGACCCCGACGCGGAGGAGAAGTTCAAGGCGGCTGCGGAGGCCTACGAGATCCTCTCGGACTCCGAGCGTCGTGCGACCTATGACCGTTACGGGCACGAGGGCCTGCGCACCGGCGGCTACGCCCCGAACTTCGATGCCTTCGGCTCGATCAGCGACCTCTTCAACGCGTTCTTCGGCGACTCCGGGCTCTTCGGCGGCGACTCCTTCGGTGGCCGCGGCGGCCCAGCGCCCGGCGGCGACGTCGCGGGAACCGTGGAAGTCGACCTCATCGATGCGGCGCGCGGCACCACCGCGCAGGTCGCCTACGAGGTGATCGAGCGCTGCGAGCACTGTCACGGCAACGGCGCGGAGCCCGGTACCCCGATCGAGACCTGCGAGCGCTGCGGCGGCGCCGGCCACCTGCAGCAGGTGATGCGCACCCCGTTCGGGCAGATGGTGCGCACCGGCGCGTGCGACGTCTGCGGCGGCGACGGTCGCGTGCCCAGCCAGCCATGCGACGAGTGTCGCGGGAGCGGGCGCCGTGCGGCACGCCGGGTGGTGGACGTCGACGTGCCTGGCGGGATTGCGGACGGGCAGCGCATACGTCTCTCGGGCCGTGGCCACGCCGGCGGCGCGGGCGGTCCAGCCGGCGATCTCTACGTGCTCGTGCGCGTGCGCGAGGACGAGCGCTTCATGCGGGAAGGGCAGGACCTCATCACGGTGCTCGACGTATCGGCGCCCGTCGCGGCGCTGGGCGCCGAGCTCGAGGTCCCCACGCTCGAGGGTCCGCACACGATTGAGATCCCCTCCGGCACGCAGCCCGGCGACGTGCTCACGCTACGTGGCCAGGGCATGCCCGGGCTCGGCCGCGCGCGCAAGGGCGACCTGCGCGTAGTGCTGCACGTGACGATTCCACGGCGCCTCTCGAACGAGCAGCGCGAGCTCATGGAGCAATTGCGTGATGGCCTAACCGAGGAGAACATGCATCCCGACGAGTCGATGTTCGCGAAGCTGCGGCGCAGTCTGCGCCACCATCAAGCGGCCTGAGCGAGCTCACCCTCCGCCATCGATTTATGGCGGCCTCCGCATGATCCGCCTGGCGATCCGCGTCCGTCGCTCGCACGCCGACGCCGTCCTCGCCGAGCTGCTCGCGCTCGTGCCCGCCGGACTCGAAGAACGCGACCTCGACGGCGAGGCGGTCGAATACGCGCTCTACGGCGCGCCGGGGGAGCTGCCGAGCCTCCCAGAGCTGCAAGCGAGCGTCGGCGACGCCCTCGTCGATGTCTCCACGAGCGAGCTGCCCGACGACTGGGGCGAGCGCTGGCGCGAGTTTCATCGTGCTGTGGAGATCGAGCCGCCCGCGCGAGCTCGCGGCGAGCGCGCGACCGTGCCAGCGCTCCACGTGCGTCCCCCGTGGCTCGAGCGGAGCGCGCGCCCCGACGCGCTCGAGCTCGTCATCGATCCCGGTCAGGCGTTCGGCACGGGTGCGCACGCGACGACGCGGCTTTGCCTCGAGTTGCTGCTGGAGCTTGCCGCGAGCGGGGTCGAGGGCGGCGTGCTCGATGTCGGCACCGGCTCCGGGGTGCTCGCAATCGCGGCTTCCAAGCTCGGCTATGCACCCGTGACGGCGATCGACGCCGACCCGCTGAGCGTCGAAGCGACGATCGTCAACGCCGAGCGCAACGGCGTGCAGCTCGAGGTCCGTCGCGCCGACCTGCGCGCGGGCCTTCCATATTCACGGGCTCCCGCGCTGCTGCTTGCGAACCTTCTGCGCCCGCTGCTCCTCGAGCTCGCTGAGGCGCTCCCCGCGACGCCGTCGCAGCTGATCGCGGGCGGCCTTCTGCGCGAGGAGCTCGACGAGATCGCCGAGGTCTACCGCAACCGCCTCAGCTTGCGGGAGCGGGAGCGACGTCAGCGCGGGGAGTGGGGGGCGCTGTGGCTGAGCGCGGAGCGGGGCAGTCCGTGATAGACCGCGCCATCACGCGATAGAGGAGGTCGAGCGCAAGCCGTGCGCTGTGTTCCGTGGCGATCAGCGATCCCGCCGCGGCAAGCGCGGGGCGGATCATCTCGAGCGCCTCGGAATCAGCGCCCTGCACCGGCTCCCGCGTCGCCGCGAGCGCCATTTCGACGCCTTCGAGCGCACGCTCGGGGATCCCTGCGAATAGCGCGGGGCCGGCCGTGCTCACGTAGCCGTAGGCGCGCGCGAGTCGGCCGGAGATCGTGAGTGCCTCGGCACCTCGGGGCGGTTGCGGCGCCGGCAGCCCGCGGCCGTCGAGCAGCCCGGCCATCGTCTCCCCGAGGACCGCGCGCGTTGCCGTCTCGTCGAGGCCCACGTAGTGGGCGACGCGCAGGGCCATGTACATGCCGCCAAGCGGCCGTCCGTACGGCGGATCGGTCCCGAACACGATGCGCTCGGCCGGCACGCGCGCGAACAGCTCGATCACGTCGACGGGGAAGAAGCACGAGGTGTCGTAGAGGACGCCCGGGTGGTCCGTGAGGCCACTCGTCAGCACGCCCTGGTCGCAGATCGCGGCGTGAGCGAGGATTAGCACGACGTCCGGGTGGCGCAACGCCAGCTCCACGAGGCCTTCCGCAATCGGCGGCAGACCACGGCCCGCGTGGATCAGGATTGGCACACCCGCCTCATCCGCAAGCGCGAATATCCCCTCGAGTGCACCCTCGAGGCCGTGGCCGTCGAAGGTGAAGGACTGCGCGCGCGGATGGAGCTTTATGCCTCGCGCGCCGGCGGCGAGGCAGCGCTCTCCCTCGCGCAGGGGGTCATCGAACGGGTCCAGCCGGCAGAAGGGCGTGAGCCTGCCGTCGCTTTCCGCGGTCCATGCGAGCACGCGGTCGTTGGGGACGCGGTAAGCGGGCTTTCGCTCGGGGTCGTGGAGCGGAAACGTGCACGCGCGCGTCACTCGCGCGTCGTCGAGCGACCGCAGCAGCTCCTCGAGGCTCAGGGAGCGCCCGTCCTCGTCGAGGCCGAGATGCGTGTGCGCGTCGATCGCTTCGCCACCCTCGGGGCGAAGCTGCTCGGCCTCGCTGAGAAACGGCGCCAGCGCCTCGGCGTGCAGCTCGCGCGCGGCAAGCTGCTCCGGCCCGCGCGAATCGGAGCTCCTGGACACCACACCTTCACCCTAGCCGTAGGCGCACGCCGTATGCTGGTAGATAGACGAGATGGCGATAGCGGACCAGGTGAGGACGGATCTCAAGGATGCGATGCGAGCTGGGGAGCGCGACCGTGTGAGCGCGCTCCGGCTCGTGCTCTCAGAGCTGCAGAAGGCGAGCAAGGACGGCGACGACGACGAGCTTGCGGTGCTCCGCCGCGAGCGCAAGCGCCGGCTCGACGCCGCGAGCGCCTATGGCGAGGGTGGTCGCGAGGACCTTGCGAGCAAGGAGCAGCAGGAAGCGGAGCTGATCGGTGGCTACATGCCCGCCCAACTCTCCGACGAGGAGCTCCGTGAGATCGTCTCTCGCGCCGTGCAGGAGACGGGGTCGAGCTCGGTTCGCGACATGGGAAAGGTGATGAAGCAAGCGATGGCCGCCGCCGGCGGGCGCGCCGACGGCGCGCGCATGTCGGCGCTCGTGCGCGCCGCGCTCGAGGCATGAGAGCGCAGCTCGAGCTACCTGGCGAGGTCGCCGCGGAGCTCGCGGGCAGCCAAGACACCGTCCTGCGAGCGCTCGAGGGGCACCTCGCGTGCAAGGTCTTTCTCCGGGGCAACCTGCTCACGCTCGAGGGCTCAGAGCAGGAGACGCAGACGGCGAAGCGAGTCGTCGACGAGCTCTCGGAGCTGATCGCGCGCGGCCATCAGATCGCCCCTGGGACGATCGCAGCAGTCACGGGCGCGCTCGACGCGCACGAGTCGCCCGCACGCGTGCTCGAGGACGTCGTATGGCGTCACCGCAGCGTCGCAATCGCGCCGAAGACCGTCAACCAGAAGCGCTACGTCGACTCGATCCGCGACAACACGGTGACCTTCGGCGTCGGGCCGGCGGGCACCGGCAAGACGTTTCTGGCTGTCGCGCTCGCGGTCGCGGCGCTCACGCGCCACGAGGTCAATCGCATCATCCTCACACGACCGGCGGTCGAGGCCGGCGAGCGACTCGGGTTCCTGCCGGGAGACGTGATGGCGAAGGTAGACCCTTACCTGCGACCCCTCTTCGACGCGCTTCACGACATGCTCGACCCCGAGAAGGTCTCGCACCACATCGAGCGCGGCGTGATCGAGATCGCGCCGCTCGCCTTCATGCGGGGCCGTACGCTCAACGACTCGTTCGTGATCCTCGACGAGGCGCAGAACACGACTCCCGAGCAGATGAAGATGTTCCTCACGCGGCTCGGCTTCGGATCGAAGATGGTGGTCACGGGGGACATCACCCAGGTCGACCTGCCCGCGGACCAGCGCTCGGGGCTGATCGTCGTGGGCGACGTCCTTCAATCGATCGAGGGCATCGACTTCGTGCGCTTCAGCGGCGCGGACGTCGTGCGCCACAAGCTCGTGCAGCGAATCGTCGAGGCCTACGACGACCACGCACAGCGCCAGCCGCGAGAGCTGCGTCCCGCCGAGCGGCGACCCGCCTAGCACGCGGCGAAGCGTGCTCGACGTCGAGGTCATAGGTCATGAGCGGCTCGGTCCCGGGGAGCCGTCCGTGGAAGCGATCGAGAGCTGGTGCCGCACGACCGCCGCGTCGCGCGGCGTCCACGATGGGCACCTCGCGGTGGAGATCGTCGACGAAGCGCGAATGAGCGAGTTGAACGCGCGCCATCGCGGCAAGGCGGGCGCCACCGACGTGCTCGCGTTCCCGATCGACGGCGTCGAGCGAGGGTCGGGGCCACGCGAGCTCGGAGATGTCGTTGTCTGTCCGCCCCGCGTGCACGACATGCGAGAGACGATCGTGCACGGTGTGCTCCACCTCCTGGGTATGGACCACGAGCGCGACGATGGCGAGATGCTCGCCGTGCAGGCGCGCTTGCTCGCGGCCGACGTGCGGTGAGCACGAACACGACCCGCAGCGGGATCGTGGCGCTCGCGGGGCGCCCCAACGTCGGCAAGTCGACGCTCGTGAACACCCTCACGGGGGCGAAGGTCGCGGCGGTCTCGGACCGGCCACAGACGACGCGGCGTGCGATTCGCGGCGTCTGGACACAGGGTGAGCGCCAGGTCGTGTTCGTCGATCTCCCCGGCGTTCAGCGGCCTCGGGATGCCCTCACGGCACGGATGGCAGCGCGAGTGACCGAGGAGCTCGCCGAAGCCGACGCGGTGCTGATGGTGCTCGCCGCGAACGAGTCCCAAGGCGGCGGCGATCGCTTCATCGCGAAAGCGCTCGCCGGCGGTCAGAGGCCGGTCACGATCGCCCTCAACAAGATCGACCGCCTCAAGCGGCCGCAGGTCGTGGCGGCGCTGGACAAGGCGGCGCAGTTGGGGGTCGGTGACGATGTGTTCCCCGTCTCCGCGCGCACGGGAACCGGTCTCGGCGAGCTCGCCGAGCACCTCGGCGAGCTGATGCCTGACGGGCCGTTTCTCTTTCCGCCCGAGCAACGCTCCGACCAACCGCGCGAGCTTCTCATCGCCGAGTTGATTCGGGAGGCCGTGATCCGCCGCACGCACGATGAGCTGCCGCACGCCGTCGATGTGTTCGTCGAGGACATCGAGTGGGCGCGTGCCGACCTCGTGCGCGTGCGGGCGCTGGTCTGGGTCGAGAGCGCCTCGCAGAAGGGGATCGTGATCGGCGCGGGCGGGCGCATGATCAAGGCGATCGGCAGCGCCGCGCGCGGCGCGCTCGAAGCGGAGCTCGGCGCGCAGGTCTATCTCGACCTCTCCGTGCGCGTGCGTCGCGGTTGGCGCGCCGACGACGCACTTCTCGACCGGCTCGGTATCACCTAGCGGCGCCCGAGGCGATCGGCGATCTCCTCCAACGCCGTCCGATCCAGACGAGCCTGGAAGATGAACGGGATGCCGAACACGTGCAGCTGGTGGCGTCGGAGGCGCTCGACCTGGTTGTGCTGCAGTCGCGCGCGGTCGTGGGCGAAGCGTGCGAGGGTCGTCGCGCGGTGCAACGCGGGACTGCCGTCGAGGCGCGCCAGCGCCTCGAGATCGTCGTTCGAGAAGCGCCGCGGAAAGGTCCCGTTGACGACCACGTGATCGAGCTCGCGCCCGAGCTCTCCTCGCAGGCCATCGGCGAGCTCGAGCGTCTCCGTGACTGCCATTTCGCTCGCGTGGGCCACCGCGAGGAAGCTGGAGCGCGCGGGGTCCTCGAGCAGCTCGCGAACCTCTTTCGCCTGCGTCGCGATCGGTCCGATCCGCGCGATCGCGCCGAACGTCCTCGGGGAGCTCAGGAGCGCCAGGGCATGGCCGGTCGCGGGCGCGTCCAGGACGACGAGGTCGTAGCGCTCTCCGTGCTTGCGCCAGCGCTCGTCCTGCGTGAGCTCCCACACCTTCACGAGGCTCACGAGCTCGCTCGCCCCGGGGGCCGCGGCGGCGAAGCAGCGAAACGTCGCGCGCGAGGAGAGCAGCCGCGCGCTGATGCTCCCACCGAGCACCCCGAGCCACTCGAAGAGCGCGCGTTCGGGGTCGATGCTCGTGCTCCATATACCCGGCGCGAGCTGCGCCTCGGCAACGTGCGCGCGCCCGCCCCCGCCGATCAGCTCCGGCATCAGCCGGCGGCCTCCCATCTCGACGACGATCACCCGCAGGCCCCGGCGCGCGCCAAGCAGCGCGAGCGCGGCGGCGACGGTGCTCTTGCCGACGCCGCCCTTGCCGGTGATCACCGCGAGCTTGCGTGTCAGGATCGATTCCATCTGCGGCGCCCGCGATTGAGTTTATGGCGGCCTCGCCGCGTCGCGGCGGCCTTCTGTACGCGGCGGCCGGGGGCGCGCCACCTAGAATCGTCCAGATGAGCAGCGAAGCGCAGCAGCCGGCCGAGGATCTTCTCGCCTATGACGAGCGCGGCCTGGTGCCATGCATCGTGCAGGACTGGGCGAGCGGCGAGGTGCTGACGCTCGCGCACATGAACGCGGAGGCGCTGGCGCGCACGCGCGCCACAGGTGAGCTCCACCTCTACAGCCGCTCGCGCCGCGAGCTCTGGCACAAGGGTGAAACGAGCGGCAACGTGCAGGCGGTGAAGGCGCTACGCGTGGACTGCGACGGCGACGCGCTGCTCGCGCTCGTCGAGCCCGCGGGGCCGGCCTGCCACACGGGAGAACGTACATGCTTCTATCGCGGTGAGCTCGATCCGCCAGTCCCCTATGAGGCGCTCCCGCAACTCGAGCGCACGCTCGCGAGCCGGGCGCGCGAGCGTCCGCCGGGTTCGTACACCGTCGCGCTACTCGACGAGCCGTCGCGTATCGGAGAGAAGGTGATGGAGGAGGCCGAGGAGGTCGCGCGCGCGGCGCGCGAGGAGTCCGACGAGCGTGTCGACGAAGAGGCGGCGGACGTGATCTACCACCTGCTCGTGCTGATGCGCAGCCGCGAACGTACGCTCGCCGACGCGGAGCAGGTGCTCGATGGCCGTCGCCGGTGACGCGCGAGCGGGGCTGCGCGCCCCGAACCTGATCCCAGTCGCAGAGCGGTTCATCGACGACTGCCAGACGCCGGTCTCCGCGTTTCTCAAGCTGCGCGCGCTCGCGCCGAGCGAGCCGGCGTTCCTGCTCGAGTCCGCCGAGCAGGGGCATCACGTGGGCCGCTGGTCGTTCATCGGGCTGCGCCCGCGCTCGGTCCTTCGCTGGTCGCTCGGGGACAGCGGCGACCCCTATGCGCTCGCCGCAGACTACGTCGGCCGCTTTCGCCAGGCGCCGCTGGAGCAGGCGCCGCCGTTCACGGGAGGCGCCGTCGGCTTCTTCGGCTACGACCTCGTACGCACCGTCGAGCCGCTAGGCGCCGTCGGGCCCGACCCACTCGGGCTGCCGGACATGGCGCTGATGCTCTCGGACGTCCTGGTCGCCTTCGATCACCTCAAGCACACGGTCACGGTGCTCGCGAACGCCGACCTCGAGGCGGAGCCCGACGCGGAGCGGGCATCTGCCGTCGCCGCGCGGACGATCGCGGAGGTGCGCGAGGCACTCGCCGGACCAGTGCCGCAGTCCCCCACGGCTTCAGCGGAGCGGCCGCTGCCGGAGTTCCGGTCGAACATGTCCGGCGGCGAGTTCGAAGCGATGGTGACGCGGATCATCAAATACATCTACGCGGGCGACGCCTTCCAGGTCGTGCCCTCGCAGCGCTGGTCGGCCGAGGTGCCCGTGGAGGCGTTCTCGATCTACCGCGGCCTGCGCGCGGTGAACCCGAGCCCGTACATGTACTTCCTCGACTTCGGCGACTTCCAGGTTGCGGGCGCGAGCCCGGAGCCCCTGCTCACGGTCACGGGCCGCGAGGTGAGCACGCGGCCGATCGCGGGCACGCGCCCGCGAGGCGCAAGCCTCGAGGAGGACGAGCGGATTGCGCGCGAGCTGCTCGAGGACCCGAAGGAGCGGGCCGAGCACGTGATGCTCGTCGATCTCGGGCGCAACGACCTCGGACGGGTCTGCGAGGCCGGGAGCGTGCAGGTCGAGACGTTCATGTCGGTGGAGACGTACTCGCACGTGATGCACATCGTCTCCTCCGTCGCTGGGAGGCTCCGCGACAGCGTCTCCGCGATGGACGCGCTGCGCTCGGTGCTGCCGGCCGGGACGCTCTCGGGGGCGCCGAAGGTGCGCGCGATGCAGATCATCGACGAGCTCGAGCCGGTCAAGCGCGGCGGCTACGGCGGCGCGATCGGCTACCTCTCTTACGGTGGCGACCTGGACACGTGCATCCACATCCGCACGGTGATCGTGAAGGATGGCGTCGCGCATATACAGGCCGGAGGCGGGACGGTCGCCGACGCGAAGCCCGCGTATGAGCTCGCGGAGTCCGAAGCGAAGGCACGCGCCGTGAGGCAGGCGATCGAGCTCGCCGTGAGACAGCCGGAGTGGCCATGAGGGTCTTGATGATCGACAACTACGACTCGTTCACGTACAACCTCGTGCAGTACCTCGAAGAGCTCGGCGCGGAGGTCGACACGGTGCGTAACGACCGCGCCACCGTCGCCGAGCTGCTCGAGCGCGACTACGAGCGGTGCGTGATCTCTCCGGGCCCGTGCACCCCCGACGAGGCGGGCATCTCGCTCGAGGTCGTGCGCCGCATGCCCGAGGCGGGCGTGCGGACACTCGGCGTATGTCTCGGGCACCAGGCGCTCGCGCAGTCGTTCGGGGGCCGCGTCGTCCTGCATCCTCCGGTCCACGGCAAGGCGACGGTGATCGACCACGACGGTCGCACGATCTTCGCGGGCGCGCCCTCGCCTCTCACGGTCGGTCGCTACCACTCGCTCGTAGTGGATCCTGCACTCCCGGACTGCCTCGAAGCGTCGGCGGAGGGCGGCGGCGTGCTGATGGCGCTGCGTCATCGCGAGCTGCCCGCCGAGGGTGTGCAATTTCATCCCGAGTCCGTGCTGACCGACGAGGGCAAGCGGTTGCTCGGCAACTTCCTTCGCGGCTGAGGCGCCATCGATGCCGAACGACATCCTCACCAGAGCGATCGGTGCGCTAGCGTCCGGGCGCGACCTGAGCGCCGACGAGACCGCGGCCGTCCTCGCCGAGATCATGCACGGCGACGTCTCCGATGTGCAGATCGCGGGCTTCGTGGTGGCGCTTCGCACGAAGGGCGAGACCGTCGACGAGCTAGTGGGTCTCGCGCGCACGATGCGCGAGCTCGCCGCTCACGTCCCGATCGAGCGCGACTCGCTGCTCGACATCGCAGGTACCGGTGGCGGCAGGTCCACGTTCAATGTTTCGACGACCGCGGCCCTGATCGCTGCGGGCGCCGGGTGCGCGGTGGCAAAGCACGGAAACCGCTCGGCGACGAGCCTCTCGGGCTCTGCGGATCTGCTCGAGGCGCTCGGCGCACGCATCGACCTCGACGCGGATGCCGTCGCGGCGTGCATCGAAGAGGCGGGATTCGGCTTCATGTTTGCGCCCGCGCACCACAGGGCGATGCGCTTCGTGATCCCGGTGCGACGCGAGCTCGCGGTGGGCACGATCTTCAACCTCCTGGGGCCGCTGACGAACCCTGCGGGCGCGCGGCGCCAGCTGCTGGGCGTCTCCGACCGACGCGTCCTCAAGACGATCGCGGGGGCGCTCGCGAAGCTCGGCATCGATCGGGCGCTCGTCGTCGCTAGCGATGACGGTCTCGACGAGATCTCGGCAGTTGCGCCGACTCATGTCGTGGAGGTCAACGGCGAGGAGGTGCGGAGCTACATGCTGCGCCCTCAGGAGGTGGGCATCGAGGCGTCCACGGGCGAGCAGCCGACGGAGCTCCGTGGCGGCGATCCGGCTGCGAATGCCGCAGTGACGCGCGCGATTCTCGCGGGCGAAGAAGGCGCGCGGGCCGACCTCGCGCTTATTAACGCCGGCGCCGCGATCTACGCGGCGGGCGCGACGGCGACGATCGCGGAGGGGGTCGAAGCCGCAAGGGAGACAGTCGCCGAGGGCCGTGCGACGCAGGCGCTCGATCGCTACGTGGAGGCGAGCCGCAGGCATGCGCCGGCGGGCGAAGACGAGCTCACCGCAGGTGCCAGCGGCCGATGAGCGCGACGGCGAAGACCAGGCCGGACGTCCTCGAGCAGATCCTCGCGTGCACACGCGCAGAGGTCGAGCGGCGAAAGCGCGAGGCCCCGCTGCGAGACGAGGGGCCGCCGGTGGCCGGGGGACCGGAGCATGCCGGCCTCAAGGAGGCTCTCTCGGGGCCGGAGCTGGCAGTCATCGCGGAGTTCAAGCGGCGCTCCCCCTCGGCGGGAGTCCTGCGGGAGGATGCGGCGGTCGGGGAGATCACGCTCGCCTACGCCAAAGGAGGCGCGAGCGCGATCTCCGTGCTCACAGAGGAGCCGCACTTCGGCGGCTCGCTCGAGGATCTGCGCGTGGCGCGCGCGAGTTGCGCGGTGCCGTTGCTGCGCAAGGACTTCATCGTCGACCCCTACCAGCTCCGCGAGGCGCGCGAGGCGGGAGCCGATGCCGTGCTCCTGATCGTCGCCGCGCTGAGCGACGAGGAGCTGGCCGGCCTGCGGGAGGCGGCGCGCGCGCTCGGTCTCGACGCGCTCGTCGAGGTCCACAGCCGCGAGGAGCTCCGCCGCGCGCTCGCCGCAGAGGCGGATCTGATCGGCATCAACAACCGCGACCTGCGCGATTTCACCGTTGACATCGGCACTACGCTTGCCCTGATGCCAGAGGTGCCCGCCGGCGTGACGGTGGTCTCGGAGTCCGGCATCGAAGGGGCTCAGCAGCTGGAGCGCCTGCGCGAGGCGGGCGTGGATGCGGCGCTGATCGGCGAGTCGCTCATGCGCGCGAGCGACCCCGCGAGTGCCCTCGAAGCCCTCATCGGAGGCAAATGATTCTTTAATGAAATGCGATGGCGGGCTTTAGAAGCTCTTCAGAGGCCCCCTCCATCATGATCCCCACATGAGCTCCAGGCGTCTCTTCCTCATCCCGTTCATCTCTGCTCTCATCGGCGGTGGCGTCGTCGTTGCGATCGTCGCCGCCGCCGGCGGCCTCAGCTCCTCGACGCGCACCGTCACGCGCATCGAACAGGCTCCCGTCGTGCCGACGAACGCGAGCTCCCAGCAGAAGGGCGAAGGGCTCACCGCCCACGAGATCTACGAACGCGATGCCCCGGGCGTCGTCTTCGTGAGCTCCACCGTCGTGCACCACACCGAATCGCCCTTCGAACTCTTCCGTGGCGGCGGTGGCGGTGGTGGTGGCGAAGGTCAGCAGGCCACCGACACGGGGTCCGGGTTCGTGATCGACTCCAACGGCACGATCCTGACGAACTGGCACGTCGTCGAGAACGCGACGAAGGTCACCGTCAGCCTTGGCGAACACAGCAAGACCGTCAGCGCCCAGGTCGTCGGCAAGGATCCGTCGAAGGACCTCGCCGTCCTGCGCATTCCGACCGAAGGGCTCACGCTTCACCCGCTGCGGCTCGGCGACTCGAGCACCGTGGAGGTCGGTGAACCGGTGCTCGCGATCGGCAACCCGTTCGACCTCGACCGCACTCTCACGACCGGCGTCATCTCTGCTCTGCAGCGCCAGATCAGCGCGCCCAACGGCTTCACGATCACGAACGTGATCCAGACCGACGCGCCCATCAACCCCGGCAACTCCGGCGGTCCATTGCTCAACGCGCGCGGCGAAGTGATCGGCATCAACTCGCAGATCGAGACCGCAGGCACCGACGGCAACATCGGCATCGGCTTCTCGATCCCGATCAACACGGCGAAGTCCGAGCTGAGCACGCTCGAGAAGGGCGGAACCGTGCAGGAAGCCTATCTCGGCGTCGAGACGATCACGATCGACGGCGCGCTTGCTGGCCTCAACCTGCCGGTGAAGGAAGGGGCGCTCGTCGAGCGCGTGCAGTCCGGTACGCCCGCCGAAAAGGCGGGGATCAAGGGCGGCAATGTCGAAGCGAAGGTGAACGGCGCCGCGGTCGAAGTCGGCGGTGACATCATCACCGGCATCGACGGCAAGGCGATCCCGAGCTCCGAAGCGCTCGCCTCCGAAATCGGCTCCAAGAAGCCGGGCGAAACGGTGACGATCGAAGTGCTCGCGCCGAAGTCCGGGGGCGGTGGCTATGAACACAAGAGCGTCAAGGTGACGCTCTCGAGCCGCCCGTCACAGCTTCCCAGCTCCGGCAGCACGACCGAAAGGCCCGAAGGCTAGCCGCGCGACAGCGGTGGCCGCCGAGCCGGCGCTACCGTGTCAGTCATGGCTGGCCGAGATCCGAACGTCAAGATCTGCGGGATAACGCGTCTCGAGGACGCCGAGCTCGCGGCGACCCTCGGCGCATGGGCGATCGGCATGGTCTTCTACGCCGAGAGCCCCCGCCGCTGCTCACTGCCGGAGGCGCGCAGAATCGCCGCTTCCCTGCGACGCCGAACGGCGCTCTGCGGCGTCTTCGTGAATGCCTCGCTGGACGAGATCACAGAGCTCTCCCGCGAGCTCGACCTGGGTCTCGTGCAGCTGCACGGCGACGAGGGTCCATCGTTCTGCACCGAGGTGGCACGTCGCACCGGGGCGCGCGTGATCAAGGCGCTGCAGGTGCGCGCAAGCGGTGACGTGCAGGACGCCGAGCGATTCCATGTGGACTTCCATCTCTTCGACGCCGGCGCGCTGGCGCCCCGCAAGCGCGAGCTGCGTGGCGGCACGGGCGAGCCCTTCGACTGGAGCCTCCTCGAGGCGCGCCGCTCGGCCGTGCCGATGATCCTCAGCGGAGGCCTCGAGGCGTCGAACGTGGGCGCCGCGATCGCCGCGACGCAGGCGCGCGGGCTCTACGCCGTCGACACCGCGAGCGGCACCGAGGCGGCCCCGGGCCGCAAGGACCCACAGAAGCTGCGCGCGTTCTTCGAGGCGGTGCGGCATGCGGGGATCTCCGGCGTCGAAGGCTCTCCCGGTCCTTCGGCGGTTGGGTCGGCCGCGTGAACGCGAGCCGCGGCGAGCGCGCGCTCGAGCATCGCTTCGGGCGCTACGGCGGCCAATATGTGCCGGAGACGCTCATGCCCGCGCTCATGGAGCTCGAGCAAGCGTGGCTCCAAGCGCGTGAGGACCCGGACTACCGCGCGGAGCTCGATCTTCTGCTGCACGACTTCGTCGGCCGCCCGACGCCGCTCTACCATGCACGCCGGCTCTCCGAGCGCCTCGGCTGGCCGGTCTACCTGAAGCGCGAGGACCTCGCACACACCGGCTCGCACAAGCTCAACAACGCGCTCGGGCAGACGCTCCTGGCAAGGCGCATGGGCAAGACCCGCGTGATCGCCGAGACGGGCGCGGGCCAGCACGGCGTCGCGACGGCCACCGCGTGCGCCCTGCTCGGGCTCGAGTGCGTCGTCCACATGGGCGCCGAGGACGTGCGCCGCCAGCGACCGAACGTCCAGCGCATGGAGCTCCTGGGGGCCGAGGTGAAGTCCGTCGAGGTCGGGGCGCGAACACTCAAGGAGGCGGTCTCGGCGGCAATCCGAGACTGGGTCACGAACGTCGAGACGACGCACTACGTCATCGGGTCCGTCGTCGGGCCGGCCCCGTACCCAGCGCTTGTCCGCGACCTTCAGCGCGTGATCGGCGACGAGGCGCGGGCGCAGCTCCTGGAGCATGCCGGCCGCCTGCCCGCGCGCGTGATCGCGTGCGTCGGCGGGGGCTCGAACGCGATCGGCACGTTCACAGCGTTCCTCTCCGACGCGGCCGTCGAGCTGATCGGCGTGGAGGCAGGAGGGGAGGGGCTTCAGAGTGGCCGCCACGGCGCTCCCCTAACCGTCGGCGGACGCGCGGGGATCCTCCACGGGTCGCTCTCGGCCGTACTGCAGGACGAGGAGGGCCAGATCGTCCAGGCGCACTCGGTCTCGGCGGGGCTCGACTACCCGGGCGCGGGGCCCGAGCACGCGCTGCTGCGCGACACCGAGCGCGCCCGCTATGTCGCGGTCACCGACGATGAGGCACTCGAAGGCTTCCGGGAGATGGCGCGCCTCGAGGGCATCATCCCAGCGCTCGAGACAGCGCATGCGCTCGCATGGCTGCTCTCGCAGACGGACGGCGAGCTCGACTTAGTGTGTCTCTCGGGACGTGGCGACAAGGATCTCGCCGAGGTCCTCGCACAGTCATGAGCGACCTCGCGAGCGTCGGCGAGGGCGCTCCGGCCGCAGGCGCTCAGGCGGCGACGAGCGGGCTCACGCGAATCGCGGAGGCGTTTGCATTGCACGGTCGCCGCGCGGCGCTGATGCCCTACCTGATGGGTGGCTTCCCGACGCTCGAGGAGTCCCTGCGAATCGGCGATGCGTGCTTGGGCGCGGGCGCGAACCTGCTCGAGGTCGGAGTTCCCTACACCGACCCGCTCGCCGACGGGCCCGTCATCCACGAGGCGGGCACGCGAGCACTCGCGGCGGGCGCGAACGTCGCTGGCGTATTCGAGGTCGTCCGCGCGCTTGCTCCGAGCGTGCCCGTGGTACTGATGTGCTATGCGAACATGGTGCTCGCGCCGGGTGCAGAGGCGTTCCTCGAGCGCCTCGCGCGCAGCGGCGCCTGTGGGTTGATCGTCCCCGATCTGCCGTACGAGGAGTCCGCCGAGTTGCTCGAGCGAGCCGACGCGCTCGGCCTGGCACTAGTGCCGCTCGTGGCGCCGACGACGCCGGCCGCGCGCTTCGCGCAGATCGGAGCAAGGGCGCGGGGCTTCCTCTATGCCGTCTCCGTGGTCGGAACGACCGGAGAGCGAGCGGCGCTGCCGAAGCGCTTTGCGGAGGTGATCGAGCGCGCGAAGGCGAGCACCGACGTGCCGGTCGCGCTCGGCTTCGGGATCAGCACCGCGAAGCACGCGCGCGAGGCGGCCGACGCGGGCGCCGACGGAGTGATCGTTGGCACGCGCCTCGTGCGCGCGGCGGGCGAGTCGGATGACCCGGCCGCCGCGGTCGGGGAGGCGCTCTCCACAATCGCCCACGGCCTCGACGGGTAGGGCGCCCGTACGTGCGCCGCGCCGCCGGCGCGGCTACCTATACGATTGCGCGCCATGGGTTTGATCCTCGCCGTGACCGGGGGCGTCGTCCTTTGGATCGTCCTCTGGACGATCAGTCCGACGGTGAACCTCACCAGCTTTGACTCGTTCCTGCTCGCGCTCGCCGTCATCCTGCTCGGCGCGAGCCTGCGGATCCTCGCCAAGTACCTGCCCGGGCGCCGCCGGTAGCGACGCGCTGGTGCGCGTACGCTGGCTCTTCCTCGCCGCGCTGGCGCTGCTGCCGGCGGGCTGTGGCGGCGTGTCGGTCTCGACCGCGGAACCCGTTCAGGGTCACAACCTGACGATCTACTCCAGCCTGCCGCTGCACGGCGCAGATGCGGCTGCCTCCGGGCAGATGGTCAACGGCGAGAAGCTCGCGCTCGCAGAAGTCGGGGGGGAGGTCGGCCGCTTCCGCATCAACTACTCCTCGCTCGACGACTCCGGCGCCTCCAGCGGCCGCTGGGAACCCGGCGTCACGGCGACGAACGCGAAGTACGCAGCCCAGGACAACGACGCGATCGCGTACCTCGGTGACTACGACTCCGGTGCGACGGCCGTCTCGCTGCCGCTGATCAACGGCGCGGGGATCCTCCAGGTGAGCCCCGGGAGCCCCTATGTCGGGCTTACCTCATCGCTCGACGCGGGACAGGACGAGCCCGCCCGCTTCTACCCATCGGGGAGGTTCACATTCGGGCGCCTGCTCCCCGGCGATCCTGTCGAGGCCGCCGCGCAGGTGGCGCTCATGCGCCGGGCCGGGATCAAGCGAATCTACGTCCTCAGCACCGAAGACCCGTTCTTCATCTCGCTCGCCACGCTCGTCACGGGGGCCGCCGAACGCGCAGGCATCACCGTCGTGGGCGACGACCGGCTGGATCTCGAATCCGCGGGCGAATTCACGCCGGAGGCGAAGAAGGTCGCCTCGAGCGGCGCGCAGGCCGTGTTCTTCAGTGGACCCGTCGAAGCCGGCACCGCCGACCTCTGGCGTGCGTTGAACAGCGCGGACCCCACGCTGCGCCTCCTCGGCTCGCACGAACTCGCGAGCGACGCGTTCACCTCGCAGATCGGCGTCGCCGCGCGGCAGACGCTGATCACGACCCCGTGGCTCGCGCTCGACCTCTATCCGCCGCCGGCGCGGACCGTGCTTGCCCGCTACGCGGCGCGTTTTCACGAACCCGCGACGCCCTACGCGCTCGCCGGCTACGAGGCGATGAGCGCAACGCTTGCGGCGATCCGCGCAGCGGGCCGCCACGGCAACAGCCGTGAGGACGTGATCGACCACTTCTTTGCGATCAAAAACCGTCAGTCGGTGCTCGGCCGCTACTCGATGCAGCCGAACGGCGAAACCACGCTGACGCGCTATGGCGTCGACCGCGTCGTGAACGGGCGACCTGTCTTCCTGCGGTCCTTCGAAGTGCGGCCCGCGGGCGGCTGACGGCCGCCGCGCGCGCCGCACCTCACGCGAGCACTGAGCGCAGGGCCGCGTCGAGGTCCGCGAAGCGGAAGCGGTAGCCGAGGACGAGCGCCTTCGCGGGCATGACGCGCGCTCCGGTCGTGATCAACGACGCCATCTCGCCGTAGCGCAGCCGTAAGGCGAGCCCGGGCACGGGCACGAGCGCGGGCCGCTGCAGGGCGCGGCCCAGCGCTCGCGAGAGCTCCGCGTTTCTCGCCGGCGCGGGCGCGGTGGCGTTGACGGCACCCAACCAGCGCTCGTCGTCGATCGCGGCGAGCACGATCCCGACGAGGTCGTCGCGGTGGATCCAGGAGACGTACTGGCGCCCGCTCGCAACGGGTCCGCCGATGCCGAGCCGGAAGGGTGGGAGCATCTTTGCCAGCGCGCCTCCTTGCGGGTCGAGCACGACGCCCGTCCGTAGCTGCGCCACGCGTACGCCGAGGCTATTCGCGCGCGCCGCCTCGGCCTCCCAGGCCACGCAGAGCTCGGCGAGGAAGCCGATACCGGCGGGCGCCTCCTCGTCGAGCGGCTCGTCTCCATGCGCGCCGTAGTAGCCGATCGCGGATCCGCTCACCAGGACGCGCGGGCGCTCGCCGTAGCCGGAGCCAAGGGCGGCAAGCGCGTCGACGAGATAGCGGGTCCCGAACACGCGACTGTCCCTGATCCGCGCCCTCGCGCCCGCTCCCCAGCGTTGCGCGATCGTCTCCCCCGCGAGGTGCACCACGGCGTCGCGGCCCGCCAGCGCATCCGGCGGCGGGGTGCCGGCCCCGGGATCCCACTCGTAGATATGCGCGACGTCCGCTGCGCCCGCGAGTCGCTTCCGCGCCCGCTCGGGCTGGCGCGAGAGCACGCTGACCTCGTCCCCCCTTTCGCCGAGGGCCTTCACGAGCGCGCTTCCGAGAAGGCCGCTTGCGCCGGTGATCGTCACGCGCATCGCGCGACACTTCTCATTTCACGACATGACCCCGCTCGTCGGCCGTCCGCTTGATGGTGCTCTGCGAGGCGCTCATGGCAGTGTCGCTCTGGGCGAAGCCGACCTGCTGGCCCGCGCGCGCGATGCCCGCCGCACGTGCCTCCTCCGCAACCGCGGCGGCGACCGCGGGTGCGACCTCGCGGTTGAACACCGAAGGGATGATGTAGTCCTCGCGCAGCTCATCGTCGGGGACGATTTCGGCGATGGCGCACGCGGCCGCCATCTTCATCTCCTCCGTGATCTTCGGCGCGCGCACGTCGAGCGCGCCGCGGAAGATGCCCGGGAAGCAGAGGACGTTGTTGATCTGGTTGGGGTAATCCGAGCGGCCGGTCGCCATGATCCGCACGTGCGGCGCCGCCTCCTCGGGGTTCACCTCGGGATTCGGGTTCGCCATCGCGAAGACCATCGCGTCGTCATTCATGCGCGCGAGCGCGTCGGCGGGGAGCGCGTGCGCACCCGACACGCCGATGACGAGGTCCGCCCCCTCGATCACGTCCGCGGGCGACCCATCGCGGAGCTCCGCGTTGGTCACCTCCGCAAACCACCGCTTAGCCGCCGGCATCGAGCCGTCCGCGTAGTCCGCGCGTTCCACGTGCAGCGCGCCGCGCGAGTCGGCGCCGATGATGTGGCTCACGCCCGCCTCGCGCATGATCCTCGTGACCGCGATCCCCGCGGCACCGAGGCCGATGACGAGCACGTGGAGGTCCTCGAGCCGGCGCGCCGTGAGCTTCACCGCGTTCAGCAGCGCCGCCATCACGACCACGGCGGTGCCGTGCTGATCGTCGTGAAACACAGGGATCTCGAGCTCCTCCTTCAGGCGCTCCTCGATCTCGAAGCAACGGGGCGCGGAGATGTCCTCGAGGTTGATGCCGCCGAATGCGGGAGCGATCCGCTTCACGGCGTCGACGATCTCGTCCGTGGCCTTCGTGTCGAGACAGATCGGGAACGCGTCGACGCCCGCGAACTCCTTGAAGAGGCAAGCCTTTCCCTCCATCACCGGCATCGCCGCGGCCGGGCCGAGGTCGCCGAGGCCCAGCACCGCCGTGCCGTCGGAGACGACGGCGACCGTGTTGCGCTTGATCGTGTACTGGAACGCCTTGTCGGGGTCCTCCGCGATCGCGAGGCACACGCGCGCGACGCCGGGCGTGTAAACCATCGAGAGGTCCTCGCGCGAGGTCAGTGGCTGCTTGTTGTGCTGTTCGATCTTCCCGCCCACGTGCAGCAGGAAGGTGCGATCCGTCGTGTCGATCACGCTCACACCCGGAAGCGCTTCGATCCCCGCGAGGATCTCCGTCCAATGCGCCTGCCCGACGGCGTCGACGACGACGTCGCGAACGCTGCCGTCCGAGTTGGCCTCCACGAGATCGACGGCTGCGACGAGTCCCCCGGCGTCCGCGATCGCGCCCGTGAGCAGGGCGAGGGTGCCCTGCACGTCGTCGAGCTTGACGCGGATCATGAGGCGGTATTGCGCGCTCGGGGTATGGCTCATCGCGTGCACTCTAAAGTGCGCGGGCGAGTGGTGGTGAGCATGACCGCGCATACATCGACGGCCGCAGAGAGCGCTGAGGCGCCAGTTCCGGGCGGCGATGCGACCCCCGGCGAGCGTCTGTTCCTGATCGACGGACCGAGCCTCGTCTACCGCGCTTTCTTCGCGTTGCCCGAATCGATCGCCACCTCCCGCGGCGTGCCCACGAACGCGATCTTCGGCTTCGCGTCGATGCTGGTGAAGATCGTCAGCGAATACGGGGTGCGCCCAACGGTGGTCGCGTGGGACGCGGGAAGCTCCGGGCGCTCCGAGCTCTTCCCGGAGTACAAGGCACAGCGCCGCGAGCGTCCCGATCTCCTGCGCGCGCAGTGGCCGGCGATGGAGCGGCTCGTGGAGGCTTTCGGCTATCGCAACCTCACCGTCCCCGGGTATGAGGCGGATGACGTCATCGCATCGCTGAGCGAGCGCGCGCGGACCGCCTCGCCCCCCGTGCCCGTGATGATCGTCACCGGGGATCGCGACGTCCTCCAGCTCGTGGACGAGGACGGCTTCGTGGAGGTGATGGCCACCACGAGGGGCGTCACTGACACCAAGATCTACGACCGCGACGCGGTGATCGAGCGCTACGGGATCGCACCCGAGCTGATCCCGGACTTCTACGGCCTCAAGGGAGACACCTCGGACAACATCCCGGGCGTGCGGGGCATCGGCGAGAAGACGGCGAGCGAGCTGATACAGCGCTTCGGATCCCTCGAGGGGGTGCTCGCGCACATCGAGGAGATCAGCGGACCCAAGCGCAAGCAGAACCTGATCGAGCACAGCGAGGACGCGCGGCTCTCGAAGCAGCTCGCGACGATGCGCCGGGACCTCGATCTCGAGGTCGAGGTTCACGGCGAGCTCACGGGCGAGCCCGACTTCACGGGACTGCTCGAGATCTTCCGCGAGTTCGAGATGCGGGCGCCGCTGCAGCGCCTGGAAGAGGCGCTCGCGGACGCCACGAGCGCAGGCCAGGGCGCGCTGCAGGCGGCGCGCGGCGCAACCAGTGCGCTCAGCGCAACGGTCCGCGCCGGCACGGTCGCGGACATCGCGAAGCTCACGGGACCGGAGCTCTACGTCGCGGCGCGGCCGAACGAGGTGCCCGAGGATGCGCTGTTCAGCGAGGGCCCCGCGTGGCGCTTCGGCGTGATCGCCGGCGAGCGGAAGGAGGTCTTGATCGGGGAGTGCGAGGACGCCGCGGAAGTCGTCGAGGCGTCCGGCGCGCGCGCCGTCGTGGCGCACGACGCGAAGGCGCTCGGGCTCGTGCCTCCGAACCTCGTCCACGATACGCTCCTCGGGGCGTACCTCCTGGATCCGGCGCGCCGCGGCTATCCACTGCGCGAGCTCGCTGAGGAGCTCGGGTTGCAGACCGAGGTCGAGGACCCCGCGGCGGCCGACGCGCTGCTCGTGCGGGCGCTCTCGAAGTGGCAGCGCGAGCAGCTCGTCGAGCTGGGGCTCGACAGCCTGATGCGCGACATCGAGCTGCCCCTCGTGAGCGTCCTGCGCGAGATGGAGCTGATCGGCGTGCGCTTGAACGTCGAGCTCCTCGAACGGATCACGGCGCGCGTGCGAGAGGAGATCGGGACGCTCGAAAAGCGGATCTTCGAGCTGGCTGGCGAGGAATTCCTGATCGCCTCGCCCGCCCAGCTCTCGCAGATCCTGTTCGAGAAGCTGGGTCTCTCGCGCAAGCGTCGCGGCAAGACCGGCTTCTCCACCGACGCCCGCGTGCTCCAGGCGATCCGCGACGAGCACGAGATCATCCCCGCAATCGAGCGCTGGCGCGAGCTCAGCACGCTCATCAAGACGTACCTCGACGTGCTGCCCGGGCTCGTCGACGAGCGCTCGCGAATTCACACGACGTTCCTGCAGGCCGTGGCGCAGACGGGCCGCCTCTCGAGCACCAACCCGAACATGCAGAACGTCCCGATCCGGACGCCGCTCGGCCGCGAGATCCGCGAGTGCTTCGAGGCGGAGCCGGGGAAGCTCCTGCTGTCGGCCGACTACTCGCAGATCGAGCTGCGGGTGCTCGCGCACGTCGCGGACGAGCCCGTGCTGATGGAGATCTTCAAGCGCGGCGAGGACGTTCACACTGCGACCGCGTCGCAGGTCTTCGGAGTCGCGCCCTCGGAGATCGACCCGGGGATGCGCTCGAAGTCGAAGATGATCAACTACGGGATCGTCTACGGGCTCTCGGACTACGGGCTCGCCGACCGCTTGAACATCCCGCGCGAGGAGGCGAAGGAGTTCATCGAGGCGTACCTCGAGCGCTTCCCACGCGTCGCGCAGTTCATGAGCGAGACGATCGAGCGCGCGGCGCGGGAGGGGCACGTGCGCACGCTCTGGGGCCGCTGGCGGCAGATCCCGGAGCTTCGCTCCGGCAACCCCCAGGTGCGGAGCGCGGGCGAGCGGCTCGCGGTCAACACCGTTATCCAGGGCACGGCCGCCGACATCATCAAGCTCGCGATGGTGCGCTGTCAGCGCGCGCTTTCGGAGGAGCAGCTCGCGACCCGGCTCGTGCTGACGATCCACGACGAGCTGCTCTTCGAAGGCCCACCCGAGGAGCTCGCGGGCGATGGGCGACGCGCGGCGCAGCTGATCGAGCGTGAGATGTGCGGCGTGTGGTCGCACGATCCGCCGCTCGCGGTGGATGTCGGCGTGGGTGGCAACTGGCTAGAGGCGAAGTGAGCAGGCCGCTCGCGGTCGTGCTGACCGTCGTCGCCGGCTGTCTGGTCGGCATGCAGGCGCCGGTCAACGCTCGGCTGAGCAACTCGGTCGGCCGCTTCCAGGCCGCGACGTTCTCGTTCCTGGTGGGCACGGCGGCGCTCCTCGTCGTCACCGCGGTCGCGACGCATGGTGATTTCTCGACACTTCGCAACGTGCGCTCCGTTCCGTGGTGGGCGCTCATCGGCGGGCTCTTCGGCGCCGTCTACGTGGCGGTCGCGCTCGTCGCGGTACGGACGCTCGGCGCGACCGGGGTGACGGCCGCGGTGATCACGGGGCAGCTCGCCGTCTCAGCCGTGATCGACCGCTTCGGTCTCCTGGGGATCGCGCGCCAGCAGCTCTCGGCGACGCGCGTCGTTGGTCTCGTCGTACTTGTCCTCGGCGTCTTTCTCGTGGTGCGGCGCTAGCGGTGCGGCACCCGAGCGCTCGCACGGCGCGCGCGCGTCTCCTTGCGCTCATGCTGACGGCGCTCGCGGCGCTCGCGACAGGCGTCGTGTGGGTCGCCCTCCCGAGCTCGCTGCTGGGCGCACCCGCGGACCCGGGCGTCACGGTGCGGGTTGGACTGCGCCCAACGGGGCCGCCGGTGCCCGCGAACTTCCTCGGCCTGTCCTTCGAGGGGGAAGCGATACCGCTGCTCTCGCGCTACGGGCGGCGCGACACGCTCGCCGAGTTCCTGCGCTCGCTCGGACGAGGCGTCATCCGCCTTGGCGGGGTCAGCGCCGACAAGTCGACGGCGTGGGCCCCTCCTGGAACGCCGCTTCCCGCATGGGCGAGCACAGCGGTGACGCCCGCCGAGCTCGCGGGCATCGGTAGGCTCGCGAAGCGAACCGGTTGGGGCGTTCTCCTCACCGTCAATCTGGGCCACTACGACCCGGCCGCCGCCGCAGCCGAGGCCGCATCCGCGCGCACACAGCTTGGCGCGAGCCTTGCGGGCGTCGAGCTCGGCAACGAGCCGAACGCGTACGTCAACGAAGGCCTGCGGCCACTCGGCTGGGACGTCCAACGCTGGCTTGGCCAGGTGGCGGCCTACCGACACGCGATCGACACCACCGTGCGCGGAGCCCCGATCGCGGCCCCCGATGTCTCGAGCGGAGTCGTGCCTCTGCGCTGGGTGCGGCTCATCGGACGACGGCATGCACGCCTGCTCACCGACCACTTCTACTCGCTCACGAGCTGCAACTACCTCAGGCCGACGATCGCCGACCTCACCGCGACCGCGGTGCGCCGTGCGGAGATGGACATGCTCGCTCGCCTGCGCGCGATCGCGCGCGCGAGCGCGACGCCGTTGCGAGTCGACGAGACCAACAACATCTCGTGCCACGGCGAGCCCGGCGTGAGCAATTCGTTTGCCTCGGCGCTGTGGGCGATCGACTGGGCGGTGCGCGCGATGCGGGCGGGACTCGCGGGCCTGAACTTCCACGACCTCCTCGACGAGCCGGGGGCATACAGCCCGCTCGTGCTCGCACGCGGGAGGCTCCACCCGCAACCCGGAGTGGTACGCGCTGCTGATGGCCGCGCGCCTGGAGGGCGACGTGCCCGTCAGCACGACCAGCACGGACGACCCGGATCTCAGCTCCGCCGCGTTCGTGCGCCGCACCGGGCGCGTGCAGCGCCTTGACGTCGTGCTCGTGAACTTCGCGGCGCCCGACACGCGGCCAAGGCTCGCGCGCCTCCGGGTCCCCGCGCGCTTCGCTCGCGGCTCGATCATGCGCCTCACGGGTCCCGCGCCGGCGGCGCTCTCGCACGTCACGCTCGGTGGCAGCGAAGCCGGCGCCAGCGGCGCGTGGAAGCCGAAGCTGCCGCTCCCGCGCGTCGCGGCGAGGCACGGCTTGCTGGTCGTGCCGGTGCCGGCGAGCAGCGCGGCGCTCGTCACGCTCACGGCTCGCGTGCGCCGCTGAGCTGGGCTACGCGAGTCCGCTGCGGAAGCCCTCGCGCCAGCTCGCGTACCGAGGCGACCAACCGAGCTCGCGCTTCGCGCGCTCGTTCGATGCGCCCTGGTTTCGCGTCATGATCGCGACGCCGTGCTGGCCCGCAAGCGGGCGCGCGATGAAGGCCGGCACCCGCATCGGGCGTGGGGCGCCGAGCGCATCCGCCAGCGCAGGCAGCCACTGCGCGGCGGGAGCCGGGTCGTCGTCGCAGATGTTGAATGCCCCGGACGCGTCGGCGGAGAGCGCCGCGACGGTCGCGGACGCCGCGTCGTCGATGTGGATAAACGACCACACGCCGGCGCCGGACCCGATCACGGGCAGGCGCCGCCGCGCGAGGTCCTCGGCAATCGACCCTTCGGGCGAGATCGAGGTGCCGGGGCCGTAGAAGTAGCCGTAGCGCAACGCGACGCCGCCCACCTCGCGGACGAGCCGCTCGAGCTCGCGGACCGCTCGCGCGCTGTGGCGGAACTCCTTCGCGGCCTGCTCGTCGCCGAGGAGCGGGTCAGTCCTCGGAGTGCACAGCGCCGGGCGGCCCGGGCGCGTAGCTGAAGACGATGCTCTGGGCGATCAGGCGCGCGCCGCCGCGCCGTGCGGCGGCGGCAAGGTTCGCCGTCGCTTCCGTGCGCAGCCGATCGGTGAGCGCGAAGTCGCGCTCGAAGCGGCGGGGATCGATGCGCGCCGGGATCGCGGTGAGCTGATGGATGATGGCTTCGGGCGCCGCTTCTTCCACGGCTCGAGCCAGCGAGCGCTCGTCGAGCGCGTCGCCGATCATCGGCTCGGCGCCGGCCGACCGCAGCTGCGAAGCGCGCGCCTGCGATCGCGCGAGGCAGCTCACGTGGTGGCCCGCGGCGATCAGCATCGGCACGAGGCGGCGGCCGATCGCGCCCGTGCCGCCGGCTACGAAGACTTTCACTGCGTCTGGCGAGCGCTCACGCGCCGACGGCCGCGAGGTTCCGTCGCGGCTCAACTGTGGCGGCCTCCATCCGTGCGCAAACCGCGCCCTCGCTGAACCCGGCGGCGCCGATCGCGAAGGCGCCGTTGAACCGTGAGCGCAGGTTCTCGAGCGCGACGAGTCCAACGAGCTCCACCAGCTCGGCGTCGTCGAACTGCTCGCGCAGCGCCGCGAAAAGGTCGTCGCTCACCTGCACCGGCGTCTCGGTCATGCCGACGGCGAGATCGAGGACGAGCCGCTCGCGCGCATCGAACCGCTCGCTCTCGCGGTAGCGATGGAGGTCGAGCAACTGCTCGTCGCTCACCCCCGAGCGGCGGGCCTCCTGCGAGCCGATGTCGCGGCAGAACTCACACCCCTGCATCACCGCGGACTTCAACGTCACGAGCGCGCGCAGGTGCTCATCGAGGCGAGGCTTCGAGGCAAAGCTCTGCTCGAGGGCGCCGTAGCCGAAGAGCAGGCGGGGAGCGTGCGCGAAGATTTGGATCGGCTCGAGCGAGCGCTCGCCTTGGCCCGTGAGCTCCTTCGCCTTGCTGCGGGCGATGCGATAGACGAGACGTACGAATGGTCCTGCATTCTCGCGCGGGACGCCAGCTAGGCGGGTCATCGTGGCTCCTTTCGACTCGGGTCTTGCGCCCGACGATATTGTCTGAGTGGAACCCTTCAAAGGACCATTTCAGGTAGAGTTATGGGTACCAGTTCTGCGACTTATCGTCGTGCGGCGGCGGCCGCGAGCGAGCCGCCTGCACCGCCCGGCCCGGAGCTGCTCATCGACCTCGACCGCTCGCGGCGCTCGCTGCGCTCGCAGCTCGAGGATGCCTTGCGCGAAGCGGTGCGCTCGGGGCGCCTCCCCAGCGGGATGCGGCTTCCCGCGAGCAGGGTGCTCGCGGGCGACCTCGGCGTCTCGCGCCGACTCGTCGTGGACGCATACGCACAGCTGCTCGCAGAGGGGTACCTCGTTGCCCGCGCGGGCGCAGGTACGTTTGTCGCGGACTCGGCTGATGCCCCGGTGCTGCCCGACGCGCGGAGCGACCCGCCCGCGCCCGCCTTCGACTTCTTCCCCGGCAACCCCGACCTCGTGGCGTTCCCACGCAAGGCCTGGGCGCGCGCGGTGCGCGAGACGCTGCGAAGCGCGGGCGCGGCCCAGTTTGGATACCCGGACGCTCGCGGGGCGCTCGAGTTGAGGCGGGCGCTTGCCGGGCACCTGCGGCGGGTGCGGGGCGTAGTCGCGGACGCGGACGCGATCGTCGTAATCTCGGGGGCCGCTCAAGGCCTCGCTCTGATCGCAAGGGCGCTGGCAGCAAGTCCGCACCTCGCGGTCGAGGACCCCGGGCTGCCTCCGCACCGCGCGATTCTCGCTCATCACGGGGCGCGGCTCGGCTACCTGGGCGTGGATGGCGAGGGGGCGGTGGTCGAAGAGCTCCAGGGTCTCGAGGCGCGTGGCGGCGCGCTCGATGGTGTGATCGTGACTCCGGCGCATCAGCTACCGACCGGCGTCGCGCTAACCGCGGCGCGGCGCACGGCGCTGCTCGAGTGGGCCCGCGATCGCGGGGGCGTGGTCGTGGACGATGACTACGACGCTGAGTTCCGCTACGACCGCGCGCCGCTCGCGTCGCTACAGGGACTCGCGCCCGACCGCGTCATCTACATGGGGACGGCGAGCAAGACGCTTGCGCCCGCGTTGCGACTGGGCTGGATGGTGCTTCCGGGGCGGCTCCTCGAGCGAGTCGCGGATGAGTATCTGCTCGCCGGCGGCACCACGCCCACGCTCGACCAGCTCGCGCTCGCACGGATGATCGAGAGCGGCGATTACGACCGCCACCTGCGCCAGGCGCGTCGCCGCTATCGCGCCCGCCGTGAGGCGCTGATCGTCGCGGTCGCGCGTCACCTGCCGCGGGCGACCGTGACCGGAATCGCGGCCGGATTGCACGCTGTCGTGAGACTGCCCAGAGACGTGAACGGCGTCGAGCTCGTGAAGGCGGCGCACCGGCGATCGGTCGCCGTCTACCCGCTCGGCTTCAGCTACGCCGATCCGAAGGTCCTGCACGACGAGCTCCTCGTGGGCTACGCAAACCTCCCCGAGCCCGCGATCGACGAGGGCATCCGCCGGCTCGCCGCCGCCATCGGCACCGTCTAGCGCCGCCGTCGCCCCCGGGGCCGCGCTCAAGAGCGGTGTGCTGCTGCTGCGCGCGCGCGGACGGGACGCCCCGCAGACGTGCGCCGCGCCTCACGGTGCCCGCCGCCCGACACGAATGACGGCGGTGCGATGTTCATGTAGCGGGTGAACGTCCACGCGGCGAGGCGGGGGTTCTCGAGCGCTCGCACGAGCGCGGTTATGGCCGGAGTCGTGTTCAGCCCACCAACGGCACGCTGGGCACGCAGCAGCCAACTGAACTTCCACGCATGAGCACGCGAGAACGCGCCGTAGCGTCGCAGGGCCGCGGCACGATCGCGATGACCCTCGTAGACGGCGCGCAGCTCGCGGCCGCAGGCAATGCCGAAGTAGAGCGCGGTGCGGATGCCCTCCGCGGTGACCGGCAGGCAGTGGCCCGCGGAGTCGCCCACGAAGAAGACACCGTCCTCGGTCGCGCTTCGCAGCTGATGAGGGATCCAGTTGCCCTGGTAGTTGACGGCCGGCAGACGCAGGTCGCCCGCGAGGCGCACCGTGGGCTCCTTGACGTGGTGGGTCGGCCAGAAGGAGCCCACGCCTACCCGCAGCTCGTCGCGCGCGGGGAAGCTCCAAGCGTAGCCCGCGCGCACGTAACGAGGGTCGATCCAGAGTTCCATCTGGTCGCCGCTACCCGAGGGATGCACCTCGAGCCCGCGCGACAGGTGCGCGTTGGGGGGCTGGATCGCGCTCTCGTTCGAGAGCACTCGGCGCCACCCGAGAGCGTCCACGATCAGTGGTGCGCTCAGCTCGCCGCGGTCGGTCTCGACGACGTGACCGCTGCGTCCGGTGACGGTGGCGGTCTCGAAGGCGTCCGCGGGAAGGCCGGCGTGCTGCCATAGGGAGCGGCAGAGCTCGCGATAGTCGAAGGTCGAGAAGGTCCAGGGGAGTCGCCAGCGCGAGGTGCGCGCGGGCGTGTGCACGACGAGCTCGGAGAAGGTCTGCCGCAGGGAGCTCTCGAGGGCGAGCGCACCGAGCCACGCGGTGGGGATGCCGCAGGCCGAGGTCTGGCGCTCTCCGATCTCGTAGCGGTCCACAACGAGGACCCGCGCGCCGCTGCCTGCGAGCTCGCGCGCCACCGCGAGACCGGCGAAGGAAGCGCCGCAGATCAGGACGTCGTAATCCCCGCGTAAGGGGGTCCTGGCATGGCCGCGCTTCGTTGCTCGACTGGGCATTTGCCCATCATAAGGCGCGCGCAGGTCCCGAATGTTGCGTTGCGGGGGACCTTTGCCTACCTGCGCTACGCTTCCGCTGGTGCAAGCGCTTACAGAGCAGCCCCTTGGCCAGGCGTCCAATGGTCAGGTAGTCGAGGGGTCGAACGGCCTGCTGTTGGAGATCGACGGCCAGGTTGTTCCGAACTACGACGCGACGCTCACTCCCGTAGAGGAGGGCGAAGTCGTCACCGGCCATGTCGTGCGCATCGACAAGGACGAGGTGCTCGTCGACATCGGCTACAAGTCCGAGGGGGTCATCCCGTCGAGCGAGCTCTCGATCCGAAAGTCGGTCGATCCGCACGACGAGGTCCAGCTCGGCGACGAGGTCGATGCGATCGTCCTCACCAAGGAGGATCAGGACGGGCGCCTCATCATCTCCAAGAAGCGCGCACGCTTTGAGAAGGCTTGGCGGCGCATCGAGGAGGCGGCGCGCACGGGCGAGTCCGTCGAGGGCACGGTCATCGAGGTCGTCAAGGGCGGCCTCATAATCGATCTCGGCATCAGAGGCTTCCTGCCCGCGTCGCTCGTCGACATACGCCGCGTCCCGAACCTCGACCAGTACCTCGGCACGACGGTCGAGGCGAAGGTGATCGAGCTCAACCGCACGCGCAACAACGTCGTGCTCTCGCGCCGCGCGGTGCTCGAAGAGGAGCGCAAGGAGGTGCGCCAGCGGATCATCGACCGCCTCCAGCCCGGAATGGTCGTCGAGGGCAAGATCTCGAACGTCGTCGACTTCGGCGCCTTCGTGGATCTCGACGGCATCGACGGCCTCATCCACATCTCCGAGCTGTCGTGGTCCCACGTGCGCCATCCCAGTGAGGTGCTCACGATCGGCGACACCGTGCAGGTCAAGGTTCTCGACATCGACCGCAGCCGTCAGCGCATCTCGCTCGGGCTCAAGCAGACTCAGGAAGACCCGTGGCAGCGCATGGTCGACACGTACAACCTCGGTGATGAACTCGCCGGGAAGGTCACGAAGGTCGTCCCGTTCGGCGCCTTCGTGGAGGTGCTCGACGGCGTCGAGGGGCTCGTGCACATCTCCGAGCTCGCGCCACGCCACGTCGAGAATCCGCGTGAGATCGTGCACCCAGGTGACGAGATTCGCGTGAAGATCCTCGAGATCGACTCTGAGCGCCGTCGCCTCTCGCTGTCGGCCAAGCGGGTCGAGGACCAGGTTCTGCCCTTGCCGCGCGAGGGCGAGCCCGAGGGCGATGGCGGCGAGGAGGCGAGCAGCGAGGACGCGGCGACCGCGGCAGACGCCGAGGTTGCCGACACTGATGTCCCGGCAGCCGACGGCGCCGCCGAGTCGATCGACGAGGTCGCGCCGGAGAGCGCCCAGGAGGTCGCGGAGGCGGGAGATGATGCGCCCGAGACGACGGTGAGCGCGGATGAGCCCGCCGCGGAGGCCGCCGACCAGCCGGAGCACGCTTCCGAGACGGAGACGAGCGGAGACGCAGGCGCCGAGAACGGCGTCGGCGAGAGCGTCTTGCAGCCTGCGGGCGAGCAGGCGAAGGACTGACGGCGGAGCGCGACTCTCCGAGGTGCCGGCGATGCGAGATGGGCCGGTAGCGGATGCGGGGATAGCCGAGCGGGACGACGTCACGGCGATGGTGCCGCTCGTCGGCCTGACGGGTGGCATGGGAGCGGGCAAGTCGACCGCGCTGGTGGTGATGTGCGAGCTCGGCGCGGACGTGCTCTCGACCGACGAGGTCGTGCACGAGCTGTACTGCTGCGACCGTGTGCGCGCGGCGATCGTCGAGCGCTGGGGTGAGGAGGTGGTCCCGGGTGGCGTCATCAGTCGCCAGGCGGTCGCCGAACGGGTCTTCGACAGCGACGAGGAGCGCAGCTGGCTCGAGCACCTCCTGTGGCCGCTCGTTGGCGAGCGCGTCGCCGTGTGGCTCGCGCTCGCACGCGCGAAGGAGCCGCCGCCGCGCGCGGCCGTCGTCGAGACGCCCTTGCTCTTCGAGTCCGGCATGGACAAGGCGTGCGACTTCACGATCGCGCTCGTCGCCGATGAGCGCTTGCGCAGCGAGCGCGCCGCGACGCGCGAGCATGCCCGGGCGGAGGACCGCGTCGCGCGCCAGCTCTCGCAGCAGCAGAAGGCCGAACTCGCGACGTTCGTGGTGTGCAACAACGGCAGCGTCGAGGAGCTCCGGCGCGAGCTGTCGGACGTGCTTGGCAAGCTGCGCGGATGAGCTCGGGCTCGGTCCGCGCGCAGCCGCTTCGCGGCCGTCCTCGCTCGGCCGGTTCCGGCCGGCGCATCGCGGTCACACTTGCAGCGATCGTGGTACTCGCGCTGCTCGTGAAGCTGCTGGCGCCGGTTGTCAGCGGCACGATCCAGCAGCTGACGCTGCCGCTGAACGACGCACGCGTGATCCGCACGCAGGCCGCCGAGAAGCATCTTGACCCGGCGTTTGTCGCTGCCGTCATCTACGCCGAGAGCAAGTTCAACCCGCGCGAATCCTCGGCGGGCGCGCTTGGCCTCATGCAGATCCTCCCGGAAACGGCCGCCTTCATCGCGCAGCGCACCGGCGGCATCGACTTCACGACGAGTGATCTTGCGAGCCCGGAGATCAACGTCGCCTACGGAACCTGGTACCTGCGCTACCTGCTCGACCACTACCAAGGCGCCGAGCTGCCAGCCGTCGCGGCCTACAACGCGGGTCTCGGGAAGGTCGACGAATGGGTCGCGAAGGCGCGCGAAGAAGGGCGCACGCTGAGCGCCGCGGACATCCCCTACCCGGAGACGAAGGCGTACGTCGAACGCGTCCTCTCCGCTCAGAGCGCGTACCGATCGACCTACGCGAGGCGGCTCGGAGAGTAGGAATCTCGGCGCTACCGTAGTGAGCGCCACGATGCCCGAGTTCCGCCTCGATCCGACGTTCACGCCGACGGCAGATCAGCCGCGGGCGATCGCTGGGCTCGCAGAGGGCGTGCGATCGGGCGAGCGCTTCCAGACGCTGCTCGGCGCGACGGGCACCGGCAAGACGATGACGATGGCGGGCGTCATCGAGGCGGTCCAGCGCCCGTCGCTGGTGATCGCGCACAACAAGACGCTCGCGGCGCAGCTATGCAACGAGTTCCGGACCTTCTTCCCCGAGAACGCCGTCGAGTACTTCGTCTCGTACTACGACTATTACCAGCCCGAGGCGTACGTCCCGAGCAAGGACCTCTACATCGAGAAGGACTCCGCGATCAACGACGAGGTCGATCGCCTGAGGCATGCGGCGACCGCTGCGGTGTTCGCCCGTCGCGACGTCATCGTCGTCGCCTCGGTGTCGTGCATCTACGGCCTGGGGTCGCCCGAGACCTACGAGATGAACATGCAGATCCTGAAGGTGGGGGAGATGATCGACCGCGACGAGCTGCTCACGAAGCTCGTGTCGATCCAGTACACGCGCAACGACACGGTGCTCCAGCGCGGCACCTTCCGCGTCCGCGGGGAGACGCTCGAGATCTTCCCCGCCTACGCTCAGACCGCGATCCGTGCGACGCTCTTCGGCGACGAAGTGGAACGGCTGCAGTCGTTCGACCCGCTGACGGGCGAAGTGCTCGAGGACAACCTCGAGCACGTGGGGATCTGGCCGGCGACGCACTACAACGTCAAGGAGGGGACGATCGAGGACGCGGTGGCGGAGATCGGCCGCGAACTGAACACGCGCTGCCGCGAGCTCGAGGCGCAGGGACGGCTGCTCGAGTCGCACCGCCTCCAGCAGCGCACGCGCTACGACATGGAGCTGCTCCGCGAGATGGGCTTCTGCTCGGGGATCGAGAACTACTCGCGGATCCTCGACGGCCGCATGGCGGGGGCGCGGCCGTACTGCCTGATCGACTACTTCCCGAAGGACTTCGTCTGCTTCATCGACGAGTCTCACCAGACGGTGCCGCAGCTCGGCGGCATGTACGAGGGCGATCGCTCGCGCAAGCAGACGCTCGTCGACTACGGCTTCCGGCTGCCGTCCGCGCTCGACAACCGCCCGCAGACCTTCGACGAGTTCCTCTCGATGACTCCGCAGCTCGTGTTCGTCTCCGCCACGCCGGGCGAGTTCGAGCGCAAGCAGGCGACGCGCGTCGTCGAACAGATCGTGCGCCCGACGGGGATCGTCGACCCGCAGGTCGAGGTGCGCGCGACGCGCAACCAGATCGACGACCTCATGAACGAGGTCCGCAAGCGCACCGAGCGCGACGAGCGCGTGCTCGTGACGACGCTGACGAAGAAGATGGCGGAGGACCTCTCGCAGTACCTGCTCGAGATGGGCTTCCGCGTCCGCTACCTGCACTCCGAAGTCGACACGCTCGAGCGCATACAGATCATCCGCGAGCTGCGGCTCGGCGAGTTCGATGTGCTCGTGGGCGTGAACCTCCTGCGCGAGGGGCTCGACCTTCCTGAGGTCTCGCTGGTGGCGATCCTCGACGCCGACAAGGAGGGCTTCCTACGCGGCGAGACGTCGCTCATCCAGACGATTGGGAGGACGGCGCGCAACGTCGAGGGGACGGTGCTGATGTACGCGGACCACGAGACGAAGGCGATGCGCGCGGCGATCGACGAGACGAACAGGCGCCGTGCGATCCAGACCGCCTACAACGAGGAGCATGGGATCACGCCGGAGACGATCGTGAAGGGGATCTCGGACATCGCGGAGTTCCTGCAGGGCGAGTCGAAGGCGCCTCGGTCCTCGCGCAGGCGCGGGGCTTTGCGCGCGCAGGCAAAGGAGCTGCCCCAGCACGAGCTCGAGCGGCTCATCGTGGAGCTCGAGGAGGAGATGGCCGAAGCGGCAGACGACCTTCGCTTCGAGCAGGCCGCGAGGCTGCGTGACGAGATCCGCGACCTTCGTCGTGAGCTGCGCGACGCGAGCGCGAGCGAGGCGCCCGCCGGATAGGCCGGTCGCAGGGGCGCCGCTCGCGGCGCCCCTGCGCGACTCCGCCCAGCCGTCCTCCAATCTCTCGGCTTATGCCGGACGCGTGCCGTGCCCAGCGTGGGATATGCGCTGTCCTCCGTGGCCGGCGGACGGCGCCCGGCTCCTCTTTCGCTGGAGAAACGCAGAGGAGCGGCGACTGTACGAGGCGCCGGCGCGCGCGTTTGTGGTGAAGCGGTGAACCGGAGTGTGAGCTTGCGCACACGAGGTGCCGGCGGCTGAGCGACACGCGCCATGGGCGCGCGTCATGCTGCGTTGCGTGGCGGTCGACGTCTGGATGCAGCACCCCACGCTCCGCTTCCTCGGGCACGACATGTTCGCGTCACTGCGGCGCTGGACGGGAGGCAAGATCCCCGATACGGAGGTTCCGCTCGAGGCTACGCTCGCGGCGATGGACGCCGGCGGCGTCGCGCTGGGACTGATCAGCGCGTGGTGGGGGCCGGAGGGGGAGATGATCGGCAACGACGAGGTCGCGCAGTGGGTCGCGACGCACCCCGACCGCCTCGCTGGGATCGCGTCGGTCGACCTGCGGCGACCGATGGACGCGGTTCGCGAGTTGCGTCGGTGCATCGCCGAGCTCGGGTTCAAGGGGTTGCGCGTGCTGCCGTGGCTCTGGGAAGCGCCGCCGACCGACAGGCGTTACTACCCGCTGTACGCCGCGTGCGTGGAGCTCGACGTACCCTTCTGCACGCAGGTCGGGCACACGGGGCCGCTTCGTCCCTCCGAGACGGGGCGTCCCATCCCTTACATCGACCAGGTCGCGATCGACTTCCCCGAGCTGACGATCGTGTGCGGGCACATCGGCTACCCCTGGACCGAGGAGATGGTCGCGGTCGCGCGCAAGCACGAGCACGTCTACATCGACACGTCCGCGTATACCGCGCGCCGCTACCCCTCCGAGCTGGTGGCGTACATGAAGAGCCGAGGTGGCGCGCGCAAGGTGCTCTTCGGCTCCAACTACCCGATGATCGCTCCCGAGCAGGCGCTCGAGGGGCTCGACGCGCTCGGCCTCGACGAGCAGACACGCGGCCTGTTCCTCGCGGGCAACGCGCAGCGCGCCTTCGGCCTCGCGGAGGATTTCCGTCCGCGGCCAGGCGTACGTTGAGCGCAGAGCTTCTGAATACCCGTGAGGGAGGAACCATGTACGCATTGCTCGAGAACGGCCCACTCGCGAACCAGCAGATCGAGACCGCGGACACGCCACCACAGGTGCTCCAGCGGGAAACGCGCTTCGCCACCCACGTCTACGACCTGATCGGGATCGAGCGGCTGCAGTCGGAGAAGGGCGTGGAGAACGTCGCGGTCTACGGCTACGCGGGCGAGCTGCCAAGGGCCGCCTGAGGGAGGGCGCCTGATGCGCGCATTGCTGGCGGACGGGCCACTAGCCGATCGCGAGCTGACCGTGGCCGAGCCGTTCCCGACGCTCGATGTGGGACACGACGGCGCGCTTCGGCATGCGGCGCGCATCGCGACCCATCGCTACCGGCTCGCCGAGGTCGACGTGCTCGGCACGATTGCCGCGGAGGGCGTCGAGCGCGTGGCGGTCTACGTGCATGCACCGCGCATGGCGCGGGGCACGATCGCAAACGCAGCCTAGGCGCGGAGCTGTGGATCCGTGCTGCGCGTGCGTGCGCGCGCAGCGCGCGCGTCCTCGCCAGGCGCGTCGCCGAACACCTTGCGTATCTGCTGGTAGGTGTAGCCGCCCAGCTCCGCGACCTGTTCCGCTGCCGTGAATGCGCCGATGTACGCAAGGCCAAGAAGCGCGATCGCATATTCCGTCTTCGTCGCCTCTTGCGCCATATCAACACTCGCCTTGTAGCCGCCGCTCGTGGCCGCGGCCAAATCCAACATTAGCGCTCACGCGTACGCCGAGGCGCCGCTCGCGGCGCCGGTGAGGGCCGGGTCATGCGGAATCCCGGAGAGCTCTCAGCCGACGTGGCGGATGCGCGCCCCTCCGATCGCGACCGTCCCTTTGGGGTTGAAGAGGAAGCCCTTTCCGCTCGCGGCAACGGTGCACTTCACCCCTTTGCGCAGCACGGAGCACCGGAACCGGCCGACCGCGACTCGCCGGCCGTAGCCGAGCGTCGGCGCGTTCTCGCCCGCGTTCCCGAGGTTGCAGGCGTCTCTGGTCGGGTTGTGCCCGATGCAAACGGAGACCCGCCCGCTGGCGCTGAGCGTCGTCTTCGCTTCGCGGCTGCGCGAGTAGCTCTCGCAGAGCGTCTGCGTGACCCCGGCGTACCCGGAGTAGATCGCACAGGACACCATGCCCTGCGGGTTGCGCGCAAAGAATTCAGCGGCATGCCTGGGTGCCGCGGAGGCGACGGGCGTGCCCGCGATGCCGCTCACAGCGAGGGCCGCGGCGAGTGTCGCGCCCGCCAGCCGTTTGACCCGCATATCTGCGCGCGCTCGAGCTGGACGACGGGGGCGCTGGTCAGCCAGCCGGGAACGCTTCTGCCGTCCGCGCTCCGGGCATGTAGCTGTCCTCCGTCTCGAGCATCGCCCGCACCTGCTCGCGCATTTCCGGGGACTCCTCATGCCCGTGCGCGGAAACCGCATGCTGCACGGCGGCATCGATCACCTCGTCCTCCTCGCCGATGATCGTCAGCGTGCAGTTGTTGTCGCTCTCGAAGCGGCGACAGTCTGCCATCTTGCGTGCCATATCGAACCTCCGGATCCGATCGTGGTTGTTGCGGCGTGTCGGTCGAGACTACTCCTCGCCGCGCGGCCTCGCGAGGCGCGACGCCAGGACTGCCCTAGGGGCGCGCGGACTCTGCGGTGCCCGCCTCTTCGACCCGCGCGCCTGCGCCGTTCGCGGCGGCTGAGGCGGCGGCGCTCGCCCCATCCGGCGTCGCGCTTCGCTCCTCGGAGAGCCTGTCCGCGGCCTCCTTGTCGCGCTGGATCACGTCCGCCGCTGCAAGCACGTCCCGCTCGGGCCGGGGTCCGTCCCAATCGAGGTACCAATGGCGGTTCATCGTCGCGATCCAAACGTCGCCTGCGGGGATCACGCCGAAGCGCGTGATCGTTCGCTGGGCGCCGACGAGGTCGCTGTAGAGCAGCTCGATATGCAGCGCTTCGCGTGCGTCGATCGCCTCTGCGACTGACGCGCGCACCCCGTCGTCCGGGTTTCGGAGCGCTCCCTGCCACATCCCGATGTCGCCGCTTGGGACGTAGAGGTCGCGCGTCTGAAGTCGAAAGTCCTCCACCGAGGAGTGCGTGGGCATCTCCCGCGAGGAGCCGAGACCGGCGCGCACCACCCAGCCCTGGCAGACCGCGATGCCGCTGCCGACATTCCGCAGGCTCATCGCGAGGTAGACGCGGCCGTCGTCGTGCTCGGCGACGGCGCGCCCACCCTCTGCGCGGACCCAGCGACCCTCGACGAACATGATCTTCTGCACGGGGTCGTCGAAGCGCGAGGGTGCAAGCAGCGGCCGGCGTTGCTCCTGCAGAGCAGCCTCCGCGATGCGCGCCGAGCGGTTGGATGAGCGCACGGCCGCGAAGGTCGCGATCGCGAGCACGAGCGTGCCGGCGCCCGTGGCGAGAGACGAGATCGTGGCCCAGTCGGTGGCGAGGATCGGCATCCTCGCCAGTTTGGCACTACCGGCTCGTCAGTGCCCGCCGTGAGCGGCGGCCAGGCCTTCGAAGAGCGTCACCTTCGGCGTCACGCAATGCTGGTGGACAAGGTGAAAGCGCAGCACGACCTTGGTGCCCGCTTCTGCGATGTGCCCGGTGACCGCGATCTTCTGCCGACCGGTGCCGCCGCCCCCCGAGAGCTTGCCGCCCGCCTGAAGGCTCAACAACGGCACCGGCACGTTCCCGCTGGCGTTCCCGCCGAGCAGGGCCTGGCCGCCCCCATGGCGGCATTCCCAGGTCGAGACGACGGTCGCGCCGACGAGGCGCAGCGCGAAGCCGCCATGGCTCGCGCGGAAGGTGAAGACGCATCTCGTGCCGGGCATCGTCGGACGGTGGCACGCCGTGCTCTTGCCGCTGTAGAACGAGCCCGCGCTGAGATGCACCTGGGCCAGTGCGCTTCCCGCCGTGGTCAACAGAGCGGCCGCCGCGAGCGCGGCGCTCCGGCGGGCGAGACGGTGATGTTTGATCGAAAGGTTCATGGCCGCGCATCCTATGCACGTCGGCGACGTCTGTCGTGCAGTTCGCCGCCTGCAAGAGCCACGTGGAAGGCGATCGGCGTATCGTCGCTGGTTCAATCAAGCGCGAGGAGGTTCAAGGTGGCAGAGCTAGCGGGTAAGCGATTTGAGAGCCCCGACGAGGTTCGGGAGTTCGAGGGCAAGGGCCGAGTCGAGCTCGTGGAGCTCAACGGTCACGCGATCGGGCGCGGCACCTTCGAGCCGGGATGGCGCTGGTCGGAGAACGTCAAGCCGATCGCCGGCACCGACTCATGCCAGGTGGAGCACATTGGCTACGTGCTGGAGGGCCGGATGGCGTTGAAGATGGACGACGGGACGGAACTGGAGTTTGGGCCGGGCGACACGTTCCACATGCCACCCGGACACGACGCGTGGATCGTCGGCGATGAGACCTGCGTGCTGCTCGACTTCGGAGGCCTGAAGGGCTACGCGCAGGCGAGCTAGTCTCGCCGGGGGGCAGAAGCAGTGCGCCCGGCGGGAATCGAACCCGCGGCCCCCGGTTTGAAAGACCGGTGCTCTTCTCCACCCCGAAGGTTGGATTTGACCACTGAGCTACGGGCGCTTGAGGGCAGTCTCCTGCCCGACCCCGTCAGATTACTGTGCTCGCGATGGGGGCTCAAGCCGGTCGGGGCTCGGTGCAAGCGGGGGCACGAAGGCGTCCCGGGCGGCGGTCCCCTCCGTGTGCTTGTATGGGATGGCCACGATGCCGAAGTCCCCTTCACGCCCACTCGAGCATGCCGCACGCTCCGATGAGGAGCGCGTAGGCGTGCGCGGCAACGAGCGGGCGGGCGTCGACGAGATCGTCATCTCGGGCGCTCGCGAGCACAACCTCAAGGACATCTCGCTCTCGATCCCGCGTAACGCGATGGTCGTGATCACGGGGCTCTCGGGGTCGGGCAAGTCATCGCTCGCGTTCGACACGATCTACGCGGAGGGGCAGCGTCGCTACGTCGAGTCGCTCTCCGCATACGCGCGCCAGTTCCTCGGGCAGATGGACAAGCCCGACGTCGACTCGATCGAGGGGCTCTCGCCGGCGATCTCGATCGACCAGAAGACGACCTCGCGCAATCCGCGATCGACCGTTGGCACCGTCACGGAGATCTACGATTACCTGCGTTTGCTGTGGGCACGCGTCGGCAAGCCGCATTGCCACATCTGCGGGCGACCGATCCAGGGCCAGTCGGCGGAGCAGATCATCGACCAAGCGATGGAGCTGCCCGAGGGGACGCGCTTCATGGTGCTCGCGCCTGTCGTACGCGGGCGCAAGGGCGAGTACGGGAAGCTCCTCGAGCAGCTTCGCGCGGAAGGCTTCGCGCGCGTGAAGGTCGACGGGGCGGTGCGGATGCTCGATGAGGAGATCGCCCTCGACAAGCGCTACAAGCACGACATCTCGGTCGTCGTCGACCGCCTCGTGATGCGCCACGACGTGCGCAAGCGCCTCGCGGACTCGATCGAAACCGCGGTCGGCCTCGCCGACGGGCTTATCGACATCGAAATCGTGGCTGCACGCGGCGCGGCCCCGGAGGCGGCGGAGGCCGACTCGGCAGACTTCAGCCCCACACAGGAGACGTCCGCCCGCGTCCATTCGACCGGTGCGCTTGGCTCGCGCGCCGCGGCGAACCAGATCGTTCCGGGCGAGACGCCGGAGCCGGGCACCGTGTTCGGCTTCTCCGAGCGCTTCGCCTGCCCGGTGCACGGACCATCGCTCGTCGAGCTCGAGCCGCGCATCTTCTCGTTCAACTCTCCCCACGGCGCGTGCCCGCATTGCACGGGCCTCGGCTCGCAGATGGAGATCGACCCGGAGCTCGTGATCGGCGACCCCTCGCTCTCGATCTCGGAGGGCGTGATCCTGCCGTGGACCAACGGCGTCTCGCACTACTACGACCAGGTGGCGCAAGCGCTTGCGGAGCAGTACGGCGTCGACCTCGAGGAGCCGTGGGAGCAGCTGCCGCTCGCGCACCGCGAGCTGTTCCTCCAGGGCACCGACGGCGAGCGCCTGCAGATCACCTACCGCAACCGCTACGGGCGCCGCCGTTCGTACTCAACGCGCTTCGAAGGCGTGATCGCGTCGCTCGAAAAGCGCTATCGCGAAACCGACTCGGAGTGGACGCGCGAGCGCATTGAGCAGTACATGTCGCTGCGGCCGTGCCCAGTGTGCGAAGGGGCGCGCTTGCGCGCGGAATCCCGCTCGGTGCTCGTCGCGGGCATGCGCATCGAGGAATTCACGGCGCTATCCGCGCGGCGCGCGCTCGAGTGGCTCGAGAACGTCGAGCTCTCGGAGTCCGACCGCCACATCGCGCGCCTCATCCTGCGCGAGATCACCGAGCGGCTCGGGTTTCTCGAGAACGTCGGCATCGGCTACCTCTCGATGGACCGCGCCGCCTCGACGCTCTCCGGCGGCGAGGCGCAGCGAATCCGCCTCGCGACGCAGATCGGATCGAGCCTCGTGGGGGTGCTGTACATCCTCGACGAGCCCTCGATCGGCCTGCATCAGCGCGACCACGAGAAGCTCATCGCGACGCTCGATCGCCTGCGCGAGCTCGGCAACACGGTGATCGTCGTCGAGCACGACGAGCAGACGATGCGCGCGGCAGACGAGCTGATCGACCTCGGGCCGGGCGCGGGGGTCCACGGCGGCTACATCGTCGCGCAGGGCACCGCGGAGGAGGTGGAACGCGTGCCCGAGTCGCTCACGGGGCAGTTCCTCTCCGGGGCGCGCCAGATCCCGGTGCCCGAGCGGCGGCGCAAGCCGGCCGGCTACATCAAGATCCTGGGCGCGAACGAGCACAACCTCCGCGACATCGACGTCTCGATCCCGCTCGGCACGTTCACCTGCGTCACGGGCGTCTCGGGCTCGGGCAAGTCGACGCTCGTCAACGAGGTGCTTCACAAGTCCGCCGCGCACCGCCTGCACCGCGCGCGCCAACGACCGGGCTCGCACCGGGGGGTCCGCGGGCTCGAGCAGCTCGACAAGGTGATCGTCGTCGACCAGTCGCCGATCGGGCGCACGCCGCGCTCGAATCCCGCGACCTACACCGGCCTCTTCGATGTCATCCGCGACCTCTTCGCGCGCACGACGGAGGCGCGGGCACGCGGCTACAAGCCGGGGCGGTTCTCCTTCAACGTCAAGGGCGGGCGGTGCGAGGTGTGCAAGGGCGACGGGCAGATCAAGATCGAGATGCACTTCCTCCCGGACGTCTACGTCCCGTGCGAGCAGTGCCACGGCAAGCGCTACAACCGCGAGACGCTCGAAGTGCGGTTCAAGGGCAAGAACATCGCGGACGTGCTCGACTTCTCCGTCGAGGAAGCGCTCGACTTCTTCACGAACATCCCGAAGATCCGCCGCCGCTTGGAGACGCTGAACGCCGTTGGCCTCGGCTACATGCGCCTCGGCCAGCCCGCGACGACGCTCTCTGGCGGCGAGGCCCAGCGTGTGAAGCTCGCGACGGAGCTCTCGAAGGTCGCGACCGGCCGCACCCTGTACATCCTCGATGAGCCCACGACGGGTCTTCACTTCGCCGACGTCGAGCGGCTCCTCGACGTGCTCCAGCGGCTCGTCGACGCAGGCAACAGCGTCGTCGTGATCGAGCACAACCCCGACATGATCAAGTGCGCGGACCACATCATCGACATGGGGCCGGAGGGCGGGGAGGAGGGCGGACTCGTGGTCGCGAGCGGCACGCCCGAGGAAGTCGCGGCGGGCGCAGAGCAGACGGGCTCGCACACCGGCCGCTTCCTCGCGGACCTGCTCCCGGGCGGTGGCGGGGGCGCCTCGAGCAACGGTGCCGGCGCCAAGCGGCGAGGCCGCGCGAAGAAGAGTCCCGCGCGCGAGGAGCTGCCCTCGAAGGTGGCCGCTTGAGCGGCGAGTCAGAGCTCGCGCGCAAGCTCTCACTGTGGATCGCGAAGTGGCGCTGGTACGAGCGCAATTCGTTGCCGTGGAACCGCGCGCGCATCCACTGCGAGCTGATGCGCCGCGAAGCGTTCGCTCGCTGGCCGCTTCACGGCAACGTCCTCGAGGCGCTCCGCGAGGGGCGCCTCGAGGTGGGCGCGGACGCGCTCTTTGAGCCCGACGTCTGGATCGCCGCCCCGGGCGGCGCTCGCGTGCGCATCGGACGCGGGACGTTCCTCAACCAGGGCGTGATGGTGGCCGCGCAGGAGCTCGTCGAGATCGGCGACCACTGCATGCTCGCGAACGGCTGCTTCGTGAGCGACGCGAGTCACAGCTACGACGACGCCGAGAAGCCGATCACTTGGCAGGGCTTCGAGAGCAAGGGGCCGACGCGCATCGGCGATAACTGCTGGCTCGGCGCGAACGTCGTCGTCACGAGCGGGGTTGGCGTCGGCGAGCGCTGCGTGATCGGCGCGAACAGCGTCGTGACGGAGGATCTCGAGCCGTTCTCGCTCGCCGCGGGCGCGCCCGCGCGTGTGATCAGGAAGATCGAGCCGCGGCGCTAGGCCACGAGGCGCGCGCGCAGCTCCTGGAGCTCACTCGGGTCGATCGAGTACGTGTACTCGCCGGAGGGGAACGAGCGGCCGCGCACCTCGCTCGCGTAGTTGCGAAGCGCGTCGAGGATCTGGGGCCGAAGCTCCGCATAGCGCTTGACGAAACGCGGCGAGCCCCACTCGTAGAGGCCGAGGAGGTCGTGCCACACGAGTACCTGACCGTCGGTCGCGGCGCCCGCGCCGATGCCGATCACGGGCACCGAAAGTTGCTCCATCGCGACCTCCGTGACGGCCGCGGGGATCGCCTCGAAGACGATCAGGCAGCATCCGGCCTCCTCGAGCGCGCGCGCGTGCTCGATGAGCTGTTGCGCTCGCTCGGCGGTGCGCGCCTGCGCCTTGAAGCCGCCCAGCGCCGTCGCGGTTTGCGGCGTGAGCCCGACGTGGCCGACGACGGGGATCCCGGTGGCCGCGATCGCGTGTGCGCGGTCGACCATAACGCCGCCGCCCTCGAGCTTCACCGCGTCGCAGCCGGCCTCCTTGAGGAACCGGTGCGCGGTCGCGATGGCCTGCTCGTTGGAGATCTCATAGGAGCCGAACGGGAGGTCGCCGACGAGTAGCGGGCTCGAGAGGCCGCGACGAACGGCTTTCACGAGCACGAGTAGCTCGTCCACCGTGACGGGCACCGTCGAGTCGTAGCCGAGCACGGTCATCGCCGCGGTGTCGCCGACGAGGACGAGGTCCACGCCGGCCTCCTCGACGATCCGCGCGCTGGGGTAGTCGTAACAGGTGACCATCACGAGCGGCTCGCCAGAGCGCTTGTGCTCGGCGAGCTTCGGGATGCTCATGGGAAGCCGTTCGGGCGTGGCGGGCGTCGTCTGTGTCTGGGTGCTCATCGGTCGCTCCTTACGCGGAGGAGACGCTCGCTCGCTCACGCGAGCAGCGCCGCCACCTCCTGGTCGACGTTGACGATGCGGTTCTCGCGGTCCACGTGCACGACGCGGGGCTCGTAGCGCGCGAGCTCCGCCTCCTCGTAGTGCGCGTAGGAGATGACAATCACCGTGTCGCCGCGCGCGACGAGGCGCGCTGCGGCGCCGTTGATCTTGAGCTCGCCCGAGCCGGGCTCGCCGGGGATCGTGTAGGTCTCGAAGCGCGCACCGTTGTCGATGTCGACGATGTGCACCTGCTCGTGCTCCATGATGTCCGCCGCCTTGAGCAGCTCGGGGTCGACGGTCGCCGAGCCGACGTAGTGAAGGTCACAGTCCGTGATCGTCGCTCGGTGGATCTTTGACTTCAACATCACGCGCTGCATAGGGTGGGTTCCTCCCGTTCGGTGGGTTGGCAAGAGCGCGACCGCGGAGTGGGCTCGAGGGTCGCGTTGTCGATGAGGCGGGTCTCTCCGACTCGCGCCGCCACCAGCAGCAGCGCGCTTTGATCAAGCGTCTTCAGGGGCTCGAGCGTCGCGGGATCGACGAGCTCGAGGTACTCGGGCTCCACCGCGAGCTCGGCCATCTGCGTGCGCGCAGCGTGAAGCAGCGCTGGCGCGTCCTGCTCGCCGGCGGCGGCGAGTTCGCTCGCAGCCGCGAGGCCTCGATGCAGAGCGAGCGCTCGCACGCGCTCCTCGGGGCGCAGGCGCGCGTTGCGCGAGGACATCGCGAGGCCGTCGGGCTCGCGCACTGTCGGGCAGACCTCGATCCGCACGGGCACGTTGAGGTCGCGCACGAGCGCGCGAATGACGACGACCTGCTGGGCGTCCTTCTGTCCGAAGTACGCGACGTCGGGCGTCGTCATGTTGAGGAGCTTGAGCACGACCGTCGCGACGCCGTCGAAGTGCTCGACGCCGCGAATGGCGCCCTCGAGCCGCTGCGTGACGCCCGCGACGCTGACGGTCGTGGCGAACGACGCGGGATAGACCTCCGCGACGGAGGGGGCGAAGAGGATGTCGGCGCCGGCGCCGGTCGCGAGCGCCGCATCGCGCTGCTCCTCGCGCGGGTAGGCGCTGAGGTCCGAGGCCTCGTCGAACTGAGTTGGGTTGACGAAGAGCGTTACGACGACGAGGTCGCATTGCTCGCGCGCAGCGCGGATGAGCGAGAGGTGACCCTCGTGCAGCGCACCCATCGTCGGCACGAGCCCGACCGTGAAGCCTCGCCGGCGAGCGCTCTGCACGAGCGGCCGCAGCTCCTCCACGGAGTGAACCGTCGGAAGCCCGTGGACAGCACGCACCGAAGGCGCCGCTTGGAGCGGGCTGAGAGAAGTGGATCCAGTTCCTGGCGCGGATACCGGTCGCTGCATGAAAAACCTCTTCGGGTCCATCCCGGTCACGCCGGTGACGGCCCACCAAAAGGTTACCATCACGCGCGATGCCCGAAACCGCGCAGACGCTCGAACCGTCGGCGGCGGAGCGCCGCGAGGCGCTGAAGGAGGTTTACGCGGCAACGCAGGCGTGCACGCGCTGCTCGGAGCTCGCGGCGACACGCAAGACGGTCGTCTTCGGATCGGGCAATGCGGACGCGAACCTCATGTTCGTCGGCGAGGCGCCGGGAGCGAGTGAGGATGAGCAGGGGCTGCCCTTCGTGGGCCACGCGGGCCGGCTGCTCGAGCGCCTCCTCTCCGAGATCGGGATGGCGCGCTCGGAGGTCTTCATCGCGAACGTCCTGAAGTGCAGGCCTCCGGGCAACCGCGACCCGCAACCGGCGGAGATCGAGAACTGCAGGGAGTACCTCTACCGCCAGGTCGAGTTGATCGAGCCGCGCGTTATCTGCACGCTCGGGAACTTCTCGACGAAGCTCCTGCGTGGCGACGCGACGGGCATCACGCGGGTGCATGGACGGGACGAGGTGATCACGCTGGGAAGCCGAGCGGTCCGGCTGTATCCGCTCTATCACCCGGCGGCCGCGCTGCGGACACCAGCGATGCTCGACGCGTTGCGCGCGGATTTCGCACGCGTGCCGGCGCTGCTCGCGCTCGGAGTGCCGGAGCAGCCGCAGTGGCTCGATGTCCCGGAGCTCGAGGCCCACGACGCACAGGCGCCGAGCGACGAGCCGACCCCGCCGGACCAGCTGGATCTGTTTTAAGAGCGGCGGCTCCGCTCCCGCTGCCGCCGCGTATCGCTGCGTCACGCGAGGGGGACGAGGCTACAGTTCTTTGGGTGTCGCAGCGGCGCTCCGATTTGGCTTCTGAGCCGGGGAGCTCGGTGCTCGAGACCGCTTCCGCGGAGCAGACGGAAGCGCTCGGCGGCGAGCTTGCCGCGCGGCTGCGCGCGGGCGACATCGTCCTCCTGCGGGGCGACCTCGGAGCGGGCAAGACGACGCTCGCGCGTGGGATCGCGCGGGCGCTGGGGGTGCAGGGCCCCGTGACGAGCCCGACCTTCACGATCGGGAACCGCTACGAGGGCAGCGAGGGCGCCGTCGCGCACATCGACCTCTATCGGCTCGCGACGCTGAGTAGCGAGGAGCCGGGGCTGCTCGAGGACTACCTCGACGGCGCGGAGGTCGCGCTCGTGGAGTGGCCACAGCACGGGGGGCCGGAGCTGCCGAAGGCGAGCGTCGAGGTGACGCTCGAGCATCACGGAGGGGATAGTCGACGGATCGTGGTGTGCGACCTACGATGAGGATCCTTGGCTTCGATACCTCGACCCCATCCACGGCGGTCGGCCTGATGCTCGAGGACGGGAGCGTTCTGAGCGCGTACGACCACCCCGACGCGGGCGCGCGCCCGGGACATCAGACGCGGCTGCTTCCGCTCGCCTCCGAGCTCCTCGACCGGGGGGGACTCGACTGGCGCGCGATCGATCGCGTCGCGGTGGGGCTCGGGCCGGGCACCTACACGGGCCTGCGCGTGGGCGTCGCGAGCGCTCGCTCCCTCGCGCAGTCGCTCGGCGCGCAGATCGTCGGCGTCTCGAGCGCTCAGGCGCTCGCGCACGCGGCGCTACGTGCGCCCGCGAACGAGTGGGGTGAGGAGCGCGCCGATCCGCCGCGAGCCGTCATCACCGTCGTCGATGCCCGCCGAGGCGAGGTCTTCGTGGGCGCATACGCCGCATCGGGCGCGCAATCGCAGCCAGCGACGATCAGCGCTCCGCGCCCCGTGCGGGTGAAGGACGCGGCCGCAGAGTTCGCGCGCATCGCAGGCGAGCAGGTCTCCGCTGCCTGGCTGGGCGTTGGCGACGCGGCGCTATCCCTGCGCGAGGAGCTCGCTGGCGCGGGCGTCCACGCGGCGCCCGCGGGGTCCGCGCTGCACGACGTCGACGCGAGGGCGCTCTGCGAGCTCGCGCGTGAGGGCGAGCCGCAGCCGCTCGAGGCGGTCGTGCCGGAGTACTGTCGCGAGGCCGATGCGGAGCTCGCGTTGGCGGGCGCGCGATGAGCACCAAGGAGCTCGGCGCGCGCGCCTCGTGGCTGCGCGTGCGCAACCTCAACTACGCCGACCTTCCGAACGTGATCGCGATCGAGCGCCGTTGCTTCCCGACGCCGTGGTCGCTCGGGATGTTCGTGCTCGAGCTATCGAAGCCGAGCGGCGTGTGCCTCGCGGCGACGCGCGATGGGCAGCTCGTGGGCTACCTCATCTGCGCACGCTACGAGACCGTGTGGCACCTCATGAACGTCGCGGTCGCGCCCGAGTGGCGCCGCCAGAACGTCGCCTCGACGCTGCTCTCGGAGCTCTACGAGCGGATCGGTGACGGCGAGGCGCGTCTGACGCTGGAGGTTCGCTGCTCGAACGGCGCCGCGATCACGCTCTACGAACGCGAAGGGTTCCGCGCGGCGGGGCTGCGCAAGCGCTACTACCAGGACAACGGCGAGGACGCGCTCGTGATGTGGCGCACGCCGGGCACGCTGGCAGGCTCGCTCGAGGACGTGCCGAACCCCGGCTGGGCGTGAACTTGGCGCGCCGCGAGGGACTCCTCGTCCTCGGCCTCGAGACGAGCTGCGACGACACGTGCGCGGCGGTAGTCGACGGCGATGGGGGGGTGCGCTCGAACGTCGTCTCCTCGCAGCTCGTGCACGAGCGCTTCGGGGGCGTCGTGCCAGAGGTCGCCTCGCGCCACCACCTGCAGCTCGCGAACATCGTCGTCGAGGGGGCGCTCGCGGAGGCATCCACCTCGCTACAGGAGATCGGCCTCGTCGCGGTCACGCAGGGGCCGGGCCTGATCGGCGCGCTGCTCGTGGGCGTGTCGACGGCGAAATCGCTCGCGGCCTCGCGGCGGCTGCCGCTCGCCCCTGTCGACCACCTCCAGGGCCACGTCGCGGCGAACTTCCTCGCGCTCGAGGGGCTCGAGCCCTTCGACCCTCCCTTTCTCTGCCTGATCGCGAGCGGCGGGCACACCCTGCTCGCGAACGTCCGCGGCCACGATGGCTTCGAGGTCCTCGGCACGACGCTCGACGACGCGGCGGGGGAGGCGTTCGACAAGGGGGCGCGGATGCTCGGTCTCGGCTTCCCGGGTGGCCCCGCGCTGCAGCTCCTCGCCGCGGACGGCGACCCCGACGCATTCGACTTCCCGATCCCCGGCCGGCGCAACCGCCCCGGCGCAGGTATCGGGCGGGAGGCGTTCGCGCGCTCGCTGGACTTCTCGTTCGCAGGGCTCAAGACGGCGCTGTGGCAGCGCTTGCGAGACCTTGGCGAGGAAGAGGCGAGCTCACGCGCCGCGGACCTCGCGGCGTCCTACCAGGGGGCGATCGTGGAGGCGCTCATGATCCGCGTCGAGCAGGCGCTCGAGGCGAGCGGCCTCGAGCGGCTCGCGCTCGGCGGCGGTGTTGCGGCGAACGGCGAGCTGCGCCGCCGGGTGGGCGAGCTGGGCGCGACGCTTCACGTGCCCCCACCGAGCCTGTGCACCGACAACGCCGCGATGATCGCGGGCGCGGCGCGTTTTCTGCCCCCGCTCGAGTACCCCGCGTACCTGGGCATCGACGCGTATGCCGCGGGTGAGCTGAAGGCCGCGTGAGCACGGTCACCGTCTACACGCACGCGGATTGCCACCTCTGCGAGGAGGCGCTCTGCGTCCTGCGCGCGATTCAGGCGCAGTCTCCGTTCGAGCTGATCGAGCTCGACATCCGCGCCGACGAGGCGCTCGAGCGCGCGTACTTCGAGCGCGTGCCCGTGATCGCCGTAGACGGCGAGGAGCTCTGCGAATTCGTCGTCGACGAGGGGCTCGTGCGCGAGCGCCTCACAGAGGCCGCGCGCACGCCTTAGGCGCAGCCAACAGCCATCGTCTAGAGTCATCGCGTATGGGCAACGGGGCGAAACGGGCGCCATGATGAGCGCCCAGCGCGACGGCATGCCGTTGACAGCCGAGCGCCTCACCCTGGGGGTGGCCGCGCGCTTGTCGCGGTATCTGCAGGTCCTCACGGAGGCCAAGAAGATGGGTAAGGAGACGATCTCCTCGCAGGAGCTCTCCGACTACACGCACGTCAACCCCACGCAGATCCGGCGCGACCTCTCGGGCTTCGGGAAGTTCGGCAAGCGCGGCGTGGGCTACAACATCGACTCGCTCGTGGACCAGATTCGCAAGATCCTGCGAACGTCCGGGCAGCACAACATCGCGCTCTTCGGCGCGGGGCACCTCGGCATGGCGATCGCCTCGTCGGACATCTTCGGCGACCACGGCTTTCGCGTCGTCGCGATCTTCGACGTGGATCCGAAGAAGGTGGGTAAGCGCGTGGGGAGCCTGTCCGTGCGGCACATCTCGGACTTGCAGCAGGTCGTCGACGAGCAGGACATCGTCGTCGGCGTGCTCGCGGTCCCTCCGAACGCCTCGCAGGAGCTCGCGGACCAGCTGGTCGAGGCGGGAGTGCGCATCATCTTCAACTACTCTGGGTCTCTGCTCACCGTTCCTCCCGATGTGACCGTTCACACGTCGAGCCCAGCCGTTGACCTTCTCTACGCCCTCTACTTCTACCTCACCTGAAGCCACCTGACCCGTAGGGCGCTTGCGAGCGGACCGCCGCGCCGGGTTCCCGCGAAGCGCCTCGCCGCCACCGTGCGATGAACAGCATCGACTTCGAGAAGGCAGTTGAGCGTTTCGAGCGCTCCGTGGACTTCACGATCGGGCTCGAGGAGGAGTTCTCGATCCTCGACCCGACGACGCTGGACCTCACGCCGCGATTCGAAGAGCTCCGGGAGGCGGCGCGCGAGAGCGACCGCATGCTGCACGAGAGCATCACGGGCGAGCTGATCGCGTCGGAGATCGAGATCGTCTCCGGCGCGGCGGCGACGATCGCAGAAGCCTTCGAGCGTCAGCGCGAGCGGCGCAGGCGCCTCTTCGCGCTCGCCGAAGGCCACGGCGCAGCGCTGGGCGCGACAGGCACGCACCCCTGGGCGGACTACCGCGACCAGAAGATCATCGACACCGAGCACTATCGCCGCGTGGAGCAGGGGCTGAAATACGTCGCGTGGCGCAACAACACCTTCAGCCTGCACGTGCACGTGGGGATTCGCGACCTCGACCGCGCGGTGCGCGTGTGCGATCGCCTGCGGCCTGTGCTGCCGCTGCTGCTCGCGATCTCGGCCAACTCGCCGTACCTGGACGGGCGCGACTCGGGTCTTCACTCCGCGCGCACGCAGAGCTTCACGCGGAACTTCCCGCGCTGCGGCATCCCCGATGCCTTCGGTGGCTGGGCGGCGTACCGCGAGTACCTCGAGTTCCTGCTGCGGACGCGCTCGATCGTCGAGTTCACGCAGGTGTGGTGGTCCGTGCGGCCGCACCTCGACTTCGGCACGGTGGAGGTGCGCATCTGCGATGTGCAGGCGGGCGCTCAGGAGTCCGAGGCGCTCGCGGGCCTGATCGTCGCGTGCGTCGCGCAGGCGGCGCGGGACATCGACGCGGGCGTCGCCTTCGAGCACCCCGCGGGACGCTTTATCGAGGAGAATATGTGGCGGGCGATTCGTTACGGTCTCGACGGGCGGCTCATCGACTTGGTGCGCGGCGAGGAGTTCCCCGCGCGTGAGGCGATCGAGCGTCTCGCCGCGTGGTCGGCGCCGGCGCGCATCGAGCTGGGCATCGACCCCGCGTTCCCTGAGCAGAACGGCGCGCAGCGCCAGCGCGCGCTGATCGACGCGGGCCTTCCCGCGGAGGAGGTTTTCGCGACGGTGGTGAGGGAAACGCAGCAGACGTATTCCGAGGGAGTGACCGTGTGATGGCCGAGGCAGCACCGCCAGCAGAACCCGGGCCGGAGGGCTCGGAGCGCATCACCGAAGAGGAGCTGCGCCGCGCCTACGAGGCGGAACTGCGCCGCATCTCGGCGTCCGACCTGATCGTGCAAACGGTCGCGTCGCTGATCAACGTGGGCGCGTTCCGGCTTGGCCTCACGGGCGGGGAGGAGTCTGAACGCGACCTCGAGCAGGTCCGTGACGCGATCGAGGGCGTGCGCGCGCTGCTGCCGATCCTCGAGCGTCGGGGAGACGCGCAGCAATTGCGCCCCCTGCGCGACGCCCTCTCGCAGCTCCAGCTCGCATATGCGCGCGAGATCCAGGACGCGGCGAAGGAGGGCGCCACGCCGACTTCCGAGGGCGCGGCCTCCGCGGAGGCCCCGAGCGAGGGCGAGGAGGGCTCGGCCGGGGCGCCAGCACCGGCGAGCGGCGCGCCGGACACGCCGGATGAGGAGGCCGGGCGGCCCGCGGGGCCCGCGCAGTCAAGCGGGCGTCTGTGGGTGCCGGGCCAGGGCTGACGCGACCGCGCCGATCCCGCCGCCACCATGGCGATTTATCGCAAGCGCTCTAGCACGGCGCCCGATGAAGCGGCCTTTGGTGGGCGTGCACGATAGGATGCCCCCGCCTCGCCGCCGTAGAGCGCTGACTTAGAACGGTGGGAGCTGGAATCTGCGCGCCGCAAAGCTCGGCGTGCGCCCAAGTCAACCGCTTGCGGAGGATTTTCATTTGAGTAGCTTCTTGACGAACCATGGCGTGGTCGTGGCCCTCGTGTGCGCGGGCTGCGCGCTGGTTTATGGCGTCCTGACCACCCGCAGCCTGCTGGCGCTGTCGCCCGGCAACGAGCGCATGCAGGCGATCTCGAAGGCGGTGCAGGACGGGGCGCGCGCGTATCTGAACCGGCAGTACACGACGATCGCGGGCGTGGGCATCGCGATCTTCATCGCGCTGATCTTCGTTCAGAACATCGCCGTCGCATGTGGCTTCCTGATCGGCGGCATCCTCTCGGGCGCCGCGGGCTACATCGGCATGAACGTCTCCGTGCGCGCCAACGCGCGCGTCGCGGAGGCCGCGCGGGGCGGCGTCTCGCCGGCGCTGAGCGCCGCGTTTCGCGGCGGCTCGATCACGGGCATGCTCGTCGCGGGCCTCGCGCTGCTCGGCCTCGCGGGTTACTACGGCCTCCTGACGGCGGTCTTCGGCGACTCGCAGAAGACCGCGGTGGACGCGCTCGTCGGCCTCGGCTTCGGCGGCTCGCTGATCTCGGTCTTCGCGCGTCTCGGCGGCGGCATCTTCACGAAGGCCGCGGACGTGGGCGCCGACCTCGTGGGCAAGGTCGAGGCGGGGATCCCCGAGGACGACCCGCGTAACCCCGCCGTGATCGCAGACAACGTCGGCGACAACGTAGGCGACTGCGCGGGCATGGCGGCGGATCTCTTCGAGACCTACGCCGTGACCGCGATCGCGCTGATGCTGCTCGGCGTATTGACCTTCAATCAGGACACGCAGGTGGTGCTCTACCCGTTGATCCTCGGTGGCGTCGCGATCATCGCTTCGATCATCGGCACGTTCGCCGTGCGCACGCGCGAGGGGAACGTCGAGCGCGCGCTCTACCAGGGGCTCGTCGTCTCCGGCGTGCTTGCGGCCGCGGCGTTCTATCCGGTGACCCACTGGCTGATGAGCAACCTCACCTTCGTGACCGGGGAAGGCACTGCGCCGAGCGCTCTGCACCTCTATCTCTGCTCGCTGATCGGCATCGCCGTCACGGCGCTCCTCTTCCTCATCACCGACTACTACACCTCGACCCGCTTCTCGCCGGTGAAGAAGACCTCGCGAGCCTCGCAGACGGGTCACGCGACGAACATCATCCAGGGCTTCGCCTCGGGCCTGCAGGCGACGGCGCTGCCGGCGCTCGTGATCGTGCTCGGCATCTGGGGCTCGTGGAAGCTCGCGGGCGGCGGCTCGGTCGGCGTCTACGGCGTCGTCGTGGCGGTTATGGGACAGCTCTCGATGACGGGCCTGATCGTCGCGCTCGACGCCTTCGGCCCGATCACCGACAACGCGGGTGGGATCGCCGAGATGGCGGATCTCCCGGAGGAGGTGCGGAACGTCACCGACCCGCTCGACGCGGTCGGGAACACGACGAAGGCGGTCACGAAGGGCTACGCGATCGGCTCGGCGGCGCTCGCCGCGGTCGGCCTGTTCGCCGCGTTCCGATTGGAACTGATAGCCCACAAGCATGTTCTCGCGGGCGAGGTCGGGATCAACTTCTCGCTGAACGAACCGCCCGTGCTGATCGGTCTCTTGCTCGGTGGCCTCATGGTCGCGCTGTTCGCCTCGCTCGCGATCGAGGCGGTGGGGCGCGCGGGCGGCGCGGTCGTGGAGGAGGTGCGCCGCCAGTTCCGCGAGCACCCAGGGATCATGGAGGGCACCGAAGAACCCGACTACGCGCGCTCCGTCGACATCGTGACGCGCACGGCACAGCGGGAGATGATCCTCCCGTCGCTGCTGCCGATCGTGGTGACAGTAGTCGTCGGCCTGATCAGCCAGCAGGCGCTCGGCGGCCTGCTCATCGGCGTGATCGTCGTGGGCTTCTTCATGGCGGTGCTGATGACCGCGGGCGGCGGCGCGTGGGACAACGCGAAGAAGCTGATAGAGGATGGCGCCTACGGCGGCAAGGGCTCCGAGGCGCACGCGGCCGCGGTCACGGGCGACACGGTCGGCGACCCGTTCAAGGACACCGCGGGGCCGGCGATCAACCCCATGATCAAGGTCGCGAACATCGTCGCGATCCTGATCATCCCGCTGATCACCTGATCGGCGGGATCGGGGCCTCCAGGCGTCGGCCCACTCAGCTACAGTCCGCGGCGAGGACGCTGAGACGGGCGCAGCGCCGTTCAAACGCTGCAAATGAGATCAGGACCAGAACCTAGAGTGCGCGAAGCGCAAGCATGGACGCCCGAAGGAGCGCTGACGAAGCATGCGTGAACACGTTCTAACCTCATGGCCATGTTCGTCCTGATCGTCGGCGCGGGACGGGTGGGATCCGCGGTCGCGAAGTTCGCGCTCGCGGCGGGTCACGAGGTCTCCGTGATGGACGAGGACCCGCTCTCGCACGAGCGGCTCGACGCGGGGCAGTCGACGACGTGGGAGGACGCCGGGGGGCAGTTCACCGTTGGCACCGCGCTCGAGCTCGACGCGCTGACGGCGGCGGGCGTGGAGCGGGCGGACGTGTTCATCGCGTCAACCGACGGCGACAACACGAACCTCATCATCGCGCAGATCGCGCAGCGCCAGTTCGGCGTGCGGAAGGTGATCGCGCGCGTCATGGACCCGGCGCGCGCGGCGTGGTACAGCGAGCAGGGGCTGCACACGATCTCTCCCGCGCAGGAGGCGATCGAGATGTTCAAAGAGGCGTTGTTCGCGAACGCAGAGACGACGTAGGAGGCAAGGCGCATGTACGCGATCGTTGTTGGCGGCGGCAAGGTGGGGCTGAACTTGACGCGGGAGCTGATCGCAAAGGGTCACGAGGTGACACTCGTGGAGTGCTCGCGAACGCGCTATCTCACGATCGAGGACCAGCTCGAGCATTCAGCTCAGTACGGCGACGGGACGGAGCTGTGGGTGCTCGAGCGCGCGGGGATCCAGCGCGCGGACCTCGTCGTGGCGGTGACGGGCGACGATGAGGACAACATGCTCGTGTGCCAGGTCGCGAAGGAGAAGTACCGCTGCGACCACATCATCGCGCGGGTGAACAACCCGCGCAATTACAGCCACTTCAAGCTGCTCGGCATCCAGCCGGTGGTCTCCGCGACGGACCTCATCCTCCGTCTGATCGAGCACGAGGTGCCACGCTACGGGCTTGTCCACCTGCTGGCGCTCGAGGAAGAGGGCCTCGAGATCATCGAGCTCGAGGTCGCGCCCGAGTCGCCGGTCGTGGGGCGGCCGCTCGCGGAGCTCTCGATGCCCGACGGAAGCCTCTTCATCTCGGTGCTGCGCAACGGCTCGGGCTTCGTCCCCAAGGCGGACACCATCATCGACGCAGGGGACCGTGTGCTCCTCGTCCTCGAGCCCGGCCTCGAGGAGACGGTCACCGCCTACCTGACGTCCGAGACGCGCGCTCCCGCTTAGCGGCGCCCTCGCCCGGGGCCTGGCGTCCGTTGCGCCCTGCCCACGTTCCCGTTTGGCTGTGGCAGTTGGGACAGAGGATCTGGAGGTTCTCGAGCCTGTTGTCCTCGCGGTCGCCGTTGACGTGGTGCAGCGCCAGGGGAATCGGTCTGTCGTTCCACCCCTCCAGGCCGCACGTCTCGCACCGAGGCGCCTTGAGGCCAGCCTCGTATAGGCGCTGTTTTACGTGATTGCGATTGCGTCGCCTCCCCGCCACCAATAGCTGATCGAGGGGTATGCGCTGGGTCTCGGCGTGATGAGCCCCCGCCTGACCGCCTCGTACCATCTCGCGCGGCTAAACCCGAAGGTCGCCCGACATTCTGCGACGCTGTGGCCCCTCTCGTAGAACTCGCGCACGGTCTGCCAGTCGTACCGATGCCCGAACTTGGCCTCGATCCGATAGCCGAGTTGCCGCGCGTGAAAGGTGACCGTTGAGCGTGCGAGGTCGAGCGACTCTGCCGCTTCAGCACGCGTCATTCCTTCCGACAGGAGGCGCCCTACACGGTGTCTGGTGACGGTCGGACCAGCAGCCGGTCGCGTCGAACCTGCTTGTCTTGCGTGCCGGGTCGCGACTGCGGCGCAAGACGTCGACGTGGTACCCCACCGTGGACCGCGCGACGCCAAGCCGGTGCGCGACCTCATTCAAGCTCAGGCCCTCTGCCGTCAGCTCGGCAACCTTCTCGCGAATGTCTGCCACGAACAGATGTTCGCCCATGAAGACGACGGAAGCTCCGAGGTGCGCCGGGTGCCAGGCAGGAGGGTCGTCAACGAGATCGGTTGCAGCTCAGGGCGCTGACGGTATCCTGAGCATCGCTAATCGGACCCGATGCGGGGTCATCTAGTGGCAAGATGCGGGTCTCTGGAACCCGTCACGGAGGTTCGAATCCTCCCCCCGCAGCTACGAGCGCGCTGACCCGGCGCGCTCTCCCGGCTCCCCAGCTACGCCGCGACTTCCTCCGACCAGTCGCGGTGCATCTGCGCGTAGCGGCCTCCCGCGACGATCAGCTCGTCGTGCGTCCCCTGTTCGACGATCCGCCCGTGTTCGAGCACGACGATCCGGCCCGCGCGGCGGATCGTCGACAGCCGGTGGGCGATCACGAGCGCGGTGCGACCCGCTAGCAGGCGCCGCAGCGCGTCTTGGATCTGCGCCTCGGTGTGCAAATCGACGCTCGAGGTCGCCTCGTCGAGGATCAATATTCGCGGGTCCGCGATCAGTGCGCGCGCGAACGCGAGCAGTTGCCGCTGACCCGCCGAGAGCTGCGCGCCACGCTCGCCGATCTCCGTCTCGTAGCCGTTCTCGAGCTCGCCGACGAAGGCGTCCGCGCCGACGGCGCTCGCCGCACGACGGATCTCCTCGAGACTCGCGTCGGGCTTGCCGAACGCGATGTTCTCGGCGACGCTCCCGGAGAAGAGATAGGCCTCCTGCGGCACGATCCCCATCTGCGAGCGCAGCGAGGCGGCCTTGACCTCCCGCAGGTCGTGGCCGTCGACGAGCACACGTCCAGATGTCGGGTCGTAGAAACGCGCGACGAGCTTCACGAGCGTCGACTTCCCGGCCCCGGTGGCGCCCACGAGCGCGACCGTCTGGCCGGGCGGGATGTCGAGGTCGATGTGCTCGAGCGCCAGGATGCGGGGGTCCTCGTGATCGAGCGGCTCCCCGCCGGAGCGGCCGTAGCCGAAGGAGACGTCCTCGAAGGCGATCTCCCCGCGCACCCGCGGCAGCTCGATCGCGTCGCGACGATCGGCGAGGTCGGGCTGCTCGTCGAGCAGCTGGAAGATCTTCTCGAGCGCCGCCATCCCGGACTGGTAGGTGGTGTAGAGCTGCGAGAGCTGCTGGATCGGTTCGAAGAGGTACGAGAGCACACCGACGAACGCGACGATCGTCCCCACGGTGATAGTGCCCTCGATCGCTTGATAGCCGCCGTAGAGGACGATCACGGCGACCGCGAGGCCCGAGAGCAGTTCGACCGCGGGGAAGTACGCGGCGTTGAGCCGCACCGTCGTCATGTTCGCCGCGCGGTTGTCCTCGTTGAGCGCGGCGAATTGCGCCTCGTGGCGCGGCTCCTGGCCGAAGCTCCGCACCACCCGTATTCCCGAGATCGTCTCCTGCAGATACGCCGTGAGCGAGCCGATCGTCTCGCGCGTGCGGCGAAAGGCGCTCGTCGACGCGATCCGGAACCACACGCTTCCAAACGCCATCGGAAGCAGCGTGAGAAGCGTGAGCAGCGCGAGCTTGACGTCGAGCACGAGCAGGATCACGACCGCGCCGATCAGCGTGAGGCCCGACTGGAAGAGCGTCACGACGGAGTCGGTGACGAGCGTGTCGAGCGCCTCGACGTCGTTCGTCATGCGCGAGATCAGGACGCCCGCGGGGCGGCTCTCGTAGAAGCCGATCGAGAGCGCCTGCAGGTGCGCGAAGATGCGGATGCGAAGGTCGGCGAGGGCGCGCTGACCGATCCATCCCACGAGGTAGGTCTGTGCGTACGTGGTTCCCCACACGAGCAGCGCCGAGATGAGGAAGGCGACGACGGCGATCACGAGCACGGTCGTGTCGTGCTCATTGATGCCGCTGTCGATCGCGTATTTCGCGAGCAACGGGGGCGCGAGCGAAGCCCCGGTGCCGAGCAGCAGCGCGGCGAGCGCGACGAGGCTGCGCCCGCGGTAGGGCCCGATCAGGCTCAGCAGCCCGCGAAGGTTCCTCGAGCGCGTGCCGCGGGTCATCGCCTGCCCCCGACCGCTTCACGTCGTCTGCCCGCACGACCGTCCTGCGGCGCGTCCTCATCCTCCGGCGTCCCGCGCGCGACGAGCTCGCGGTAGAACGGCGACTCCCCGATCAGCTCGTCGTGGACGCCGCGCGCGACGACGCGGCCGTGGTCCAACACGACGATCTCGTCGGCGAGCGCGATCGTGGAGGGCCTGTGCGCGATGATGAACGTCGTCCGGCCCTTCATCGCCTCGCCTAGCGCAAGCTTGATGCGCTGCTCGGTCGAGGGGTCGACCGACGACGTCGCGTCGTCGAGGATCAGCACGCGCGGATTCGCGACGAGGGCGCGCGCGATCGCGAGTCGCTGGCGCTGGCCGCCAGAGAGCGTGAGGCCCCGCTCGCCCACGCGCGTGTCAAACCCCTCCGGCAGGCGCTCCACGAACTCGTAGGCCTGCGCAAGCCTCGCGGCCTCTTCGACCTCCTCGCGGGACGCGTCCGGGCGCGCGTACGCGATGTTCTCCGCGACCGTGGCCGAGAAGAGGAACGGGTCGTCACTCACGACGCCGACCGCCTCGCGAAGAGAGCGCAGCGTCACCGAGCGCACGTCGGCGCCATCGAGCCGCACTTCACCCTCGCTCGCGTCGTAGAGGCGCGGGATCAGCGAGACAAGGCTCGTCTTGCCCGACCCCGTCGCGCCGACGAGTGCGACGGTGCGCCCGGCGGGAACGTCGAGGCTCACGTCGCTCAGCACCGCCCTGCCCGCGAGCGGCGCGCTCTGCGCGCGCGCGCTTGCTTCGAGGTCCTCGGCGGCGCTCTCGTAGCGCAGCGTCACATCGCGAAACTCGACGTGGCCGTCACCCGCCGGCAGCGCAGGAGCGTCCCTCGGCTCGGTCATGTGCGGTGCGCGGTCGAGCAGCTGGAACACGCGCGCCCCGGATGCGGTCGCTCGCTGCGCGAGCCCGAGCGTCACGCCGAGCGCGCGCATCGGCCCGATGAGCATATTCAGATACAAGTAGAAGGCGGTGAACTGACCGATGTTGAGATGCGAATCGATGACCGCCTCGCCGCCGATCAGCAGCACCGCCGCCAGCCCCAGCTGCGGGATGAAGCCGATCATCGGGTTGTAGTGAGCCTCGAGGCGGGTCGCAACCATCGACTGGTCGAAGACCCGTCCGACACGTCCCGCGGAAGCGCTCGAGCTGGCGGTCCTCGCGCGCGAACGCCTTCACCACCCGGACCCCGGAGATGTTCTCCTCGGCGGCGGCCGTGAGCTCCGCGATGCGCTGCTGGACCTCCTGGACCGCTGGGCGTGCGCGGCGGCCGTAGCGCTGCGCGATGAACACGACGAACGGGACAGGCGCCAGCGCGATCAGCCCGAGCCACACGTTCGTGATGATCATCGCGATGCCCGCGAGCACGATCGTGAGCGCGGACTGCACGATGAACACGAGGCCGTAGCCGAGGAAGAAGCGGACCGCCTGCAGGTCGACCGTCGCGCGCGACATCAGCTGACCCGTCTGCTGGCGGTCGAAGAACCCGAGCTCGAGCCGTTGGAGATGGCCGTAGAGAAGCTCGCGCAGGTCGTATTCGAGACCGAGAGACACCGATCCCGCGACCATCCGGCGCCCATACGTGAGCAGCCAGCGCGCGAGCACCGCCCCGACGATCGCGAGCGCGAGAAGGAGCAGCGTGTGGCGGTCGTGGGCGCGTCGAAGCGGCTGGTGGCTCGCGGCCGCGGTGGCGCCCTTTGTGACGACGTTGACCGCGTGGCCTGTGAGCGCCGGGACCAGAACCGCCATCACGGTCGCCGCCGTCGCGAGCGCGAACGAGATCGCGACGCCGCGGCGGTAGGGCCTCAGGAAGCCAAGTAGTCGGTAGAAGGTCGACATAGTTGCTTAGTCAAGGACTATATCCGCCCTATTGACGGCCGATTTCCGGCGTTTGTGACCGACTCGGCGCGCCGCCGTCGGGTTGTTCGCACTGGAGATCCGGCGCGAGCCTAAGCGCTCGCTCCGGCCGCCTCCACCGGAGCGGTAACGGTTGCCTGGCTCAGCACGAAGTCGCGCGAGCGAACGAGGACGATTGCCCCGCACGCACCCACGAGCGCGATACCAGCGGCGATCAGCAGGATCGTCGTGAGCGCATCGACGAATGCCGTGTGGTAGGCGTGCTGAAGCGCCCGCGCGGCCGCTGGGTGCAGATGGCTGGTGATCTTTGCCGCGTTGCCCGCCTCGAGCGCCTGTGCGAGCGGCCCGTGGACCCCCGCGAGCACTTCACGCGCGTGCCCGCTCGCGAGGAGGGAGGACTTCGCGTGCGTGGAGAGACTGTGCTCGAACACCGCGCCAAGCGCCGCGATTCCCGTCGCGATGCCCACCTGACGGAACGTGCTGTTGATGCCGCTTGCCATGCCGCTCCGCTCCGGCGGCACCACGCCGATCGCCGTGGACGCGAGCGGCGGGTTCACCAGCCCGACGCCCGCGCCCTGCAGGAGGAACCCGGGGATCAGCGTGGTCCAACCCGACGTCGGGGTGATCGCGGTCATCGCGAGCAAGCCTGCCGAGACGAGCAGCAAGCCCGCACCTAGGAGCATCCGCACCGGCACGCGCACCGTCAGCCGGCCCGCGATCGGTGCCACCGCGAACATCAGGAGCGTGTTGGGCAGGAAGCGCAGACCCGCTTGCAGCGCGGAGTATCCGAGCACCGTCTGCAGGTACAGCGTCAGGTAGAGGAACAGCGAGAACGCGGATGCCGAGAGGGTGAAGGCGACAAGGCTCGCGCCCGTGAATGCCGGACAGCGAAAGAGCGTGAGGTCGAGCATCGGGCGCTTCTGCGCGCGCTCGACCACGACGAACAGTGCCAGCAGAAACGCTGCGCCCGCGAGAAACCCGACGATCTTCGGGGATCCCCAGCCGCTTTCGTTGCCCTCCACGAGCGCGAAGACGAGCAGGAACAGCGACCCGGAGAAGGTGACCAGCCCCGCCCAGTCCGCGCGCGTCGCGCCGGGGTCCCGCGACTCGGCGACGTGTTTAAGCGTCAGCGCGACGGTGACGACGCCGATCGGGACGTTCACGAAGAAGACCCACTCCCAGCCGATGCCCGTCGTCAGGACGCCGCCGACCAGCGGCCCGATTGCCACGGCGCCGCCGGTCACGGCGCCGAAGGCGCCGAACGCGACGCCCCGCTCCTTGCCTTGGAACGACTGCGCGATCAGCGCGAGCGACGTTGCGAACATCATCGCGCCGCCGATGCCCTGTGCGCCCCGCGCGAGGTTCAGCATCAAGGGGCTTGATGAGAGGCCGCAGATCGCGGAGGCTGTCGTGAACCAGACGAGGCCCGTCGTGAACACGAGCTTGCGGCCCCACAGGTCGGCAAGCGCGCCTGCGGTCAGCAGGAACGCCGCGAGCGTCAGGGCGTAGGCGTTCACCACCCACTGAAGGTCCTGGAAGCTCGAGTGCAGCGAGCGCTGAATCGACGGCAGCGCGACGTTGACCACCGTGATGTCGAGTAGCAACATGAAGATCGCCGTACAGACGACCGTTAGCGTCCACCACTTGCGTTCCACGAAGCCTCCTTCGCGAGAGGGGACCTGCGCTCTGCTTACTCTACGAAGCGCGGGCGCACGCGCGTCCGTCGACCCTCATCCGCTCCGCAGATGCTTGGCGAGGAAGGGCACGATGTCCTGCCAAAGCTTCGCGGCGGGCCCGGGTCGATAGGAGGGCCGGTAATCGGCGAAGAACGCGTGACTCGCGCCCTCGTAGATCTCCACCCGCGTTTCATAGGGCGTCTGCGCGAGCGCTCCGCGTAAGCGCTCTCCGACCTCCGGCGAGGGGTTGTGGTCCTCGGCTCCGATCGCCGCGAACAGCGGGCAGTGAAGTGACGGGACGAGCTCGAGCGGAGGCCTCGGCCGCTCGGGGGTGGAGCGCTCCTCCGGCGTCGCCGTGTCGATGAAGCCGCCCCAGCAATCGACCGCGGCGTCCAGGTGGTCGCTCGAGACCGCGAACAGGAGCGTGTAGCGGCCGCCCATGCAGAAGCCGATGCATCCGAGCCTCCCCGCGACATCGTCGCGGGCCCCCAGCAGATCCGCCGCGCCCTCGAGGTCGGCGAGCACGCGTGCGTCGGGCATCGAGAAGAGGCGCTTCATTAGCGCCTCGAGGTCGCCCGGCGGCGGCGGGCCTCCTTCGCGTGTGTAGAGGTCGGGTCCGAGCGCGACGTAGCCGACATTCGCGAAGCGGTTCACGACGTCTCGAATGTGCTCGCCCAAGCCACCTGCCTCGTGGATCACGATCATCGCGGGATAGGTGCCCGGTGCGCTCGGGCGCGCAAGATACGCCTTGACCGCGTCCCCGTTCGCGCCCGCGTAGGTGAGGTCTTCGCCCGCGACCCTCGATGGATCCGTCACGGCGCCGGGCACGCCCTCCGGACTCGGCTGCACTTGCGTCGCGGTGGACATGGCCTGCTCCCTTCCGTTGTCAACGTTCGCCGCGCAGCGTGGTTCTTACACCTTTCGCGCGACCTAGAGGATGGCCTTCGGATAGCTCCGCGTCGCCGCCACGAGCATCGCCGCGAAGAAGGCGGTCACGACGAGGAAGTCCAGCCACAGCTCGCCCGAGGCGCCGACGCCGTCGATCATCTGCCGCAGGCCCTGCACCTCGTAGGTGAGCGGGTTTGCGCGTGCGATCACGTGCAGCCAAGCGGGCATCACGGCGAGCGGATAGAGCGCGGAGGACGCGAAGAAGAGGGGCATCATGATCAGCTGGCCGATGCCCATGAAGCGCTCGCGCTCCTTCACCGCGGCGGCGAGGAGCATCGACATGCACGCGAACGCGGCCGTGCCGATCATCAGCAGCACGAGCATGCCGATGACGCCGGTGACGCTCCAGCGCACGCCGATGCCGAAGATGGCCACAACGACGAGCAGGAGAACCGCCTGCACGAGCGCCCTCACGCACGCGCCCGCGGCCTTCCCGAGCACGATCGCCGAGCGCGGCAGGGGCGTCGCCAGTAGTCGCTGCAGCTGGCCGACATCGCGCTCCCAGATCACCGCGAGGCCGAAGAAGATCGCGATGAACATCGCCGCCTGCGCCAGCACGCCCGGCACGAGATAGGCGCGGTATTCGAGGTGGCCGATCGGGAACGCGTGGGTGCGGCCGAGCGCGGTGCCGAACACGAACAGCCACAGCAGGGGCTGCACGGAGCGCGTGAAGATGTCGAGGTGGTCGTGGCGGAGCTTTCGCATCTCTGCCTGCGCCATCGCGATCGTGCCCGCCGCGACCCGCGCGAGCGGTCCACCCGCAAGCGCCTGCGGGCGCTCAACCGAGACGGCGGGCGACGCGGCGCTGTGCGCGGACATCGGAGATCCTTCCTTCCTCCTGCTCGTAGTCGATCGCTCGACCGGTGACCGCCGTGAACACCTCCTCGAGGCTCTCGCGGCCATGGCGCGCGCGCACGTCGGCGGGAGCGCCCTGCTCGACGAGTCGCCCAAGGTCCATGATCGCGAGGCGCTCGGCGTAGCGCTCTGCCTCCTCCATGATGTGCGTCGTAAAGAGGATCGTCGTGCCCGCCTGCTCGCGCAGGGCCTCCAAGCGCTGCCACACCATGCGACGCGCGGTGGGGTCGAGCCCTACCGTCGGCTCATCGAGGAAGAGCACAGCGGGACGGTTCAGGAGCGCGGTCGCGATCTCGAGCCGGCGCAGCATGCCGCCCGAGAGGGTGCGCGCGAGGCGGTCGAGCATCGTCTCGAGCTTCATCTCCGCGATCGACTGGTCGATGCGTTCCCGGCGCTCCTCCGCGCGGACGCCGGTCACGCGCGCATAGAAGTCGAGGTTCTCACGCGCCGTGAGCGCTCCATCGACCGAGATCGCCTGCGGCACGTAGCCGATGGACGCCCGTACGCTGAGGCTTTCGCTGCGCACGTCGAAGCCGGCGACGAGCGCGCGCCCCGCGGTAGGGCGAAGCAGCGTCGTGAGAACGCGGATCGTCGTCGTCTTGCCCGCTCCATTCGGGCCGAGCAGGCCGAAGACCTCGCCGCGCGCGACCGCGAACGAGACGCCACCGACGGCCTTGACCTCCTCGAACTGAACGACGAGGTCGTCCACGAGCACGGCAACGTCCGGGCGCTGGGCTGCGCTCACGGCTGCGACTCTCCCGCGGCGCCCGCGTACTCGTCGCTCGCGGCGTCGCCCGTCGCACCGTCAGCGGGCGCGCGCTGAGACGTGACGGATGGTGGGAAGGACCCGCCCTCGTGTGCGTCGAGCTCCCGCATCTTGCGTTTGACGCGCTTACGCGTATCCGCGAGCTCGCCTTTCAGCTTCGCGAGCTCCGCGCTGCGATGGTTTACAAGCTCGAGCTGGCGGTCGAGGTGCCCGAGCGCCTCCACCAGCAGCTCCCGGCGCCGACTTGGCTCGACGTCGTCGCGCCGCAGCTGTGCGCGCACGGAGGCACGCGCATCCTCCGCCGCGAGGAGCGTCTTGAGCTCCTCGAGCGAGACTCCGAGCAGGTTGCGCAGCCGCATGACGTCACGCAGGCGCTCCACCTCCGCGGCGCTGTAGAGGCGATGGCCTCCGTGGTTGCGGCCGGGGAGCTCCGGCAGCAGGCCGATCTCCTCGTAGTAGCGGATCGTGCGCGGGGTCGTGCCGACGAGCCGCGCGACGTCGCCGATCCGCAGCGCGCGCGTCTGCGTCGTCTCGGCGGCGTCCTGCCCATGCTCGCGCGCAGCCACGGTCAGGCTCCCGCCGACGTTGCGAGCTCGCGCGCTTCCGCGTCGCGAGCGGCGGCCTGGTCGCGCCCCGCTGCCGCGGTCGCCGCGGCATGCGATGGCCGCAGCAGGCACACGAGCGCTCCGAGGAGCGATGTCGCGGCGAGCGTCCACAGCGCGACGTGCATGTTTGCGATGAAGGGATCCAGTCGCTGCACGGAGAGCCCCTTCGCGACGCCCGAGAAGATCGCAAAGAGCGTGGCTCGCGGCACTGCGGAGGTGACGATCGCGAGCACGAACGCGATCGAGATCACGGCGCCGGTGTTCTGCAGGAGCGTGCGCGCGCCCGCCGCAATCCCGCGACGATGCGCGGGCACGGCGCCCATCATCGCGGCCGTGTTCGGGCTGTTGAACATCCCCGATCCGACGCCGACGAACGCGAGCCACAGCGCGCTCTGCCAATAGGGCGTGTGTACCTCGAGCGTCGTCATGCCGGCGAGGCCGGCTGCCGTGACGAGCATTCCAAGCGCCGCGAGCCCGCGGGACCCGTGACGGTCGGCGTACGCGCCGGCGAGGGGAGAGGAGATGAGCATGCCGAGCGCAAGCGGGATCAGCTTGATCCCGGCTGTGATCGGCGAGTCGCCCTCCGGCCCCTGGAAGTAGAAGACGAACAGGAACATGAGGGCGAAGCGAGCGAGCCCGTTGATGAACGCCGCCGCGGCCGCGGCGCTGAACAGGCGGCTCTGGAAGATCGAGAGGTCGAGCATCGGCGACTGAGAGCGCTGCTCGATCACGACGAACGCGGGCAAGAAGATCGCGGCGACGACGAGGCTCGCGATCACGAGCGGCCCGTTCCAGCCGTAGAGGCCGCCGCGTGAGACGCCGAGCACGAGGCCCGTCAGGCCGACGACGAACACCGTCGTTCCGAGCACGTCGTAGCCGCGGTGCGTGTCGGGCTTCGCGAGCTCGCGCAGGACCACCGCACCCCATACTGCGCCCGCGAGCGCGAGCGGGACGTTGAACCAGAAGACCCACTGCCACGAGATCTCAACGAGCACGCCGCCGAGCACCGGCCCGAGCACGAGCCCGATCGCCGCGACCATCGTGTTCGCGCCCATCGCGAGCCCGAGCTGCTCGCGAGGGAAGGCATCGGTGACGAGCGCCGCCGCGTTCGCGAACAGAAATGCCGAGCCGATGCCCTGAAACACGCGCCAGACGATGAGCTCCGTCCCACTGCTCGCGAACCCCGCGCCAAGCGAGGCGAGCGCGAAGACGAGGAAGCCCCCGACGTATGCGCGCTTGCGTCCGAAGATGTCGGAGAGGCGGCCGGCGCTCAGCACGAGCACGGTCGCCGCGATGAGGTAGGCGAGGATCACCCACACGAGCGCGAGGAGGCTCGTGTGCAGCGAGCGCTCGAGATCCGGCAGCGCGATGATGAGGGTGCCGGAGTTCGTCGCGGCGAGCAGCATCCCGACGCTCGTGCACGACAGCGCCCACCATTTGTAGCTGCCGCGGCGTGAGGATCCCGCGGGCACGGCCGGGTGCGAGGCAGCCGCTCGCCGCTCGGCGTGCCCCGGTGCGTGCTCCGCGCGACCTTTCGCGGGCGCCTTGAGCGTTGCAGATGAGGGCGGGGGGGACGTCAAATCGCGACTGGCAAACCTTACGTGAACGTAAGGATCAATATATCAGCGCAGAAGGCGCTCGCGGGCTGCTAGAACGGATCCGATGAGCGACGATCGCGTCACCAAGCCCGACGAGGAGTGGCGCAGCGAGCTCACGCCGGAGCAGTACGACGTGCTCCGCCGAGCAGGCACCGAGCCGCCTTTCACGGGCGCCTATACGTACAACAAGGCGACGGGCAGCTACCGGTGCGCAGGCTGCGGCGCCGACCTCTTCAGCTCGGACGCGAAGTTCGACTCCGGCACCGGGTGGCCGAGCTTCACCGAGCCGGCGGTGGTTGAGGCGGTCGAGCTGCGCCCCGACAACAGCCTCTTCATGCGGCGCACCGAGGTTCTCTGCCGGCGCTGCGGCGGTCACCTCGGCCACGTCTTTGACGACGGGCCCGCTCCGAGCGGGCAGCGCTTCTGCATCAACTCCGCGGCACTCGACTTTCAAGCGGGCGCGCAGGAGCCTGCGAGCTCGGCCGCGAGCGCTGACAGCGACTCCGCGCCGCAATAGCGCGGCCGCGCGGCGCGTACACTCGGCGCCGTGATCATGATGGACCAGCAGCGTCGGCTCAGCGAGCCGTTGCGGTGGACGCGGGCGGGGAAGCTCGCGGTTGCGGGCGTAGGCGTTGCGCTCCTGCTCGCAGCGATCGCGGTCGGGATATACGCCGCGGCGGGCGGCTTCAAGCAGCAGGCGCGGGCCGGTTGCGTTGAGGTGACGTTCGCGAGCACGACAGGGGCCGCAAGCCTGCACGCATGCGGCGCTCAGGCGCGTGCGCTCTGCGCCAGCGGAGCGCAGCCCGGCCTTGCCGGCTCGCTGCAAAAGGCCTGCAATCGCGCTGGATACGCCTACGGAGGACGGTTGGGACAGCCGTAGAAGGGATTTGACGGCGGAGAGGTGGGGCCGTCTATCCAGATGTCCAAAGCGGACGCCTAACTATTGGCCATCGTGTCCCTACCGAACGCGGGGCGGCATGGCTTTCATAGACCCGTTGCAGGTGGGTGCGCCGCCAGTTCGGCTGTGCACGCACGCGGTCTGTACATCCATTCGCTGAAGACGGAGGCACATGCCAACCATCCTTGCCACAGCAACTACTTGGCTCCCGTATCCAAACTGGCTGAACCCGGGAGATAACGCCTGGCAGCTCACGGCGGCGACGCTCGTCGGCCTGATGAGCGTCCCAGGGCTCGCCGTTCTCTACGGCGGCGTGATGCAGAAGCGCTGGTCCGTCAACGCCATGACGATGACGTTCCTTGGCTTCTCCATGACGCTGGTCGTCTGGGTCCTTTTCGCGTACGAAATGGGCTTCGGGCATCCCGTCGCACACGGCGGATCGGGGATCTTCGGTGCGCATGGGTTCCTAGGGACCTTCCTCGGTGAACCGGTGAGCATCCTCGGGCGCCACGGGGAGCAATACCAGGCAGAAGTCCAGTCGATCAAGACAGGGCCTCCGTTCCACTTCCCGACCTCGACGCTCGCGTACTTCCAGTTCGTGTTCGCTGCGATCACCCCGCTGCTGGCGCTTGGATCGGTGCTCGGGCGCGTCAACTGGAAGGCCTGGACGGTGTACGTAGCTGCATGGATCCCGCTCGTGTACTCGGTGAACGCGTTCCTCCTCTGGGGCGGCGGCTACTGGGCGGCGCACGGGGCGATGGACTTCTCCGGCGGGTATGTGATCCACCTCTCCGCTGGCGTCTCGGGCTTCGTGTTCGCATGGCTGCTCGGTCCGCGTCTCCAACGCGATCGCGAGGTGGATGCACCGAACAACCTCCTCATGGTCGCGACCGGCGCGGGTCTGCTGTGGCTCGGCTGGAACGGCTTCAACGGCGGCGATCCCTACTACGCGGGCCAGGCCGCTGCGACCGCGGTGCTCAACACGAACCTCGCGACTGCCGTCGCGCTGCTCGTGTGGGTCGCCTGGGACGTGATCTTCCGCGACAAGCCGTCGCTCATCGGCTGGGTCAACGGGATGATCACGGGCCTCGTTGCGATCACGCCGTGCGCTGGCTTCGTCAACGGCTACGGCGCGATGGTCATTGGCGCACTCGGCGCGACGATCGTGTGGATGGCGATCCGCTTCCTGAGCCGCGTGCGGCCGTTCAGGGTGGTCGACGACACGCTCGGCGTGATCTACACCCACGGCATCGCCGGGTTGGCCGGCGGCCTAATGCTCGCCTTCTTAGCCGACCCCGGAATCATCGAGTACTTCAGCATCCCGACGGGGTCGGCCTTACCGGGGATCAAGAGCGTCTTCTACGGCGGCAGCTTCACCCTGTTGCGCTGGCAAGTCGAGTCCGGTGCATGGGTGATCGCATACACCGCGGTGATGACGTTCCTGATCCTCAAGGTGATCGGCCTGGTCATCCCCTTGCGCGTGTCCGACGAAGAGCTCGAGATCGGGGATCATGCGATCCACGGCCACGAGGTCTATCCCGCGGACGTGCCCACGCTGGGCGGACCGCACTCGCCGGGCTGGATCCCGGTGCCCGCGAGCGCGCAGACGATGGCGGCTGCCCCCGAGGGGCTCGCGCCGGGGACAGGTCCCGCGACGGCGGGCGCAACGTAGCTCTTCTCCCTCCCTCCTCATAGCGAAGGCCGGCGGCCGGGGAAACCCGGCCGCCGCGCTTTTCGGGAGCACAGCGATAGCGGCGACCGTCACTCGACCAGCTTGTCGCGCCGGAACGTGTCGTGCACCACGTCGATCACGAGGGCGCTGTGCCCGCAGCGCCCATATCCATGGCAGAAGTGTGGCGGGACGCCGCGTGGCGCCGGGCTCGGCTAACTCGCCGCGCTGTTACCCGCAGCAGAGGGCACGCCGACGCCCACCGGGCATGACACGCCCGTGCCGCCCAACCCGCAGTAGCCGTTCGGGTTCTTCGCGAGGTACTGCTGGTGGTAGTCCTCGGCGTAGTAGAAGGTGCCCGTCGGTCCCTCCGCGGGTGCGATCTCGGTCGTGATCTCGCCATAGCCGGCGCTCGAGAGCTGCTGCTGGTAGGCGCGCAGCGACGCCTCCGCCGCGTCGCGCTGGGCCTCCCCGCGCCAGAGGATGAGCGAGCGGTACTGGGTGCCGACGTCGTTTCCTTGCCGCATCCCCTCGGTGGGGTCGTGGCCTTCCCAGAAGATCCGCAGCATCTCGTCGTAGGAGGTGCGCGCAGGGGCCTCCGGGACGCTCGCTCCGTCAGCCGTACCGGTCGTCTGCGGCCAGAAGGCCACGAGCACTACCTCGGCGTCCCCCGTGAGCCCTGAGCAGACCTCCTCGTACGTCGGGTTCGGCGTATAGCCGCCGGCATAGCCGACCGCCGTCGTGTAGACGCCCGGAGCCTGCCAGAAGAGACGCTCTGCTCCCCAGAAGCACCCCATACCGAAGATCGCTGTCTCCACGCCCTCGGGAAACGGTGGCTGCAGGGGTGTGCCGAGCACCTCGTGGCGGGGCGGCACCGCGATCGCCCGATCACGCCCCGGCAGCGCCGACTCGCGGTCGATCATCGCGGCTTTGCGCTTCGCGCCGAAGAGCACAGGTTTAGGTTAGCCGCCCAGAGGGCAATTAAGTCGGCCCGGCTAATACGAACGATGGCGCGGCGCGACTTTCGCGGCGCGGCGCTGTTGCAGGGGGCGTTCTCCGTCCTTCAGCGCCGGTCCAACGCGGGCCCGCTCCAAGACAAGGAGGTTAGGAATGTCGTACCACCGTCGAATGCTGATGGTTCCCGCCACATTTTGTGTAGCGGCCGCGGCGGTTCCGGTCGTGGCGCTCGCTCATGAGGGCCACGGCCGCGATCATGGGCGGCCACCCGCGCAAGCGCAGCAGCTCTGTGCCGCCGCCGGTGTTGCGCTCTCGAGGCACGCGCACGGCCACGTCCATCTGTTTCGTCATGGCGGCGGCCATTTCAGGGGCCTGACCGAAGCGCAGCTCGCGCAGCTCAAGGCGCCATGCGAAAAGCTCGCGAGCGCGCTCGTGGCAGAGCGCACGGCGGACGAGGCGGCGACGCTCGCGTTGATCGAAGCCGTGCGTGCGGCGCGCAAGAGCCTCGCCGCGGTGTGCCCGCCGTATCATCACGGCTTTGAGGGGGGTCCTACAGGTGCGACGGGGCCCACGGGTGCCAGTGGTCCGACGGGACCCACCGCAGTGAGCGCCGCGTGCAAGGAAGCGCGCAAGACCTATCACGCCTCCGTGAAGGAAGCTCGAAACGCGTATCGCAAGGCGATCACGGAAGCGAACAAGGCGTTCGCTGCGGCGTCCGCTGAATTCGAAACGAGCGTGAAGCCGGTCCTCGAATCGGCGGAATCGACGCCGCCGCCGCGGGGTCACCGCCACCACCACCATCACGGGTTCGGCCCGACCGGGCCGACGGGTCCCACCGGAGGCCCGACCGGCGCCTCGGGCCCGACCGGTGTGAGCGGTCCGAGCGGGCCGAGCGGGCCCACTGGGTGGGAAGGCGGCCACTGGCAGCACTGAGGACCACCTGAGGATGATTGGGCGTACGGGAACGTCTCGTGCGCCCCCGTGTCGCCACGGGCAAGCCAAGATATCGCCGGACCCGCGAGTAATATGGCGTTGCCGTGCGGCGTTTCGTACGCCGTGTGAGCTCTCCAGGATGCACAGTGAAGGGACGACGCGATGCAAGCGATGACTGAGGCGCCGGGATTAGGGCGCGAGGCGCCGCAATGAGCGATCGCATGGAGGCGACTCCGGCGGCGGTCCCGATCGCCCGCGCGCGCCGGTCCTCACGTCGGCGTACCAGCAGGGCCGAGGGTGCACCGAGGGTGGGACTGATGATGGGCGCCGGAGGCGTACTCGGGGGCGCTTGGCTGACCGGCGCGCTTCAAGCGATCACGAGCGAGACCGGCTGGGACCCGGGTAGCGCCCGGCACATCGTCGGCACGTCCTCGGGCGCGATGGTGGGCGCGATGATCGCGTGTGGCGTGCCGCCCTGGTTCATGGTGGCGCACTCCGCGGGCGAGAGCTTCCCGGGCCTGCGCGACGCGAACGGCGAGCTTGCGGAAAGCGCAGACCGCGCGGCGGGCGCCATCTATCGTCTGCATCGCGGCGTGCCCCAGCTCGGCCCCGGGTCATGGCGGCTTGCGCTCTCGTCGGTCGCACGGCCGTACCATCACTCGGCGGGCGCGATGCTCGCGGGCTGGATGCCGCTCGGCCCAATCTCCACGGAGCCTCTGAAGGAAGTGGTGCGTCGCATGTGCAGCGATGGCTGGGCCCCGCATCCGGGCTTCTGGGCGGTCGCGGTCGACTACCGGACCGGCCGACGCGTGGCGTTCGGCAGCGCGCAGGCGCCGCACGTCGACCTCGCGGACGCGGTGGCGGCATCGTGTGCTGTTCCGGGCTTCTTCCGTGCAGTGGAGATGCATGGGCGACGCTACATCGACGGCGGTGTGCACTCGGCGTCGAACCTCGACCTGCTCGCGGGCGCGAAGCTCGACCTCGCTGTCGTTCTCAACCCGCTCTCCTCGCGGCGCGTGAGTGCGCCGCGATCGCTGGGAGGTGGGCTTGCCTACGTGATGCGCCGGCAGGCGCGCCACGCGTTGCGCAATGAGGTCCGGCGGCTGCGGGAAGCCGGCACCGAGGTGCTCGTGATCGAGCCCGGCGCGGATGACCTCGAGGCGATGGGCGCGAACCTGATGAGCCGAGGCCGTCGCAACGAAGTCATCGAGAGGGCCGTGGAGACGATGACCAAGCGGCTGCGCTCATCCGTGGTGGGCGAGCGACTCTCGCAGCTGCCCCAGGGATCACCCGAGCTGCTGCGCCGCCCGCGCGGCGCCGCGAGCCGCTGGCCGGACTTCCGTGCGCTCGCGGAGTCTCGCTGGCGTGAGGAGCCCGCGGTTGCTGGCGCGCGCCGCGCGCGGATCCCAGCGTCACAGACGGCCTGAGCGAAAACACTCGGCGTCGTTGTGGCGCGCCGACAAGCAAGGGCCGCGGCGCCGCGGCGCTCAGTAGCTGATGACGAACGCGTCGAGCCAGGTGATCGGCCGTTTGCGCGGCTGCACGAACGCGCTCTTGAGCGTGAGCGCGATGCGGTTGCCCGTCGTCACGAGACGGCGTCCCGTGCTCGTCAGGCGCAGTGTCACGGTCTTCGTGCCCGCGCGCGTGAAGGAGACGCTGCTCGATGCGAGCAGCACGGGCTTCGAGGAGGTGCCGTGCGAGCTACGCGTCGGCGCCTCATACCAAGCGAGTTCGAGCTTGCCCGCCGTAGGCGCCGCGAAGGAGAACGCGTAGAGCCAGCGCTTGCGAAGCGACGAGAGCCGCGCGCCGCGCGCCGCGCGCGTCAGCTGGGTGCGCAGGTCGGCGAGGATCTGTGCCGTCGTCGGCGGGGCATGCAGGGCGGCGGAGCGCGCGGTCGGCGGGAACGAGACGACGGGCCTCGTTTCGACATGGGCCGCCTGATTCGGGATCGCGACTGCGTTGCCGCTTTCGACTTCGGTCGTCCCTTCGCTGTTGGTCGCGGTGACCACGCAAGAGAGCAAATGCCCCTCGTCGCCCAGCGCGATCGTGTAGGCGCTGCCCGTCGCCGACACGATGATCGTGCCGTCGCGGACCCACTTGTAACTGAACGTCGGCGGCGGTTGGCCGTTCCAGATCCCGCGCACGCAGGTCAGCTGCTGCCCCACCGCCGCAATCCCGGATACCTGGGGCGGTTCGATGTTCGTTGGCCTGATTCCGGGCACGTGGATGCTCTGGCTCGCGGCCGATCTCGTCCCTTCGTGGTTGCTGGCGGTCACCTCGCACGACAGCGACAGGCCGCGGTCTGCAAGCGCCACCGTGTACGTGTTCGTCGTCGCTCCCGGTATGTCGACGCCGGCCAGCAGCCACTGATAGGCGTAGGTTGGCGGTGGCTGGCCGCTCCACGTTCCATGCGAGCAGGTCAGCAATTCGCCGACCGCGGGCGAGCCCAATACTTCGGGGGCGACTGTGTTCTGCGGCTGGTTGCCGGGGATTTCGAGCGAGTTGTTGCTCGTCGCTTCCGCGGTGCCCGCGCTGTTCCTGGCCGTGATCCGGCATGAGAGCGACTCGCCACGGTCCGCCGTCGCCACGGTATAGCTGCTCGCCGTCGCGGACGGGATGCTCGCACCGTTGCGCAACCACTGGTATTCGAACGTCGGCGGTGGCGATCCGCTCCAGCCTCCGCGCAGGCATGCCAGCGATTCGCCTACGGCCGGCGTGCCGGATACCTGCGGCGGTTCCGTGTTTTCCGGCGCCACCCCGGGGATTTCGATGATGTCGGCACTGGCCTTGGAAGCGACTCCTTCGCCGTTGATCGCCGTGACCTCGCAGGAGAGCGAGTGACCCTGGTCGGCTTCCACGACGACATAGGTGCTTGCCGTCGCGGAGGGAATGTCGGTCCCGTCGCGCAGCCACTGGTAGGTGAGGGCGGGCGCGGGACTTCCGGCCCATGTGCCTTCGGCGCACGTCAGGGTCGCCCCGAGCAGCGCGTTCCCGGACACCGTGGGAGGCACGACGTTATGGGGCGACGTGCCGCCGGTGCCCGCCGGCACGACGATCCTTTCGCTGCTCTGCGAGGAGGAACCTTCGCTGTTCGTGGCGGTCACGTCGCAGGAGAGCGAATGGCCGCGGTCTTCGCTCGGGATGACGTAGGTGGCGGAGCTGGCCCCGCCGATCGCTTCTTCGCCGGGCATGCCTCGATCGCGCACCCATAGGTATGAGTAGGTGGGGGTGGGCACTCCGCTCCAGGTCCCTCTTTCGCATGTCAGAGGGTTTCCCGCCGCTGGGGTCCCCGTCACCCGTGGGGCGGTGATGTTCTGGGGCGCGCTGCCGTCGACATTGATGCTATTGGAGCTCGGCGCTTCGCTGCTGCCGGCGCTGTTCGTCGCAATCACCTTGCAGGAGAGCGAATGGGCCTCGTCGGCCGTTTCGACGGTGTAGGTGGCGGCGTTTGATCCGACGATCGTTTCGCCGGGCAGTCGTCTGTCGCGGACCCAGTGGTAGGAGAGCGTGGGCGGTGGCTGACCGCTCCACGTACCCGGCGCGCAGGTGAGCGATTCGCCCACCATCGCGGGTTGGAGCCCCAACACTTCCGGGGCGACCGTGTTCTGAGGCTTGTTCCCGGGGATCCGCACGCTGTTGCGGCTGAGCTCGGAGGCGCTGCCCGCGCTGTTCGTCGCCGTGACGAGGCAGGAGAGCGAATGACCCTCGTCCGCGCTCGCCACCTTGTAGCTGTTCGCGTTCGCCGACTCGACGATCGTTTCATCCGTCCCTGCGTCGCGCACCCACTGATAGGTGAAGCCCGGTGCCGGGGTCCCTATCCAGGTTCCAGTCGAGCAGGTGAGGCTTTGGCCGACGGCCGCCTGGCCCGACAGTTCTGGCGGAATGATGTTCTCCGGCAGACTTTCCGCCCTGCCGCGAGGGATCGCGACGCTGTTGGCGCTCTCGGCTTCGGCGCTGCCTTCGGTGCCGATCGCCGTGACCACGCACCACAGCGTGTGGCCCTCGTCGGCGGTCGTTACGTCGTAGGTGAGGCCGGATGCGGTCGGAAGCGCGTCGCGCAGCCACTCATACCTGAATTCCGCGACGGTGCCGTTCCAGCTGCCCGCGCCGCAGACGAGCTGTTCGCCGACGAACCCGGCACCCACAACTTCGGGGGCGAGCTCGTTCACCGGCGCTTGTGCGTTCGCGGGCGCGACCGCCGGACCGGCGATTACGCAGCTCACGGTGGCCAACGGTGCCAGCAAACGCAGCAGACCGAGGCGAACATAGCTCCGACGGGACCGGGAATTCTCACCTTGACGACGGGGCGTTGGCATGGGACGCTGGAAGGGTGACCGTTCGCATACGTTGCCGTCAAGGCATGCATCCCTGCACCCAGGCTTCCGAGGCACTACACGCGTGAATGACGAGTCCTGCTACGAAGCGCGCGCCGTGGCGCGCGGCTTCGCAGTCGTAATCCTGGTCTCTGCAGCGATGCCGTTTGCAAATGCGAGCGTCGTCGTCGCGTCGTCCGCGGTGCCGGCGAAACGTCCGCCCGGCGGCGCGATCGTCTCCACGCTGTCTAATCTGAAGACACTCTCGCGCTGGGCCTATCCGCAGGCGGCGGCGGTGGCGCACCGATATCCATCGGCGCACTCCGGCGTGGTCGGTCGCTTGCAGTTCTTGACACCCGACGGTCAGGCTCAGGTCTATCTGGCTCTGCGCTCGTACACGACCGATGGTGTCACTTGGATATTGGTACCGATCCCTGGCCGCCCCAACGGGCGTATCGGGTGGGTGCCCGCGAGCGCGCTAGGCGAAATGCACGTGACCCACGAGTATCTGCGCGTCGATCGTGAGACGCTGCGCGCGACGCTCTACCGCGCGGGGCGCCCGATCTGGAGCGCGCCGGTCGGTGTGGGACGCCCCAGCCTCCCAACGCCGGCCGGCCGCTTCTACGTAACGGAGAAGCTGAGAGCGATAGGGGGGTCGTTCTATGGCCCCTATGCGCTCGGCACGAGCGCATATGCGCCGACGCTCAGCGAGTGGCCCGGGGGCGGCATCGTCGGTATCCACGGGACCGATGAACCGCAGCTGATTCCGGGCCGGCCGTCGCATGGGTGCATCCGTCTGCGAAACGCCGATATCGAGCGCCTTTGGCCGCTGATCAGCGTCGGCACACCGATTGAAATCACCTGAGCGCCGCCGGGCGCGTCACGGTGGCAGTGCGGGCGGAGGACGGCTCAGCCCGTGTTGACCGGGACCCTCCGTGCGGAGGAGGGATGCACGAACACGTGCGCGAGCGCGACCTTGGCGCATTCTGGATTGATCATGACCGTGCGCACGGACACCTTGTGAGCGCCGTAGGAGAGCTTGCGCGGATCGATCTTGAGTGTGAACTCGCCACTCTTCGCTTGCGACGGCTTCAGCGTCGTGAGCTTGTGCCCGTCGAGGTAGAACGTGATCTGCTTGATTCCCGATGAGGGGACCTGGACCGTGAAGGGACCGCGCTCTGGGCCTGAGGCACCGTGCAAGGTGTGGCGCGAGGCCAGGCACGACTTCACTTCACGGTGCGGGCGCGGGCTGGAGGGTACTTGGTTGCCCGGCGGCGTCCCGTTCGGGCCCCCGTTCGGGAATCCGTCCGGCGTGTTCATGTGTTCAAGCGGCGGCAGCACTTCTACGACCACCTGGTTCGATGTCTGTCTGACGGGGCCACCTCCGATCGCGGTGCCGGTGACCGTGGCTTGGTTTGTGTAATCGCCAACCGTCGTCAACAGGTGGTCACAGGTGTAGGTCGTCGACTGCCCCGGTTCGAGTGGGCTCGAACCCGGACCTCCAGCGAGCGTTCCCGGGTCGCACTTGCCGTCAGTAAATTCAGTGAGCATCTCCGGGACGTTGCCCGTGTTCTTGACGGCGATCTCATAATCCACCGTTTCGCCGGTCGTGCCCGTCAGCGGTGTCGAGGTGAAGCCTTTGCCGCTGCCTTTGATTTCCTGACGCTTTTCGATCGTGAGAGATGGCTCTCCGATCGGCTGCAGCGGCACGACATCAAGGTTCGTCGTGAACGTGGTGAACGGCTTCGATTCCAGATCGGCTTCGATCAACGAGGTGCCTTCTGCGCACGATGTGTCGCCGATCGCGATCACGAACGCGTTGCCGTTGTCGTCAAGTTCGACGCCGTCGACTTCGCCTCCCGCTTCGACCACGCGGTTCATCCGGACCCAGAGTAGATGCGGGCTCACGCGGCAGCGGTCGAAAAACTCTTCGGAAGCGATGTGGACCTTCTTCTCGGAGCCTTGCGCGAACTCCACCTCGACGATCGCGGCCACGGCGCTCGAGGGCATCGCGACCACACCGGGCGCCGTGTTGACCGGCGGCAGCACGGTAAACGCCGTGGTGAACGATTCGAACGGTTCTTCGTCCTCGTGGGCGGTGATGAGGCTTTCGCCGGCGCTACAGCCGGGCCCTGCCAGCAGCGCAACCGTCGCGTTGCCGTCCGCGTCGAGTTCAAGCGTGACACTTCTGCCCTTGGCTTCGTGGAATGGATTTGCCACGTACCAGGTGACGTCGGCTTTGCAGCGGCTGTAGAGCTGGCTTGCCGTTACCTTGATCTTGGATTCCGTCCCATACAGGAACGGGTTGCACTTGACTTCGATGACATCACCGACCTCCGCCGCCGTCGTGAGCTCGCCCTGGGCGGTAAACGATGGCAGTGAGGTGACGACGCACGTCGCTGGTCCTTCGGCGAAGGCGGCCGCGGGCGCCCAAGCTCCGAGTGAAGCGGTGCAGGCGCCGACCAGCACGGCCACCGAAGCCGCCAGCCGCAATGCGTCACGGCGCCGGGTGTTGTCACCCGGGTGAAGGCGCAAAGGACCCCGGGAAGACGGGGTCCTCCGGGGTCCTTTTGCGTCAATCACTCGAGCTACCTCGATTCCCTAGAACGTACGCCTAGGGACCCGGGGCTGAAAACGTCGGAATCGGGGGGTCGATCGTGAAGTTCGTCGTGAACGTGGTGAACGGCTTCGATTCCAGATCGGCTTCGATCAGTGACGTGCCTTCGGCGCACGATGCGTCTCCGATCGCGATCACGAACGCGTTGCCGTTGTTGTCGAGTTCTACGCCTTCGACTTCGCTTCCCGCTTCGACGGTGTGGTTCATCCGCACCCAGCGCAGATGCGGGCTGACGCGGCAGCGGGCGAAGAGCTCTTCGGAGCCGATGTGCACCTTCTTCTCCGAGCCTCCGGCGAACTCCGTCTCGATGATCGTGGCCACGGCGCTCGAACCCGAGTCCTCGACCTGGCTGGTCGGCAAAGCGAATACTCCTGGCGTCGTGTTGTGCGGCGGCAGCACGGTAAACGACGTCGTCGCCGATTCGAACGGTTCTTCTTCCTCGTGGGCGGTGATGAGGCTTTCGCCAGCAGCACAGCCGGGCCCGGCCAGCAGGGCAACCGTCGCGTTGCCGTCGGCGTCGAGTTCAAGGGTGACACCCCTGCCCTTGGCTTCGCGGAACGGATTGGGCACATACCAGCTCACGGTGTTCTTGCACCGGCTGTAGAGCTGACTTGCCGTGACCTTGATCTTTGATCCCGTCCCGTACAAAATCGGGTCGCACTCGACTTCGATAATGTCGCCGACCTCCGCTTGAGCGGTGAACTCACCTTGGTCGACGAACGAGGAGAGCGAGTGCACGATGCACGTGTTCGATGGTGCGGCTAGGGCGGTCCCGGGCGCCGAAGCGACCGCAACCAGCATCAGAGAGCCGGTGGCGAAGGCGACGAGGCCTCCCCTCAGATTGCGACTTTTCATGAATGCCTCCTGGAGACTTGATTGCGTTGAACCCGTCGCTCCATCAGGAATCCCGAAGTAGCAAATTCATCCACCTGCGGATGCTTCGGAGAGGATCGCCCCCTGCGGACGTCAACCTCGACGCGGGTATGTGGCTGGTGGATTAACAGGCCTGAGAAGAAAGGGCAACATTTGCAGGAATTCTTGCGCTCGCAGGAAAGCGACGGGAGGACGCGAAGCGGCGCGCGGAGCCTTGCAAATATTCTTGCCCCTTACCTGAAAGCGCCGGGTTTTGTGGCCGAATGTGCGCGTGCGAGCCGGCGTGTTTTCAGCGGCTGAGCGCGAATGCTGCCGACATCCGGACTGCGGGCGCGTGAAGAGGTGTGAACCTGCAGGTCGCGAGAAGACGACTTCGCGGCGAGCCCTTGAGTAGGCGGCCGCCGGCGTTTGTGAGGCGCACTGTCAACGCTTGCGCACCGGCGTTGTGAGAGCTGGTGCGTCCGAAGGCGACGAGTAGCGAGGCTTGCGTCGTTTTGCCGGCGCGTTTGTTGCTCGGTGGCAGATAGCGCCAGGCGAATTCGGCGTAGCCGGCCTCGGGGGCACGGAAGGTTGTCTTGAACGTGCCCGTCTTCAGCATTGTCGTGGTGTCGGCTGCGTGCCACAGCCGCGCGAGTTGCTGCGCGATGAGCGACGCGAGCTTTCTTGCCGAGAGCGGGCGCGGGGAGGCTGCGCGCGGCGTTGCGGAGGCGGTGCGCACGACGTGCGTCGCCCCTTCTTCCCCGAAGCTGAAGGGCGGAAGGGTCGTGAACGTGTCGTCGGCGCCGACGGCAGTGCCGCCTTCGCCAATTGCGACAACGCGGAAGTGATAGGTGGTGCTGGGGCGCAGCCCGAAGATTCGTGCAAACACCGCCACGGGGCTCGCGCCCGAAGGAGGGAAGGCGGCGATTCCGGAGAGGAAGCCGCATTCGATGGTCGCGCCATAGGCGGTCGTGGTGCCGTATTCGAAGAAGCAATCGTTCACGGGCCCGCCTTCGGGATCCACGGACGCGTACAGCGCTGCCGACGTTCGCGCGACGAGCGAAGGCGGTTCGGTGGCAACCGTCGGTGGTATCTGCTCGACGGCGAAGGTGACGGGGACGCTCGTGCCGCTGGGGTTGCCGATCGAGCTCGGCTGCGTCGCGACGGCCGTGTAGGTGCCCCATTCGAGCGGGCGGGTTGCCTTCGGCGAGACCCATTCGCCGCGGCTCACTTCGGCGGTGGCCGACGCGACGACCGCGCCTTCCGCTTGCGTTCCTTTGTAGACGTGGACGCTCACGGGAGTGTCGTCGCTCGCCGTACCCGAGAACGAGGGGAACCTGTCGCTGGATGGCGAGCGCAGCGCGTTGAGCGTGACCGTCGGTGCTGCCGTGTCCACCGTGAAATTGACGGGAGTGCTCCGGCCGGTGGGGTTTCCGATCGCGCTCGTCTGGGTCGCGACTGCCGTGAAGGTGCCGTCGCGGAGCGCTGGCGAGGCGACGCTCGAGGTCCAGCTGCCCGGGGCGCCGGTGGCGGTCGCGGTCGCAACGAGCGCACCGTTCGCGCTCGTGCCTTCGAAGACTTCGACTCTGACCGTCGTGCCTTCGCTCGCCGTACCGGAGAACGAGGGCGTCCTGTCGTTGGAGGGCGAAGGGGGCGCCTTGAGGGTGATGACCGGCGGTTCCGTATCGACGACGAACGTGACAGGCGCGCTTCTGCCCGCGGCGTTCTTTAGCGCGCTCGCCTGCGTCGCGATTGCCGTGAACATGCGCTTCCCGGCAGGTAGACCGGGAGTAAGGGGTCCCGAGGTCCAGCTTTTGGGCGTGCCCTGCGCCGTTGCAGTCGCGACGATCGCGCCTTCCGGCTTGGTCCCTTCGAACACCTCGACGGTGACCGTCGTGTCTTCGTTGGTCGTGCCGGAGAAGGAGGGCGTGATGTCGTTGGACGGCGAAGGAGGCGCTTCGAGCGTCACCCTTGGCGGGCGTGTGTCGACTTCGAACGTCACGACGTTGCTGACGCCGGTCTGGTTGCCGAGCGAGCTCGGCTGCGTCGCGACCGCGCTGTAGGTGCCGTCTCCGAGTTCTGGGCTTACATCCGCCGACGTCCAGTAGCCGCCGCTTGGCCGCGCCCTGAGAACCGCAACCGGCGTACCTTCGGCGGAGGTGCCGCTGTAGACGCTGACGGTGACGGGCGGCGTGTCGCTCGACGTCCCGGAGAACGACGGCGCGGTGTCGTTCGACGGCGACGCGGGCTGCTCGAGCGTCACGATCGGTGGCCCGGGGAAGGGTTCCAGCAGGAGCGCGGCGGATGCGCTCGAGGAGGATGCGCTGAGGAGAGCGAGCATGGCGGGTAGGGCAACCGCCACGCAGACAAAGGCCCTGCGCACTCTTGTTCGTGATTTCACAGGCGTGACCTCACCGAGCCGGGTTGGCTGTTAGCGCTTCTCGTCGCAGAGAGTTTCATCGCGCACGCGCTTCGGGCGCAGCGCCTCCGTCGTCGGGGCGGCGGATCATAGTGACGCGGAGCTCCGTGGGAAACGGTTGAGCGGCGTCCTGCAAGATCGGTGTCGCTCGCAAACATGCGTAGGTCTCACAGGTGGGGGCGCGACGAACCGGGCGAGGTGTGACAGCATCGATGCAACGGTTGCCCGCCCTCAATCGTTGTGATAATCGTCGCTGACTCAAACGTGCGAGGAGAAAGCTCATGACCAAGAGGACACGTCGCATCGGCGCCGTCGCGCTAGTGGTGACGTTCGCGGGCAGCGCGGCCGCGGTCGCCGCAGGACCGCTACGAGGCAAGACCTATACGGGCGGGGCCCCGTCGATGGGCGTGGACGGCCAGGGACACCACGTCCGCACACATGCCACCGGTGACATCACGCTGCGGGTATCCGGCAGCGGCCGGTCGGTGAGCGTCCACTTCACGGGCGCGCCGGTTCTCTATTGCGTCACTCAGCAGCAGATCCGCGTGCAGACGACGAAGGCGGCGTCGATCTCGCGCGGCGGTAGCTTCAAGGCGAGCATCGGCGAGCGGTTCGCCGCCGGACCCGGCCCGCCGGCGATCGTTCAGGTGGTGAGCGGGCAGTTTTCTGGCGGCGACCGTGAAGGGCACGATCCGCACGCAAGCCGCCGAATGCAGCGGCGTCGCGAGCTTCTCCGCAAGCGCCCGGTAGGGTCGCGCCCTGCCCTCGAGAAGCAGTACACGATGAGCACGACACTGGATCCATCCTCGACGGCGGCGAGCGAGCTCGCGAGCGGCGTGTGGCACCTTGACCCGAGCGATTCGAGCGTCGAGTTCCACGTGCGCCACTTCTACGGGTTGCTCACCGTGAAGGGACGCTTCGACCGTTACGAGGGCACACTCGCGCTCGGAGACCCGGGGAGCCCTCTCACGACGGTAAGACGGGTTCGAATCCCGTTCGCGCTATGTAGTCGGTTTGCCGCGAAGAAGTGCGAACTTCGCGGCTAGAAAGGCCTTTCGGTTGGTTGCGCGGGTGCGAAAGCCTGCGAAAGGAATCCCGCTAGTAGCGAGGATTCGTCCGCTATCCAGGCGCAACTCAGTCGCAGGAGCTTCTTCGAAGTCAGACGCACAGACGCAAGGCGTGATGCCATCCAGCGTCGGCGTTCTGGGAGAACGGACGGCCGACACCAGGCAGTCGTAGCCGACGACCTCCAGAGTGCGGTGCGTCACGCCGCTTCCCTATAGGGACCCGCGGCACTGTGCGGGACGCCCGGCACTGTGCGGCGTGGGTGCGACAGCAGCGCCTCACGCGCAAGCGCGCAGATGCGAACGTGGTGCGAGGAAACGCCGTGGTCTCCAAAACCGCGCGCGAGACTCGATTCCTGGCCGCCTCGCTAAGGCGTCGGAGCTTTGTCCCTGACAAGCATGACCTCGCCAACATCGGCAGACCGGACGCCGAGCATAAGGCGCGCGGAGTGTCTTCTCCGTCACGCCGCCCGCCGGTAGCGGATGTGCGTAGCAAGCGGAGAGTGGAGCACCTCGACCGGCTCGAACCCGAAGGACTCGACTCCGTCGAACAGCCGCTCGCCGGACCCGAACAGGACGGGGACCACGTCGAGCGTGAGTTCGTCGATCACTCCGGCGGCGAGCGCCTGACGGACGGTCGAGGCGCCGCCCGCGATGTCAATGCCATCCTCGCCGGCCGTCTCACGCGCCTGCGCGTAGGCGGCCTCGAAGCCCTGGGTGACGAAGTGGAAGCTCGTGCCGCCCTCCATCTCGATCGGCTCGCGGGCGTGGTGGGTGAGCACGAAGACCGGCGCGTGGTAGGGCGGCTCGGAGCCCCACCATCCATCCCAGTCCTCATCCCACTCGCCGCGGATCGGCCCGAACATGTTGCGGCCCATGACGTAGGCCCCGCGCGGTCGCATGAGCCAACCCTCTGCCGTCGCGTCGGCGTCGTTCGCGCGCTCGTCGCCGAGGTGCCAGCTATGGACCTCCCTGCCGCGCTTCCCCAGCGGATTCTCCCGGCTCTGGTCCGGCCCGGCGACGAAGCCGTCGAGCGAGATCGACATGTGGCAGGTGGTGTCCGGCATCGGCGTCCTCCAAGCGAAGTGGCCTCCACGCAAATGAACCGATGTCGGTGAGCATAGGCTCAACGCCACCGACACGCCTGCTCACGGAGCGATGCGAGCGTCTCGCTATCTCCGCACAGCGCATGCGCTCAGGACGAGGAGCGATAGCGCGCTTGGCGGCTCGCGGTGCTCCTGCTTCCACGTGCGCGCGGCGCCAAGCGGAAGTATCACACTTACGAACACGCAGGCTCAACACGCCTCCTTTGGAACGCCTTCGACACCCTCGGGCGATCCAGGCATCGCTGCTGCTGTCTGACGACCCGGTCTTGGGAGCAGCAGCCGACAGCTGGCCGATCAACGCACCTGTGGGTCCTCAGGAGTGGCACCCTGACCCTCGCCCTGGTTCTGGCGAGGAGCGGGAGCACTTGCCGCGCGAGCGGGACACCTGCGCCGATCTGATCGCGGTATTCAGCTCCAACCTGACGCGAGCCTCGACAGCGCTTTACGATCCGCCACCATGGACTACGCGAAGAAGAACCTACGGGAGGTCGAGGACTCGGCGCTAAAGCACGGCCTCTCCAACACCCAGGAGGCGCGCTTCCCTCGCGCGGATCTCGGCACCGAGCACACCGGCGTCAACTACCTGATCATCAAACCCGGTCAACGCGAGGCCTTCGCCCACCGGCATCGCGAAGCCGAGGAGGTCTACGTCGTCTTGGCCGGTTCGGGGCGCGTCAAACTCGACGACGAGCTGGTGGAGCTAACGCAGCTGGACGCGATACGGGTGAGCCCCGGAACGACGCGGTCGTTCGAGGCCGGTCCCGACGGTCTCGACGTACTGATCTTCGGACCACACGTCGAGGGAGACGGAGAGATAGTCCATGACTTCTGGGGCCCATAGACATCGTCTCGGCCGATCCCGCTGGATCTGCTGTCCGCTTCAGCCAGCCGAGCCTTCCTCGGTCGATAACGCGGACCGCTCCGGCAGCGGCGCTCGCGCTTCGCGCCGAAAGCGAGCATCACCTCGGGCGTCGGCTTGGCTGCTGCGCGTCGTCCGATCCGACAGCGCACGCGCCCTCAAGACGACGCCCCCTTTCGCGCGAAGGCGCCCTAGCCGGCCAGCTCGAGCCGCAGACTTGGGAGCTATGTTGAGAGCGTCGGAGGTGGGCCGTGGCGCACCACCCCGAGTTCGCTCTCGACCGCCTCGATACGCTCGGCTGAGACTCGTGGCCCATCGGGCGGAGGTTGCAGCCAGGGCCATGCGGCCGGCTCGGCGAGGGCGCGCACGTAGTCCTCGATGCCCGCCGGCGTCGAGAGCACGAGCATGCGAGCGGTGTCGGACTCGACGCGGAAGCTGTGGGGCGTCCCGCCCGGTGCAAACGCCATCGCGCCGGTCCGGCAATGGCGCGGCTCGTCCTCGACCCAGACGGTGACCTCGCCGTCGAGTACGTAGAAGCTCTCGTCCTGAGGGTGGGAGTGAAGCGGCGGTGACGCGCCATTGGGCAACATGACCTCGAACGCCGCAAACGCCCCACCCGTCTGCGTGGCGTCGAGCAAGATACGCGCGAGTGTGCCCAAGAACCAAAGCGGCTGCGTCTTGCTGACTACCCGAGGTGTGATGTCGGCGCGCTCGTTCATATCGCGGGGACACCGTAGTCGATTTGGGTTGGAGCGGCAACGGCGATCCGGACTCGTTTGTCTCTCTCGTCACTGCCGCCTTCCCCGAGATGCGACCGTGTCGATGGCCGATCCGCACGCGCTCGCAAGGGACGAGGACCAACCGTCCGAGGACGAGCTCGTCGTGCTCCTGCTTTTGCGCGCGAGCGGCTTGAAGCAGAAGTGTGGCCACACCGATTCGAGCCGCAGCAGCGTGCCCAAACGGAACGCCTGCGACACCCGCGCCGACCATGGGCCTCGCTGCTCCTTCGCCACCTCGCGCTCTGGGAAGCGCCGGCATATGGCCGGCCGATCGATCGCCTACCCGGGCGGCGCCGGCCGTCCTCGGAGCAGCCGCTGAAGGCGTCGCCGGGCCCCGATCCGTACGATTGATCGGACGGTCCCCGATAGGAAGAGGGTCGACATGCGATCGAGGCGCGCCATTCGCCGCGATCGCGCCTGTGAGCGCGACGGTGGTGGGCGGAGCTGGTTTGGAGATGCACGGACGTTCGTCGTGGCGACCGCAGCGGCGGTAGCGCTTGCGGGTGCGCCCAGCGCGCTCGCGGCAAAGCCGATCATCAAGTCGATCGCACCCACGGGAGGCCCGAGCGCGGGCGACGCGCAGGCGCTTATCAGCGGCGAACATCTCCTGCCGCTTGCGGTCCAGAAGTGCGCGCCCTGCGCGGGCGTGGCGGTGAATTTCGCCAGCTCCTCCGCGTCGATCGTCTCCGGCACCCAGCGGCAACTCAACGTGCTCACACCGGCGCACGCGCCCGGCGCCGCCGAAGTCACCGTGAAGACGCCCCAGGGGACGAGCGAGCCTAGCCGCTACACGTACGTCGCAGCCCCTCGCGTAGACGTTGAAACGCCGCTGCCGGGGTCGGTGAACCGCGGCAGCTCGCTGACGGTCGCCGGAGCCGCCGTCGACGAAACCGGCGGTCCTACGACGGTCACTATCAGGCTGTCCACGGGCTCTCCGTCAGGACCGGTGCTCGAAAGCCACGTCGTGCCGGCATCGGGGGGCCGCTTCTCGACGCTCTTCGGAGCGCTGCCGCCAGGTCCCTACGCGGTTCGCGGCGAAGCGCGCGACGAATTCGGGGTCGTCGGCGTCAGCGCTCCCGTGAGCTTCTCCGTGTCCTCGGAACCGCTCGCCGGCGACCTTCCGCCGGTTGCGTCGTTCACGTGGATCCCGACCGCTCCGAGGACTGGTGAAACGGTCTCCTTTGTGTCGAGCTCGCGAGATGCGTTCAGCCCGATCACCGCGTTCGCATGGGCGCTGACCGGCGAAGCGCCGTTTGCGGTCGGCGGGGTGATCATGTCGACGAGCTTCTCGACGCCCGGCAATCACGTCGTGCGATTGCGCGTCACCAGCGCGGACGGGCTGTCCGCCGTGGCCAGCGAGCCGGTCGACGTGAGCGGAGTGCCGCTGCCGCTGATGCAGCCGTTTCCGGTCGTCCGAATCATCGGCAGCTACGGCGCGTTCGGGGTCGAGGTCGCGGTGCTCAGCGTCGCGGCGCCGCCCGGAGTGCACATCCTCGTCAGATGCCGCGGTCGTGGCTGCCCGGCGAGGTCCGCGCGCCGCATCGCGCCATCAAGCCGGCGGGGTCTGGCGGTCATGAGGTTCTCGCGGTTCCAGCAACGACTTCCGGTGGGAGTGGTCCTAGTCGTGCGCGTCTACGAGCGGGGGGAGATTGGGAAGTACACGCGCTTTGCGATCCGGCAGGGGAGGTTTCCGAAGCGAGTGGACACATGCATCGGCCCATCGGGTGGCGGGCCGATCGCGTGTCCGCAATAGGGGCGCGGCCGGTTGATAGAAAGTGACGGGAATGCCGAAGCGCAGTCTCGATCCGGTCGCCGGAGCCTTGCGAGACTTCCCGCGTGGAACGTAGGGGGGCGTAGGGCCTGACGGTGCCGAGAGTGCCGGAAGTCGTGCATTGCGCAAGCGCGCGCCCAGCTTCTAAATGAAGAAGGTTCGGCCTTCGCCCTCTAAGAAGAGTTGCGCGTTTGCTGGGGCTCGCTCCTTCAGCGCGTTACCGAGCTCGCGGGCAGCCGCGCTGCCGTCAGCGAAGATGAACACGGACGATCCGGCCTGGTGGACGTCATAGCCGTCGGCCGCGAGTTCCTCGGCGAACGCTTGCGCGGCGTGCTTGCTGTCGAGCTCGAAGTGCGCTTGCACGCGATCGGGCTCTGCCTCCGAGCCCCAGGGACCTTTGCCGTGATGCTCGCTAACCATGGCGCTATCCCGTGCCGGTAGCGCCGGAAGCTCTATTGACTCCCAGGCCGCTCCCTCCGCGACGCGGTGCTCGGCCTCCTCCTCTGCTTGCACACTCTCGGCCTCAAGCGCGGTCGCCACGATCGTCTGGCCGCGACGCAAAGCGTCGTCGGAGCCACCGTAGATACGTAGCCACTCGCCTTCGTGCTCCACAACCAAGCCGCCCTTCAGTCTGTCTGCCGCGTGTGCTGCCGCAGCGTGCGTCTTGAGGGCTGAGAAGATGCGATGCGTATGCCCCTCCGACTCGAACCGGACCGTCAGGCGCCAGTCGAGATTGCTGCTCAAAGTCACGGCGCCCCACGGCAATCGGCCGGTGCACTGATCACGGCCACAAGGTACCGCAGTGCCGCATCCGCGCTTCGGGGCTCTGGTCATGTCGCGAGCGCCGCCGGAGCCGGGTGGAAGGCGCCGGGTGGCGGCGGGTTCTGATACACGAGCTTGGTACCCATAGCTGGTACCCACAAGGCCCCTCCGGCTGGTCGCCGGAGTCACAACGGGCACAAAAAAACCCCGCCGTAGCGGGGCTTTCTGCGAAGCGGCTGAAGGGACTCGAACCCTCGACCTTCTGCATGGCAAGCAGACGCTCTAGCCAACTGAGCTACAGCCGCGTGACGCCGGATTATAGGCGCGCGCGCTGTGGCCCTGTGCGCGCGGCTCGCAGACGACGTAACGCCCGCCCTCGCCACGGCTCAGTGCCCCGGCGAGCTCGAGCTCGGTGAGCGCGGTGAGCGCGTCCGCCGGTTGCATCCCGGTGGCGATGAGGCGCTCGGCCGTGTCCGCGCCCCCCGCGACCACCCGCAGCACGCGCCGGTGCAGCGCCGTGGGTGCGGTGGAGCTCATGCGCGTTGCGACGAGCGGCGCCCACCGATGCTCGCGGGTTCAGCGAGGCGTCCACCCCGTACAGAGCGTCGAGGACGTCCGTCGCGTCGCGCGCCATCGGAGCACCGTCGACGATCAGCTCGTGGGTGCCGCGGGAAGCGGGCGAGGTGACGCGACCGGGTACCGCGAGGACCCGGCGGCCGAGCCGGATTGCGAAGCGCGGAAGGGCAAGGTCGGACTTCGTCGCTTCGGCCTCGACGACGACGAGCGCACACGAGAGGCCTGCGACGATGCGGTTTCGTGCGATGTAGTTCCAGCGCCGCACGCGAGCGCCCGCCGGCACCTCGGAGATCGCGCACCCGCGCTCGATGATGCTCGCGTGAACGACACGCTGCGAGGCGGGATATGGCGAGCATGGCGAGCCTGGCATGACCGCGATCGTCGTGCCACCGGCGTTTGCCGCGCCGGTCAGCCCTGCGGCGGCGACGCCCTCGCCGAGGGGACCGACGACCGGGAGCCCCGCGCTCGCCAGTTCGGCGCCCATCCGCCGTGCGACCTCCAGCCCATAGTCCGTGGCGCGCCGCGTGCCGACGATCGCCACGGCGGGCGCGCGCGTGAGCGCGCCGAGACGCGCGAGATCTCCCGCGACGTGCAGCAACGGCGGTGGCGCCCATGTCTCCGCGGATGCGCCCGCGAAGTCACGTCGAGCTCGCGGATAGCGGGGATCGTGGGTGCAAATCGTCTCGGTCTTGACGCCATCCCCGGGTGGGCGGCATGGGCGACGCGGCTCGGCGGCGCCGGATCGCGTCTCGAGCGCGCAGCGGTCCGTCACACCGAGCGCCGAAAGTAGCTCGGAGTCGGGGAGCGCGAGCAAGGTGGCGAGGCGCTCGAGGTCGCAGCGCCGCACGTCGAAGCGCGCACCGAGCAACAGCAGGAGCCGGCTCCTGCGCATACATCGCGGGCAAGGGGCGCCGCGTCATGGTGCTGCGCGCGTCGCGGTCGCGGGCTCGGGTCGCAACGCGAGCGCCACCGCGAGGTCCTCGCTCCGCACCCGGTCCGCCCCGGCGAGGTCGGCGACGGTGCGCGCGACGCGTAGCGCGCGGTGGGTGCCGCGCGCACTCAGGAGCATGTGGCTCTGTGCCAGCCGGAGCATCTCCTCGCCGCGCTCGTCGAGGCGCACGCACTCCGCGAGTGCGCGGCCGTCGAGGTATGCGTTCGCCGCTGAGCCGGCCGCGCCGCTCCGTGCGAGCTGGCGTTCGCGCGCCGCGAGAACCGAATCGCGCGCTCGCGCCGAGTCGACGCGCGCGGGTCCTCGTGAGGAGGCGCGGGCGGCACCCTCGAGCGTGTCGTGGGAGCCCGGCCGCGGCGTGCCGAGATTGATCAGGATGTCGATCCGGTCGAGCAACGGCCCGCTCAATTTGCGCCTGTGGCGGGCGAGGTCCGCCTCGCTGCAGCGGCAGCGTTCAACCGCGCCTGCGTAGCCGCACGGACACGGGTTCGTCGCCGCGATGAGCATGAAGCGAGCGGGGTAGACCGCGGCGTGTCCCGCCCTGACGATCGCGACGCGCCCCTCCTCGACGGGCTGCCGTAGCGCCTCGACCGCGTGGCGCGAGAACTCCGAGAGCTCGTCGAGGAACAGCACGCCGTTGTGCGCGAGCACGACCTCACCGATGAAGCCGTGGCTGGTGCCGCCGATCAGGCCCGTTGTGGTCGCCGTGTGGTGGGGCGCGCGGAAGGGTCTGCGAGCGAGCAGCGCCGCACCAGGGTCGAGCTTGCCGGCGATCCCGTGGATGCGCGTCGCCTCGATCGCTTCCGTGCGGGTCAGCGGCGGCAGGATCGACGGCAGGCGCTGCGCGAGCATCGTCTTTCCGGTGCCTGGCGGACCGCTCAGGAGGACGTTGTGCGCCCCTGCGGCCGCGATCGTGAGTGCCCCGATTGCGTGCTCGGCGCCGACGACGTCCGCCAGGTCTGGATACCGCGACGGGTCGACGCGGCTCGCACGCGCGGACGGCGGCGGTGGGTCGCCACGCCCGCCGCAGACGACGCGCGCGGCACGGGAGAGGTGCCTGGCGACGGCCACGGCGAGGCCCTCCACGAGCATCGCCTCGTCTGCGCGTCCCGGACCGAGAACGAGTCTGCCGAGCCGTCCGGCATTGGTCGCCTCTGCCACCGCGAGCGTGCCCTTACACGAGCGAACCTCGCCGTCGAGCGCGAGCTCGCCAAAGAGCACGTGCTCGTGGAGGCGCGCGCGAGGCAGCTGACCGCTCGCGGCGAGCACGGCGCACGCGAGCGCCAGGTCGAGTCCGGCGCCCACCTTGCGGATATCCCCGGGAGCGAGGTTGGCGGTTATGCGGCGTCCTGGAAACTCGAAGCCCGAGTTGAGGATCGCGGCGCGCACGCGGTCGCGCGCCTCGCGCACGGCGGCGTCTGCAAGACCGACGATCGTGAAGCTCGGAAGGCCCGCGCGGATGTCGACCTCGACGGCGACAGGCCGCGCCTCGAGGCCCTCGATCGTGAACGAGTGTGCTCGTGCAAGCATGCCGCCGACCGTAGGCGGCGCCTGGGACGAAACGCTCTCGGCGGAGGCGGCGTAAAGAAAGCGACCCGCCCCGAGGGGCGGGTCGCTGAACGTGCCTTGCTCTCGCCGGTCGGTGTGATCAGGCGACCGGCGTCGTGCCTACTCGCCGGCAGGGTGGCGAGCGACGAAGCTGCCGCCGTCGCTACCGGGTGAGTTGGACCACCGCGAACCGTGTTCCGCGAGCGCCACGGTGTCGTAGCGCCGGCCGTTGACCACCATGTACGCGTGTTCGGCGTTCGCGTAGATCGTGATGTGCTTGCCGGGGCCCGATTCGCCGTAGTGTTCGAGTTCGCCTGAGGTCTCCGGCGAGTGGATCAGCCCGGCGCCGTGGAGCGCGTAGGAGACGGAGCCCGAGCAGTCGTAGCCGTTCGATGAGAACGAGCCGTGACCGCCGCCGTACACGTATGGGCGCGTCGCGATTTCATTCGCTGCGTTGACGACCCGGTCGACGCTGCCGGAACCTTCATTGGCTTCGTGGCTTTCGCCGCCCCCTTCGCCACCTTCGCGGCTCGAGCCTTCGCCGGAGGGCGCGCTCGGAGCCTCCTGGGGCGCGGGCTGCGCGGGCGCTTCCTCGGCCGGCGCGGGCGCTTCCTCGGCCTGCGTGCCGCCGTTGCCTTCTTCGCCTTGCGAGTCGCTCACGGTGGCCAGGTGCGCGACCGGCGCGCCTTCCGCCGACGGCGCCTGGCCCTGCGGCGCGCCGCCTTCTTCGGGCGCGGTTGCAACGGCGGGGATGACCTTCGGCTGCGGGATCGCAGTCGGGGGCGGGTTGAGCGTCTGATCGCCGACGAGGTGCAGCGCGTGCCATGTCTGTGGCCCAACGACCGCGTCGATCGCGATGTTGCGGCTGGCCTGGAACGCCTTGATCGCTTCGTAGGTTTCCGGTCCGAAGTCGCCGTCGACGGACACGCCGAGTGCCGCCTGCACCATCTTCACTTCGTCGCTCCGCGACGGCTTCTTCGTCGGTGCGTCGCTGCTCATCGCCGCGCTCGTCTTCGGACCGACGACGCCGTCGACCTGGAGGCCGTGCGTCGCCTGATACTCGTAGACGGCCGCTTCCGTTTCGGGCCCGTAGTCGCCGTCGGACTTGATGTGAAGCACGGTCTGCAGCTTGCGGACCTGGGCGCCCGTGCTGCCGTTTTCGAGCGTGATCACGTGTTCGGTCGTTGTCGGGGGCGCGAGATAATCGAGCGACTTGTTGTTCTCCGCGGTCGCCGACACGGGGCCGACGCTGAGCGCGGCGAGCGTGCCCAGCGAGATCCGCTTGGCGCGCGTTCCCGTTGGAACGAAGTGGAGCTCCGCCGCGCGCCGGCGCGCGCGCGAGCGTCCGAGCGAGAGCTCCCAGAGCTCGGCGTCGGCGAGATCGCGCTCGCGGGCAATATGGGGAGCCTGGCGCGCCCTCACCGGAGCGGCCGTCGGCCGCGCGCTGGAAGGCGCCCGGCCGGTGATGCCGACCTTCGTGAGTGGTCGAACCGAGGGCAGGGATCTGCTGAGGCTTGCGGTCGCTCCACGCAGTCGTCGCGGACGCCTGCGCGCACGCGAACGGTTGAGCGAGGCCTCCCAAGCCTCAGGGGCAGCTAGGTCACGCGGGAATCGTGACATGGCAAGGCACGTCCTTTCGGTGTTGCTGGGTCGCTCTAGGTGCCTACGGGGTTAGCTGACGGGCTCGCGCTCTCGCGCTACGCCACACTCGTGGCGATTCGCCCCCGAGGCCTGCCGCTGATCCGGTTGCCCGGCCCTGCCAGCGGCCGTAACCACAATGGGTCCCCCGCTCTCCATTCCCAGAGGAAGAGGAGATTCGGCTGGTTGGCGCGGGCACCGTATCAGTTACGTGTGCAATTTGTCCAGCGCTTGCAGGGATGCAAGTGTTTTTGCCGACGCCACCGCGCTGCACGGCACTCGCGCGAGGAGAAGTTACTCAATGTTGGGGCGCTCGCGGAGCGGCCTCGAGCGTGACGAGCGCGGCGCTGCTCGCCGGCATCTCGAGTGAGAGCGAGCCAGCGGTGCCATAGGTGTGCGGGAGCGGGAGCTTGGGGCTCCACGCGCCGGAGGAGCTCACTTCGCTCGCGCCGAGTTCGACGTGCGACACGGAGGCGGGGGAGGGCGCGATGAGCCGCAGGATCGAGCCGCTCGCGACGTGGCTCCCGACGTGAAGGTGCACGAGGAGCGGCTGCGCGCTGGGCGGGCCGAAATCGACGAGCACCAGCTGGATGCGCCCGGAGGCGCCGACTGGGGTGGGGGAGGCGAACGCGGCTGCGGTCAGCGAGGGGTCGCCTGCCACGCTCGTTCGCAGGGGTGTGGAGCCAGGCAGCCGCGAGGTGAGCAGGAGCGCGTACCAGTCGGGGTTCGCGTGCAGCGCCGCGGCGCTGCGAACGGATCCCGAGGATGCAGGGGAGGACACGACAAGCGGGCTGTATGCGCCCGCCTCGCTCACGAGGTCGTGAAAGTTCAGGCCTGCGATGCCGGCGCGCATCGCACGTGCGATCCAGTCGACTGCCCACAACGACGGACGCGAAGGAATTGCTCACGCCGGGCTCGCCGTGGCAGGAGATGCTTCCGGTCTCGTCGATCCGCAGCGGGATCGAGCTCGCGCGCGCAATCGCGTTCAGGCGCGCGAGCATCGCGTCCTCGTGCGCGCGTGTAATGGGGCTGAGCAGTTCGCTTGCCGCCACGTGAGTCCCGCCGCAGGAGGTGAGCGGGTAGTAGTGGTCGCTGAGCAACGCGGGGCGGAGTGAGCTCGCGCTCGACACCCACGGCAGCGGCGGGATCCCGCTCGAGGCGTCGGGGGCGACGAGCGGGGTGCCCGGAGCGGCGCGGTGGATCGCGGCTGCGTAGGTGCTGAACTGCTTTGCGTATTCGGGGAAGCTCCAGCCGGCGCTGCGAAGCCCTTCGATCGCATAGCGGTCCGGCTCGTTGCCGATCGCAACGCCGACGAGGCGGGCGGCGAACAGCGCCTTCGCACTCGCAGCCTCCTGCGCAGCCGCGGGCGGGTCGTAGTGACCGAGGTTGACGGTTAGGAGGGTGCTCCAGTTGGTCTCGCGCGCGAGGCTTGCGAGATCCGCGAGGTCCTGCGGCGTCACGCCGACGGTCGCCCAGGCGGGACGAGCTGTGCCCTGCGGAACCCACGCGACGCGCTGGTCGGCGCTCACGCCGCCCAGCCTGAGCACGCCGGGCCCGAGCGAGCGCATGAAGCCCACGAGGTTGCCGCCGTGTGAGTAGCTCGCGAGCAGCGGCGTCGCGCTCGCCTCGAAGGAGAGCCCGAGGAAGCCTCGGGGCACCGCCGGGCCCGCAGCGGCATCGGCGACCGTGATGGACACGGGTCGTCCATGGGGCGGGACGGTGGGACGTTCGCCTTCGGCGAGCGCTCGCTCTTCGCTCAAGGAGACCTGCGGCGGCGAGCTCGTGCCGAATGCGCCAAGCGCGAGCGCGATGAGCGCCGCGACCGCGAGTCCGCCGACGACGGTCGCGATCGTCAGCGAGGTGCGGTGTCGCGAGCGCATGAGCCGGGAGCCTAAAGCGCGAAGCGGCTCGCGGATGGTCACAATGGCGCGCCATGACGTTGCGCCCCAACGGCATCGCCGCCCGACGTCTGCTCCTCGTCGTGCTCCTGTGCGCAGGCGTCGCGGGGTGCGGGTCGAGCGGGCACGAAGTCAAGGTGCGTGTGTCGCGCGTGCCCGCGGGCAGCTGTCCCGGCGGGCTCGTCACGGCGGCGGGGGCGCGCGCGCTCGCGGGTCCTCGGGGGGTGCCCGTAGCGCTGCCCGTACGCGTCGGCCGCGGCGATCGGAGAGCCCGGCGAAGGAGTGCTGCGCCAGCCCGAGGCGATCGCCGTCGGCCCGTCCGGGAACGTCTATGTCGGCGACCAGTTCAGCCACCTCGTGCAGGTCTTCTCACCAACGGGCGCGTTCGTCGGCCAGTGGGGCTCCGCGGGTGCCGCGCAGGGCGAGTTCGGAGCCGTCGGCGGGCTCGCGACCGATGCGCAGGGCAACGTCTACCTCGTCGACGCCACGAACGACCGCGTCGAGAAGTACACCGCGAGCGGGCGCTTCATCAGCTCCTTCGGTAGTCGTGGCAGCGCCGTCGGCGAGTTCGACTTCGGCGCCGGCGATGGGCCGGACAAGCCCCCCGGAGGGGGCATCGCCGTCGGTGGCTCCTACGTGTACGTCGCGGACACGCGGAACAACCGCGTCGAGCGCTTCTCTCTGGACGGCTCCGGCGCGCAAGTGATCGCCGGCGCGGGCAGCGCTCCGGGCGAGGTCATGAGGCCGCAGGGCCTCGCGGTCGCGCCCGCGGAACCGGGAGGAGAAACGCTGTACGTCGCCGACAACGGCAACGACCGCGTGCAGGCGCTAGGCGCCGACGGCCACTTCATCGCTCAGGCACGCGAATTCGACGCGACCCCTGCGACCTTCCAGAACCCCTACGACGTCGCCGTACACGGCGACTTCGTCTATGTCGTCGACGACAACCACGGGCGCATCGTGCGCTTCGACCGCTCGCTGCGGTTCGTGAATGCCTTCAGCGGCTCGGGCGCCTACCGCCTCACGCACTTTCTCCGGGCCGTCGCCGCCTCGCAAGACGGCAATGTCTACGTCGCGGACTCGAGCGCTGACCGGATCGACGAGTACATGCAGGAAGGAGCGCCGATTCGCGGCTGGGGCAGCTCGGGCATCGCGCCGGGGCAGTTCGTCGCCCCGGTCGACGTCGCGGCGGGGCCGGGCGGGCGCCTGCTCGTCGCCGAGGCGTTTCGCGAAATCGTGCCGCTGTATCCCGCCGGCGCCCCGCTCTCCTACCGCGCGGACATCGCGTACGGGTCGCCGTGGAGCAGCGGCGGCGGAGTGACGCTCGGCAGCCGCTTCTTCAGCCCCACCGGGCTCGCGTTCGCAACCGACGGGACGGTGTGGGTGAGCGATCGCAACAACGATGTGATTCGCCACCTCAACGCGAACGGCGACTTCATCACCGCGGTGGGAACGGCCGCGGGAGCCGGGCGTGCCAGCGGAGCGCTCGACCTGAGCGAACCGCACGGCGTCGCGGTCACGGACGGCGGCGAGGTGATCGTCGCCGACACCGGTGCGAGCCGCGTGCTCAAGCTCGCGCATGATGGTGCCCTGCTCGCGGCGTGGGCGACGCCGTTTCGCTCGCCGCTCGCGGTCGCGTCGGGACCCGGTGGGCGTATCTACGTCGCGAACACGGGCAACGCGAGCGTCGAGGAGCTCGACGCCGACGGCCGGGTCGTGACGCGATGGGGTGGCGCCGGCAGCGCGCCGGGGCACTTTGAAGACGCCGACGGGATCGCCGTCGACGAGGCGGGCGATGTCTTCGTCTCCGACGGCGTGCTCGCGCGCATCCAGGAGTTCGACGCGAACGGCCGTCTGCTCGCCGCGTGGGGGGTGCGTGGGAGCGCGCTCGGAGCGCTCAGCGAACCGATGGGCATGAGCGTCGACTGCCACGGCAACGTGCTCGTGGCGGACAGCGGCAACAACCGCGTGCAGATCTTCACGGGCGCCGCCGCGCATTCGACGTGCGCCACCTGAGAAGCGCGCGCTGACGCGCCCTCCGAGAGCGCGTGGAGAACGCGCCTAGACCGCCCGGCTAGCGTGGATTGCGGGCATCAAGGCGGGTGCAACCGTTGCCGATAGATCAACGTGGTGGCCCCCCCTGACGATAACCCTGTGAGCGTGCCGGGTGCGGCCGGCCGGCCCCCGGGGGCAGCTCCTCCTGCCCCTGGCAGCGGCGGCAATCCAGGCGCATTCCCCAACGCCGGAGAGTTCGGCACGCCGAACCCTGTGCCGGCGCAGGCCCCTCAAGCGGCCAGCGAGGGCGGCGGCCCAGCAATGCCGCAGAGCAGCCCGCACCCACCCGAGGGTGCCCCCGCAAACGCGCCCGCAGAACCGCCGGTGAGCGCACCCGTGAGCGCGCCCCCGAGCGCACCGCAAGCGCCGATCCCCGCTGCGAACGACCCGCTGAGCGACAACGAGGTCGCCCCGCCCGCGCCCGAGACCACCGAGGACAGCGAGCGCTGGGGCCGCGGTGGCACCGAGCCCGTGCCGCCGGCCGAGGGCGGCGCAGGAACGATCGGCGCGGAGAGGCGCAACGCTGCAGGCTCTCGCGCCGAGCAGGCGCGCGTCGCGTTTGCGGCGCTCGCGGCGCTTCCGAAGGCTTCGACGCTCGTGTTCGACCGCGAGCTGAAGTACATCCTCGCCGCGGGACGCGCTCCCGGCCACCACGGTCTGAAGCCCGAGGAACTCGAGGGGCAATTCGCGGAGGAGGTGCTCGGACCCGACTGGTGGGAGATCTATGGCCCGCTCTACCAGGCGGCGCTCGATGGAGACGCGCGCTCGCTGGAGATCTGGTCCAACGACGGCACGCGCTGCTACCTCGTCGAGGTCGGTCCGCTCCACGACGCCGACCAGGACATCGGCGGCGTCGCGGTGTTCCGCGACATCACGAAGCGCAAGCGCGCGGACGAGGCGCGGCACGAGGCCGAAGAGCGTTTCGAGCTCGTCTTCGAACAGGGCCCCACGGGGATGGCGATGCTCTCGCTCGAAGGCCGCTGGATGCGCGTCAATCAGGCGCTCGTCGAAATAACTGGGTATACGTCTGAGGCGCTCTCCACGAAGTCGCTGCAGGAGGTGACGTATCCCGATGACCGCTCGAACGACATCGAGGACCTGCGCGACCTCGTCGCGGGCGAGCTGAGCGACTACCGAGTCGAAAAGCGCCTCTTCCACGCGCGCGGGCACATCATCTCCGTCGTCATGTGGGTCTCGCTCGTGCGCGACCGCGCGGGTAAGCCGCAGAACCTCGTCGCGCAGATCCAGGACATCACCGAGCGCCAGCTGATGGAGGAACGCCTGCGCGGGCTCGCCGAGCACGACCCGCTCACGGGGCTCTGCAACCGCCGCCTCTTCGAACACGAGCTCGGCCTGCAGGTCGACCGCACGCGCCGCGGCAGTGGCGGACGCCGCTCGGGTGAGGGCTCAGCACTGCTGATCGTGGACCTCGACAACTTCCGCAACGTGAACGAGGCCGCGGGCCACCGTACGGGCGACGAGCTGCTCAAGAACGTCAGCAGCGCGATGCAGGAGCGACTGCGTGGCACCGATCTCATCGCACGCCTCGACGGTGATGAATTTGGCGTGCTCCTGCGCGGCACACCGCTGAACGCGGCCGAAGCGGTCGCGCGCGGCCTGCGCCAGGTCGTCTCGGATTGCGGGATCGAAATGTCCGGGCGCCAGGTGAGCTGCACCGCGAGCATCGGCATCGCGGAGATCGACTCGGAGGTCACCGACGACGACTCCGTGCGCGCGGAGGCCGAACGCGCGATGTACGAAGAGAAGCGCGGCAAGCGCCGCGACTACGAGGACGAGACCGAGGAGCCGGAAACCGAACTGCCGGAATCGTTCGACTAGCGCGCGCTCGTGGGGAGCGGCTCGCCGTAGCGCTCGGCGAACGCGAACTCCTCGACGGGCTTGCGCGCGAGGCGCTTCGGCCAGGCATCCGCGCGCTTGCCGACGAGCACGTACGCGGCGAGCGCTACGCCGTCCGGGATCGCGAGCAGGCGCTTGACCTCGAGCTCGGCCGGTGCAAGGAGCGTGGTGAGCGCGGCGCCGAGGCCCTCAGCGCGGAGGCCGAGGAGCACGTTCTGCACGAACGGGTAGATCGAGGCGCCGCCGACGATGCTCGGACGATCGAGCTGGGCGTCGACGATCGCGAGGTCGCTGAGGTTCGAGCACACGACGAGATGAAGCGGGATCTCGTGCAGGCTCTCGGCAAAGTCATTTGCCTGCTTCACGCGGCGCACGAGCGCGGCGTCCAGGCCGTCGGGGTTCGCGAGCACCGCGGCGCCCCCCGTCTGCTCCATATATGCGCGCCAATGGGGCTCGTAGAGGTCGCGCAGCTCGCGCCTCGTCTGCGCGTCGCGGACGGCGACCACGCGCCAGGACTGCCGGTTTCCGCCACTCGGCGCAAACCGCGCGTTCTCGAGCACCCGGGAGAGCGTCTCGGGAGGCACCTCGTCGGGCTCGAAGTGCCGCGTCGTGGGCGCGCATCGCATCGCCTCGTAGAGCTCCACCGCGGGAGCGTACGTCATCGCTTTCCGATCATGCGGACCTGTGGCGACCTCTGTAGCGTGCGCGGCCGGTGGGAGCATGAGCGTCCTCGATTGGTTACTCGTCGCCGTCGGGCTGCTCGCGGCGCTCGGCTGGACGTTCGCGCGCTCGCGCTACCCGGCGGCGCTCACCGTGGTCTCGATCTGTGCGCTCCTGCTCACGGTCGCGACGCTCGCCACCGAAGGCCAGCAGTGGCAGCTCGTCCCCTGGCAGGTTCTCGGCGTGCTCGTCGCCCTGCTCGTCGGGCTCCGGCGCTGGCGCCCGGGCCCGGCGCGCCGCTGGCAGCGAGTGACCGAACGCGGCTTCCTGCTGATCGTCGTCGTGCTTGGCGCGTGGGCGCTGCTGTGGGCGTTCGTGCCTACGCTGCCAACCCCGTCGGGCCCCTACCGGCTGGGGACGGAAGTCTTCCACTGGACCGACACCTCCCGCCACGAGCCGTACGGCGCGCACCTCCGAATACCGTCAGGTCGTCGCGCAGGCTTGGTACCCGAGCGACGCCGCGCACGGTCGCTCCGCGCCCTACTTCGAAGGGCCGGGCGAACTTCCCGGCATGGGCGGCCTCCCGGAATTCGTGTTCTCAGGCAACTTCCGCGAAGTGCAGACGCACGCGATCCTCGACGCCCCCGTGAGCGGCGCGCAAGCGACGTGGCCGGTCCTCATCTTCTCGCCCGCGCTCGAAGTGCCGCGCGAAATGTATACGGGCCTTTGCAGCGAGGTTGCGAGTCGCGGGTTCATCGTGCTCGCGCTGAGCTCGGCCTACGAGTCGGCGGTGACGGAGCTCGCCAACGGCGAAGTCGTGGAGAGCGCGTTTCCATCGAACCCCTCAGAAGAGCAGCTCTACGAACTCGTGAAGACGCGCGCTGCGGACGCGAGCTTTGCGCTCGAAGAGCTCAGCCACCTGAGCACCGTCGCGCCGCATTCGCCACTCGTCGGACACCTCAACCTGGGCGACGTGGGGATCTTCGGCCATTCGATCGGTGGCGCCGCAACCGTGCAGGCACTCGCAGAAAACCCGCGCTTTCGCGTCGGCGTGAACCTCAACGGCTCGCTCTGGGGAAGCCAGCCCAAGGAGCATCTGACGAAGCCACTGCTGTGGCTGGAATCGGGCGAAGGGCCGGGCCCGGAGGAAAAGAAGACGCGCGAAGAGTTGCTCTCGGGCCTCCAGGCGGGCGGCGCGCTCGCGACGATCACGCACAGCCTGCACATGAGCTTCAGCGACGAGCCGAGCTACATGACGGCGCTCGGTCGGACGCTGTGGGGCAACAGGGCCGGCATGGGCAGGCGCTCGCTCGCGACGATGTCGACGCTCACGGCTGATCTCGTCGTGGCGTTCGCGGGGCCGCAGCTCGGAGTGAAGGGAACCGCGTCGCTCAGCGAGCTCGCCTCGCAGCATCGCGCGATCGAACTCGAACGCGAGATCCAGCCGGCGAGCGCCGCGGGCACTCACTGAGGGCGCCCGCGCACGCGAGATCGGAGATAGCATGGCCGGGTGGCGCGCGCCGCCCTGACACTCTCGCCTCGCCAGCGTGCCGAGCGCGCCTTGGCCTACGCGCTCGCAGCGCTCCCGCCCGAGCTTCAGGTGAGGCTCTCGCGCAAGGCGCCGGTGGAAGTCGAGGGCGAGATCCTCGCTCCGGACGTGCAGCTGATGCTCTCGCTGCTGGAGCGCCGCGGCGGAACGCCGCTGGAGACGCTCACGCCCGCGCAGACGCGCGAGGCAAGGCGCCACCTGGCGGCGCTATACGACGTCCGCGGCGTCGGCGTGGGCTCTGTCGAGGACCTCGAGATCGACGCCGATCCCAGCCTGCGCGCGCGCCATTACGCGCCGAGCGAGCCCGGCGGGCCGCATCCGCTGCTCGTCTTCTTCCACGGCGGCGGCTTCACCTTCGGCGACCTCGACACGCACGACGGCATCTGTCGCATGCTCTGCAGGCACGGCGGCACGCACGTGCTCGCGATCGACTATCGACTCGCGCCCGAGCACCCGTTTCCTGCGGCCGTCGAAGACGCGTTCACGGCGCTTCGCTTCGCGACGCGAAACGCCGAGCGCCTCGGCGCAGACCCGCGCAGGGTGGGCGTCGCGGGCGACAGCGCGGGTGGCAACCTCGCGGCAGTGGTCGCCCAGGGGGCGCGCGATGAAGCGATCGCGCTCGCGCTGCAGCTGCTGATGTATCCCGCAACCGACTCCACATGTCGCCGACGCTCACGCGAGCTCTTCGCCGAGGGCTTCGTGCTCACGGACGCCGAGCTCGACTGGTTCGAGGCGAACTACATCGGGGTAGGGGGCGGCGATGCGCACGATCCCCGCATCTCTCCGTTGCTCGCCGAGGACCTCTCGGGGCTTGCGCCGGCGCTGGTGATCACCGCTGCCTTCGACCCGCTTCGCGACGAGGCCGAGGACTATGCGCGTGCGCTGCACAGCGCGGGAACGCCGGCGGTTCTGCGGCGATTCCCCGGTGTGACCCACTCCTTCCTGGCCACCGCGGGAATCAGCCGAAGCTCGCGCGACGCACTCGTGGAGATCGCTGGGGCGACGCGCGCGATGTTCGCCGGCGTGCCGCTGCACTCGCCCGACCTCCCGCGGGAAGCGATCGCGTGAGCGCGACCGCTGCGAGCGCCGAGTACCTCTCGGCGCCGCCGCTGCGAGAGCGGCCGGCGTGGCGGGCGCTCGAACGGCATTTCGCCAAGATCGAGCACGTCCACCTGCGCGATCTCTTCGCCCGCGACTCCGACCGCGGCGAGCGGATGATCGCCGAGGCGGCGGGCCTCTACCTCGACTACTCCAAGAACCGCGCGACCGCGGAGACGCTCGACCTCCTGTTCGCCCTCGCGCACGAGTCGCGCCTGCGGGAGCACACCGAGGCGATGTTCCGCGGCGAGCGCATCAACGTCACCGAGAACCGCTCCGTTCTGCACGTCGCGCTGCGGATGCCGCGCGAGGAAACGCTCGTCGTCGACGGCGTCGACGTTGTCGCGGAGGTCCACGCGGTCCTCGATCGCATGGGGAGCTTCAGCGAACGCGTGCGAGGGGGCGAGTGGAAGGGGTACACGGGCAAGCAGATACGCAACGTCGTCAACGTCGGCATCGGCGGCTCGGACCTCGGGCCCGTGATGGCCTACGAGGCGCTTCGCCACTACTCGCAGCGCGAGCTGACCTTCCACTTCGTCTCGAACGTGGACTCGACGGACTTCGCAGAGGCCACGCGCGACTGCGATCCCGCGGAGACGCTCTTCATCATCTCCTCGAAGACGTTCACGACGCTCGAGACGATGACCAACGCGCGGACGGCGCGCGACTGGATCCTGGGCGCCCTGGGCGACGAGGAGGCGATCGCGAAGCACTTCGTCGCGGTCTCGACGAACGCCGCAGAGGTCGCGAAGTTCGGGATCGACACCGAGAACATGTTCGGCTTCTGGGACTGGGTGGGTGGCCGCTACTCGATGGACTCGGCGATCGGGCTCTCGACGATGATCGCGATCGGGCCCGAGGCGTTCCGGGAGATGCTCGCGGGCTTTCACGAGATGGACGTGCACTTCCGCACGGCGCCGGTGGAGCAGAACCTCCCGGTGCTGTTGGGCCTGCTCGCCGTCTGGTACGGCGACTTCTTCCGCGCGCAGACGGCGGGGGTGATGCCATACGAGCAGTACCTGAAGCGCTTTCCGGCCTACCTCCAGCAGCTCACGATGGAGTCGAACGGCAAGCACGTGACGCTCGAGGGCGGCGCGGTCGACTACGAGACGGGGGCCGTGTACTGGGGCGAGCCGGGCACGAACGGCCAGCACAGCTTCTACCAGCTGATTCACCAGGGGACGAAGCTGATCCCGCTCGACCTCATCGGCTTCGGCAAGACGCTCAACCCGATCCGCGACCACCACGACATCCTGATGTCGAACGTCTTCGCGCAGGCCGAGGCGCTCGCGTTCGGCAAGACCGAGGAGGAGGTGCGGGCCGAAGGAACGCCCGAGGCGGTGGTCCCGCACCGCGTGTTCGAGGGCAACCGGCCGACGAATGTGATCCTCGCGGAGCGGCTCACGCCGCGCACGCTCGGCACGCTCGTCGCGCTCTACGAGCACAGCGTGTTCACGCAGGGCACGATCTGGAGCATCGACTCCTTCGATCAGTGGGGGGTCGAGCTCGGCAAGGTGCTCGCAAAGCGGATCATCCCGGAGCTCGAGTCGGAGGACCGAGAGCTCTCGCACGACAGCTCGACGAACGCGCTCATCAGGCGCTACCGAGCGCTTCGATGAGCCGCGATTCAGCGCCGTGCATTCGCCTGCTGCTCGCCGACGTCGACGGCACGCTCGTGACCTCGGAGAAGGCCCTCACCGAGCACGCCATAGAAGCCGTCCGCAAGCTCGACGACGCGGGCATCCGCTTCGCCATCACCAGCGGCCGGCCGCCGCGGGGGATGCAGATGCTGATCGAGCCGCTGCGGCTGACGACGCCGGTCTCGGCATTCAACGGCGGCGTCGTCGTCGAACCCGACATGACGGTGCTCGAGCAGAAGACGATCCCGGACGAGCTCGCGCCCGCGATCATCTCGCACCTGCAATCCGCGGGGCTCGACGTGTGGCTCTACCGCGGCGCGGAATGGTTCGTGCATGACCCGAACGCGCCGCACGTCGCGCGCGAGTCCGCCACGGTGCAGTTCGAGCCGACGGTCGTCGAGAGCTACGACGGCATCTCCACGTCGCTCGCCAAGATCGTCGGCGTAAACGACGATCACGACCTCGTCGCGGCCGTCTCAAGGACGACGCAGGAGCAGTTCGGCGATGCGGTCTCGGCAGCGCGCTCTCAGCCCTACTACCTCGACGTCACGCACCCGCAGGCGAACAAGGGCGAGGTCGTGCGGTTCCTCTCCGCGCGTCTCGGGGTCCCGTCGGAGGCGATCGCGACGATCGGCGACATGCCCAACGACGTGCTGATGTTCGCGCTCTCTGGGCTGTCGATCGCGATGGGCCAGAGCGACCGCGAGGTGCAACGCGCCGCCCGCTACGTGACAACTTCCAACGACGAAGAGGGCTTCGCGAACGCGGTCGAGCGCTTCATCCTCGGCGCGCGCGAGGGCCGACCCGAGCAAACGGCCGAAAGGAGCCCAGCGTGAGCACGCAGACGCCAATGCAACTTGGAATGGTCGGCCTTGGGCGGATGGGGTCGGGCCTGGTCCAGCGGCTGATCCGCGACGGGCATCGCTGCGTCGGCTACGACGTCTCGCCCGACGCCGTGAAGGCGCTCGAAGGCAAGGGCGCGGCCGGCGCGTTGTCGCTCGAGGAATTCGCCGCGAAGCTCGAGAAGCCGCGCACGGCGTGGGTGATGGTCCCCGCGGGCGAGATCACGGATCAAGACGATCGCCTCGCTCGCCGAGGTGCTCGAGGCGGGCGACACCGTGATCGACGGCGGCAACACCCATTACCTCGACGACCTGCGGCACGCGGCAGCACTGAGGGAGAAGGGGATCCACCACATCGACGTCGGCACGAGCGGTGGCGTCTACGGGCTCGAGCGCGGGTTCTGCCTGATGATCGGCGGTGAGGACGAGCCGGTGGGGCGCCTCGAACCGATCTTTGCCTCGATCGCTCCCGGGTTCGACGCGGCCCCCCGCACCGATGGTCGCAGCGGCGCGCCAACCCCGTCCGAGCAGGGCTACTACCACTGCGGGCCGAACGGCGCCGGCCACTTCGTGAAGATGGTCCACAACGGAATCGAGTACGGGATGATGGCGGCGTACGCGGAGGGGCTGAACGTCATCAAGAACGCCGATGCGGGTCTTCGCAAGCAGGACGAGGACGCGGAGACGGCGCCACTCGAAAACCCGGACTACTACCGCTACGTCATCGACACCACGGAAGTCGCGGAGGTCTGGCGCCGGGGGAGCGTCATCGCCTCGTGGCTGCTCGATCTCACGGCGAAGGCGCTCCACGAATCGCCGACGCTCGAGGAGTTCGCGGGCAGGGTCTCGGACTCCGGCGAGGGCCGCTGGACCTCGATCGCCGCGATCGAAGTGGGCGTGCCCGCGCCCGTGCTCACGGACGCGCTCTACTCGCGCTTCGCCTCCCGCGGGCTCGACACGTTCGCGAACAAGGTGCTCTCGGCGATGCGCAAGCAGTTCGGCGGTCACGCGGAGAAGCAGTGAGCGAGGCCTCGCACGAGATCACGACGCTCGCGCAGCTTCGTGAGATCTACGAGCCGCCGGCGGAGCGGAGCCTGCGCAAGGAGCTCGACCACCTCGACGAGCACTGCCGCCGGTTCATCGCGCTGTCCCCGTTCATGCTGGTCGCGAGCGCGGACGCGAGCGGCGCGTGCGATGTCTCGCCGAAGGGTGGCCCTCCGGGCTTCGTGAGCGTGCTCGACGCGCACCGGCTCTTGATTCCCGATGCGACTGGTAACAGGCGCTTGGACTCGCTTCAGAATCTGCTGCAGAACCCGCAGGTGGGTCTGCTGTTCCTGATCCCCCGTATGGGGGAGACATTGCGCGCGAGCGGGCGCGCGACCCTGACGAGCGACCCGGAGCTGCTCGCGGGACTGCAGACGGGTGGGAAGCCCGCGAAGCTCGCGCTCATGGTGCGCGTCGAGCAGGCCTACCTTCACTGCGCGAAGTGCATCATCCGCTCGGGCCTCTGGCGCACCGAGACGTGGCCCGCCACAGACGAGCTGCCCTCGGGTGCGGAGATCCTGAGCGACCACATCGGGATCGGTGACGTAACCGCCTCGGCGGCGTACCTCGCCGAGAGCTACGAGCAGCGGCTCTAGGCACGCAACCCGACGCCCGCCAGCGCCCGAGGGCACTGCGCGTGAAGGACAATCCGCGCACAGGCCGAATCACGCAGCGATGACTTAGGACTGGCCGCCCTAAGGGGGCGACGTTGTAGCGATGACTCCTCCGCTCCGTCGTCTCGCAAGCCGCGACGTGGAACACGGCTTGGGCCATGCCTCCTGGACGATTGCGTCCCGTTGCGGCCGGATCGCGAGATCGTGGGTCGTGGCGGGGCGCATCGCCCGCCGCGACTCACCCCGCACCGGTAGGAGAACACCCCGAGCTCGAGCGCCCAGTCGAGCAACAAGGGCTTGCCGTCGCCGGGCGCGGAAGTGCGCCGATGGTCCTTCAGGACCGTCTGCACGAGCTCTTGTCACACGGTGTTCACCCGCGGACTGCGCGTCGGCACGAGCGAAGTCGTCCTCACCGAAGACGGCGGCGTCTACAGCGCGACGTTCTCGCCCAAGAAGGCGTACTGCGCGCCGGGTACCTTCCCATGGGAAGAACCGACTGCGCACACCGTCGACACCTACACGCTTTGGTGGTCGCCGAACAGGCGGCGGATCTACGGGACCGAGCGCGAGGACTACGTGAGCGGCGATTGCCGCGGGACCGTGACGCGCAAATGGCTGGCAGTCCGCACGGATCCTACGGAAACACTGCCCGCCGCCGGTCCTTGAGCGCGGGCTGATCCGGAGCCGGCAGAGCCAAGATTCCGAGACGCAACCGTCGCTTCCCTAAGCCGGCACGCCGTCCCCAGTCTGAGCGGAGCGGAGAGGGAAGGTGGGCGAGGGCGAGGTTGAAGGCTAAGCGCGGTCGCTTCACCCACCGAGCGGCTCGGGCACTCTTTCGGATTCCGCCCGCCTGTAGACCCGTACACCGACACGACGGCTGAGGCCGGGCGCGCGACGCGCGGCAGCGATCATGAAGCGCTGCGAGAGGGGCGGACGCTGATGCACGAGCGGAGCGATGCCGGCAGGCAGCGGCTCGCGCGCGCCTCCGTCCTCCCGCGGTACGCCGACCACTCGGCAGAGCTGCCACGACCCCGGCACGCCCTTGAGCTCGCGTTCTCCGACATCCTCGAAGTTGATGCCCGAGCCGGCCACGAGGTCGCGCACGGTACGGGAGACGAGGACCTCACCAGGGCCGGCGGCCGCTGCGACACGCGCTCCGATGTGGACGGCGATCCCTCCGATGTTCTCGCCCAGCGCCTCGCACTCGCCCGTGTGCACGCCGGCACGGACCTCGATGCCGAAATGTCGGACGGAGTCCGCAATCGCCTGCGCGCAGCGCACGCCTCGGCCAGGCCCGTCGAACGTCGCGAGGAACCCGTCGCCCGTGGACACGATCTCGCGCCCGCGAAACGTCTCGAGCTTCTCGCGCGTGACCTCGTTGTGCCGCTCGAGCAGCGCTCGCCAGGCGCTGTCTCCCACTTCGGCCGCACGGTCCGTCGAGCCGACGATGTCGGTGAACAGCACCGTCGCGAGCATTCTGTCAGCGGACCGCTCTGGGCGGACCCCGGTGAAGAACTCCTCGACCGCCCCGAGAATCGCCTCGGAGTCGCCCACCCACCACCAATGGTCGGACCCTGGCAGCTCGACCATGCGCGCGGCCGGAATTTTCTCCGCGATGTAGCGGGCGCCGTCGATCGGAATGGCGTCGCCGACCCGATGGAGAACGAGCGTCGGAGTGCTAATGGCAGGTAGCACCTCGCGCACGTCGATCGGCTCGAGCGCCTCCCACGCCGCACGAGCCATCGCGGGAGATGCCGCTGCACGTTCATTGGCGCCCGCGAGTCGACGAGCGGCGGGCTGGCCCGCGAGCGTGGGGCTGAACACGTCCATGAGCAGCCCCTTTCCCCAGTGCTCGACTGCGGTGCGCACACGCGTGCCGCAATCGATCCAGCGGGGACCGGCTGGATTCTTCATGGGATCAAGTACCCCGGTGGCGAATGTCCCGTAGAGGATCAGGCCGCTCACGCGCTCCGGGTAGGTCGCAGCGAAGAGCAGGCTCATCGGTCCACCCTCCGAGATGCCGAGCAGCACCGGACGCTCGGAGCCGGCGGCGTCGAGTACGGCGTGCAGGTCCTCCATCCTCTGCTCGAGGGTTGGGACTGCAGAAACCGGGTCGGAGAGGCCCGTTCCGGCCTTGTCGTACATGACGAGCCGCGAGAACGAGGCGAGTCGTTCGTTGAAGCGGGTGACCCCGGCGTCGGCCCACTGCATGTCGAGGTTCGAAACGAAGCCTGGGACGATGACGAGATCGCGCGGACCTTCACCGATCGCCTGGTAGGCGATCTGGATGCCACCGCTGTCCACGTAGCGGGTCTCCGGCGCCTCCATCGCCAGCCGGATTATACGTTCACATCGCGTGAGGGAGGGGCTGGCTCAGCACGACAGAGCGTTACGGGGGCCCTAGAGGCGACGACCGGAATCGAACCGGTGTAAACGGCTTTGCAGGCCGCTGCGTAGCCACTCCGCCACGTCGCCAGACCGCCACAGCCTCCTGCCGCGGGGTTCGCTGCCAGCGTATCGGGAAGGTTGCCGATTGCTACGCTGGACCGCACTCTCGGGCGATTAGCTCAGCTGGGAGAGCGCCGTCTCGACAAGGCGGAAGCGCGTGGTCAGCGGATGTCAACGGAGGCCACGGAAAGCGCGCCTTTGCAGGGCTTTCGGTGAGGCGAGCACGCGTCTCGATGCGTGAGTTGACCTTCGCTTTCCAGTGGATGGGACGCAAATCGGACGCACCGCGTCGCACCGCGGTCGTTCTCGCCCTGGATGTTGGCGCGGAAAGCAGAAGCCGGCGACCTCGGCGTCCGCGGACCCGATCCTCCCCAGGAGCAGGTGTCTCGCTGTGAGTGCTGCTGAGCTCCTAGAGCAGAAGTTCGCCGGCCAACGACCGACGCGACTGGAGTTCGTCCCGAGCGTGCGCTCACCGAACGCCTCCGCGGACGCTCGCTCGGTTCGCAAAGGACGAGCCCGATCGTGCACCGCCGAGCGGGATCACCGAGCCCGCTCGCAGTGCTCGCTCGCTCGACAAAGCGCCGCCCGGCTGGCCAACGGCGACTAGGGTCAGTCGTTCCGACCGCTCAGGACGGCCCGTGTACGGCCCAGCTCTCGACGGCACGACGAATAGCACGCCCGAGCGTCCCCACGCATCCCCGCAAGCGAGCCGCCGCACACCGGACAGCGCCGGTTGGCTTCTCTGGCCATCTTCAACACCACGAGGGCCAGGGCTCAAGTCGTCCGCTTCTAGGGCCGACGCTCGCCGTATGGCCGCCCGGCTGCCTCGAACGTGCGCCTGGGTCTTGCCGCTCTTGACCACGATCAGCGCGATCTTGGCTGGGTGCGGTAGTGGCCGCGCGACCGGAAGCCTCCCTTCTGCAAGTCCCCAAACGTCGGTTACCCGGGCAGCAGCGGTGGCTTACGCCCGCGCCGTGAACCTGGAGGATGCGGATCTTCCTGGAATGACGCCGACCACTTACGAAGGCGAAGGGCCACCTCCGACGCCGCGTCAACTTGCTTACGATCGGTGCGCCGGCACGGTCGATCCGAGCTTGCGTGTCGGCAAGTTCCTGTCTGGGAAGTTCGTCACGCCGCGGTCCCGAATTACGGCAGGGGAACAGTGGGAACAGATCTACTCGAACGTCGTCGTGATGCCCACGCTCGCACTTGCCGCTCGGAAGTTCCAGGCCGAAAAAAAACCGCTCTCCCTGTCGTGCGTTTCGCTCTTCGCGCCCGCCGCGTTGCAGGAAACGCTGGGGCGTCGCTGGCGAGTGGGCCAAGTCACCGTCACGCCTCTCCCCAACCCTGCGCCCGGCCTCCCAGGCGTCTTCGCTTTCCGTACCACTGCGGCACTCTTCGGCGCCCGGTCGCGTAACGCAACGCCGCGGTATTACTACAAGGAGACGTTTTGCTTCCTCTCGGGTCCCGCCGAAGTCAATCTGTTAGCAAATGCATATCCGCACCCCGCCTCGGAAGCAACGGTGCGGCGGTTGCTGTTGCTCTCTACGACAGAGCGCACGGCAACCGGCTGTAGGGGTTTCGTAGCGGGAATCGGTGGGCGCTCAAGTCGCTCGTCCCAGCCGCCGACGATGGGCCTATGACGAACCGCCTGGGCCCAGCAGTCGCCGCGCTGCTTGCAATCGCGGCGGCAAGCGCCGTGGCTACAGGGTGCGGCGGTAGCAGCGAACATGACGGCGCCGGGAACGCGAGCCGACCGATCACCAGAGCGCGGGCTTTAGCCTACGCGCGCGCTGTGAACATGAAGGCGTCTGACCTTCCCGAAATGACCGCGACCTCGCATGAACGCGAGATCGCGAGCGCGTCGAAAGAAGGACTCGAAATGCGAAGCTGCGCGGCAAATCTGGCTCCAAAGCTCCGAGTCCTCAAGGTTGGTTCCGCCAAGTTCGCGGGTGTCCTTGGAAGCGAGCACCAAGAGATCTGGTCCAACGTCGAAGTCATGCCGACCGCCGCTCTGGCGGCGCGTGACAACACGGTCGACAAAAGCCAGCGAACGCTGACCTGCGCCGAACACGTACTCCCCAGGATCTTCGGCAAGCAGAACGGCCCGCGGGTGCACTATGGCCCCATCAGCATCACTCGGCTTTCCAACCCCCTTCCGGGCGTCGCTGGGAGCTATGGCATCCGCATCACCGTGCCCATTCTCGGGGTTCCGACGGCCACTGAACCGACGGAGCCTCACCTCTACGTGGACGGCTTCAGCTTCTTGGCCGGTCCGGCCGAAGTCAGCATGATCGCTACAGCCTTCCCACAGCCTGTGTCGGAAGAAGCTGAGAACCGGTTGCTCTCCGTGCTCGACACCCGGGCGAGCGCGAACAAGCTCTAGCTGCTCAGCAGTCGTGTTTGCTGTGAGGCAGCAGCGACACGCGATCCGCATCGAACCGCAGCGAATCGCTCACGTGGGGTAGGTTCGGTAACTCCCGGTAACTCGGAGCCGGGCAAAACCCAGCTCTGCCCTGCCTCCCCGAATAGCCTCGCCAGGCGGCACCAGCCATCACACCTGCTTGGATGGCGAGGGCGCCGGAGAGAGGCTTGCGGAGGGCTTCTCGTACGAGACCCCCGGTCCCGGAATTGTCTCGGACGAGGGGACCGGCCCGCAGCGTTCGGCGACATTCCCACCCACCAGGGAAGCCCACGGTTGCGGCTATCTAGCGCAACCAGCCGTCTCCCTGTGCGGCGGCGCTGAGGCGCCGTGTGACCTTGCGTCGCTCGTCTCCTTTTGTGGTGGCCGAACCCTTCAGTTCGTGGTGGTTATGGCCGATGAAAAGGCCGGCGGGATTTGATGCGAGACCTACTCCTAGGCGCAATCGACATCGCGGTGATCGTTACCCCGCTCAGCTGCTTGTGGCTCATCGTGCGCAGGGCCCGGCGTCGCGCCGAGCGCATCGCAGATCAGCTCGCAGGGCCGATTGTGCCCACGGGCGACCTGCTGCTCGTCAAAAGGAATCGTAGAGTCGCGCTGGCGTGGGCTGTGCTCTTCGTCTTGTTTGGACCTGGCATGGCGGCCAAGGCCGGGAGCTACAATCTCGCCCTAGGTATCGCCGCGGGCGTCGCGCTCGTCACGATCTTCTTCGTGCACGTGCAAATGGCGCTGCAGCGGAGGCCCGTGCTCGAACTTGATGGAGACGGCATGCGAATCACGCCGTCCGGCAAGGTCATCCCCTGGACCTCGGTGGAGGACCTCTGGATAGAGGAAGCCCGAGCCGTATTTGGTCTGCGTCGCCATACGCTCAGGTGCGACTACTACCAGGCGACGACCGCGACGCCGGGTCATACCGGTACCGGCATCGACCTGGCTACGGCGAGGCTGCCTCTGGAGACGCTGTCGACGCCTTGGAACGATGTCGTCAGTGCGATTCAAGTCCGATTCGGCGGCATATTCAGGTCATCAGTGAGACGGCGGGTCGCAGATCGCGTCTCTGGCGGCCAACCTGAGCGCATGAGGCGGATATGGTGCCCGCGCCTCATGAGCAACCCGCGACGAAATCGGTACTTCGACCGAACCGCGCCGCGTGCCGCTTTTGAAAGTCGCGAAAACTTTGCGGGAAAGTGCGAGGTCCGGTGGTCTCCAAAACCGCAACGCGAGGTTCGACTCCTCGGTCCCCCGTTTGGCTTTATGGAGCCGAAAACGGGTCCTATGCAGGGATTCCGTCGGATAGTGGTCCAGCGCCCGAACTCCGCTGGACATCGCTAAAAACCGCCTGATCGCTGCCCCAACTGCCCCACAACTGCCCCGCACCGAGTTTCGATTGGTCACGCCACTCCACGAGCGGGGCTGCGGGATACTGTTGCGGATGGCCCCGGCACCTACCCGCGGCAAGGCGATCCAGATTTACCTGGTCGAAGGCAAGCCTCATGGGCTGCGCGTAGTGGAGCGCAAGACCTGGGGAGGAGTGTTGTTGGCGTTCGCGCGTGCGGACGTGCCCGTTGCGCGGAGCCGCCCCGAGGTGCAGCGGACCGGTGTCTACGTCTTGTTGGGTCCGGACCCAGAAGGGCAGCGTGGCCGGGTGGCGTACATAGGTGAGGCCGTGGATGTCAGCACCCGCCTTCGTCAGCACGAGGAAGATCCGACCAAGGATTGGTGGACGCAGGGCTACGTGCTCACCACGCGGGACGATTCGCTCAATAAGGCAGAGGGCCTCTACCTGGAGGCCCGACTCGTGGACATGGCAAGGGAGGCCGACCAAGCCAGGCTAGAAAATGGGACGACACCTAAGGGACGCGGCCTCAGTGAGGCTGACGTTGCCGAGATGGAGACCTATCTCGACGAGGCCTTGCCCTTTCTCGCCTTGATGGGCGCAGACATCTTCGAGCCTGCTGTCGAGGAAGCGGCTGCACCGGCACCGACTGGTACACCAGCATCTGATGTCGGTCCTCGTGGCACGCGGCTCTACCTTTCGACGCAGCTGACCACGGCCGAGGGGCAGGAACAATCAAGAGGCTTCCTGGTGTTCGAGGGCGCTCTCGGACGAAAGCAGAAGAAGATGATGATGGGCGGCTACTCGACAGCGCGACGTGCTCCTGCGCGAGGGGATTCTCGTTGAGGACGGCGAGCATGTGAGGTTGACCAAGAACTACCTGTTCGACTCTCCCTCCGCCGCGGCGAGCATTCTGAGCGGGGGCCACAAGAACGGGCGGACCGAGTGGCGAGACGAGGAAGGCCGGACGCTCGAGAGCAGCTCCAGACCGAGCTGACTCCTGAGGGGGCCGACCAGGAGTCAGTTGGCGTGTTCCCGGACTCCGTAGCAAGCGCAGCCGCCTCAGAAGACGGAGCCGATGCGCCGGCGTAGACCTCAGGCAGCCTGCGCGGTTGGGGCTGCCGTGTCGGCACGCTCCAAGTAGACATCAAGCAGCGCCGCCGCTTCGCTCTCATTACGCGGCATCAGGTGGCCGTAGCGATCAAGCGTGGTCGAGATGTTGGCGTGCCCCATGTACGCGCCGAGTGCCGTGACGTTGACGCCAGCTGCGATCATCAGACTGGCGAACGTGTGCCGAGCCTCGTGGAGACCGGTCGGCTTCAACGCATTGAACCGGTGCTTGCTCCGCTCCGTGCAGGGGAGGTCGTCCTCCGGACAGCGCCACACGTACATAGTGCGGCTTTCTTCCAGACTCGTCGTGCGCGCTGCAGTACGGCGGTGTCGCTAAATGGCACCGCGAGAGAACGCCCAAACACGAGTCCGTGATCGCTGCTCATCTTGTGCCCGACGAGATAGTCCCTCAGCACTGCACGTCGGTTATGCAAATGGGGCGCCGCTGGCGCGAAACCGGCGCGACGACCCTGAAGGCGGTCGCGGGCCGTCCGCCAAATCGCGAGCTATCCTGAGCGCTGGTATGCGCTTGCCGTCGTCGCTGCCAGCTCCCCTCGGTCAACCATCGGCGCCAACCCCGGTGTCCCTGTCTGCGAGCATGGGTGGCAGCGCGTCGCTTACGTTCACCGCTGCGTCCGCCGCGGTCCGGTCCGAGCCGGTTGTCCCACGAGAGCGCTTCTACGACGACTTGGCGGTGACCGGGTTCGGCGTCGCTCTCGGTGTGCTCATGCACGGGGCGGAAGGCGGTCTCATCGGTGGAGCAGCCGCCTACGCCTGGCATCGCCACCGCAAGCGTTCGTAGAGCGCAACTTCCCCAGGCACTGCCCCACGGCGCGCGAATATCCCGCGTTTACGGATTTTCCGGCCGGTCTCCAAAACCGCAACGCCAGGTTCGATTCCTGGGTCCCCCGCTTTGAAGAAACGGCTCTTGGGCGCTGTTTTCGGTTGTAGAGAGCCAAAACTTAGGTGACACGCAGGAAGCGCCGGATCCTCATGAATCCGCTGTGAACCCCTCGTGCAGCCAGGTTTTCGTCCCTAGAACCGTCCCCTGAAGCTCGCGCCCGAGTCAATCCGACGACGACTGGGGGAGCGAAGGCAAAGTGGTGACGCGAGCGTGGGCGGATGAAACTCGAGGGGAACACGCTGGGGCCCGTGCGAATCGCCGGTCAAGTCCGGCTGTGCCGCTCGACGCGCGCAGGGGAAGTCCTGCGAGTCGAGACAGGTCGTGCCGCTCCTCCTCGTGGCTGTCGGGAAAAGGCGCGGTGAGCGGCGGGGCGCTGTGGCGGGCACGCCGTGGCTGTGTGGTCGTGACCGGCGTCGGCGCCGCGTTCAGGCGGCTGCCGGCGTAAGGCGGTGCTTGTGGAGCTTGCGGAGGTTGTGCGTCGTCGTGATCAGACGCCACTCCGCACGGGCCGCGGACCGGCCTCTTCGTGATAATCGATCAATGCGACGGTTGAATTTGATGTCGCCGAACACCGGCTCGACGATGCCTTGGCGCTTGCGATAGAGCCCACCGCCGAGCTCGGTCGCTAGAACGTTGCGCATGAACGTGTAGAAGCCGTTTGACCCAGGCCTTTTGGTCTTGCTCTTGCGCCGGTCGGCATCGGGCGAGACGAGCACCTTCACGCCGCGGCTAACGATCGCCTCCATCTGGCGCTGGTGCCAATAGCCAGCGTCAGCGATCACGACGCCGAGCGTTTCTGGAACACCCGCCTTCTGCAACTCGGCTTCGGTGGCAGCGACGACCGGGCCGAGGTTGCCGAAGTCGCCCGATCTGACCATCACCTCGGCGCCGAGAACGATCTGTTGCTCGTTGACCGCGGCCTGCGCGTTGTATCCCTGCACCCAGCCATGCGCCGTCTGCATGTTGTGCGAGTCCGGGTCGGTCGTGTTGACGACGCCGGTCGGCTCATCCGGTGGCTGATAGGGCTTTGGCGGATTGGTGCTCAGCCGCCAACCGCGCTTGTCGAGTCCGCGCGCGCGGTAAGCCTCATAGGCGTCGTTGGCCACGCGCTCGACCGCGAGCTCCTCGACCATCCGCCGCTCTGCCTGAAGCAACCGCGCCGCACGCGCACGTGGGACGGGCCGCGGGTGGCGCCCGCGGTGGACATCCAGCTGGCGCTTGCCCTCCCGCAGCCAGCCCTCTCGGCCGCTGTCGCGAGTGACGATCTCCGCTGCGTCGAGCTCCAACACCCCGCGCAGCTGCCCCTCGACGTCGCCGTCTGCCTGCTCGTCGGCTTCGCGCTCGGCCTCGAGCTGGCGCTTGGCCTCGCGCAACGCCGCGCGGCGGCCTTCGAGAGTCTGCAACTGCGCGGGCAGCTCGTCGCCGCGCTTCTCGCCATAGAGCTCATCCTCTTCTGCGTCGATCCGATCTGCTTCGGCGAGGATCGCTCTGGCCAGCCGTTCATAGTCAAGGTTGTTGTGATGCGACGCGTTGCCATGCACCTTCGTCCCATCGACGACGAGCACTCCGACCTTCACCAGCCCGGCCCTCGCGCATAGCGCCAGCACCCCGGTGAACAACTCCGCCAACGCGGTCTCGTGGCGCTTTCTGAACTCCGCGATCGTCGAGTGATCCGGCGCCAGGTTCGCAGCGATCACCCGATAGGCCACGTCCTCGACGCACTCGCGCTCGATCCCCCGCGAGGAACAGTTGCCGTTCGCGTAGGCGTAGAGCAACAGCGCGACCATCATCGCCGGCTCGTAGGCCGGCCGACCATGACCGTCGGCGCGATACGCGCCATAGAACGCGCTCAGATCCAGCTCGCCGACCGCATCGAGGACTGTCCAGGCGAGGTGGCCCTCGGGCAGCCACTCCAACAACGACGGCGGCAACAAGAACGACTGATCACGACCACACTCGATGAAGTTCTGGGGCATGGGGGCATCCTCTTAAACCCGCCGGACGGCGCCTTTTCCCGACAGCCACCCTCAAAGGGGGCAGCGAGCGCCGCTCTGCCGCATTGCCGGGTAAGCGGCAGCGCGCGAGAGTTCGGCCAGCGCGCTTGGATTTCGTCAACAGCAAGGCACGTCATCGGCCCGAGAAGGGACGAGTTGGCGGCACTGCGGCCGGGATGGCGAACGCGCTCGCTGCGCCCAACATAAGCGGGCGTTCGCGGACAGCGCATGTTCCGCCGCACGTTCGCGCTCTTGCCCGACATGCGCGCGACGCCTCGACGCACCGCCGCCAGCGAGAACCGATGCTTCATCGAGTTCTCCTGTACGGCGACGGTCGCTGGCCGTCTACTCGAGTTCGCCGCGTGCGACCTCTTCGTGATCCACGACGGCCTGATCAGCGAGCGCAACTCCTACTTTGACCCCATACCGCTTATCGCCAGCATCCTGCCCCGACCCGAAGGGCTGGCTGCTCGGCGATCCAAAGCGTGTCAGCGGGCTATCGTGACGCTCGTGAGCGCACAGGAGAACCGCCGGCTTCTGGCGTCGATCTTCGGGGCTCTCGCGGCCGGCGACGCGCGTCCCTTGATCGACGCGATGGCTGATGACTTCCGGTGGCGCTTCGCTGGCGAGTGGTCCTGGGCGCGCGATTGGGGAGAGACGAAGCGTGAGGTTCGCTCCAACCTCTTGCAACCCCTGTTGGCGCAGTTCGCCAGCTATCGCTGTGAGGCGGACGAGATCATCGCCGAGGCCGACCGCGTCGTGGTGCGCGCGAGGGCAGACGCGACCACGACGCGCGGCGAGCGCTATCCCCAGTCGTACTGCTACGTGTTCCGCCTCGAGAACGGACGCCTGGCCGAGGTCCTCGAGTACTGCGACACAGCGCTCGTGGAGCGTGTCCTCACGCTGCCCGTAGCGTAGGCGTCGAGAACGCCACCGGACGCCTTGCAGCGCTCACGCAACAGCTGTGCTCGCCGCGCCCGTTCTCGTGAGTAACGCAAGGCAGACACCTAGGGTCCGACGCGATCGCGTTGGCCGGTGACGTCGCGGACGCCTGAGCGAGGGTGAGCGCTACGTGCGGTGCCGTCGTCGTGGGCCGAAACCAGGCTGCTGCTCGCCGAGCTCAAACATGACCTGCTTCGCCGCGAGCCGGCAATAGCGGCGTGCGAGCGGCGACAACTGGAGCAGGACCGAGGCGTCCGCGGTCGCAAGGACGCGCGGTGGCCCGACGGCGAAGGTGCGGCCGGCGCGGACGATGAAGCCCGGAGCTGCGGCGACGTTGCGCAGCCAGTCCGACTCCTCTCCGTAGAGCAGGGCGATCACGACGGTATTTCCCCGCTTGAACGCCAGCAGGGGCGTTCGGTATGGGCTGCCGGAGCGTCGTCCCCGGTGGAGGATCACCGCCCACGGCGGTAACAGCCAGGCGTAGGCGCCCTGTATCCGGTTGTTGATCAGCTTGTTGAAGCGCGCGACTCGACGGGACAGCTGCATTCTTCCGACGCCATTTCTTTATTGCGACAATATGTTGCCTTAGGTATCATAACAAAGGCGACGATTCGTTGCAATAGGCTTCTGCTCGTGGCCACGGGATCTGCACCTGCACCAAGACGTCGCCCGGGCGGTCGAAGCGCGAGGATCCGAGCGGCTGCTCTGGCTGCCACGGTCGACGAGCTCGCGGCCTCTGGCGTGGCCGAGCTCAGCCTCGAGCGCGTCGCGCGGCGCGCCGGAGTGCACAAGTCCACGCTCTACCGACGCTGGGGCAACCGGGACCGGCTCCTCCTCGAACTCCTGCGCGAGCAGGCGGCTCACACGGTTCCGATTCCGGACACCGGCTCCGTTCGCCAAGACCTGATCGAGCTCGCGCGAGCCGCCGTCGCGAACGCCGCCTCACCCAAGGTGCAGCCAATCACACGCGCCGTCATCTCAGAACTACCCCACGACGCCGCGGTCGCCGAGATGGCACGGCAGTTCTGGGAGGAGCGGATGACGCTCGACAGCGCGATCATCGAACGCGCGATCGCTCGCGGCGAGCTGGCGCCGGACACTGACCCGTGTTTCGCGATCGAAGCGGTCCTCGGGCCGCTGCACCTGCGCCTCCTGATCACCGGGGAGCCGGCAAGCGACGTCTTGATCAGCAGCGTCGTTGATCTCGTCATCGGCGGGCTCACGAGCCCACCCACCAGCGGCCAGCCATGAGCGCCCGCGGCGCCTCGCGGCGCCTGTGTTCGCGTGCGCGACCGGCCATGTCACCGGTGCTCGGCGGCACGTTATCGTGACGGCCGACATGGTCTCGCGGGAGCGAGTTCGGGAGCTGGCGCTCGCTCTGCCGGAGACGGTCGAGGTGGATCATCACGGGCGTCCCTCGTTCCGTGTAGGTGGCAGGATCTTCGCGACGCTCTGGGACGGGAGCCACATGAACGTGATGCTCGACGAGCCCGGCATCCAGACCGCGGTTCAGGGCAACCCCGGTACGTGCGAGGAGCTCTGGTGGGGCGGGCGGCTACGTGCCGTGCAGGTGAACCTGGATCGCGCCGGCGAGGCGCTGGCTGGCTATCTGCTGGCTGACGCTTGGGAGCAGAAGGCGCCCAAGCGGCTGCTGAAGGACCGGGCAGAACCCACGCCGGGATGAGCCTGCAGACCGATAAGCGACTCGATGCCATACGTCCTTGAACAGGCGAGCCTCCGGGAACGCCAGCGGCGCTGAGGCGATGCCGGGAGCCCGCCGTTGCGGCCGCTAGCCGACGAGCAGCTTGAACCCGTGGTCCCACGCGCCGCGCGCGCCGCCGATCTTGACCCACGCGATGCAGATCGCCTCGAGCTCGCGCGAGCCTTCGATACCGCCGATGTCGACCGGGTCGGGCCAGCCGAAGTCGGCCAGCACGTCGCCGACGGTGCGCTTGGCGTCCTCGTCGTTTCCGGCGATCAGCATCGTCGGCTGGCCCTCGCTGAAGCTCGGGTCGACGAAGTACGGGTTGCCGATGGTGTTGAACGCCTTGACCACCTTCGCGTCGGGCAGCGCCCGCTGGACGCGCTCGCCGAGCGAGTCCTCGCCGGTGATCGAGAGCTTCGGCGGGAAGCCGCCGGAGAAGTCGAGCGGGTTCATGGTGTCGATGACGACCTTGCCGCTGAAGTTCTCGGGGCCGGCGTCGGCGATCGCCTCCTCGGCGGCATTGCCGAACACCGCCAGGACGAGCAGCTCGCCGTACGCGGCGGTCTCGGCGAATGTGCCGGCCTCGATGCCGGCTCCATCGCCGGACAGCCATTCGCGCAGCTCGGGCTTGCCCGGGTCGCGCGAGCCGATCATCACGCCGTGACCGCGACTGGAGAACCCGGCCGCCAGGCGCCGCCCCACCTCGCCGCTTCCCAGCACGCCAACCCGGCTCTGCGCCAGTCGACCGTTGACCATGTCTGCTCCTCTCGCCTTGGGGTACCGCAATCTAGTGCCGTCGGCACAGCTCCGTGCCAACAGCGTCCCGCTGCTCCCGCGGATCCCGGGAAGCGGTCGCGCAGACTGGCAGTCTCACCGCTGCAACGGGAGCAACGGTCGGTCCGGCCCAGGGTCGCGGTGGCTCCTCGTCGAGAGCACGAGCGCCCGGAAATATAGTACTGAATCTTGACAGTCCGGTAGCTTGTCGATATGCTCCAGATGTGCCTGTAGACCGCGGCGACGCCTCGATCGACCTAGCGTTGCCGGCGCTGCTGCGCGCCGCGCGCCGCGCCTACGGATCGGCGATTGGGCAGGCCCAAACCGAGGCTGGCTACGAGGACGTCCCGCGCAATGGAAGCTTTGTGCTCGCGGCGATGGCACGCACCGGCTCGCCGCTGTCCAAGGTAATCGCCGCGTTGGGGGTCTCCAAGCAGGCTGCGGGTCAACTGGTCGATACGCTCGTCGGCCGCGGCTACCTCGCGCGCTCCCCGGACGTCGATGATCGGCGGCGGCTGACGATCACGTTGACCGATCGCGGCCGGGACGCGGCCGCGATCACCCGATCGGCGGTGCAGCGCGTTGACGCGGACCTCCTTGCGCTGGTGGGCCCAGAGTACGTGGCGCACACTCGCGCGACGCTGCTGGCTCTGGTCGACGGTGACGAACGCCCCGGCGCCGAAGTTGACAGCTCGCCCTAGCGAGCTGACCGCGATGCGGGTTGACGCGCCGTGCCCCGGCGGTTGGGCTGCCCTGGACGACGCCTATCGCGCTCGCCCCCGGCGCCGACGACTGGCGTGGCCGGATCCGGACTCGTGAACCTGCGAGCGAGCACCTCCACCATGCTGGCGGTGCTGGCAGCCTACGGCTCGGCGCTCGTGCTCGAGCATGCGGCGGGTCTGCACGTCGATGTGCTGGTCCAGTCGGTCGTGCTGGCGATCTCGCTGGCCCGCACCCAGCAGGGCGCGGACGTCGAGCACCGGCTCATGAGCTTCGTCGTGATGCCGGTTCTGGCCGTTGCGGCGGCCGAGGTCGGCCGGCTGATCACCTCACACCCCGATCTCGGTGACTGCGCGTTCCTGCTCGCCGTCTCTGGACCTCTCGATCCGCCGCTTCGGCCCGCGGATTAGCAAGGTCGCGGCGATCACGCTGCTGCCGCTGATCTCGATCCTCGTGCTCCAGGGCAGCGCCGCGACCTCGAGCGTCCAGGACCACAGCTTGTGGGCGGGACTCGTAGCGCTCATCGCAGCGTTCTGGGTCTTTACGTTCGAGCTCCTGGCTGGTGTGACCGGGTTGGGGCCGCGGGCACGGCTGCGACCCGGCCCTCGAGCGCCGAAGCGCGGCGAGCCGGCGCGAGACCGAGCACGGATAGCGGTGACCACCCGCATGGCTCTGCAGATGGCGCTCGCGCTAACCAGTCATTCGCGGTGGGCCGGTCGATCTGGCCGTCGCACTGGACCTGGACGGTGCTGAGCGGTTCATCGTGTGCGGCGGGCCCGGCGCCCAGGCGACGCCGTGCGTAAGGGGGCGCTGCGGACTTGGGGCGCCGGCGCGGGCACGATCCTTGCGACCACGGTCGCAGCGACCCTCGCCCCGCGCGAATCAGACGTCGTCCGTGCTCATCTTCGCCGTGCTCGCGGTGGGAACATGGCTTCGCCCGCTGAGCTACGCCTACTGGGCAGGCTGCGTCACGGCGGCGCTATCGTTGTCTACGGGTACTTCGGGACAGCGCGAGCTCGCTCCTGTACACGCGGCTCGAGGCGATCGTGCTCGGCGCGCTGATCGGCATCGCGTGCTCATGGCTGGTTCGCCGCGCGCAACGGCGACACCTCGCGGTCAAACTCGCGAGCACTCGCGGCACTCGTGAAATCCTCGGGCCCGGGACCGCAAGACAACGACGAGCTCGAACTTCGGCGGACCGCTTTGATGAGCGTCGGGCTCGAGCCGTGCCGCGCCGGCTCAGTAACAGGCGCCTTCTTCCTCAAGAGCGGAAGAGCGGGCATCGCTGCTGAACGGCCCCCGAAGGAGCAGCGCGGCACAAGATATTGGGCACACCGTTGGACGTACGGATCAGTTGTCGTTGGCCTCCAAGGGACGTCGGGCGCAGTCACCGCTGCCGCCTTCGAGGAGCTATGCGTCTCGTGCTCTTCGCAGGATCTCGGCCATCCGGCTACGCCATCGGTGCGGCACAGAACGCCAAAGCGCGTGAGCGGGTCCTCGACTAGCTTCTCGGCTACCAGGGGTATTCGTGTCCGCACTGCACCGCGACCCTCTTGTTCGGTCCGGAGCTAGCAGGGGTTCGGATGATCGAATAGCTGTTGCCATCGAAGGCTCGCGCAGTGACTCTGAACGTGCTCCTCGTTCCGGACGCCAAGGCCAGATACGCGCTCATGTGAGCTCGCACCGCTGCCTTGTGTGTAAGGGGGATGGTTCGTTCGACTTCGCGAATAGTCTCCAGCGAGACACGCGAGTATGAGCCGTTGTACTCGGTCGCCATTGTCAGCGCGCCGATTTCTGCTTGGCGTGCGATTGACTTCGCAGCCAGATCCGACGCGTTCAGGCGGCAGCCCATCGCCGTAGTCAGCGTGGCCGTCGCGCGCGTGCGCTCGACCGCCGAGACGCGAGCGAACGAGGCAACCGGGGTGCCCAGCGCCACGGCCATCAGGACGGCGCTGAGACGCGCACTGGCGCTTGGCAGGTACATGGCTAAGGGCTGACGCAAGGTAGGTTCTGCGGTGGGGGCTTCACGCCCGTCCGTCTCCGCTCATCGGCCGGGAGTCAGACGATTGGACGGTTTAGCGCGGGGGCTAGCCACATGTCGGAGGCGGGCGTCCTTCGATCGCGCATGCACACAAGCGGCGTCTGGGGTCATCGACGGTTGCGGGGACGATGGAGCTCCTGATGCCGGGATTAGTGGCCCGCCGCCACGCTCGCGACCACGGGAACCCGAGCCTATGACGTCGCGAAGGCAGCGATCGCGAGAGCACCGACGAGGCGCTTGCCCTTCGTACTGCCCCGGTTCGTGGATGCGGTGCAGCCGGATCGGTCATCGGTGGCTTTGCCCGCCAGCTCGTTGTCGCGCTATAGCGCAGCCACGCCAGTACCTCGCGCTCGGGTACTTGCCGAGCGGAGGCGACGTGGAGGCTCGCACTACACGCCCGCGAGTCTCGACCGCCCCATACGGCTATGGCAGCGTCGTCATCTGCTTCGGCCGGCCTCGACGCGAATCGGCACCACGATGGGTGTTTCGGTCCCATGCTCGCCGTCCGCCAACTGATCAGTGGGCGAACTCAGGCGCAGCCGCAGCCCAACACGAAGGCGGTGATCGCGCCGCAGGCGACGGATCAGGCGGGTGTATGGGTTGCCCGGTTCGGGACTCAGCAGCGTGATGCTTAGCGACTTACCGGACGCTGTGACGAAGGGTGGCCCGTCCCCGTATATGAATGTCGCGCGTCCACGGCGCAGTTGTGTGCTCGTGCCGATGTACGCTTCGGTAATCGCGCCTTCGCATCCGGACGGGCATGCGAGCTTGATGCGAAGACTCGTTCCGCTGAGCGTGGCGCGACCCCCAGCGATGCGCACCGGGCAGTTCGTTGGCGGCGGGGGCGGAGCGCCGGGTTCGGCTAGCCGTGCTCGGTAGATAGCCGGTTGGTCGGTGCACGATGTGAGCGCATACGCCACGCTGTCTTCGTCCATAACTGGCGGTGTCGCTTCCAAGATCCCTTCGCGGCCAAGGTTCGCAATTACGTGGACCGACGCGCCTTCGAGCGGCGTCCACGCAAGGACTCTGTCCTTGCCAGTCCCGGGCGCGACGACGAGAGCCCTCCCGGCCACGAGCCCGCTGACGGCACACACGGGTATTCCGAGCGGGTCTCGGTGATGGGCTCGCCAGCGTGCTGACGGTCGCCGCGCACGACCAAGGGTTGGCGATGACCACCGAGCCGTCTGACTGCAGCGCAAAGGTGGGGCCGTTCCACGGGACGCGTTGCGGTGTTGCGGGCAAGGGCAGGCGGTAAGCTTCTCTCGGCCGCTGTCAATTCGTCGTAGACGACTATGGAGGCGGGCCCATACGCTCGACCGCTCCGATATGCGACGAATCTGCCCGCCACGTGCAGCGGAAAGTGGACGTAGCCCGAATCGATCAGGGGTCCGTCGATGAAGCTAAACGGGCTTTCGAGAGGGATCAACCGGGCTCAGGCCGGACAGAAAGTCGCGCACGATCACGCACCGGTACGTGTCGTAGGCCACGACTTCTCCGTCAACTGCGACATTGGTGTGCGTCGGTACGAATTCGTCGATGCTCACCGCGGACGGGCATTCGGCAGGCAACGTCTGTAGCGCGCCACCGAGCGGCCCGGACTGGAGGACTTGAACCGTCTTCTCTACGTTGCGTTCGGTGTGAGGTCCCGTGTCGAGCAGGGCGACGCGCGTGGGCGAGGCGGAGAAGAGCATGGAATCGTTTTCGTCCCGAAATCCTGCATGCGCGATGACCCGTGAGGGGCCGAACGTAAACGCCCGAACGAGGTTCAATCCGTCCGGTTCTGAGGTGCCCACGAGCGTGGCGGGGCCCGCAAGCGCCAGGTTTGGGCCCTGAGTGCTTCCTAGCTTGTAGGAGCTCGTCACGAGCGTGGGCGAAGCGTGTGGCTGGCTCGGAGTAGTGACGTCCACGTCGGTTGCGCTGAAGAGAGGCGCCTTTTGAGGTGTGTGGACCGCCGTGGACGCATCGTGCGCCACTCTCCCCATCCGGAGAGCAGCACGGCCAGCACGCAGGGCCCGGCGAAAATCTTCGTTGTCTTCCAACACGGCGCTCTTGCCATCACTACGCTGGTCGGTCAGCCTGGACCAATTCTTTAGCGCGCTGGCATCCGCACTCGGACGATTGGCAGCGCGGTATGCCGGCCACGCGACAGTGCTGCGTTTGTCGAACAGCAGCCGCGTGCACCGCCCGGTGAAAAGCGAGGCACACCGCCGCTAGCGAACGAGGCCGTCGCACAAAGCCTCCGAAAACGTCCCGCCAGCGCCACGCAGTCCTGACGCCGTTGGGGCCCCAGCCGAGCGATATCGGCGGTCTCCACCGCCTTGAGCCTCTCAGGCTGCCACGGCGACCATCTGATGGCGATGGAGCTTGGCGAGGTTGTGCGTTGCCATCAATAATCGCCATTCGGTGCGCACTGCCTTGAGCCCTCGTCGGCGGAATTGCGTAATGCCCCGGTTGTGTTTGGTGTGAGCGAACACTGGCTCGATCATCTGCTTGCGGCTTCGGTAGAGCTCCTGCCCCACCTCGGTTGACAGGACGCGGCGCATCCAGGTGTGCCGGGCGCTCTTCCATCCGGGTCGCGTGCCACTGCGGTTTACCCATCGGGGGGGATCAACACCGCGATGTGCTTGCCGGCAATGACCTCGTCGATCTGGGATCGCGCCAGTAGCCCGCGTCGGCGACCACGATCTTTGGCCGCTCGCTGACGCCGGCGTTCTCTAACTCAGTGAGCGTCGCTGTGACCATCGGGTCCAGTTGGGAGAAATCGTTGGTGTTGTTGGTCAGCTCGGCCGCGAGCACGATGTGTCCTTGGCCGACGACGGCCTGGGCGTTGTAACCCTGCACCCATCCGAACCCGGCGTTGGTCTTGATCTGCCTCGAGTCGGGGTCTGTGATGTTCACCTTGCCCGCAGGGGCCTCGGGCAGCTGGAACGGCTTTGGCGCCGCGCCGAGCCCACGGCCTTGTGGATCGCGTGCGTGTGCGCGGTAGTGCTCGTATCGCTCGTTGGAGCGCCGGTCGGTGGCCAGCTCGGCCTCCAAGCGCTGCTTGGCCAACTGCAGGCGCCTTTCACGTGAGCGCGGATCGGTCTTGCCTCAGCGTGGCGGCGCTCTTCCAGTTGGCGGCGGCCCTCGCGCAGCCAGCCGACCCGGCCCTGATGCCCGACCGCCCTGACGACTGCTGCCATCTCGCTGACATCTGCAGGCCCCGCGGGCTCTCGGCGGCCGGCTCGCTCTTCGGCGGCCCTGCGCTTGGCATCCTTGAAGAACGCGCGGCGACCCTCGGATGTGCGTAGCTGCTCGGGCAGCTCATCGCCGCGGGCATCGCCGTAGAGCTCGTCCTCAGCTTCGTCGGTCGCCTTGGCCTCAGCGAGGATCTCTGTGGCGATGCGGTGGTATTCGCGGTTGGCCTCGGGGCTGGCGTTGCCCTGAAGGCGTGTGCCATCGACTGCGATCAGCTCGGGCTTGACGAGACCGGCCTTCGCGCAGAGCCCGAGCACCTCGCCGAACAGGTCGGCCAGGGCAGTCTCATGGCGGACGACAAAGCGGGCGATCGTTGCGTGATCGGGCAGCAGGTTGCCCGTGATCACCCGGTAGGCAACATCCTGGCGGCAACTTGACTCGATCGCGCGCGAGGAGGTTTGCTTGGTGGCGTAGCCATAGAGGATCAAGGCGACCATGGTCGACGGCTCATAGGCCGCACGGCCGTGGCCGTCGGCTCGATAGGAGCCGTAGAAGTCCGAGAGGTCCATGTCTGAGACGGCCTCGATAACGAACCATGCCAGGTGGTCGTCGGGGAGCCAGTCACGGACGTCTGGGGGTAACAGAAAACCCTGCTCACGCTGGCCTTCAATGAAGTTCTGGGGCATACCGGGATTGTCTTAGGTGGCCCGGATGGCAGGCCGTTTGTGCGACGGCCTCGTTCCGTAGCGGAAGCCAGCGATCTCGTTCTCATCCACCCTACGCGCCCGCAATCGGCGAACAGGAGCAGCGCGGCCACGCGCTCTGCGCTCCAATCAAGCAGCTGCCGAGACCGGCCGATACCGTGGCCGTGGGCTCGTTTGGGCATTCCAGAGCTGGCTTGGCAAGTCCATCGATAAGCCGTGCGACGTCTGGATCGCAGGACCGGATATTCCACATCAGCTACCGCGTGCAGCTCGCCGGCATCCTGAGTCTCCTTCCCGGACCCGTGCTGATCGCAGCGCTCATCTCAGCGATCGTTTGGGCGCTTGCGCAGATCAGCGTGACCTTCGCCATCCAAGCCGGACTCCCCATCCTCGCGTTGGCGGTCGGCGGTGCTGCTCTTAATCGCAGTCCTCCCACAATAGGGCGGTTTTCCGATGGATGAGCAGGGTGAGGCCCGCCTCAAAGCCATCGTTGGACGACTGTGTGCCACGGCGGGACTTGCGGAGCCGAAAATCGCGTTTCATGAAGTCCCTTACGCGAACAGTTGGATCAATGGGATGGGCGACCGGGCCACCTTGCACATCACATCGCGCGACTGCTTGAGACGCTCGACAATCACGAACTCTCCGCGGTAGTCGCCCATGAGCTCTCCACGTGGCCCAAAAGGACTCGGCTCTGATGTCCGCTGTCAGCGCTCCCGTGATTCTGATGCTTGGTTTCGGGCTGTTCTTTGACATGTATGCCGCAAAAAATTGGAGGAGGGTGTGGCCGATCCTGCTCGTCCCGATCGGCGTGTTGCTCGTTGGCCTAGGTTCGATCTGTTGCGCTGTCGCCGCGGTCTTCTCTCGCGCGCGAGAGCTGGAGGCTGATGCGGGAGCGGCTCGACTGACCGGCAACCCTGCTGCGCTTGCAGCGGCACTCGTCGCCATCGGCAAGTCGACTGAAGGCATTCCGTTGGTCGACCTGCGGCGCGCCCGGAGCTTCAATCTGTTGCACATCGTGGCCGTCGGCGATGAGCATCGCTTGTTCCCAACCCACCCTCCGCTGAAGCGTCGACTCAAGCAGCTTGCCGACATCGAGGCGCGCCTGCAAGGCCAGCGGCGCCGGTTAAGCTAACGAAGTCCGGGACATCCGGCTGGACAGCGCCGACTTCGAGCGACCTGCCCGGCGCGCGCCTGGGTGCCTCGATGAAGCGGAAGTCAGCCCACGCCGGCTGCTCGTGCCCGGAGGCGTTCCCAAGGAGGCGTCTTGAGCCTGCGTGTTCGGACGCGTGAGGCTTCCGCTTCGCCCCGAGCGCCCTCGAAAGCAGGAGCGCGTCCAGCGGCCAGCCGCGGCGCTCGCCGCTCGGTCCAATCCGGTCGTCTTCGCGGACAGCTCGATACGCCCGCTTTTGGATGCGGGGATGCGCGGTGCCCCACCCGCCGCGCCCACGCGGGCCCGGACGATGACCTGCTACCGCGGGCCTACACGATGCCTCGCGCCGCCCAAGCCTGGGCCCGAAGCACAAACGGCGCCGCTGGCAGCGCCTCGCGGCACCGTTCGCGGAGCTGTGCTTGTCGCCTCGCGTCGAGAGCGGCCGTGTAGCTGCCGGCCGGGCCCACGCCAAGGGTGAACGGCTCCCACCAATCGTCAAAGCTCGGATACTCGATGCTGACCGTGAGGGCTGTCTCCTCGATCTCGCGCAGCCCGGCGGCGTGGAACAGCCGCGGAAGGTCGCCCTCGCGGGCACCGGCAAGCTGCGACTCATCCTCGACCTCGGGATCGAGTTCGCGCGCCGCATCCCAGAACAGGCTGAGCGGGCCCTGACCGCCAGCGTGATCCCACACGCATGCTGCCACGACACCGCCTGGGCGAACGACGCGCACCATTTCGCTCAGCCCCTCTCCGGGATCTGCCATGAAGTGAACGACGAGTTGCGCGAGAACTCCGTCGAATGTCTGGTCCGCGAACGGCAACTGCTCTGCCGACCCAAGTCGCACGTCGACGCCGGGGTGACGTTCTCGGGCCGCCGCGACGAACGTCTCGGAAGGATCAACAGCCGCAACTAAGTCCGCTCGCAGCCGCCTTACCAGCTCGGTGGTAAGAGCCCCTGGACCGCAGCCGACATCGAGCACTCGCTGACCAGCCGCGACCCTCGCGAAATCGGCAAGCTGCGGGGCGATCAGCACCGAGTACCGGCCCATGAAGCGGTCATACGCATCAGCCGCAGCGAGGAAGCTCACCAAAGCGAATCTAGCGCTGGCCGCCCGAGGCAGTGACGCGACGGCCGTGCCGCTCGTGCAATTTGCCGGCTAGGGCCGCGGCCTCGCTTCCGCCGACAAAGCGGGCGCGGGGATCACGTCCGCGCTCACGCTCGCTGCGGACGACAAGCAAGCGTCGTGCACGAGCCGCTTCGTGGTACCGCTTTGGCGGGGATTCGGCAGTTACGCCCAGGCTGCCCAGTGTGAGGAACAGAAATACCGCGGCGGCGCTGCGAGGAGCTGCCGCTCCCGCCGCCGGTCGCGCAGGAGCGGCAGTTGCCATGCTCAGAAGCTGCAGTCCCGCCGTGGCCGGGATCATCGGCGCGCGGCGCGAGTGCACAGCGTTGATGATCTCGGCTGGGTCGATGCCCTGAAGGTACGCCGAGGTGGTCCCCAGGTCGGTGTGCCCGAGCTGACGCTGGATCAGGTTGACAGCGACGCCCTCGCGGGCGAGCTCGACGGCATGCGCGTGCCGCAGCTGGTGCGGAGCGAAGCGGCGCCGGACCCCGGCCTCGGCCGCGAGTCGGCGTAGCTCGGCGCGCACGGCGGTCGCAGACCATGATCGGCCCCGGGTGGATCCGTCGATCACGCAGAACAGCGGCCCGATGGGCAGCTCCACGCGGCGCTCAAGCCACCGTGCGAGGTGATCGAAGCCCCAGTCATCCATACCGGCCTCGCGACGTTTGTCGCCCTTGCCGTGGCGCACGAGCACCGATCCGCGGCGCGGATCGACGTCGGACTCGGTTAGTGCGAGCGCCTCGGAGATGCGAAGCCCAGCGCGCCAGAGCACGGCGACGAGCGCTAACGCGCAGGCCGTGCGCGCCATCGCCAGCCGTGCGCATCACCGCGATGATCTCCTCCACGCGCGGCGGATCGGCAGGAAAGCGCATGCCCTTGTTCTTGGGTGCGCGACCACACAGGTAGCCCGGCATCGTCACCGGCGAGCGTGACGGCCAGCGGCGTCCAGCATTGAAGGGGTTGACATGTTGCCTCCTTGTGGAGTCGTGTTGGTCCGGCGTGGCCGGACCGGTCACCTCCATGCTGGTCGAGGCTGTGCCTACCACCGCGTCAGCGCGGCTGCGAGTTCACGCTCCTGGGAGCCCGACGCACTGGAAGGCGAGAACCTCGGCGAGCTTCTCGAAGTGGACATCGCGGTGCAGCACTGCGACACCCCCGTGCTCGGCGGCCGCCGCCGCGATCAGCGCGTCGGTGACGGGCACGCGATGGTAGCCGTCGCTGCGTTCGGCCAACTCGCCGAAGGCGCTCATCGCCGCGTCGGCCACGGCTCGATCGTTGCGTACGATGCGCAGCGCGTCGAGCCGGCCTCCAGCGCAAGGTACTCGGAGCTGGTGCGAGCCGAGTAGAGGATCTCCATCCGCACGACGGGCGTGATCCACATGCGATCGTCGAGGATCGCCGCTTGGACAAGGCCACCGAGTTCGTCCGGCAGCGACGCGATCCGCCACCACGCGGACGTGTCGGCGATAAACGGCGCATCGCTGCGAAGCAGCTCGGCGGCGTCCACCGTGGCTATCGGTCGACTCCGTGAGCTGCTCGATGTGCTCGAGCGTGTCGCGGTCCAGCCCGTCTGGCTGCGCAGTCGCTCCACCAGCGACCGCAGGCGCTCGGCCCGCTGCTCCCGGCTCAAGTCGGCTTCTCGGCCGTGGGGGTCGTGCTCAGAACCGAATGCTTCACGCCTTTCAGCCTCAGCGCCTGGCCATCGCGCACGAGCGCCGTGCTGCTGCCGAGCGCCGACCCCAGCCCGGCGAGCAATGAAGAAGCAGGAGTACGAGGTCCCGCTCGCCGGCATGGCGGTGGCGTTCCCAACCGGAAGCCGGGAGTCCACGTGGTTGGCGCATTCCAGAGTGCTCCTCTTCGCGCAGTCCCTGAAGCGCAGCAAGAGCGCGAAGGCGGGTGGTCCACGTGGCCGAACGACCGCGACGATCGCCTCCGCGTAGTCTTGATGCCCGTGGCAGGTCTGGTAGGCACTGGCACGAACACGGCACTTGAGCGAGGTACGGATGCAACGGAGGGAGCAAGTCATGACAAGTGGAGCTGCGCAGCGCGATTCCCTCCGGGGCCGAGGTGGCTACACGCAACGGGTGTTGATGCTGGCAGCGACAACCGCCTCCCTCCTGGTCATTTCGGCGCCGCTCGCGTCGGCGGCAACGATCACCGTGAGCAGCACGAATGATTCCGGCCCCGGCTCCCTGCGCCAGGCGATCGCCGAAGCGGGCTCCGGCGACACCATCGTGTTGCCGGCGAGCGCTACCCACTATGCCGTCACGAGCGCAGAATAACGATCGCCAAGAGCCTTACGATCACCGGGCCTGGCCCGTCGAGCGCGGTGCTCGATGCGGTGGGCAACCCCCATCGCCTGCTCGACATCACCACCGGGTCGGTGAGCATCTCCGGCGTGACCATCACCGGCGCGAGCGGTGTCGCAGCAAACGGCGGAGCGATCAACGTAGAAGGCAGCGCATCGCTTGCGCTGTCCAACGCCTCCGTCAGCGGCAATGCCGCCGCGCCGGGCGAGGACGCCACCGCGATTGACGCGCGCTCCGGCACCACCCTGACGATCGTTGCGAGCACCGTCGCCAACAATCGCGGATCCAACAACGGTGGTGCTCTCTATGTCGAAGGCACAACGGCGATCACCAACAGCACGCTGAGCGGCAATCAAGCCACGGGCGACGGAGCGGCCGTGCTTAGCACGGGCGCCCTGACGGTCACCGCCAGCACGATCGCCGATAACACCGCCGCGGAAAACGGGGGCGGGCTGTACCTGTCGGGCACAGCGGTCATCACCGACAGCACAATCAGCGGCAATCACGCCGGTCTTGACGGCGGCGGGCTGACAACAACGCGGCGTTGACGCTCGCGAACGACACGATCGCCGGCAACGAATCGCGAAACGGCCATGAAAGCGGCGGCGGCATCTTCGGCAACGGCAACGCGAAGTAAAGAACACAGAACCTCGCGGAAAACACCGACAACGAAGGCCTCATAGACAACTGCTCGTTCGCCACGATCACGTCAACGGGACCGAACCTGGAGAACGGCAGCGAATGCAAGTTCTCCGCCCACGGCGGGATCAGCGAAAGGAATGCGCTGCTCGGCCCGCTCGCCAACAACGGCGGGCCGACCGAAACACAGGATCTGCTGTCCGGGAGCCCCGCCATCGACCAGGGCACGAACGTCGGCTGTCCGGCAACCGATCAGCGGGGCGTGCCCCGGCCGCAGGGAGCGGCATGCGACATCGGCGCCGTCGAGCACACGGTGCCGGGAGCGGGCACGCCGACGGTCTCAGGCATCACGGCCGCGGGTGCGACGCTCACCGCTACCGCCTCCACGGTGTTGCTCGGGGGCAGCTTCAGCTACCGCTACGGCCCCACGACCGCCTACGGCTCGAGCACGCCGACCGTGCCTCTGCTCGCTGGGCTGGGCTCTGAAGCGGCGACCGCAACAGTGACCGGGCTGACGCCGGGTACGACCTACCACGCGCAGCTGGTTGTCAGCAACCCTGACGGCAGCGCCAGCTCGGGCGATGTCGCGTTCACGACCGCGTCGGTTCCGCGCTGTAATGCCCGCGCCTCCTATCGTGACAGGCGCACACCAATCCACGAGCAGGTGGCGCGAGGGCAACAAGCTCGCGCAGATCGCCGGGAAGCGGCATAGGAAGCACAAGAAGCCGCCCGTCGGCACGACCTTCTCATTCGTACTCAACGAGCAAGCTACGGTGACCTTCAGCTTCACCCAGCGGGTCTCCGGCCGCAAGGTCGGCCGCAATTGCGTCGCCGAGACCCGCAAGAACCGCAAGCGCAAGACTTGTAAGCGCACCGTCACACCAGGCACGCTGCTTAACTGGCGAGCTGGCCCTAACAAGGTCGTCTTCCAGGGTCGCATCTCGCACCACAAGAAGCTCAAGCCGGGGCACTACACGCTCGTCATCACGGCTACCAACGCCGCGGGTCAGAAGTCCGCAGGGCAGAAGCTCACCTTTACGATCGTCAAGTAACGTTCGGCGAGTCCGGTGTGACTCATCTAATCGTCGCTTCAAGCTTGCGCTGAACGGGCATCTCGATCGCATTGCTAACGCGCTCGGCGGACGAGTGCGAGCGAGCCCGGGTCGCTCGCCCGCTTCTGCGGCGGTCGCAATCCGACCCTCGCACTAACACTCACCTGTGTGGGAAGCGCGATACGTCGCCGACGCTCGCCTTTGTGCTTCCGCGTCTGACCGCTCGGCGAGTAAGCGGCAGCATGAGCCCCCGCCGGTCGCAGGTGGCGATCGCGTTCCGAGCCAGCAGCACTCAGGCTGTTCGGACGGCGACTCTACGGTGCCGTTAGCTGTCGGATGCAGCAATGTCGCGCCACGTCACGTGCGCCACGCCGAACAGTGATCGTGGCGCGCTGAGATCAGCTCTCCGGCGGCGATGTCTGGCCCTCCTGGCCATCACCCGTGCGATCGAGCGCGTTCCGCATCGCGGTCTCGTCGACGCCCAGCTCCGTCAGAGTAGCGGCGCAGTCTCCCCGCGCTGCCTGGCCGAAACAGGGATCCCGATCCGTGCGGGCGTGCACACCGGCGAAATCAGTTCAGAGGCGACGATGTCTCGGGGATCGGGGTCCACATCGCCGCCCGTGTCGCCGCGCTCGTCCGTCCGGCGAGTTGCTCGCGTCCCGAACCGTGAAGGACCTGGGCGGGCTCGGACTACACGTTCTCAAGTCGTGGAGTGCACAGCCTGAAGGGCGTGCCAGACGACTGGGAGCTGCTCGCCGTTTGGAGCGGATTAGGGAAGAGAGCAGCACCGGCGTGAACCGCTAAGGATCGTCGACGCTTGCGCGTTCCGGTCGGCCCGTGCGGCGCGTAATGCCACGCGGGCCGACCGACACCATGGCTGCGAGGGTGGTGTGAGGGGTACTATTCGGGTGGTGGTTGAGGCCCGGGTGTCGTGGCCAGGGTGCTGGGCACGATCCGTCCCGGTGCTGCATGCTCGTAGTCGTATGCATAGCCGAGCAGTTGCGCCTCACTCCATTGGCGGCCGATGAAGTCAGCGCGAACGCTTGCATCTGAGTAGGCACCAGCAGGGAGGATCACCCCCGGTAGGCCCGCGATGTTGATCTCCAGACACGGTGGTCGAGCCGAGATGCCGCCGGTGTACAGTTCTCCGGGCTCCTGGGCCTCCTGCGGCAACACGAGCGCGTCGAGGCGGTCGCTGTCCATGACGTGGTTGAAGATCGAAGGTATTGCGCGCGCACCTTGAAGAAGCTCGACTCATCGACGGGCACCGTCGGGTTCAGCGCGGATTCGGCGACGTCCGGGAGCGCCGTCGCGTAGTAGTTCAGCGGCCCGCCCGGGCCGAAGAGTTCGACACGCAGGAGCTGCTCGGCCTGTAGCAGCGAGTGGGCCTGGGCGCTAGGGCCGAGGTCTTCCAGGAAGTTGTTGAGGTCGTAAGGCAGCGATTCCGAGCCGCGGGGGTCATAGCCGCCTTCGGCCTTCGCCAGGTTCGCAAATCCGCTGCCCGCGAACGGATCGGCCACCGTGGTCGCGCCCTGTGCGTGCAGGGTTTGGATCGCGGAGTCGTACAGCGTCGCCGTCTCCGGGCTCAGTGGAGCGTTTGTGCGCAGCCGATTCCGTACAGGCCGATTCTGTTCCCCTCAGCGCCTTGGGGGAGAAGTCCGCCGTGTACCCGCCCGGCGGGATCTTGCCGATCGCCGCCGCCGTCTTCGGGTCGGCGGCGTGTATCCCGCCATCACGTTGAGCGTCATCGCCGCGTCCTCGACCGTCTTCGCGATCGGCCCGATGACGTCGCGGGTCTCCGCTGCCAGCGGGACCACGCCGGCGTTGGGAACAACTCCGAACGTCGGCTTGATCCCGACCAAGCTCTGCGCGGCCGACGGGTCCTGAATCGACCCGCCGGTCTCCTCGCCCACGCCGGCCGTGGCGAAGTCACCGGCGACGGACGTCGCGGTGCCTGTCGAGGACCCTCCTGGCGCCCATCACGGTCCAGCGCGTTGTACGTCGGACCCGCCCAATGCTGTTCGCGTTATCGCCGCTGTCGGAGAAGGCAGGGATGTTCGTTTTGCCGAGAATGACCGCGCCCGCCGCCAGCAACCTCTGGACCACAGGGGCGTTTTCCTCGGGAATCAGGCTGAGGCCGCCCACCTCCGGGGCGAACCCCGAATACCCGGCGGTCGTGGGCAAGCCGGCCATGTTGACGGAGTCCTTGTCGACGATCGGGACACCGTTGAGAGGACCCACGCGCTCGTGCTCGCGGCGGCGCGCGTCAGCGGCACGGGCCTCGCTGAGCGCGGCTGGATTCATTGTGATGATCGCGTTGTAACCGGGTTGTACTTCTCGATGCGAGCCAAGAACGCCTGTGTCAAAGCCTCCACGGACGTGTACCTCCCGTCAGCGATCTCGTCGGCGGCCTGCTCGAGTGTCGACGACGTCGGGTCGGCCCCGCGCGAGCGCCACGCGGAGTTTGCTGCCCAGGCTTCGCTCGGCTGGACCAAGAACGTAAACATCGACGCAGCGGCTATGGCGGCGGTTATGGGCCAGGTCGCCGCCCTGCGGCAGATCACCTTTGACCGTCCCCGAGCCGACCTGACCAGTGACATCAGTGCAATTCGCAGCCGACGCCGATGTCTCGTCGCAGATTCATCTCGTGAAGTTCATGCAATCTCCTTTGGCCGACTACGCTGAACATGTGGCACTGTGTGGGGCGGTGATGCTACGTGGATGTCGTGCGATCGTCTATGGCCGGTCGTCCAACTCGAAGCCACACAAACTCTCCATCGGGCCCTTGTAGACCCCTGGGCTCCCGACAACGATGCGTCTACGGCCAAGCGCCAATGTTCACATCATGGTCACGCAGACGTCCTCGTTGAACCCATGATCAACTCGTGCCTTGCCACCAACCTTCGACCACGGTGAGGCGGGCCCGGTCGCTGCCCTGCGGCGTGCCCTAAGACGTTCCGGAGCCGAAGCGCCGCACCGTTCACCTCATATGTCCAGGACATCCGCTCAGCACGCAAAGCGGTAGGCGGATACCGGCGCCAAAGCCTGCGACAGGCGCGAATCTGAGCAGCGACGTTGTGGCTGCCCATCCGCCCCATCGGCGGGGACATCCAACCGGCTGCTTGCATAACACGCTCTCCGCCAAGTCTTGCGCCAACAAGAGCCGACTGCCGTGGTGGCGTGGACGACGAAGGACAACTGCCGCTGTCGACGCGGATCGCCTTGCGTGACTGGCCGGGTGTCCATGTCGTAAGCCTCCATTCGGTACGGGTGTCCACCGTGGCTGCGCCATCGATGGGGCAGGATTGGCCACTTGATGAAGGCAAGCTTTTGCAGCGCTCTGTCTCGGAATGACTCCGCAGAGGGGTCCAACGGAATGTCCCCCCACCGAAAGGACCGATATGGCCAGCCACGAAAGGACCGATTTGGCCAGCTACGCAGTCAGCACTCCATGCCGGTTCCGATCTCTGTTCGCGCACGAGAGGCGATACGTGATCGGCCTGGCCTGTCTCGTCTCATTCATGGCGATGCTCGGCTTCGCCGGTCGGGCCTCCGCCCTCAACTACGTCTACGACTCAAACCAAGACAACTGGGGCGTCAACGACGCGGCGATCCCCGGCCTCGACACCGGAAGCATCCAGAGCACCGCGACCCATTCTCTGCAGGGCTACGGCGGCATCCGCATGGAGGTCGACGGCGCGCCGAAGACCCCGCTGCTGAACGGGGTCATGTTGCGCGGCTTCGGGCTCACGTTCGACGGCAGCAACAGCTTCGGCTCCCACCACGCAGTCTCACTCGGTGGCGTCGCCGTGACCCGCTCGCTGATCGTCAACCAGGAAAAAAACTACGCCCGGTTCTTCGACACCTTCACTAACGAATCGAGATCGCCGCTGACTGTCGACATCGACTTCGGCGGCCAGTTGGGGTACGACCTGACCACCCCGACCAACCACCAGAGCACGATCTTCGCGACCTCCAGTGATGACACCACGGCGACCCCTGCCGACTCCTGGGTTGCGGTCGACACGCCCTCCGAAGTGGGCAACCTCGCCCCTCGGCGTCGCAGTACGGGCCGTCGGCGGTGGTACTCGGCACGGCCGGCTCGGCCTTCACGCAGACCAGCGACTTCCTCGCCGACCCGTTCAACAAACCGCTGCAGACCACCGGTGACGAAGCCAACGAGTACGGCTACATCAACCGCTTCGAGTTGCAGCCCGGTCAGACCCGATCGCTCGTCCACTTCGTCGTGATCGGCCTCTCGGAAAAAACCGAATCGCCGGCGAAAATAGGCATCCCCGCTCTCGGCACCCAGACCACGGCGGTCAAAACGACCGCGACCGAACTGTCGGCCACGCCGGACCTGAGCGGCCTAACCACCGGCCAGCTCTGCTCGATCGCGAACTGGACCGAAGCGTCGATCAAAGCGTTCAAACCCGCTTACAACTCCGCCGAATGCACCGCCCACGTCGTCAACGCACCGGCTCCGGTGGTCGAACAGCCGGAACCGACGACAAACTCGCCGTACAACATCGTCGGCAAGTCGATCACCGAAGAGCTCGCCGCGATGAAAGACCGTAAAACCACCTCGGCACAGATCACGAAGGCCTACCTCGACCGGATCGCGGCCTACAACGGCGGGCCGCTCGGATTCCACGCGATCATCGACGTCAATCCGCACGCGATGGCCGAGGCACGAGAAGACGACCGACTCCGGGCCGAGGGCGACAGGGCCCCCTGTGGGGATCCCGATCCGGCCAAGGACATCTACGACACCACCGAAATGCCGACCACGGGCGGCAGCCTCCTGTTCGAAAACTACGTTCCGGAAAAGAACGCGTTCATCGTCCAGCGGCTGAAGGAAGCCGGGGCGATCATCATCGGCAAGGCCAACCTGTCCGAATTCGCGAACTCCGGCTTCTACAGCGCAAGCGCCTACGGGCAGGTCTGGAACGCGATCGATCCCTCGAAGTCCTCGATCGGATCGAGCGGCGGCTCGGCCGTCGCGGTGGCCACCAGCATGGCCGCGGCCGCCCTCGGCACCCAGACCGGCGACTCGCTCTGGGGCCCCTCCAGCGCGGCCAGCCTGGTGTCCCTGCGTGGGACCGACGGCCTGACCACCTGCCAGGGCGTCATGCCGCTCACCTACATACAGGACTACTGCGGTGTGATCACCCGCACCCCGGAAGATCAGGCGCTGGTGCTCAACACGATGGCCGTCCGCGACCCCGGGGAGTTCGCCCAGGGACTCGAGGGAGCGGGCTGGGAAGGCCGACGCCCGACCGACTGGCGCTCCTACCTCAAGCCCGACGCGCTCAAGGGTAAGACGATCGGCTACTACACCCTCGAGTTCACCAGCCCCTGGGGCGACGAAGGCACGATGAACGCCATGAAAGAACAGTTCAAATTCTTCGAACGGGCCGGTGCCACGGTGAAGTTGATCAAGCCCGCTCCGGAATTCAGCAGAGCCGGCTTCGCCATCACCGGCGACACCGGCTTCGAGGGCTGGCTGAAATGGATCGAAGATCACCCCAACAGCCCCTACAAATCGCCACCGGAAATCACCCTCAGCCAGCTGCGGATCCCGCAGCTGCGCTCCGCCTCCACGACGTACACCGGGGCGGGCGCGATGAGCGAAGCGTCGATCGACGAATTCGTCAACTACCGCCGGGCCTATCAGAAGAAACTGGCCGAATGGATGGCGGAAGAAGGTGTCAACGCGGTGGTCTTCGCGGGCGAGCAATCGACGATCCATCTGAACGACTCGAACGAACCGAGTTTCGCGCGCGAAACGAGCCAAGGACTGCGGCTCGACCCGCAGTCATCGAACGCGGGCGTCCCGACGGCGATCTTCCCGGCCGGCGTCGATCCGGTCGGGCAGCCCGACGACAACCTCCAGCTAGAGGGACCGGACTACTCCGATCCGGAACTGCTGGGGATGGCGTACGCGTTCGAGAGGGTGGCCCACGGTCAGCAGGAGACGCGGTACGCCCCGGCGCTGAAGTATGTCGACGACGGCGTCACGGACACCGGCCACTTGGTCGGCGGCGTGAAGTTCAGCCGCGGCAAGCTGTCGGCGACCGTCCGCTGCGGTGGTTCCCGCAAGACCTGCCGCGCGATCCTCGAGATCGGCGACGGCAAGGCAGGCATGAAGGTCCCGGTGACGCTCGCGGCTGGCAGCAAGAAGACCGTGAAGGTCAGTCCGAGCAAGTCGATCCTCATGGCGATGAACGTGCGCCCGAAGGCGAAACTCTCGGTGCGGCTCGTCGCCTCGCCAGCAAGGCGAAGAAGGTGAAGGTCGGCTAGTCGCCAGCGACAAAAAGTGTGAGAGGGGGCCCCCGGTTGGAGGCCCCTTTTCGCGTTTCTAGCAGCGCGCGAGGCAAGAGACGCGCAATTCGCGAGAAGCAGGAGCCAAGGCCGGGCTGCCGCAAT
>CAVTWF010000004.1:0-391060 GCA_963738355.1 uncultured bacterium
GCAGCCGCGTCCCATGCCGGCCGGGCTTACGCTTTGCGCGACAGCGGGACTGCCGCTGGCGTGCGGCGCTCTGGCGGTCGCGGTCCGGTCTGGCGTCAAACCCGCTCAAGGCACCGCATCGAGATTCGGACACGAGAGCGGCAACTGATCGCCAGCTCGAAGTCCGTGTTCACGGAGCACGCGACGGGCTTTACGCGAAGGCTGCATCGTCGCTGGCCAAAGGAGAAATCTGGGCCCACCCCGGCCACGCCGACCGTCCCGCCGGTCGGGCGAGCGTCAGGAACAAGGTGGCGCCGCGCGTGGCGGCGGGGGTCTGGGGTCATTCGTACCCGATTCCGCTGCACAGCGACGCGCGCCGCGCTCGCGATCGTCGCGATCGCACTGCTGAGCGGCGACCCCTTACGTGTTTCGCGTGTTCAGCAGCGTGAACGCGGTTTTGGCCACCCTTCCTATTGATCGCGTGCTGAGAGGGGGTCATTCTTGGTCGGTGTCGTGGTTCGTCCGCGGCTCGGCATGCCGCTAGATCTGGCAGCACGATTCCGAGATAAGAGCAGCGGCCTTGCAACTAATGCGGGCCCTTTTCCAAACTCTCCGTTACCCGCGAAGGCCGCTCTCCTCGGTTCGCACCGCGGCACCGAGGACCGCCTCGCGCGCAGCGTTGACGGCTGCGAGCGCGGCATGCCTAGTCGTACTCGGCCTCGCCGCGCTCGCGTTCCCAGCGCTCGCGTCCGCCAAGACCGTAGTCTCGATCGAGTTCGACGATGGCCTTCAGGAAGAGTTCTCTGCGCTGCCGATGCTTGAGAGCCATGGCATGCACGCGACCTTCTTTGTCAACAGCGGCGTGATCAGCTTGGACACTGCCAATATGACGTGGCAGGAGCTCACCGAACTGCAGGCGGCGGGCAACGAGATCGGTTCTCACACGGTCACCCACGCCGACCTGCCGACGGTGGAACGAGGGGAAATGGAACGCGAGGTCTGCAACGATCGCGTCACCCTCCCAGGCCACGGGATCACGCAAACCGACTTCGCCTATCCCTACGGCGCGGAGAACGCGACCACGGAAGAAGTCGTCGGGGGATGCGGAGACAACAGCGCTCGCGGCGTCGGTGGCGTCGACGAACCGGAATGCACCGAATGCCTGTACTCCGAATCGATCCCGCCACTTCACCTCTACGACACGGCCGATCCCGAAAGCGTCGAAGAAACCACGCCCCTGGCGGATCGAGAGCTAGGTCAAAAAGGCCGAAGAACACGGCGGCGGCTGGGTGCAGATCGTCTTTCACCACATCTGCGAAAAATGCGCGCCAGCAGTACTCCGCGACGGCCTCGAACCTCAACGCCCTGTTGTCCTGGCTGCAGCCGCGCTCCGCGCAGGGCACCGTGGTGGAGACGGTGCACGAAGTGATCGGCGGCTGCAGAACAGCCGCCGCACTCCGGCCCGCTGCCGCCGCCGCCGTCAAACGAATCGAACCTGGTGGCAAACCCGTCCTTCGAGGAATCCGGACTGCTCGGCGAAAACACCGTCAAGTGCTTCGACCTGGGGCAGTTCGGCGACAACACCGCCGCAACGACGCGCACAACGACCGCGCACACGGGCAAGTACGGCATGAAGCTAACGGTGTCCAACTACGTCAGCGGCGACGCCAAGATCCTCACCCAGCAGGATCTCGGTGAATGCGCGCCCTACCTGAAGGTTGGCCAGCGCTACAAGATCAGCGGGTGGTATCAGTCCACCGCGCCCACGCTGTTCATCATCTACGGCCGTAACCCGCAGGGAGGCTGGGAATACCTCACCGAGAGCCAGCTGTACAGCGCCTCCTCGAGCTGGACGCAGGCGACCTACGTTACGCCTCCGCTGCCCGCGGGCTACTCGGGTATCAGCTTCGGCCTCGGGCTGGTGTCCAACGGCACGTTGACGGTTGACGACTACGGGATGGCCGCACAGCCTTCCGTCGCGGCCGGTGAAAACATGCTCCAGAACACCTCACTCGAGGAAGCTACCGACGTCGAAGGGATCCCGAACTGCTGGGGGACGGGCAACGGCGGTGGCATGAACACCGCGACGTGGTCGCGCACCCACGAAGCGCACTCCGGGGAATGGGCCGAGCAGGTGGAAATCTCCTCCTACACGAGCGGCGACGAGAAGCTCGTCAGTCGCCAGGACACCGGCTCATGTGCGCCGACAGCTAAGCCCGGTCACACCTACAACGCGTCGGCTTGGTACGAGTCAAACCAACCCGTTCATCTCGTCGCCTACGACTACATCCCCGAAGGGACCGAAAAGGGATGGCACTTCTGGGCGCAGAGCAACGCGTTCCCAGCGAGCGCGACGTACACGCAGGCGAAGTGGACAACACCGGCCTTTCCGGCCAACGCCACCCTGATCTCGATCGGGGCGTCCTTACGCGCGGTCGGGAAGATGACGGTCGACGACTTCTCGCTCTCAGACTCCGACACGATTCCGCCGAACGTGAAGGTGACCTCGCCCGCAAGCGGTGCCACGGTCTCCGGCACGACCCCCATCGACGTCGAAGCCACGTCGACCGACGGGGAGGTCACCCAGGTCGAATGCCTCGTCGATGGTCACGTGATCGGCGTGTCGTTCACGGCGCCATATAGCTGCGAATGGAACTCCACGACGGCGACCGAAGGGAGCCACACGATCACCGCGCGAGCGGAGGACTGGGCGGACAACGTCTCCGAATCCGTAGGGGTACCCGTGACCGTGTCCAACGGCACCGAATACCACAACTGGCTCCTCTCGGCGTCGCTCACGGACAAGGAGCTCGGCCAGGCGATCACACTCCCGGAAGGCTCGGCCTTCAACGGCTCTGGCGAACTTAACACGGAAACCGGCTCGGGCGCGGTCAACGGGAACCTCTCAGTCCCGCCGTTCAGCGCGCCGCTGGAGCTCTTCGGCATCTTGCCCGTGAGCTTCGGCACGACCGTCTCGCAGGTTGGATCGCTGGAAGGCACAGTCGCCAAGAGCGAAGCAGTGCCCGGCGATGAGACACTGGGCGCCGCGGTGAAGCTGAACCTCGCGATCACCTCCGTGGGCATCCTTGGCCTCACAATCCCGACCAGGTGCGCAACGACGAAACCGCTCGCGCTGAAACTCGTGGACACGCTCACACGCGAAGAACTGCTCACCAAGGGCTGGAGCTTCGCCGGCACGACGACGATCCCCAAGATCAACTGCGAAGGCGGGTTCCTCGGCGAACCCTTCGGCGTGGTGTTGAGCCAGCTGCTGTCGGGACCTGAAAACCCGTACTCGCTGGCTATCAGCGCGCCGAGCGGGTAGGCGGCTCCGGGCCCGTCCCCGGATTGCGCAGCCGGCAATCCGAGGCCGCGTCTGAGGTCCGGCTTGCGCTTCGCGGCCAATACGGAACTCTCGTGTGCGCTACTGGTCCCGAGGAAAGGCGGCGGGATCCGCTGACGACCGTCGGCTCAAGCTCGCTTCAGTCGCGTCGGCTCTCGCTGAGGCATTGCGCAGGCGCGGTGTCAGCGAGCCGGCCGCGAGCCTGACCGCGGAGGCGGCCATCGCCGTCTTCAGGATCGCATTCGAACGCTGGATCGACGAGGCCGATCAGCGGGACCTGTCACAGGTGATCCGAGAGTCGCTCCACGAGCTGAAAGCCGTGACCGCGGGTCAATAATTACCGCACGAGCGCCAACTCGACGCCGCCACAAAGTCGACGCCGCCATTGAGTTAATCGCTGCTACTACTCGAACGCTACTGCCCGCGCCGGGCTTTGAGCAACGAACGGTCGGCACGGTCGAGCAGAGCCTCGAACGTGTCACCCTTGGCTAGCGCGGCGAGGCCGAACGTAAAGCGTGCGCCAGGCTTCTCTACGGCAAGGACCTCTCGGGCAGCGTCGAAGCGCTGGCGCGCATCCTCGACGCTCGTGTTCGAGATCGCGCATACGAACTCGTCGCCGCCCCATCGCGTCAGCGGATCGTAGGGACGAAGTCTGGAGCGAAGGGCGAAGACAACGTCGCGCAGAAGGGCATCGCCAGCGGCGTGGCTCTTGCCGTCGTTTGTCGCCTTGAGCCCGTCGACGTCGATGTAGGCGAGCACCAGGCTTCCGTCCAAGCGCTGCGCGCGCTGGATCTCATGCCGCATGACGATCTCGCCCATCTCACGGCGGTAGGCACCCGTGAGCTCGTCAAGATGTGCGCGCTCCAGCTCATCGTGAAAACGCTCCCGATCCCGCGCGGCCGCCGTCCGGTCGCGCGCCGCCTGCGCGCGGTCGGAGCTTGCCTGGGTCCGCACGGCAGCCGCCTGGGCGCGTGCGGCCGCCGCGGCCTCCAGCGCAATGAGGGGATCGGTGTCGCCCAGCTCACGGGCTAGCTCTTCTGCTTCGCGCTCGCGCTCCTCCGCTTCGCGGTCGCGCCCCTCCGCGGTGAGGTCCCGCTCGCGCGCGTTCTGATCGCGCAACGTCGCCTGCAGGTCGCGCTCGTCGGCGATCTGCGCGCGCACCACGCGCGTCGCCTCGCGGTCCAGGGTGCCTTCATCACGCTGCGCGCGGGAGAAGGCATACGCTTCTTGTCGCTCTGGGTCGCTCGGCGGGGCTTCGCTGCGCTCGCGGTCCGCGGCAGCTTGGTCTCGGTCTGATGCGTGCTGATCCACGTCGGCCTGCGCCTGATCTCGATCGGCGGCGCTCTGGTCGATGTCGGAGGCGGTTTGATCGGCCTCCGAGGCCGTCTGGTCTCCATCAGACGCCGACTGATCGGCTCCCTGATCCCTGCGATGCCGATGCCACGCCATCCGTGCTTCCTTTCCTCTAATTCGGGCCGCTCGCAGAAGCGCATCGCCGCCAGTCCCGATAGGGCGAGTCTAGTACGCGGCGCAGGGCGATCCCTGCGGCGGGTCATGGGCGATGACCTCGTAGGAATCGTAGAACGAGAGCTCCATCGCGAGGTGATCAACGCATTCCAGACAGGTCTAAACTGGGTGACTGCGAGCCCTAACCGCAGACGAGGAGGCCTCGACCATGAACGAGCAACAGCAAGATGCCGAGTGGAACGTCGCCGAGTGGCACGGCAAGATGCTCCTCGACAGTGACGGCGAGAAGATCGGCAAGCTGCAGGACGTTTACGTCGACGTCGAGAACGACGAGGCGCAGTTCGCCACCGTCAAGGAGGGCTTGATCGGCCGGCACCTGACCTTCGTGCCGCTGGGCGGGATCAAGGTAGGCCCCGAGGACCTGCAGGTGGCGGTCACCAAAGAGCAGATCAAGTCCGCACCGAACATCGAGCAGCACGGCGAGGAGCTCTCCCAGGCCGACGAGTCGGCCCTCTACCACCACTACGAGCTCAACTACACCCCTCCCGACACCGAGAGTGGACGCCGGCTCGCCCGCCGCTGAACCATCAGCTGCGAGACGCCGGCCGATGCCGGCACCTCAGCACTGAATCGTGTGCGCCGCAGCGTCAATGCACCGGTGTACGCGCCTCGCGCTCGGTGTTCTCAGCGTCGCTGATCGCCCAACCCACACGCTCTATCAGCTGTGCCGAGGCGTGGTCGCTGGCGAGAAGGACTGGATAGACGCTCTCATCGAGCAGCACCGGAGCGTCCCGGTGGTCGGTCGGATCGCTCGTCACGATGATTCTGGCCATAAGGTCTCCTTTGTTGATCCTGCGGTGATATCGATCCCCGATCGCAACACTCCCGCGCCTGCGTGAGGGCGAGGTAAAGTGCGCGTGAGACGGGCCACATGCAGTGGGCGCTGCTGCTGGGAGGCCCTCGGTAAACCGACTCGCTCGGTGTCCTGCGACGCGCGGCTCTCGGTGGGAGCCCACGGTCAGAGGCTCCCCGGCCCTGGAGGACGCGCTCCTCGTCGATAGCGCGCCAGCGAGCGGTTGGAGGACGCGCAGAACGTCGCGCAACCCGACACGCCCACGAGTTGAGCGTAACACGAGTTGAGCGTAGTCTCCGTGGCACATGAACGATACGGGCCACTTCACTGCCGACGAGGCCCGTGCGACCGGTGAGCGGATCGGCGTCGATTGGGCGGCATCGCCGTTCGATGTCGAGCAGTTTCGGATCGGCATGGACGTCGAGCTCGAGCACGGGACGCAAGATTCCGAAACCAACGTCACCGACGACGACGTGATCGTGACCGCGAAGATCGCGCGAGCACACCTCAACGAGTTTCCGGACTACTACTCCCGCCTGGCCGTCATGGAGGCCGAGGCGGAGGCCTACTGGGCCTCGCAGGACGACTAATCAGCGTCGAGCGACGGTCGACCGCGGCAAGCCGCGCGTCAGCCGGCTACGCCGCATTCGAGACGAGCGCTGGCGTGCGGAGGTCCCACAACGCTCGCTGCTCGTCTATCCGCAGTAGCCGCCAGCGTCGGCGCTCCAAGCTCCACCCGTAGACGTGGACGTCGACGACGCTACGGATCCGGCCCAAGAGCTCGAGAGTCGTGCGCGTATCGGCGTTCTCAGCGAGGGTCTCGCGAGTCATCACATCGACCACCTTGAATCGCCTCGGCGTCGGCGCCGAGGGCGCGGGCACGGGCTTCGGCGCCACCGGGCGCTCGAGTTCGACGACGTTTAGCTGGGGGCGCGGCGCGCTCGTGCGCAGCACCTTCTCGAGCGGTACCACATGCGCTCCGGTGCCCTTCGTCTCGGTGTCGAGAACCCACGTCTTGGCCATAGGATCAATCTAGCGCGCGGCTCTCGACTGCCCCCCTGCCGTTCCCTTGGGCTACGGAACGAGAGCTGAGCGGAAGGGATCGTACTGACACACTTCATAGTGTCGAATGACAGCGAGCGCTCTCGCCGCCTAACGGAGATCGTGCGACGGCGAGAGACGTTACGGTGTGCGCAAGGGACGCTGAGGGGCAAGGCGCCCAGATCTCGATTTGTGCGGACGCGATCTGCGAGCATGCACCGCTGGTGAGCGGATGAGCTCGATCCCGCCGGACATGGAGCCGATCACGGCGGCTGGGCTGGCCGCGCTCGAAGCCGAACTCACAGAGCTTGAGACCACGGGACGGCGAGCGATGGCCGAGCGCATCCTCTCTGCACGCGAGCTGGGTGACCTCAGCGAGAACGCCGAGTATCACATCGCCAAAGAGGATCAGGCGCACCTCGAGACGAGGATTGCGCGTTTGCGCCAGCACCGCGACAATGCGCTGATCGTCCAGACGGATGCCGACGATGCGAAGTTCGCTTTCGGAAGAACCGCCGAGGTCCTGGACGAAGGGAGCGGCAAGACCTACACGTGGACGATGGTCGGATCGACCGAGGCGAACCTTGCGCAAGGCAGGCTCTCGGCACAGTCCCCGGTTGGCAAAGCGTTGCTTGGTCGCAGCGTCGGGGAGCCGGTCGAAGTGCAGACGCCTCGAGGCGGCCGTAGCTACCGCGTGCAGCGGCTCGTCGAGTGAAATGGCACGGTTGGCCGCGCTCCGGGCCTGATGTGATGCTCGCCAGCGGCTGCCCTCGCGGCAGCTCGTGAGCTGTAGGCTGCGATTCCAATGGACACGTGGGACCTGAATGGTTGTCCCTGGAGACCGCACCGGCCCGAGATCCTGGTATCGACGGAGGAGGGGCGAGCGATCGTCCTCGACCTCCCCGCCGGCGAGCGGCTCCAAGACCACCAGGTTCACGAGGGCGCCTGGATCACGGTCGTTCGCGGGCAGTTGAGCATCACCACCGAGGATTCTCGCGCCGTCGAGGCTCAGGTTGGGACCCTGGTGCGCCTCGCGCCTCAGGAGCGCCACGAGGTCAGGGCCCTGACCGATGCTCGTCTGCTCTTGCTCCTTACACCGTGGCCCGGCCCGGGCCATCCGGGGTCGATGACGCTGCAGGAAAAGACCGGTGTCCGAGGGCGCGCAACCGCGCGGCGCGCCGAGCGCTCGTAGCGCCACCGCCATTACGGGTCGCCAGCGCGCCCTCACGCCGGATCTCGGCCAGCGCAGGGGCAGTGGCGCTCTCCGCGTGGTATTTGATGGGGCGCATGCTTCCAACCGACGAAGCCTCGCTCGACAACCCGGTGTACGCGGCGCTTGGCGGGCCTCACGCGCGGTTTGCGCAAGTGCGTGGACGTGCGCGCCGATACCCGGACGACGTCGCGCCCTTCCTCGCTCTACCCTCGCCGCCGTCGGCACAGGACTGGCGGGACGTCGCCGGCCTCGTTGCACCGGGTACCTACGCGGCCGTCCGGCTCGACGGCTCGGAGCTACCCGAGGATTGGAAGGTGGTCGACTCCTTCGACTTGGTGCAGATGATCGGAGAGCGTGTCACCGGGGTCGCTTGCCCGGCGGCTATCCCGCTCGGCGCTGCCGATGTGCCCGAGATCCTCGAGCTCGTGGCGCAGACCGAACCGGGACCGTTTCTGACCAGGACCATCGAGCTTGGCGATTATCTGGGGATCCGCTGCGACGGCGCGCTCGTCGCGATGGCTGGTGAGCGGTTTCGCCTGGACCGTTGGACCGAGATCAGCGCCGTCTGCACCACGCCCGCTCATCGCGGTCAGGGGCTCGCGTCGCAGCTCGTCGGGGCCTTGATAGCGCGCATCCAGCGCCGCTCGCAACGCCCATTCCTGCACGTCCTCAGCAGCAATACCAGAGCGATCCGGCTCTACGAGGAGCTTGGCTTTCGCGTGCGACAGGCCTCGACGATCACCGTCCTTACGCGTTAGACGTTGGATTTGATCTTCCCGCCGTCGACCTGGTAGACGGCGCCCGTGATATAGGAGGCCTGCTCGGAGGCCAGGAACGCGACCAAGTGTCCAAGCTCGATCGGATCACCGAGGCGGCCGAGTGGAATCGTGGCTGCGAGCGGCGCGAGCTGCTCAGCGACCTCCTTGCTGATCTTGCCCTCGGCCAGAGCGGGGTTGATGCGCGACGTGAGAAACATGCCCGGAAGCACGAGGTTGATCGTGACGCCGTCCTTTGCGAGGTCGGGCATGATCGCCTTCATCAGCCCGGCGATGCCGGGTCGGATCCCGTTCGAGAGGTCGATGTACTCGACCGGTTCCTTCACGGAGCTGGACTGGATTCCGATGATTCGTCCCCACCTCTTGCTGCGCATATACGGCGTCACCTCGCGGACGAAGCGAACGAAGTTGAGCGTGACGACCTCGAACGCGCGCCGCCAGTCGTCATCCGTGGAGTCCTGAAACTTGCCCGGCTTCGGGCCGCCGGAGTTGTTGACGAGGACGTCGACGCCGCCGAAGCGCTCGACCGTCGCCGCGACAACGCCGTGGATGTCCTCCGCCTTGGTGAGGTCGGCGGGCACCGTAAGCACGTCGGCGTGCGTCTCGCGCCGAATCTGCTCAGCAGCCGCCTCGAGATCCGCCTCCGTCCGCGCGCAGATCGTGACCCGCGCACCCTCGCGCGCAAGCGCGAGCGCGGAGGCCCTGCCGAGGCCCTTGCTCGATGCAGCGACGATTGCCACCTTGCCGTTAAGCCCTAGATCCATGCGCCTCTCCGAGTTCCCGTCGGGTATCGGGCTCCCGCGCCGTCGGCGAGTCTAGCGTCGGGGGTGGCACATCGCGGTGCTCGCCGGCTCTCAGCGGCAGGCCGAGCGCGCGCGATCGAGGCGCGCGGCGAGGAGGCCCGCCGCAACCCGGATACGATCTATCAGGCACACGCGCAAGCCGTTCCCGGCCGCGGTCGCGGTCTGGTGAGGTTGGCGATCGCGTCGGAGAAGGCCCGAGGAAACAGCGTCGGATCCGCCCACAATCCAGGTAACCGCGAGGCTGCCTCGGAGCGCCGAGCGATCGCAGCGATAAGCCAGGCGGCCGCAATTTAAGGATCGCGCAATGTATGACGTCGACAATCCAGGAGTGTCAACCGTCCTCGTGGTCGATGACGAGCCGATCGTACGTGACGTTGTCGTGCGCTATCTCAAGCGCGACGGCCACCGGACGCTGCAGGCCTCGAGCGGCGACGAGGCACGGTGCCTGCTCGAGCGCGAGCCACCCTCGCTCGTGGTCCTCGACGTGATGCTGCCAGGGATCAACGGGCTCGAGCTGTGCCGCTGGCTTCGCTCGCGCTCCGACGTCCCGATCGTGATGCTGACGGCGCTCGGCGAGGAGGCAGACCGCATCGTCGGCCTGGAGATCGGTGCCGACGACTATCTGACGAAGCCATTCTCGCCGCGCGAGCTGACGGTCCGGGTGCGCAATCTGCTGCGCCGCGCCGCTCCCTCCGCCAACAGGGCCGTGGAGACCGTGCAGTTCGGGGATGTCGTCGTCGACCCGTGCGCGCGCGAAGCACGCAAGGGCGGCGAGTTGCTGCGGCTGACGCTCAAGGAGCTGGACCTGCTTCTGTTCTTCGCGGCCAATCCACGACAGGTCTTCTCGCGCGACCAGCTCATGGACCGCGTGTGGGGGTACCAGACGACGCTCGACACGGGAACCGTCACGGTGCACATCCGTCGGCTGCGCACCAAGATCGAGGACGACCCCTCTCGCCCACGCCACCTCGAGACCGTGTTCGGCGCCGGCTACCGCTTCACGCCGTGATCACCTTCGCGCTGATCGTCTCGCTCGGCACGCTTGCAGCGGGACTGACGCTCGCCCTCGCGCTTCGACGGCTGCCAACCGTCCGTCTGCAGCTCGTTGGGCTCGCGCTGCTGGCGGTGGGGCTTCCGCTTGCGGCGGTGATTCTCGGCGGCCTCGTCATGTTCCACATGCACGACGACGTCAAGATCCTGGCTGTCGCGGCCGCGTCGGCCTCGACAGCTCTGGCGGCCGCGCTGCTGGTCGGAGCACGGATCGGCGGGCGTATCCGCGGGCTGGAGTCCGCCGCCGAGGAGCTTTCTTCGGGTGAGCTGACGGCGCGCGCGCCGACCGCCCCGCCGCGCGAGCTCGCAAACCTCGGTGAGGCGTTCAACACGATGGCTGGCAACATCGAGGCGCTCTTTGGCGCGCGCCGCCAGCTCGTTGCCTGGGCGAGCCACGACCTGCGCACACCAGTCGCGTCGATCCAGGCGATGCTCGACGCGACCGCGGACGGCCTCGCGTCCGTCGACGAGTACCTGCCGGCGTTGCGCGAGCAAACACGAACGCTCGCGACGTTGATCGACGACCTGTTCGAGCTAGCTCGTATCGACGCCGGCGCGTTGACGCTCGAGCTCCGAGAGGCGCAGCTGCCACAGCTCGTCTCGCACTGCGTGCGAGGCCTCGAGGCGGAGGCGCGGGCGCGGCAGGTTCGTTTGGAAAGCCAGCTCGAGAGCCCCATGCCCGACGTTCGCTGTGTTCCCGAGCACGTGCACCGCGTGCTCCTGAACCTCGTCACGAATGCGCTCCGGCACACGCCCTCGGACGGCTCGGTTCTCGTGCGAGCCCAGCAGCGCGAGCGCGAGCTCGAGGTATCTGTCGAGGACACCGGCGTCGGCTTGAGCCATGAGGCCCAGCAGCGGATGTTCGAGCGCTTCTGGCGCGGAGATGCTTCGCGCGCGCGCGCGAGCGGCGGAGCGGGCCTCGGACTAGCAATCGCGCGCGGCTTCATCGAGGCCCAAGGGGGTCGCATCTGGGCGGAGAACCGTCCCGGGGGCGGCGCCCGCTTTGCCTTCACGCTCCCGATCGCCGAGCGAGCGCTCGTCGCCTAGCGCGTCGCGCTCGGTCCTCGATCCTGATTTCAGAAGGTGTTCATCGGCGCGCAAGGGGCAGGTCAGAAGCGGTCGGCATTCTGCTCGCGGTCGGGGAATGAGCCCCGCCACAAGCTTCGGAGGTTCGACCATGAAGCTGCATCGCATCCTCATCCTGCCGACACTGGCCCTCGCAGGAGCGATTCTCTCGACTGGCGCTGGCTACGCTGCGCCCGCCTTCGCAAACCACCACACGTCGGCGGTGGTGGGTCACGCGTACGTCAACGACAACACTGCCGGAGTAAACACGGTGGCCGGCTTCGACCGTCACGCCGACGGCGCGCTCACCCCCATTCCCGGCTCCCCGTTTTCAATCGGCGGCGCCGGCCTGGGCACTAAGGGCCTGGCCTCCCAGGGCGCCATCCAGCTCTCGAGCGACGGGCGTTTCCTGCTGGCAGTCGACGCTGCGAGCAACCAGATCTCGGTCTCGCGACTCGGCTTCGGCGGCGTGCCGTTCCCCGTCGGCCCTCCCGTGTCCTCGGGGGGCAGCGAACCCGTCAGCATCGCCGTCTCAGGCGACCTCGTATACGTGGCCAACGCGGGCGCCAGCGAAACCAACATCACGGGGTTCCGGCTGACCCCGTACGGCGCGCTGTATCCGATACCCGGCTCGACGGTGACGCTGCCCGCGGCTTCCGGACCGGACGACGTGCTCTTTGACCCCAGGGGCCACAAGCTCGTCGTCGACCTCGACAACACCTCGTCGATCGCGAGCTTCCACGTGGATCACGCCGGCCTCCTCGAAGCCGCGCCCGGCTCGCCGATCGCGGCGCAGGGACCCGGTCCGTTCGGCGCCGAGTTCCGCCCGACGAATCCGTCGCAGCTGTTTGTGAGCAATGCCCACGGCCCAGCACTCGAGGGAACGGTCTCCGCCTTCCTCGTGGCTCGGACGGGTCAGCTTGCCCCGATCGCCGCCTTGCCCTTTGAAGATCTCCAGACGGCGCCGTGCTGGGTCGAGATCAGTCACGACGGCAAGTTCCTGTTCACCGTGAACACCGGCTCGGGGACGATCTCACGCTTCGCGATCAACCCCGACGGGTCGCTCGTGCTACTTGGCAGCACCTCGTTCGGCTCAGGCGGTGCGGGTGCGGTTGACGCCCGTCTGTCCCCCGACGGCAAGACGCTCCTCGTTGACGGAAGCAAGGCTGACGTGGTGGCGTCGTTCGCCGTGAATGGCGGAGAACTGAAGGAGCTCGAAAGCTCGCCTACTCCGCTGCCCGAACACGCAGCGGCAGCGGGAATCGTCACCGACTGACGCGCAAGTCCCGGCTGCCCCGTGGTGAATGGGATGAGAAGTAAACGTGAACGCTGATGAGTGATCCGACGCCACCGCGGATCGGCCCCTTGAAGAGAGACCCCGCCACGTCGGCGGGGTCTCTCGCCTGAAGCCCGCGCTTGTACCAGCCGGCCGCGGGAGAGTAGTCTTTGGCGACTGGCCCTGCGGCCAGGACGCCGGCCGAAGCCCGAAAGCCGCCGAAAGCGCCCATGGCGCGGACGAGGCGTGGAGCCGAGGCAAACAGCGCTCGACTGCGGGGCCAGCGCTTTGAGCGTTTGGAGAGCTCTGAGGGTCGCGAGCGGCCAGTCGCGCCGTGGTAACGTCGTGACGGTCACTACAGCGCCCGGCAAGCTTCGTGCTCTTCTTGCTTTCGTGGCGTAGCGTCCGTCCCAGAGGGGCAGAGAGGCGGTTGGCCGTGGCCACTGCAACCAAGAAGGCGCGGCTCGCCTGAGGTGACCGTGGTCGTTGGTCAGGATCGGAGCGAACAGTCGTGGGCGACGCCGTGAGCCCGAACCACCTCGATGACCTGCGCGCCGAGGCTTCGTACGCCCGCGAGCGCTACCGGCTGTACAAGGCGAAGTCCTACGGACCGCGGCCGACGAGTCAGGCACGTATGCGCGAGCTCCAGCGGATCTACGAGTACGCAGAAGCTCGCCTACACGCCGCCGAAGCCGAAGACCGGCGCGGTGCGACCGGGGAGAGCCCGCAGCCCCCGCGCTGACGCCCCACCCGCGTAGCGGGCCTTCCACTCGCGCCAAGCGAGTAGGGTGACGGCCGAAAATGGACGTCGAAGTCACAGCGGTCTCGGGCTCCAGCGACCTCAAGCGGTTCATCGACCTTCCGTTTCACCTACACGCCAATCATCCGTTGTGGGTGCCGCCACTGAAGCTCGAGCGTCGGCTGTTCCTCAATCGCCGTATGAATGCGTTCTTCAGCCACGGCGAGGCCGAGTATTTTCTGGCACGTCGTGATGGCCAGGTCGTTGGGCGCGTGAGCGCCCAGATCAACCATTCGTTCAACGATTACCAGAAGAAGAGCTGGGGCTGGTTCGGCTTTCTCGAGCTCGAGGACGACCAGGACGTCGCCGATGCGCTGTTGGACGCCGCCGAGAGCTGGCTGCGCGAGCGCGGGAGCGAGCGCATGGTGGGCCCCGCGGACTTCTCGATGAACGACGAGAGCGGAGTGCTGATCGAGGGCTTCGACCTGCGCCCGATGATCCGCCAGCCCTGGCAACCGCCGTACTACCAGCAGCTGCTCGAGCGCGCCGGCATGACGAAGGCCATGGACCTGCTGATGTGGAACCTCGAGGTCTCGGACCGCACGAGCGTTCTGCCCGTCATCTTTGAACTCGCCGAAAAAGTCGAAAGCGAGCACGGGATCCGGGTGCGCCCGATGCGCCGCCGCCAGCTACGCAAGGACTTGGATGCGTTCGCCGAGGTCTACAACTCGGCGTGGTCGAGATAACTGGGACTTCGTGCCCTTCTCCAAGAAGGATCTCGACGCCTATGCCCAGGAGCTGCACCTGGTCTTTGACAAGCATTGGTTCATGATCGCCGAGCGCCTCGATACCGGCGAGGTCGTAGGCATGGCGATTACGATCCCCGACATAAACCAGGTGCTCCAGAAGATGAAAGGCCGGCTCCTGCCGCTCGGCTGGTGGCACTTCCTGCGAAAGGGCGCGACGATGGATCGCGTTCGTGTGGGCTTCTTGGGTGTCAAGCCCGAGTACCAGCACACCGGCGTCGCGGCCAAGCTCTATGTCGAACACTTCAACGCCGCTGCGCTCCGCCCGCAGACGGGGGGCGAGATGGGCTGGATCCTCGAGACCAACCAAGCCATGAATCGTGCGATGGAGGCGATGGGCGGAAGGGTCGTCAAGCGCTACCGGGTCTACGAGCGGCTCCTCGAGGCTCCACGCGCAAGCGACTAGTGACCGGCGCCTCGGCCAGGCGACCGGGGTCGCTATCCACCCTCCGCAGGCGCACGCTCGATGTAGGCCACGCGAGCGCTCGCGACGCACACGTCCTCACCGCTCGCACTCTTGAACTCAGGGAAAGCCTGACCCCCCTCGTACTGGGTGAGCGCGCTCCGCACGTTCTCGAGCTCCTCGTCGACGGTGAGCGCGAGGCCCTCGGAGAAGACGATTCTCGTCATGCCAGCCACCATCGCTAGCCTATCCCCGCGCGCTCAGGGATGCGCCCCGGAGGGGCGCTAGTCGGCAGGCTGGACTCCGTGCTCGCGAGTGCTTCACCACTCGCGTCGGACGCTACCGCTCTTATACGACGAGCGTTGGGCGCCGGACGGTCTGCGCGACTCCTGGTCGGAGGGGACGCCGAGGCCGACGTCGAACAAGCCGTACCCAAGCACGTCCGCGACGTGAGCGGCCGGCTTCAGCGTCGTGCCGCAGAGCGGGCACATCCCATCCAGCAGATCGACCTCCGGCGCGCTCGCCGGTAGCCTGATCCGGCACGACTCGCAGCTGAGCTGGCCCGAAGCGCTCATGCGAGCCGCGGATGGTGGCCGTGGACGCCGCGGAGGCGTGCGCACGTCACGGCGGCCAGACGCGCGACGACACGCTTCGAGCTAACGCTCGAGCGATGCTCCAGGCTCCGGCTCCGATCACCCCAGCGGCGCCAGCTTGGGATACGCATCGACGCCTGGGCGACGGAACGACGAGCGCGGATGCTCTTTTTTGCGGTGGCCACAGCCAACCGCCTCTCTGCCCTTCTCCATTACGACGTCGCGCTCGGAAAGCGAGAAGAGCATACGGCTCACTGAGCGCGCGAACCTATGCTCACCGTAGCACCGTCCGGCCCCTCCGACCGCTCGGGAGCGCGCCCGCTGACCTGCTAGCTTGAGGGCTGCGGTCGACGCCCGTCGGCCGCGAGGCAGCTTACTTGGGTCCCGCAGAATCGCGGTTCGGGTTAGCCAGGGCCTCCCGAACCGTACGCGGCCAAGAGCGCCGCCAAGGAGCAATGCATGTCCACACAGTCGTTCGCCGATCTCGGCGTCTCCCCCGCCGTCGTCGACGCGCTCTCGCGCAGGCGCATCACGGAGCCGTTTGCGGTTCAGCGCCTCGTCATCGGCGATGTCCTCGCCGGCCGCGACGTACTCGTGAAGTCACCGACCGGGTCCGGCAAGACACTCGCCTTCGGCATCCCGATCGCCGAGCGCATCGAGCCAGCCGGGCCACGCCCCGCGGCGCTCGTCCTCGCGCCTACCCGCGAGCTGACGAGCCAGATCGTCGACGAGCTCGAGTCGATCGCGCACGCACGATCGCTGCGCATCTGCGCCGTCTATGGCGGCGTCGGCCTGACCGGGCAGGCACGCAATGCCGCACGCGCACACATACTGGTCGCCACCCCCGGTCGCCTGCTGGACCTACTGGACCGCGGCGCATTCTCGCTCGATGCGATCCGGCTCCTCGTCCTCGACGAGGCCGACCGGATGCTCGACATGGGCTTCCGCCCCGCAGTCGAGCAGATCATCGATAGCTGTCCCACGGCGCGGCAGACGCTGTTCTTCTCGGCGACGCTCGACGGTGAAGCCGGTACGCCTCGCCGCCCGCTACACGGATGGCGCAGTCCGCCGCGAGCACGGACCGCGCGAGCGACGTGCCGCCTCGAAGGTCGAGCACAGATTCATCCCCGTGGCAGGGGAGCGCCGCGTCGAGGCGCTCGTGCGCGAGCTGGCGGCCGAGCGCGAGCTCGCGCTCGTCTTCGTGCGCACCAAGCGCGGCGCGGACCGGCTCGTCAAGCGCCTGGGGGCCCACGGCATCCGGGCGACGGCGATGCACGGCAACAAATCTCAGCGCCAGCGCGAGCAAGCGCTAGCGCGCTTTGAGTCCGGCGACATCGACACCTTGGTCGCGACCGACGTCGCCGCCCGCGGGATCGACGTCGAGGGCATCTCCCACGTGATCAACTTCGACGCCCCGGGAGACCGCGACGCATACGTCCATCGCGTCGGACGGACGGCGCGTGCCGGCCGCGCCGGCGTCGGGATCACTTTGGTGACGGTCGGCGAGCACCACCAGGTGCGCCAATGGGCCAGTCAGCTCGGCATCGAGCACGGGCTGGGCGGCGCACGTGAGGAGCACGAGGGGCGCCCGGCCCCGCGTGCCCAGCGCCGGTCGACACGCCCGCCGAGCAGGTCGCGCCGACCGCGACCGCGTCGTGCACGCGTCTAGACTGTTCTGAGCAGCGTGCCCCTGAGTGCCAGCTCTCGCATTCTCCGGCCAGCGATCTCAACGAGAGCAGTCAGGAGCATGACCCATGGACGACCCGGCTAAGAGCCGCGTTCCCAAACGGCTGACCGGAGAGGCCGCGTTCAACCAGGCCAAGAAGAAGATCGCCGAACGCAACGAAGAGACGCACAGGGCCGCTCGCAAGGTGCGCGAGGCGAGCGAGCAACGCAAGGCCAGGGAACGGCGCGAGCGCGATCTGCTCGTAGCGGAAGGCCCGCGCATTCGGACGGACAGCGGCGCCGTGTTGGGCCGGTGCCTTGCGCCGCGGGCGGCGCACCGCCGCGGGTAGCCCGCCGCGGGGATCAGGTGTCGGCAGGCGCCTGAGCGGCTGGGGCGAGAGCGTCCTCGTCGGACTGTCGACTGCGGCGCACCTCGTCGGTTAGCGGCGCGTCGACCTCGTCGGTTAGCGGCGCGTCGACCTCGTCGGTTAGCGGCGCGCGACCTCGTCGGTTATCGACGCGTCGCCTGGCGGGGCAGGGTCAGCGCGCCGCCTGCCGTCTCGCTTCCTTCTTGGCCTGCTTTTCCGCTCGGCGCGTGCGGAGCCGGCTCTCGCGGTTCAACTTCGCCATCGTGGTCTTCCTCTTGGCGTTCGAGGCCATATCGGACCGTCCTAGTTAGATGAGTTTCGCGCGCATGATGCGTACGCCAGATTGGCGGAGCCTCCGGACGCAGCGCTCGTCGAGCGAGCGGCGTGCGAGGCGGGGACTCGCGTCGCGCCCGCGCGACTGCCTGGCCGAAGCCGGTACGTCAGAGCACCTGTACGTTGGCGGCCGCAAGGCCCTTTGGACCCTGCTGTGCGTCAAAGCTCACCTTCGCACCCTCGGCGAGCGACTTGAAGCCGCTTCCCTGGATTGCTGAGTGATGCACGAAGAGGTCCGTATCAGAATCATCCTGCGAGATGAATCCAAACCCCTTCGCGTCGTTGAACCATTTCACGGTTCCTGTAGCCATTCGTTGATCCCTCCATACATGTGCACAGCGAAACGCGGAGGGTGCTGGTGGGGCAACAACTGCAGAAACGCGGGCACTACTTTGGTCGAACGGACGCTCGACCCGTACGGGTAGTCTACCGCGGGCGCGGGTCGCCCACACTGGCGCTCCGAACGAGGCTGGGTCTGCGAACAGGCCGTTTCGGGGCGCTCGCCGCCCGACTCGGCTCCAGCGACGAAGAACGTCGTTACTTTCGGCGTCCCGTCGAGGGCCGAGGGGGATAGCGCTTGCGCTCCTCCGGCGTCATCTTCCGGATCGTCAGCGAGCCATCCTTGACCTGGCGCTTCATCGCCTGCAGCCGCTCACGGCGGCGCTCCGCGGCACGCTCTGCTGGAGTCACCATTCATCCAGGTTATCGTGCTCGCCGCCGTCGCCCGTCCGGCGGCCTGTTTTACCCGACGCTCGCTCAAAGGGCCAGCCGCCGGTTGGTGCTCAGCTCGAGGAACGCTCCAGCGCGCCGGGGCGACTCGTGTGCAGTGGCTCCGGTCGCCATGAGCTGCGCCACTCCGACACCCCCAGGGTGATCATTCGCAGCTGGCGTCGCGCGGCCGAGATGATCTCGGCTTCGGCGGCGGGGTTGTTCGAGGGCGCGTCGATGATCGCGTGGGCGGTCGAGACCATGGTTTCGACCATCAGGCTCGCCATCAGCTGGAGATCCTCGGTGCTCCACGCTTGGAATCCGGGCATGCGCGCGAGGTCCGTGGCGAGGTCGCTCGCAAAAAGTCGGATCTCGGCACGGATTGCGTGGCGCAACATCGCGACGCCGCCGAAGCGCTCGCGTGCGATGAAGCGGAAATGGCTCTCGTGCTCGTGCACGTAGCTGACGAGGGTCTCGACGGAGTTGCGGATCACGTGCTCGTTGGTACGCGGGTCCGCGCGCGTCGCGCGGATCATGGCGCGCAGCGTCCGGAAGGACTCGTCGATCAGCACGAGGCCGAGCTCCTCCATGTTCTCGAAGTGGCGGTAGAAGGCCGTCGGCACGACCCCCGCTTCTCGCGTCACCTGGCGCAGACTGAGGCTCGAGAAGCTCTCACCCTCCAGTAGCCGGAGTGCCGCGTCGAGCAGCGCTCGACGCGTGCGCTGCTTGCGCGCCTCGCGTGGGTCGCCGCTTTCGGGAGTACGTCCGTTCACGCTGAAATTGTGACAAGCCTCACAGATGGGGCTCTTGTGGTCCGCCAGGATGGAGTGTAGTCTGTAAACAGTTGTGCACTGACTGACCGCCTAAGCCGATACTTTCGCCCACCGCCACCTCGCCCCACCGCCTCCGCCGGCGCCTGCTGAGCTCGGGACTGCTCGAAGCGCTGGCGTATCCACACGGCGTGGATCGCTACGTCGAGCTCGTTCGCCCGCTGCTCGTCCAGCGCGAAGTGCGAGCCGAGGTGATCGCGGTCCGCCATCAGACCGCGAAGAGCGTCACGCTCACGCTCTGCCCCAACGAGAACTGGAGCGGCCTGCGCGCGGGGCAGTTCGTCGGCCTGACCGTCGAGATCGACGGCGTCCGCGAGACGCGGCCCTACTCGCCGGCCGGCTCGCAGCAGGCCGCCACGAGCGTGCTCGAGCTGACCGTCTCGACCCACCCCGAGGGCAAGGTGTCGCGCTACCTACGCGAGCACGCACGGCCCGGGATGATCGTCGGCCTGACCCAGGCGCAGGGCGAGTTCCTGCTGCCCGACCCGCGTCCCGAGCGGGTGCTGCTGATCGGCGGTGGCAGTGGGATCACGCCGGTCATGGCGATGCTTCGCACCCTCTGTGAGGAGCGCTTCGCCGGCGAGATCGGATTCCTGAACTACGCGCGCTCGTGCGAGCTCGCGCTGTACGGCGCCGAGCTCGAGCAGCTCGCCGAGCAACACGAGCGAGTTTGCGTCGCCCGCGGCTTCACACGTGAGGGCGAGTCGATGCTCGCGGGACGCTTTCGGCGCGAGCACCTACGCGCGGTGATCTCCGACCATCGCGGTGCTGCGACGTTCGTCTGCGGCCCGCCGGCGCTCATCGACTCGGTTCGCGCGGTGTGGGCGCAGGATCGTCTCGCCGAGCCGGTGGTCGAGACCTTCACGGCGCCCGCGTTCCGGTTCGACGCCGACGGTGCCGAGGGTAGCGTCAGCTTCCTCACCAGCGGGCGGGAGGCCACCAACAGCGGCCTGCCGCTGCTCGAGCAGGCGGAGGACGCCGGGCTCGCCCCTGAGCACGGATGCCGCATGGGCATCTGCAACACCTGCAGCACCCGTAAGCGAACTGGCCGCGTGCGCAACATCCTCACGGGAGCGATCTCGAGCGCAACGGAGGAGCAGATCCGCATCTGCGTGTCGGTGCCCGTCGGCGACGTCGCCCTCGAGCTCTGAAAGACCCATCTCGAACAGGAGCAAGCCATGTCCAGCGCCGCACCGCATCTGACACCAGAGCAGCTCGAAGCCTTCGGCGAGGAGCTCGAGGCGATTCGCGCCCGCGTTGTGGCGGATCTCGGCGAGCGCGACGCTGCGTACATCAACAAGGTCATCCGCGTCCAGCGCGGGCTGGAGGTCGCCGGCCGCAGTCTGCTGTTCGTCGGCTTCCTGCCGCCGGCTTGGGTCGCGGGCACGGCGGCGCTCTCGTTGTCGAAGATCCTCGACAACATGGAGATCGGCCACAACGTCATGCACGGGCAGTACGACTGGATGAACGACCCGCGGCTCGACGGCAAGACGTTCGAGTGGGACACGGCCTGCCCAGCCGAGCAGTGGCGACACTCACACAACTACATGCATCACACGTATACGAACATCGTCGGCAAGGACCGCGACATCGGCTACGCGGTGGTGCGCGTCTCGGAGGAGCAGCCCTGGCGTCCCTCCTCGCTGGGCAACCCGCTCTATGCGGCGCTGCTAGCGACCTTCTTTCAGTACGGCGTCGCGCTCCACGACCTCGAAACCGAGCGCATCGCCACCGGCGAGCTCGCGCTGGGCGAGCGGCGCGAGATGGCTGAAGCAGTCTGGCGCAAGGTGCGCGCGCAGACGCTCAAGGACTACGTGCTCTTCCCGCTGCTCTCCGGGCCCTCCTTCCCGCTCGTGCTGGCGGGCAACGCGAGCGCGAACCTGATTCGGAACCTGTGGGCGTTCACGGTCATCTTCTGCGGCCACTTCCCCGAGGGCACATTCGAGTTCACCGAGGAGCAGGCCGCGAACGAGACTCGCGGAGAGTGGTACCACCGTCAGCTCCTGGGTTCGGCAAACCTGACCGGCGGCAAGCTCTTCCACATCCTCGCCGGCAACCTGAGCTATCAGATCGAGCACCATCTCTTCCCCGACCTCCCGGCGCACCGTTATGGGGAGATCTCTGTCCACGTGCGCGAGCTCTGTGCGCGATTCGCGATCCCCTACAACACTGGCCCGCTGCACAGGCAGTTCGGAAGCGTCGTGCGCAAGGTCGTCAAACTCGCGCTGCCGCCTGCGCCGACACAAGTCAAGGGCCTTGCGAGCAGCCTCGCCAAGCTGGCGCCGCGAGGGCTGCGAGGTCTCAGCGGCTCGCGCCCTGACAAGCAGATCGCTGCGGAGACACCCCGGCCACAGCTGGTCGCCGCCGTCTGACGTGACGCGCGCGCGAGCGGCGCCTGAGAGTGACGCCACGGCGATTCCCGCACCATGGTGCGCTGCTCCTGCAATAGTGCGGGGGAATGGCCAGCTCGAACACGGAGCTTCTCCGCGCCGGCTACGAGGCGCTCGCTGCAACCGGGGCCTGGCCGGCCGAGCCGGCGCTGCTGGGGCAGGGCTTCGAGCTACACCAGGATCCGATTCTCGACGACGCGAGGGTCTTCGGCGGTGCTGAGGCCCCCGCGGCACTGATGGCGCTCGTCGCCGAGTCGGTTTCGGAGCCGGTGGTGCAGGCCGAGCGTTTCATCGAGGCGCCCACCGGCGAGATCGTGGTGATCGTGCGTGTCAGCGGCCGCGGCAGGGCGAGCGGGATCGCGATCAACAGGCAGCAGGCGCATGTGTGGCGCTTCGAGGGAGAGCAGGCGCACGAGATGACCGTTCACGGCAGTCCCGACGAAGCACGGCGAGCGCTCGGCCTGGACGAGTGGCCGCCCGCTTGACGGGCCGGCCGCGATCGATCGAGCGTGGCGCACGGCAAACAACGACTGGAGGTTCCCATGAGACGCACATCGATCCTGGTCGCAGCGGCGGCCCTCTTCATCGTCGGCGCGGCCGCGAGCGCGAGCGCAAGCTCCCGGGGCGAAAGGATCCAGCTGCGCAAGACGGGCGTGGGGACGATCCTGGTGAATGGCCGGAGCCACACCGTGTACATGTTCACAAGGGACGCTCGCAACAAGGATGCCTGTCAAGGCATCAGCGGATGCCTGCACGTCTGGCCCCCCGTGACGAGCGCCAATAAGCCGATCGCCGGCTCGGGCGTCAAGTCCTCGCTGCTCGGGACGATCACGATCAAGGGTGGCGCCAGGCAGGTGACCTACGCCGGGCACCCCCTCTACACGTACAGCGGTGACAGCGGCCCCGGTCAGACGGGTTACGTGAACTTCTCGGCCTTCGGCGGCCGCTGGCCGGCGCTGAATGCGTCCGGCAACGAAGTCAAGTAGACCCGACCGCAGCCCGCGCCGACTGATCATGATCTCGCCCGTGTCGATGACGCGCGACGTGCGCGAGATCCAGGCTCTCTGCGAGCAGACCCTGCGGCGAAATTGGCGCGAAGGGGTGCGCGATACGGACGGCGTTTCCTTTGCCTACACCCGGCCCAGCCCGGGGCACTATCCGTTTCAGTGGTACTGGGACTCCTGCTTCTGCGCGATTGTGTGGCGGCGTTTCGACGCATCGCGCAGCCGAGCGGAGCTCGAGTCCCTGCTTGCGGCCCAGCGCGAGGATGGGTTCATCGGCCACACGATCTTCTGGGACACGCCCCTGAACGAGCGCCAGCGGCTGACGTACAACGTGCTCTGCGCCGACGCGCCGATGACGGCGAGCATTCAGCCGCCGATGCTCGCCTGGGCGTGGCGCGTCGCCGTGGGTGATCCCGCGGTCGTGCCCGCCATCGGCCGCCACTACGATTGGCTCGCCGAGCATCGTGACCTCGATGGAGACGGGTTGATCTGGATCGTGCAGCCCGACGAGTCGGGGCTCGACGCCTCGCCGCAGTTCGATGCGATCTGGCAAGGGCACGCAGACGACCGGCCGGGCTTCCTGCTGCTGGTGCATCGAAACCGCCAGCGCGGGTACGACCTGCGCCGGATCGACGCCGACGGCGGGCCCGTGTGCTGCGAGGTGTTGACCAACGTGCTTCACGCGCTGTCGTTGATGGCGCTTGGGCGGCCGTCGCCGACGAAGACGATCGTCGAGCGTATGTACGACGTTGAGGCGGGGCTGTTTCGACCGCTGGCGCGGCCGCGCCCGGCGAGCGAATCCGCGGTGACCTGGGCTGCGCTCTCGCCTTTGGCGCTACCGGACTTGCCGGAGTCGATCGGCAGGCGTCTGGTCGAGGAGCACCTGCTCGATCCCGAGCGATTCTGGCTGCCGGTCCCGCCGCCATCGGTCTCCGCAACCGACCCGTCCTTCTCGCGGGCCGAATCCGAGCACGGAATCAAGCGGTATTGGCGCGGACCCACGTGGGTCAACGCCGCCTGGCTGTTGTGGATGGGATTGGTGCGCCTGGGCTACGCGGACCACGCCGAGGCGCTCGCGGCGCGCTTGGCCGCGGCCGTCGGTGTCGCGGGACTGCGGGAGTACTACGACCCTTACGACGGGCATGGGATGGGGGCGAGCGACTTCGCCTGGTCCTCCCTGATCACCGAGCTCATCCGGCCCGACGCGCGTGCGCAGGAGAGCTTCGTCGCGCCGGGCTATGCGGGCGCGGGCTCGTCGATCGCGAGTTCCCGACCTGAGCCACCCCGCCGCGATGACCACCAGTAACCGAGGATGATCTGGATCGCGGCCGCCGTCGGGATCGCGATAAGCGCGCCCAGTATCCCGAGCAGCGATGCGCCGGCGAGCACGGCGAGGATCGTCACGATCGGGTTGACGCGGAGCATCTTGCCGTAGATGAACGGCTGGATGACGTAGTTCGTCGAAGCGCTGCCACAGGAAGATCGCCACGATCCACACGATCGTCGCAACAGGGAAGCTCACGGTCACGGTTGCGAATGCGACGACGATCGAGCCGAGCGTGGCGCCGACGAGCGGGATGAGGTCGAAGAACCCCAGACGAGCCGCCGCGGGGCCCGACGCCCACCAACCTTCGCCCGGTACTGGAGGTGACACCGATGCAGGAGCACGTGATCGAGCAGGACTCGGGCATGACGGTGGGCCGGCGCGTGCGCGCGCAGCTGACTCACAACGCCGAACGGTGCTGAGCGGCTCAGCGCCGCGTGAGAGCAGAGCCACGGTCACGAGGCGCACCAGGTCGCTGCAGCCGGAGGGGCCGGCGGGGCCGAGCAGAGATCACCGCCACCAGGGTCGGCGTCGCACCTCGGCCAGGTGCAGCGCAGGCTCGGTCAGGTCATCCGCGTGTTCGGCGAGGAGGTCGACGCACTCCTGGAGCCAGATTGCGCCGCGCGAGCCCCAGACATCGCTCTCGGGGCCGTCGCTCGGTTGGCCGCGGGCTTCTAACTGAGGCCTGGCCAGCTGGCTGGGCTCCGGTTCGGGTCTACCCAGTTGGAGCGCGAGTTGGTCGTACCACTGGAGAAGCACACCGGCGCGCTTTTCGGCGGCATCCCAAGACCCGCGATCGGCGTCGGCTGATGCGTGCGGGAGCGCGGCGATGGAACGTGCGGTCAGTCGTAGCCGCAAGGTCCCACCGATCAATCGCCAGAGCTCCTCACGCTGCAGGTGCTTCGTCCCCTGCTCTGCCAGGAAGCCGCGGACTGCTTCCTCGAGGCGGATGCCCGCGGTCAGCGCCGCCCGCCCGCTCGTGGGAGCCTCGGCGCGGCGATCGCGAACCCACGCGATCGCCTCGCTCAGGTAGTCGGCGCCCGTGCGGTAGCCATCGGCCAGATCGTTGCCGACGAGCGGCGCTACGCCGCGCGGCCAGAACAGCGCGCCGACCACGACGCTCACGAGGCAACCGATCGCCACGTCCTCGATCCGAACCTCACCCACCTTCCAGCCGACTGGCACCAGCAGGTTGAAGAGGACCGCAACGGTCACGGTGAATGCCGCCTGTCCGATCGCGAAGGGCGCGGCGCCGGGAGCATAGGAGGCCACGAACACGGCGACCGGTAGTGCGACCCACAGTGCGGCATTCGAGGCGCCGATGGCGACAAGCAGCGCGCCGCCAACGACAAAGCCGATCGCTGTGCCCAACAGCGCGCGCAGGGCGGTAGCGCCGGTGGCGGCGGCGTTCGTGCGCAGCACGGAGAGCGTGCCGAGGACGACCCAGAACCCATGCTGCACGCTGGCGGCGCCTGCGACGCCGACGGCGACAGCGAGCGCGAACGAACCACGCAAGCTGTTCACGAACCAGACGGAGCGAAGGCTCGCGTGGCGGATCGCGAGACCGGAGAACCGGCCGATGCCCGCCAAGCGACCATCGTCCTCGGCCTCGCCGCTGTCGAGCCACCACGTCCTTGCGACCGCCCGACGCTCGGCCCGCGTGGGACGGGCCGCAAGCACCGCGTCGTGGCCAACGGCGAGCGCCGCGGACGAGATTGCATCCGCATGGAATGAGACGCGTGGGTCCTCGCCGGGCTCGGGCGGCTCATGCCACCCGGCCGTCACGCGCGCGAGGCTCTCCCGTCGCCGTTCCTCGAGCGCCGCCAGATCCGGAGAACGGGCGGCGGAATCGCTTAGCAGCGCGCCGCTATCCCGCAGGACCAAAGCGCTCGTCGCGAGGAGATCCCGCTCTGGCGCTCGGGCGCGGCGAAGTTCGGGCTGCTCTCGGAGCGCGTCGCCGATCAGCGCTGAGCTCCACTCGAGGAACTCGACGGCGTTGGCCAGCGCCTGATCGCGCGCCGCCAACCCGGTCGGGCGCTGTGGCGTCCCACCGAAGGAGCCGAGGAGCTCGTGCTTGGTCTCGATCACCGCCGCCAGCGACCTGTCCGGCTGCTCGCCGCGGAGCGCCGCCTCGAGGCCACTCGCGAGGGCGCTGGCAAGCTTGGTCGCGGCCGCTCGCACCTTGTCCGCCATCGCGGGCGTCGGGAGCAAAAGGACGGCGATCGTCCCCACCGTCGAGGCGAGCCACCAACCTGCGAGTCGATCCGGGATCATGCTGAGGGCGCCCGGCGAGGCGGCGGGAAGCACGTAGGCAAGGAGCGCTCCGGTCACGGCCGACGCGGCGTTCGGCCCCGCGACGCCCACGTAGAACACGATGAAGGTGAGTCGGAACGGTGACCACAGCCGCGAGCACCGGCGTCGAGCCAACCGCTGTCCCGATCACCAGCAGAACGCTGCCACCGAGGGCCAGGCCGAGGTGTGCGAGCAGCTTGTCGCGCGAGGTGCCACCGAAGCTGACGAGCACGAGCGTGGCGAACGATCCGAAGCCGGCGAAGAGCGCCATCTGCACGTTGCCGATGCCCTCCAGCGTCAGCGCGAATAGGGCCGGCATCACGATCGTCGCGCGCACGGCACGGATCGCCGCTGTCCGCGACCAGACAGGGCGCCACGAGGCAGGCCCCCATTCCGCAGTCCAGCGCGGCCTCGGCACCCTGCTTACGAGCGTATGTGTTCCAGTCATGAACGCTGCCCGGCTCGGACTCGGCGTGTCTGGAAGCGGTTTATACCGACGAAGCTGATCTCGGCACTCGCGGTAGACTCCCGCGGCGTGGGTCTCGAGTTGGCGGTTGTCCGGTTCACGGGGGAGGGAACAGCGGTGCTCCGCTACGCCGACGCGAAGGATCGCTCAGGGCAGGACGCCCACTGGACAAACGAGGTGGGGTTTGTTGAGCATCGCCGCGGCGGGAGCCTCGCGTTGCGCGGCACGTTTGCGGGCCACTATGTCGACGTCGACGAGAGTGATCGCGTCTCCCAGAAGGGCGCCGCAGAGGGCGCGCTTGCCGCTGGTCTGCTCGGCGTGCTCGGCGGGCCACCGGGGATCGCCGTCGGGCTGCTGGTCGGCGGCGTGCTCGGCGCCGAGGTCGGTCCCGCGAGCGACACGGAGCCCGAGCCGCGGGAGCTCGCAGAGCGCCTGCGAGAGGCGCTACCCCGATCGTCATCGGCAATCGTTCTGAGCGCCGAGGCGCCAGACGTCGCGGAAATGCTCGCCGCGCTCGGCGACAGCGCTCAAGACGTCGTCCGGCGAGCGCTCACGCCGGCGGAGGAAGCGCGGCTTCAGGCCTCGCTCAGCGCGACGCCTCCTGCGGCGCGCTAGGCGACGTCGTCGCGTATTCCCGGCGCTCGGCGCGCCGGCGACCGCGGTTGAGCCGGGGCTCTCCACGCTAAGGCAGCGCTCGGATCCGGCCGATCTTGCCTACATGGCATCGATTCAGCTCTCCGGCGTGATAGGCGCCCTCTCCTATGCGCTCGACATCGCGGAGGGGCAGACCTCGGGCCATGCGGTCAGATCGTGTCTGATCGGAATGCGCTTGGCCGAGGAGCTGGATGTGCCGGCCGCCGAGCGCTCCGACCTCTTCTACGCACTGCTGCTCAAGGACGCGGGCTGCTCGTCCAACGCCAGCTCGATGGCCGCTCTGTTTGCAACCGACGACCGTGCGGCGAAGGCCAAGTCAAAGGTCATCGATTGGACCGATCCGCGCTCGGCTCTTCTGTGGTCGCTGCGCATCGCCGCGTCGGGAGCCGGGATGCGCCGCCGTGTCCAGGTGTTGAGGGCCGTACGCGACGAGGGCGATGTCACCCGCAAATTCATGGAGACGCGCTGCGACCGCGGCGCCGAGATCGCGCGCATGCTGTTCCTCTCGGAGGCGACGGCCGCGGCGATTCGCAGCCTGGATGAGCACTGGGACGGACGCGGCATGCCCGACGGCCTGCGCGGCGAGGAGATCCCGCGGGCAGCGCGGATCCTCTGCTTCGCCCAGACGACGGAGATCTTCTACACCGCCGGCGGTCCCAAGGCGGCGCGCAAGGTCGCCAAGCGCCGGCGCGGCCGCTGGTTCGACCCCGAGTTGGTGGACGCCTTCTTGCGCTTCTGTGGAGAGCGGGAGTTCTGGGCTGCGCTGGAATCGCCCGACGTCTCACACTGGGAGCCGCCCGGCTTCGCGCTCGCAGGCGACGAGGAGCGCCTCGACCGCATCGCCGAAGCGTTCGCGCGGGTAATCGATGCGAAGTCGCCCTTCACCGCCACCCACTCGCAACGCGTCGCCGAGATCGCCGACGGCATTGCCGTCGTGCTCGGATTCGCCGCCGATGAGCGCCGAACCCTGCGACGCGCCGCACTGCTGCACGACATCGGCAAGCTCGCGATCTCCAACCGCATCCTTGACAAGCCGGGCAAGCTGACGGACGAGGAGTTCCGCGCAATTCAGACCCATCCCGTCCACACGCTGCACATCCTCGAGCGCGCGCCCTGTTTCGCAGACCTCGCAGATCTGGCCGCCAACCACCACGAGAAGCTCGACGGAAGCGGCTACCCGCGCTCATTGACGGCTCCTGCTCTCGACGTGGCAATGCGAGTGCTCGCTGTCGCGGACATATACGAGGCGCTGACCGCCCAGCGCCCGTACCGCGATCCGCTCCCGGCGGAGGAGGCATTGGCGATCATCGACCGGGACACGCCGCACCGCCTCGATGACGAGGTCCGCAAGGCACTCGAGACTCATCTCGAAGGCGGCTCGGAGAGGGCGGCGCAGCACGCCGCTTGAGCCGCCCGCCCACGAGGCATCCGGCGGGCGATTCCGTACGACGGCGCATCGGGCGAGCGATCCCCCATTTGCTGTAAAGACGCGGGGCGGCTCTCGGAGCCGCCCCGCGTACGTCGACCTGCGTCAGGTGCCGTTACGGCGCCGTGACTGTGTACTCGCCGCTGACGAAGTTGTCTGCGGCGTCGATGAGCCAGTACAGGATCACTCCCGCTGAGGGCGAGCTGAATCCCGTCGAGTAGAACGCCGTCGCGCCAGCCAGACCGAACTCCTCATTGTCGTAGAGGCATAGGAAGCCGGGATCGGCGTGCCCGTAACCGGAACAATGGGTGGAGGTCGTCCCCGCCTTGTTCCAGATGATGTTTGCATTCGCGATCGCGGTCGCGAGCGGTTGCACGTACGTGATCCCGGTGCCGATCCAATCGGCGGTGGAGTTCCCGGCGGCGGCGCCGTAGAATCCCGACTCCGAGTGGCCAGACGGCAACGGCGTCTCGGCTGTCAGGTTCTGACCGGTCGCACCCGTGGCTCCGGTTGCGCCCGTCGCTCCGCGAGACCCCATCGGCCCCATCGGCCCCTGCGGTCCCGTAGGCCCGATCCGCCCCTTGAGCTTGTGCATCACCCGGGGGCTGATCTGCTTCGTCGACGTGAGCAGGTAGTGATTCGCCGCCAGCGCGCCTCCGCTCATGGAAAGCACGATCGCCATTGTCGCTGTCACGTTGGCGTAGCTGATGACGCTTCTGCGGCCCTTCGCCTGACGGCTGCGGATCACAGTGCTCGGTCGGAACTTAATGTGAGTGAACATGTCTTGTCTCCTTGTGAGTGAGAGGTGGTTTGTTGCTGCATGGCCATCCTCGTCGCGCACAGGAGCTCGGACCAGTGACCCAAGGTGTAGGAATGCCATACCTGGTCCCACGCCTCCGCGGACCGGCCTCGCCCGCGGCGCCCCACGCCTGCGGTCGTGGGTTCGCGCTTTGTAGGCCCGGCCCGCAGGGTGGCGTCAGCGCGGCTGTTAGGCGGCCGCGGATGCTGCGCGCTGCGCGCGGCAAAGGGGCTAGGGACGCCGCCTCCCGAGCGCCGTAACGGCTGGCATTAGACTTGCCGCCCATGGGGGATCGCCTCGTGATCGGCGGGCAACTCGGCGACTACCTGATCGACTCCGTGATCGGGCGCGGCGGCATGAGCGTCGTCTATCGCGCCAAGCACTCAAGGCTCGGGATGCTGGTCGCGTTGAAGGTCCTCGCGCCGGAGCTGAGCTCCGACGACACGTTCCGCGAGCGCTTCCTCCGAGAGGCGCAGATGGCCGCGTCGATGGACCATCCGAACGTGATCCCGATTCACGACATGGGCCTTCACGAAGACTCGCTCTACATCATCCTCCGCTACGTCTCCGGCGGCGACCTGAAGACGCTCCTCTCGACGTCTGGCCCGCTCGGGATGACGCGAGCGCTCGCGCTACTCACGCCGGTGGCCGCAGCGCTCGATGCGGCACATGCACGCGGGCTGATTCATCGCGACGTGAAGCCGGCGAACATCCTTCTTCAGAGGCCGGAGGGCGGCGCCGACGAGCACATCTACCTCACCGATTTCGGCATTGCGAAGAGCGCCTCCTTTGACGTCGGGCTCACGAAATCAGGTGTGTCTGTCGGCACGCTCGGCTACATGGCGCCGGAGCAGCTCGAGGGCCACGCCGTAAGCGCGCAGACCGACGTATACGGGCTCGCCGCAACCCTGTATGAGTGTCTTACGGGTCGCGTCCCCTACCGCCGGGAGCTTGCAGAAGGTCTACATCCAACCGCCGACGCGCTGGAGCCCGTGAGCGTGCTGCGTCCGGATCTTCCTTCGACGCTCGATGCCGTACTCCGCAGGGGGCTCGCGAAGGACCCAGACGCGCGATACGCGACCTGTAACGAGTTCCTTCGGGCCTGCTGGATGACGCTTGGCGATCCCGTAGCCTCCGTTGGTGATGCGGCAGAGCGCGCGCCCGATGCGACACGACCGTCAACGGACGTTCCGGAGAACGTCGAGGCCGCTCCCCCGCAACCGGTTGCCTCGATCCCCGATCCCGGCGTGGCAGACACGGCTGATCAGCCGCCCGGTGATGGCGGTGATGGCGAGCCAAGGCCGCGCAGGCGTGCGCCGCGTCCGCGACGAAAGTTGGTGCTCGCTGCAGGGGCGGCACTCGTTCTCGTCGCCGCCGCGGTCGTCGCTGTGCTCCTGGCCTCGGGCTCGACGCGCGCCGGGAACGCCTCAACCGGAACGCTCGCACAGGTGCCCACCAATCACGTCACGGGTTCCGGCAACGCGACCATCTCGCTCAACGGTGATCAGGCCGTGGTGACCGTTAACACCAAAGAATTGGACCGTAACGCGCCGCTGGTTCACCTGATGCACATCCACGCAGGCGGCAAGGGCGAGTGCCCACCCGCATCGGCGGCGCAGCTCCACAACGGACACTTGTCGATAAGCACAGAAAATGGCGCCGGCTACTACGGCCCGCCGGTCCAGTCATTGACGACATCTGGCGACACGAGTGCCGCGAGCATCCTCGCGTTCCCGCGCTATCTCTCGGGCGGCACCCTGCACTACGAGCGCACGATCACGCTGCCGGCGGCGGTCGTGACGGAAATTCGCCTCAACCACGCCGTCATCGTCGTGCACGGCGTCGACTACGACGGCAGTGGCATCTACAGCGGTGTGCTCGGGCTGAGCGAAGAAGCCAAAAGCCTCCCCCAGACCGCTACGGCGCCCGCCCTCTGCGGCAAGCTCATCCCTGGACCGTCCGGCACCGGCGCGAGCGCGCGCGCCAACGGCGGGGGGGTTCTGTACACGGCCTCACTGAAGCCGAGCGCGGAGTCATTGAGCGAACTGTCGCTCTGCATCTCCTACGTGCGCGAAGCGATTTCTGAGGAAGCGCGGCGCCGCGGACAAGCCGCCTCCGGCCCGCCGCCGAGCGCCTGAATCGTCCCGTGAAAACGGCTGCGCCGAGGCGCCCGAGTGCCCGATAGGTCTGAACAGAACAGCGATCCGCTCGCGCGCCACTCGCTGTCGGCCGCCGAGCTCAAGCGGGTGCTCGCCGCCGAGCGAGCCGGCGAGGCATTCCTCGTGTTTCGCGACCAAGGAGGCGGCCTGTGTCTTTTCACTGCCGGCGGCAGGCGCGAGAGCAACATCGGGCGTCGCACGGAGATGCATCTGTCGATTCCTTGGGACCACGAGATCTCGGGCCTGCACGCGGAAGTTCACCACGTCGGGCGTGAGTGGGCGATCGTCGACGACGGCCTGTCGATGAATGGCACCTTCGTCAACGGCCAGCGGATCAGCGGGCGCCAGCGACTTCGAGACGGAGACCGCGTGCGCGTCGGTCGCACGCTTCTGGCATACAGAGCGGCGCAGGCGACGCTCGTGGACCGGACGGTATCCGCGGCACACGAACCGTCAATACACGTGACAGAGACTCAGCGTCGCGTGCTGATCGCGCTGTGCCGTCCGTACCGCCACGGCGGTTACGCGACGCCTGCGACCAATCAGGAGATCGCCGAAGAGGTCTTCCTCGGCGTTGACGCGGTGAAGATGCACCTGCGCGCGTTGTTCGCGCGGTTCGAGCTCGGCGCGCTGCCGCAAAACCAGAAGCGGGCGACGCTGGCGGAGCATGCGCTCCAGCGCGGAGTGATATCCGTGCGAGATCTCGATTGACGCCGGCTGCGTGTCGTGTGCGCCATCGCTATTGACAAGCAGCCTGCTTTCAGCGAAGCTGCGCTGAGCCGGCTGCGTTTCTGCCGTCCCGGCACACGTCGACCGGCTTCAAGCTCAAGCCGACCGGCGGCCTGGTGCCAGTGCTGTTTGCCGAGTATCGACCTCCGGTCGCGCGCCATTGCGAGTGCTAGGAGACGGAGATGTCTGCTCCCACGGCCAAAACTGCCGCCACCACCACGGATATCGGCGGGCAAGCAGCCACGGACGGCGTCATTCGCCCCTTCCACGTCGATATGCCCAAGGCGGCGCTGAAGGCGTCTTTCCCAAGGAGCTCTACCAGGCGCCACGCAGTTGGGCCGAGCGGGCCTACCCCAACCTCATCTACTTCGACGAAGTCGACAGAGGCAATCATTTCGCGGCCTGGCAAGAGCCGGAGCTCTTCTCGGAAGAGGTTCGCGCGGGCTTCCGGTCGCTTCGCTAGGCGCCGGTGCTCTAAGTTCAGCGTATGACCGGGCGGTCGCCATGAGTCCGACGGAGCGCGACGAGGCGAGCACGCCGGACGCCCAGAAGGCGGTTCCGCCTGCGCCAATGCCGCGCGACCAGGGTGGCTGGCGCGTGGCGCCGGCGCCCGACGGGCGAGGCGCCCCCGAGCAACCCAAAGGGCGTCCCCCCCACCGTTTCCCCTTGTTCTGGATCGTTCTGCTCGTGCTGCTCGCGATCAACTGGGCAGCGCTGCTGATGGTCAATTCCTCGGGGGAACCACGCGTGAAGGTGCCGTTCAGCCCGTATTTCCTGCAACAGCTCGAGGCGGGCAAGGTGAAGTCGATTTCCTCCAAGGGCAACACGATTCAGGGCACGTTTGCGACCAAGCTCCGCTATCCGACCAACGACGCCAAGGCGACGTCCACGACGCTCTTCGCGACCGAGGTGCCGACCTTCTGGAACGACACGCAGCTCACGCAACTCCTGCTGAGCAAGGGCGTTCGGGTCAACGCGAAATCGACGACGCAGGGCACGTCCGTGCTCTCGGAGATCCTCCTTGGATTCGGCCCGACGCTGCTTCTGATCGGCCTGTTCGTGCTGCTCGCACGACGCGCGAGCGCCGGCGGAGGACTCGGGGCGCTCGGGAACTTTGGTCGCTCGCAGGCGCGCCGCGTCGATCCCGAAAAGATCCGCGTGACGTTCGACGACGTGGCCGGCATCGACGAAGCCAAGGCGGAACTCACCGAGATCGTCGACTTCCTGCGCAACCCCGAGCGCTACGAGCGTCTCGGCGGGCGAATACCGCACGGCGTGCTCCTGTTCGGTCCGCCGGGCACCGGCAAGACACTGCTCGCGCGCGCGGTCGCCGGAGAAGCACATGCGGCGTTCTTCTCGATCGCCGCCTCCGAGTTCATCGAGGCGATCGTCGGTGTCGGCGCGTCGCGAGTTCGCGATCTCTTCGCGAAGGCGAAGGAAGCCGCGCCGGCGATCATCTTCATCGACGAGCTCGACGCGATCGGCCGCTCTCGCCAGGGCTCGATCTCGGTGGGCGGCAACGACGAGCGTGAACAGACGTTGGACCAGATCCTCACCGAGATGGACGGCTTCGAAAGCAACGAGGCGGTGGTGGTGCTTGGCGCGACCAACCGACCAGAGGTCCTCGACCAGGCGCTGCTGCGTCCCGGGCGCTTTGATCGTCGCGTTGCCGTGCAGCCACCGGACCGCGCGGGGCGGGCGAAGATCCTGCGGGTGCACACGCGTTCGATCCCGCTCGCCAACGATGTCGACCTCGATGCTCTCGCCGCCTCGACGCCTGGCATGGTGGGCGCCGATCTCGCGAACCTCTGTAACGAGGCGGCGCTGCTTGCGGCGCGTCGCGACCATGACAAGGTCACGCTCGCCGATTTCACCGACTCACTCGAAAAGATCACGCTGGGCGCGCCACGGGGGATCCTCCTGAGTCCGGAGGATCGCGAGCGCACCGCCTACCACGAGTCAGGCCACGCACTCGTCGGCATGCTTACGCCGAACGCCGACCCCGTGCGCAAGGTCTCGATCATCCCGCGTGGCGTCGCGCTCGGTGTGACGCTCTCCACGCCTGACAACGATCGCGTGTCGTACTCGCGTGAAGACCTCGACGCGAAGATCAGGGTCGCGCTGGGAGGTCGTGTGGCCGAGGAGATCGTCTTCGGAAAGATCACGACGGGGGCCGAGTCGGACATTCAGCAGCTGACGCAGATCGCGCGTCAAATGGTCGGACGCTGGGGAATGAGCGACAAGGTCGGACCGATCGCCGTGCTTCCCGCTGAAAGCAGCGGGCCGGCGCTACCAGGCGCGAGCGAGACCTCGGAGCACACCCAGTCGGTCGTCGACCAGGAGGTCCGACGCCTCGTCGACGATGCCCACGCCGAGGTCACTCGGCTCCTGAGCGATCACCGCGAGCAGCTGGAGACGCTCAGCCATACGCTGCTGAAGGCCGAGACGCTCGACGCCGTAGACGCGTACGCGGCCGCGGGGGTGCCGATGCCTAGCACCGAGCAAGCAGCGGCGGCGCGCGACGGCGCCGCGCGGGCGAAGGTGAACGGCGGGCAAACACACGAGCCGGCACTGGAGCACAAGGCCTAGAAGCTGCCTCGAGGTGGATGCGGCTACGGAGTACCAGCCTGCGTCGAACCGGTCTCAGAGCGTGCCGCGATCGCCTCGTCGATGAGCGCGCCCGCGGACGGGATCTCCTCTGCGACGCGGCGCAGGTCGCGCGCGGTCATGACGATCGCAGTCAGGTCGCTCGTGGCGATCACCGTGGCGTTGCGCTTCGCGTCGCGCATCGCGCCGACCTCGCCGACGAAGTCGTCGCGCCCAAGCGCGGCGATGACCTCGCCGCCGCGACGAACCTCGGCACTACCCGCGGTGATGAGCAGGAACTCATAGGAGAAGGCGCCCTCGTTGATCAGATGTGTGCCGGCGGGCAGCGCGACCTCGTCAGTCATGGTCGACAGCGCTTTGAGCTCCTTGCGCGAAAGCTCTGCGAACAGTGGCACGGAGCGGAGCCTCGATTCATCCATCTGCCTTGCCTTCCCTCCTGTTTCGGGCGCGTCCATGGTCGCACATCGACCGGCCGCACGGCGCGAATGAAAGACTGGTTATGCTCGCCCGCCTACGCCGCAAGCAATCCGAACGGAGCAACCGCGTGAACGGTTTCGAGAGCAGCTCACGACTACAGTTCGACTCGGACATCAAGCCGCTGTTTCGCGACCCTCACACCCGATCTGGGTGATACGTTCCCACCCCGCGCAAGAGGTGCTCGATACTGTGGAAGCACTCGAGGCCGCCGAGTCGGCCTCCTGAACGGAAAGGGGAAGCAAGATGCCCGGACTACTCCGCGGCGTGGCCCGAACCGCAGTGATCGCCGGCACGGCGACCTCCGTTTCCAACCGCGTCAGCCGCCGCCAAGAAGGACGGTGGGCCCAGCAGGAACAGCAACAGTGGGAACAGCAACAACAGCAGCAGCAGCCGCAAATGGCCGCCCCGGCGCCCGCAGGGCAGGCTGACCCGACCGAGGAACTGGCGAAGCTCGGTCAGCTGCACGAGTCGGGCGTCCTCACCGATGAAGAGTTTTCGGCCGCCAAGGCGAAGCTCCTCGGCATCTAGGGCGCGCGATGACGAGCAAAGCTGATTTCACCCCCGAGGAGTGGGAGCTCGTACTCCACGGGCCACCCACCGCGGGCATGATCGTCGTCACTGCCCAACGCGGCGGCACGATTCGCGAGACCTTCGCGATCGCCAAGGCGTACGTGGAAGCACGCGAGCAGCACGGCGCGAGCGAGCTTCTCGACGAGATCGTCGCGGCGAAGCCGAAGATCGATCACACCCGCTTTCACTCCCCCGAGGAACTCAAGGAGCACGGCCTGCAGCAGCTGCGCGACGCGGTGGAGCTGCTTGAACGCAAGGCGACGCCCGATGACGTGGAGAGCTACAAGGCGCTTCGTTCGTACGCTCGCGGAGAAGGTCGCCAATGCCCATCGTGAGCACGGGGTGAGCGTCAGCGACGCGGAGCAATCGGCGATGGACGAGATCGCTGCGAGCCTCACCGCCGGGGCAGCGGCCTAGGCGAATTCGCCGCCCGGCCCGCGCTGCGCTCAGTCAGGCATCTTCGGGCAGACCGGAAGGCGCAGGAGCGGCGCTCGTCAGGCTTCCGAGAACGCCGCGCCCTCGCTCGAACCCGCCTGGGGATTGCGTCGAACCACGTACCACGCGATGATCGCGGCGGCAACGAGCACGGCCACGGAGAGGTAGGGAAAGGTGCTGTAGGGCACCGGCTGGCCGGGTTCGAAGAGCTCGACGAACGGGATCACGAGCACAAGCGCGCCCAGCGCGGGCATCGCGACGTGGCGCACGATCGAGAACGAGTCGCGGTGGCGGCGCCACATGAAGAGCGGCAGCGAGAACGCCGTGAGCACGTAGACGAAGAGCACGAGGATCGTGCCCATCGTCCCGGTCTCGGCATACAGATTGACCGGGTCGGTGGACCCGCCGACGAGCCCGCTGACGTGACACAGCCACCAGATCACGACGATGCCAAGACCGCTCACCGCCATCGTCATCAGCGCGTTCACGGGGGTCTCGCCCGGCGGCCGCGACCTCCCTAGGCGTGCCGGCAGCAGCCCACAACGGCCGCCGTCGAAGATCATCCTCGCCTGCGAGTTGACCGCGGCCACGAGCGTACAGAGGACCGAGACGATCCCCACGAGCCAGGCGAGGATCGCGGCGCCCCCGAGGTAGTGATCGGCCATTTCGAGGAACGGAACCGATGCCCTGCCGATGGAGGCGGTGTCGTAGTGAAAGCCCGTGATCGTCGTGTAGGCGAACAGCACGAACAGAACCGTCGCGAATGCGAGCGCCACATAGATCGCGCGCGGAATGGTGCGGCGCGGGATCGCGCGTTTCCTCGGCGAGCGCCGGGGCGTTTTCCCACCCGATCAACATGTACAGGGCCAGCGGGAACCCGGCCGAGAGTCCCGTCAGGCCGTTGTGAAGATGCGACCACGAGAAGGGCGCGCCGGAGAGATGCGCGCGTTGGTCGACGAGCACGACGATGCAGACCGCGACCATGACGATGAGCTGCGCCACGATCGCGATGCTGATCGCCATCGTCGAGAGGCTCGCGCCTCGAAAGGTCAACGCGATCGCGCCGGCGGTCATCACCAGCGCGAAGGGAAGCCAAGAGGGATCCCAGGAGAGGTAGTGCGCGAGCGTGAGCGTGATCATCCCGCCGGACATCGCGAAGACGCCCGCGATCGCGACCGTGAAGCCGACCGTCACGAGCAGTGCCGTGACGACGCCGGCCTTGGGTCCCAGCGAGGTCTCGACGTACGTGATGAAGCTACCGGCGGAAGGCTCCATCCTGGTGAACTCCGCGACGACGAACGCGAGGAAGGCGACGGCGACGCCCGCGGCGATGATCGTCAGCGGGGCGGCGAGACCCGCCGTGACCGCGATCACCCCGAAGGCGAAGTAGAAGTCGATGCCCGGTCCGATGTTCGCGACCGTCGAGGCGGTCACGTCCTCGAGCCCCAGCTTTGCTTCTTCGGCTTTCGGGCGTTCTGCGCTCGAGCTGGACTGGCTCATGAGACATCGCCTCCCCGCGAGGCGGGAGATGGTATTGGACAAACCACCTTTGGCGGGCGGGCGATCGATGCAAAGCTGTGGGCTGTGTCCCCCTCCGCCCGCTATCCGCGCTGACGGCTGATGCGCCAAGGACCGCTTGCGGGTCGCTATCCCGCCGTCGCGGCGATGGTGCTGTTCGCGCTCATTCCGTACCTCGCGCTCTCGTCCGCGCTGCTGCCCCTCACCCCGATCATCGCGAAGTCCCTCCACACGAGCCTCCAGACCATGAGCCTCGGGTCGGGCTTGGCCAACGCCGCCTATGCGGTCGGCACCGTGCTCGCGGTGCAGTTCGCTCAGCACCTGCCACAGCGACGGATGCTCGTCCTCTATGCGGGGCTGCTCGTGATCGGGTCCGTCCTCGCCGCCTCGGCGCAGAACGCGGGCATGTACATCGGTGGCCACGTGCTGCAGGGCCTCTGCACGAGCCTGCTGCTGATCGCCGCCGTGCCGCCGCTCGCGATCGGATACCCCGCGAGCAAGCTGCGGATCACCGCGATGATCATGAACATGTGCATCTTCGGGGCCGTCGCGCTCGGCCCCACGATCGGAGGCCTCCAAGCCAACGCCGATGGGTGGCGGCCGCTGTTCTGGATCGTCGCCGCGATCGCAGCGACGGCGCTTGGTCCTCTCGGTGTTGACATTCGACGACGCGCCGCCCGCCGACCCTGACTCGCCGCGCGACCTGCCTGCGCTCGCGCTCGCCGCCGTCGGCTGCGTCGCCGCCTTCTACGGGGCCTCGCAGCTTCTCACCCATCCGCTTCGTAGGCCCGTCGACCATCCTGCCGCTGCTCGTCGGGCTCGTCTTGATCGTCGTCCTCATCGTCTACCAGTACCGTGCGCCGCAGCCGCTGCTCACGATCCGTACGATGCTCAGCAGCACGATGCCCGTGGCCGGGATCGTCGTCGCGCTGTTCGCCGCTGCCGCGTCGGTCTCGGCGACCGTGCTCACCGCCGCCGTGCTCCTCCTGCACTACGGGGCGCTCCACGTCGGGCTGTTGTACCTGCCCGAGGTCGCCGGCGCGGTGATCACCGCGATCCTCCTCGGCGTCGTGTTCAACAAGCGCGGGCTGCATTACCTCCCGCTCGTCGGGATGATGTTCCTCGCAGCCGGAATCGCGGTCTTTCGCATCGAAGTACCGGCCAGCGAAACGCTGACGCTGCTCGGCTCGGGCCTAACCGGCATCGGCCTCGGCGCAACGGTCGCGCCGGCGCTGTTCGTCGCGGGGTTCTCGCTCGCCTCCGCGAGCCTTCAGCGCGTGTTCGCAATCGTGGAGCTGCTGCGCGCAGTCGCCGCGTTCATGATCGCGCCGATCTTCGCCCACTTCGCCCTCACGGTCGGCGGCAGCCTCGACGCCGGCACGGGGATCGCGCTGTCGATCGGCTTCGGGCTCGCGCTCGGCGGCGCCGCGATCGGCGTCCTCGTCTACCTCCTCGGCGGCGCGCGCCCGCAGACGCCGGACATCGATCGGTTCCTCGCCGGCGAGGCGCCCGCCTGGTACTCCCCGCCGCTCTTGGCGCGGCTCCGCAGGCGCGCATCTGAACACCGCGGCGCCGCGCAACCCGCGATCGAAGGCTCCGAGTGACGAAGGCTCCGAGTGAGAGCGACGCGGGGCACGTGCGCGCATGACAGATCCGAAGCCCATCGGGCTCGTCCTCTTCGCCTACGACGGCTCCCAGCTCGCAAAGCTCGCGATCGAGGAGGCCGGCCGACAGCTTGCGCCCGGGCGCGAGGCGCTGGTCGTGTGCGTGTGGCAGCCGGCCGACGTCGGCTTCGTGCCTCCGGCCGAGCTCCATCTGAACGCAGACAAGGCGACCGAAGTCCGCGCGGCCGCCGAACAGACCGCGGCACAGGGAGCGTCGCTCGCCGAGCATGCGGGCTTCCACGCGCAGAGCGTCGCGATCCAGGCGGCGCCCACTTGGAAGGGGATCGTGGAGGTCGCAGACGAGCACGCGCGTGAGCCTGATAGTCCTCGGCTCCGCACGGGCGCAGCGGCTTGGCGGGCCGCGTGTTCGGAAGCGTCGCGGCGGCCGTCTCAGGGCGCTGCGGGCAGTCCGTGCTGATCGTGCACCGCAAGCTGGCAAGCGACGAGAGCTCGACCGTAGATCGCTCGCGGACCTCGTGACGCTCTACGACGACACCGTCGCCACCGTCCGCAGCCTCGCCGAACGCGCGGGGAGCGCCGAGAACGTCCTCTTCTGCGAGCAGCGGCCATTGACCTCGCTCGAGGCGCAGTTCGCGGGTGTCGACGACCTCGCGCGCGACCTGCGTCGGATCGAGGACGATGCGATCCGCGCGCTCAAACGCCTGGTGGAGGCGGAGGAGGGCTACGAGACCGCGCTGCGCTCGGTCGAGGACGCCGGCGAGGACACGAGCAACTGGCTCCGCGCCGTGATGCTCGCGCGCTCGCTCGAGACGCTGAGCGGCCCGTCGTAGGGTCCGGCTGCCCACCTGCCGGCGTGTCCGCCGCGTTACGGGTGCGCGATCGCCGGCGTCAGGCCGGCTCTGCCGCGGCGAACTGCGTCTGCGCTTCTATCGCGTGTTCGCGGCTGTCGCGCGATGAGATCAGCACCGCGGCGAGCAGGGCCCCCACGATGGCAAAGCCAGCGCCGACCATGAACGCGACGTCGAACCCCTGCGTAAGGGCAGCGTTGAGGTCGTGCGTGCCGCCCTGGAGCAGTTCCTTCGTACGGCTGTTGGCGACCGTCGCGAGGATCGCGAGACCGAGCGCGCCGCCCACCTGCTGCGCGGTGTTGATCAACCCCGACGCGAGCCCCGCCTCGTGCGGGCGAGTTCCGCTGAGAGCCGCGATCGTCACCGACACGAACGCCAACCCGAGCCCGATCGCGGCCAGCAGCGAGGGCCCGAGGACGTCTGCGAGGAACGAGCCGTGCGGGCTCACGCGCGAGAACCACGCGAGCCCAGCGGCGACGAACAGAAGCCCGGCGATCATCGTCGGCTTGAACCCAATCCGCGTCACGAGGTTGGATGCCACTCCCGCGGAGATGATGATCATCACCGCCAGCGGCAGATAGGACAGCCCGGTCTTGATGGGCGAGAAGCCGAGCACGTCCTGCAGATAGAGCGAGATGAAGAAGAACATCGAGAAAAGGCTCATGCCCACGAGCAGGCCGACGATGTTCGCGCCGCGAAGCGTGCGCAGACGAAAGATCGAAAACGGCATGAGCGGCCAGCGCTCGCGGTGCTCGATCACCACGAAGGCGATCAGCAGCAGCGCCGCCGCCGCGAGCTTCACCAGCGTCGCCGCCGAGCCCCAGCCGACGTTCACCGCGTCGACGAGCGCGTAGACGAGCAACGAGAGCCCCGCGGTCACGGTGATCGCCCCGGCGACGTCAAACGAGCGCTCGGCGTCTTCGAGCTTGCTCTCGACGAGCACGCGAGGCGCGAGCGCCGCCGCAACGACGCCGATCGGCACGTTCACGAAGAGCACCCATCGCCAGCTCAGACCGCTCGTGAGCACGCCGCCGAGCAAGACGCCCGCGGCTCCTCCCGCGCCCGCCACCGCGCCCCACACGCCGAGCGCGCGGTTGCGCTCCGATCCTTCTCGGAAGGTGGTCGTCAAGAGCGACAGCGCGGCCGGGGAGACGAGCGCAGCTCCCAGCCCCTGCACGGCCCGCGCGGCGAGCAGCCACGGCTCCGATTGCGCGAGGCCCCCGACAAGCGAGGCGAGCGAGAAGAGGACGAGGCCGTACATGAACATGCGCCGGCGCCCGACGAGGTCCGCGAGGCGCCCGCCCAGCAGCAGGAAGCCGCCGAAGGTCAGCGTGTAGGCGTTCACCACCCAGGAGAGGTCGGCGCGCGAGAAGCCGAGCCCCCGGCCGATGGAGGGGAGCGCCACATTCACGATCGACGCGTCGATCACGATCACGAACTGCGTCATCGCGAGCAGCACGAGCGCCATGTTCTTGGCCCTCGGCGTGTCCAGGCTGGTGCGGGCCGCGGGGCGAGTGCGCATGCTCAGTCCCTTATACCGCGTCCTCGAAGTCCCCAGACGGTCCATCACGGCCGGTGAGCCGGCGGGCCGCTGGTCACAGCGGCTGCCCGTTCGCGCTCAGCGCGACGTCGATGTTGCCGCGCGTGGCGTTCGAGTAGGGGCAGACGCGATGGGCGTCCCGAACGAGCTCTGCGGCCGCGTCAGGATCCTCGACCGAAGGCAGGCTGACGTCGAGCTCCACCGCGAGCTTGAACGCGCGCTCCTCGCTCGGCAGCAGCATCACGCTGGAGTCGATCGAGACGTCGCCGGCGTCGAGCTTCTTGCGGCGAGCGACCACGCCGAGAGCGCTCTCGAAGCAGGCGGCAAACCCGACGGCGAACAGCTGCTCGGGGTTGGTGCCCCCACCATCCCCGCCGAGCTCCGGCGGCATCCGGAGATCGACCACGAGGGCGCCATCGGACGACTCTCCGTGCCCATTCGCCCGGCCTCCCGTGACGCGGGCGTTCGCGGTGTAAAGGGCGTTGCTCATGACAGCCTCCTTGTCGTTCTGTTCAGGTCGCATGCCAGGCATTGTGTATCCCCGGATAACTTCGCCCTGTTCGCGCGCACTTCCGCATGCGAGGATTGCGGCTCGAACGCAGACGCCGAAGAGCGATTTCTCATGAGCACTGAAACACTTCCCGGCGGCACGCTCCGTCTCGCCGAAGACCTGGTGGTCACTCGGCTGGGTTACGGCGCCATGCAGCTTGCGGGGCCCGGCGTGTTCGGGCCGCCGAAGGACCGTGGTGAAGCACTCGCCGTGCTGCGCCAAGCGGTCTCACTCGGCATCACTCACATCGACACCAGCGACTACTACGGCCCGCACGTCACCAACGAGATCATCAAAGAGGCCCTCTACCCGTACGCGGACGAGCTCCGTATCGTCACGAAGGTCGGAGCGAGAAGGGACGCCGAGGGCGGCTGGCGCCACGCGCGCTCGCCCGCGGAGCTACGCGAGGCCGTCCATGACAACCTCCGGAACCTCGGCCTCGAGGTGCTCGACGTCGTCAATCTGCGGGTCGGCGGGTTCCAGGCGCCAGAGCCCGGCTCGCTCGCGGAGCCGTTCATAGCGCTGGCGGAGCTCCAGGCGGAAGGGTTGATCAGACATCTCGGCCTCAGCACGGTCTCGGACGAGCAAGTAGGCGAGGCGCAGGCGATCGCGCCTGTCGTGTGCGTGCAGAACTTCTACAACATCGCCAATCGCGTCGACGACGACCTCATCGATTCGCTTGCCTCTCGAGGCATCGCCTACGTGCCCTACTTCCCGCTGGGTGGCTTCACGCCGCTGCAGTCCGACACGCTGGGATCGGTGGCGAGACGGCTGGGAACGACGCCGATGGCGGTTGCGCTCGCGTGGCTGCTTCGGCGATCGCCGAACATCCTGCTCATCCCGGGCACGTCGTCGGTGGTGCATCTGCGCGAGAACGTCAGCGGCGCCCGCGTGTCGCTTGCCGATGACGACCTCGCCGAGCTCGACGGCATCGCTTCCCAGTCGCACTAGACCGCGCTCGCGAGCGCGCCAAGACGCTCGCAGAAGCGAAGAAGAAGTCGCGGAGCCCAATCGGCGTCACCTCTCGCATTCTTCTGGAGCGGGCGAGGCGGTGCGGTTCACAGCGACGGGATGCGACGGTGTACCTTGCTCGCAACGCGAAGCCCGCACGGCGTGAACCGGAGCAACGCACACGCGCGGGCGACCAAAGGAGGTCGAAGAGAATGCCGGACTCAGCAAGCGACGCATTCGTGCTCGGCGGCGTTCGCACGCCCGTCGGGCGCTACGGCGGCTCGCTCTCGCACATCCGCCTCGATGACCTGCTCGGCCAGACGATGGCGTGGGCTTGCGAGCGCGTCGAGGTCCCGCTCGAGCGGATCGAGGACATCTCGGCGGGCTGCGTGAACGTCGCGCACGAGGGCATGGGCGACGTCGCGCGGTGGGGAGCGCTCGCCGCGGGGTTCCCCGACTCGGTTCCGGCGATCACGGTCAACCGCTACTGCGCCTCGTCGCTTTCGAGCGCGATCGGCATCGCGCACGCAATCCGTGCGGGAGAGCTGTCGGTGGGTCTCGCCGGCGGGGTCGAGTCGATGTCGCGCTCGGGCTGGGCATTCATGAAGGGCGAAGCGCCGTTCATGCCGCGCGGGCCGATCTTCATGCTCGACACGATGTGGTCCGGCGCCGGCGGGCCGCCGAACCCGAACCTACTCGCGCGCGATGCCTACATCGACATGATCCGCACCGCCCAGAACGTCGCCGACCGCTACGAGCTCTCGCGCGAGGAGATCGACGCGTTCGCGCTTCGCTCCCACCAGCACGCGGCGGCGGCACGCGACTCGGGCCGGCTCGCGCAGGAGATCCACCCCGTGGAGATACCGGCGACGCGCAAGCAGCCCGCGCGCGTCTTCGAGCACGACGAGTCGATCCGCGACGACACGACCGCCGAGAAGCTCGCGGCGCTCCCGCCCCAGCCGGACACCACGCAGATGACGGCCGGCAACTCCTCTCCTCTGAACGATGGCGCAAGCGCGGTCGTGCTCGCCAGCGCCGCCGCCGCGCATCGAGCTCGGCGCCGAGCCGCTCGCACGCGTCGTCTCGTCGGCCACGTACGCGCTCGACCCGAGGTTCATGGGGATCGCGCCGGCGTTCGCGATCCCGACGGCCCTGGAGCGCGCCGGGCTCGCGCCCACGGACATCGACGTGTGGGAGGTGCACGAGGCGTACGCGGCTGTCGCGCTCGCGATCCTGCGCGAGCTGCGACGCCAGCTCGGCGGCTTCGAAGTCCCGGACGAGCGGCTGAACCCGAACGGTGGCGCGGTGGCCATCGGCCATCCCTTCGGCTCCTCCGGCACCCGTTACGTGCTCACGCTCGCGACGGAGCTGCGCCTGCGCGATGCCCGCTACGGCGTCTGCGGCGTGTGCGTGGGCTCAGGCCAGGGTGTCGCGCTGGTGCTCGAAAACCCACGCGCGTAGGGAGCCCGGGGCCGACTCAGGATCGGGGCGACACCCAGAGCGTCACCCAGCGCGAAGTGGTGGGGCTGTGGGGTGACGTCGGCGAAACGGGCGAGCGGGGCCGTGATGCCGCGGAGTCAAGCCGAGGGCCGTGGGCACCTCGGATAAAGCGTCCGGAGCGACCCGAGCCGGAGTACCGGAAGACCGTGAAGTCAAGCACCCAGCCCGCGGGGTCGACGAGCCACCGATACGTCCTGCGGCCGTCGTCGCTGTACATGAAGACCGAGCGACGGTCCGCCCCCGCACGCAACCCGGCTATCGCATCGTGCTCTTGCGCGAACTGCGCGCTGAGCGGCGCTGAGCGCGTGGCGCTTCCCGTGGCTGATCAAAAAAGGCATGCGTCTGCTTGCGGTTTGTGTCACCGATCTGCCCAGTGGCGAGCCTGAAGTCGAGGGCGCGGCTCGACGCGCGTCTTGCGGGTTACTTAATTCCCCGCTTTGGGCACAACATCACCGGTGCGGACACATGTTCGATGTCGGCCGAAGGCATTGAGGCGCCACAGCGGACGTGTTGCGCTCGGGTGGCCTGTAGCGTTGTGCGCTTGGATCATCACGAGACGACCGTCGATCAGTTCACGCGCCAGGCGGCCGGCTTTGCCTCCGCGCCGGCGATGAACGACGCCGCCGCGATGCAGACGCTGCTCGACGCTGCAGGCGTGCGTACATCAGATCGCGTGCTCGACGTCGCGTGCGGACCGGGCATCGTCGCCGCGGCCATCGCGCACGCGGCGCAGCGCGTCGTGGGCATCGACCTCACGCCCGAGATGGTGTCTCGGGCCCGAGAGCTCTGCGCGGCCGAAGGACTCGCCAACGTCTCCTTCGAGCTCGGCGATGTCGCGAAGCTCCCGTATGCGGACGACGAGTTCTCGATCGTCGTCTGCCGCTATGCGCTTCACCACCTCCTCGATCCCGCCAGCGTGATCTTCGAGATGGCGCGTGTGTGTGCGCCCGGGGGAAGGGTCGTCGTCGCAGACATCGTCGCTGGCGCGGACCCGACGGTGGCCGCGAGGTTCAACGACCTCGAGCGCGCGCGTGACCCCTCCCACGTGCGGGCACTCACCGAAGCCGAGATCCTCCACGCATTCGAGGCCGCGGGGCTGAGCTCTCACGTGGCGGGCTCCTACCGGCTGGCTGCGGAGCTCGACTCACTGCTCGCGCGCTCGGCCTCGCCGGATCCAGCGGACGTGCGCTCGCGCTTTGAGCGCGCGATCGCCTCGGGCGAGACCGTCGGCGTGGGTGAGCGCAGCGAAGACGACACGATCCGATTTGAGTTCCCGATCATCGTTGCGGTGGGCGAATCGCCCTGACCGCGTTGCGCCGCGGTGTGCCACCGCCGTTGCTTTAGCGCCTCCCGCAGGAGGAGCGGGGGTTGCGGTGGCGAAACAACCCGCCATGGAACAAGCTCACGATGTGCAGATCCCCCGCGTTGTCGGGGTGGCCCGCCGGTCGCTTTGGCCTTGGCAACGACTTCGTAGTCGCAAAGCGCGCCTCACGCGCGTGTCTCGCATGGCGGCGACGCGCCGTGAGACGCCGGCGACCGGCCGAGCTCGCTCGCGCGCGGCGACGGCATCCGCCCGCTAGCCCGCGCTGTCGCGGCGCTACTCGCGCCAGTGGACCTCGAAGTGCCCGATCGGCTCGTCGAAGCCCTTCAGGGTCACGACGCCGCGGTCGGAGAATCCGATGCCCTTGCCACGACAGAGGTCCTGGACTCCGGACGAGACGACGATGCAGTCAGGCTCAGCGCAGGCGCAGAGCCTCGCCGCCTGCTGCACGGCCGACCCAAACAGGTCGTCGCGCTCGGTCACCGGTTCCCCGGCGGCCATGCCGATGCGCACACTCAGCGCAGCCTCCTCGCTGCCTTCGCGCTCGCCGAGCTCGCGCTGAATCTGCATCGCCGCGCTGACCGCCTGGAACGCGGAGGCAAAGGCGGCCATGATGCCGTCGCCCGTGTGCTTTACCTCGCTGCCGCCGAAGCGCGCGATCTCGGTGCGCACGATCGCATCATGGTCCCGCAGGAGCAGCATCGCGGCACGGTCGCCGAGCTGCTGAGTGAGGCGGGTGGAGTCGACGATGTCGGTGAAGAGGATCGTCCGGAACGCGCTCTCGACGTACGGCTCGCCGGGCGGATGCGTGTTGAGCCGACCGAAGAAGCTGCGCACGCTGGCCTGATCCACCTCGATCACCTGCGACGGCATCATCCCGTGAGCCGAGCGGTGCGCAGCCTCGATGGTGTCCGCATCGGGCCCCTCGATCAGGCAGAAGCCGCTGCCCGCGCCCTCTTCGAACCAATAGGTGACGAAGCGCACGCCGAACTCGTCCTGCACCTCGAGGTCGCGCATATGGGCGGCGGCAAGGTCGGCAGCCGTCGCGTCCGGAAGGTCGTGGCGGTCCATGAAGAGACCCATGCGAACGAACTTTACTCCGCGTGCACGGGGCATCGAAATGGGGTCCGCCGCCCATGGGGAAATCGCACGCGCTGAGCTGAGGGCTCCTGCGGCACGCACGCGGGCACCAGCGCGCGTCGGCGATAATCCACGGGCCATGCGCACGAGCGCCCACCGCACGCATCTATCTTTCATCTCGGGGATCGCGAGCGCCGCGGCGGGTGCGTTCGGAGTCTCGTCCGTGCTGCATCTCGTGTGCCCGGGGCGAATGGCGAAGTGGGCCGATTGGACGCGCAGCGACCACTACCAACGCGAGATCGCGATCTTCGACGCCGTGCAGGCGCTCGGCCTCATTCGCCTCGCACGAGAACCGGATGACGCCAACTACCTCCAGCTCGTGTCGCTCACGGGCCTCCTCCTCGGCTTGAACCACCACTATGCGATGCGCCGCGGGGACGCGGGCCCGATTCTCAACCCGCTCGCCGCGTGGGGGAACACGGCCGCCTCCGCGGTTGGCCTCGCGCTCGCCAGTCGGCTCCGACGGGACGCCGACAGGCCGCGTGGCGCCCGCCGAGTAGACCGCGGGTTCTGCGCCGAGTCGTCCGTGCGCGCGAGTAGCGGGCCTCGCCGGCACAACGGGTAGGTAACGTCCGCTCGTGCCCACCGAGAGCGTCGCAGCGCCAACAGAGCCCACGACCGAGCCCCGCTCGCGCCGCGGCGCCGCCGCGCGGACCGGGACTGCCGCGCTCGCGCTCGGCGCCCTGGGAGTCGTCTACGGGGACATCGGTACGAGCCCGCTGTACGCGATCCAGGCGGTCTTCACCTCCGACCACCACGCGGTGCACGCGACTCAACCCGAGGTCTACGGCGTGATCTCGCTCGTCTTCTGGTCGATCACGATGATCGTCTCCGTCAAGTACATCGGTTTCATCATGCGCGCCGACGACCGCGGCGAGGGCGGCATCATGGCGCTCACGGCGTTGCTGCACGGAGCCAAGGCGAGGGGCCGTGCCGTGCCGCTGATCCTGATCATGCTCGGGATCGTCGGCGCCTCGCTGTTCTTCGGCGACGGTGCGATCACGCCCGCGATCTCCGTGCTCTCTGCGGTCGAAGGGCTCAAGGTCGCCGTGCCGAGCCTTACATCGATCATCCTCCCGCTCACGGCGGTGATCCTCGGCGGCCTCTTCGCGATTCAACGCTTCGGCACGCGCCTGGTCGGCAATCTTTTCGGGCCCGTCATGGCGGTGTGGTTCGGGGTCCTCGCGCTGATCGGGGCTGTACAGGTCGCCCACCACCCGGACATCCTCAAGGCGCTCTCCCCCACCTACGGCGTGCAGTTCTTCGCGGACCACGGCAGCGTCGCCTTCATCGCCCTCGGGTCGATCGTCCTGGTGGTGACCGGCGCGGAGGCGCTCTACGCGGACATGGGCCATTTCGGACGCGCGCCGATCCGCCGCGCCTGGTTCATCCTCGTGTTCCCCGCGCTCACGCTCAACTACCTCGCGCAGGGCTCGCTGATCCTGCGCTCGCCGAAGGCGATCGCGAACCCCTTCTACCTGTTGTTCCCCGGTTGGGCACAGCTGCCGATGGTGCTGCTCGCGACCGTCGCAACGGTGATCGCCTCGCAGGCGGTGATCTCGGGCGCGTTCAGCGTGAGCCAGCAAGCGGTTCAGCTCGGCTTTCTCCCGCGTCTCGCGATCCGCCACACATCCGAACGGCAGATCGGCCAGATCTATGTGCCGGCGATCAACGCCTGCCTGTTCGTCGCGGTGATCGCGATCGTCTTCGGCTTCGGCTCGGCGCTCGGCCTGGCGTCCGCCTACGGCGTCGCCGTGACGGGGACGTTCATCCTCAACACGACGCTCTTCCTCGCCGTCGCGCGGCTGCTGTGGCGAAAGCCATGGCCGCTGATCGCACTCGGGGCCGTGGTGTTCCTCACGATCGAGATCGCCTTCTTCGCGGCGAACCTCACGAAGGTGGCCCACGGAGGGTGGCTGCCGCTGTCGATCGCGCTCGTCGTGTTCGCGATCGTGACCACCTGGCACGCGGGACGTGAGATCACCACCGCGAGCCGCGTGAGAGCCGAAGGGCTGCTCGCAGATTTCATCGAGCAACTGAGCGGCCCGCGGTTCCCCGTCCGCCAGGTGCCGGGGGTCGGCGTGTTCCTGAACCCGAGCTTGCACGGCACGCCGCTCGCGCTGCGCGCGAACGTCGAACACAACCACGTACTGCATGACCACGTGGTCATCGTCGCGGTCGAGACCGAGCGGGCGCCTTACGTCGCGGATCGAGAACGGGTGCTGACAGGCGAAAAGATCGTCTACAGCGCCGCCACGGGCGACCCGCTGCACCCTGCCGCCGAAAGCATCACACCGCTCACGCTTCGATTTGGCTTTCTGGAAGAGCAGGATGTCCCGGCCGCCCTGCGCGTCGCCGCGGCACAGGGCCTGATCGAGGGCGAGCCGAATCTCGACGACGCCGCGTACTTCGTCTCGAAGACCGCGATCGTGCCGACCCGCGAGCCTGGGATGTCCGGCTGGCGCAAGAAGCTCTACGTACTGATGGCGCGCAACGCCGCCGACCCCGCGGACTACTTCAGGCTCCCGGACGACCAGACGGTGATCACGAGCGCGCGCATTCCGCTCTAGCAGGCCGGTCATCCGCAGCCCAGCAGGCGGCGGCCCGGCGCTACGGCGCCTGGACGTCGGGGAAATGCTCAGCGCAGTGCGTGCGCAGGGCTTCGCGCACCCACGCGCGCTCGGCCGGGCTCGCCGCGCGAAAGCGCGCGAGCAGTTCCCGCTGGCGCGCGATCGGCGCGCCGGCGATCACCCAACGCACGGCGAGATGCTCGAAGAGCAGCTCCACAGCCCGCTGCCAGGCGTCATCGAGCGTGCTCGCGGCCGAGCCTTCCTCGCCCGCCAGCGTCCGCGCGTAGCGGGTCCGCGTGGACGGCGTCAGCGATCCACGCAGGGTGAGAACGTTGCCGGCTGCGTCCTCGTAGTCATTCGTCGGCGCCTTCAGCCGCTGACGTTGCCGCTTGGGCTTGCGTTTGGCCATCTCGCTCCTTGTGGTCGAGCAATCGTAACCTCGCGTTCCCGCGCCACCATCGAGGGTTGCGAGACTCGTGCCCGATGCGAAGTGATCCGTACGCGACGATCGCCCCCGTCTATGAGTGGCTGACCCCAGCGTCGCTGCTCACGCATGCTTCGGGACGAGACGGTCGGCGGCACGCGCTGCGGCAAATGGCGGCGGTGTTGCGACCGGGCGGCCTGCTCGTCGTGACGTCGCGCAACTGGGAGCTCATGCGCGAGCACGGGCCAGGCTTGAGTATCGGCGAGGAACTCGTGGAGCGGGCCGGAGCCCAGGCGCTCGTGACGCACGCGTGGACGATCCCATCGAGCGCGGCCGATCCGTACCTGCTCGATGTCGCAGTTGCCGCGTTTGACGACTCGCGCCACGTCAGCCGCCGCGCGGCGCGCCTCGCGTGCTGGCCGTTTGGCCACGAGGAGCTCGACGGCGATCTTCGCTCGGTTGGCCTCGAGCCGACCGCCTCGACGTACGCGGCGACAGCCGAGCGCTACCGCGTCTGCGCACGGCGCCAAGCAATTGACGCGGGGTGAGGGAGCCCAGACACTCGTCGAGCGGCGCCGGGCTGAGCACGGCACCGCGCTACGTTCGAGTTCGTGCTTAGAAAACACTCGCTATCGCTGGCCGGCGTGATCGTCGCGCTGATGACGCCGGGCGTTGCGCGTGCCCTGCCCGTGACGGGATTTCAGGAGGAACGAACGCCGATCGGAGCGATCGAACGCAACCGCCTCGCGCTTGCGACGATTGCCGTCGACGGCGTCAATCTCGAAGCCTCGGGAACCGCGGTCGGCGCCCCCACCGAAGCTGCGCTCGCGCAGCTCGCAAGCGCTCGCCAAGCGGGTCTGCGCTCGGCGCTCGTGTCGGGCAATTTTGACGACTCGATCGAAGACTTCTCGGAGGCACGCGCGCACCTGCTGCTCGAGAGCCCGAGCGCGACCTCCACAGTGGTTGCGACGCTCGCGCACACGGTGGTGAGCGAGGGCTGGGACGGTGTGAACGTCGATCTCGAGGCGCTCGAACCGCGCGACACATCCGGTCTCACGCGCTTCATGAGAAGCCTCCGTGCCGCGCTTGGACCTACGCGCACCCTCAGCATCGACCTCACCAACGGCACGACCGCCGCTCATTTCGCTGCCTGCGGCTACAACCTCCGCGCACTCGGCCGGGTCGTGAACACAGTCGTGCTCATGGGCTACGACGAGCACGGGCCGTGGGAGAAGACCGCGGGGCCTGTCGGCGCGCTGTCTTGGCAGCGAGCCGGTCTCGCCGTCCTCGAGCGCTACGTGCCGCGGTTCAAGATCGAACTCGGCGTCGCGGGTTACGGATACGCCTGGCGCCCGCACTCGCGGGCTACGCTCAGCGACCCCGAAGCGCGCGCGCTGGTGCGCGCGGCTCACGCGAGGGCCCGGTGGAACGCTGCTGCAGGCGAATGGACGGCGAGGCTCGGCGACGGCTCGACGCTGTGGTGGTCAGACGCTCGCTCGTATCGCATCAGAGTGGCGCTTGCGCGTTCCGAGCATCTTCACGGTCTCGCCGTTTGGGCGCTCGGTTTGAGCGACACCTTGCCCGCCGTGTAGGTCTGGCCGAGGCGCAAGGCCGCGACTCACATCTTCAGCTCGAGCCTCGTCCGCGGGCCGCCGGACTGTCGTATACGCTCGATCGACGCGCTGATCCGCTCCGCGCTGACACCGGTGAATCTGAGCACACGTACATGCACAGGACTTACCTCCTTTGTTGCGCCAATCGTTAGGTAAATAACCTAACTGGCGGCATGCTATGGTGTCAACGCGAGGGTTGGCCGAGCACAGGTAGTCTCGCATCGCAATCCGCGCCAGCAACAGGAGGCACGATGAGCCAACGCAGATTCACGCTCCAGCCGAGTCGCGAGCCGTTCGGCACAGCGCTTCGCGTGTTGATGGACAGGCGCGCGATGAGCTACCGCGAACTCGCGCAGGCGACGCGTGAGCTCGATGGCAGGGGCATGACCCACGCTCACATCAACATGCTCGCGAACGGACACGACAAGCCCTCGATGCGCGCGATGGAGCTGATCGCCGAAGCCTGCGGCGTGGAGCCCGAATTTTTTGCGGAGTACCGCCTCGCGGCCGCGATGCGCGAACTGGACCCCGCCGAGGTGGGGCTCGAACAGGCTCTCGCCAACCTCAACGCTCGGCCCGGGACCCGCCGCCGAAGTGGTGGCACAGCGCGACCGCGCCCACAGCCGCGAGCACAGCCTCGTCCCAGCGCGTAGCGCGGGCTGCCGTTGGCTCGTGAGATCGTGCTCATCGCCGTTCGCGCGCGTGGGGAGTCTGCGCTGCTCTCCGAGCCTGACGACTCGCCCGCGTCGGGTGAATGGGGCGTGGACCACATCTCGGGCTCCACGCTCGCGGGCCGGGCGGGGTGCTCTCGCAGCGAGCCGGCGTGCGCATGCGCGCTGGGGTCGCGGCGTGCCGCAACCACACTCGCGAGCACCGTGATGGCGAGCAGGACGATGATCACGGCGAGTGATGCGGCCGTTTCGATCTGGGGGATTGACTCGTCCTGGGTGTGTGCGAACTCCAGCACGAGCTTGACGCCGATGAACGCAAGGATCGCCGCGAGCCCCGTCGACATGAACACCAGGCGGTCCAGCAACCCCGAGAGGAGGAAGAAGAGCGGTCGCAAGCCCAGCAGCGCAAAGGCGTTCGCGGCGAAGACGATGTAAGCGTGATGGGTGACCCCGAACACGGCGGGCACCGAGTCGAACGCGAACAAGACGTCGGCGCTGCCGATCGCCAGGGTCGCGAGGAACAGCGGGGTGAATGCGCGCCGTCCGTCGCTCCTCGCCACGAGCCGGCCGCCCTCGTAGCCACTCGTGATCCGCAGCATGCGGCGCGCCGCGCCCACCAGCGGATTCTCGGAGACGTCCGGATCCTCGTCGCGGTGACGGAACAGCTGCAGCGCCGTCGCAATCAGCGCGAGCCCGAAGATGAGGAACGTGAACGAGAAGAGGCTGAGAAGGGCCGCGCCGACGGCGATCAGCCCCGCACGCAGGGCGAGCGCGACGATGATGCCGATCGTGAGCGCCTTCGGCTGCTGCGCGGCGGGCACAGCAAACGCGCCGATGATGATTAGAAAGACGAAGAGGTTGTCGACGGAGAGGCTCCTCTCGACGAGGTAGCCCGTGAAGTACTGCACGCCGATGCTCGAGCCGGCGAGCGCACCGAGAACGACGCCGAACAGCAACGCGATGGCCACGTAGCCGAGCGACCAGCGCAGCGCCTCGCGAAAGCTCAGGGCTCGCTCCCGGCCCGAGAGGGCAAAGAGGTCGAGCAAGAGCAGCGCCGCGATCAGGCCAAGCGTCGCCGCCCAGCCCGCTGCGCTCACGTGCAGCATCTGCTCCGCGGCTCCGCGTCCGATCGCCGTACCGAGCGCGCAGCCGCGCTGCGCATGTCGCTAGGGCTCGACAAGCCCCGTGCGGATCGCGTAGCGCGTGAGCTCGACGCGATCGTGCATGCCGAGCTTCTCGAGGATGTTCGCGCGGTGGCGCTCGACCGTCTTTTCGCTGATCACGAGCGCGTCCGCGATCTGCTTGCTGCTGTGACCCTCGGCGATCAGCTTCACGACTTCCTGCTCACGCGCCGTCAGCGGATCTTCGCGCGGCTCCTCGTCGCTGCGCGCGCGCCGCAGGTAGTCCTCGATCAGCGGCGTCTTCGCGCCCGGGTACAGGAACGGCTCGCCCCGCATCGCGGCGCGACACGCCTGGACGAGTTCCCGGTCCGCGGCCGTCTTCAGCACGTAGCCGGAGGCGCCGGCGCGCAGCGCCTCGTAGAGGTATTGCTCGTTCTGGTGCATCGAGAGGATGAGCGTGCGCAGGGTTGGGCGACGGCGATGAAGCTCGCGGACGGCCTGGAGCCCCGTCATCCGCGGCATCGTGATGTCGACTATCGCGAGATCTACATCATCCTCGAGAGCGCGGCTCACCGCCTGTGCGCCGTCGCCCGCCTCGGCGACGACTTCGAGGTCCGGTTCCGCGTCGAGCACGAGGCGCAGCCCCCTCCGCACGACGGCGTGGTCGTCGGCGAGCAGGATGCGCGTCTTCAGAGGGATCATCGCCGCCGGCTCGCGGGCACATCGAGCTGCACCTCGCAGCCGCGGCCGTCCGCGTTCGCCGCGATCGAGACCGACCCGCCGACGAGCGCTGCTCGCTCGCGCATCCCGCGGATTCCGCCGCCGGGCTCTCGCTCGGCGTCGATGCCGCGCCCGTTGTCGCGCACCGTGAGCGTCAGCCTGCCGTCCCGCGCGCCGAGCGTCAGCTCCGCTTCATCAGTACCGGAATGGCGCGCGACGTTCGTCAGCGCCTCCTGGGCCACGCGGTAAACGACGAGCTCGGTCTCGGGCGCCAGCCGGGGCAGGTCCGGCTCGACGCGTTGCGTCACGCTGAGGCCGGAGAGCTCCGCAAAGCGGCGGCTGAGCACCGCGATCGCACTCACCAGCCCGAGGTCGTCGAGCGCCTCCGGGCGCAGCTCGATCGCGATCCGGCGGACGTCCTCGAGGCTCGCGCGCAACGCCTCCTGGAGCTCGCGCACGTCGGACTGGCGCTCGGGGCCCACCAGCGGGCCAAAGCGCGAGAGCAAGAGCAAGACCGCGGTGAGCTCCTGCCCCACCTGGTCGTGAAGCTCCCGTGCGATGCGTAGCCGCTCCGCCTCCTGCGCCGCGAGCACGCGGCCAGTCGCTTCGCGTCGCTCGCCCTGGAGGCGGTCGAGCATGTCGTTGAATGTCAGGGCGAGCTCCCCGGCCTCCGAGGTGGGCTCAGCATCGGGCATCCGCTCGCCGGGGTTCGCGAGGTCGACGCGGCGGGCAAGCGCCGTGAGTGCCTCTAGCGGTCTGACGACGCGCCGCAACAGGTAGAGGTTCACGAGCGCGAGCAGCACCAGCGCGGCGATCAGCGCGAGCGCCTCCTCGTTGATGTCAAACGACGAGACCTTGCGTGGTGCGAACACCGCGATCGTCGCCGCCACGACGCCGATGAGCAGGAGCGCATTCACGGCCGCCACGCGCTGGAAGAGCGTCGGGTAGCGACGCCGACGTCGTCGCTCCGGCTTGCGGCTCTCGGCGTTCATGCTCACTCCGGGACGCGCATGCCCTGCGCCAACTCCTTCGCGAGGCCACGCACCCGTCCTCAACAATAGGTGACGCCGCACTCGCTCCTCCCCCCGCGCGCGTGCGCTGCGATCAGCTTCCCGCGCGAGCGAGCCGCTCAGGCTCGAATCGCGCGACGAGCAGGCCGCGCGAGCGATCCTTGGTCCGCGTTCGATCGGCGCCGGCATCAGCAAACGGCACATCCTCGAGCTTGCTCAACATCATCGAGAGCCGAGACTCGAGGTGCGCACGGGAATAGTCAAGCACCGCCGCAACCTGGTCGAGCTCGATCCCGTTGAGCAGCGTGCCGAAGATGATCTGCTCCTCCTCGCTAAGGCGGCTGCGGATCGTCTCCTCGAGCTGACGCGGCGCGATCGGCAACGCGAGCTGACGGCGCGTCACGCTGCGGATCGCGTGGCACAGCTTCGATCCCATACCTGCCTTGCTCACGACGCCGTCGGCCTGAGCGACCACCGCCGCCGCGGCGAGCAACGCGTCGCAGTAGGCGGAGTAGATGAGGACCTTTGGCGGACGCGGCAGGCGCTTGAGCTTGCGGCTCAGCCAGAGGCCGTTGTGGCGCCCACCCAATTGGTAGTCGACGACGGCGACGTCGATCCGCTCGCGCGCTGCGATCGCGAGTGCGCCGTCCGGGGTGGAGAGCACGTCCACGACCTCGAGGTCCTCCTCCTCCGCGAGCAACCGCCGCAGCGAGGATCGGACCGCGGGATGGTCGTCGATCACGACCACACGCGTCGTCGGGAGGGCGCGCTCCGAGCGGGGAGGGCGGGTCTCTGCAGTGTCTGCGTGGGCGACGGGGATCATCTGTTTCTCCTTCTTTGAGTTGGTTCGAGCATGCTCGGCCCTCCGCGTCGGCTGAATGGGGCCACGGCCCCATCTCGTGGGCGAACGCGCGTACGGCACTTTGCTAGTGGGCGGGCAAGTCCCGCGCGGGCCGCGTTGTGGGCTGACGCTCGCCGCGGGTGTGGGCCACGCGTCCGCGAGCTCGGTATCGCGATCGCGAGCCGCGAGGCGTCACGGTCGAGTCCATGAGGGCACCCTCGCCGCGTTCGAGCTCCTCGGCCTCGACGATCGCCCACCCGAGACGCTCGATCAGCGCTGAGCACTCCCCGTCGGTGGCGAGCTCCTCGGCGGCGACGTACTGATCGAGGACGAGCCGCATTCTCGCGCCGTCCTCGCAATCGGCAACAACGAGTATGCATGCCATCGAGTTGATCCTTTCGGTCGCGGTCTGCTGACGAGAACGCTCGCGGAGGGGGCCGCGACTGACAATGGGGGCTGGGCTGCATCTTGCGTGAGCGCCATCGCTGGCGCGCGCCGCTGAGGCTTGCGAAGATGCGCCGCGGTGCCGCCAACGCGTCAATCGTCTAGGAGCTCGGGAGTGGGGCGCCCGTGGGGAGCACGCTCGGCCGCGGTGATCGCGCTGCTCGCACCGCTCGCGATGGTGGTGCTCGCAGCAGTCGCGCTGCGGGGTGACGTCGCGATTGCGCTGCTCGCGGTCGCGCTCGTCCTTGTGACGAGCGCGGCGACCTGGTTCACGCTCACTCGACGTGGCGCACGCCGAGCTGCGGGCGCGGCGCTCGCGGCGCTGAGCCTCGGCGGCCTGATCGCGGTGCTGGTGACCAACTGGCAGGGGATTCTCGTGCTCGTCGCGCTGCTCCTGCTGCTCGCGCTTTTCGGAGTCGCAGCCCGTTACGCCCTCGGTCGCATCAGCGACGCAGCCGCGCGACGGGAGCGCGGCGCGCTAGTGCCGGTGGGAGCGGCCAAGTCAGCCGTACTGATCATCAACCTCAAGTCCGGCGGCGGCAAGGCCGAGCGCTTCGACCTCGCCGGCGAGGCGCGCGCTCGCGGGATCGTCCCCGTCGTCCTTCAGCGGGGCGATGACCTGCTCGCCCTCGCCGAGGATGCGATCGACCGCGGCGCCGAGGCGGTCGGGATGGCGGGCGGCGACGGCTCACAGGCGCTCGTCGCGACGGTCGCCGCCCGACGCGGTGTCGCGCTCGTCTGCGTGCCCGCGGGCACGCGCAACCACTTTGCGCTCGACCTCGGGCTCGACCGCGACGACGTCGTGGGGGCGCTGGACGCGTTCACCGACGGCGTCGAGCAGCGCATCGACCTCGCGCGTGTCAACGACCGCGTGTTCGTCAACAACGCCTCGCTCGGCGTCTACGCCAAGGTCGTGCAATCGGACGCCTACCGCGACGCCAAACGCGAGACGTGGACGCAGATGTTGCCGGATCTCGTTGGCCCGGACGCGCCTCCGATCGACCTCGAGTTCACCGCTCCGGACGGCAGGAGCTACGACGACGCGGCGCTGGTGCTCGTCTCGAACAACCCCTACCAGCTCACGCACCTAGCGGGCGTCGGGACGCGCGAGCGAATCGACACCGGCCGCCTGGGGATCGTTGCCGCGCGCGTACGCAGCCCAGCCGACGTCTCGAAGCTCGTCGGGCTCGAGCTCGCGGGACAGGTCGGGCGCTTCTCGGGTCTCGTGTCGTTCTCCGCGACGGAGTTCGAGGTGCGCTCCGGCGCCCCTGTGGAGGTGGGCCTCGACGGCGAGGCGCTCGTGCTCGAGCCGCCGTTGCGTTTCGCCTCGATGCCGGGAGCCCTGCGCGTGCGGCTGCCGCGCAGCGTGGGCCTGGCGCCCGCCGCGCGGGCGGTCGCGCTGACCGGCGAGAGCCTCGGCGGGCTACTGCGCGTGGCGGCCGGCAGATGAGCCTGTCGGCGCTCAAAGACAGCGTGCGGCGGCTCGACCGGCGCCTGTTCGGCGAGTCCCTTCGCGCACGCTCTCCGCAATCTGATCGCGTCCTCAGTGCGCTCACGTCATCCGCCAACTACTCGCGCCTATGGCTGGCGATCGCGGGTGCCCTCGCCGTTTTCGGCGGTGAGCGCGGGCGAAGATCAGCCGCGCGCGGGGTGACCGCGATCGCGATCGGCGCGGCTGTCGCGAACGGCCCCGCGAAGCTTCTCGTGCGTCGTCGCCGTCCGCCGGAAACGACTGCGCCGCCGCTGATCCGCATGCCGCGCTCGACGTCCTTTCCATCGGGTCACAGCGCGTCGGCGTTCGCGTTTGCGACCGGAGCCTGCGCCGAGCTGCCGGCGCTCGCGCCCGTGCTCGTGCCGCTCGCGAGCGCGGTCGCGTACTCGCGCGTGCACGCCGGTGTCCACTATCCGAGCGATGTGCTCGCCGGCGCGCTGATCGGGGTCGGCTCCGGCGTCCTCGCGGATGCGCTTCTGGACCTGCGCGACGCCCCCTAGGCGCGCGCTCGAAACGCGCAGTTCATCCGCTTGACGCCGTGGATGAACGCACTGCGCAGGAGCTCGGGCTCGTCCGCCTCGAGGTCCGGCATCGTCCGCAGCAGCTCGCCGAAGATCGAGCGAAGCTGGGTTCGCGCGAGCGACGCACCCAGGCAGTAGTGCGGCCCGCCGCCGCCGAAGCCGACGTGATGGTTTGGCTCGCGCCCAACGCGGAACTGCCACGGCGAGCGAAAGGCGCGCGCGTCACGGTTGGCCGAGTGGTAGAAGAGCACCACCTTCTCACCCGCCGCAAGTCGCGTCCCGTAGAGCTCCACCTCGCGGGTCGTGGTGCGCCTGAAGGTGAGCACGGGCGTCGCCCAGCGCACGAACTCCTCCACGGCGCGCGGCAGTCGCGCGTCCAGGTCGTCGAGCAGGATCGCCCGCTGCTCGGGGTACACGCTCAGCGCTCGCATCGCGTGCGACGTCGTGTGGCGTGTCGTGTCGTTGCCCGCGACCGAGAGCAGCACGAAGAACGCGGCGATCTCGGCGTGCGTGAGCCGATCACCGTCGATCTCTGCCTGCACCATTCCCGTCATCAGATCATCCCCCGGGTTGCGCTCCCGGTGCGCCGCGAGCTCGGTCGCGAACCGCGTGAGCGTCCACAGCGCCTCACCGACGACCTCGAGCGGTGGACGATCGCCGAACACCTCGGGGTCGGATGCACCCACGAGCACGTCCGCGGCCGATACGACCCGCTCGCGGTCGGCCTGCGGCACGCCCATCATGTCCGAGATCGTGACGAGCGGCAGTCGCTTCGCGATCAGATCGACGAAGTCTCCGCCTCCCGTGGGCGCCGCGTCCTCGACGATCCGGCGCGCGTTCAGGCGGATCCCATCCTCGATTCGCGCCACCTGACGCGGCGTGAACGCCGAAGAGACGAGGCCGCGCAGCTTCGTGTGGCGAGGCGCATCCATCGCGAGGAACGACAGCGATGCCTCGAGCAGCTCGGGAGGGGCATCGGCAAATTGCGTCCCCTGCCCCGAGCAGAAGCTCTGCGGATCGCGGGAGATGCGTCGCACGTCGTCGTAGCGCACGATCGCCCAGTACTCGGAGCGGTCACCCTCGGGCAGGCCGAGGATGTCCTCGGGAGGCTCGTGGCGAGAGATCGGACGCTCTTCGCGCAGCCGCGCGAAGTAGCGGTCGCGCTCCTCCGCGGGGCGGCCCCAGAACTCGAGGGACCCGAGGTCCGCCTCCGCCGCGCCGACGCTCTCGGAGTGAAATCCCCGCTCTGCGGCTTGCGACGGCGCCTGCGCCATCTGTCTAGCGCCCCGGCCGCTGGTAGATCGTCACGACGGCGGCGCCGCCCAGGCCGATGTTGTGCTGCAGCGCGACCGAGACCTCCTCGACCTGGCGCTTGCCGGCCTCGCCGCGAAGCTGCCAGCTCAGTTCAGAGCACTGTGCGAGCCCGGTCGCGCCCAGCGGGTGCCCCTTCGAGATCAGGCCGCCGCTGGGGTTTACGACCGGCCCCGCGCCGCCATACGTGGTCGCGCGCGACTCGACGAGCTCGTGTCCGTGTCCCTCCTCCGCGAGGCCGAGCGCCTCGTAGGTGATCAGCTCGTTTGCGCTGAAGCAGTCGTGCAGCTCGATCACTCCGACCTCCTCGGGGCCGACCTCGGCTTCCGCGTAGGCGCGCTCTGCGGCGACCCGACTCATGTCGTAACCGACGATCCGGATGCAGTCGGCGTCCGCGTCGAAGCTGCTCGACAGGTCGGTCACCATCGCCTGCCCCGTGATCTCGACCGCCGTATCCCAGAGATCGTTTTCGTCGACGAAGCGCTCGGAGGCGATGATCGCGGCCGCGGCCCCGTCGGAAGTCGGCGAGCACTGCAGCTTCGTAAGCGGCTCGTGGATCATTGGTGCGCCCGCGATCTCGTCCAGCGTGTACTCGGTCTGAAACTGCGCATACGGGTTGTTCACCGAGTGCTTGTGGTTCTTCCAGCCGATCCACACGTAGTGATCGGGCTTCGAGCCGTAGCGCTCCATGTGGTCGCGGCCCGCGTTCCCGAACATCTGCGGCGCCAGCGGGGAGCTCTCCGCGTCGCGCAGCTCGAGCATGCGCGCGAGATGCTTGTCCATCGCGGGCGTGCGGTCGGTGTACTTCATCCCGAGCGAACCCCGCTCCATCTTCTCGAAGCCCACGGCAAGCGCACAGTCCACGAGCTCGCCCTTCACCGCCTGTCTGGCCAGGAAAAGCGCGCTCGACCCCGTCGAGCAGTTGTTGTTCACGTTTACGACCGGGATGCCAGTAAGCCCGAGACCGTAGATCGCGCGCTGCCCGTAGGTGGAGTCGCCGTAGACATAACCCGCATACGCCTGCTCCACGGCGCCGTAGGCAATGCCCGCGTCCTCGAGCGCTTTCGCGCCGGCCTCCGCCGCCCAGTCCGGGTAGTCGCCCTCCTTCGTTCCCGGCTTGTCGAACTTGGTCATTCCGACGCCGACCACAAACGTGCGACTCATGTCGTCCTCCTCGGGGCTAGATCGTGGGCTCCAAGCGGCACGGACGTGCCGACACGCCATTGACGACGCACCCTACCAACAAACATGCAAGCGCGCACGCAAGTTTCTCGTGGGGCTCAAATACAATCCCGAGGATGGCGGCCCAGCCCGCAACGAGACCCGCGCGCCGGACCCAGGAGGAGCGCAGCGCGGCGACCCGCGCCGCACTCCTGGATGCGACGATCGAATGCCTGCTCGAGGTCGGCTACGAGCAGACCACTACGCTGCGCGTCGCCGAGCGCGCAGGGCTCTCGCGCGGCGCGCACACGCACCACTTCCAGACTCGCGCGGCACTTGTCGTCGCTGCGCTCGAGGAGTTGGGCAGCCGCCGTGGAGCAGAGATCGCCGCGGAGGTCGCGGGTCTTCCCGAGGGAGAGGAGCGCGTGCCCCGCGCACTGGACCTCTTCTGGCGTTGGTACACGAGTCCTCTCTTCTATGCATTCGTGGACCTCGCCGCCGCCGCGCGAACCGACGTCGAGCTGCGCGCCGGCCTCGCTCCCGTGGAGCGCGAGCTCGGACATACGACACTCAGGCTGGCGCGCGAGATGTTCGCGAAGGACCCGGCGAACGCCGAGCTCGACCCGCTGATCGCGATGGCGCTCGCGACGGTGCGCGGCATCGCGCTCTTGCCACTGCTGCAGCCACCCGGCAGGTCGGCTCCGGCGCAGTGGCGTTTTGCACGCGCCCGGCTCGCAGAGCTGTTCGACGCGGCGATCTAGCTTCCGCCCTGCTCGCTCAGGCCGGCGACTCGGTCGCGTCGAGTGCTTCGACGGCGTCGATCAGGTCCTGCGCGGCCACGCGCTCGAAGGCGAGCACTTCGCCGCCGTTGCGACGCACCTCGGTGACGAACGGCGCGGCCCAGCTGTTCTCGAAGCAGATCAACACCGCGGCCGAGCCGGGGTCCATCGCCTCGACCGCGACGCGGAGATCCTCGTCGGAGATGAGGCCGGTCTGCGCGCCTTCGAAGGCAACGGCGTCCGCCAACCCGGCCGGGGTCGCGTCGCCGAGGTCGAACGCGGAGAACGAGCCGTCGTCCTCCCGCCGCACGCCTCTCACGTCGAGGACGCGGATGAGGCCACGGTCCACGAGTTCGATGAAGAGTGGGATCGCGGAGCCCGTCTGCGGCGCGTCCGGCGGATAGCCGATCACGACGATGTCGACCGGGCCCAGGGCGAGGTCCTCGTTGGTGTTCTCAGTCATGTCGCCTCCTGTTGGATCTCTGATGATTCACGGAAACCGGGCGAGTGCGCGCGCCATCGCGAAGGCTACCGCTCGCCAGCCGCGGCGATAGCGATGATGTGGGCATGGAGGTCACTGAGGCGGCGGCCGGGGGCGCGACGCGGCGTTCCACGCGGATGTGGCGCGTGTTCGTATGGCTCGTGGGCACCGCGCTGGTGCTCGCCGTGCTCGAGCTCCTCGGGGTCCCGGTCGTCTCCTGGCTGCACGAACTGCTCAAGGACGTCCGCGCGGTGCCAACGAGCGCAATCGTCGGGGGCGCCGCGCTCGAGACGCTCCAGACCACGTTCGCGGCGCTCGCGTGGCTCACGATCCTGCGCGCGGCATTCTCGGCGACGGCGATTCCCTTCCGCACGGTGCTCGCCGCCTACGCCGTCGGCGTGGCGCTCAATGCCTTCTTGCCGGCGAACATCGGCACGTGGGTGATGATGCTGATGTTCGTATCGGTGATCGAGGGCGCGACCTTCGTGGCCGTCCTCTCGGGCTTCGTCGTCCAGAAGATCCCGTTCACCGTGCTGAGCATCGCCGTCTACGTGTACCTCTTCCTCTCGGTGGGGAGATCGCTCTCGCTCGAGCTCGAATTCCTGTCCGGAAACCCCGCGGGGATCATCCTGATCGCGGTTGCCGTGGTCGTGCTGCTGGTGCTCGTCGCACGCTTCTTCTGGCATCGCGCGGCGAAGCTCCGCGAGGAGCTGACGACCGGCGCCGCGATCCTCGGTCAGTGGCGGCGCTTCGTGGTCGGCGTGGCACTCCCGGAGCTCGCGAGCTTCGGGGCGCGCCTCGGGATCATCGCGGTCTTCCTCGCGGCGTACTCGATTCCGGTGACCTTTCACACGGTGATCGCGGTCACCGGCAGCAACTCGGTGTCGAAGAGCCTCTCGCCCACTCCGGGGGGCGCAGGGGTAACGCAGGTCCTCAACGTCGCCGCCCTCGAGGGCGTGACCAGCAAGAGCAACGCGACGGCGTACTCGGTCGCCCAGCAGCTCATCGTCTCGGCGTGGGATGTCCTGTTCGCGATCGCGCTCGTCATCTGGGTCTTCGGGTGGACGGGCGGCAAGGAGCTCGTGATGAGCTCGCGCTCGGCGGCGGAAGTCAAGCGCCGGGAGCTCGAGGCGCAGCGCCAGAAGCGTCGAAGCGGCAAATGAGCGGCCGGGGCCTCCCGCCGGAGACGACGCGGGATTGCGGCTTGCGAGATGCCGTCTGAGGCGGTCTCGCTCGCGCTTGCGGCGTCGATCTACCCGCCCGCGCTGGCAGCCGTGATCGCCCTCGGCCGTGGCGAGGAGGTGCGCCTCCGCGTCGCGCTCTTCGTGCTCTCCGCGTACGTCACCGTCCTGTGTACGGGCGCGCTGATGCTGTTCCTGTTCGTCGAAGTGGAGGCCACGCATTCTCAGCTCATCACCCCTACGGCCTCGCTCTACCTCGTGGCGGGTTGCGCGCTGCTGCTCGTCGCTGCGCGCCTGCATCGCCGGCGCCGCGAGCCAAGCAGGCCACACGCGGGTCCCTCGCGAACCGATCGCTACCTCGAGAGCCGCAGGCTGGTGCTCGCGCTCGGCGTCGTGCTCTACGTCGATCCCGTCTCCGATCTTCGTCGGCGCGGTGAAGGCGATCGCCGACACTCACGCCTCGACGGCCCAGCAGCTGGTCTACCTCGTCGAGATCCTTCTGATCATGCTGTGGCTGATCGAGGTCCCGATGCTGATGCTGATCGCGTTCCCCATGCGCGCCCAAGGCGCGCTGGAACGCGTCAACGGTTGGTTCGCTGCGTACGGGCGCGAGATTCTCGTGCTCGTAAGCGCCGTGCTCGGCGCGTATCTCCTCGGCGTCGGCGCCTTCGAACTGGCGACTCGGTGAGGCTGGGCGCGCAAGTACACTGCCCCCGTGCTCGTCCGCTGGGGCATCAGGATCGGCACATCGCTCGTGGGGATCGCGGTGGGACTGCTGCTCTGCGCTGGCGTCCTGAGCGGATTCTCGATCGGCGTCGAGGGGCTGCTCGAGGCGACGCTGCTCTTCTGGGTGATTCACCTCGTCGTGCAGTTCATGGCGCTTCGCATTCTCGTTCGCGAGCCCTCGATCGCCCTCGCGGGTTTGCTCGCCCTCGCCTCGACCGTCGTCGCGCTCGTGATCGTGAACTTCGTCGCGAGCGGACTCACGATCCACGGTGCGAACACCTATGTGTTCGCGACGCTGATCATCTGGGCGACGACGGCCGTCTCCGACAGCATTGGGCGGCGCATGATCCGCGAGCGGCGCCAGGAGCAGCGCGAACGCCGACGGGACAGATGAAGCCCGTATCCCCCCGCCTCTAGGCCGGCTGAGGGCTCGCGCGATTCCTCCCCGTCGCCGAACGATCGGTCTCGTCGGCACCCGATGAGGCTCCGGGCGGCCGGACGGGGAGGCCGCCGCTCAGGAAGAGACCGAGCACGCCAACGAGCAGCACCGCGCTGAGGGCGACGCGCAGGCCCGTGTAGCGAGCCTTCCTGTTCTCTTCGACGATCGCGTTTGCTGCCTCGTGCGGCACGCCCGCGGCGGCGAGGCCGTCTTCGAGCTGCTTGTCCGAGAGGAACGGCACCCCGGCCTGCATGCTCACGCTCGCCTGGTCGCGCACATGCTGTGGGATCGCGGGGTTTCCTTCGATGCCCTTCGCGAGCGACGCGGTCAGCGCGATCACGAGCAGCGACCCCACGAGCGCCGTCCCCAGCGAGGCGCCGACGTTCATCGCCGTGTTCTGCAGGCCGCCCACCTCCGGCGCCTCGGAGACCGGCACCGCGGACACCGCGAGCGCCCCGAGCTGCGAGGCGATCGCACCGATGCCCAATCCCATGAGCGCGAGCGGCACCGAGACGATCCCCGCGTCTGCGCCCGGTTCGAGCCCCGCGATCAGCACCGCCGTGCCGACGAGCATCAGGAAGATCCCGACGCGTACCACGCGCCGCGGCGATGCTGTGGGCAAACGCCGCGGAACCACCGTTGCGGTCAGGAGCAGCCCGATCGAGAGCGGCAGCAGCCGCAGCCCCGTGTCGAGCGCAGACAGACCGAGGGCGATGGAGAGGAAGAGCGGGATCGTGAAGAACACCCCCGTCTGCATGAAGTACTGGACGCCGAAGAGCGAGAGCGGGCTCGTCAGCCGCCTGTTACGCAGGTGCGCAGCGTGGATCAGGGGCTCATCGCCGCGCTCCTCCACGTGGCCCTCCCAGCGCAGCAGGATCCACAGCACGATCAAGCCGCCCGCGATCAGCCAGATCACGGGCGAGAGCCCGAGCAACGACGGGCCGCCGGGCCTCGGCGCGACCCATCCCCATGCGCTCGAGCGCAGGAAGCCAAGCACCACAGCCGAGAGGCCGACGATCGACAAGACGGCCCCCACGACATCGAGCTTGCCGGCGTGCTCAGTCGGCGCGTCGGCGATCCTGCGCGCGAGAGCCGCGAGTGCCAACGCCACGACGACCTCGCCGGCGAACACCCAGCGCCACGAAAAGGAGGTCGTGACGGCGCCGCCGATGATCGGGCCCGCGGCCACGGCGATCGCCCCCGCGGCCGCGATCGTGCCGTAGGCGCTCGTGCGGCGCGCCGGCGCGAAGTTGCCCGCGACGAGCGCCACGACGGCCGGCATGATGAGCGCGGCGCCGACGCCCTCGAGCCCCGACCACCCGACGATGAGCACCGCGAGGTTCGGCGCGAGCGCGGTCGTGAGCGACCCGCACGCGTAGATGATCGAGCCGAGGACGAACATCCGCCGGCGTCCGAACAGCGCGCCGAGCTTGCCTCCGGTGATCATCAGCGACGCCATCACGAGCGTGTACAGCGTGATCGCCGCCTGCACGCCCGTGACCGTGGTGTTCAGATCCTTTGACACGGACGCGATCGACACGTTCATCACCGAGCTGTCGAGCGCCATCAGGAACTGCGCGGAGGCCAGCGTGAGCAGGATGATCGTCGCGCCGCGAGCGGCGGTTTGACGATTCACCGGGTCTCGGATCTGTTGCCGCTGGCCATAGGTCTAAGCCGGTATTCGCCTCTCGGCGCCCGTCTCCCGCGCATCATCCGATCCGGGTGAGGCGCACGACGTCCGCGCGGGCCACGATGATGCCCAATAGGCCAACACGAGGAGGTCGAAGTGGAAAACAGAGTGACGGGCTGGTGGACATTTGCGGGGATCCTGCTGATGATCGCCGGTGTCCTCAACATCATCTGGGGCGTCGCGGCGGTCGCCGAATCGCATTTCGTCACGGAAACGGGGGCGCACTACATCTTCAGCAGCCTCAACACGTGGGGCTGGATCACGCTGATCCTCGGGGTGCTGGAGATCCTCGCGGCCTTCTCGCTGTTCAGCGGCGGCGAATTCGGACGCTGGTTCGGGGTCTTCGCGGCGTCGCTCGCGGCGATCGGGTCGCTGCTGGACGTCCGCGTGCTGCCGTTCTGGTCGATCTGCGTGTTCGCGCTCTCCGTGATCATCGTCTACCAGCTCGCGAAGGGGCCCGAGCCGCAGCCGTAAGCGCGCACGTAGCCTCGCGCCGAGACAGGGCGCTCTTGTAGCCAAGCGAGTTAACCGTGGCGGGTCGCTGCAAAATGGAGCGGCCCGTCACGCGATCCCCCGGACCGCCTTGCGAGCGATGCCCGCAACCAGGTATCTTGCCCGTCACTCAAGCGACGATCGTGTCGCACGAGGGATCTCGCTCGCGGGGGCGGATCGAGGCGAGTTGCATGGAGGCCGATGGTCATGGGGGCTACGTTTTGAGGGGGACCGCTGCGAGCGTGGCGCGCGCGCAGCCCGTGCCGCGCGCCTGCGTGCGCCGCCTGTCACTCGCCGCGGTGTTGACGGCGACCCTCGCACTCGCCGGTGCCACTCCCGCGCTCGGCGCCGAGAGCACGGGAGCCGCTGAAAACCTTCGCACGAGCTGGTATCCGGACGAGCCTTCGCTCACCCCCTCGTTGGTGAGCGGCCCGAGCTTCGAGCAGGCTTTCGAGAGCCACCTCCAAGGCCAGATCCTCGCGCAGCCCCTGATCGCGGACAACACGTTGCTCGTGGCAACGGAGAACAACTGGGTCTATGCGCTCGACCCAAACTCGGGCATACCGCGGTGGCAGAAGCAGTTCGGAGCTCCGGTCAGCGCAACCGACAGCAGGATCAACTGCCCGGATGTCTCGCCCAACATCGGCATCACGAGCACGCCCGTGGTCGACGCCGAACGCGGCATCGCGTACTTCGTCGCCAACCAGTACGTGCCCGGAAGCAACCCCGAAGGCATCGCCTGGTACATGCACGCGGTCGAACTGAGCACCGGCAATGAGGTACGCGGCTTCCCGGTTGAGATCAAGGGCGAAGCCGAAAACATCCCCGGTGTCGAATTCGTGCCCGAAAAGCAGCTTCAGCGGCCGGCCCTGCTGCTCATGAACGGCGTTGTGTATGCCGGCTTTGGCAGCCACTGCGACAGCTCGCCGTATGAGGGCTGGCTCATCGGCATATCCACGAGCGGCGAGATGACAACGATGTGGGCGACCTCCGAAGCCGCCGAGGGCGCAATCTGGCAGTCCGGAGGCGGCCTCATCTCCGACGCTCCCGGGCAGATCCTCTTCAGCACCGGCAACGGCTCGGTCGAAAGAGCGGAAGCCGGAGACGAAGACCCGCCGAAAGGCCCCGGCGACAAGCCGCCTGCGCACGGCTTCGGGCAGTCGGTGGTCCGCGTCGGCATCGCAGCGAATGGCGCGGTCGAGCCGCTCGACTTCTTCTCGCCGTTCAACAACGTCGAACTCGACCTGACAGACCTCGACCTCGGCTCCTCCGCGCCGGTCGCACTCCCCGCGCCTTACTTCGGGACGGAAAAGGTGCCGCACCTCCTCGTGCAGTCGGGGAAGACGGGATACGTCTATCTGCTCAACCGGGACAACCTCGGCGGCATGGGCCAGGGACCCCACGGAGAAGACGCCGTCGTCCAGCGGCTCGGGCCATACGGGGGCGTCTGGGGCGGCGCTGCGGCATGGCCGGGTGACGGCGGTTACGTCTACCTACCTGCGGTCGAAGGCGGCTCGCCTCGTCATCTGCTGTTTTTCAAGTACTCCGTCAATGGAACCGGCGAACCGCAGCTCTCGCTCGCCGGCGCGAGCGAAGAAGAATTGACCTTCGGGTCGGGCTCACCGATCGTCACCTCGAACGGCACCACCAACGGCTCGGCGATCGTGTGGGACACGGTGTGCGGGCCCCTACACGAACATTGCGAAGGAGCGGAACTCGTCGCGTACGGCACTGTGCCGACGTCCGAAGAAATGGCGGAGGTGCTCTTCAAGGCGCCGATCGGCAAGGCGGCGAAGTTCACCCGCCCCGACGCGAGCGACGGCCACGTCTACGTCGGAAACAGCGAAGGAGACCTCTTCGCCTTCAGCGGCCCCTCGCTGACGGCGTCGGCGCAATCGCTCGCGTTCACCAGCAGCGGCACGGGTAACTCGGTCACGCGCGAAGTCGCGTTCACAAACACCGGCACGAGGCTCGAAGTGAGTGCCGTGCACCCCCCCTCGGCTCCATTCCAAGCGAGCGGGCTACCCGCTCCGGGAACCGTCATCGCAGCGGGCCAGACGATCCCAGTGCGGATCACCTTCGACGCGCCCACGCTGGGGAGCTTCAACGGGTCACTCGGATTGACGACGCAGGCGGGGGAAACGAGCGTGACCCTCGCGGGCTCCGCCAGCGAACCGTCGTCGTCTCAGCAGAGCACGCAACTCGTTCCACCGCCGGCGCCTGAACAAGGGGTGCTTGGGCTGCTCGAAGCCGCGCCGGACGCGGAACTCGCGGGCAGCTCGCTGACGGTCGGCCGCGGGGGGGCGCTACTCGTGCGGGTTCACTGCCGCTCCGGCGTGCGTCGTTGCACCGGGACGATCACGCTGCGCACGCTCCCCAGCGTCAGCAGCGGCACTCACGGCCGCAAGCGGCGCGCCGTCGTCACGCTCGGCATGGGCTCCTTCGACGTCGGGGCCGGAAAGACGGCAAAGGTGCGGCTGCGCCTCACTCGGAACGGCCATGCGCTTCTTGCGCGCGCGCGCGTTCTGCGAGCGCGCGCGACGGTGGTCACGCACGACGCCGCGGGCGCCGCACACACCGCCACGACGACGGTCGCGATTCGCAACGGCAAGACGAGGACGTTGCGCTCTGCGACCTCCGGCGCGGGCGCCTGAGGCAGCTCAGAGACGGTCTACGAGCGTCTCGTGGTCGAGCGCCATGAAGGCGTCGACGACGTCTGGGTCGAACTGCGTCCCGCGGCAGCGCTTGAGCTCCGCGAGCGCCTCGTCGATCGAGATCGCGTCCTTGTACGGGCGCGGGTGCGTCATCGCGTCGAAGGCGTCGGTGACCGCCACGATCCTGCCCGAGATCGGGATGTCCTCGGCGCTCAGCCCCGTGGGGTAGCCGTGGCCGTCCCAGCGCTCGTGGTGCGTGAGCGCGATCTCCCGGCCCATCTGCAGCACCCCGAAGTCGCTCTCACCGAGGATTCGCCCGCCGATCGAGGTGTGGGTCTTCATCACCTCGAACTCGTCCGCCGTGAGCTTGCCGGGCTTGAGCAGAACGCTGTCGGGGATCCCAACCTTGCCGACGTCGTGCAGCGGCGCCGCACGCGCGATCGTCCATGCGAGCTCGCGCTCGAGACCGAGCTCCATCGCGAGCAGCGCCGTGCTGCGTGCAACCCGTTCGGTGTGGCGGTGCGTCTCGTCGTTGCGGTACTCCGAGACGAGCGCGAGGCGCTTGAGGTCCTCGAGCCGCGCGGCGCTCAGTTCCTGCGAGGTTTGCCGGGACTCGGTGACGTCCGTGAAGGCACCCGCCGCCGCGTAGGGCTCGTCCTCGCCTTGGCGGCGCACGGGGACGCTGTTCACGGCGAACCATCCCACGTGTCCGTCGGGGTCGCGCAGGCCCATCACCAGCTCTTGCTGCGGCTCGCCGGTCCGCAGGCTCACCATCGTCGGGAGCTCATCGGTGGGCACCGGTGAGCCGTCCTCGTATATGAACGACGCGAGGGCACGGTCCGCAGACTCCAGGGCGGCGTCGTCGGCGAGGCCAAGCATGTGCCGCGCCCGCTCGTTCGTCGCGATCACGTGCCCCGAGTGGTCCTGCACAACGACCGCGTCGTGGAGCGCGGCGAGCACTGCGAGCTGCGTCTCTTCGCTTGATTCGAGCTTCGCCTCGACCGTTGTCTCGAACCCGCCCTCGCGGAAAAGCAGGGCGCTCCCGAGCGCCTCGCCGTCGGATCCTCGCACCGGCGCCACGGTGACTCGCACGGCGAGCGTGCGCCCGTCCTTCGCCACCGCCTGCGCGTCGATCGGCGCTCCACCTTCGCCAGCGAGTGCGCGAGCTAGCGCGGCCTCGATCACTTCGCCCGCGACCTGCGTCTCGCGATCGGAGGGCCAGAGGACGCTGAGCGGCTGGCCGACGACCTCCGCGCGCGGGTATCCGAAGAGCAGCTCGGCGGCGTCGCTCCAGCTTGCGATCACACCCTCGACGGTGGCCGCGAGCACGGCGTCGCACGCAGGATCGACGAGCGGAAGGTGATCGAGTGCTCTCTCCAGCCCGCCGGCGGGTTCGTTCGCGTGCGAGCGAGTGCGGGCATGCGTGTTCCCGCGTCGCGTACTGCGCGCCGATTTGGTGGTTCGCGTGCTCTTTGTTGAAACGCTCAAATTGAAGGCCTCAGCCAGCCCTCCAGAAATTCATCGTCCCTCCGTGCGGAGCGCTTGACCGCGGCGGTCATTCCCCCGCAAAAAGGCGATTCGTGCCCGCCACGCAGGCGCAAAAAAGGCGCCCGCGCGTGGGCTCAGCCGACCTCGAAAACCCCGCTGCTTGGGGGAGAAACATCCCGTTGGTCCACTTGACATGGCGTCGAATCGAGGACTACACTCCTGCTGCCGACAGCCATTGCCTCCGGCCGGCGGTAGCAACTCCCGTCGCGGGCGACCTGCAAGCGACGGCTGGGCCGTCGCCTCGCCGCCCGTAGCCCTGCACTCCTCCCCGGGCCTCGCGGGCGGCGCGACGGCCCCCCATCTCAATTCGCGCGATGCCTCTCCCCTCTCCCACCCCCGGCTCTACCTGCCTGGTGACGGGGGCCTCCTCCGGCATCGGCACCGAGTTTGCGCGCCAGCTGGGCGTTCGCGGGCACAACCTCTTCCTGGTCGCGCGCCGCGCGGAGCGGCTCGAGCACCTTGCAGACGAGATCCGCCGCAGCGCCGGCGTCCAAGTCGACTTCGCCCCCTGCGATCTCGCTGACCCGTCGGCGCGCCGCCGCCTGCTCGACGACGTGGCGGCGAGCGGGCGCTCGGTCGAGACGCTCGTGAACAACGCGGGCTTCGCGTACGTCGGCGACGTACACGAGCACCCGGCCGAGCAGGTGGCGATGGTGCGGGTGAACATCGAGGCGCTGGTCGAGCTCACCGGCGCGTTCGCGCCCGCGATGGTGGAGCGCGGCCGCGGCGCGGTCATCAACGTCGCGTCGATGGCAGCGTTTCAGCCGATTCCCGCGCAGGCCACGTACGCCGCGACGAAGGCGTTCGTGCTGAGCTTCTCCGAAGCGCTCGCCGCCGAGGTCCGAGGCGCTGGTGTGAGCGTCACGGCGCTTTGCCCGGGGCCCGTCGCAACGGAGTTCGTGGAGGTCGCACGCTTCAAGCGCACGATGGACGAGATGGGTCCTTCGTTCATCTGGGCCTCGCCCGCGGACGTCGCACGCGCGGGAATCGAGGGCGCCGAACGCGGCAGGACCGTCGTCGTCCCGGGCGCAGCGTTGCGTACGATCGCCTTCGCGTCGAAGCACAGCCCGCGCGCGCTCGTGCTCGGGCCGATCGCCTCCACCTACCGGCGAGTCATCGGCGAGTGAGCTGAGGGCCGCGCGGCGACCCGGCCGGGCGGGTCCTCGACGACTTGTTTGCTCTACTGACGATGTGTTGATAACGTTCATTATGCGATGGACGAGCCCGCCGGCCACTGGGGTTCTGGCCCCGTGAGCACCGCCGCATCGAACGGCGCCGAGCACGTGGACGTGCTGATCCTCGGCGCGGGCCTCTCGGGCGTGGGCGCCGCCTGCCACCTCCGGGAGCACTGCCCCGAGAAGACCTACGCGATCCTCGAGGCACGCAACTCGATCGGCGGCACGTGGGACCTCTTCCGTTATCCGGGCATCCGCTCGGATTCGGACATGTACACGCTCGGCTACGCCTTCCGGCCATGGGAAGAGGCCAAAGCGATCGCCGACGGCCCGTCGATCCTGCGCTACATCCGCACGACCGCCCGCGAGCACGGCGTGGAGCGGCATATTCGTTTCGGGCATCGGGCGCTGCGCGCCGACTGGTCGCCCAGCGACGCCCGGTGGACCGTCGAAGCGCTCGACGTGGACAGCGGCGCGCATGTGCGGTTCACATGCAGCCTGCTCTTCGCGTGCACCGGCTACTACCGCTACGACGAAGGCTACAGCCCGCGATTTGCGGGCAGTGAGCGGTTCGGCGGCGAGATCATTCACCCGCAGCACTGGCCCGCGGACCTCGATTGCGCCGGCAAGCGCGTGGTCGTGATCGGGAGCGGCGCGACGGCAGTCACGCTCGTCCCCGCTCTTGCCGAGCAGGGCGCACAGGTGACAATGCTCCAGCGCTCGCCCACCTACATCCTCTCGATTCCCGGCATCGACCCGATCGCCACCGCGCTCCGGCGCCGGCTCTCCCCCGCGCGCGCGTACTCACTCGTGCGCTGGAAGAACGTGCTGCTCACGATGCTCAACTTCAATCTCTGCCGGCGCGCGCCCGGCATGATGGCGGGCCTCATCCGCCGCCTCGCCCGCGGCCAGCTTCCCGAGGGCTACGACGTCGACACCCATCTCACGCCGCGCTACAAGCCGTGGGACCAGCGGCTCTGCCTCGTCCCCGACGGCGACCTCTTCAAGTCGATCTCCGCCGGCAAGGCGGCGATCGTCACGGACGAGATCGAGACCTTGACCGAGCGCGGCCTCGAGCTTGCCTCGGGCACGGAGCTGGAGGCGGACGTCATCGTGACCGCGACGGGTCTCAACGTGCTCTTCCTCGGTGGCATGACGCTCAGCGTCGACGGCGTCCCCGTGGATCTCGGCGAGATGGTCGCGTACAAGGGCATGATGCTCTGCGGCGTCCCCAACTTCGCGTTCACCATCGGCTACACGAACGCCTCCTGGACGCTCAAGGCGGATCTCGTCGCCCAGTACGTCTGCCGGCTGCTCCAGACGATGGACGCGCGGGGCACGCCGATCTGCACGCCGCTTGCCCCCACCGAATCGCAGCCGCGCGTGCCGATCATCGACCTCAAGGCGGGTTACGTACTGCGCGCGCTCGACGGGCTCCCCAAGCAGGGCGCGCGCGCGCCGTGGCGGCTGCATCAGAACTACGTCAAGGACGTGAGGCTCCTCAAGCGCGGCCCGCTCGACGACGCGATGCGCTTCTCGAGCCCACCCGCGGGGACGGCCGAGGAGCCCGCTGTCGACGACGCCCTGGTGGCAGCCGCATGAGCGACGCCGCGATCGTGGAGGCACCGCGCGAGGGGATGCCGCCGGGCCCGCAGTTCCCGATGGCGCTCCAGACGCTCGCGATGCGGACGCGGCAGCGACCGTACCTCGAGCGCATGCGCCGCAAGTACGGCTCGCTGGTGACGGCGCGCGTGTTCGGCCTTGGCCCGACCGTGATCGTGTCCGACCCGGAGCTCATCAAGCAAACATTCCGCGCCGACCCGACGGTTCTGCACGCGGGTTCGCAGAGCCCGCTGCGGACGATCCTCGGCCAGCACTCGCTGCTGGGCATCGACGAGGGCGAGCACATGGAGCAGCGGAAGCTGCTGTTGCCTCCCTTCAAGGGACAGCGAATGAAGCAGTACGAGTCGATGATCGCGGAGGTCGCGGCCGACGAGATCGACCACTGGCCACAGGGCGTGGAGTTCAGCGTCACGCGGCCGATGCAGCGGATCACGCTGCGCGCGATCCTGCGTGCCGTCTTCGGCGCGGAGGGCGCCCGGCTGCAGGCGCTCGAGGAGCTCCTCCCGCGTTGGACGGCGCTGGGGACGCGCCTCGTGCTCACGCCGTGGCTGTGGCACGATCTCGGCCCGTGGTCGCCGTGGACGCGCTTCTGGAGGCTCCGCACGCGAATCGACGCAATCCTCGACGAGCTGATGGACGTCGCGAGGGCGGACCCCGAGCTGGAGAGCCGCGCGGACGTGCTCGCGCTGATGGTGCAGGCGCGCCACGAGGACGGAAGCCCGATGAGCGGGCCCGAGATCCGCGACGAGCTCGTCACGATGATGGTCGCGGGCCACGAGACGACCGCCCATACGCTGAGCTGGGCGGTCGAGCGGCTGCGCCGCCATCCGGAGGTCGTGGAGCGCCTCGTGGCGGAGACCGACGAAGGCGGTAAGGCGCTGCGCGAGGCGACGATTCGCGAGGTCCAGCGGATGCGGCCCGTGATCGCCTTCGCGGGGCGCGGCGTTCGCGAGCCCTTCGAGCTCGGCGGCTACCGGCTCCCGGTGGGCGCTCGCATCCTGCTCGCCGCCTGCCTCACGCACTACGACCCGACGCTCTTCCCGCATCCGGACCGCTTCGACCCCGACCGCTTCCTCGCGGTTGTCCCGGACACCTACTCGTGGATACCGTTCGGCGGTGGCATCAGACGCTGCATCGGCGCGAGCTTCGCGCACATGGAGATGGAAGTAGTGCTGCGTGTCCTTCTGGAACGCGTCGAGCTGTTGCCAACCGCGGAGCCCGACGAGCCGTGGTCCTATCGCGGCATCGTGTGGGCGCCCGGCGAAGGTGGCAAGGCCGTGGTGCGCTCTCGCGTGCGCGAACCCGCTGTGCGCGAGCTGCAGGCGGCATGACGGTCCTCGAGCGCTACTGCGACACCCACGAGGGCGTGCGCATCTGCTACCGCACGTGCGGCGACGCCGCCGCCGAGCCCGTCGTGCTGATCACCGGGCTCGGGCAGCAGCTGAACTCGTGGCCCCCGGTCTTCTGCGATGCGCTGGCCGCCCGCGGCCACTACGTTGTGCGCTTTGACAATCGCGACGTCGGCCGCTCCTCGCGCTCGCCGCACCGCCCGCCGACGATCGCGCAGCTGGCCACGAGGCGCTGGCCGCGCGGGCAATACGAGATCGCGGACATGGCCGAGGACACCGCGGAGCTGATGGACGCACTCGGGCTCGACTCCGGACACGTCGTCGGCGCCTCGATGGGCGCAATGATCGCTCAGACGCTCGCCGCTCGCCACCCGCAGCGCGTGCGCACGCTCACGTCGATCATGTCCACGACCGGCGCCCGAAGCGTAGGTCGCCCGGCGTGGTCGACCTACCGGCGCATGTTCGCGCCCGTGCCCACGGACCGCGAACGATCGATCGCGCGAACGGTGGAGATGTGGCGCCACATCGGATCGCACGGCTTCCCGTTCGACGAGGAGCGGGTGCGCGCGGTCGCGCTCGAGTCGTGGGAGCGCGGCGGAGGTAGCGCCGCACGCGCAGGCGTCGCGCGCCAGCTGGCGGCGATCGTCAAGTCGAAGGACCGCACCGCGGAACTGCGCGCGATCACCGCCCCGACGCTCGTGATCCACGGCGACCGCGATCGCATGGTCGACCCGAGCGGCGGGACGGCCACCGCGAAGGCGATTCCCGGCGCCCGCGTGCTGACGATCCCCGGATTGGGTCACGACCTCCCCGTCGGGGTGTGGCCGCGTGTGATCGAGCTCGTCAGCGAGCACATCCGCAGCTCGCTGGCGCGCGATCCGGCGCATCCGGCCGAAAGCATCGTGGAGGCCGGCGCCGGATAGGAGGCGCGCGGGCCGCTAGCCGCGGTAGATCGCGCCGAGCCAGATCTCGCAGAGGACGTCGACGAGCTTGTCCTCTGCCACCGCGGGCTTCTCCTCGGCAAACACCGCGAGCATCACGCGTTCGTTCGTCTGCACCAACGCGGTTGCGAGCTCGCGCGCCGGCACCCCCTCCTTGGCGACGCCCTGTGCGCGCTCCTCCTCAATCCGCTCGGTCACGCTCGCGACCCACCCCTCGGTGATCTTCGCGCGCAGCTCACGTGCCTCCGCGTTGGTGGCGCTGAGCTCGACGACCGCGCGGATCACCGCACGGTGCGCTCCGAGCATCTCGTAGAAGATCTGAATCGCCTCGCGCACGCCCGCGGCGGGGTCGCTGAGCCGATCGCTCAGGGCCGCTTCCTTCGCGGCCGTCGCCTCTTCGACAACGCGGTCGATGAGCGTCAGCACAACGGCGTCCTTCGAGGGGAAGTAGAAGTAGAACGCCGATCGTGAGATGCCCGCTCCGCGTGCGAGATCATCAACGGAGATCTCGGTCAGCGAGCGCTCTTGCAGGAGCTGCTCCGCGGTGCGCATGATCGCCTGTTCGCGTTCGTCGCTGCTGACGCGGACGCTACGCCGCCCGCGGCTCGAGCGGACGCTCGCGGCGGTCGTGTCCACGGTGCTCATAAGGACGATGATACAGGCAGCTGCCGCATCTCGACCACGTGTCTGCTGCGCCGACATTCTGTCGAAGCGCTCCTCTGACCGAACGCCGCCGCGAGCCACCTCGCGACCGCCACGATGCCGACCGAGTCGCCCGCGAGCTAGCTCGCCGCCGCGAATGCCGTAGTTTCCAGGGGCGGTTTCCGAGCGCTGCGCAAGCCGGCCCCTCGCCGGCGGGACGCGGCGAGACGCCTACCAGGAGGTCAGCACAGTGATCGTGATGTTTTCCGCCCGTCGCCTCAAGCCCGGGGCATGGGAGCAGTTCCGCCAAGCATGGGACCCGGGCGGCGCGCAGCCACCCGGCCTTCAGCGCGCCTACCACGCGCGCAACATCCGCGACGAGGACGAACTGATCTCGTTCGGCCTCTTCGACATGACCGAGGACGAATACAGGCGCTGGCGCGCGGAGGCCGACGCGGACGAGACCAAGCGCGTGGGCGCGCTCTCGGAGTTCGTGCAGAGCGAGCCCGTCTCGGGCGTCTACGAGGTGATCGACGTCGTCGAGTAGATCGCACGCTCGAGACGCGTCCGAGATTCGAGCGCGGCGGGCTGCCTCGCCGCCGGCGGCTGAGCGGCGCTCTGCGCCGGGCTAGGTGTCCGCGTACCAGCGCGCGAGCCGCTCGGGCGTCAGCACCTGCGAGGGCTCGAGGCGACGGCTGAAGCTGTCGCACAGGTCACGTGCGGCGTCGGGCTCCGACGCGCAGCCGGCGAACAGGCGCTCCGCCTCCGGACGTGGGAAGGCGCCCCAGGTAAACGACCACTGGTAATGCTCCGCGGCGCGCTCGTCGCGCCAGCGCTCATAGCCGCCGAGGCTCGCGTCGGCACTCGTGAGCGCACTCGAGACGTAGATCGCCTGCTCGACGGCGTCCGCTATGCCCTGTGCCGTTGCGGGGTGCTTGAAGTGGCAGGCGTCGCCGAGCAGCGCCCAGCCGGGACCGCTCGGCGTGCGGAAGTAGCCGCGCATGAGCGACTCGGGGGCGACCACGAGGTCGCTGATCATCTCCGCCTCGGCGAGCGCGCGCGCGGGCACCACATCGGGGAATCGCCGCAGCTCCTCGAGGTAGCGCTCCACGCGCTCGTCGCTCGAGCCTCGCGTGAACTCCTGATCGCCCCAGGCGATCAAGAGACAGGTGCCGTCCTCGCCCGCCCACCTGTTGACGATCTCATTCGCTTTGATCGCCGATACCGCCCACCCGTCGTTCGGGATGCCGCGCCAGTACGCGAATAGGAATGACACCTCTCCGGCGAGCGGCCGCGTCTTCTCGAGGTCAAGCCGGCTCGCGACGGTGGACGCGCGCCCGTCCGCTCCGAAGACCCATCGCGCAGCGATCCGCTCACCGCCGTCGAGCGCCACGCCCGAGACTGGGTCCTCCTCGGTGCCCGCGCCGATCAGCTCGGCGACGCGCGTGTCCAGCCGCACCTTCGCTCCCGCCGCGATCGCGGTGTCGAGGATCGCCTTGTCGAGCGCCGAGCGGCGCGGTGCGGCGCAGCGGTCGAAGCCGTCGATCGGCGTGAAGCCGCCCACGATGTCGTGGCCGAGCGCGACGATCCGAAAGTCGAGCGTGGGGACCTCGTGGCTGGCGCGCAGCGTGTCGAGCACCCCCAACTGCTCGAACCGTGCGAGCGTGTTCGGGAAGATCATGTGCGTCGAGATGGTTTCGCTCGGGAGGGTGTCGCGGTCGACGAGCAGCACATCCCATCCCTCACGCGCGAGCGCGATCGCGAGTGTTGAGCCGGCGCAGCGAGCGCCCACGATCACAGCGTCTGCCGCCTCCATGCACGGAGGCTAACAAGCGCTCGCGAGCGCTACCAGCGAAGCAGCATGAGGCCCACGGTGACGCCCGGCCCGATCGTCAGGAGCAGCCCGTGCTGCCCCGGCTGGGGCTCACGCTGGGCGATCGTCTCGTGCAGCACGTAGAAGATCGAGGGGGTGCCGACGTTGCCGCGATTCGCGAGCACGTCGACGCTCACGAGCACGTCCTCGTCGCGCAGGGCGAGCGCGTCGCGAGCGCTTTCGATGATCCGGCGTCCCCCGGGATGGATGATCCAGTGGTCCACCATGTGCCCCGTGAGAGCGCATTCGCGCAGGAAATCGTCGACCAGCGCGCGCAGGTGCTCCCCCGCCACGTCGGGAAGCTCCTTCACCAGGTGCAGGTAGCTGTCCTCGCGCGCGAGCTCGAGGCGGACCGCGCCGAGCGTATCGGGGATCTGATGCACACGCGAGGCGATGACGCGCGGACCTTGTGCGCGCGCGTCTTCGTCGAGGAGCATCGCCGCGCAACCGTCGCCGAAGATCGAGGAGCCGACCGTCTTGCTGCGTGCATCCTGCGGGCCCGCGGCGGAGAGCAGCCCGCTCATGCTCTCCGCGGCGACCACGAGCGCCTTCTTGCCCGGCTGGTCGCGCAGCGTCTGACCCGCGAGCCGTACAAGCGGAACCGCGCTCGCGCAGCCGACGCCCACGACGTGGTACTTGTCCGTGTGCGCATCCATGCCGAAGTGCTCGATGAGCCGGTGCGCGAGCGTCGGGCATCCGAGCGAGTAGAGCGTTGCGCTCACGATCGTGCCGACCTCCGCGGGATCAACCGCCAACTGCTCGACCGCGGCCACCGCGTGGGCGGTGAGGCGCTCCTCCGTCTGCGCCGTGCGGCCCTGCAGTGTCGTGTCGAGCAGCTCGTCGTCGAGCTCGAGCCGGCGTCGCTCGACGCCGCAGCGGCTGAAGACGCCTTCGGCGAACTCGTCTCCGTCGAGTCCGAGCAGCGCGAGCACCTCCGCCTGCGTGTACGAGCGCTCCGAATCGGCGAGGGTGAGCCCCGCGATGCATATCGGCCCACTCGCCTGGGTGGGGCTTGCAGCGGTCGGCCTACCGCGCGTGGCGGGCACGCGCGTTGCCGCCGGCGCGTCCTCCGCGGCGATCCCGAAGCGTGTCCAGAAGGCGGCGCGCCCGTTGAGGTGGGGAAACGGCGTCTCCGGGACGGGTACGTCGAGAAAGCGGCACAGCGGGTCCCAGCCGTCGTGGATGTCGTAGATCAGAAGCTGCGCGGAGGGGACGGTGCTGATCACCTCTTGCCGGTGGCGCGAGAACACCTCGAGCGCATAGTCGCGGTCGGGGAAGCGTCCGGCGAAGAGGCCCTGCCAGATCGCGTCCTCCACGGCCTCCAGGACCGCCGGCGCCGCGCCCGCCGGGTGCGCGCCGACGAGACCGCGCGTCGCGTGCAGGCTCGCGTTGCAGCTCTCGTACCACGCGTCGGGCTCGCGCACGCTCAGGATCACCTTCGACTCGGGCCACGCATCGAGGATCTCGCGGTAGTAGCGCGCGCCCAGCCAGTCGACCGTCGAGCCCCATCCCTCGAGCGCCTCGCGCCAGTCGATTTGCTCACCGCGCGCAAGCCGCTCCCAGTGGGACGCGCCGGTGCCCCCCGACGCGCGCAGCGATTCGAGCGAGTGCAGGCAGGGACCAGCGCCGAGCTCATCGAGCGCAACCTTCAGCGACATGGTGCCGGTACGGCCGAATCCTGCGCCGATGACCTTCAGCTGCGGACCTCCTGGGTCGGAGTGCTCGGCGGAGCGGAAACGGCAAGATATCCGAGACGGCGGCGTCGGAGTCGGCGCCGCGTTCGTGGCGGCAGGGTACGCGACAAGCACCATCCGAGAAAGGGACAGAAAGTGGCGATGAGATTGATCGGCGCGGGCATGCCGCGCACGGGGACGCTGACGCAGAAGGAGGCCCTCGAGCTGCTGGGCTTTGCGCCTTGCTATCACTGGGTGAACATCCTCGCCGACCTCGACCAGGTTGAGCTCTGGGACCACGCGCTCGACGGTGAGGAAATCTGGCCGTCGGTCTTCGGCGGTTTCGAGGCGACCGTCGACTGGCCCGGAGGGTTCTTCTGGAAGCGACTCATCGAGCGCTACCCCGACGCCAAGGTGTTGCTGAGCGTGCGCGATCCCGAGGCCTGGGAGCAGAGCTTCCGCGAGACCGTGTGGAGCATGGGGCACGGCGAGTCGCTCGTGCACCTGCTCTCGAGCGCGCGCGCGACCGTCGATCCGCGCTGGAGTCGCTACGTCGCGCTCGTCGAGCGGATGTTCTGGTCGCCCGAAGGCACGTTCGCCGGCGGCCACGAGCGCCCCGAGCAGCTGATCGAGGCCTTCGTGCGCCACAACGAGGAGGTCAAGCGCACCGTTCCCGCCGAGCAGCTGCTCGTGTGGGAGGTGAGCGAAGGGTGGGAGCCGCTATGCGCGTTCCTCGGCGTCGAGGTTCCGGCCGAGCCGCTGCCCCGCTCGAACGACCGCGAGACCTTCACGGGGCGCGTGATCGACGGCGCGCTGAACGCGATCCAGGCTAGCCGCGCAGCAGCGGGCTAGCCGCTACGGCGCCGTCGTCAGCGGGTCGACCTTGCCGGTGAGCGCCCGCGTGCGATCGCGGGCCCAGCGCTGCAGGAAGCGCTCGGCGGCGTCCGCGTCGAGGGGTCTCGCGAAGAGGAAGCCCTGGCCGCTGTCGCAGTGCTCCTGCTGGAGCAGGGAGAGCTCCTCGTGCTGCTCGATCCCCTCCGCGAGCGTCTCGATGCCGAGCGCCTTGCCCAGCTGCACGAGCGCGTGGATGAGGATCTTGCCTTCCGGGTTCTCGGTCAGCCGCGAGATGAACGAGCGGTCGATCTTCAGCGCGTCGACAGGGAAGTGCTGCACGTGGGCGAGCGAGGAGTAGCCGGTACCGAAGTCGTCGATCGCGATCCGTACGCCGAGCTCCTTGACCGCGCGCAGTCGAGCGACGGTCTCATCGACGTTGCGCATGAGCGTCGTCTCGGTGATCTCGAGTGTCAGCGCACCCGGGTCGATGCCGCTTTCGGAGAGTGCGTCGCGGACGTTCCCGACGAGCTCGTCGGTGTCGAGTTGGCGCCCCGAGACGTTGACCGAGACGCCGATCATGTGGCCGGCCTCGCGCCACGCCGCGCCCTGACGGCATGCCTCCTCGAGCACCCACTTGCCCGCCTGTGTGATCAGGCCCGAGTCCTCGAGCACGGGGATGAACTCGCTCGGGGGCAGAACCCCACGCGCGGGGTGCTTCCAGCGCAAAAGCGCCTCCATGCCCGTCGCGCTCATGTCGCGCAGGTCGAACGTCGGCTGGTAGAGCAGGAAGAACTCCTCGTTCTGGATCGCGCCGCGGAGGTCCATCTCGGTCTCGAGGTGGTTTTGCACCGCTTCCTTCATCTCCGACTCGAACACGGCGAAGCGGCTCGTCACCTCGCGGCGCGCCTGGTGCATCGCGATGTCCGCGTCGCGCAGGAGCTCCTCGGCGGTGGCGCGCTCGCCGCTCGCTATCCCGATGCTCGCGCTCACGCTCAGCCGCGCGGGTGGCGTCGCTGAGAGCTCGAAGGGTTGCTCGAGCCCCTCGAGCACGCGCTCGGCGAGCTGCTCCGGCCCGGCCTCGAGCGCGCGGCCCTCGGCAATCACCGCGAAGGCGCCGCTGCCGAGGTGTGCGATGACGTCGATCTCCCCGAGCGCCTCTTCGAGCCTCACGGTCACGGCCCGCAACAGCTCGTCGCCGGCCTCGTGGCCGTGCGTCTCGTTGATCACCTTGAAGTTGTCGAGCTCGATCAGCAGCGCCGCGACGGGAGTCTGTTCGCGGCGGGCGCGCAGCAGGCTCTGCTCACCGCGGTCGAGGATCAGCGTCCGATTCGGCAGACCGGTCAGCGGGTCGTGCGTGGCCATGAACGCAAGCTCGCGCTGACGTTGTGCGAGCTCCTCGTCGGCGCTTTGGCGCTCGGCCTCGAAGACCTCGCAGACACGAACGAGCGTGACGTCGAGCGTCACCTGCAACATGCCGAGCGCCTTCGCGAGCGTTTCCGGCGAGACGCTCAGCTCGGCCGCGCACTCCCGCACCACCTCGCTGGCGCCGTCGCGCCAGCACAAGCAGCGCTTCGTCACCTCGCTCAGCGCCACCTCGCGATGCGCGACGAGTCCGCCGAAGACCCCCCACGCGTCGCGCCCGGCGGAGCGGCCCTCCTCGGGCCTGCCTCCCGCCATCCACTGCGCGACCGCTTCAGTGGACATTCTGCAGATGCGCTCGAAGCTTTCGCGAACCGGGCCCTCGATGCGCTTCCCCGACTTCGCCATGCTCTGCGCGATCGTGCGTGCGAGGACGTCGTCGGCGCGCGCTCTGAGTGCCTCTCCGAGGCCGCTCAGATCGCTCTGTTGGTGTGCGCTCGAGGCGCCTTCGGCCGCGCGCGCGCGAGGCCGATCCCCGGCGGAGCCGCCGTTGGGAGCCAAGAGCGTCATCGCCCGTAGAGATCGGCGTTTTCTGCACCGAAACTGAGCCTCGTCGGCCCCCGTAGACCACTGACTGGTTCGTTGTGGCCCGTGGTTGGCGTGGTTGAGCGCGTTTTGCGCTTTGGCGAGCGGATTTCAGCCGCGCTCCGGCGCCGTGGCGCTGCCCACGCGCGTCCGCCCCGTGGCGGCTCGCGGGCGGCGCGTGCGCCTCGGCGCGTCTGCCGCATCGGTGGCGCGAGCGGGGCGCGCGCCGTCCTCCGCTCCCCCCTGCCCGGAGGCTCCTCGGAACAGCGCTTCGGCCGTCGTCGCGAGCAGCTCCTCGAGCGTGGGCAGCTCGTCGACGCGTCCATCGCGCACGTAACCCGAGATCATCTGTTCTCCGCCGGCGGCCAGCACGAACAACGCCTCGTCGCTCGGCACGCGCAACGACGGGTCGGAGCGCACGCCCTGTTCGAAGACCCATCTGTACACGGCTGCATAACGGGAGACGATCGCCGTGCGCTCGGCGTGTCCGCGGTCGCCCGCGTTTTGGATCTCGAGCAGCCCCGCGCGTGCGAACTTGGGCGAAACGGCAAGCCCGCAGAGAAAGGCGCGGATACCCGCGCGGAGGCTCTTCTGCCAATCCCCTTCCGCCTCGCGATTCGCGTCCGTCACGACCTGCAGGAGCAGATCGGTGGAGCACCGGTAGGCCTCGATGAAGCAGTCCTCCTTCGAGGCGAAGAGCTCGTAGAAGGTGCCGCGCGAGACGCCCGCCGCCTTCACGATGTCCGAGACCGCGGTCCGCTGGATGCCGCGCTCGCCGGCGACGTCGAACGCGGCGACTAGAAGCCTCGCGCGCTGCGACTCGCCGCGGGGCCGCACGAGCGGCTCCACGTGTGGGTGATGCGCTAGGTGGAGTGCCTCCATCCGTTCTCCAAAGCAAATGTAGCCGTACGACCGCCGAGCGGCGGCAGTGCAATCGCCGGCGCGCTCGACTCAAGCATGGATTCGGGTGGAGTGACCGCCTGCGCCGGGCGGCCACTCTCCACTTGCACATCCCTGTGCGGTCGGGGCTCGCTCCGACTGGGCCGAAGCTCGCCCGGACCGATGTTCGGCGGGGAAGAAGAGTCGCCGACCACAAACTGTACCAGCGAGGTACGAAGCCGTCAACCTCCGGTACAACGCGGTGCGGGCGCTCAGCGTGAACGCGAAGGCAGGTTTCGGCGCATCGTCGTCACGAGGCCGACGAAGCCGCCAGCGCCGGCCGCGAGGCCGGCCACCTGCTGCGAGACCGGAGCGCCTTCACGGCCGATGCGCGTGCGCAGGCCCGCGATGCTCCAGGGGAGGAGCAGCAGCGCGGCGGTGACTGCGCCCGGATCCCAGCGCCGGTGGCGCGCCGCCCAGCCGAGATGCATCGCGGCGTTCGCCGCGTTCGAGGCGCTGGTGAAGATCGCCACGGCGGGCACGCGGTCCGCGAGCGCGGAGGTGGCGAGGCTCATGCCCCAGCCGAAGCGGACGTTCACGATCGCGGCGCGGGCGGGCGTCAGCGGCGCGACGTCCGACGAGCTTTTGAAGACGTCGCGGTTGAGCCACTCCATGAAGCCGGCGGGCCACACCCACTCCTCGACCTGGTGCCAGAGGAGCACCGGCAAGGCCGCCCACTTCCAGCGCTCGCCGGCGGGCAAGCGATCGCGCGCCGCATAGAGCGCCGCCGAGCTCAGCGGCGCGGCGACGGCGGCGACCCTCGGCCAGCGACCGTGAATCGGATGGCGTCTCGGGAGCATGCGGGGCCGGCGCGCGGATGGCACGGTCCGCAGACGATACCCCGGCGCGCTCGCGGCGCACAGCGAACGCGAGGACGGAGACTACGCCGTGTGGTTGGGCTCGATGGCGCGCGACGGGTCGTTGGCGCCATGCGCGCGCATGAATGCTTCGGTGGCCTCGACGTCCATCGGCTTTGCGAAGAAGAAGCCCTGGCCGCTGTCACAGTGCTCGTGCCTGAGCTTGGAGAGCTGCTGCTCCTGCTCGATCCCCTCGGCGAAGGTCTCGATCGAGAGCGCCTTGCCGAGCTGCACGAGCGTATGGATGAGCTTCTCCCCCTCCTTGTTCTTGCTCAGCCCAGTGATGAAGGATCTGTCGATCTTGAGCGCATCGACTGGGAAGCGCTGGAGGTGCGCGAGCGACGAGTAGCCGGTACCGAAGTCGTCGATGGCGATGCGCACGCCGAGGCTCTTGATCGCGGCGAGCCTGTGCGCGGTCTCCTCGACGTTGCGCATGAGCGTCGTCTCGGTGATCTCGATCGTGAGCGCTGGCGCGTCGAGGCCGCTGTCCGCGAGCGCCGCTTCGATGTCCGCGACGAGCCGATCGCTGTCGAGCTGGCACGCGGAGACGTTGACCGCCATCCCGATGTCGTAGCCGCCGCGGCGCCACGTCGCAGCTTGCGCGCATGCACGCTGCAGCACCCATCGTCCGATGTCATCGATCGCGCCGGTTTCCTCGGCGAGCGGGATGAACTCGTCGGGCGCGAGCATCCCGCGCTGTGGGTGGCGCCAGCGGATCAGCGCCTCGAGCCCCCTCGGGCGCTTGTCGCTGAGCGCGAAGGTCGGCTGATAGGCGAGCACGAACTCGTCGCGCTCGGCGGCGTCCCCGAGGTCCATCTTGAGTTCCGCGCGTCGCTGGATCGTGTCCTGCATCCCGGTCTCGAAGACGGCGTAGCGGTCCTTGCCTTCCCACTTCGCGCGGTACATCGCGATGTCCGCCTGCCGCAAGAGCTCGTCCGCCGAGGTTCCGGCGCCGATCGCCACGCCGATGCTCGCGCTCACGGTGAAGCGCGCGTTCTGGCCCTCGCCGAGCTCGAACGGCGGCTTGAGCGCTTCCAGCAGGCGTTCGGCGATCAGCTCGGGACCCGTCTCGAGTGACAGCTCCTCGCAGATCACCACGAACTCGTCGCCGCCGAGCCGTCCGAGCGCGTCGGAGCCGCGGAGCACGCCGTCGAGCCGCGCCGCGACGCCACGCAAGAGCTCATCGCCGGCGGAGTGCCCGAGCGTGTCGTTGACGGTCTTGAAGTTGTCGACGTCGACGAACAGGACCCCCACCTGGCTCTGCTTGCGCGCGGCGCGCGCGAGCATCTGCTCGACACGGTCCTGGATCAGGGTCCTGTTGGGAAGGCCCGTGAGCGAGTCGTGCGTCGCCATGAAGGCGAGCTCCTCTTCGCGGTGCGCGAGCTCCTCGTCCGTCTTCTCGCGCTCGGAGTCGAAGCACTTCGCCATGTGCACGAGCCCGAACTCGAGGCTCATCTGAAGGATGTTGAGCGCCTGCGCGAGCGCATCGGGGGCGACGTCGAGATCCGCGGCGCTCTCGCGGAGAACGCTGGCAACCGAGTCACGCCACCATATGTGGCGCTTCGTGAGCTGCTTGAGCGATGCCGCCCGCCGAGCCGCGAGCTCTCCGTAGATGAGCCACGTCTGTTGGCCCGATTCGATCGCGCCCTCGGCGCCTTCGCCGGAGAACCACCTCGCGATCGCGATCGTGGAGCTCGTGTTGATCTCGCGGAAGCGCTCCTGGACGGACAGCTCGATGTCGCGTTCGCGGCCCTTCGCGCGGGCCGCGGTGCGCTCGAAGACGTCGGACGCGCGCGCCTTGAGCGCCTCGCCCAGCGGCCGCAGACCGTCCTGCGGCTCGCCTACCGGATCCGGCGGCGCCGACGGGGCCGAACCCTTGGCCTCTGACCCGTCGGGCTGTGGGTCAATCGTCGCCATAGCTTCTACGTCGGTGAAATCGGCCTTGTCCTTTAACGGAAAGTTGGGAGCTCGGAGGGTAGGGTTCGCCGATCGAGGCTTCCGCGTCCGAGCTCGGCGGCATCTGCGACGCCCGTTTTCGCGCGGTGCGCGAGGCGTTCGAAGAGAACTTCGCAGTCCGAGCGGAGCTGGGTGCCGCGGTGGCCGTGATGCTCGAGGGCGAGACGGTGGTCGACCTGTGGTCGGGCTTCGCCGACGCAGCGCGCACGCGCCCGTGGCGCGAGGACACGCTCGTGAACGTCTTCTCGGTCGGCAAGGCGCTCGCCGCGGCGTGCCTTCTGCTGCTCGTCTCGCACGGTCTCCTCGAGCTCGAGGACCCCGTGGCGCGTCATTGGCCGGAGTTCGCCGCCGGCGGCAAGGAGCCGATCACCGCCCGCGAGCTGCTGAGCCACCGAGCGGGCCTCGCGGCGATCCGCGCCGAGCTGCCCGAGGGCGCGCTCTATGACTGGGAGGCGGTCACTCGCGCACTGGCGCAGGAGGAACCCTGGTGGACACCGGGGTCGGCCCACGGCTACCACGTGCACACCTTCGGGTTTCTCGTTGGCGAGCTCGTGCGGCGGGTCGCGGGCGAGTCGATCGGGACCGTCCTTCGCCGCGAGCTCGCCGAGGCGCTGGGAGCGCAGCTGAGCTTCGGACTCCCGCCCGCGGAGCGCGCGCGATGCGCCGAATATGTGTTCGACGTGGCGCTGCCGACCTCGGTCGTGGATGGCGGCTCCGGAGCCGAGTGGGGCCCGCTGCGCAGGCTCGCTTACCTCAACCCACCGGGCGCCACCGGCATCGGCACCGTAAACAGCACGGCATGGCGAGACGCGGAGCTGCCCTCGGCGAACCTCCACGCCGATGCGCGCGGCATCGCTCGCTTCTATGCGGCGCTGCTTGGTGATTCGCGCTCTCCCGTCGATGCGGCGGTGCTCGCCGAGGCGACGCGCGAGGCCTCCTGCGGCGAGGACCTCGTGCTCGCGCGTCCTTCGCGGTTCGGCCTCGGCTTCCAGCTCACGCAGCCCGAGCGGCCGTTCGGCCCGGGGCCGAGCGGGTTCGGCCATTTCGGCGCTGGTGGCTCCGTGGGCTTCGCGGACCCCGACGCAGGGGTTGCCTTCGCCTACGTGATGAACCGCGGCGGGCCGCAGTGGCGGGACCCTCGCAACCGGGCGCTGATCGACGCGCTGTATCAGTCGCTGGGAACCGGCGGGGCGTGAGCGGCGAGGCCCCGTTAAGCACCTCGACCTCCCGAGGAGGGGAGGCCGAGGTGCCTTGGCTCAGTCGGCCTGGCTTGACTTAAGCCAGCGCCTGGAGGGTGAGCGTCAGAAGGGGAACCCCGGAAACGGGGATCCAGGAAACGGGAACCCTGTGAACACCGCCAGCGGGTTCTCGACTTCGCCCGGATTGCAGTCGTAGGGCTTGAAGAACGCGCTGCCCGGGACGCACCGGAACATGCTCTGGTTGGTCTCGCTCGGCGCCCCCGAGAGGGTCGGGTTCGGGTGCACCGTCGAGACCATGTAGGCAGGTCCACTCTGGCGCGCCTTCGTCCCCTGTTCGAACGCATAGCCGTCATCGAGCAGCTGCGCCTCGCTGAACGCGGGCCCGATGAAGTTGACGCCGACCGGGTCGCCGCCCGTCGAGCTGTTCTGGTTACCGAAGCCGGCGGGCACCGTTAGCACCGGGTAGCCGGCGCGATCGGCGACGCCAACGAGCGCGCTTCCGGCGGGCACCATGATTGCCGAGTAGCCGCCTTCGAGGAGCTTGCTGATCGTTTCGCGGTCTTCGGTCTTCCCCTTCGCGAGGTTTTCTTCGTAGGCGGCCTTCGTCGTGGCGTTCGTGTATTCGAGCGCCTCGGCGGAGAGCAGGCCACCCTGGCCATACTTCAGCCCCTCGAGCGGGTTCGCGTTGTTGTATTCGATGACCTGCTCCAGGGACTTCGGACCGTGGCCCGGAGTGTGCGCGAGGTACGCGTCGAGGTCGCGGTGGAACTCGAACGGGATCACGCTCGGCGCACCGCTCCATCGGTCCCGCGGTGTCGCGCGAGACGTCGATCGGCGCGATGCCGAACCCGGGAACGAGCCCGAGTGTCGGACGCAGGCCCACGACCTCCTCAGCGGTCGAGGGGCTGATGATCGATCCTCCGGTTTCCGTGCCGATCGTCAGCGCGGCAAGGCCGGCAGCGGCCGCGGCGCCGGAGCCCGACGAGGAGCCGCTCGGGCCCTCGGCCGCGTCGTTCGCATTGAGCACCTGGCCGGTGAGGTTGGAGAAGCCCGAGGGCTGGCTGCCGAAGCTGTTGGCCCACTCCGAGAGGCCGACCTTGCCGAGGACGATCACGCCGTGCTGCGCGGAGGTTGCGAGCGACGCCCGAGTCCTTTTCGGGGAACGATTCACGCAGCGCCCAATCGCCCGCGCTGGTGTACATCGGCGTGGCGTCGATGATGTCCTTGAGGAGGATCGGAAGGCCCATCGCGGGGCCGAGGTGCTTGCCTTCCGCGCGCTCCTCGTCGGCCTTCTTTGCTTCTTCCATCACGTCCGGATTGAGCTGCGTGAACACGTTCAACCCCGGCCCCGCCTTGCTGAGCGCCGCGATGCGCGCCTCATAGAGCTGCACGAGCTCGACAGAAGTCAGCTTTTTTTCTTCCAGCAACTTCTCGAGTTCTGCGCCAGTGGCGGTTTCGAGGTTGAGTGGTGGTAACGGAGCCGCTTGGGCCGCCGGAATTATCGTGAAAAGGCCAACGGCGGCCAGCATGCCGAGCGAACTCAGCGCGCACGCCAGCAATCGACGCAAGGGAGAAGCCATCACGCGGTAGTCCTTCCGTGGAGGGGTTGAATGCAGGGAAGAGAGAGCCGGCGGGCAGCGGCAGCTATCCCACCATGCACTCATTGGTCACGGCATTTAAGGAACAGCGGGCGTCGGACCAGTGGGCCCTACACCCAGTGCGTCGCGAACGCTCGCACGTCGGAGGCGCCGTCGGACACAGCCACAAGTCCAGGATTCAGGACCGGCGGTCTGTGCGTATGTCCGAGAGGTCAGCTCGCGACGAGCGCATCCGTGAGCGCGTCGATGGCGCCGAGCGCCGGGGCGAGCTCCGCGCTCAGGGCGTAGCGCACAGCGAGCGCCGCGGGGGCGACGTAGCTGACGCGCGTCTGGCCGCCGTCGTCCCACACGAGGATCTTCAGCGGAAGGTCGAGGGCGGCGAGCGGTGCGGCCTGCATCACGGGCGTCCCGGCGCGCGGACTTCCGAAGATCACGAGCTTGGTATCGCGCAGCGCGAGCCCCACGGCCTCAGCCTCGCCGCTGTGGTCGATCACCGCAAAGACCTTTACCCCTTTCTCTGACGCGAGCGCGCTGAAGCGCGTGACGGTGTCCTCGACCGAGCGTGGGCTCGCCTTCGTGATGACCTCAGACGGCGGCACGGCCAATGCGCCACTCAGGCGGTGGGCGGCGGGTCGCGGTGCGGCATCGCGCGCACGATCCAGCTCGTCGGGATGACGCGCATGATCGGCGCGAGCACGGTCCAGGGAAAACGCGGAACGGTCGCATAGCGCACGCGCCGTTCGATGAGCTGCGCGATCGTGCGCGCGGCCTGTTCCACGTCGACCAGGAAGGGTCGGCTCTTCATGTCGTTGTTGATCGGCGTGTCGATGTACCCGGGAGCGATCGTCGTCACCGTGATCGGTTCGCTGAGCGTCTCCGCACGCACCGCGTCGAGGTAGGTTTCGAGGCCGGCCTTGGAGGCGCTGTAGGAGCTCGAGCCGGGAAAGCCGCGCACCCCGGCTACCGAGCCGATGCCCACGATCTGGCCCTCCCCGCCCTGGCGCCGGAAGAGCGCGACCGCGGCGTCGATGGTGGCGATCGCGCCGACGAGGTTCGTCTCGACGATCGTGCGCGCGCGCTTGACGTTGCCCGCTCCGACGCGACCGGAATTCCCGACACCCGCATTCGCCACGACGATGTCGATGCGCCCGAATTTCTGCTCCGCCTCCTGCAGCGCGTTCGCGACGTCGTCGATGTCCGTCACGTCGAGCTCACGGATCTCGATGCGCCTTTCCGGGTGGGCGGCGAGGATCTCGCCACGAGCCTGTTCGAGCACGTCCGCGCGTCTCGCGGTGAGGAAGAGGTCGTCACCGCGCACCGCCAGCTCGCTCGCGAGAGCGCGCCCGATGCCCGAGCTCGCGCCCGTGATGAACACCGTCTTGGCCACGGGTGCGCGAGACTACCATCTGCGGACCGGCGGGCGGGAGGACCAGCGCCGCTGGCGGGCTGAAGATGCACGTCGATCCATACATCGTCCTTGGAAGCGCAGTCATAGGGCTGCTCGTGGGAATGACGGGTGCGGGCGGAGGAGCCCTGATGACACCGATGCTGATCCTCCTCTTCGGCGTGCAGCCCTCGACCGCGATCTCGAGCGATCTCGTCGCGGCGGTCGTGATGCGCCCGATCGGCGCGGCGGTCCACCTGCGCCAGCGAACGGTGAACCTCCGCCTCGTCGGCTGGATGGTCCTCGGCTCGGTGCCCGCCGCGTTTCTCGGCGCCTATCTGCTGCACCTCATCGGCCATACGAAGTCCGCACAGCACCACGTCGAAATAGCGCTCGGCGTCGCGCTGCTGATCGGCGCCGGCGCCATGTTGCTGCGCTACGTGCTCGATCGCCGGTCGGGCCAGGATCGCTCGGCGCTCGTCCACGAGGTCGTGCCGCGCCCGCTCCGCACGGTGGCGATCGGCGTCATCGGCGGGATCGTCGTCGGCATGACGTCGGTCGGCTCGGGCTCGCTGATGATCATCCTCCTGCTGTTCCTCTACCCGATGCTCAGCGCCGGCCAACTCGTCGGCACCGACCTCACGCAAGCGGTGCCGCTGACGCTCGCCGCGGCGCTCGGCGCGCTCGTGTTCGGACACATCTCGTTCGGCGTCACGGCTTCGCTCGTGATCGGAAGCGTGCCCGCCGTCTTCGTCGGGTCGCTGCTCTCCTCGACCGCGCCCGACCGCTACATCAGGCCGGTGATCACGTTCGTGATCGCCGCGTCCGGCCTCAAGTACGTGGGCGTCGAAACGACGGCGCTCGGGTGGACGCTCTGCGCCATGCTGCTCGTCGCCGCCGCGGCCTGGATCGCCTACAAGCGCCCGTGGCGACGCGTCGAAGAGGCCGCCGAGCCGCTGCGCGCCGCGTCAGACGTCGAGCTCCGCCGAGGCGGTCAGTGACGGGTTCGTCGGATCGATGATCCTGATCGTGATCGGGCGGTTGTTGAGCGAGAAGACCTTGATCTTGTAGAGCAGCAGCACGCCCTGTGTCGGGCCGAAGACCGCGGTCGAGTTGGGCCCCGGTATCTGGCCGTCGGCAGGGACCATCGCCGCCCGAGTAGATGTAGGGGTTCGCTCCCACGGGGATGACCGGCGTGTATCGATACCCCTGCGTGTCCGAGAGCGCAAGCACGGTCGCCGAGCGCTGCGGGTGCGAGGTGTCGTTGTGCACCTGGATGAAGACCGCGAACCACTCTTCGCCCGGCGCGAGCCTTGCCTGCGCGGGGCTCAGGCCCGCGAGGTACTCGGAGTCTTCTTCGTCGAAGGGGTTGAGCTGACGCGAGATCTGCACCTGATAGACGAGCGGGCCGACGGTCAGGTAGGGCGCCGCCGCCCCGCCCTCTCCGGCATAGGTGCCGGAGGTTTCGATGTTGTCCGCGCTCCCGCACGCGCTCAGCGAGAACGCGGCGATCAGCGCGCTGGCGAGCAGCAGAGCGGGATTACGCGCGGTTCGCATGCCGCGGGGCAGTCTAACCGGCGGCGGCTCCGCGCTCTCCATGATCGAGCGCAGGCGGCGCAAGGCACGTGAGAGCTGGCGCTTCATCCACCAGCGTGCGCCGAGCGCCTCGCGAAGGCGGTCCGTGAGCAGGGGCGGGATCGTCTCGAAGGTCAGGCTCACCCGCGTCGTGCCACTCGCGGCGGGCGCGAGCTCGTAGACGGCGATCATGCGAATGCGGTTCGCCTTCCCCATGCGGCCGGTCGCGACGAGCCGGTATGGCGGCTCGAGCTCCGTGAAGGTGAGATCGCCCCAAGCGAAGCGGTTGAGCGGCGCCTTGATGCGAAAACGCGCGCCCGCGCCGAGGCCCCGCGGGTCCTCCCGCGTCAGGCGCCAGTCGGTGAAGAAATGGTCCGTGAAGCGGGGGTGGTTGGAGATGTCCTGGAGGAAATCGAACACCCGCTCGACGCGGCGCGTCGACGACGATCGAGAGGTTTATGGGGTCCACGGTGCGGGAAGTCTAAAAGCGCGGTGCATGCCAAGGATTCTCCAGGGTGCGCGAGCTCGAGGTAGCGGCAGGTCAGAGCTTGCGCGCGCAGCGCATATGCGACCCGGCAAAGGAGGCATCGAGATCGGCCGGGCGCAAGCCGGACGGTGGTACAATCGGGTTTCGCCGTCCCTCCGTCTACGTCTCCGGTAGAGGACGCTTCGGGTGTCCTCATGCAACAAAGGGAGCTGCTGATCGAGTCTTCTACGCAAGGCACAATGCCGGGCAGTGGCTCGTTCCGTTGTCAGCGTTGCGGGCATACGCTGACCGTCACGCCGCCCGCTTCGAGCGCTCCACGCGAGTGCCCGAAATGCAAGAGCAACGAGCTCGTGCGCGCCTCGCTCTTTGCGACCACCCGCTTCTCTCGCGCGTCGATGCACCAGGATCCCCAGGGCCGCGACGCCTGGCTCACCCGCGCGCGCACGCAGATGGACGATCCGGGCGAGTACCTCGCCTACGAGGAGGACGACGCGATCAAGCTCGTCGCGCTCACGCGCGAGTGGACGCGCATCGGGCGCAGCCTCGCAGCCGATATCCGCTTCGACGACCCCACCGTCTCGCGTCGCCACGCGCTCATCGTGCGGCAGGCCGACGGCGTGCGGGTGCTCGACGACCGCAGCCTCAACGGCGTGTTCGTGAACGGCGAGCGCGTGGAATGGCGGGCCTTGAGCGACGGCGACGAGGTGCTCGTCGGCCGCCACCGGCTCGTCTTCCTCAGCGACCCGCTGCCGACGACGCAGATGCTGCCGGGCGAAGAGCTCGAAACCACCGTCTAGAGGTTCCGAGACGCCCGCACCGGGGCGGGCCCGCGAGAGCAGCCGACATCCGGCGAGGCTCAGCACTACATTGCGCGCCGTGCCCATAACGATCGCAGTGCTCTCGCAGAAGGGCGGCACGGGCAAGACGACGGCGGTGCGAACGCTCGCAGACGTCATGGCGCGCGCGCAGCTGCCGACGCTGCTCGTCGACCTCGACCCGCAGGGCAACCTCTCGGACTACCTCGACGTGCCCTCGGACGCCGAGCCCACGATCGCGGATGTGCTCGCCGACCGCGCGAGCGTGCACGAGGCGATCGACGCCAACGGCGACATCGTGCCCGCGAACCTGAGCCTCGCCGAGACCGAGCTCATGCTCGGGGGCAAGATCGGCCGCGAGCTCACCTTGCGCCGGGCGCTCGCGAAGACGCCCGATCGCTACGAGCTGATCTTCATCGACTGCCCGCCTTCGCTCGGGCTGCTCACCGTGAACGCGCTCGCGGCCGCGGACTGGGCGCTCATCACCGCGGAGGCGCAGTACTTCGCGCTGCAGGGTGTCGAGCAGGCGATGGAGGTCGTGCAGCTCGCGCGCGACACGCTGCAGAACGAACTCGAGCTCCTCGGCGTGCTGCTGAATCTCGCGGACATGCGGACCGTGCACTCGCGCGAGGCGCTCGCGTCGCTGCGCGAGCGCTTCGGCGAGAAGGTCTTCGCGACCGTCGTGCGCTCCTCGATCGCCTATGCGGAGTCGGCCGAGCGCGCCGTGTCGATCCTCGACCACCGCCCCGACCTGGGCGCCGACTATGTCGCGCTCGCCGACGAACTGCTGGAGCGCCTCGGCGGCTTCGAGGAGGCGCGGCGAGCGGTGCAGCAGCTCGCGCGCGAGACGGCCTAGAGCTCCTGCACGTAGGCGCCCTGAGGCTCGAAGGGCACGCGCATCACGCTCGCCCACTTGCCGACCTCGGCGTTGAGCGCCTCGACGACGGCGCCCGTCTGCTCGTAGAAGCACCAGACGAGCACCGTCGGCCCTGCGCCTGAGATCGTCGCCCCGAGGGCGCCCAGCGAGCGTGCCTTGGCGATCAGCTCGTAGGAGCGCGGGAAGAGCTCGCCCCGGCGCGGCTGATGCAGGCGATCGTCGAGACCCCGCGCGACGAGGTCCCAGTCGCCCGTCGTCAACCCGAGCATGAGCAGCGCGCAGTGAGCGACGTTGAAGACCGCGTCCTGAAGCGGCACCTTGCGGGGGAGCGCCGCGCGCGCGCTGGAGGTGCTCACGCGGGCGTGCCCGGCACGTTTCCCCTGCGGCTCGCGCGGCACCACCGCCAGCGCCTCGAGGCCCGTCGGCGCCTCGAAGCGCGTCGCCTCGACCGTCCGCACAGACGACGAAGCCGCCCTTCAGCGCCGCAGCGACGTTGTCCGGGTGTCCCTCGAGCTCGCTCGCGAGCGCCAGCAGCTCCGCGTCGAGCTCGAAGAGGTGATCGGCCGCCACGAGCCCAGCGACGATCGCCGCCGCGCTCGACCCGAGCCCACCCGCGAGCGGGATCGCGGAGCGCACGCGGAAGGTGAAGTCGTCGGCGGGATGAAGCCGCTCGAAGGCCTGCACGGAGAGGTTCTCGCGGCCGCGCGGAACCGCGAGGTCGGTTTCAAAGGCAAAGCTCCCGGTCTCCTCGACTTCGAGCTCGAGGTGCAGGCTGAGCGCGGCGGCGAGGCTGTCGAAACCGGGACCGAGATTGGCCGAGGACGCGGGAACGCGCACGACCCGCCGCCTGATCATGCGCCTACGGTCGCCCCTCCAGGCGCCACCGACGCAACCTCCGCGAACGCCTCGCGCTCGCCGAGCACCGCCTCTTCGATCGCAGGCATCTCGACGGGGCAGCGGATGAGCGCGCCTTCGGTCTGCTCGAGCGCGGCCTCGGGGTCCTTGATGCCGCGGCCCGTGAGCACGCAGACGACGCGGCTCGCGCCGTCGGCGCCGTACTTGAGCAGGCCCGCGACGGAGGCGTTCGAGGCCGGCTCGACGAACATCCCTTCCTTGCTCGCGAGCAGCCTGTAGGCGGCGAGGATGTCGGAGTCGGAGACCGTGCGGATCGAGCCGCCCGACTCGGACGCGGCGGCGAGCGCCTCCTCGCCGCGCGCCGGCCTGCCGATGCGGATCGCGGAGGCGACCGTTTCGGGATGCTCCACGGGATGGCCGAGCACGAGCGGCGCGGCGCCCTCGGCCTGGAAGCCGAAGATCCGCGGCGCGGCGCCCATCTCGCGAAACCCACGCCAGTAGGCCGTGATGTTCCCCGCGTTGCCGACGGGGATGCAGAGCAGGTCGAGCTCGCCCGAGAGGTCCTCGAGCAGCTCGAACGCCGCCGTCTTCTGCCCTTCGATGCGGAATTCGTTGAGCGAGTTCACGAGCGAGATCGGGTGCTCCTCGACGAGCGTGCGAACGACCTTCAGCGCGTCGTCGAAGTTCCCCTGGAGCGAGATCACGCGCGCGCCGTGGATCAGCGTCTGGGCGAGCTTGCCACGCGCGATCCGGCCCTCGGGGATGATCACCGCGCACGTGATGCCCGCGCGCGCCGCGTATGCCGACGCGCTTGCGGCCGTGTTGCCCGTGGACGCGCAGATCACGGCCTTTGCGCCGCTGCGCACCGCGTCGGAGACGGCGCACGTCATCCCACGGTCCTTGAAGGAGCCAGTGGGGTTTGCGCCCTCGCACTTGAAGTAGACCTCCGCACCGACGCGCTCCGAGATCACGGGCGCGTAGACGAGCGGCGTGAAGCCCTCGTTGAGGCTGATGATGGGGTCATCGGCCGCGAACGGCAGGTATTCGCGCCACCGCTCGATGAGCGTCGGGCGTGTCTGCACGACGGTCACCGGCCGGCCTCCTGCGGGCTCATAGAAACTCCTCTTCGATCACACGAATCACGCGCGGCGCCGAGCCAACGAACTCGAGCTCGCCGATCAGGCGGCTCGCCTCGCGCAGACGGGCTTCGGAGACCGGATGGGTCACCATCACGAGCCGCGCATTGTCTCCCAGCCCGCGCTGCACGACCGACTTTATCGAGGCGCCCTGCTCGCCGAGCAGCCCGGCGATCGCGGCGAGCGCGCCGGGCTCGTCGGCGACCTCCATGTGCAAGTAGAAGGCGCTCTCGACGTCGCCGACGACCTCGAGCGGCTCCGGTGGTGGCGGCGGCGCGGCGCGTTTGGTGATCGCGCTCACGAGGTCTCCGAGGACGGCGCTCGCCGTCTGCCGGCCGCCCGCTCCCGGGCCGGACATCGTGATCTCCGTGATCGCCTCGGACTCCAACGTGACCGCGTTGAAGGGGCCGCCCACGGCGGCCAGCGGATGCCCTCCGTAGAGGAACGCCGGGTGCACGCGCACGGAGACGCCTCCGTCGAGGCGCTCGGCCGTGCCGATCAGCTTCAGGCCGAGCCCGAGCTCGCGCGCATACTGCAGGTCGTCGCTCTGCAGGTGCTCGATGCCTTCGTAGCGCACGTCGCGCAGGCGCACGGGCGTGCCGAAGGCGAGCCGCGCGAGGATCGCCATCTTCGCGGCCGCGTCACGCCCGGTCACGTCTTCGGAGGGGTCGGCCTCGGCGAGACCCTGGCGCTGGGCCTCGGCGAGCGCCTCCGCGTAGCTCGCGCCGCCCTCCATCTCGGAGAGGATGAAGTTCGTCGTGCCGTTGACGATCCCGTGGATGCGCTCGACGTGCGCGCCCGCGAGCGACTCCTGGAGGACGCGCACGACGGGGATCACGCCGGCCACGGCGGCCTCGAAGCGAAGCTGCACGCGGTGCTCGCGGGCGGCCTCGAAGAGCTCCTCGCCGTGCTCGCAGAGCAGCTGCTTGTTCGCGGTAACGACATCCTTGCCCGCGCGCATCGCCTGCAGCAGGTATTCGCGCGCGGGCTCGATGCCACCGATCAGCTCGACGAGCAGGTCGCAGGAGTCGAGGATCTCCTCGAAGCTCCCGCGCGAGCGCGTGAGCACGCCGCAGATGACGGGCTTGCGTCCCGTCAGTGCCGCGATGCTTGCGCTTCGCTCCTCGAGCAGCTCGGCAAACGCCGAGCCGACGGTGCCGAACCCGAGCAGGCCGACGTTGAACGCGCTAGGAGACATCGCGCCCACTGAGGTCATCGAGGGTCTCGCGCCGCACCACCACGTGGGCCTCCCCGTCCTTGCAGAAGATCACGGGCGGCCGCGGGACGCCGTTGTAGTTGTTCGCCATCGCATAGGTGTAGGCGCCCGTGACGGGAGTGACGACGACGTCCCCGACGCGCGGGTCCGCGAGCAGCGCCTCGCGCACGATCACGTCGCCCGACTCGCAGTGCTTGCCCGCGAGCACGCACGGAGTGGTGCCGCCGAGACGGTCCGCGACGTGCGCTTCGTAGGGCGCGCCGTAGAGCATCGGCCGCAGGTTGTCGGACATGCCGCCGTCGACCGCGACCCATGTCGAGACGTTGCGCTTGACGCTCTCGACCGTGTAGATCGTCACGGCCGAGGGCGCCGTGAGCGCGCGCCCGGGCTCGATCATCAGCAGGCTGTGCGCGCCGAGGTGCTCACGCGCGGCGTCCGCGATCGCGCGCACGTACTCCTCGATCGTTGGCGGCTGCTGGTCGGCCGTGTAGGCGACGCCGAGCCCGCCGCCGAGGTCCCAGACGGGAAAGCGCCCGAGCGTCGAGAGCTGCGCGGCGGTCCGGCGAAACGGCGCGAGGTCGAAGATCTGAGAGCCGATGTGGGCGTGGATCCCGCGCAGCTCGAGCCCCGCGACGCGCCTGATCTGCTCGCTCGCCTCGCCAACCTCTGCCATCGGGAACCCGAACTTCGAATCGGCCTGCCCCGTGGAGATCTTGGCGTGGGTGTCTCCAGCGACGTCGGGCGTCGCGCGGATCAGCACCGCCTGGCGCTCGCCGCGGCCGCCCCCCTCGGCGCAAAGCGCGGCGAGGCGCTCGATCTCGTCGAAGTTGTCAATGACGATCAGGCCCACCCGGTGCTCGAGGGCGGCGCGCAGCTCGCCCTCGGACTTCGCGTTGCCGTGAAAGACGAGGCGCGCGGGGTCGAACCCGGCGCCCAGCGCCAGATGGAGCTCGCCACCGCTCGCGACGTCGCACCACAGGCCCTCTTCGGCGAAGAGCTTCAGGACCGCGGTGCAGGGAAAGGCCTTGGACGCGAAGACGACGGCGACCTCGGACTCCGCGAGCTCGCCGCCGGCGCCGAGAAAGCGCCGCGCGCGGGTGCGGAGATCGTCCTCGGCGACCACGTACGCGGGCGTGCCGTACTCGCGTGCGAGCTCGATCAGGTCGCAACCGCCGACCTCCACGTGGCCGCGCGCGTCCAGCCTGCTGCCGAGCGGGAACACCGGCGAGAGCGTGCTGGTCGTCTCGATTGCCATCGACGAGGATTATGGGGTATGCGATCGGTAGGTCCCGTGACGCGGCGCGCCCTGTGCGAGAATCGGGGCGACGGGATCATCGATGGCAACCACGCACGCACGCTCCAGCTTCGGCCGCGACACGGGCCTTCAGACCCGCATGCTGCTGACGATCTTCCTGCTCGGGCTCGTCTACGTGGTCTTCGTGGGCGTGCTCTTCGCGGTGGGCGTCCGCGCCGAGTTCATCGTCGTGATCGCGGTCGTGCTGCTGCTGCTACAGCTCTTCGGCTCGGACAAGATCGCCCTCGGGGCGGTCGGTGCGCGCGAGGTCTCGCCCGAGCAGGAGCCCGAGCTGCACGGCGTCATCGAGCGCCTCTGCGTGCAAGCGAACCTGCCGAAGCCACGCGTCGCGGTGATCGAAACCTCGATGCCGAACGCCTGCGCGATGGGTCGCTCGCCACGCTCCGCGACGGTCTGCGCGACAAGAGGCATCCTCGAGCTGCTCGACTCCTCGGAGCTCGAAGGCGTGATCGGCCACGAGCTCACGCACGTCATCAACCGTGACGTCGCGGTGATGACGTTCGCGAGCTTCTTCGCGAGCCTCGCGGCGCTGATCGCGCAGTTCTCGCTCTTCTTCGGCGGCGGCTTCGGCTACAACCGCGAAGAGGAGGAGGGCGCGCTGATCCTGCTGCTTGTCTCCGTCGTCGTCTACGCGGTCTCCTTCCTGCTGCTCCAGGCGCTCTCGCGCTACCGCGAGTACGCGGCCGACCGCGGCTCGGCGGTGCTCACGGGCCGCCCGAGCGCCCTTGCCTCCGCGCTCCTGAAGATCAGCGGCACGATCGAACACGTGCCGCAGCGCGACCTGCGCAGCGCCGAAGGGCTGAGCGCGTTCTTCATCGTGCCCGCGCGCACGAAGGAATCACTCATGAACATCTTCTCGGACCATCCGCCGCTCGAGAAGCGCCTCGCGGCGCTCAGCCGGCTCGAGGCCCAGCTCCAGGGCACGGCCTAGCGCGGCGTGGGACTGCGCGACATCCTCACGGGTCGCCACCAGGTGCAGGGGCCCGCGCCCGACCGCCTGTTCGCGATCTCGACCGCATACGTGTGCCTGCAGACAGAGCACGAAATCGAGCCCACGGGCAAGGCGGCGATCGTCTTCCAGCCGCTCGCGACGAGCGAGTTCGAGGCGACGATCCGGGAAATGGAAGAGGTCGTGCGCGCAACGGGGGGCGAGAGCGGCACGCAGGTCTCGACGCAGGACGACTCCTACGGCTACCGCTGGATGATCGTCGAGAACCCGCCTGGCCATGCGAGCGTCGAAGACCTCGCCGTCTCCATCAACGCGGTGTCCGACTCGATCACGGGCGGCGGCCACGGCGAGCGCCTGCTGTGCGCGGTGTTCGCCTTCGCGGCGAAGGCGGATGCGGGAGGCGGCGCGCAGAAGCCGATCTACTTCATCTACAACTACAAGCGCGGCTACTGGTATCCGTTCGTGCCCGCGCCGGGCTCCGAGCAGCAATCGACCGAGCGGGAGCTGCAGCTGAAGGCGCAGATGGCGAAGGAACTGCCGATCGAGCCCGAAATCGAGCGCTGGTTCCCGCTGTGGGGAATCCCGATCTAGCGGCTAGTCGGGCAGCCAGCCCTCGCCGTTGAAGTCCTCGGCCGCCTCCGTCAGGGTGGTGTCCGACGGCGGCAGGATCAGGTCCGAGGCCTCGAGATCATCGTCGGGAAGCGGCGAGCCGCTCGAGCGCACCAAGTCGAGCAGCGCCGCGAAGCTCGACTGAAACCCTGCTTGGTCGCCGCTCTCGACCGCGTGGAGGACCGCTTCGTCGAGCTCCTTCACGCGCGCCTGCTCAGAGTCATCCAGCCGAAACTGGTCCTCCCCCGCGATCCGCACGATCATGCGGATTGCTCCGCTTGCTCCCCACTTCCGTTGCCCGAGCCGGCACCCGCGGGAGGCTTCTCGCCCGCGCCGAGCTCGCCGCCCGACGGAGCCGGCGCCCCGCTCCCGAGCTCGCCCTTCATCTTCGCCGAGTTCATCGTCGACCGCTGACTGGTTCGTGAGCTGCTTGAGCTGGCGGTCGATGTCGTCTTCCCCGGAGCCGATCGCGGTTATGTCTTCGAAGGCGCCGGCCGCTTCGAGTTCGGAGACGGCGTCGGCGCGCGCCTTCATGTTTTCGGTCTTGTCGACGGCGCGCTGCATCGCGAGCCCCACATCGGCCATCTGCTCGCCCACGCCGCTCGCCGCTTCGGAGATCTGCACCTGCGCCTCGGCGGCCGAGTACTGGGCCTTGATGACCTCCTTCTTCGTGCGGAACGCTTCGATCTTCGCCCGCAGCTTCTGCTCGGAGTCGGTGAGCTTTTCCTGCTGTTCTTCGAGTTCCTTGACCTGCGTGTCGAGCCCCTGCAACTCCGTCTGCGCGACGTTCTTGCGTTCGAGCGCCATCCGCGCGAGGTCTTCCTTGTTGGCCGACATCGCCTGGCGAGCCTGTGTGTCGAGCTTCACGAGCTGCTGTTGCAGCGAGGTCTCCTGGAGCTGCAGGCGCTTCTTCGCCGTCACGACGTCGGCGATGCCCTTCTTGACGTTCTGAAGCTGTTCGACCTGCTTCTGGTAGCTGTAGTCCAGCGTCTCCGAGGGGTCTTCAGCCCGTTCGAGGAGCTTGGACACCTTGGCCTTGATCGTGGTTGAGATACGTCCGGTCAACCCGGCCATCGGGGGGCGATCCTCCTGTTAGCTTGGTGGGGTAGAGCAAGCGTAGCCGAAGCTCCCAAGCCGTCGCGCAGCCGCTCGTGGGCGGTCGTCGCGAGCCCCGCGCTAGAGCTCCAGCGGGTGCCTGACCGTGTAGCCCGCGTTGTGCGGGCGAAGCGGGCGCCAGCGTGGGCCCTGCTGGTTGGACGGGTCGTCGGCGGCGCTCGTATCGAGCCGCAGGCCGGCGACGTCCATGTAGGCGTGGCCGGGGTTCGCGAACACCGTCACCCATTCGCCGACCCCGTGGCCGCCGAAGGATTCGAGTTCCGAGGAGTCCTCGGGCACGCTCAGCAGCGCAGCGCCGTGGAGCGCGTAGGAGACGGTGCCCGAGCAGTCGTAGCCCGGCGAGTGGAACGAGGCGTGGCCGCCGCCGTAGATGTAAGGCAGGCCGACGATTTCGTCGCCCGCCCAGACGATGTCCTTGACGGATTCCGGCGCTTCCATCGGCGCCGCCGCGAGCCCGTCGATCAGTCGCGCGAGGCGGCCCGGGACGAGCAGCCTCGGCTTCGTCAGGCCGGTCGTGCTCACCACGCTTCCGCCCGTGCCCTCGTCAAGCGCCTGCTGCGTCGTCGCGGCAACGTAGGGGGTCATCTGACCCGTGGGCGCGAGCTCGTACACGGGGCCCGTGTAGTTGAGCCGCGGCGTCTTCGCGGTGATCGGCGCGTGCGGCGTCGTGGGCTCGAGCGCGGCGCCTCCCGTCTGTGAGGTTGAGCCGGTCGCGGCGGTCGGTGTGGCGGGCGTCGGCTTGGGCGCGTGCTTGCCGTGGTGGCGGGCGCTACGCGGCTTGCCCTTCGCCGGCGAGGAGGGGGAGGTCCCGCCGACGGCGGCGCTCGCCGGCTGCGGTGTCGCCCAGGTCGCGAGCCCGAGCACGGCGGCAAGTGCCGATGCCAAGCCCACCCTCATGGCGGAAGACGACGCTGTGATTGCTCGCAGCCGCAAAAAACCTCTTTCGTCGGCCTGCGGGGTTAGCTGACGGGCTAGCGCTGAAAGAGCCTGCGCTTCCCACGGCTTCACCGTGGGATTAGCCCCAAAAATTGGGTCCCCCGCTCCCTGGCTTCGGGCCAGGGATTAGGCATGTGCGGCGGCACCCTAGCACACCCCTATGACGTGTGTGCGGCGCGAGCGGAGCCTTGCACGGAAACGGCTTGGGCAAGCCGGTTCAGACGGCGGCAGGGACTAATGTTGCCGCCGATGAAGGCGTGCCTGACTCGCCGCGCCGCGTGCGTGCTGCTGCTCGGAGCCCTCCTCGCCGGCTGCGGCAAGTCCGGAGCGCGGCTCGTCACGAGCGAAAGCGAACTGAACCCCGTCACTCCCGTGAGCCGGCACGGCGCCGCGGGACAGATCACGCGGAACACGACGCGACTCGGTGGCGCCGACCCTGTGACCAATGCCGCCGCGGTGGCGAGCGCGACACATCCGGGGCTCGTGCCCGCGGCTCGCCCGGCCGCGGTGGTGATGGTGAGCAAGTACGAGCTCCCGCTCGCGCTCGCGGCCTCGGTGCTCGCCGGCACTTCGCTGCATGCGCCGCTCCTCTACAGCGAACCCGGGACCGTACCCGGCGCGAGCGTACAGGCACTCGAAGCGATGCGGCCGATCGGCTCGCCCTCGCTCGCGGGCGCGCAGGTGCTCCAGATCGGCTCCGCGGCCGTGCCGAGGGGCTATGCGGTGCGCACGCTCCCCGCGGCCGAAGTCTTCACCGGCGCAGCCGAAATCGAGCGGCTCGCAGAAAGCCTCGAGGGCACCTCGCCGCACCTCGTGCTCGTCGTCAACGCCGAAGGAGCCCCGGCGTTCGCGATGCCCGCAGCTGGGTTCGCCGCGGAGTCGGGCGCGCCGATCCTGCTCGTCACGAGCGCCGGGATACCCGCGCCCACGCGGACCGCACTCGCGGCGCTCGGGCACCCGACGATCGACGCGATCGGGCCTCCGAGCGCGATCAGTGAAACGGTCTTCGCGGAGCTCGAACGGTTTGGCACCGTGAAGCGCATTGCCGGCGCGACCCCCGCCGAAAACGCCGTCGCCGTCGCGCGCGAAGGCTGGGGCGTGCACGAAGCGGGCCACGGCTTCGTCTTCGCCTCGTCCGCCGAACCGCTCGATGGGCCCGCCGCGGCGGCGCTCTCCGCGACGGGCGACTACGCGCCGCTCCTGCTGCTCGAAAGCGCGAGTCTCATACCCCCGCCGCTCGGGCACTACCTCGAAGACATCCAGGCCGCCTACAGCCCGCAGGTCTCGCCGGTGCGCGCGATCTACAACCGTGGATGGATAATTGGCGGCGAACATGCGATCAGCGCGACGACACAGGCGGAACTCGACGCGGCGCTCGAGGTGGCTCCCCGCTCGAGCGCACCCACACCGTCACTCTCGCCTTGAGGCGCGTGGTCGCGAGGCGGGCGAGCGACGAGCATGAGTGAGGCAGAGGAGCCCCAGCGCCAGCGCAAGGGCGAAGCGGGCGAGGTCAGCGTCGAGGACGTGCGCGTCCTCATGGGGGCCTCCACCCCCCATTTCGCGCTCCAGATCCGCGAACGCATCAGCGCGCTGATCGCGGACCTGCCCCCCGAGCACCCGGCGCGGATCGAAGGCGAGCGTGAGATCGCGCGGCTCAATCAACTCGCGATCGAGGGCGAGGTGCGGGGCGAGGCACAGAGCGTCGACGAGCGCCCGCTGCCCTCGCTCATCGGCGCGCGGCAGGAGGCAACTGCGGAGCCGTAAATAGGGGGCTTCAGCGGCGCGCCAGCGCCGCCCGGCGTCGCGCCTCGACGTAGCGGGCGCGCAGGAACCTGAAGAGCACGAACACGACCGCGATGTCGAGCACGAGCAGCCCGATGTTCGCGGCGCGCGGCAGCGTGACGAGCAGCACGATCGCGGAGTGCGCCACCACCACCGGCAGCAGCGCCAGCAGCAGCGCGTGCGAGCGGTAGCCCGAGAAGTGCTCGCGCACCGTCACCTCGACGGTGCCAATCGCGACCGCGCCGAGGCCCGCGGCGAGCGCCGCGACGCTGTGCGCGGGCCCGTTGAGCACGGCGAAGAGGACCGCGGCGCCGCCGACGAGGATGAGCAGCTCGGAGAGCGGCAGCGGATGCCACGGGGCGCGGGGCCGCTCAGGGCTCGCCGCGCGGGTGGGCTCGGCGGTGCTCTCTCGCTGCGGGCTCGCCTCCGCGGGCGCACGCTGCCTCGAGCCGTCGGCCGAGCGGCGCTTGCTCGCGCGCGCGCGGCGGCGCCTACGGTCAGCCATCGGCCACTAAGCTGCCGGCGATGCGAGGTTGCCGTGCACGGCTTGCGATCGTACAGCGGCGTGCTGGGCGTGCCCGTGGGTTCGCGCATGCTCGGTGGGCGGGGCCGGTGGCGTGAGCGCCTTCGAGCGCATCGCCGCGCTCCCCCTTCGGGTCGAGGAGCTCTCCCTCGACCAGCTGAGCGCGGAGGTCTCGAGCGGCTTCGAACGCAAGACGACGCTGATCCACCTGCGCGGCGGCGGCGAGGAGGGCATCGGCGAGGACGTCACCTACGACGTCGTCGACCACGACATCCTGCTCGCGGCATGGCAGCAGGGCCCTCCGGCGCTCGAGGATCTGCGCTCGCTCACGGGCGCGATGACGCTCGGCGATTACTGCGAGCGCGTCGAGGCGATCGACCTCTTCCCAGAGCCGCCCGCGCGCGAGGTCTCGCGCAACTACCGCGTGTGGGCGTTCGAGTCGGCCGCGCTCGACCTCGCGCTGCGCCAGGCGCAAACGAGCCTTCACGCGCTGCTCGAGATCGAGCCGCAGCCCGTGCGCTTCGTGGTCTCGCTGAGGCTCGGCGAGCCGCCGAGCATCGAGCCCGTCCGCAAGCGGCTCGAGCTCTATCCGTGGTTGCGCTTCAAGCTCGACCCCACGAGCTCGTGGGACGAGACGCTGATCGCCGAGCTCGTCGCGACCGGGGCCGTGGATTCCGTGGACTTCAAGGGCTACTACTCGGGCTCGATCGTCGACCAGGCCCCCGACCCCGTGCTCTACCGTCGCGTCGCGGAGGCGTTCCCGGCCGCCTGGATCGAGGACCCCGCGCTCACCCCCGAGACCGACGCCGCGCTCGCGGCGCATCGCGAGCGCTTCTCCTGGGATGCGCCGATCCATTCCGTCGCCGACATCGAAGGGCTCCCCTACCCGCCGCGAATGGTCAACATCAAGCCCTCGCGGCTGGGCCCGCTGCGCAACCTCCTCGAGGCGTTCGAATACTGCAAGCGGCGCGGCATCGGCAACTACGGCGGCGGTCAGTTCGAGCTCGGCGTCGGCCGCGGGCACATCCAGTACCTCGCCTCGCTCTTTCACGCCGATGCCCCGAATGACGTCGCGCCGGCGCCCTTCAACGAGGCCGAGCCCGTGCCGGGGCTCCCGAGCAGCCCGCTCGCGCCGGCGCCGAGCGCCGTCGGCTTCCGCTGGGAACCGCAAGCCAGCGTCCCGTAGGCCGGCAGGGCGCAATTTCCCCTTCCGGGGCTGCCCCGCATCGCAACTTCTGTCAGGGTTCCCGGTTTGCAGGACAAACGGTAGGGTCCTGGCGCCGCATAGGCGGTCGGCGGGCCGGGGACCCGTTCGCGAGGCCAACGGATTGTGAAGTCTCAACGAGTCGTACCTTCGGCGGTGACCTTCAGGAGGGCCACATGCCTTGCGCTGCTCTACGCGCTCGCGCTGCCGAGCGCCGCCGCCGCGCTGCCGAGCGGTGGCGGAACGGCGCCCCAGGAAGCCGCCAAGCACGCGAGCAGCCCGCCACCCAAGCGCAATCCCGCTCACACGGGCGGCGCGAGCGCGGTCGGCGATCAGCGTCGCGAGCGCACGCTGCGTCCCGAGCAACAACTGCTCGGCCAGTCAGCACGTCGTGTCGATGGGCGGATACCTGCTGCTCGGCGGTCGCGGCCTTGCTCCCGGACTGATCGTCGCGTTTCCGCGCTCGACGAACGCGCGCATCAGCAGCTCCTCCCCGATCGCGCACCTCTTCAAGGCGAAGCTCGGCATCGAGGTGCGCGTGCCGCGCGGGGCGCACAGCGGGCGCATCGTCGTGCGCCACGGCGCCGGTCACTCGAACGCCTTCGGGCCGATCCAGATCGTCAACCATGCGCTGCACCCGCCCGCGCCGAAGCCCTCGCCGCCGGCGAACTCAACGCCCGCAGCGGCGACGGCGTTCGCCGACCAGGGGATGTGGATCTGGTACCTCAGCCAGTCCGACAGCGGCAACATCGCGGCGATCGCCGCGCGAGCGCATGCGGCAGGCGTCGGCACCGTGTTCGTGAAGAGCTCCGACGGCTCCACGAACTTCTGGAGCCAGTTCACGCCGCAGCTCGTCGCCGCGCTCCACGCACAGGGGCTCAGGGTATGCGCGTGGCAGTACGTCTACGGCAGCTATCCCGTCGGCGAGGCGGAACTCGGCGCGCGCGCGGTCGCCGACGGCGCCGATTGCCTCGTGATCGACGCGGAGAGCAGAGTACGAAGGGCGCTACGGCGCCGCCCAGCGCTACATCGAAACGCTGCGCGCGAAGGTCGGCGCGAGCTACCCCGTCGGGCTCGCGTCCTTCCCCTACGTCGACTACCACGAGTCCTTCCCCTACTCCGTCTTGCTCGGCCCCGGCGGCGCTCAGTTCAACGTCCCGCAGATGTACTGGAAGACGATCGGCACGAGCGTCTCCGACGTCTACTTACACACCTACGAGGAGAACCTCATCTACGGGCGCACGATCTGCCCGCTCGGGCAGACGTTCGAAAACCCGTCCGCGCAGCAGATCGTGAGCTTCCGCTCGCTCGCGGGGCCCTACGGCGCGTGCGGGACCTCCTTCTGGGACTGGCAGGAAACCACCTCGAGCGGGTGGGCTGCGCTCGCCGCGCCGCTGACGCCAGGCCTGAAGGTGCCGCAGCCGGAGCTGACCTCGCCGCTGCTGCGCGAAGGCGCGAAGGGCGACCAGGTGCTGTGGATGCAGGAGCACCTCGCGGGCGCGGTCCCAGGCCAGCCCACGAACGGGATCTTCGAAGCGACCACGGAGGCGAACCTCGCCCAGTTCCAGAGCGCCCACGGCATCCCCGTGAGCGGCGAGACCGACCCCTCGACGTGGGCGGCCGTGCTCGCGCTGCCGCCGATCGCGGTCCACTGGACCGCCTCGGGCCCCAAGGGCGGCTGAGGGCTAGACGCGCTGGATCAGCGTGCCCGTGCCGAGCCCGCCGCCGCAGCACATCGTCACGAGGCCGACCTCCTGGTCGGAGCGCTCGAGCTCGTGCAGGAGGGTCGTCACGAGCCGCGCGCCGGTCGACCCGAGCGGGTGCCCGAGCGCCATCGCGCCGCCGTTGACGTTCACGCGATCCATGTCCGGCTCGAGCTCGCGACGCCACGCCGCGATCACCGGCGCGAACGCCTCGTTGATCTCCACGAGGTCGATATCCGAGATCGTCATCGAGCCGCGCTCGAGGATGCGTCGCGTCGCGGGGATCGGCCCCGTGAGCATGATCACGGGATCGACGCCGACGGTCGTCTGATCGACGATCCGTGCGCGCGGCGCGCAGCCGAGCTCGTGCGCCTTCTCTGCGGACATCAGCAGCACGGCCGCCGCGCCGTCGGAGATCTGCGAGGAGTTGCCCGCGGTGACCTTGCCGTCCGGCTTGAACGCGGGCTTGAGCTGTGAGAGCGCCTCGAGGCTCGTTTCGGGCCTGATCCCCTGGTCGGTCACGAAGGTGTCGCCGTTGACGGGGAAGGGGACGACCTCGCGCTCGAAGCGGCCCTCCTCTGTCGCGCGGTGCGCGAGCTGATGGGAGCGCAGCGCGAGCTCGTCGAGCTCGGAGCGCGGAATCTCCCACTGGTCGGCGATCATCTCCGCGGAGAGTCCCTGCGGGATCAGGTTGTAGCGCTCCATCAGCTCCGGCGGCCACGGCGTTCCGACCTCGTCGACCCATCCGAAGCCGACGCCCATCGGGATGTGACCCATGTGCTCGACGCCCGAGCCGATGACGACGTCGTGCACGCCCGCGGCGATCAGTGCCGCGCCGAAGTTCACGGCCTGCTGCGCGGACCCGCACTGCCTGTCGACGGTGGTCGCCGGCGTCTCCGCCGGCAGCCCGGCCTGCAGCCAGGCGTTGCGACCGACGTTGAACATCTGCTCGCCGTACTGCTGCACGCAGCCCGCGATCACGTCTTCGACGGCATCCGGCTCGATGCCCGCGCGCGCGATCACCTCCGTATAGCAGCGGCCGAGGAGCTCGTTCGGGTGCGTGTCCTTGTAGTAGCCCTTCTCCTTGTGCCCGCGCCCGATCGGTGTGCGCACCGCCTCCACGATCACCACCTCGCGGCCATCCGCTTCTCTCATGGCGTGTACTGTACCGCGCTGTGAGCGAGCGGCTGGCAATCGTGGGGAGCGGCGCGATCGCGTGCGGCCTCGCCGCGAGCGCGGCCCACAACGGGCCCGTGATGCTGCTCGCGCGCTCCGATGAGTCCGCGCGGCGCGCGAAGGCAACGGTGCAGAAGACGCTCTCGAGGCTCGAGGCGGAGGTCGACCCCGAGCACGTGCAGGTGCTCACCGACCAGGGCGACATCGCCGACGCGACGTTCGTCGTCGAGGCGATCATCGAGCACCACGACGTCAAGTCGGGGGTGCTCTCCGAGCTCTCCTCGCTGCTCGGGCCGAGCGCGATCCTCGCGACGACGACCTCCTCGCTCTCCGTCGGCCGGCTCGCGAGCGCGAGCGGGCGCCCCGACCGCTTCGTGGGGCTTCACGTCTTCAACCCCGTCACGCGGATGAAGCTCGTCGAGCTCGTCTTTCCGCAGGCCGCGACGGAGGAGACGCGTGAGCGAGCGCAGGCGCTCTGCGCGGAGCTCGAAAAGACGGCGGTGGTCGTCCCGGACATCCCCGGGTTCGTCGTCAACCGCCTGCTGTTCCCCTACCTCTTCAGCGCCGTGCGCTTTCTCGAAGAGACGCACATGGACCCCGCGGACGTCGACACGTGCATGAAGCTCGGCGCGGGCCACCCGATGGGGCCGCTCGCGCTGCTCGACCTCGTCGGGCTCGACGTCTCGAAGGCGATCGGCGAAGAGATCGGCTCGCCGATCCCCCCGATGGTCGACACGCTGATCGCCGAGGGAGCGCTCGGCCGCAAGTCAGGACGCGGGTTTCACACCTACTGAGCGCCGCTCGCGCGCGAGCTTGCAACAACGCGCACAGCCCCAAATCTTTTTAGGTTTGCTTGAGCATGGGGTTCTTATACTGGGACTCGCGACATTGAAGTCGCAATCGCACACCCGCCTCCTCCCAGTGCACACGTCCCGGCCCGCCTCCCCCGCGGGCCGGACGTGTATCTGAGGCCGGGCCGCCTCAGGAGGACTTGGGCTCGAGCGCGGGGTGGCTCGAGGGCTGCGGCGGAGCGGGGCTTCGCCTGCGGATGCGCACGATCTCGACGCGGTTGTTGCGCACGGACTCGACGCGGATCGAGTAGCCGTTCGAGCTGACCGTGTCGCCGCGCCGCGGCAGGCGCCCGAGCTCGGCGAAGACGAAGCCGCCGACAGAGTTGTAGGAGTCGGAGTCGACCGGGAGACGCAGGCCGTAGTCGGCGAGGTCAGTGACCGCGACGTGGCCGCGCACGAGCCAGTCGCCGTCGGCGAGGCGCCTCACCTCGGCCTCCGCGAGGTCCGTTTCGTCTGCGATCTCGCCCACGACCTCCTCGACGATGTCCTCGACGGTCACGATGCCCACGACGCGCCCGTACTCTTCGACGACGACCGCCATCGTCGTGCGCGCCTTCTGGAGGTCCGCGAGCAGGTCGTCGAGCGGCTTCGTCTCGGGGACGATCGGCGCGTCGTGCACGATCGGCGCGATCGACGCATGCGCGCCCTGCCGCATCAGTAGCTCGGCGAGGTCGCTCACGTGCACGAGCCCCTTCACGCGATCCGAGTCCTCGTCCTCGGTGACGGGCATACGCGTGTGGCCGGTCGAGATGCAACGCTGCAGGGCGGTCTCGACGTCTTCGGAGAGGTCCACGGTGACGACCGCCGGAAGCGGCGTCATCACCTGCCGCGCCTCCTGTTCGTGGAGGTGAAAGACGCCGGTGAGCATCCCGGCTTCGTTGGGCTCGAGCTTGCCGCCCTCGTAGGACTCCGCGATCAGCCGCCGCAGCTCCTCGGGCGAGTCTGCGCTCGCGTCGGTGTTCGGCGAGACGCCAAAGGCTCTGAGGATCTGTGTCGAGACCGCGGTCGTCGCGCCGATGAAGGGGCTGAAGACGAAGCGGAAGGCCCCGAGCGGCGGCGCAATGCGGCGGGCGACGTTCTCGGCGCGGTCGATCGCATAGAGCTTCGGAACGAGCTCGCCCGCGATCAGCTGCACGATCGTCAGCAGCGAGTAGGCGATCACGACCGCGAGCACGACCGCGACGCCGTGCCCGAGCGCTTCTCCGAAGACGGGCTCCAGGAGGTGCGCCAGCGCCGGCTCGCCGAGCGCGCCGATCGCGAGCGAGAGCATCGTGACGCCGATCTGGCACGCCGATATGTATTCCGCGACGCGGTCCTGCTGGGCGAGCGCAAGCGTCGCGCCGCGCAGCCCTTCGTCGCGCATCACTTCCAGGCGCGCGCGTCGCGAGCGCACTAGTGCGTACTCCGCGATCACGAAGAACGCGTTGAGGGCGATCAGCAGGCCCGTGAGGATCAGCCTGACGGCACTCACGAGCGCAGCGCGGCGTGCTCAGCCGCCCTCCTCAGGCTGCGGGCCCCCCGGCCCGCGCTACTACTTCGGTCTGGATCGTCGTCGTTCATCGATGGCGACCACTGAACCGTAGCAGGGGCCAACGACGCGCCGGGGCGCCCGCGCGCCCCTCAGGCGAGCCCGTCGACCGTGGACGCGAGCGCGAAGTCGGCGTTCGTGATGCCGCCTTCGGAGTGTGTCGAGAGCTCCAGGCGGACCTTGTTCCAGCCGTGCACGAGGATGTCGGGGTGGTGGTTGGCGGCCTCCGCCGCATCCGCGACGCGGTTGACGAACGCCATCGCCGCCGCGAAGTCGGGGAACGAGAGCTCGCGGATGATCGCGTCGCCCTCGCGTGACCAATCGCTGTGCGCGAGGCGCTGCTCGATCTCGTCGTCGCCGAGGACGGGCATCACCGCGAACCTTACCGCGCGCCGCGATGGCTCAAACGACGCCGGTGCTCGTGGAGCCCGCGACCGCGAGCGATCCCGCCACCGCCAGAACCGACAGCAGGGCGCACGCCGCGAACCCGAGCGCGGGCACCCGCCGGTCGTCAGCCGTTCGCAGCGCGAATCCCGCGAGCGCGCCTCCGATGAGGCCGCCGATGTGCGCGCCGATCGAGATCCCGGCGACGGAGAACGTGAGGATGAGGTTCAGAACGATGAGGCCGCCGATCCCCGACTCCATGACGCTGATGCCACGCGAGCGCAGCTCGACGACGGCCGCCCCCATGAGCCCGAAGATCGCCCCCGACGCGCCGAGGCTCGGCCCCGCGGTGGCGACGAGCACGCCGAAGGAGCTGCACAGGAGCGCGGTGAAGTAGATGACGCCGAAGCGCAGCGAACCGATCGCGGGCTCGAGCAGACGCCCGAGGAAGTAGAGCAGGAGCATGTTGAAGCCGATGTGCGCCAGGCTCTCGTGCAGGAAGGCGTTCGTGATCAGGCGCCAGTACTGGTGTTCGTGCGCGATCGGCATCCGCAGTACAAGCCCTTCCGGCGTCTGTTCGACGAGCTCGCGCGCGATCACGCCTTCTTCGACCACCTTGCCGTGCGCGTTCGACCCGAAAAGCGTGAACTGGCCCTGCTCGGCGAGGAACGCGATCACGTTCGCAGCGATCAGCGCATAGGTGACGTTCGGGCGCCTCACCGTCGAGCGCAGCGTCCGTACCTTCGTGCGCTTGCCGGCGCACTCCGGGCAGCGCATGCCGACGGGCGTTGGCGTCATGCAGTCGGGGCAGATCGGGCGCCCGCACGAGGAGCACGCGACACCCGTCTCGCGACCGGGATGGCGATAGCAGGTGGGCATTGCGCGCTGACGCTATCAGGGGCCAATCGCGCGCCAGCGCGGTGCCCCCGCCGGCGCGCGCGGGACGCTAGCGGCGGCCGAGCAGCTTGCGCGCTTCCGCGCGGAGGTCCTCGAACGTGCGCGCGGCAAGCTCGCGGGCGTGCGCCGGGGCCCCGTGCCCTTCCCGCGCCGCCTGCTCGCGCTGGCGTGCGCGCAGGATCACGAGCGCGGTCGCAGCGGCGCCGCCGACGAGCAGCGCCGTCGCGGGGCGCGCCCAGTTGCGCGGATCGCGCATCGCGGAGAGCTCCCATGCGTCGAGCTCCTCCGCGGCGATCTCGGTGATGCTCGTGAGCGCCGTCTGCAGGCGCTCGGCGAAGGCGTCCGGCGGCTCCACCGGCGAGAGCGCCTCGCGCAGGAGCGTCTCGACGTCGGGATTCGCTTCGCTCATCGCTCGCCCTTACCCATGGTGGCACGACGGCGCAGCGCCGCGCGTGTACGCGCGCGCGTGCCGCCGGCAGGATGGCCGTTCTCGGCGACGCGCCCGTTCGCCTCGCCGGCGGGCGCGGGCGGCACCGGCTGCTCCTTCACGAGCGCGCCGAGCTGCTTGATCGCGCGGTGTATGAGCACCTTCGTCGCGCCGTCCGAGCGGTCGAGCGCGCGCGCGATCTCGCGGTTGTCCATGTCGAGCGCGAAGCGCATGATGAGCGCTGCGCGGCGGTCCTCGGGGAGCTCGCCGACGGCGTCGAGCACGCGGCTGAGCTCCTCGCGCCCCTCCGCAACGTCCTCCGTCGCGTGCAGCGCGGGCAGCGCCGCGGTGTCCTCGAGCGGCGAGGAGGGCCGGCGCGAGCGGTCGCGGTAGAGGTTCGCGGCGAGGTTGTGCGCGATCCGGATCAGCCACGGCCGCAGTGGACGGCCGTTGGACTCGCGCAGCGCGCGCTCGAAGTGGCGGTACGCCTGGAGGAACGTCTGCTCGGTGAGGTCCTCCGCGTCGTGGTGGTTGCCGACGCGGTAGTAGGCGTAGGAGTAGACGTCGCGCAGGTGCGTGCGGTAGAGCTCGGAGAACTCCGCGTCGAGCTGCGCCTTTGACCTGGTCGTTTGCTCGCTCACGTCTTGCACACTACCCCCGATGCGAGGGCTTCGGGGGGCAGAAGCGCCGCAGGGCTTCCGGTACCCTCGAACGGCGTCGCCGGAGTAGCTCAGCTGGCAGAGCGCCTGTCTTGTAAACAGGGGGTCAGGGGTTCGAGTCCCCTCTCCGGCTTGCGAATCGCGCATGCCGTACAGGGCGCACGCGAAACGGAAAGGGCCGCCCTGCGCCGAGGGCGGCCCTTTCCAAGCCGGCGATCCGTGCCGTGCGTTATTCGTGCGGCCAGGTGAGCGGCGGATCCTGGAGCGGACCGATCCCCGCGTTGCCCCGCGCAATTTCCTGTTCGGCGCCTTCGGGCGTCATGAAGCCGGCCGCGACGTCGGCATTTGCGGCCGCTTCGATCTTCGCCCCGTAGCTCGCGTTCGTCGGGTACATCGACGTGAGCGTCGACTTGCTGAGGTCTGTGAACTCGCCCGAGAGCAGGCACAGCCCCTCTTCGCGCAGCGCTTCGTTTTCGATGCCGCCGGTCTCGAACGAGCTGAACGCCGCCTGGAGCTCTTCGAATAGCGTCCACACGGAGATGCTCTTCGAGCTGCCGAGCGAGAAGTTGATCGGCGAGTAGTCCTCGGTCGGGGCTTCCGCGTCGGGCAGCCTGATGCCGCCCTTGCCGACGCCGTACTGGTTCTTGTTGACGATGTCGTAGAGCCCGAAGAGCACCGGAATCGTCGAGATCTGCTGCGCGTGCGGCGGGGCGACGGCGTTCACGAGCCAGTTCTGGAGGTCCATGAGCGCGGCGTCCTCGACCTGGTAGAGCTCCATGTTGTCGGGCTGGTTGTGCCCGTCGAGCGCCGTCCCGGTGCCTTCGATCGGCGTACCGAGCGCGCACGACGGTATCGGCTGTTCGGGCTTCTCGCGCGCGAGCGTCTCGATCTCGTAGTTGCCCTCGTGCTCGTCGATGTGCGCTGCGCCTGGGACTTCCCAGGTGCGCAGCGTGTTGTTGTCGGGCTGCCGCGCCGCGCCGGCGTCGAGCTCTTCGATGTCACCCTGCGTGTTGAGCTGGATGAACGGCGCCGTGTTGTTCGTGCGGATGTGCGCGACGAACGGATTCCACAGCGAGAGCAGACCTTCGCCGATCGGCGCGGCGGCGACCGCGCGGCCGACCGCGAGGAAGCCGTTGAACGCATGCGTGATCGGCTCGATCGCGTTCACGTAGGTATCGACGCGGAACGCCGACTGCGAGTCGCCGGCACCGATGAACTCCTTCGGCGTGAGCCCCCCGAGGATCGTCGAGCTGTCTGCCCGCACGGCGTTCGCCGCCTGCGTGAAGATTTCATAGGACTGCCCGTCGTTGGTGTCGCCGAGCGAGCCGTAGCGCGACGGGTCCCAGGCCGCGAGATCCTTCATCCCCGGCCTCTGTGCGGTCACGCCCACGTAGGCGAAGCCGTGCTTGAGGGCAGGGCCGTAGATCTCAGACCACACCGGGTCCTGATCGCCGCCGGTGGTGTCGTTGAGCCACTCGAAGATGACTGTGCCGTTGAACTTCGAGGCTTCGGGGTAGCGCACGAGAATGCGCGTCTTGTAGGGCACGTTGGCCTGCGAGACCGCGACGTTCCATTCGCCGTTGGAGCCCCATTGTCCGCTCTGGCGGTAGATGTTGTCCGCGCCGGACATCTGGAACTCGCGTTCGGTGTAGCCGAAGTTCGCCAGCTTGATGAACGGCGCGCCGGGCACGATCGGCGATTCCGGCACTGCGTCGTAGGGGAAGCCATGCGACCCCGCGGTCGCGGGGATTTCGGTGAGCGTGGGCACTTCGGAGGTCCCCGCAGGTGTGGCGATTGGCGCATTTCCGCCTTCGCTGCCGCCCGAGGGCTGGCTGCCGCCGGTGGGGTCCGTGGTGCTCGCGCCGGATCCGCTCGAGGAGCGCGTGGGCGTCGTGCTCCACGTGAGCGCGGGCGGCGCCAGCGGCGTGCTCGTCCCAGCGAGCGAGAGCGGCGCAGCGCTGCTCGTCGAGGACGCGCCCGTCGAGTGCCCGCGCGAGCGCGCAGCCGAGCGCTTCACCGCGCGCGGATGCGCGCACTTGTGAGCGTGTGTGTGTCCGCAGCGCGCCGCGTGCGGGTGCTGCTTGTCGGACTTGCCAGCGGCGACTGCCCAACCTGCCGCGAAGAAGATCGCGGCACCCGCGGCCAACGACAGCGCCGCTCGTCCAATCCATTGTGAAGCGTGATTGCTCACCGAAGCTCCTCCTTGTCGCGCCCGCGCGATCCCACGCGCGAGACTCTCCATTTCACCTCGCCCTTACGGATTGTACGCAAATCTGTAGCAGTGTCAAGCCAGATGCGGGGTTTCGACCGCATCGAGGCCTCGTAGGTCACTGCGGCGCGATCGTGAAGCTCCATTCACCGGGAGAGGTGACTTCGAGCGCCGGGAACCTGCCGTTGGCGATCGTCGCTTCGCCGCTCGTCCCGGTTTCGCTGAGCGTGAGATGGTCGACCGACTCGGGGCCGTTTTCGAGTGTGAAGCGCCCGGCCTTGGCGTGCCAATGCAGCACGGACGTCTTCGGCAGCACGAGCAGCCCGATCTTCTTGCGGCCGTTGCCGGAGTACGAGTTCTGCGCGGTGATGCTGTGCGCGGGTTCGATCGACGCGATGGTGACCGTCTCCGTGACCGTATGCGTGATGACGCGCACGGGGGCACCGTTGACGCGCGGCGCCGGGCCCACCGTCGTCACGGTGACGGTCTTCGTGATCGTGGCCGTCTTCGCGGCGTGTTCTTCGCTGCCTCCCCCGCTCGTCGCCGCCACTGCGATGCCGGCGCCCACACCGGCGCCGAGCAGCGTCATGAGCGCGAGACCCCACCAGCGCTGCCACCACACGCGGCCGTCGGGCGGCAGCGGCACGCTCGCGGACGGCCCAGGTACGGGCGCGGCTGGCGCTGGCGGGCGATTTGGGTCTTGGGCGCTCATGGCAGACGTCGTCGAGCTCGCGAAGCGCGACGCTATCAGGGAGCGCTGCGCCTAGGGTTCGATCGTGAGCGTGAACGGGTTGCCAGGGCCGGACATCAGCGCGGTGAGGATCGGTCCGAACAGCGACCCCAGAAGGCCGCCGCCGCACTTGACCGGCGGGAGCTTCGTTTCGCCGTTGAAGGCGATACCGCTCACCAGCGTGCGCGCCGGCGCTTCGGTTTCGAGCGCGAAGACGATTGGTGCGGCGCTTGCGCACGAAGTCGGGATCGTCAGCCCGAGCAGCGATACCGAAGTGATGCCGAGTTTCTCCTTGGCGGCGCCCTTGATCAGGAGCTTCCCTTCGGGCCCAGCGGAGAACGAGCCCTTCACCGGTTCCGCCTGGGTCAGGGTGAGCCCCAGCTTCACGCGCAGCACGCCGAGGATCTTCACGGACGTACTGAGCGGGGGACAGGCCGTGTCGGCTTCGAACGGGCCGGGTACTTCTGCTTCGCCGTTGAAGGTGCACCCTTCGGGCAGCGTGATCGCTTGGCCGAGCTTCTTGTCCGTCAGCGAACCCTTGAGCTTCCAGTCCTGAAACAGGACCTTGACGGTCTGCGTGCAGGTGCAGGTCGTCGTGGTCGTTGTTGTTGTGGTCGTCGTTTCCGTCGGCGGCGACGCCACCGGAATCCGCACCGCGAGGGTGCCTGGGGAGTTGCATGCGAGCTTCAGCGGGCCGATCACGTGTTCGCCGTTCTTGGTGCCTTCGTATTCGGCGATGATGCCTTCACCGGTTTCCCTGTACACACCCGCTTCCGGTTCGAGGTAGCCGGGTTCCTGGCCTAGCGCCAGTTCGACCTGCCCGCCGACGGCCCCCTTTACCGTCCAGGACCCCGCGGTGTAGGTGAGGCCCGTTTCGCCCAGCGACTTCGAGGGGAGGTTGAAGACCACCGCCCGTTCCCTCGTCACGGGGGCGTAGAACGGGAGACCCGCGGGATATTCGGGCGGCTTCGCGATGTTCGTGACGGCCGGTTCGGCGCCACGGACGTCGAGGACCATGTGCGTGAGCCGGCCACGCACTTCGTTTGCGCCGAGTTCCACGAACGAGTTCGAGCTTTCGGTGGGCGCTTCGATCGTGGCGCTCACGTTGTGGAACGTGAATTCTTCTCCTTCCCGGACGAGGTCGGGGGCGTTGCCGCGCAGCGTGATGTGGACCGGCTTGTCCTTGATGTTGAGCACTCCCGGAGCGACCACGCATTCCGTGTTGAAGCTGGTCGTGTATTCCTCTTCGGCCGTCGCCGCGCCACCTGGCGCCGCGAGCGCCATCGTCACCGCCATCGCCGCGAGCGTCCCAACGGCCGCCAGCAGTCCGATTGCCCTGAACCGAATACGCTCACGCATACGCATCTACGTCTCCTCCTGCGTCGCTCTGCCTACGGGCGAGCGGTGCGGATCCCGACCCCTGCCGTGCCACACGGCAGCCTCGCACTCATTCTCGTCCTCACCGCCTCCGCTGTCAAGGTCGGCCGCCGTATCCCCAGGGCGCCCGATACTGCGCCCTTAAAGCGGCGAAGCCCCCGCGACTGCGGGGGCTTCGCCTTGCTTCATGTCCTGTGATTCTGCTGTCCTGTGATGCCCGCCGCTTACGGTTCGATCGTGAGCGTGAACTTGTTGTTCGGGCCTGACATCAGGTTCGTGATGGTCGGGCCGAACGACGGTCCGAGGAACCCGAAACCGCAGGTGACCGATCGGCAGCGTCACTTCGCCGGTGAACGTCGTGCCGGTCGCGAGCGCGCTCGCCGGCGCTTCGCTGGAGAGCGGGAAGGAGGCCGGCGTCGAGGTCTTGCACGACGTCGGGATGATGAGGCCGAAGAGCGACACCGACGTGATCCCGATGTTCTCCTTGGCCGTCCCGCTGAAGGCGAGCTTGCCTTCATTGCCGGGCTTGATCGTGCCCTTCACCGGTTCGGACTGGGTGAGCGTGAGCCCGAGCGTGGAGGGCGTGCCGCTGAAGACCCTCAGCGACGCCTTGAACGCGGGGCACGCCGTGTTGCCTTCGAACTTGCCCGGCACTTCGGCTTCGCCGTTGAACGTGCAGCCCGACGGCAGCGTGATCGCTTCGTTGAGCTTCTTGTCCGTCACGGAGCCCTTGAGCTTCCAGTGTTCGAACTTGGCCTTCACGACTTCCCCGGAGGTCGTCGTGCTGGTCGTGGTCTGATGGCTCGTCGTCGTGGTGGTCGTCGTGGTCGAGAATTGTGGTCGTGGTGAAGGCCGTCGTGGTCGTTGTGGTTGTCGGAGGCGTTCCCGCCACTGGGATCAACGCAAGCCTCGAGCCCGTCGCGTTGCAGGCCACCGTGAGCGGCCCGATCACGTGAGCACCTTCCTTACGGCCTTCGACTTCGGAGACGATCCCTTCGCCGGTTGCCTTGTAAACGCCCGGTTCGGTTTCGGTGAAGCCCTTTTCGTTCGTGAGCTTGATTTGGACGGCGCCACCCGGGCCCGCCGTGACCTTCCACGTCGCCGCCGTGTACGTCAGGCCGGTTTCACCCAGCGCCTTGGACGGGATGTTGAAGACCTCTGACTGGCCGGCGTTGACAGCGGCGAAGAACGGCAGCCCTTCGGGGTATTCCCCGGGCTGCGCGATGTTCTTGCCCGCGGGTTCAGCGCCGATCGCTTCGAGGATCAGGCGCGTGACCTTGCCCTTCACTTCGGTCGCGCCGAGACTCGCAAATGCTTCGGTGAGTTCGACGGGCGTCGTGATCGTCGAGCTCGAGTTCTTGAGCGAGAATTCCTGCCCCGGTTCCAATTCGGCGGGGGCGGTCCCGCGCAGGGCGATCGTGACTTCCGAATGGATGTTGAGCACGCCTGGCGAAACGACGCAGACCGCGTTGACGCTGCTCGTGTATTCCTTTTCGGGCGAAGCCGCGCTTCCGGTGGCTGCGAGCGCCATCGTCGCGGACATCGCGGCGAGGGTGCTGAGAGCAACCATCCAGCCGAGCGGCCTGAGCCGCAACTGCTTGCGCATGTGTCTCCTCCTTAGTCGTCCTAGCTTGGCGACTGCCCTGCACCGACGCATCCCTGCCGCGCCCACGACAGTCTGAGTGGATTCTGGTAGGTAGAGCGCCTTCTGTCAAGGGCCGCTTCCACGATGATCACAGTCGCGCGCCTGCAGGAGGGCGAGAGGCGCCGCTCGCAACCCTTGCCGACGGCGTAGCACGCGGCTCAAGAAAGCCCTTCCCAGCGCCGAAACCAACGATCATGCGGTCCACGGCGCTGGTTGCCTTGGTGGTGTCGCTCGTCCTTGGAGCGGTGGCGGTGTCTGTCACGAACGGCACGGTCGCCTCGAAGCGTGGCGAGCAGGATCAGGCCCTGCAAGCGGCCACGGGCCTCGAGAGCGCGCAGATCACGAGCGCGGAGCGCCAGACGGCGACGACGAGCGCGCTGATGCTCGCGAACCCCGCCGTACGCACGCTGCTGAACCGGGGAGGACGACTCTCCGCGCAGGAAGCGCAGAGCGCGCAGGCAGCCGCGTCGCGCGCGCTCGCGGCGGTGCAGGAGTCGGCCTTCCTGCCGCTCTCGATCGCGTGCCTGGACGACGCGAATGGCAATCAGCTCGCGTGCAGCACCGCCGCGCGCCATGCGAGCTTCTCGCCCGCGATCGGCAAGCAGTTGCTCGCCGCGCTCGGCGACTCGGAAGTCGGCGTCGCGAGCAATCCGTTCGTCTCGCCGCTGACGGGCGAGGTCGCGGTCGCGTTCGTGGCGCCGTTGCGCGCGCGCGGCCGGCTGCTGGGCTTCGTGCACATGGACGTCGCGAGCACGGAGACGCGGGGGACGGGCGTGATCGTGAACGGCACGAAGGGCGTGCGCGTCGAACTCGCCGCCTACGAAGGCGGCGTGCTCGCGCTGAACAGCCCCACGAGCCGCCTAACGGCGGCGGGCTTCAACGCCGGCACGACGCTTCCCGTGACGAAGGTCGCGATCAACAGCCGCCCGCGTTCGATCATGAACGGCGGCCATCGCGCGATGGCCTCGGCGCTGCCGCTGACCTTCGGGACCGCGCACGAGGGCGTCGCTGTGGTGGCGACGGCGCTTGCGGCGAACCCGACGCTGCTGAACTCCTGGAGCACGGGCATGCTCGCGGTGCTCGCGGGTGCGCTGGTGATGTTCCTGTGCTCGGTCGCGGTGCTCGTCGTCTCCTTCCGCGAGGTCTCGCGGGAACTCGCGCGCGACCCGCTCACGGGCCTTCGCAACCGCCGGCGGCTGCTCGCAGACCTCGAGCGCGTATGCAGGCACGCGACGGAGGCGCATCCCGCGCGCCTGTGGCTCTTCGACTTGAACGGCTTCAAGCGCTACAACGACGCCTTCGGGAAGCTCGCGGGCGACACGATGCTGGAGCGCTTGGGTGAGCGCTTGCGTGACGCGGTGAAGCCCTACGGCACCGCCTACAGGGTCGGGGGCGACGAGTTCTGCGTGCTCGTCGACGCGCCCTTGAACGACGCGCAGGAGCTGCTCGCGGAGGCCTCCGAGTCGCTGACCGAGCGCGGCGGCGCCTTTGACATCGCGCCCTCGTCGGGCGCGGTGTCGATCCCGCGCGACACCTCCGAACCGACGCAGGCGCTGCTGTTCGCGGACCAGCGGATGTACCAGGAGAAGGCGGCAAGGCGCGCGGACGCGACGGAGATCATCACGGCGGTCCTGCACGCGGCGCTCGCGCAGCGCCACCCCGAGCTCGGCGACCATTCCAACGACGTCGTCGAGGAGGCGGAGATGATGGCGCGCGCGATCGGCCTCGACGAAGACGCGCTGACGATCGTCGTGACGGCGGCGGACCTGCACGACATCGGGAAGCTGGGTGTCCCCGACGAGATCATCAAGAAGCCGGGACCGCTGGACGAGCACGAGTGGGAGTTCATCAAGCAGCACACTGTGATCGGCGAGCGCATCATCGCGGCCGCGGGCCTGCCGATGGAGGGCATCGGCCAGCTCGTGCGCTCGAGCCACGAGCGCTGGGACGGCACGGGCTACCCCGACGGCCTGACGAGCGAGGAGGTCCCGCTCGGCGCCCGCATCATCGCGATCTGCGACGCCTTCGGCGCGATGACCGAGGAACGCTCTTACAAGCCCGCGTTCTCGATTCCGCAAGCGCTCGCGGAGCTCCGCCGTTGCGCGGGCACGCAGTTCGACCCGCACCTCGTCGAGGTCTTCTGCCGCATCATCACCGAACGCACCTCCGCGCCGGAACGCCTGCGCGACGCGGTCGGCTAGTCACCGGGTTCGCGTCCGCGCGCCCATCGCACGCTCGCAGCGCCTCGCGGCGTGGCATCCCGCCACGCCCCCGCACCCCCACGCGCAAGACGTAAACCCCGGGCAGCAAAGAGCAAGGGCGGCCACCTCGCGGTGGCCGCCCTTTTCAGAGGTCAATCGCGCCTCGAAAGGCCCGTCGCTACCAGGAGACCGGCGGCGGCGGTGCCGAGTTGATCTGGACCGTGTTGCCGGGTCCGGAGAGCAGCGCCGTCGTGACGGGGCTGAAGATGCCGCAGCCGGTGAACGAGGGGATCGTCACCGTGTCCGTCACCGAGATGCTGCCGGTGTACAGGGCGTTTGCGGACTCGTTGATCATGAGCGGCAATTCGAGCGGCGTCGAGGTGTGGCAGCCGAGGTTGATCTTGAAGAACGCTATTCCGAGCGACTTCGTGGTCAGGGTTGCCCTGCCGATCGCGCTGATCGCGATGTTGCCGTTGTTGGCGAGACCGAACATGCCGTGGATCGGGCCGGCCTGCGTGAGTTCCCCTTGGATGTTCACGGGGAGCAGCCCGAAGAGCGTGATCGTTTCGTTGATCGGCGGCGTCGAGAGCGACGCTGAGAATGCTCCGCTGCTCACATCGCCTTCGGCCGAGAGCGAGGAGCCGGCGGGGATCTTCAGCGAGATCCCGAGCGCCTTGTCGGTGACCGAGCCCGTGACGACCCACTTCGGGATCTGCACGACGAGGTCGCCCGTCTCCGGCGTGAGCCTCGCGCCCGCGGGCAATTCGCTCGCAGAGGAGTGCTGCCCGCACGTGCTCGGCGCGGCCTTGCCTTCGAGCCGTTCTTCGATCCACTTGATCACGTTCCCTGCCGCGGTCGGATCCGTGAGCAGGTGCTCACCGGGGAAGAGCTGGAAGTCGTCCTTGGTCCCGAGCGAGCACCACGCCTCGTGGAGTTCCGCATCCTGCTTGACGGGCACGAACTCGTCGATCAGGCCGTGGTAGTGGTAGACGGGAACGGGAATCGCCGCCCCGCCGAGCTTCTGCTGGTTGACGACCGTTTCGACGATCGGGTTGTGTTCCTGGGATTCGGCGAACGTTTCGTGCGTCTTGGAGATGCTCTGCGTAGGTCGTGTTCTTGATTTCCGAGAGCGACTGGATCGCGCACTCGCTCTTGAGCTTTTCGACGACCTTGAGCCCTTCTTCGTTGAGGATCGACGCGAGCTCCGTTTCGGGGTTCACGAGGCTCCCGTACGCGTACGCGAGGCCGATCACGGAGTCGAGGCCGAACGCCGACGCCGAGGAGCCTTCGCCGAATTCGGCGAGCGCCTTGAGGTTGCCGGGCACGCCACCGGCGGCGACGCCGATGACGTCGAGTTCGGGTGCGTAGGACTTGAAGATCTGACCAGCCCAGCCGGCGGCCTGACCGCCCTGCGAGTAGCCCCAGATCGCGACGGGCGCGCTCGCGGAGACGCTCGCGCCGGGCAGCTGCTGCGCCGCCCTCACGATGTCGAGCACCGCCTGGCCCTCGTCGCGGCCCGCGATGTAGGAGGGTACGGAGCCGTTCGTGTAGCCCTGGTAGTCCGTGACCACGACCGCATAGTTCTTCTTCAGCGACGCCGCGATCGAGGCGCCGTCGTACTCCGTGCCGCCCGCAAGCTGAATCGATGGCGCGCACTGGTGGCCGAGCCCCTGGGTACCCTCTGCGACCGTCACGACGGGCCGCGGCCCTGAGCCGGTCCACGCCGCGCTGGGGACGATCACCGTCCCGGTGACGACGTCGCCTTCACTCGTTTGGTTCGTGGACTTGTAGAGCACGTCCCACGCCTTCGTGGTGGGGAGTTCGACTCCCAGGTTGATCGTCGTCGGCCGATACCAGACGAGCGTGCCGGGGCCGCCTTCGGGCAGCGTCGCCGGCGGCGTGTAGAAGGCTTCGCCGGACGGGCCTTCGACGGGCGTCGCCGATGCGCTCGACGCCATCGCAAGCGTGAATAGCAGCGACAGACCGAGCGCTACACGCGCCAAACCCTTGCGGTGCAACATTTACGACCCTCCTCTTAGTCGGTTGGACTCCGGTCTCCCAGCCTCCCGCCCGACGGGTCGGTACAAGGAGGCGCACCCGGATTCCGCAGGTATTCCGCGCTCCTTGACCCAAAACACCTGGACCCGCGGAGTCATCCCTGCGCGCGAAAGTGTAGCACTCGCACCTCAGATCCGTACCTACGTGGTACCAGGCGCGCGAGGCGCGCCAGATGTGATTCGTTAGCGCGCCGTTATGAGCTGACGTTCGCCGCCGACGAGTGTGAGATCACCCGTGAACACGCCTTCTTCGCTGCCGACCGTCGCGCCGCTCGTCTGCAGCTTGCCGGCTTCCGTGAATTCGAGGCGCGACGCGTTGAGTCCGTTGCCGAAGCCGTTGACGAACACGGGTTCGAGGCTGCCGTAGAGGACGTCTTCGAACCCGATCCCGGGCATGATGACGTTGACCGCGACGCATCCCGCGGGCACCGTTTCGAAGCGCGCGGCGCGTTCCACTTCCTTGCCTTCCACGATCGCCTTTTCGGTCGGATAGCAGTTGCTGCCCGTGGCGCCAAGTTTGAACAGGTTCGCCGCTTCTTCTGCGTGTACGCCGCTGATCAGCTGCGCCTTCCAGGGCAGGCTGTTGCGGCGCGCGAGCCGCTTGATGTACTTCACGGTCGTGCGTTCTTCGGGACCGGGGCACAGATTCAGGGTCTTCTTGCCTTCTTCGCTGCAGACTTCGCCTTCGCGCAGTTCCTCTTCGAAGGGCAGTTCGGGACTGACGTATACGGCCTTTTCTCCCGGCAATTCCCCTTCCTTTTCCGGAGCCTCGCCCCCCTCGCAGAGAGGGCAGTCGTTGAAGGGCTTGCAGGTGCTCGAGAACCCCTGGATTTCGCCGACGCCGTGGCCGGCTTCGTTGCCGACGGCGCCGTTGAGCAGGTACGTGCACTTGATCGGGTTTTCGCTTGCTGCGAGTCCTCCCACCTCGAGGTTCATTTCCCCCCAGGCGATGACGGGCGTGAGCCCCTGGGTCGGGGGCCTCAGATTCGAGAGGAATTCGGGCGACGCAGCGCTCGCGCTCGACGCGAGCGAGAGCGAGACCGCGAGCACTGCCAGCAGCCCCCCCACCCGCAACCGCAAAGACAGTGGTCCACTCCTTCGCACGAGCCTCCTCCGCGTCGCGCTGCCAGAACCGGCAGCCTGACGCCATTCTTCTCCCACGCGCGGCGCGTGTCAAGGGGTCTCGATGCGAGCGGGCTAGACGAGCGGCACGACGTACGCCGTGCCCTTGACGACGCACTTGTGTTCGGACCCGCTCGGCGTCACTTCGATGAAGGCGTCGATGAACCCGACCTCGCTGGGGGTCGAGATCGAGCCCGTCATGTTGCCGGCCGTTTCATGCGGTTCGGTCTTGCCGTTGCTCTGGAGTCGCGCGATCGTTTCGCCGCCTTCGCCCTTTGTCTTGAGGGCGACGTCCTTGACGAGTTCCTTCGTTTCTTCGGGGGCTTCGCCACCCGGCCTGAGCGCGAGGATGCCCGTCTCCGCGCGCGCCGGGCGAGGGTGCCCCGACCTTGATCCCGCCGGCGGTGAGTTCCGAGGTCGACCCGGTGCCGCAGAACACCTTCGCTTCGATTTCGCCGGGCAATTCGAAGATCTTTTCGCTCGTTTCCGTAGAGGCCGTCTGGAGCGTCTTTTCGAAGCTCACGGGCGCTTGGAAGTTTTCGGCGGGGCCCTGTGGGCCGCTCGGCCCGGCTGGGCCTGCGGGGCCGGTGGCCCCCGTTTCGCCTTCGACACCTTCCGGGCCCGTGGCGCCGGTCTGGCCCTGTGCGCCCTGCGCGCCGGCAGCGCCCGTGGCGCCCTGTGCCCCGGGCGGACCCGATCGCGCCTTGCGGGCCGCGTTGCCCGTTCTTGCCCTTCATCGCCTTGATCACCTTCGGGCTGATCTGGCTGCGTCGAGAGATGAGGTAGTGCTGTGCGGCGAGCGCGCCGCCGCTCATCGTGAAGACGAGCGCGAGCGTCGCGACGACGTTCGCGTATGAAAGGTGCTTGCGCAGAAAAGAGAACATCAGCTCGTCAACATCCCGTCTCATCGTACCGGTCGCGCTCATCGCGGATAGTCCACCGCGGAGCCGTGGATGATGCATGTCCGTGGGTTGCTTTCGGGCGGCGGCGGCGGGGCGACCTGGATGAACGCGTCCACGCGCACGACGCCCGTTCGAGTAGCGATCGAGCGTCGAGGTGGGCGCGGTTCGATTCGAGCGATTCGTCTCGCGGGCGAGTTGCTGAGAAGCAGCGCGATCGCTGCCTTCGGGCGTGATGGGCGTGTCTTCCTCACGTCGGTATCCGTATTTTCCGGCGGTTCCCCCTTCGGGTTCGATGACGACCATGCGCGTGTCGGCCTGCGAGCCTTCGGGGGCGAAGGCCGGACGCCGCCGAAGGTGAAGATCGCGCGCAAGCAGTGAAGCTTCGCGTGAGTCCGCCGGGGAAGCTGAAGAGGTGGGCGGTCCTGGCTTCGCGGAACGCTGCGGGGACGAGCGTCGCGGAGAAGCTGATCGCGGTCGCGCCGCCGGGCGCACCCGCGGTGCCCGTCGGGCCGCGTCCGCCGGTGGCGCCTTGCTGCCCGCTTGTGCTTCGGGCTGAGGGCCCATGAAGCCCTGGAGCCGGTCGTCCCGCGCGTCCCCTGCACACCCACCGGCCCCGCGGGCCCAGTGGGCGCCGGTTGCTTCCCTTGCTGGCCGGCTATCGCCGCTTTATGGAGCTTCGCGATGACTGGCGGCTCGAGTTGCGCCGGTCGAGCTCACGAGGTAATGCTGCCCGGCGAGCGCCCGCCGCTCATCGAGAACACGAGCACGAGCGTCGCGACGACGTTCGCGTAGGTGAGTCGCCTGCGGAGCACTGAAAACATCTGACTGCGGAGACCGCGCGGCGTGCCGGCGTGCGAGTCCCCAGTCCTCCCTTCTTCCTCTACTTGTGGCAATCGCTGCGACAGCTGCAGCGCGACGGAATATACCACGGCACAGCCGGCCCGCACGCCGCTTGTGAGCGCCTGCGGCACCCGGAGCTGGCCCGCAACGACGAAAGGCCCCCCGCGACGCTCGTCGCGGGGGGCCTTTCTAGTCGATCAATTCGTGATCGAGCTTACGGTTCGATCGTGAATTCGAACGGGTTGTTCGGGCCCGAGAACAGCGATGTCATGACGACACCGAACAGGCCTCCGAGCAAGCCGCCCTGGCACTTGACGGACGGAAGGGTCGTGGTTCCCGTGAACGTCGCGCCGGTGGCCAGCGATGATGCGGGCTCTTCGGCTTCGAGCGGGAACACGGCCGGTTCCGCGGTCTTGCACTGAGGTCGGGATAGTCAGGCCAAGCAGGCTGACCGAGAGGATTTCGATGTTCTGCTTGGACGTCGCCTTGAACAGGAGCTTGCCTTCCTTACCAGGGGTGATCGTCCCGTGGTAGGTCCGGCCTGAACGAAGTTGAGGCCCGAGCGTCGACGGCAGCAGCCCGAAGATCTTGATCGATGCCTTGAACTTCGGACAGAACGTGTTGCCCGTTAACGGCCCTGGCACTTCCGCTTCGCCGTTGAACGTACAGCCTTCAGGCAGGCACGATCTTTTCGTTGAGCTTCTTGACCGTCAGGGAGCCCTTGAGCTTCCAGTTTTCGAACTTGACCTATCACGCCATGCGACCGAGGTCGTCGTGGTCGTCGTGGTCGATTCGACGTCGTCGTGGTCGTCGTGGTCGTCGTCGGTTAGTCGTGCTCGTCGTGGTCGTCGTACCGGTCGGTTCCTTGATCGGGATCATGCCGCGATCACGCCCGCAGGCGCGTTGCACGCCGTCGTGAGCGGGCCGATCACGTGTTCGCCACTCTTACGGCCTTCGACTTCGGTGACCAGACCTTCGCCGGTTCGATGGTAGACGCCCGGTTCGGTTTCGGTGAAGCCCTCCGAGTGGTCAACTTCGGAGACACGAGGTTGGTACGCCGGGCACCGGGACCGTGTCCGGTCCGAACGAGTACGTGAGGCCTGTTTCGCCAAGCGTCTTCGAGGGGATGTTGAATGCCCAGGCTTGCCCTTTTCGACCGGTGCAAGGAACGGCAGACCGCTCGGGTATTCGGCCGGCTTCGCGATGTTCAGCGAGGCGGTGTGGCGTCCGTGCTCTTGAGAACCGTCCTGAGGTCCGTGCCCTTGACTTCGTTGGCGCCGAGGTTGGCGAACGATTCGGTGAGTTCCACTGGTGAGATGATCGTCGAAGTCGAGTTGTGGAACGTGATCGACTGGCCCGGTTCGACTTCTTCCGGCCCGGTCGCCGACAGCGTAACCTTCAGCGGTTCTGTGGCCTTGATGTTGAGAACGCCCGGCGCCACGACGCATTCGGTGTTGAATGACGCCGTGTACGTCTTTTCACCGGCGGCAGCACCGCTCGGAGCCGCGGCGACCATGGTTGCCACCATGGCGGCGAGCGTCCCAAACGCCACAACCAGCCCAGCGGCCTAAATCGCAAACGTCTGAGCATGAGTCTCCTCCGTTTTGGTTTCTCCAGATGACAACCGCCGACCCGACGCCGACGCCGCCCTGCAGCTATCCCTACTGCAGCTTTAGCGCATATTGCCAGAGGGGTCGCGCTTTGTCAAGGTTTGCCCAGCGCCGCGAGCGCGTCGCAGCGGTGCCAGCAAATCGCCGCTGGATGAGCCGTGTTACGTTCGCTGAGCGAGCCGCGCCGGCGACGCACCTACAAACCAACTCTGGCCGCTCCCGATGAGCGCTTCGCGTCGTGCGCCGCGGGGTTTGCGGCGCCGCTCTCGGCGCTAGCCGCCGCGCTGCGCGATAGGTCAGCAGAGCCTGGCCTTCGTTGTTGAGGAAGTGCACCGGCCCGAGCATTTCGGTTTCGGGCGCTTCGAGCTTGCTCGAGACGCAGCAGGCCGGCTTCCTTGTTGAATTCGAGCGCGGTCGGGTTGAGCCCGTTGCCGAACCCGTTCACGAGTTCCGGCGACACGGTGCCGTAGAAGACGATTTCATCGGGAATCTGCGGTGCGATGACGGTCGATCTTGACGCACCCGTTGGGGACCGTTTCCCAGCTCGGCGCTTCGCCGTTCGGCGTCGGGTAGCAGGTCGGTCTGGCTGGTTTCCGTGGGGATGCCGATCTTCGGGATAGGCGATTTCTTCGCCGTGGCGGGTCCCGCGGAAGAGTTCGAAGTTCCAGGGGAAGCTGGAAAGCCGGCGCCGCACCTTCCAGATGAATTCCTGCGGTTCGCGTTCGGACGCATTCGGGCATTCGCTCAGCAGCGTCTTCGATTCTTCGGTGCAGGCTTCGCCCTGGCGCGATTTCCTTTTCCAGCGGCAATTCGGCCGTCGCGTAGACCGTCACCTTCTTCTTGAAGATCGATTCGAGCGCTTCTTCGAGCTGCGGGGCCTTGCACGCGTTGGTGCCCCAGCCTTCCTCCTTGCCGTGACCGCGCAACGGCGTGCCTTCGTTCCACACCGCACCCGAGATGCCGTTGATGCAGTGGATTTCGCCCACGGCGGTGCTAGAGAGCTTCAGTTCTCCCCAGAGAATGGTCGGAACGTGGACGGTCGTGAGCTCGTGGTTGTTATTGGACCACCACACCGGCGCTTCTTCGGCCGCGGCGGGCGCCGCGGTCATCAGTGCGACCGAAGCGGACGCGACGACACAAGCCATCAGGCTCTTGATCAGCGGCCTCATAGACATAGCCTGCCCTCCCTCATAGACATTCCGGCCCGGTCGCCAGCAGCGGCGCCTTTGGCGACTCCTCCTGTTCTCTCCTACTGCGTCTCCGCATCGAGCATCATACGCGCGCTGCTCGCACGCGTCAACCCCCATGCGGGGGCGCTTAGAGCGGGATCGTGGGCGCCCCGGGGGAGCTTTTCTATCCGGTGCGTGCCGAGCGCCCGGCGAGCATGCTCGTGGAGCCCCACGCGACTTCGGGGCTGCCGATCACGCCGCCCAGCGCCTGCTGGTCGAAGCCGGGCTTGAGACCGAGCGCATGCGGCAGCGCATAGACGCCCATGACGACGATCGCGGGCTTGTTCGCGGGCGGGCACAGCGAGTAGGCCGTCGAACCAAAGCTGTTGCGCCCGGCGATCGCTCCGGGAGGCGCGCGGCCTTCGCGGATTTCGCGCCGGGCCGGCTTGATCCCTGCGAGCACCCAGTTCGTGGCGAGGTTGCCCCTCGTGAGCGTCCGCACTACGACGACCAGTTCCTTCGCGTTCCCCGGCACCCCGGCCCAGATGATCGGCGGCGACGTGTTGCCGCCGGTGCACGTGTACTTCGCGGCGATCGTGCCGTTCTTCTGCTTGGCGCGCGAATCGAGTGCGATCGTCGCGAGCTGCGCGCGCTGTGAGGATCCCGCGCTCGGCGCCGCGAGGGGCGCGCTCGCACCGGCGCTGGAGCTCGTGGAGCTCGCGGTTGCGGTGGGCTTGCCGCTCGAGGACCCGCATCCGGCCACCGCGAGGGCCGAATGCCGACGCGGCGACGAACAACACGCGCTGTGTGGCAACTCTCGACGGTCGGCGATCGTAGCGCGCGGCGCAGCGGAGCGCGCAACATCGATGAGGAGCACCCTGGCTCGCAGGGCGCTCCGGTGTCGACGTTCTCCCTACCGGGAGATCATGAGTTCGACCTGCTTGGCGCCGAAGAGGTTCACCGCGCCGGTCGTTTCACCTTCGCCGTCGAGGCCTTCGCTCGAGAACAGCTTGCCCGCCTGGACGAATTCCAGGCGCGAGGCGTTGAGCCCGTTGCCGAAGCCATTGATGGCCTCGATTTCCTGCGTGCCGTAGAAGACGAATTCGAGCGGTATCTGCGGGAAGATGATCGTCACGCCGACACATCCCGAGGGCAGCTTCGTGAACACCGCGGGGTTCGCGCCTTCCTTGGGGTAGCACAGCGTGCTGTGTTCCGTGGAGTTCCCGCTTTCGCCGTATTCGTGCAGCCCCACCCGCTGCAGGATCGCCGGTTCGTGTTCGCGTACGCCGCGGATCAGTTCGACCTTCCAGGGGAGGCTCGCGACGCGACGCCTGACGACCGTGATGACCTTCTTTGCTTCGCGTTCCGAAGCGTTCGGGCATTGCGAGAGCTTGGGTCTTCGTTTCTTCCTTGCAGACCACAGCTTCCTTGAGTTCCCGTTCGGTCGGCATTTCCGACGAGACGGCGGTCGTGATCTTCTTGTGGTAGACCGCTTCGAGCGACTTTTCCTCTTGCGGCGCTTCGCAGGCGGACGTGCCCCAGCCCACAACTTCCCCGTATCCCCGCTTGGGCTTGCTCGTTTCGTTCTTTTCGTGTTCGTTCCAGCCGTAGCCGTAGAACGTGTTGATGCAGTGGATTTCCCCGAGCACGCTGCTGTTGAGGTTGATACGCCCATTCGCGATGATCGGATACGACGTATGAGTGGACGTCATTTCCGCGAAGTTGTCGAACCCGACCGGCGGCGGTTCTTCGGCCGCGGCGGGCGCCGCGGTCATCAGCGCGACCGAAGCGGACGCAACGACACAAGCCATCAGGCTCTTGATCAGCGGCCTCATAGACATAGCCTGCCCTCCCTCATAGACATTCCGGCCCGGTCGCCAGCAGCGGCGCCTTTGGGACTCCTCCTGTTCTCTCCTACTGCGTCTCCGCATCGAGCATCATACGCGCGCTGCTCGCACGCGTCAACCCCCATGCGGGGGCGCTTAGCGCGGGATCGTGAGGAGGCCGCGACGCCGGATCGCACTAGCGGCGTTTAGCCGCGCTTCGAGCGCGCCCTGCGTCGAGCGCGGCGCTTCTTCGGCTTGCCGTTGACGTGGCTCGTACCGCGCTTGGCAGTCGGCTGCGGGCCGTCGCTGGGCGCCGTTACGTGGGCGAGATTTGCGCCGCCGGTGAAGACTTCGCTCCCCGCTAGCGCGAACTCCGGGAGCGTCCCGAGCGCGCCCTGGCAGCCTTCGCCGCTGCACGCGCTGACGCTCGGCGCCTGCACGCCGCCGCCGACGCGCGCGTCGTAGACGTCGGCGAGCGGGTCGGTGTCCTGAGGCACGAGCGCGGTGTGCGTGGAGAAGACGATGTCGCTCCCCGAGCCCGAGATCGCCGAGGCGCCGACCCCACTCTTGTCCTGGCCGTCCGAGATCATTCCTACGGTCCCGTCTTCAGTCGGGCTCTTGCATTCTTCGGAGCAGTGCCAGAGGTAGACGTCGCTCGCGCCGTTGGCGTCGTTTGACTGGAGCGCTTCAGCGCTCGTGAAGATGACGTACTGCCCGTCTTCGCTGATCGCGCGGTCGACGTCGGCGTAGTCGGCCATCGCCCCGTGGATCCCCGGCAGCGCGGCGATCGTCGAGTCCTTGCGTTCGTTGGTCGCGCTCGAGCCGAGCGCCGGGCGCGAGAGCCACGTCAATTCGTGGCTTTCCGCGTCGTAGCGATAGACGGCCTCCTCTGGGCACGTTTCGGCGGCGTGCGGGCAGCCGTTTTCGTCTTCGCTGACGAGGTGCTCGTGCGTGTCGAATACGAGGTAGCGCCCGTCCGGCGTGCTCTGCGCGGGGCGCGTCGCATCGTCGCAGGCGACGCCGAGCGATTCGGACGGACACCCCCGCCCCCACAGTTCCCTGTCTTCGCCCGGGAGCTTCGCGACGAAGCCGAGTTCGCCGGTGTGTCCCGCAAGCGTGTTCACGACGTAGAGGTTGAACGCGCTGGTGCTCGCGCGCTGGTGAAGCCCGTTTTCCGCTTCGGTGAGCTTGCCCGTCGCGACGAAGTAGACGTGCGAGCCATCCGAGGAGCTCCGCACCACGCCCTGGACATTGGCTTCTTCGAGGCCCTGCGAGAGCAGCGTGAGCTTGTGTTCGGGGATGTCGTACTCGTAGAGGTCAGTGGTTTCGTTTTCGTCCGCGGGCAGGAGCTCCTGTTCGGTGGTGAAGAAGACCTTCGTGCCGTCGGCGGAGGCGCCCTGGAAGGTCGCGGGCTGCGCTTCCGGGTGCGTGCACTTCGATTCGCAGTCGGGCGCGGAGACGGCGATCGTTTCGCTGCCGTGAAGGCGGGCGTAGACGGTGCGCTTGCCACCCGTCGGCGTCGCGCTGAAGAAGACTATTTCGCCGTCTTCTGAGACCGCGTGATAGGCGGTTCCTTCGACGCCGAGGGCGTTGTCGCCTAGCAGTGGGCTCGACGTGCCTTCCGCCGGTTTCAGCCCGAGCTCGTGGCCTTCGCTGTCGATGTTGACGAGGTGAAGCTGCGGCGAGCCGCTGCCAAGGCCCGAGATTTCATAGAGGCCGCCGGCGCTCGAGGTGATCCTGCGTGAGCAGCGACAGGCCGGGCTCGATGAACGCGCGCGCGAGGTCGGCCGACTGGCCCATGTCGGCCTTGCGGCTCGGCGTGATCGTGCCGAGGCCCTGCGTCGGCCAGTAGGTCGGCGTCGCGCTCCAGGACCCATTTGCGGCGCGCGCCGCACACACGTAGCCGCCCGTCGGCGGCACTCCGCAGGCGATCTGCGCGCCCCCGCTGAGCGCGGGCGAGAAGTCGCTCGCCGCCGGGGCTTCGAGGTTCGGCAGGTTCACGACGCCGGCGGGCGCGAAGGCCGTTTCGGTGCTCCACTGGGGCGCTCCTGCGTTCGAGCCGCGCCGGGAGACGAAGGAGTTGCGGACCGTGACGCCTTCCAGATAGAAGTTGCTTGGTTCGCCGAAGTTGCCTTCCGAGGTGTATCCGACCGCTTCCCCGGAGGGCGAGATCGCGGTCACTTCGGAGACGTCGTGCCCCTGCTTCTCCTGCGGGCTCACGAGCTCGTAGGCGCGGCATTCGGGCAGCGTCGCCGAATACGGTTCGTGGGTCGCGGGGTCGATGTTCGATTCGGCGATCCGCGCCTGGTTGGGGCAGCTGCCCTGCTGGCCCTGGGTCTGCACGGGCGCCGATGCGGGCGTAACGGGTGCCACGATCGCCTGCGAGAAGGCCAGCGCGGTCTGGCCGAGGCCCTGGCTGGCGGCGGCGGCGAGCGCGTGCAGCGCCTGCGCGCCGTTGGCGGAAGACTTGCTGGCCTTGGTGGCGAAGCGCTTGTGCGCCTTGCGTTCACAGGCGCGGCGGCGCTTGCGGTGATGCTTGTCCTTCTTGCGGCAGGCCTTGAGCGCCTGCTTTAGCTTCTGCGCGTTGGTCAGCGGCTTGGCGCAGCCGGAGACCGCGACCTTCGTCGTCTGGCTCATCAGCGCGCCGTTCTGGCCTTCGATCGTCGTCGGCATTTCGAGCGCCTGCGTGCAGAGGTTGCCGTTGGCGGCGAGGATCGAGTGCGGGCCGCGCGGGAAGCTCGTCGTGAACGATTCGATCGGCTGGTCGGGGACCGTTTCGAACTTCGAGTAGGTGATGCCGTTCTTGATTTCGGTGTGCCCGACGAGGTTGATCTTGATCCCTTCGCCTTCCAGCAGGAAGTCGAGGTCGGGGAACTGCGCGCCGCGCGAGACGAGGATCGCCTTGCCGGCGAGGGTCGCGTGGAGCAGCGGCGTCTTCGCGCTCGCGGAGCCGACGACCGACTGTTCGGGGCAGCCGTTGGGGTTGGCGGAGAACTGCGCCTGCGTGCAGGCGTGCTGGAGCGTCGTCAGGCGCGAGGGCAGCGCCTTGGGGAGCTGCACGTTGACGCGCTTGATGTCCGATTCGCCGGGCTTCTGGTTGATCGTGACGGTGAGCGCGGCGCCTTCGGTGCGGCTGGTCTTGGATTCGCTCTGCGCGCCGAAGGCGGGGGTGAATGAGAGCGCGCCGCAGGCGCCGACGTCGAAGTGGCTGGAGGCCGAGTGCACGACGTTCTGCGCGGAGGTGAGCGTCGCGGTGATCGCCTGGCTCTGGCAGTTGGTCGGGTTGAGCTCGAAGTCTTCGCGGTCGATGTTCACGTTGACCTTGCGGATGCGCAGCGGGATGCCGTCGAGGATCTGCGGGATCGGGTCCGAGGAGACCGTCACCGCGGCGGTGTTTTCGTCGATGTGGATCGCCGAGCGCACGACCACCTGGCCGAGGTTGTAGGGGCCCGCGACCGCGGGCACGACGATCGAGAGCCCGAAGGGCTGACCCTTGTAGGGGCCCGTGAGGTAGACCTTGCCTTCCTGGAAGAGCGGGTGGGTGCCCGAGCCCACGAGCACGGTGCTCGTGCCGATCTGGCTTTCGGGCCCACAGGTGCCGGCGTTGGCCTTCGCTTCTGCGCACAGCGGGACGCCTGCGATCTTCGCCGTGAGGCCCGGGGGCATCGTGACTTCGACGCCCTCGATGCTCTGTTCGACTTCGTCCTCGGGGCCCGGGGAGATCGTCAGCGAGAAGGAGCTGAAGTGGCCCGCGCCGGGGTATTGCGTGCCCGCGGTGAGCGTCGGTTCAAAGGGGAAGAACGACGGGCAGGCGATGTTGAAGGAGGAGCGCGTGCCCGCGATTTCGCTCGCGGCCGCGGGGTCGTTCGCGCTCCAGGGGGTCAGCGCGCCGGTCGTCGTGTAGGCGCCGCAAGCTTCGCTCGTGGCCAGCGGCGCGCGCGGGCCGCCCTTGAGCTTGAAGCACGAGTTCTTCGAAGGGCAGCTGCGGCTGGTCTTCGAAGCTCGTAGACACTTCGCCCGTGGCGGCGTTGACGTTCGCGGTCCCGTGGAGCTTGACGGTCACGCCCGCCTGGGGGTCGCGCAGCTGCAGGAAGAGCCGGAAGAGCCGGCCGTCTTCGGCGTCGGCGGCGCTGCAGGGCGAGCATTCGGGCGCGGCGACGTAGAGCGCGCCCTTCAGCGGCGCCGAGCCGTCTGCTTCCTTGGGCAAAAGCGGCGAGAAGACTTCGACCGTGCCGATCTGCGAGGTCAGCGGGCAGTTGGCGGGCGGCGTCGGTTCGACGCTGGAGCCCAGACCGAACTGTTCGTTGGTGCAGGCGTGCAGGCCTTCGGCGCTCGTCTGGCCCGGGGCCGCGCTCGCGGGCGAGAGCGAGAGGCCGGGGGGCAGCTTCATGGTGAGGTTCTTGAGGGCGGGGGCGGCGGCCTTGACGCCGCCGGAGATCGTCACTTCCTGCGGCGGGCGCAGGTGCAGTGTGATCGCGCTCGGCTGATCGGGCAGCGAGGTGCCGCCTTCCCCGGCTTCGGGCGGCTTCAGTTCGAGCGTCGTGCGCCGCAGCTTGCTCACTTCCCCCTTGAACTGTTCGGTGAGCATTTCGCAGCCGGTGAGCCGCGAGAACGCGCCCGGCGAGGCCGGTGTCGGCTTTTCGCCGCGCTTGGGTCCGATGTCCGCGCGCGCTCCCGACGGTCCGTTGAGGTACACGCGCATCGACGCTTCGCCGCCCGGCCCCGTTCCCGGATAGGGCGTGGCGTGGATCGTGCTCAATAGCCCTTCGGGCGCGACGCCCCCTTCGGACGGAGGCTTCGCGGGCGGTTCGAGACACTGGGCGGGGTTGCTGAGAAAGGGCTTCTGTTCGGAGCTCGCCGGCTTGCAGTGCTGACCGTTTTCCGGCCCTTCGGCGCCGTAGGAGCAGAAGGTGATTTCCGCGGCGCGCAGTGGGCCCGCCGCTTCGCTGCCGACGGTCAGCCCGTAGTCGCCATCGCTGCGCAGCTGCGGGTAGATGAGGAACGGGAGGTGGCCCGAGGGAGCGACGAAGCCGAACGCCGCGGGATGACCGGGCGGCGGTTCGACGTCGTAGATCAGGCTCGTCGCGCCCGTGAAGTTCGCTTCGCCGGGTTCGCCGGGCACGATCGCGCCGGTCGTGTAGTCGAACTTGATGTAGCCCACAGCCGCCGCGGGACATTCGGTTTCGCCTTCGCGCAGGCTCTCGAGCGGGCACTTCGGCGTCGTCTGCGGGTTGCCGACGAACCCGTAAGGGAGTTCGACCTCGACTTCCTTCGGGCCGACGCCGAATTCCGGTGCGCCGCCCCCCGCGCCGACGAGCTTGCCTTCGAAGTTCGTCGTGTAGTTGAAGCGGACGTTCGTCGAGACCGCGAACGGGTGCCCGCCCGCCTGCATCGCGCTCCCCAACGGTCTGCGAGTTCAGTTCCCCTTCGGTGGCGAAGTCGCCGATCGTGAACTGGCTGATCCCGAAGGGCACGCCTTCGACGATTTCCGTTGGCGCGAGCCCGAGCGTCGCTTCGGGCGAGGCTTCGGGGCTCGAGACCGTGGCTTCGTTGGTGAGCGTGCCCGGCGCGCTCGCTTCGACGTAGGCGGTGAGCGTGATCGGCGGGTAGGAATTGCCGGGTTCCAGTTCGCTCTTCCCCGATTCCCGCGCGCACGTGACCGCTCGCGGCGTCGCAATCCCGTTCTTGTTCGTGAGGTCTTCGATCTGCGAGCAGTTCCACCCTCCACCGTGCGCGAGCGCGTTTTCCTCGCCCGCGAGCACCAGCCCTTCCGGGAGCGTGTCGGCCACCTTCACCGCCGCGTTCGCCGCGATCGTGTTCCCGGGGCCGGACGACGCTGCGTTGTTGACTTCGATCGTGTAGGAGTTGAAGCCGCTGCTGCGTTCGAAGCTCTTGGCGCTGCCGGAGTAGGGGTTGACGCCACCCTTGGCGCCGTAGGGGTTCTGGGGCGTGACGGTGATGCCGAACTGCGGCGCCGCGAGCGCGGACGCGCACAGCACGAGGGCAGCGGCGCCCGCGGCAAATGACGCGGTCAGCCCCCGCAGGACACGGGAGGGCGCACGCCCCGGACACCCCGCGCTCGCCGGCGCAGGGCAGGCGCTTAGCTCCGCTCGTGTGCCCATCGACCTCGTTCCCCTCAGATCCTCCAGAGAAGAACAAGGTAGCAGTCCAAAGGTATCGCGGCGACAGCAATCGGCGCCGTTCACGCCCGGTTAATCAGCCTGCTCAGAGCGCGTTTTCGCCGCCCAACGCGAAAGCGCGCCAGACCGCGACCTACTTGATCTCGATCAGTTCGGAGGCCGAGTAGCCGATGAGCTTGTACTGCCCGCTCAGCGTCGCCGTCGTGGCAAAGGTCGTGGCCAACCGCAGGTGGCCCGAGGTCGCGCCTTCGAACGCCTGCGTCGAGGCGTTGAGACCGTTGCCGAAGCCGTTCGTCCAAGCGGGCCTAAGGGTGCCTTCGTACTCCTCTTCGAGACCCAGTGCGGGCTGGACGAGGCTGACCTTGATGCATCCTTCCGGGACGGGCGATTCATAACAGCCCCTGCGTTCCGTTTCTTCCTTTTCGACTGCGGTCTTTTCTGCGGCTTCCGAGACGCACCCTGTGCTCGAGGGCGCGCCGTTGGGAATGCCGATCTTCAAGATCGCCACCTCTTCCCCCGCGCGTCCGCCGCAGCGCAGTTCAGCGTTCCACGGGACGGTGAGCTTGGTTGAAGCGGTTCGGCCGCCGTTCCCGATCCCAGGTTCGTCGCTCATCCAGGCTTCGACCACCGCGGTGCCCTTCTTGAACTTGCATTCGCGGTTCAGCGATGTTCCGGTGCTCGTAGCGTCGCCGGTTCCGGTCCAGCCAAGGATCTGCCCGTGGCCGACACTGGGCGAACCTTCGTTCCACACGCCGCCGAAGAAGTAGTTCAAGCATTCGATTTCGGTTTCCAAGTTGGGCGAGGCAAATTTGACCGGTCCCCATCCGACGATGCCCTTGTGGGTGCTCGTGAGGCCAACGAAGTTGTCGAAGAATTCAGGATGCCCTTCCGACAGCGGCGTCGCGGTGACCACCGGGATTTCCGCGGCGACGACGTTCGGTGGCGCCGTGCAGTCCACCGGAATCGGACTGACCACCCGGCTGCCGGACTTCAGGCCTTCGACGCTCGTGACCAGACCTTCGCCGGTGGCCTTGTAAACACCCTTTTCGGTTTCGACGAACCCCTTCGCCGAAGAGACGAGCACCTTCAGGATCCCGGATGTTGCGGTCACCTTCTCGGGACCGAAGGAGTACGTGAGCCCGGTTTCGTTGAGCGCCAGCGACGGGATCGCAAAGACGCCTTCCTTACCCTTTTCGACCGGCGAGATGAAGGGCAGTCCTTCGGGGTATTCGGCCGGCTTCGCGATGTTCAGCATCGAGGGTTCTCCGCCGCTTCCTTCGAGGACGAAGTTCGTCGCCTTGCCCTTGACTTCGTTTGCGCCGAAGAGCACGAACTCTTCCGCGAGCGCCGCTGGGACCGTGATCGTCGAGTGCGCACCGTGAAACATGCCTTCCTCGCCGTGGAAGACTTCGGTTGGCCCCTTCGCGCTGATGGCCACCTTCGCGGTGGACTTCGTGTTGAGGATGCCCGGACCGACGACGCATTCAGCCGTGAAGGTCGTCGCGTATTCCTTTTCGGCTACGGCAAGGCTGGTAGCGGGCAACACAAGCGCCGCCGCGAGCAACGCAGCACAAGCCACAATGCCAGCACGAGCCAACTGCGCGACCCGCATCCCCTATCCATCCTCTCTTCCGTCTCCCACGTTCGCCCTAGTTGTGATCCCTCCGGCGAACTCGGTGTGTCCGTCATACCAGACACCGCGCGGCGTGTCAATACCGCGCGGTGACTGTTGGAGCAACGAAGGCGCGAGTTACTTCTTGTTGACGGCCAGCGTCGTGAGGCCGCCCCACAGCACCTTGCCGTTGTGTTCGAGCTTCGGACGCACAGATTCAGCATTGAAGCCCGGCTTGAGCCCCAGCGATGTCGGCATCGCGTACACCGCGATCGTCACGAATGCCACGGTCGCATGCGCTGGGGGGCATACCGAGTAGCCCAGCTTGCCGAAGCTGTTGAGGCCGACGATCGCGCCGGCCGGTGTTTCGCCTTCGGCGATCTTGTGGACCGACGGCTTGAGGCCCGCGAGAGCCCAGTTCGCGACGATCGGCCCGCGCGAGATCGTGCGCACGAGGACGATCAGTTCCTTGGTCCCGCTGAAGACTTCCGGCGTCACGCCCGTCCACTCGATCGACGGCGAGACATTCGGACCGTGGCAGGTGTAGCGGGCGTTGAAGGGCCCGTAGCGGGTGCCCGCCGAGCTGGTGACCGCGATCGACTGTTGGCGACCGATGGCGTTGGAGGCCGACGTGGTAGCGGTTGTCTTCGTGGCGGAGCTCGAGCCGGAAGAACCGCCGCAGCCTCCGAGCGCGAGCAGAACGGCCACAGCAAGGCCCATGCCGCACGAAACCAATGGGCGCGGCGCGCCCGGTACTCCTGGCGAGGATCGCATCGACGCGGAAGTCTAGCCCCGACGCTTGGTCTTGTGCTTCGGCTTCTTGTGTTTCTTCTTGTGCTTCGGCTTCTTGTGCGCCTGCACGTGCTTGACCTCGACCGTCGGCGTGACGACCTTGGGCGGCGAAGCCGCGAGGTTGGCGCCGGCGGTGAAGACCGCGCTCCCGGGAACACTGAATTCCGGCAGGGCTCCCGCCTGGCCCTGACAGCCTTCTCCCGAGCACGACGGTGCGCCGGTTTCGGCGGGGATCCCACCTTCGATGCGCGCGTCGTAGACGTCGGCGAGGCCGTGACGTCCTGCGGGACAAGCGCCTGTTCGGTCAGGAAGAAGATGTCGTGTCCCGACGCCGACATCCCCGGCCAGCCAGCGAACGGACCGACGTGGCTGGCTCCGCGCGGGTCCTGACCGTCGGAGATCAGGCTCACGACTCCGTCTTCGCTCGGATTATCACACGTGCCCTCGCAATGCCAGAGGTAGAAGTCGCGAGCGTGGTTCGCGTCGTCCTTTTGAAGCTGTTCTTCGGTCGTGAAGACCACGTATTGCCCGTCTTCGCTGATCGCGCGGTTGTAGTCGTTAGTGTCGGCGAATGCTTCGGTACCAATCGGACCGTGCGGCGCGATCAGCGACGCCTTTCCTTCGTCGGCGGCCGTGAACCCGGGCGCTGCATGCGATAGCCAAACGAGCTGGCCGCTCTTTTCGAAGTGATAGCGATACGCCGCCTGCGCATCGTTCGTGTCTTCGGGCGCGAGGTGCGCGTTAGTGCTGAAGACGAGATAGTCCCCGTTAGGCGTTGTCTGCGAGAAGTCCTGGTCGACGCCAGGCTTGACACGTTCCCAGAGCGGGTTGTCTGAGTTTTCTAGTTGGGCCACGAAGTGCAGTTCGCCGCTTTCGGCATCGACGCCATAGAGGTTGTCTGCGCTGGCGCTCGCCTTCTGGTGAAGTCCGTTTTCTTCTTCCGTCAGCTTCCCGGTGGCAACGAAGTACACGTGTGATCCATCCGAGGAGCTCCGCACCACACCTGGACATTGGCTTCTTCAGGCCGTCGGAAGCATCGTGAGCTTCTGTTCGGTGAGGTCGTACTCGTAGAGGTCCGGTGTTTCGTTTTATCGCCGGGCAGGAGCTCCTGGGCGGTCGTGAAGAAGACCTTCGTGCCGTCCGCCGAGGCACCCTGGAACGTGGCCGGCTGCGGCGCGGGGTGCACGCACTTCGCTTCGCAGTCGGGCGCCGAGACGGCGATCGTTTCGGTTCCCTGCACGCGCGCGTAGACGGTGCGCTGGCCGCCCGGGAGTTGGCGTTGCAGTGAAGAAGATCGTTTCGCCATCTTGTGAGATGCGCGTGGTAGGCGGTGCCGGGAGGATACCGGGGTTGTACGAGCCCCCGAGTGGACTCTTTTCGCCAGGCTTTCCACCAACTCGTGGCCTTCACTGTCCACGTTCACAAGCCGCAACTGTGGCGACGCGGTGCCGAGACCGGAGAGTTCGTAGATCCCGCTGTAGGGGTTCAGAAGCGTGTCCGAGGGGAGCAGATGCATCGATCGGCGAGCCAGACGGCTCGAAGAAGATTCGCGAAAGGTCCGTGGAAGCGCCGGTCAAGACGCCGAAAATTTCTCCCGTCGATTCTCCCTTGACCCCGAAATAGGGCCCGCCGGGGTCCACGGAGCCGTTGGCTCCCGAAGCGCACACGTGTAGCCGCCCCTCGGCGCGGGGCCGCAGCTGGCCTGTGGTCCGGTCAGCGATGGCGAGAATCTGTGAGAATTCGAATTGACCATGGATGACTTCGCGAGCGCCGAGCGGGTGACCAGCCGGCCGCGCCGCGTTGCGACATATAGAGGGCTTCCGCATTCTCGCCTGCAAGCAGGAAGTTTTCGGGATTCCGCGAAGTCGCCTTCCGAAAGGGTAGTCCACCGCTTCGCCGGAGGGCGAGACGGTGGTCAGTGCGTAGATCGTCGTGCCCCTGCTTCTCCGGCGGGCTCACGAGCTCGTAGGCGCGGCATTCCGGGAGCGTCGCGGAATACGGTTCGTCGGTCGCGGGGTCGATGTTCGATTCGGCGATCCGCGCCTGGTTGGGGCAGCCGCCTTGCTGGGCGTGGGTCTGCACGGGCGCCGATGCGGGCGTAACGGGTGGCACGATCGCCTGCGAGAAGGCGAGCGCGGTCTGGCCGAGGCCCTGGCCGGCGGCGGCGGCGAGCGCGTGCAGCGCCTGCGCGCCGTTGGCGGAAGACTTCGCTGGCCTTGGTGCGCGAAGCGCTTGTGCGCCTTGCGTTCGCAGGCGCGGCGGCGCTTCTTGTGATGCTTGTCCTTCTTGCGGCAGGCCTTGAGCGCCTGCTTGAGCTTCTGGCGTTGGTCAGCGGCTTGGCGCAGCCGGAGACCGCGACCTTCGTCGTCTGGCTCATCAGCGCGCCGTTCTGGCCTTCGATCGTCGTCGGCATTTCGAGCGCCTGCGTGCAGAGGTTGCCGTTGGCGGCGAGGATCGAGTGCGGGCCGCGGGGGAAGCTCGTCGTGAACGATTCGATCGGCTGGTCGGGGACCGTTTCGAACTTCGAGTAGGTGATGCCGTTCTTGATTTCGGTGTGCCCGACGAGGTTGATCTTGATCCCTTCGCCTTCCAGCAGGAAGTCGAGGTCGGGGAATTGCGCGCCGCGCGAGACGAGGATCGCCTTGCCCGCGAGGGCGCGCGCAGCAGCGGGGTCTTCGCGCTCGCCGGAGCCGACGATCGACTGTTCGGGGCAGCCGCGGGGTTGGCGGCGAACTGCGCCTGCGTGCAGGCGTGCTGGAGCGTCGTCAGGCGCGAGGGCAGCGCCTTGGGGAGCTGCACGTTGACGCGCTTGATGTCCGATTCGCCGGGCTTCTGGTTGATCGTGACGGTGAGCGCGGCGCCTTCGGTGCGGCTGGTCTTGGATTCGCTCTGCGCGCCGAAGGCGGGCGTGAAGAGAGCGCGCCGCAGGCGCCGACGTCGAAGTGGCTGGGGGCCGGTGCACGACGTTCTGCGCGGAGGTGAGCGTCGCGGTGATCGACTGGCCTGGGCAGTTGGTCGGGTTGAGCTCGAAGTCTTCGCGGTCGATGTGCACGTTGACCTTGCGGATGCGCAGCGGGATGCCGTCGAGGATCTGCGGGATCGGGTCCGAGGAGACCGTCACCGCGGCGGTGTTTTCGTCGATGTGGATCGCCGAGCGCACGACCACCTGGCCGAGGTTGTAGGGGCCTGCGACCGCGGGCACGACGATCGAGAGGCCGAAGGGCTGACCCTTGTAGGGGCCCGTGAGGTAGACCTTGCCTTCCTGGAAGAGCGGGTGGGTGCCCGAGCCCACGAGCACGGTCGCTCGTGCCGATCTGGCTTTCGGCCCCACAGGTGCCGGCGTTGGCCTTCGCTTCTGCGCACAGCGGGACGCCTGCGATCTTCGCCGTGAGGCCCGGGGGCATCGTCGACTTCGACGCCCTTGATGCTCTGTTCTTCTTCGCCGTTGGGCCCGGGGAGATCGTCAGCGAGAAGGAGCTGAAGTGCCCGCGCCCGGGTATTGCGTGCCCGCGGAGAGCGTCGGTTCAAAGGGGAACGAACGACGGGCAGGCGACGTTGAAGGAGGAGCGCGTGCCGGCGATTTCGCTCGCGGCCCCGGGTTCGTTCGCGCTCCAGGGCGTGAGCGCGCCGGTCGTCGTGTAGGCGCCGCACGCTTCGCTCGTCGCAAGCGGCGCGCGTGGGCCGCCCTTGAGGTGCAGGATCAGTTCTTCGAAGGGCAGCTGCGGCTGGTTTCGAAGCTCCGTAGACACTTGCCCGTCGCGGCGTTGACGTTCGCGGTGCCGTGGAGCTTCACGGCGACGCCTGCCTTGGGGTCGCGTAGCTGCAGGAAGAGCCGGAAGAGCCGGCCGTCTTCGGCGTCGGCGGCGCTGCAGGGCGAGCATTCGGGCTGCGGCGACGTAGAGCGCGCCCTTGAGCGGCGCCGAGCCGTCTGCTTCCTTGGGCAAAAGCGGCGAGAAGACTTCGACCGTGCCGATCTGCGAGGTCAGCGGGCAGTTGGCGGGCGGCGTCGGTTCGACGCTGGAGCCCAGTCCGAACTGTTCGTTGGTGCAGGCGTGCAGGCCTTCGGCGCTCGTCTGGCCCGGTGCCGCGCTCGCGGGCGAGAGCGAGAGGCCAGGGGGCAGCTTCATCGTGAGGTTCTTGAGGGCGGCAGACGATTGCGGGCAGCGGATCACGCCCGGTTCGGTCTTTGGATTCGGTTCTTCACACGCCGGGTTGGTTCCGGGCATCCGCAGCGCAAGCGACATGCCCGTCGGCTGGTCCGCAGAGGTGCTGCCTTCGGGTGCCGGGCTCGGCTTGAATTCGAGCGTGCTTTCTTCGTGTTTGCCGACTTCGCCCTTGAAGCTTTCAGTGAGTTCCTTGCAGCCGGTGAGAAGCGGCAGTTCGATTGACTTCGACACGAAGTCCGCTGGTTCGTACCAGGAGTTCGCGTGCAGCGTGGTTGATGGAGCCGTCAGGCACTGCGTGGGGTTCGTGAGAAACGGCTTCGGTGGTTCCTTGTGTTCTTCCTTCGCTTTTTCGTACGCTTCCGAGGACTTGGAGCACGTCCCGATTTCGAATTCGTGCTTTTCGTTTTCCAAGATGCTCTTCACGCCGTAGCTGCAGAAGGTCACCTTCGCCCCCAAAGCCGGCCCGGTCGCTTCGTCGCCCACGGTCGCGCCGTAGTCGCCGTCGCTACGAACCTTCGCGACGAGCACGAAGGGAGCGCCAAAGACGTAGAACCCAAACTCCGCCGGATGACCTGCACTCGGTATCAGGTTGAAGACCCGCGATACGACCGGCGAGCAGTTTTCAATCGGAATCGGCGGTTCGCAGAACGGCCGTGCTTGGCCGGCACCAGTGACCGAGGCGGCGTACCCAGCCTCGAGGAAGCCGACCTCCGTATGCATTTTTTCGCACGGCCCTCTGCCTGCCCCTCCACGTTCGGCGAATGTGGCGAGCGGGCACCGCGGCGCGTTCTGAACATCGCCGATGAGTCCTGGCGACAGTTCCGTCTGGAGTTCCTTCGGACCGAGCTGACCGAAGCCACTGCCCCCGGCGGCGATCAGATGGTTGGTGATGCCGCCCACCGACGGAAGGTAGTTCAACTCGATGAAGGTGTTCAGCGCGAATGGATGTCCGCCCGCAAGTGTTTCGGGCTTGCCTTCCTCGTTGTTGTCGTCCTGGCGGAATTCGTGAATGCCAAACGGAAGATTCACGAGCGTCGTTGCCTTCTTGGCAGTAACTGTTGATGCCCCTCCCCCAGACACAGCCACTTCGTTTTCAGCCGTCGATTCATGAGGCGCCAGCGGGTTCCCAGCCACGGCTACGCCGCGCACTTCGACGTCGGGGTACGCCGCGCCGGGCTTGAGTTCGGTCGGTTCCAGCTTCGTGCACGTGACCGCGGTCGCGCCGTTTGCGGTCTGGCAATGCCACCCCACTCCCGCGCCTCCACCTTCGACGATGCTCAAGCCTGGCGGTAGGTGGTCCATCACGGTCACCGTGGCGTTGGCGGGGACGGTGTCTTCTTCTTCTTCCTTCTTTGTGGTCGCCGTGGCCACGTTGGTCACGGTGATCGCGTATCTGCTCTGACCGCTATCAAGGTCGAAGGCTTCTCCGCTAGAGCTGAATGGGTCGACCGAGCCCAGGCCACCATAGAGGTTCTGGGGCACGACCTTGATGCCCCAGCTCGGCGCAGCAACGGCCGGCGCCGCACAGAACGGCAAGCACGCCACGCTCAGAATCGCGGCACGCCGTACAGCACGGCGGGTATCAATCATCGGAGCTTCTCCCTCCCCTCATGAGGTTTGCAACACAGGGAGGATATCGCCCGGAGCGCCTGGCCGCAAGCGCTAACCCGCCGCTAAACAAAAGGACGGGGGCCGCGCGGCGCGCGGCCCCCGTCCTTTAGGTCCTGTGATGCTCTGGCGGCCGGCTACTTGACCGTCATGAGTTCGCTGGCGGCGAAGCCGATCTCGTGCACGCCGCCGGTGGTGGTGCCGGTCGTCGCGAACGTGGTCGACAGCCGCAGGCGGCCCGACGCCGCGCCTTCGAACGACCAGGCCGACGCGTTGAGGCCGCTGCCGAACCCGTTGGTGCCGCTCGGATGCTGCGAGCCTTCGAACACGGTTTCGAGACCGAGCGCGGGCTGGATCACGTTCACCTTGATGCACCCTGCCGGTACCGGCGATTCGTAGCAGCCCTTGCGTTCCGTTTCTTCTTTTTCGACTGCGGTCTTTTCTTCGGCTTCCGTCTTGCAGCCGGATGACGTCGGCGATACCGCGAATGTCGCGTTCGGAATGCCGATGTTGATGATTCCCGTCGGTTCGCCAGCGCGTTCGCCGCAGCTCACTTCCACGTTCCACGGGACACGTGAGCTTGACCGTAGCGGCTCGGCCGGCCACACCGATCGACGGTTCGTCCGTCGCCCAAGCTTCGACGACGGCGGTGCCCTTCTTGAACTTGCATTCGCGGTTGAGCCCGGTACCCGTGGCAGTCGCGTCGCCGCTGGCCTCCCAGCCGAGCACCTGGCCACGACCGCGAAGCGGCGAGCCTTCGTTCGTTGCGTAACCGAAGCCGAGGTTGACGCATTCGATTTCGGTTTCGAGCGCCGGCGAAATGAGCTTGATCGGGCCGTACCCGACCGAGGCCTTTTTGGCGGCCGTGCCGATCTTGACGAAGTTGTCGAAGATTTCTGGGTGCCCTTCCGGGATTTCCGCCTGTGCCACTGCGGGCACCAACGTCAGCCCGCCTACTACCGCCAATACGGGCAGCAGGCCGCTCATCCACCACTTCCTGGGACTGCGGGTCATCTCTTCCTCCCTGCTAATTGGAGTGTCGTGATTAGCCTCTGATCTCAAACGAAAGAGAGGTCCGAGGTCCGTCTCCCCATTGGTGCTCGTCCCTTGGGAGGACCCCTAGGCTCCCTCCTAAACCCATGAACCGCCTGACGCAGCCCTGAGCGGCCCGATCGTACCAGATCACCTGGGCCTTAGCAAGGCGGCGGCGCGGGCCCAAAAGCACCTGCAGCGGAGCGCTATTCCTTGACGGCCCAGCTGCCCTGGGCGGTGACCTTCGCCGGTATGCCGCCTTCGACCATCTGGTAGACGACCACCGCGCCGGTGTGCGACACGCCTGGACTGTGGTTCGTCTTGAGTATTGCCTCCTCTTTCATGTCTTCGAGCACTTCCACGCCGGCGTAGACACAGAGGTTGCCCGATTCCGCTACAGGATGTTCGAGCAGACCCGCCTTCGGCGTTTCCGTCGACTTCACGCAGCCCTTTTCGCTCGAGCCGGCGACGGTTTCCAGGGTGTGCGTCTTCGCCTTGTTCACGTAGTGTGCGTTCGCTTCCGGCAGACTCACCTTCGTAAGCGGCAGCGGGAAGGTGATGATGCCCTGCACCTCGTACTGCGGAAGACGCGGGACTTCCATCGGGTTGCTCGCGAACCAGACGCCGCTCTCCGAGCTCCCGCTGGGAAGCGTCGCCGGGAGCGAGGTGCCTGGAGCGCCCGTGACGCCGTTTTCACCCGACGGGCCGGTGGGCCCGGCGCCCCCCCCGCCACCGCCGCTGCCCGGTCCGGTCGGACCGCTGGCGCCAACTTCGCCGGCTGACCCCGTAGCTCCCACGGAGCCCGTCGGGCCGGTTGCGCCGATCGATCCTGTTACACCGGTCGCCCCGCTCGCTCCGGCAGCGCCAACCGGACCGGCGACGCTCGGTCCCGCCTGGCCGGTTGCACCCGTGACGCCGTTGGGCCCCAACGGACCTTCCGGCCCGCGTGGCCCGGCCGGGCCGGCCGGGCCCTTATCGCCCGCCGGACCGGTGAGGCCCCAGGTAAGGGCCCCTTCGTGACGCTTGCAGCGGCCTCCTTCGAGCAAGCGGAGCGCGCCCGTCTTCTTGTTGTAACAAGCATGGATCGCCTGCGCGCTCGCCAGAGTCGGTGTTTGGGCCATTAGGGAACCACCCGCCAGCAGCGCGATCGCGGCGATACGGAAACCAGCCAGGGATCGGAAGCTCTTGCCCATGCTGTCTATGGGATTCGTAGACTGCGTCATCTCGCCCCCTGGTCTAGGGCGCCTTCAGGGCCCAGCTGCCAGTGACGACGACCCGCGTTGCTTCCGGATTGTCTTCGGTGGCTTCGAAGACCACGAAGGCACCGGTCAGAGAAGCTCCGGACGCCCCTGTCACCGTCTGGATGCCGACAAGTTTGGCCACTTCCAGTTGTTCGTGACCGGCGTAGACGCAGAGCGTCCCGTTCGGCGCGCTTGCGCCGACCGATGGCGCGGCCGCGCTGCCGTCACATGTTTCGGTCGGCCCTTCCGATGGCGTCAGATAGTGAATGTCGGCCGCTGACAGAGCAGCGCTGATCGGGATCGGGAACTGGATCGTCCCCGCGACCTCACGGCTTGGTTCAAGGTTGCCCGGGGTTGAAGCGCCCCAGAAGCCGGACTCGATCGAGCCCGAGGCGATGGGACCTTCGACGCCCGTGAGGCCGGGCGTCCCGGTCGCGCCGGTCGTGCCGGCTGGGCCGGTCGGCCCGGTTGCTCCGGTGCCGCCTGTCGAGCCAACGCCGGTCGCGCCTTCCGGTCCCGTCGGGCCGGTTTCGCCCTTGGCCCCGGTCGCGCCGGTCGTGCCGGCGGGCCCGGTTGCACCGGTTGCGCCGCTCACGCCGCTCGGACCAGCGGGCCCAGCCGCTCCGGTCGCCCCGGTCGGGCCCTTTTCACCGGCTGCGCCTTCGCGGCCGACGGCGCCCGTCACGCCCACGGGGCCGGTTGCCCCTTGCGGGCCCGAGCCCCCGGTCGCGCCGGCTGCGCCTCGCGGACCCGCGGTGCCACGGACATTCCAGCTGAGTGAGGTTTCACCGCCACCGCAGCCGCCGCCCTTGGCGAGCCGTAGCGCTCCAGTTTCGTTGTTGTAGCAAGCGTGGATCGTCTTCGCCTTGGACGCGCGGTGCGCGTTCGCGGCGTTCGCCTGCACGGCGAACATGAGCGGCCCCAGAGCGACCGCCGCGACCAGTGCCAGCCCGCGGCTCGAGGCGCGGCTGACGCCCGCCACGCGCACGGCACTCCGTGCCGTGTTCCCGCTCGCACCCGCTACGAAGTCAGCGCGGCCACGATGATCCATCGATTCCCTCCCCTCAGAAGGATTAGCTACTAACGAGATCTAGCGTAGCCGACGGTCTCGCCGTCGTCAAGCGATAACCGTCCATGCGGAACCGCGCAAAAAAAGGGCCTCCCCGAACGGGGAGGCCCTTTCAAGCCGGTTGTGGGCCAAAGGCGCGCGCCTGCGCAAGCGCGCGCCTTTTGATGCGCCTAGCCCTTTGTCGCCCAGCTTCCCTGCGCCTTGACCTTCGCCGGTATGCCGCCTTCTAGTTGCTGGAAGGCGATCGTCGCACCGGTGTTCTGCGCGCCCGGGCTGTGGTTGGCCTTGAGGATGCCCTGCTCCTTGTAGTTTTCGAGTTCTTCCACACCTGTGTAGATGCAGAGGTTGCCCGTTTCCGCTACAGGATGTTCGAGAAGACCCGCCTTTGGCGTTTCCGTCTTCTTGATGCACCCGACCACTTCCAACGTAGCGGCGGTTTCGAGCGTGTGCGTCTGGGCCGCGGTGATGTAATGCACCTTGGTTTCCGCCAGCGGCGCCGCGAGGTATATCGGGAACGCGATGTTCGCGTACGACGTGTGCGGCGGGAGTTCCGGGATTTCCTCGGGGTTAGCCGTGGACCAGAAGCCGCGCTCGGTGAAACCTACCGCGAGCGTCTCCGGGAATTCACTCGGACCCTGGTGTCCGGCCTTGCCGGTTGGACCGGGTCCACCCGGACCTGTCGCACCGGTCGTCCCGGCGTTACCCGTGACGCCCTTCGGACCCGTCGTCCCGGTGGCACCCGTGGTACCAGCGGACCCTGTCGGGCCAGCCGAACCTTCGACGCCCTTCGGACCCGTCGGGCCGACTGCGCCGGTCGTCCCGCTGTGGCCGGACGTACCTTCGTGGCCGGTCGTGCCGGTTGCGCCGGTCGGTCCGGTCGCTCCCGCCACACCCTGTGGGCCGGTGGTGCCAGCGTTGCCGGTAGCACCCTTCGGGCCGGTCGCGCCGGTCGCGCCGGTCGGGCCGGTCGCGCCGCCGGTTCCACCTGCACCCGTTGCGCCGTTCGGACCGGTCGCTCCGGTTCCGCCCTTCGCGCCGGTGGTTCCGTTCGTGCCGGTCGCTCCGGTTTCACCCTTCGCGCCGGTCGCGCCGGTCGCTCCGGTCGGGCCCTTCAGGCTCCCGCCTTCTTCGCCCGTTGCGCCGGTCGTCCCGTTTGCTCCGGTTTCACCCTTCGGGCCGCTCGAGCCCGCGGTGCCAGTGGCACCAACGTGGCCGGTTGCACCGGTTGTACCAGTGGTGCCGCCCGTGCCGCCGCCGACCGCGCCGGTTTCACCCGTTGCTCCCTTGGGTCCGGTCGCTCCCGTCACGCCCTTCGGGCCAGCAGCGCCAGCGGCGCCAGTGGGCCCTGCGGACCCAGCGACGCCGGTTGCACCGGTTCCGCCGGCTCCACTCGAGCCTGCGTGTCCAGTGGGCCCGGTTTCGCCGGTTTCCCCGGTGGCACCGGCCGCGCCGGTTTCACCGTTGGCGCCGGTGGCACCGGTTTCACCCTTGACCCGAGCGCCGGTTGCACCGGTGGCACCGGTTGGGCCGGTGGTTCCTGGGTGGCCGCCCACGGGACCGGTCGCGCCGTTTTGGCCCTTGTGGCCGGCGGGACCTGTGGGACCGGTGGGGCCACAGAAATAGACGTTCAGAATTTCCATGCATGGCGTGCCCACAACGAGCGTCGCCTGTGCGGTTGATGCCGTTGCGAGCAGCGGCACGGCGACCAGAGCAACGGTCACGCCCAAGCCACACACCGCCGCGCGGGTGCGACCGGCCACGTTCCGCCTAACTGCTCCGCTTCTGTGCCTGCCATGCATGCCCTGCTTGGCTTCCCTGCGGTGGCGCATTGGTCTCCTCCTGGTAATAACCATCTGTCTTGGATTCAAGATCAAAATGTTGGTCAACTCCGGAATGTGCCCCCCGGGGGCGGTACCCGGCCTTGCTTGACCGGATACCGCCTGTGGGGGATTCCAGACCTGTTTACGGAGCCTTGACCGCCCAGCTACCGACGACGTTTATCCGTGCTTCCGGATTCGTTTCTTCGGTGGTGTAGACCAACGACGTACCAGTAGCGGCCGTGCCGGCTCCACCCGTGGCGTTCTGCGCACCCTTGAACGTGGCCACTTCGTTGCTCGCGAAGCCAACGTAGATGCACATCGTGCCATTGGGAGCCGATTCGCCCACCGCCGGCGCCTGCGGAGTGCCGGGGCATTCCGTGGTGTCTTCACCCGCGGTGGCGATGTAGTGGACCTGCGCCGCCGTGAGTCCGGTCGAGAGCGGCACCGGGAACGAGATCGTCCCCACGACAGCCCTGCCGACCGACATCGCGTCCGGTGACGCGGCCGAGAAGAAGCCCCTCTCGAGCAGGCCGCTAGTGGCCTGTTCGGGGAAGGACCCCGTCGCGCCGGTCGCGCCGGTCGCGCCGGTGGCGCCTGATCCGGTCGGGCCGGTCGGGCCGGCCGAGCCGTTGCTGCCAGCCGGGCCGGTCGGGCCTGCGGGGCCGGTCGCGCCGGCTACGCCGGATGCGCCGGTCGGGCCGGTGTTGCCCTTTTCACCCTGCGGGCCGGTCGCGCCGGTGGCACCGTTGGAGCCCGAGGTACCGGTCGCGCCGGTTGCACCCGTGGAGCCGTTGGCACCAGTAGCACCAGTCACACCAGCCGGGCCCGTGGCGCCGGTGGCACCCGTGTTGCCCTTTTCACCGGTTGCGCCGGTTGCGCCGGTCGCGCCTTGCGCGCCAGCGGTGCCGGTTGCGCCGGTGTTGCCGGTGGCACCCGTGCTGCCCTTTTCACCGGTTGCGCCAGCAGAGCCAGATGCGCCGGTGTTGCCCTTTTCACCGGTCGCGCCGGTGTTGCCGGTGTTGCCGGTGGCGCCGGTTGCGCCGGTGTTGCCCTTGGCCCCGGTTGCGCCGGCTCCGCCGGTCGCGCCCTTTTCACCGGTTGCGCCGGTTACGCCGGCCGGGCCGGTTGCGCCGGTTGCGCCGGTTGCGCCGGTCGGGCCTGCGGTGCCGGTAGCACCAGTGGCCCCGGTCACGCCCTTTTCGCCGGTGGCGCCGGTTGCGCCCTTTTCACCCGTTGCGCCGGGTCCGCCGGTTGCGCCGGTTGCGCCGGTCGCGCCAGTGGCTCCGGTTGCGCCGACGACGCCGGTCGGGCCGGTTGCGCCGGTTGCGCCGGTTGCGCCGGTTGCGCCCTTCGAGCCCGCGCCGCCAGTCGCGCCGCGTTCGCCGGTCGGGCCCGTGTTGCCCTTTTCACCCTTTTCGCCGGTGGGGCCGGTCGGGCCTGCGGGGCCAGCGGGGCCGGCACCGCCAGTGCCGCCCGTACCTTCACCGGTCGGGCCAGTTGAGCCCTTTTCGCCGGTGGGACCGGTCGGTCCCGTCGGGCCCGTGGGCCCGCAAAGTTCAAAGAAGAACAGGTTGATGCAGGTCTTGTGTTCGCCTCCTCCTCCTCCTCCTCCTCCTGCCAAGGCTGTCGACGCGCCGGAGAGCGCGAGTGCCGAGATCGCTGCGAGCGTCCCGGTCACAGCAAGAGCGTGCGAACGCACGCGCTTTCTGCTGCTCTCCTTGGCCTGCCGACTGTGCGTGGCTTCCCTGCGGTGGCGCATTGGTCTCCTCCTGGTTACTCGGTTAAAATGAACCTAAGGTCCTACAGGTGATGGCCACCGTAACCGATGCATTCCGGCGTGTCAAGGCCTCGTTCACGAAATCGCCTCATCTGGAGCGGGCGCACGGGGCTTGCGCCAGCGCGCCGCGCTAGCGGTTACTATGCGCACATGCCAACGCGACCCGACACGTCTACACGCGCCTCGCGAAGCGGCGCACCCACTTCATCGTCGTCGCCGGGGGACGCCTCAGACCCGGCCGCAGAACGCGTGATCGCCGGCCGATCCGCCCGACGCGCGGCGCGCCGGCCCGCTGCGCTCGCGAGCGCAGCGCTCGCGGCGGCCCTGCTCGTGAGCGCCTGCGGAGGCTCCTCGAGCAACAAGGCGGCCGAAGAAAGCAAGCCCACGGGCAAGCCGCTCGACCTCGCGCGCGTGGAGAAGTCGATCGAACAGAGCATCGCCTCCGAGAAGGGCATGCACGCGGTCATCCAGTGCCCGTCCTACGTCGAACAGCGCAAGGGCAACAACTTCACCTGCTACGCCGTCGGGACCGTCGGGACCGGCAAGCACAAGGTCGCGTTCCGCACGCCGTTCGAAGTCGTGCAGCAGAGCAACAACGGCTACGTCTACTACCACTCCTGAGCCCGGGCCCGAGCGGGCCTAGCCGTTAGGAGGGGCGTCCTCGCGGACCGCGGCGCTGGCGATCCGGTGCGCGTTCGCCATCGCCGGGAGCGTGATCGTGCCGCTCGGGATCGAGGGAAAGCACGCCGCGTCCACCACGTGCACGCGCCCCGCGGAAGGTGGGCGCCCGAGCGTGTCGGCGGCGTCCGCGCGGGGATTCGCGCGCATCGGCAGCGAGCCGCCGGAGTGGAAGCCTCCCCCGGCCGGAGCACGTTCGGCGACGGGCGCCAACGGGACCAGCCCCACCGGCCCGAGCGCGCGCAGGAGCGCGGCCTGCAGGCGCCGCAGGGTCGGCGCCGTGCGGTCATTCGCGCGCGGCCGCAGGCGCACCGAGCGCCCATCCGCGTCGAGGCTGCTCACGATGCCCGGAGACTCATCGCTGTGCAGGAAGCAGATCCCGACCACGAGCCGCCGCGTGATCGCGTCGAGCGCCGGGCCCAGAAGGGAGGCGATGCGGGGATGCGCCGCGCGCGCCCGCTCCGTGAGGCCGTCGTTGTAGGTGTAGAGCGAGATGTGGATCGGATGCTCGCTGACCGCCTCGTCCTCGAGCACGACGAACAGCTGCGAGAGCGTATGGTCGGGCTCATGGCCGCTCGCGCCCACCGGGCCGAGCCAGAGGAACGGCAGGTAGTACGTCTGGCTGTCGAGGAGCTCGGCCTGCGCGGGCAGGAAACCCGAGCGCTGCAGGATGATCGTGCTCGAGAGCGCCCCCGCGGCGAGAAACACCCGCTCCCCCTTCACCGTCACGCTCCGCCCGTCGGTCTCAAGTCCAGGTAGAGATGTAGCCTCGACCTCAACTTCACCGTCACGCTCGACGATACGGTCGACGTGCAGCCCGGGCCGGTAGTCGATGCGTCCCGCGTCCCGCAGGTCTTCGATCGAGTGCGCGGCCGTGTAGATGTGACCATAGGGACAGCCGTCGAGGCAGTGCGCGCAGTACACGCAACCCGCGCTCGGGGCCGGGTGGCCGACGCGCACCGCGAGTCGCGAGGCGCCGAAGTGATAGCCCGCGCGCGAGAGCCTTCGCTCGTGGGCGCGAAGGCGCGCGAGCAGACGCTCCGCCGCATAGGAGCGCAGCAGCGGGCCGTCGGGAGCGCTCGGCAGCGGATAGCGGGTGGCCAGCTCGTCGTCCTCGCCCGCCTGCGGCATCAGCTCGAACGCCGCCCGATAGCCCGCCGCGAGATCGGCGGCGCCAAGCGGCCAGCCGGCGAGGTCGCGGTCGGTGTAAGGCAGCACGCCCGCGCCCCACACGTTGCTGAGCCCGCCGAGCGCGTAGGAGGGCCGCGCGGCGACCCCCTCCTCGAGCTTCAGCTCGAGGACTCCCGGGTCGCGGAAGGCCACGTCCGAGCCGAAGAGCTGCTTGTAGCCGGCGCCGGCGCCGTTCGCCGAGAAGCTCGTGAGCGCGACATCCGCGGGCGACCACTGCACGCGCGTCGCCGCACCCATCCTGCGCCTCGCCGCCTCGCGCTGCGGCTCGAGCGTGAGGCCCGCGTCGAGCACGATCACCTGGCGGCCCGCCGCGCTCAGCGCCTTCGCAGCAGCCGCCCCCGTGGGTCCGGCGCCGACGACGACGTAGGGCCTCATGCGTTGGAGACGACCTCCACCCATTCGAGCGGACGCCCGCAGAGCTTCGTCGCTTCGGAGGGGCCCACGCTGATGAGTTCGCTGTGCGGGAAGTTCAGCGGCTGGAGCACGACCGCCAACAGATCGGTGAAGAGGAAGTCGATCTTGTATTCACTCGGGACCGCGACCGATTCGCCGCTGCCGGGACCGAGGCCCGCGTGCGGATAGGTGTATTCGAAGGTGTGCACGCCCTTCGTCAGGTAGAGCTTCGTGACCGGTATGTAGCTGAAGTCGCCGCTCAGCTGATCGTGGACCGAGCCGACGTTGCGGCCGTCGACCTTCACTTCGAAGCCCCTCCCGAAGTTCCCGCCCAGGAACAGTTCGTAGGTCTGCGAGCTCGGAATCGCGATCTGCCCTTTCGCGGTCCCCGGCACGGTCGCCGTCAGCGTGTGCGATTCGGACTGATGCAGCCACGCGCCCGGCCACTGCATTTCGTCGCCGCGCACGACGTCGGGTTCGGCGCGCTGGTAGGCGACGAGGTGCGCCTTCTCCTTCGCCGCCCGCGCGCCGATTCGCGAGAGCTGCGGGCACGATGGGATCGACACCGGGTTGAGCGAGCAGACGGGCATCGGAGCACCACTCTCCGCGTTGCCGCAGTAGGGGTACTTGTTCGGTTCGCCATAGGGGATGTCTTCGAGGATCGTCGGCGCCGATTCGGGGCGCTGCCAGAGCTGGTAGTAGCGGCCCTGGTAGACGAGCTGGTAGGTCGACGGTGGGCGGCTTTCGGTGGGCGAGCGGCGCGTCACGATCGAGCGGTAGGGCAGGAGCGTCGAGAGCGGGAACGCGTCGAGGTTCGCCCACGCCGTCTTCGTGAGCACCGCGCCGTTTCGCAGCGGCACCGTCACGGGGCGGTACTCGGCGGGCTCGACCGGCGCGCCTTCGCGCAGGAAGTGCCGGTCGCCATAGACTTCGTACTCGTTCTCGAACGTCGGGCCCTTGCCCTTCACGAGTTCGCCGATGTGCTGGAGCTCGGCCATGCGATCGCGCGGCGCGATCGTCGTGTCCGTGTAGCTGAGCACGTTCGACCACAACACGCCGCCCGCGATCACGAGCATCACGACCGGCCCGAGCACCCACGCCCAGCTACGCCAGGCCCCCGTCGAGCGCCCGCGTGAAGCGCCCTCGGGCCCGGGCCCGGCCGGCGGCGGCGATGGCGGCGGTGCCGTCCCGGGGGGAGCCTGCGCTGCGCCCGCGATCGCGGGCAGGCGCCGGCGCGTCGCCCACAGCAGCGCACCGCCGAGCAGCCCGGCCGTGAGCAGCGCCGGCGAGGAGATCGCGAGCGACTTGCCGAGGACCCAGGGCGTGCCGCCCGCGAGATACACCAGCGCGCACGCGACGAGGATCACGCCGACGTAGAGGGCGGGCCCGTAGTGGCGGCGCCGCACGGCCACGAACAGCGCGCCGGCGGCGGACAGGATCACGACGATCACGAACAGCGCCGTCGGGATGAAGGGCGCCGGCAGGCGGAAGTCGCCGCGCGGCCAAACGCCGGCGAGCTGCCAGCCGCTGATCGGCTGGAAGAGGTTGCCGTACAGTTCGGCGTGCGTCTGCCCTTCGGAGAAGAGCCCCGGCGCGCCCTTGCTGAGGAAGCCACCGAGCGAGACCCACACAGGCAGGATGAACGCTGCCGTCAGCAGGACGAGCACGGCGAGGCCGAGCAGGATCGGGCGCAGCGGCAAGCGCGAGGGCCGCGGCCACACCCACGCGATCGCGAGGATCACGAACGCCGGCCCGACCCATCCGCCGCCGCCGATCTGGAGCGTCTGGATGAGCGCGCCACCGGCGATCGCGAGCGGGATCAGCACACGCGTCTCTCGCAAGCGCGCAGGGGGTCGCCGCAGTAGCGGCACGAAGAGCGAGATCCCGAGCACGAGCACGAACGCCGCCGTCATTTCCTTCACCCCGCCCCACAGGCTGTAGCCGTAGAGGAGCTCCGGCTGCGCCGCGATGAACGCGATCAGCGCACGGATCGGACGCGAGGAGACGAGCGGCGTGACGAGCGTGTAGATGCCAAGTGCGAGCGCCGCCGCGCAGCACGCGAAGTAGGGCTGGATGATCCAGGCGACGTCGATGCCGGTGAGGTTCGTGCCGACGCCCGGCAGCATGAACGCGCCGAGCGGGTAGTGTTCGCCGACGTCGCCAATGAACACCTGCGTGAAGGTGGACGGGGGATGGAACGCTTCGGCCATCGCCGTCAGCGAGTTCGAGTGGTGCATCACGATGTCGATCGCGTTGAACCACGTCGCCGTGTCGTCGAGCTTCACGTAGCCCGTGAAAGTCGCCTGGCCGGTGAGCAGCACGGGAGCGCCGTAGGCGAGGAATGCCCCGAGCGCCGCGAGTGCGGGCCAGCCACCGGGCAGGCGCCAGCGGCGGATGCCGGTCATCGCCTCTGGCGGGTCGTAGCCGGGCAGCAGCCGCGGCCGGATGAGCACGATCAGGCCCGCTCCCGCGCCGACGGCGACGATCGGTGTCGCGGCCGAGGCAGACACGGCGAAGGACGTGAACATCCCCGCGACGACGAGCGCCGCGGCGAGTCCGAGCGGGATCACGAGCGTGTCGGCGACCCAGATGCCGGCGGCGCGCTCCACGAGCACGCCCCAGCCGAGTCCGATCGCCGCGAGCAGCAGCGGGAACGCCAGCCAGGAAGCAATCAGAGACACGGTCAGTGCGGCGATCGCGGGACGCGCCGCATGCCGCGGCGCAACCAGAGCCCGTGAAGCCCACGACGCCGGCCGGCGTCACGCGATGAAGCCCTCCCGGAAGACATTGCGCGGCGAGTATAGGCGATCGTTCGAGGACCGGTCGAGCCTGCAAAATGGGGATTCTCGACCCGCGGTTTATCTTCTACCCTTGACTTGGTGTCGGTCAGTGAGGAGGACGGTATGGAGGCGAATGTGAGCGTCGTCGGCAAGGAGCACGCGACGCAAACGAGCGGAAACGGTGCTGTGCCGGCGGGTGCGGAGAAGCTGCTGATCGTGATCCCCGCCTACAACGAGGCGGGGCGCGTGGGCGCCGTCGTGCGCGACGTCCACGGCACGCTGCCGCGCGCGGACGTACTCGTGGTCGACGACGGCTCGCGGGACGCCACCGCGCAGGAGGCGGCCGCCGCGGGCGCGATCGCGCTCTCGCTGCCGGTCAACGGGGGCTACGGCACCGCGCTGCAGACGGGATACAAGTACGCCGTCCGCCACGGCTACACGCTCGTCGGCCAGATCGACGCCGACGGCCAGCATCAGGCGGAGTATCTCTCGCAGATGCTCGACGTGCTGCGGGAGGACGGCGCGGACGTCGTCATCGGGTCGCGCTTCCTCGCGAAGGACAGTCACTACAAGGCGCCGCTCGCGCGCTCGATCGGGATCGGGCTCTTCGCGCGGCTCGCGTCCGTCGCGACCGGCCACGTCGTGACCGACCCGACCTCGGGCTTCCAGGTGATGCGCGGCGAGATCGCGGAGCTCTTCTCGCGCGACCTCTTCCCCGTCGACTACCCCGACGCCGACATCCTCATCCTGCTTCACCGCACGGGCTACCGCGTGCGCGAGGTGCCGGTGCAGATGCGCCCGTCTCCGGGCGGCTCCATGCACACGACCAAGAGCACCCCATACTACGTCTACAAGATGCTGCTCTCGATCCTCGTCACGCTGCTGCGCCCGCGCGACAAGGGCACGCGATGAGCCCTGACGTGCTCGCGACGACGATCACCTACCAGCTCGGCTGGCCGCTGCGGGTGATCGGCATCGTCGGCAGCGTCGCGCTGCTCGTCCTCATCTTCGAGCTCGTGCGCCGGCGCGAGCTCAAGGAGGAGTACACGGTGCTGTGGGTGCTCACCGGCGTCGTGCTGCTCGTGCTCGCCGCGTGGGAAGGCCTGCTGCGCGTGGTCGCGGAAGCGATCGGTGCGAGCTCCGAGGCCAGCATGCTGTACTTCTTCGGCCTCATCTTCGTGATGTTCCTGCTCCTGCACTTCTCGGTGCGCGTCAGCCGTCTCGAGCGCCGCGTGGTCTCGATGATGCAGGAGATCGCGCTGCTCGGCGCGAGCCGCAACGGCGCGCGCAACGGCATCAGCCTCCACGCCGAACGTGCTCGGCGAGCACGAGGATCATGCCGCGCAGGCCCGACGGCGAGCGCCGCGCCGATAGCCGCCGAGCACCCCTCCGCCTGAACGGCGTCGAGGAGTCGTGAGCGAGGCTTCCGAAACGCAGACGCTCGCTGCCGCCGGGCGGACCGGGCGGCGCGGCGACGACGATCTCCGTCGTGCTCGTGCACTACGACGAGAGCCCCCGAGCAGCTGCGCGCCGCGATCGACAGCCTGCTCTCCCAGGAGCGGGCGCCGGTCGAGATCCTCGTCGTCGACAACGAGCCCGGAGGCTCGCTGGGCGAGACCGTGCGCGACTACCCGGATCAGGTGAAGGTGCTCGAGACCGGCTCGAACATCGGCTACGCGCCGGCGATCAACCTCGCCGCGAAGCACGCCAGCGGCGACTACCTGATCACGCTCAATCCCGATGCGCACGTCGAGCCGGGATGCCTCGAGCGCCTCGGCGAGCTCGCTGACTCCGACCCGAGCATCATGCTCGTCGGCGCGCAGATCCTGCTCGAGGACGGCGTCACGCGCAACGCCGGCGCGAACCCCGTGCATCCCACCGGCATCTCGCCCGCGGGCGGCTACGGGCGAGTCGCGCGAGTACGGCCCGCCGCGCGACGTCGCGTGCGTCTCGGGCGCGTGCTGCCTCTTCCGGCTCGAGGCGTTCGAGCGCCTCGGGCGCTTCGTCGAGGAGTTCTTCGTCTTCTACGACGACCCCGAAATCGGTTGGCGCGCGCTGATCGCCGGGATGCGCGTGGTCTTCTGCCCCGAAGCGACCGCGCGCCACGGCTACGAGTTCGGCCGGCGCGGCCTCGAGAAGTGGTTCTTCCTCGAGCGCAACCGGCTCTTCACGTTGCTCGCGAACTACGAAGCGCGCACGCTCGCGCTGCTCGCTCCGCCGCTGATCGCGACCGAGCTCGGCCTGCTCGGCGTCGCCGCCTACGGCGGCTGGCTGCCGCAGAAGCTGCATAGCTACGCCTCGGTCTTCGCGCTCCGCAAGCGGCTCGTGGAGCATCGCCGCGCCGTGCAGGCGACGCGCAGGCGCAGCGACGCGGAGGTCCTCGCGCGCTTTGACATCCGCATGGACTCCGCGCTCCTGCCGCCGCCGGGGCCCGCGGCCGCGAATCTGCTGTGGCTGCCCTACATGCGTCTCGTGACGCCGTTCCTGCGCCGGCGCGCGCGCGCCGCGGAGGGAGCATGAGCGTGGAACGGCTCGAGACGCGCCTGCAGGGCCCGATGCTGATCGCGCTGCGCGGCATTCGGCGACGAGCGCGGCTTCTTCTCCGAGACCTACCGGCGCAGCTCCTTCTCGGAGCTCGGCATCGCGGAGGAGATGGTGCAGGACAACCACTCGCGCTCGCGCGAAGGGACCGTGCGCGGGATGCACTTCCAGATCGGTGCCGGCGCCTCCAAGATCGTGCGCTGCGGACGCGGCGCGATCCTCGACGTGCTCGTGGACCTGCGGCGCGGCTCGCCCACGTTCGGCGAGTGGGAGAGCTTCCGCCTCGACGAGGAGAACATGCACGTCGCTCTACTGCCCGGTCGGCTTCGGGCACGGCTTCTGCACGCTCAGCGAGGTCGCCGACGTGCTCTACAAGCAGAGCAACTACTACTCCGAGGAGGTCGAGCGGGGGATCGCCTTCGACGACCCCGACGTCGGCATCGAGTGGCCGCTCCCGCCGGAGCGGCTCACGGTCTCAAAGCGCGACGCTCAGGCGCCGCGCCTCGCCGAGATCGCCGACTCGCTGCCGTTCGAGTTCTCGGCCGCGTAGGAGGCGTAGGTCAGCCCCAGGCCCTCGCGGAGGTCGACGCGGGGCTCCCAGCCGAGCGCATCGCGCAGGCGCGTCGCGTCGATCGCGCTGTGCCTGAGCTCCCCGGGCCGGGGTGGCGCGAACTCCGGCTCGACGGGAGCGGGCGCGAGCGCCTGGAGCACCTCGAGCAGGTCGAGCACCGAGCTCTCCTTGCCGGTGCCGACGTTGTACGTCGCCGCGCGTCCGCTCTCGGCGCTCAGCAGGAACGCGCTCGCGACATCGCCGACGTAGAGGTAGTCGCGGGTCTGGAGGCCGTCGCCGAAGACGCGCGGCGTCTCGCCCATGATGCAGGCGCTCGCTGAAGATCGCGACCACTCCCGCCTCGCCGTGCGGGCTCTGCCGCGGGCCGTAGACGTTTGCAAGGCGCAGCACGACGTTGGGGAGCCCGTGCAGCACTCCCCACGTGCGCACGTAGGACTCCGCCGCGAGCTTCGAGGCGCCGTACGGGGAGAGCGGTTCTGCCCAGGTGCTCTCGGGGCTCGGCCGCGGCGCGTCCTCGCCGTAGAGGGCGCCGCCCGTCGAGGCGAAGATCACGGGCGCACCCGCATCGCGCGCGGCCTCGAGGACATTGAAGGTGCCGACGACATTCACCGACAGGTCATGGCGGGGATCCTGCACCGAGGCGGTGACGCTCGCCTGCGCTGCGAGGTGGCAGACCGCGCTCGGCTCGAAGTCCGCGAACGCTCGAGCGAGCGACGCCGCGTCGACGATGTCGAGCTGCTCGAAGCGTGCCTCCCCAGGCACGTTCGCCTCGGAGCCGGCGGAGAGGTCGTCGACGATGAGCACCTCGTAGCCGCTCGCGAGGAACACGTCGGCCACGTGCGACCCGATGAATCCCGCGCCACCGGTGACGAGCACACGGCGCGCGGGCGTGCTGGAGGCGTCCTCGCTTGCCACGGCCACAAGCTATCAAGGGCCAATACGCACGCTGCGCGCTCCCACGCCTTGCGCACGCAAGTAGAATCAGCCCGAGGAGCGACGGTAGATGGGGGCATCGTGCGTACTGATCACAGGGGGTGCCGGGTTCATCGGTTCGAGTCTGGCGCTCGAGCTCGCAGCGCGACACCCCGACTGGGAGATAACCGCGTTCGACAATCTGCATCGACGCGGATCGGAGCTCAACCTCGCGCGGCTGCGCGAGGGCGGGGTGCGCTTCGTTCACGGCGACGTCCGCGAGCCTGAGGACCTGCGCGCGGCGGGGCGCGTTCGACGCGCTGCTGGAGTGCTCGGCGGAACCATCGGTCATGGCTGGTGTCGACGGCACCACGAGCTTTCTCGTGCGAACGAACCTGCTCGGCGCTTATCACTGCCTGGAGGAGGCCGCACGCCACCGCGCGCAGGTGCTCTTTCTCTCGACGAGTCGCGTCTATCCTGTGCGCGCGCTGAACGCGCTCGCCTACGAGGAGGGCGAGATGCGCTTCGAGCTGCTCGAGGAGCAGCCGCTGCCCGGGGCGTCCGCGCGCGGCGTCTCGGAGCGCTTCCCGCTCGAGGGCGCGCGGACGCTGTACGGCGCGAGCAAGCTCGCGGCGGAGCTGCTCATAACCGAGTATGCGGAGAGCTTCGGGCTGCCGACAGTCGTCGACCGCTGCGGTGTTGTCGCGGGCCCATGGCAGATGGGGAAGGTCGACCAGGGCGTCTTCACGCACTGGATGCTTGCGTTCTATTACCGGCGGCCGCTCTCGTACCTCGGCTTCGGGGGTCAGGGAAAGCAGGTGCGCGACCTCCTGCACGTCGCCGACCTCGCCGAGCTTGTCGACGATCAGCTGCAGCGGCCCGAGCACTGGGACGGTGCCGTCGTGAACGTCGGCGGCGGCGCGGCCGTGAGCCTCTCGCTGCGCGAGACCTCGCGACTGTGTCACGAGATCGTCGGCCACGACCTCGAGATCGTTCACGACCCGAACACGCGCGGCGGGCGACGTGCGCACCTACATTTCCGACTGCGATGCACTGCGCCGCTACAGCGACTGGCGTCCCCGCCGCACGCCGGCGGAGATCCTCGGCGACATCTACACCTGGGTTCACGACCACGAGCGCGTCGTGAGCGCGGCGCTCGCAGGCTCCTGATGGCGATCGCGATCATCACCGGCTCGGGCGGCCTCATCGGCTCGGAGTCGGTGCGCTTCTTCGCCGAGCAGGGCTTCGACGTGATCGGCGTCGAGAACGACATGCGCGCCCACTTCTTCGGCCCCGAGGCCTCCACCGCGGCCACCTCCAACCGTCTCGCGGCCGAGGTCGAGAACTTCCGCTGGGAGCAGATGGACATCCGCGACCGCGAGGGGATCGACGCGCTCTTCGCGCGCCACGGGAGCGCGATCGAGCTGATCGTGCACACCGCCGCACAGCCCTCGCACGACTGGGCGGCATCGGACCCGCACACCGACTTCTCCGTCAACGCCAACGGCACGCTCAACCTCCTGCAGTCGGCGCGCGAACACGCGCCCGCGGCGACGTTCATCTTCATGTCCACGAACAAGGTCTACGGCGACCGGCCCAACTACCTGCCCCTGCAGGAGCTCGAGACGCGCCTCGAGCTGCCGCAGGACCACCGCTGGTATGGGGGCATCGACACCGAGATGTCAATCGACCTCACCACGCATTCGCTGTTCGGGGTCTCCAAGGTGGCGGCCGACCTACTCGTCCAGGAGTACGGCCGCTACTTCGACATGCCGACCGTGTGCTTCCGCGGCGGCTGCCTCACGGGGCCCCAGCACGCCGGCGCGCAACTGCACGGCTTCCTTGCATACCTCATGAAGTGCACAGTCACCGGCACGCCGTACACGATCTTCGGCTACGGCGGCAAGCAGGTGCGCGACAACATCCACGCTCACGACGTCGTGCGGGCATTCGCCGCCTTCCACGAGCGCCCGCGCCCGGCCGCCGTCTACAACCTCGGCGGCGGGCGTGAGTCGAACATTTCGATGATCGAGGCGATCGAGCTTTGCGAGCAGATCGCCGGTCGCGAGCTCGACTACGCGCTCTCCGAGCAGGCGCGGATCGGCGATCACCGCTGGTGGATCAGCGATCTCGACGCGTTCAAGGCCGATTATCCGGCGTGGCAGCTCACCTTCGGGATCGAGGACGTAATGCGCGACATCTACGAGCACAACGTGGAGCAATGGGCCGTGACGAGCCACTGAAGCTCTCTGTAGTGATCCCCGCCCACAACGAGGAGGGCTCGATCGCGCAGACGGTGAGCGACATCACGCAGGCTCTGTGTCGCGAGGAGATCGACTACGAGATCGTCGTCGTCGACGACGGGAGCGCTGATCGCACGGCCACGATCGTGTCAGAGCTCGCGGGGCGCGACGAGCGAGTGCGCTGCGTCACCTCGCCGTATCGCAACGGGTTTGGCTTCGCGGTGCGCGCGGGCCTCGCGAGCTACACCGGCGACGCCGTCGCGATCATGATGGCCGACGGCTCCGACAGCCCGGAGGACCTCGTCTCCTACTACCGGCTCCTGCTCGCCGGCTACGACTGCGCCTTCGGCTCGCGGTTCATGCACGGCGGCAGCACGCACCGCTACCCGTGGTTCAAGCTCGTGATCAACCGCGTCGTGAACTCCGGCATCCGCGTCATGTTCGGCCATGACTACAACGACACGACGAACGCCTTCAAGGCGTATCGCCGCGAAGTCATCGACAACATCCAGCCGCTGATCTCCCACCACTTCAACCTCACGGTCGAGATGCCGCTGAAGGCGATCGTCCGCGGCCACTCCTACGCGATCACGCCGATCAGCTGGACCAACCGCACGAGCGGCACCTCGAAGCTCTCGCTCAAGGAGATGGGCAGCCGCTATCTCTTCATCGTGCTCTACGTCTTCTTCGAGCATCACTTGAGTCGCGGCGACTACCGGCGCGCGCGCCACGTGCCGGAGGACGGGCACTCGTGGCGCGCGGGAATGCCGAGCGTGCGGGCGCACAACGGCCTCGTTGCGGACGGGCCTGGCGCTGTACCTCGCGACGCCCAAACAGACGCTGATTGACCGTGCTGAGCGCCCCCGTGCGACCAGCCCCTGCGCCGGCGTCCGCGAACACGGCTCCCGCGAGCACACTCAAGAGCGGGTCGCTCGGGCGGCGCTCCTCGCTCGCGCCGTGGCTCGCGCTCGCGGCCGTGCTCGTCTTCGGCGCTGCGCAGACAGCGATGCGGTTCCACAACCACCACCTGGGGCTGATCGGAGACGACTACGACTTTCTCCTCGGCCGCCACACGATCACGTTCCACACGCTGCTACAGCCGCACAACGAGAACCTCTCGGCGGTCGGGGTGCTGCTGTACCGCGCGATCTTCGCGGTCGTCGGGATAAGCACCGCGGTTCCCTACATCGCGCTGCTGTTGATCTCCACCGCGGCGTGCGTGACCCTCGCGTACGTGTTCCTCAGACGCGAGCTCGGCCCGTGGATCGCGCTGATCCCGGCGCTCGTGCTCGCCACGCTCGGTCCGGCGGCGGAGGCGCTGCTGTGGCCCTTCGAGTTCACGCTGTTCAGCGCGCTCGCGTTCTGGCTCGGCGCGATGCTTCTCGCCGGGAAGGGGGGCACCCGCAACGACGCTCTCGCCTGCCTGCTGCTCGTGCTCGCGATCGGCTCGCAGTCGCTCGCGGTCGCTCTGCTGCCCGCGACCGTGCTCGCGCTCCTGCTGTGGTCGGGCTGGCGCGGGGCGCTGCGACGGGCATGGGTCGCGGGCGTGCCGCTCGTCCTCTACGTCGCCTGGTACGCGGTCTACCACCCGCAGCTCGAACGCACGCTCGAAAAGGTGCCTAGCTTCATCGTCGACTCGTTCGTCGCGAGCGTTGGCGACATCACAGCCGCCGGCTACTCAGCCGGTGCACGCGTGCTTGCCGTCGTCGTGCTGATATTGGCGCTCGCGCGCTGCGTCCATCTGCGGCGCGTGCCGACCACGACCATCTACATGGCCCTCGGCCTGCTCTGCGTATGGGTCGCCACGGGCCTCTCGGAAGGCGAAGGCCGCGTTCCCGCCGAGAGCCGCTACCAGTTTCACAACGCGCTGCTGTTGATGCTCGCACTCGCCCCGCTCGTGCCGCGCGTGCGCCTCAGCACGAGGGCGGCGATGCGGACGTTGCAGGTGGCGGCGGTGACGGGCGTCGCACTCGTGATCGTCGTCTCGAACCTCGGCCGCTACTCGTTCTGGGAGCACGGCTTCGAACGCCAGGAGTCGATTGCGAACGCGGAGCTCGCAGCGCTCGAAGTCGCGAGGCCGGCGCTGCTCACGCCGGATGAAGTCTTCACCGGCGAAAACGAACCCGGCCTGTACTGGCCGTTCACTCCCAGGTCGTACCTCTCCGCGGCAGCCGCGCATGGCTCGCCGGTGAACGTCCGCCGCGACCTGGAATTCGCCGGGCCGCTCGCGAAGGCGCAGGCGGACGCGGTCCTGATGCGCCTCGAGGGCATCGAAGCACGGCCCGGGAGCGCGCCCGCAGGGCGCGTGGCACCACTCGGCGTTCGAGCGCTGCTGCTTCCCGCCGGTCCCGGGTGCGGCGTCATTCCGGCAGGCGCGGCGCGCGCGGGCTTCGAAGTCTTCGCGCGGCCGGGAGGGCTGAACGTCAGCTCGGCACCGGGGCCGCCGGTCGCGCTCGCCGCCGCGCGGTTCTCCGAACGGCCGGAACCCGGCTCGCTTCGCACACAGCTCGGCGGGACCGAGATACTGATCGAGGTGAACCGTGACGCCTCGCGCGTGCCGTGGCGGATCAGCCTGACGGCCTCGCAAGCGCTCACGGTCTGCTCGCTGCCCGGATGATCGTCGCGACGAGCGCGCGCGCGCGTCGCCCCATGCCGCGCGCGTTGCGAGCGCCCGATCGATCCTGGCTCAGGCGGGCGGTGTGGGTGCTCGTGCCGCTCGTAGTCGTGCTCCTCGCCTGGCAGCCGCTTCCGCTGGAACCGCGTCCCGGCCTCGATAACAGCTGGCACGCGGCGCTTCACATGGCGCTCCACACGGGCATCGGCTTCGGCAACCACCTGATCTTCACGTATGGCCCGCTCGGCTTCCTCAGCGTGCCGACGTTCTGGTACAGCGACACGGGCACGATCGCGGTCCTCTACACCGTGCTCCTGCGGGTCGCCCTCGCGGCCGCGATCTTCGCGGGCGCTCGGCGCAGCTACGGCACCCTCATCGGCGCGCTGCTCGCGCTCTTGGTCGTGGGCACGAGCGGGATCGGGTTCCAAGAAGAGTTCCCCACGCTCGGTCTCGAGGCGGTCCCGTTCCTGATCTTCGCGGTGTGGGTCGTCGACCGCGTAAGCGACCCGCGGCACCTGCTCGCGTTCGTGGCATTAGGGGGCGCGATCGCCGGGGTCGAGCTGCTCAACAAGCTCTCGGTCGGCTTGGACATCACCGTGCTCGCGCTGATCATGGCCCTGTGCGCTAGGGGGCGTCGCTGGCTTCACCTCGCGGTGACCCTCGGCGCGCTCGTCGCGACGGTGCTGCTCGTGTGGGGACTCACAGGGCAGAGCTTCGGCGCGCTGCCCTCCTTCGCGCGCAATGGCGCGCAGATCGTCTCTGGCTACGGCCTCGCGATGAGCTACGAAGAAGCAGGGCTCGGCTGGCAGTTTGCCGCCGGCGCCGCCGTCTTCGTCGTGGGCGTCATTGCGGCGCTACAGATGACAAGCGAATCATCCAGCAAGCGACGGCGGTGGGGGATCGTCGCACTGTGGGTCGCCTTTTGCTTCTTCGCGTACAAGGACGGCTACGTCCGCCACGACTACATCCACGCGAGCGTCTTCTTCGTCGCGATGCTCGGAGGCTTTTTCGCGTTCACGTGGCGCGGACGTTGGCGCCTCGTCGGAGCGATCACGGTTGTCGCCCTGTTCGCGTTCGCGCTGCTCGCGCAACGCGCGCCGGTGAGCGAAGTGCTCGAACCTGGGCGCGCGTCAACGGCGGTTGAACAGGTCGCCGACGCCTTCGATCCCGCCGAACAGCGCGCGATCATCGCAAGCGGGCGCAGCGCGATCGCATTGGAATTCCCGGTCGACGAACGCACGCTCGCGCTGATGAACAACAAGACGGTGCACGTATCTCCCTACGAGGCGTCGATCGCGTGGGCCTACAACCTCCGCTGGCGGCCGCTGCCGGTCTTCCAGTCCTACTCCGCGTACACGACCGCGCTCGACGAAGCCGACGAACACGCGATCCGCTCCCGCGACGCGCCGCAGCGCATCCTCAACAAGGTCCAGACCGAGGGCGACGGCCGTGTCGTCGCGTTCGACCAGCCGCTCACGAGCCGCGCGATCCTCTGCCGCTACGTGGAACTGAACACAACCAGTGAGTGGCAGCTGCTCGGGCTCGGGCCCAACCGCTGCGGCGCAGCGGTGCCGCTCGAAACGGTCCACGCCAACTGGGGCCAAAGCGTACTCGTGCCCCCGCCGCCGAACGGCCACAGCCTCGTGTTCGCGCGCATTGGCGGCGTCGACGTAAGCGGATTCGAAAGCCTCGTTTCGCTGCTGTACCGGCCGACGCTCCGCGAAATCCTGCTCGAAGGCGTCCCGTATCGGCTGATCGCGGGCACAGCCGCCGACGGCCTCATCCTGCGTGCCCCCGCCGCCGTTGACTTCAGCGCGCCGTACAACCTCGCGCGCAACGCCTCGACGATTGCCGTGCGCAAGCTCGGGCAGCTCGGCGAGGGCAGCGGCCGGCCGATCACCTACTCCTTCTTCGCCGCGCCCGTCACGCGCGGCCCGCGCGATCCCGCGCTTCAGCGCGCGATCATCGGCAGCGCGGGCTCGGGATAGGCGCCGCGGTCGGTCTCCTCCGGCACCATCGCCGGCGGAGCTACGGAGGGCTCGGCGCGCTTCACCGTCGTAAGCGGATGGCGCGAGTTGTAGTGCAGCAAGGCGAGCCCGACGACGACGAAGGGGATCAGGTTCACGAGGTGCAGGACGACCGCGTACGGGAGCGCGACCGAGTGCGGCTGCTTGTACACGTTGAGCGCGATCAGCGTCGCGCCCTCGAAGATCCCGACCGCTGCGGGCGCGGAGGGCAGGATCATGCTCATCCCGACCGCGACCATCACGAGCACGCCCGCGTCGAAGCCGAGGTGAAGGTGAAATGCGACGATGATCAGGTAGGCGCAGGTGATCGAGCACAGCCACGCGGCGAGCGTCCAAACTAGGGCCTCCGATGCGACACGCCAGTCGCGCAGGGCGCTCAGGCCGTGCACGAGCTCGACGAGCGCGCGCTCGAGTCGCTCCTCGGTCAGCGGCGAGAAGCGCCGCAGCGGCCACAGCAGGATCCGCAGCGGGCGCTCGCCGAAGATCGCGAGCACCCCCGCACAGATGAGGACTCCCGCGAGCAGCACGCCCGCGACGATCGCGGCGGCGTGAAACCAGCTGACGTGCGGCAGCCATGGCGCCGCGAGGAAGAAGATCGCAAGCAGCCCGAGGATGTCGAAGAGGCGCTCGAGCACCACTGTCCCCGTGATCTCGACCGCCGGCGAGGAGCTTCGCTGGTTGAGCACCATCACGCGCGCCGCCTCGCCCGCGCGCGCGGGCAGGAGGTTGTTGTAGAGGTAGCCGATCATCATCGCGTTGAGGGTCGTCGAGCGCGAGGGGCGCCGGCCCGGCGGAAACAGCGAGCGCCAGCGCAGGGCGCGCGCGACGTTCCCGAGCGCAAAAACCCCGAGCGCCGGGATCAGCCACCAGAGGTCGATCGTCTTCAGCGCCTTCCACGCTTCGTCGAGCTTGATGTGGCTGAGCGCGAGGTAGGAGAAGCCGAGCGTCGCGACGATCACCACCACGTTCATGACCAGCGAACGCCGGCGCCGGCGACGCGGCGGCGCATCCGCGCCCCAGCGCGAGATCTCGCGCCCGGCATGCGACGAGCTCCCTCTCGTCTCCCCTCCCGTCGGCTCCTTGACTAGTCCTCTCACCGCGCCTCCCGACACCCGCCCTTGTCCGTCGAGAGAGGTTAGCGCGAGGGCGCTTCGATCGCAAAGTGCGCGATCAGGCTCCTCGCGCTGACCACCAGCTGAGCAGCTGCCGCGGCGAGAAGGCTTCGTGGAGCTCGCGCGGGATCATCCCGATCAGCTGACCGAAGCCGAGGAAGATCGCGGCGGAGAGCACGGCGGCGACGAGGTTCGGGATCGCGGGGATCGCGAGCGGCGCGCATGCGAGCGCGGCCGCGAGCACGACGCGCAGCAGGTAGCCGTGACCGACCATCACGTTGCCCGTCACCCGCGCGAGCCGCCAGTAGATCAGCACCGCGAGCAGGGCCTCACCGAGCACGCTTGCGACGGCGCCGCCTTCGGCACCGAATTCGGGGACGAGCGCGGCCGCGAAGGCGGCGATGCCGACCAGCGCGACCGCGTTCGTGAGGATCAGCTCGCGCTGCCTGCCGAGCGCCAGTAGCGACGCCGTCCAGATCTGGTCGAGCGTGAGGAAGAGGAGCGTGGCGACCTGGATCTGCAGAACCGCGCCGGCGGGGCGAAACGCCTGGCCGCCGATCAGCACCATCACGGGCTCCGCGAGCCGAAAGGTCACGAGCACGATGAGCACGCCCGCGATCAGGGCCCCCTTGCTGAGCCCTTCGATCGCGTTGCGCATGCGCGCCATGTCCGCGCGCGCCGAATGCGCGAGCAGCGGCAGCACCACGCCCGCGACGAGGATCGGCATGATCACGAGGTTTTCGGTCGCGCGCAGCGAGCCCGCGTAGTAGCCGGTCTGCTCGGGCGTCGAGATCAGCGACATCAGCACGATCACGAGCCGGAAGTAGATCTGCCCCAGCGCGAGGGCGGCGGCCATCGGGAAGGCGGTGTGAAAGAGCGTGCGCTGCTCCGCGCGATCGAAGCGCGGCCGCACGAACGCGCCCCTGCCGAGCAGCAGCGGCACGGCGCAGATCACCGCGATGCCGACCACGAGCTGGATCGCGAAGAATGGCGTGAGGCTCGCGCCCGCGGCGACGAGCAGGGCGACCCCTGCGAGCCCCACGACCTGCTTGATCAGGTCGACGAGCGCGAGCCCTGCGTTGCGCAGTTCGACCGTGAGGCGCAGCAGCACGACGTTCGCGAGCGACACCATCACGGCGCCCGCACCCGCGATCGCCGTGCCGGCGACCATCCGCGTCGGATACCCGACCGCGGCGGCGAAGCCGATCACGAGGATCACGCCCACGGGCATCACGGCGAGGCGCTGGCCGAGCAAGTTGGCGACCAGCTGGCGGTCGCTCGCGCCGCGCAACGTCAGCTCGCGGCTTCCGGTCACGTTGAGCCCGATGTCGAACACGTAGACGGGGATCGAGACGAGCGAGATCACGGTCACGTAGCGGCCTGATTCGGCGACGCCGAGGTGGCGCAGCAGGAGCGTCGCGGTGGCGAGGCCGAGCAGTATCCCCGCGCCGTTGGCGGCCACGCGCCAGGCGCTGCCGCGAATCACCCGGCCTCCCGCCTGGTAAGAGGTCAGGATGTCATCGGCGGCCGTGGCGCCCGCCATCTCCCCCGTTGCGCTCATGCCCTAATCGTGGCAGGGCGCGCGGCCGGCGCCCGCAGGGTGCTCGGGCCGCTGCAGGCGATTCTCGGGGACGACAACGCGTGCGATGACGACGCCTGGCATCGCCCCGACGATTACCCTTGTCATATGGCGGGGGCGACGCGAGAGACGACGCTGGACAGCGCTGAGCAGAGCGACGCGGCCGCGGGCGCGAGCTGTCCGATCTGCGGACGGCCACTGCGCACGAGCGACATCGTGGGCAAAGATCGCCTCATCACCGGCGACGGGCCCTTCACTGTGATGGAGTGCGCTGACTGCCACTACGGGGTGAGCTTTCCGCAGCTCAGCGAAGCCGAGCTCGCGCACTACTACCCCCGCGAGTACTACGACTTCTGGGGGTATTCCGGCGAGGCCGGTGGCAATCCGCTGCAGCGGGCGCTGACGCGCTTTCGCGAGTGGAGCGCGAGCCGCAGCTACCGTCGCGAGCCCTACGTCCTCGCCGACGTCGCGCCCGGTCGCGTGCTCGACGTCGGCTGCGGCAACGGCGACCTGCTCGCGCACTTCGCGCAGCGCGGATGGGAGACGTACGGGATCGACCCCAGCGAGTCGGCGGTGAAGGCGACGGCTGAGCGCGGATCGCACGTGCATCGCGGAACGCTCGAGGATCAGCCCTGGGAGCCGCGCTCGTTCGCGCTCGTCACGTTCCAGCACGCGCTCGAGCACGTGCCGAGCCCCGTGGACGCGCTCGCGAGCGCAAGCCGGCTGCTCGAGCCGGGCGGGCTGCTCGTGATCGACGTCCCCAACTGGTGGTGCTGGCAGCGGCGCGTCCTGTTCGGCAGCCGCTGGCATCCACTCGAACTGCCACGCCACCTCCAGCACTTCTCGACGCGCGCGCTCGCGCGCATCGCCGCCTCGCTCGGCCTGCGGGTGAAGGCGGTGGGCACCACGTCGAGCGTGCCGGTGATCGCTTACAGCATCCACTACGCGCTCTTCGGGCGCATGCGCGGAGGATGGCGGCTGTGGCTCTCCTACGCGCTCGGGTTGCTCGCGTTCCCGCTTCGTCTTCGTCGCCGACCGCATCGGCGGCGGCGACAGCTGCTACATCGTCATGCAGGCGCCCGAGGGCGCTCAGGAGCGCCAGAGCTCAGGCGCGAGCGCGGGGAAGTAGACGGGCCCGCGAGCGAGCATCGCGACCTGGTCGAGGGGGATCGGGTTCGCGAGCGAGCGCACGCTGTCGCTGCGGAACTCGAGGTGCGCGCCCGCGGCCTCGGCGGCTCGGAGCCCGAGATAGACGGGGAGCGTGGGAAGCGTGACCGCGCGCAGGCGCCGTCCCTGTGCGGATGCGATCTGCTCCGCGATCGCGCGCAGCGTGCTCGGCACCTCGTGCGCGGCGAAGACGGGTAGCTCGGAGTGAAAGCGCCCAGCGACGACCGCGGCGACGAGCTCGCAAAGGCGCTCGTCGTGGGTGACGAAGAGCCGCTGGTATCCGCCTCCGATCATCGGCACGAGCGAGCGCTCCGAGAGCGTCGCGACGAGCGAGCCGAAGAGCCCGGCGCCGCGCCTGCCGAAGACGATGCCCGGCCGCAATGCGACGCCGCCGCGCTCCCGTACCGCCTGCTCGAGCTCGAGCTTCACCTTCCCGTAGACCGAGCGCGTCCCCTCGAAGGCGGCGAGCGAGGAGAGCAGGACGACGCGCCCGCCGCGCTCCGCGAGCGCTTCGATCAGCGGCATGCTGCCGCCGTAGTTGACCGCGCGCACGGCATCGCCCCGCGCTTCGAGGTCGTAGGCGGCGTGCACCACCGTCTCCACGCCCGCGAGCAGCGACGGCTCGAGCTGCTCTCCCAGCGCGTAGCGGCGCGCCCATTGGTCGCCGGGCGCCGGGCTGCGCACGAGCGCGACGGCGTCGATGCCCTCGGCGCGCAAGCGCGCGAGGATGCGCCCGCCGACGTAGCCGTTGGCCCCCGTTACGCCGATCATGCCGGCGGGCGCGCGCGGCGTTGGCTTCGGCTGCTCAAGATCTCAGGGCTGCGGCAGATGCTCGCGCTGTGGTGAGGGGAGCGGATCCCAACCAGCAAGGCCGTCCGGCGTCGGCGGCGTTCCGCGCCCCGGTATTGGGCGGTCGCGAGTGTAGCGGCCGCGCGAGCGCATTCGCCCGCTCACGCGCGCCCCGAGCCCCCGGGCCGCAAGCGCTCCGACCGCGACGAGCGGCGCGAACGCGGGGACCAGCACGCGGTCGCGCGCCGCCTCAAACGGCGACGGCGCGCGACTCCAGGTGCGCCGCGACCTTGCGCTTGACCCGCTGCAGCGCGTTGTCCACGGTCTTCGTCGCACAGCCGAGCCCCTCGCTTATTTCCTCGTATGAGCGGCCGTCGAGATAGAGCGAGAGCACGCGGCTCTCGAGCTCCGAGAGCGAACTCGAGAGGCACGCGACGAGCGCGCGCAGCTCTTCGCCCGAGACGACCTCGTTGAGCGGCTCCAGCTTGCTCGGGCCCGGCAGCAGCTGGTCGAGCGTCGCCGGTTCGTCGCTTCCCCCGGCGGGCGTCGAGGAGAACGAGACGTATTGGTTGAGCGGCTGATGCTTGTTGCGCGTCGCGGTCTTCACCGCGGTGATGATCTGCCGCGTTATGCAGAGCTCCGCGAAGTTGCGAAAGCTCGACTCGCGGTCGGTGCGGTAGTCGCGAATCGCCTTGTAGAGCCCGACGAGCCCCTCCTGCAGCAGGTCGTCCGAGTCGCCACCTGCGAGAAAGTACGAGGACGCCTTCAGGCGGACGAAGCTGTGATAACGGCGGACCAGGCGGTCGCGTGCGCTGCGGTCACCCTGCTTGGCCAAGGCGACGAGAAACCCATCTTCGACCTGAACTTCACGTCGAGGGTTGAGTGAGATACGTGCCACGAGCAGATCCTTTCCGGACCGCGAACGGCCCAAAATCGCCCAGTGGCGCTCGCCTCCCCCGGCGCCCGCTCCTAGGATTCACCCTGAGGTTCAGGGTTATGTGGGCGGCAGGTTTGCAGATCGTCCGGACGTTGTCAAGACGTGCCAGGTAGATCGCGTCTCGGTGCCACCGCGACGGGCACGCTCAAGGGGACGGCTTCAGCGGCGAGCTGACCCGGTCAAGTAGCGTCGTCGCTACGCGGCATCAGCTCGGGCCCGTCCGGGCCGTCGCGGACGTCGAAGCCGAGCGCCTCGATCTCCGCCCGCAGCTCGTCCGCGGTGGCGAAGTCGCGCGCCGCGCGGGCCGCCTCCCGCCGATCGAGCAGCGCGGCGGCCTGCGGATCCACGGCGGCCGGGTCCGCGATCGCGGCCAGGGGCGTGAGCTCGCCCAGGCCCAGCACGCCAAGCATCTCGCGCAGATCGCGGTCGCCCGTCGCCTCCTCGCGGCGATTGGCCTCGCGGACCCACGCAAAGAGCGACGCGAGCGCCTTCGGGGTGTTGAAGTCATCCGCGAGGGCGTCGAAGAACTCGTCGCGGTGGTGCGCCATCTCGGGCGGGCTCGGCGCGCCCGCGACCAGACGGCGCAGCGCCTCGCGGATGCGCGTCAGCTGCTGCTCCGCCTCGCGCAGCGTGGCCTCCGAGTAGGCGAGCGGCTGGCGGTAGTGGCCCGAGACGAGGTACATCACGACGGCGTCGCGTCCGTGGCGCTCGAGCACCTCCGCGAGCGGCGCGATGTTCCCCACCGACTTCGCCATCTTCTCCCCCGTCGACTGGATCATGCCGTTGTGCACCCACAGCCGTGCGAGCTCGCGGCCACGCGCCGCGCGGGTCTGCGCAGCCTCGTTCTCGTGGTGCGGGAAGACGAGGTCCGAGCCTCCGCCGTGGATGTCGAATTCGAGCCCCAGCAGACCCTCCGCCATCGCCGAGCACTCGATGTGCCATCCCGGCCTCCCCGCTCCCCACGGCGATGGCCAAGCGGTGTCCTCGCCCTCCTTGCGCGCCTTCCACAGCGCGAAGTCGAGCGGGTCGCGCTTTCGCTGCTCTCCCTCCACGCCCTCGCCCTGGTCCATATCGTCGATGTTCCGATGCGAGAGCGACCCGTACTGCGGGTCCGAGCGCACGTGGAAGAAGACGTCCTCGCGCTGCTCGCCGTCGCCGCCCGCGTAAGGGACCGCGTAGGCGTGGTCGGAGTCGATGAGCGCCTGGATGTAGGCGATGATCTCGTCCATCGTCTGCGAGGCGAGCGGCTCGTGGTCGGGGCGCCCGAGGCGCAGCGCGTCGGTGTCCGCGACGTAGGCCGCCGTCATCTCGCGCGCGAGCTCTTCGCTGCGCACGCCCGCCGCCTGCGCAGCGTCGTAGATCTTGTCGTTCACATCCGTGACGTTCTCGACGAGCGTCACCGCGTAGCCCTCGTGCTCGAGAAAGCGCTTCATCAGGGCAAAGACGACGAACGGCCGCGCGTTGCCGAGGTGGATGCGCCCATATACCGTCGGCCCGCACGCGTAGATGCCGACGTGGCCGGGCTCGCGCTCCTCGAGCGCTCGCACCTCTCCCGTGCGCGTGTCGTGAAGCCGTATCGCGCGCATCAACCCGTCCGGCGCAGGCTCGCAACGGCAAGCGCCGCGGCCCCCTCCTCGCGGCCCACGAAGCCCATCCCCTCGCCCGTGCTCGCCTTCACGTTCACGCGCTCCACCGGCAGCCGCAGCGCCGAGGCGAGGCGCTCGCGGATCGCGCGCCGGTGGGGCAGCAGCTTCGGGCGCTCGAGCAGTAGCGTGCAATCGACGTTCACCAGCTCGAAGCCCGCGCTCACGACCTTCTCGAGCGCCGCTTCGAGCAGCCCGATCGAGTCCGCGCCCGCGTAGCGCTCGTCGGTGTCCGGGAAGTGCTCGCCGATATCTCCGAGGCCGGCGGCGCCGAGGACCGCATCCGTGACCGCATGCGCGAGCACGTCCGCGTCGGAGTGACCCTCCAAGCCGCGCTCATGTGGGATCTCCACGCCGCCGATCACGAGCGTCTCACCCTCGACCAAACGGTGAGAGTCGTACCCGATTCCGAACATCGTGCTCACGTTGCCCCGATCTCCTCGAGGCGCCGCGCGCGACGATCGAAGACGCACAGCTCGCGAACGCCGAGGTCGTCGAGCAGCTGCAGCGCCTGCTCGTAGCCCGCGCCGAGGTCCTGAGGCGAGTGCGCGTCGCTCGAGAGCGACACGCTCGCGCCCGCTTCCACGCACATCTCTAGGAACGCCGGTGCGGGGTAGATCTCGCCGACGGGCTTGCGCAGGCCCGCGGTCGAGACCTCCACGGCGACGCCCGATTCGGCGATGCCAGGGATCGCGAGCTCGTAGTAGCGACGCAGGTCGCTGTCGGGCGCAGGGCGCGCCGCGCCGAACACCTTCACGAGGTCGGGATGCGCGAGGATGTCGAAGAGGCCGCTGCGCGCCGCCTCGCCGAGCGCTTCGAAGTAGCGCCGCCAGATCTCCTCCGGCGAGAGGCCCGACTGCCACGCCCCGTACTCGTCCATGTCCACGGCGACGAAGTCGTCCGCATCCGGGCCGCGGCGGATGAAGTGCACGGAGCCCACCACGTAGTCGAAGTCGCGCCCTTCGAGCAGGTTCGCCACCCGGTCCTCCCGGCCGGGGATGAAGTCCGCCTCGATGCCCAGCCGTAGGTCGGTCTCGCCACGCACGAACTCGCAGTAGGCGTCGAGATCATCGAGCGCGTTCTCGCGCCAGAACGGGTGCTGCCAGATCTTGAGCGCCTCCGTGAAGCGGTAGACGTGCTCGGAGACCCCGAGCTCGCGGATGCCCCGCTCCTGCGCCACCGTGCGGTAGCGCTCCGCGTTCGTCGCCGTGAAGTACTCCGCGGCGGTCGCGCCGAGGTCGTCCGAGCGCAGGTGCACGTGGTAGTCCGTGAGCATCGGCCCGCGATTCAAGCAGGCCCGCGCCCCGGGCCGTCAGCTACGCGCGCCGAAGCAGCAACGCCTGCGCGACCGCGAGGTCGAGGGCGCTCGTGACCTTGATGTTCTCGCGCGGCGCCTCCACGACGACCACGCGATAGCCCGCGCGCTCGAGCAGCCAGGCGTCGTCCGTCGCCTGCGCGAGCACCTCCTCGGGAACGTCGAGCGCGTGCTGCAGGGCGCCTCTACGGAAGACCTGCGGCGTCTGCGCCGCCCACAACGTCGAGCGCGCGAGCGTCCGCGTCACCGTCCCATCCGCGCGCGCCTCCTTGACCGTGTCCGTGACGCGAGCCGCGGCGAGCGCGCCGTCAACACCCTCCTGAGCGAGGGCCGCGAGGGTGTCCTCCACGAGGCGCGCCGTGAGCAGGGGACGCGCGGCGTCGTGCACCAGCACCTCCTCGCTCTCGCCCGCCGCCGCGAGCGCGTTTCGCACCGACTCCGAGCGCGTCGCTCCGCCCGCGACGGTCACGAGCTCGAGGGTCTGTTCTGGGACCCACGGCAGCTCGAGCGCGCCCGCCGGGAGCGCGACGACGATCCGCTCGATCGCCCCCACGCGCGAGAGGACGTCGAGGCTCCAGGAGATCAGCGGCCGCCCGCCGAGCTCAACGAGCGCCTTCGGGCGCTCCGCGCCCAGCCGCTCTCCCGAGCCCGCTGCGGGGATCAGCGCTACCGCCATCGTCTATTTCAGGCGCCGCCGCGCCGCTCCCGCGGCGGTTCCGCTACTTCGCCACGGCGACCTTGCGCGACGCCGAGTCCGCAAGCAGCTCGTCGAGATAGCTCTCGACCTCTTCCTCGTCCTTGTCGAGCGCGTACATCAGCTCAGACGCGAGGATCTTCTTCGCGCGCGTGAACATCTGCTTCTCGCCCGTCGAGAGGCCCTTCTCGCTCTCTCGCAACGCGAGGTTCCGGACGACCTCCGCGAGCTCGTAGATGTCGCCCGTCTTGATCTTGTCGCGGTTGTGCTTGAAGCGACGATTCCAATTCTTCGGCATCTCCGAGACCTCGCCCTGGAGCACGTCGAGCACCTTCTTCACGGTCTCCTCATCGATCACCCTCCGCAGGCCCGCGACGCCCGCGTTTTCGGTGGGGACCTTCACCGTCATGTCGTTGTGCAGGATCTTGATCGTCAGGTACTCGCGCTTCGCGCCGAGCACCTCCATCTCTTCCTTGCCCTCCACCTTGCCCGCGCCGTGATGCGGGTAGACGACGTGATCGCCGAGCTCGAACTCGATGCACTCGGCGACGCGTACTTCCTCTACCTCCTCCATCAGCATGTCAGCCTCTGCTTGGGGAATGGTTTTCCTCCTTTGTCGTAGCACGCCAACGGGAGTGCCGATTTTGAGTGAACGTGACCCTTCCCTCTGCCATGACTAGCTCTGCAAGTAGCGGTCAACGAGGTTCACCTCTTGCAGCCGGCGAAGGCCCTCCCGGATGTCCTTCGCCCGCACCTCGCCCACTCCCTCGAGGGCTTCGAGCTCAGCGTCGGTGGCTGCGAGCAGCTCATCCAACCCACCGAGCTCATGAACGACCTGCCGCACGACGATCTTCGGCAGCTTCGGGATGCGGCCGAGGATGCGGTAGCCGCGCGATGCGACGGGGTAGTCCAACGTGTTCAGCTTGCGGTCGTAGCCGAGGAGCTCCGCCAGGCGCCCGAAGTCGAGCAGATCCTGGTGCGTCAGGCGCCCGATCTCGTCAAGCGCGCCCGTGACCGCCTCGTCGGAGTCCTCCACGAGGTAGTCGCGCACGAGCGCCGACTTCTCCGCGGCGGTGCCCACCATCGTCTCCTCGAGCTGCATCTCGATCAGCCTCCCCTCCGTCCCAAGCTCCACGATCCGCCGCTCGATCTCGACCGCCATGCGCGTCACGAGCTCCGAGCGCTGGAGCACCGCGAGCACGTCGTGCAGCGTCGCCCCCGCCTCGAACTCCAGCGCCGTCAGGCGCGTCGAGACCTGGTCGAGGCGCGCGCGGTACTTCTCGAGCGTCGCGAGCGCCTGGTTCGCCTTCGCGAGCACGACCGTGATGTCCTCGAGCACGTACTTCGATTCCTCGACGTAGAGCGTCACGATGTCGCGGCGCTGTGAGATCGCGATCACGAGCGCCGACGTCTGCTTCGCGACGCGCTCAGCCGTGCGATGCCGCGTGCCCGTCTCGAGCGAGAGGATCGTCGGGTCAGGCATCAGCTGCACGTTCGCCATCGCGACCTTCGTCGCGTTCGTGCCGAGGATGATCGCGCCGTCCATCTTCGCGAGCTGGTAGAGCATGCCCGGCGTGTACTCGATGTCGAGCTTGATGCCCCCCGAGTTCAGGAAGCTCAGCTCTTCGGGGTCGCCGAGCACGATCAGCGCACCCGTCCGCGAGTTCAAGATGCTCTCGATGCCCTCGCGCAGAGCGGTGCCCGGCGCCACCATCTCGAGAGCCCTTATGAGCCCGGGTTCCTGACGGAGTGCGAGATCGAGATCTTCGCCGGGTCGTGAGGGCACGACTTACCATTCTACGCGATTTACGGCCGGTTTACGTCCACACCGCCGCTTGCACGCGCGCTTTCGGCGTGCTCGCAGGCTGCTCTCGCGGGGACACGAGGTCCCCGCCACGATCGCGTCCGCTGCGCTGTAGAGGTGCGCGGAGGAGGCCCGTCTACTGGTCCGCCGGAGCGGGGCCCTCGGCGTCGCCCTCTGGCATGTCGATCGCGTCCGCCGGTCCCGACTCGGGCGCTGTCTCCTGCGAGGGCGCCCCGTCGGAGAGGCCGCTATCGCCCATCAGGCCCTCGGGCGTGCTCGGCACGCTCTCGCCCGTGACCTCCTCGGCTTGCTCCTCCTCGCGGGCACCCACGGCGACGGGGGTCTTCTTCGGCTTCTTCGGCTTGACGACGGTGAGATGCACCTGGTCGCCCGCGTCCTCGTCCGGCGGGTTCACGACGACGGTTGCGCCCGGCGTCAGCTCTTCGCGCAGGACGAAGTCCGCGAGCGGGTCCTCGACGTAGCGCTGGATCGCGCGGCGCAGCGGTCGCGCGCCCATCGCGGGGTCCCAGCCCTTGTTGACGAGCATTTCCTTCGCCGGCTCCGTGAGCTCGAGCTGGAGCTCGCGCTCCGCCATCGACTCGCGGATGCGCAGCAGGAGCAGCTCGACGATCTCCTTGATCTCTTCCTTCTGGAGCTTGTGGAAGACGATCACGTCGTCGATGCGGTTGAGGAACTCGGGGCGGAAGACCTTCTTGAGCTCGCCCATGATGCGGTCCTTCATGTCGTCGTACGTGAGGCCCGTCTCGTCGTCGGAGACGGCGAAGCCGAGCGGCGTGTTGCGCGCGATCTCGGACGCGCCGATGTTCGACGTCATGATCACAATCGCGTGGCGGAAGTCCACCGTGCGCCCCTGGGCGTCCGTCAAGCGGCCGTCCTCGAGGATCTGCAGGAGGATGTTGAAGACGTCCGCGTGCGCCTTCTCGATCTCGTCGAGCAGCAGCACGCAGTACGGCTTGCGCCGCACAGCCTCCGTCAGCTGGCCGCCCTCGTCGTAGCCGATGTAGCCAGGGGGTGATCCCACGAGCCGCGACACCGCGTGCTTCTCCATGTACTCGGACATGTCGATCCGCACCATCGCTTCCTCGTCGCCGAAGAGGAACTCCGCGAGCGTCCGCGCGAGCTCAGTCTTGCCGACTCCCGAGGGGCCGAGGAAGATGAACGAGCCGGTCGGGCGCTTCGGGTCCTTCAGGCCCGCGCGCGAGCGCCGGATCGCCTTCGAGACCACCTCGACCGCGGGGTGCTGGCCGATCACGCGCTTGTGGAGCTCCTCCTCCATGCGCATGAGCTTCTGCGTCTCGGCCTCCGTGAGCTTGAAGACGGGGATGCCAGTCCACATCGAGACGATGTCCGCGATCTCCTCCTCGCCGATCGCGGGCCGCTCCGCGGACTTCCCCGACTCCCACTCTTCCTCGAGCTCGCGCTTCTTGTTCGTGAGCTTGCGCTCCTGGTCGCGCAACGCCGCGGCCTTCTCGAACTCCTGCGCCTCGATCGCGGACTCCTTCTGGCGCCGCGTCGACTCGATCTCGTTCTCGAGCTCCGTGTTCGCAGGCGGCGAGGTCATCGACTTGATGCGCATGCGCGATGCCGCCTCGTCGATGAGGTCGATCGCCTTGTCCGGGAGGAAGCGGTCGGAGATGTAGCGGTCGGCGAGTTCGCCCGCCGCCGCGAGCGCTTCGTCCGTGATCTGAACCTTGTGGTGAGTCTCGTAGCGCTCGCGCAGCCCCTTCAGGATCTCGACCGTCTGATCGATCGTCGGCTCCTCGACGCGGATCTGCTGGAAGCGCCGCTCCAGCGCGGAGTCGCGCTCGAGGTACTTGCGGTACTCGTCGAGCGTCGTCGCGCCGATCGTCTGCAGCTCTCCGCGCGCGAGCGCCGGCTTGAGGATCGACGCAGCGTCGATCGCGCCCTCCGCCGCGCCCGCGCCCACGAGGTTGTGGAGCTCGTCGATGAACAGGATGATGTCGCCGCGCTGGGTGATCTCCTTCATCACCTTCTTCAAGCGCTCCTCGAACTCGCCCCTGTACTTCGAGCCCGCGACGAGCGCCGCGAGGTCGAGCGTGTAGATCTGCTTGTGCTTGAGCAGCTCCGGCACTTCGCCACCCGTGATGCGCTGTGCGAGGCCCTCGACGACGGCGGTCTTGCCGACGCCCGGCTCGCCCACGAGCACGGGGTTGTTCTTCGTGCGCCGCGAGAGGATCTGCATGATCCGCTCGATCTCCATCTCGCGCCCGATCACGGGGTCGAGCTTCGTGTCCGCGGCGAGCTTCGTGAGGTTGCGCCCGAACTGGTCGAGCAGGCGCGAGGACTTCTTGCCCTCGCCCGAGCCCGATCCCGAGCCCGCGCCTGCGCCCGCGCCCTGACGGCGGCCGCCCGGGCCCGAGAGCATGCGGATCACCTCGTTGCGGATCTTCTCCGAGTCCGCGTCGAAGTCGACGAGGATGCGCGCTGCGACGCCCTCGTTCTCGCGCACGAGGCCGAGCAGGATGTGCTCTGTGCCGATGTAGTTGTGGCCGAGGCTCAACGCCTCCCGGAGCGCAAGCTCGAGGACCTTCTTCGCGCGCGGCGTGAAGGGAATCTGCCCCGACGTGACCTCCTCGCCCGAGCCCACGATCCGCACGACCTGCGCGCGCACGCGCTCCACCGTGATGTCGAGGCTCTCGAGGACACGCGCGGCCAAGCCCTCCTCCTCGCGCAAAAGACCCAAGAGGATGTGCTCTGTGCCGATGTAGTTGTGCTTGAGCGTGCGCGCCTCTTCTTGAGCAAGAACGACCACCTGGCGGGCCCGCTCTGTAAATCGCTCAAACATGGTGCTTCCTTCCTGCTTCTGGGCTGTGGGGCATGGCCCCTAGGGACCAGTAGATACCCGGCTACCCCCATCTTCGTCGGCTGAGCCTCAAAAGATGAGTACCAGGCCTCATCGGCAACGTCTCGATCGGAGTTTACCAACGACCCTGACGGTCCCTTGTCGGTTTGCGCGCGCCGTCGGCGATACCCCTCGAATACCCCGCAAAGCGCGTATCAAGCGCCCTCCTGGCGCATCGCGGGGAACAGCACGACCTCGCGGATCGAGCTCTGTCCCGTGAGCAGCATCACGAGGCGATCGATGCCGAGCCCCACGCCCCCCGTCGGCGGCATCCCGTGCTCGAGCGCCTCGAGGAAGAGCTCGTCGTGGGGCTGCGTCTCGGCGGCGCCGAGGGCGCGCAAGCGCTGCTGCGCGGCGAAGCGCTCGCGCTGCACGTCCGCGTCGTTGAGCTCCGAGAACGCGTTTGCGATCTCCATCCCGCCCGCGAACGCCTCCCAGCGCTCCACGAGCCCCGGCTCCGAGCGGTGCGCGCGCGCGAACGGCGAGAGCTCGAGCGGGTAGTCGAGCACGAACGTCGGCTGCTTCAGCGTCGGCTCGACGCTCTTCGAGAGCAGATCGTCCGCCAGCGCGAACCACGGGAGGTTCTCCGTCGGCATCTCGAGGCCCGCGGCCTTGATCGCCGCGGCGAGGCTCGCTGCGTCCTCGTGCTCGCGCACGTCGATCCCCGTCGCCTCCTCGATCGCCTCCGCGAAGCGGATGCGCCGCCACGGCTTCGTGAGCTCGAGCTCGCCCTCGTATCCCACCGCTTCGGCCGCCCTGCGCACGATCGCTTCGAGGCGCCCCGCCTCGTCGAGGTAGTCCGCGTAGGCCTCGTACCACTCGACCATCGTGAACTCGGGGTTGTGCTTGTGCGAGACGCCCTCATTGCGGAAGTCCTTGCCGAGCTCGTACACGCGCTCCAAGCCGCCCACGACGAGGCGCTTGAGGTAGAGCTCGGTCGCGATCCGCAGGTAGAGGTCGCGGTCGAGCTCGTTGTGGTGCGTCGTGAAGGGTCGCGCGAGCGCGCCGCCGTAGACGGGCTGGAGCACCGGCGTCTCGACCTCCACGAAGCCCTCCGCGTCGAGGTAGGAGCGCACCGCGCCGATGATCCTCGCGCGCTCGAGGAAGCGCGCGCGCGTCTCCTCGTTCGCGATCAAGTCCAGCTCGCGGCGGCGGTGGCGAAGCTCGACGTCGCTCAGCCCATGGTGCTTGTCCGGCGGCGGGCGCAGCGACTTCGCGAGCAGCTCGAAGCGCTCGACGCGCAGCGATAGCTCCCCGCGCCGCGTGACGACGACGACGCCGTCGACGCCAAGCCAGTCGCCGAGGTCGAGGTCGAGGAGCTTCGCGAAGGCCTCCTCCCCGAGCCCGTCGCGGCGCGCGTAGAGCTGGATCCGCCCCGTGCGGTCGACGAGGTCCATGAACGCGGCGCCACCCTGTTCGCGCCGCGCGGCGAGCCTCCCCGCGACGCGGCGCGTGTCGGTCGTCTCCTCACCCGCCTGCAGCTGCGCGAACTCCTCGCGCAGGCGCGCAACCGGCGTCACGTCAGGGAAGCGATAGGGCAGGCCCTCCTCGCCATCGCCCTGCAAGCGCCTCGCCTTCGCCCTGCGCTCCTCGATCAGCTCCTCGAGGCGGCGCTCGCCGCCCTCGTTCTCCTGCGCAGCGCGCTCATCGTCCCCGCTCATGTCCGCGGGGATCTTATGGCGCGGCCGGCGTCTAGCCCGTCTTGAGGCCGATGTCGATCTTCGTGATCTTGAGCTTGCGCGCGGGGCCCCGCGGAACCTGCACCGCGACCGTCTCGTTGCGCTTGTGGCCGAGCAGCGCACGGCCGACGGGCGACTCGTTCGAGAGCTTGTTTTGTTCGGGGTTCGCCTCCGCGGAGCCCACGATCGTGTACTTCACGGACTTGCCCGTCTTTTCGTCCTTCACGTGCACCACGGAGCCCACCTGGACGACGTCCGTGGAGATGTCGCCCACCTCGATCACGGTCGCCATGCGGAGCTTCTCCTCGAGCTGCGCGATCCGCGTCTCGAGCATCGCCTGCTCGTTCTTCGCGTCGTTGTACTCGGAGTTCTCGCTGATGTCCCCGAATTCGCGCGCTTCCTTGATGCGGGCCGCAACCTCGCGGCGGCGCGCCGTCGAGAGCAGCTCGAGTTCGTCCTTGAGCTTCTCGAGTCCGTCGGGGGTGAGGATGACGTCCTTGGGCATGTGGGACCTCGGTGGTTACCTCGTGTAGTCGCTGTGGCAAGGGCCGCGGTGATCGCGCTGTGGCAAGGCCCGCGGTGATCGCGCAAAAGCCCCGCGAGCAACACGGGGCCAAGTCACTTCGCGCTGCGCCTTGCGGCGCTTTGGAGCGCAGCAGTATAGCGAGCGCAAATGCGGCGCTGCGGGCGTTTTCGGCCTACGCGGCGAGGGCTTCTGCAACGATCGAGCCGCGCAGCATTTCGCGGGCCCCCTCGAGGTCAGAGGTCTCCTGGAGATCCGCCTTCAGGGCGCTCGTGGCATGCTTGCAGAGGCCCAGGCGCGCGAGGTACCACGGGTAGAACTTGCGCAGGTAGCGCGCGGCGCGAGGCGCCCCGAGATGCTCCACGGCGCGGTCCATCACCCATTCGAGCTCGTCCACGACCTCCTCTGGGCTCGGCTCTGCTGCCCGACCCTCGACGAGCTCGCTGAAGAGCCACGGATTGCCGAGCGAGCCGCGTGCGAGCATCACCGCGGCCGCACCCGTCCGCTCGAAGACGGCACGCGTGTGGCGCGCATCGCGCAGGCCGCCCGTGAGGATGACTGGCGCGTCGAGCTCCTCCACGAGTCGCGAGGCGAGCTCGTAATCGGGCGCTCCGGAGTGGCGTTCTGAGACCGAGCGCGGATGCAGCGCGATCGCGCTCACGCCGGCGTCCAGCACGAGGCGCCGCGCGAGCTCCAGCCCGCTCTCGTCACCGCGAGCGCCACCGCTTCGGAGCTTCACCGTCACGGGCAGGCCGGAGCCCTCGCGCGCGGCGCGCGCGAGGGCGACGGCGCGATCGGGGTCCGAGAGGAGCGCCGCGCCGGCGCCCGTCCTGCACACCTTCGGGACGGGACAGCCCATGTTGAGGTCGATCACCTCCGCGCCCGCCTGCGCGACGCGTGCCGCGGCTGAGCGCATGACGTCGGGGTCCTGCCCGAAGAGCTGGATGGCCACGGGCCCGGCCTCTCCGCACGCGCCCGGCTCGCGCTCGCGCGGGTCGATGCGAAGGAGCTCCTCCAGCGTGCGCCTGTTGCCGTGGTGGATCGCGAACGACGAAACCATCTCGGAGACCGCCATGCCGGCGCCGTAGCGCCTCGCCTGCAAGCGCACGAACCAGTTGCCGATCCCCGCGAGCGGCGCGAGCAGCACGCGATTTGGGACGCGAATGCCCCCGAGCGACCAAGGTTCGGTGAGGGAGCGCACGGTGCTGAGGATAGGCGTCGGGAGGGTTACGAGCCCAGCGCGCCTGCGGCGCTCTCCAGAAAGTGTTCGGTGCAATTAGAAATGCGGATGCCGAACAACTAACGCTGTCGAACCGGCCTGGTCTCAGCCGCCGCTGCTCGAGCCGCCCAGCGCGCTCTGCGTCGCGTCGAACACCTGGTTTTCCGGCGGCGCGCTCACCGGCGGCTGCGGGCCGAAGTCGAAGTATTCGATCGTGACCGCGGAGTGCGCGTGTTCGCCCTTGATCGTCATCGCGTATTCGATCGCGAAGCGACGTACGCGATGGCTCGAGTCCACCCACACGTCGATCGGCAGGCTCGTGCCGCCGGTGAGCGTACGCAGCTGCGCGAACGTCGAGCGCAGCTTTGCGCGGTCGGTGGACGGAACGAGTTCGGCTGCCTTTTCGAGATCGATCGTGCCGCGATAGTGCGTCGTCGGGACACCCCGCACGGATTCATGGCCGACGACCGTGACGGCGGTCCCCGTCGCTCGCAGGTAGTCGAGGTATTCGGCCGGGTTCTCCTGCGAGGCCTCGGCCTGAAGATTGATCCCGAGCCCTTCCCCGATGGCATGCTGCAAGTCGAGCTTCACCCACTGTGCGCCCCCTGGAAGCTTGGAGGTGAGCGCCGGCGACTGGATGTAGACGTCCGGGAGCTTGACGATCTCGGTCAAGCTGAGGGAGCCCGACGGCGTGCCTTCCGATTCGGGCAGGCCGCTCATTTCGAGCGACATCGTGCCTTCGAAGCCCTTGAAGTTGAAGCGGCCGTTGCCGGTCATCGCGACCGGCGAGGAGGCCCCCGTCCCGATTTCCAGCTTCATCGCCATCTGGGCACCGCCGGCCGCCGCAGTGACGTCCGCAGCGCGCGCGAGCGGTCCGGTGGCGACTGCGGAGGAGCCGCATCCAGTCAGCGAGAGCGCGGTCACGATCGCGACGCACGCAGCCACGGCGAGCTGCGTCCTCGGGGTCGTTGCGCCTACCCGCATGCTCCGCGAGGCATCGGCACAGGGATGAGCAAGCTTGAGCAGGTTCCCGCCTGTGCCAGCGAGCATCCCACTCATCGCGCCCTCAGGAATCGGCCTCCTCGGGCCGGTTGCGCTCGTAGAGGATCCGCAGGCCCGTGAGCGTGAGCAGGTCGTCGACCTCCTCGATCTCCTCCGTATAGGGCACCACGAGCGGCGCGAGGCCACCCGTCGCGATCACGTGAGTCCGCGCGTGTAGCTCGGTATAGATCCGCCTCAGGATCGCGTCGATCGCCCCTGCGTAGCCGAACACCACGCCCGCGCGGATCGCGTCGATCGTGTTGCGGCCGATGACGCCCTTCGGCGGCGCGAGGTCCACCTTGGGGAGCCGCGCACCGCGCTCCGAGAGCGCCTCGAGTGAGATCTCGATGCCCGTCATGAGCGCGCCGCCGAGATACTCGCCCTTCTCGGAGACGACGTCGAAGGTGGTCGCGGTGCCGAAGTCGACGCACACCGCAGGGCCGCCGTAGCGCTCGCGGATCGCGACGGCGTTGACGAGCCGGTCGGCGCCGATCTCGCGGGGGTTGTCGTAGCGGATGCCCATGCCCGTCTTCGTGCCGGGGCCGACGAGGAGCATCTCCTGACCCAGGTAGCGGCGCGCCATCTCCGTCCACTCCGGTTCGAGCTGCGGCACGGTGGAGGAGACGATCGAGGCGTCGATGTCCGCGAAGGAGAGGCCCCGGAGGTCCAGGAGGCTGCGCAGCGCAGACCCGAGCTGGTCGGACGTCGACTCGCGCACGGTCGCAAACCGCCAGTGCTCCACGAGCTCCTCGCCGCGGAAGGTCCCGAAGTGCGTTTGCGTGTTGCCGACGTCGACCGCAAGGAGCATCGCCGGGATTATGGTGCGCGCGATCCCTGCGGGACGTGCAACGGCATTCCCGCCCACCGCACCCCCTCGTCGACCGGCAGCCTCGCCAGCGCGTCCGCCAGACGCTCCCCGGAAGGCGTCGCGAGGCCGAAGTCGAGCTCCAGCGCGGGAATCAGCACGAAGCGCCGCGCAAGCAGCTGCTCGTGCGGAACCGTCATGCGCTCGTTCGAGAGCTCCGTCTCGCCGAGCATGAGGATGTCGACGTCGATCGCCCGCGGGCCGTGGCGCCGGCCGCCCGCGGCACGCCCGAGCTCGCGCTCCACTCGCTTCGCGAGATCGAGGAGCTCGAGCGGATCGAGCTCCGTCCGCGCGAGCAGGCACGCGTTCAGGAAGCTCTCCTGGTCCAGGAACTCACCGACGGGGTCGGTGTCGTAGACCGACGAGCAGGCGAGCACCTCGACGCCCTCGCGCGCGAGCGCGTCCACCGCTGCCTGAAGGTGGGCGCGGCGATCGCCGACGTTCGATCCGAGGCCGATGAGCGCCCTGCGGCCCACACGCTGCGAGCCGCTCACTCCGCTTCCTGCCATACCTCCACTGAGACGCTCTCGACCGCGAGCGGTATCGGCGGCTCGGGCTTCGTCGCCTTGACCCAGACCCCTTCGATCTCGTACTCCGAGACGAGCCTCTCCGCGATCGTCGCGCAGAGGCGCTCGAGCGTGTGGTGCGAGCGCTGCTGGGCAACGAGCGCGACGAGTTGGCAGACCTCCGCGTAGTCGATCGTGTCCTCGAGGCGGTCCGTCGCCGTGGCGTCGGCTTCGCCGAGGTCGAGCCTCAGGTCGAGGACGAGCCGCTGGCCGACCTCGCGCTCCGCTGCGCTCGCACCGTGGTGCGTATAGAGCGAGAGGCCGGTGATCTCGATCGTGACGGACTCGAGCCCTTCCTCGTCCTCCTCGCGCTCCTCGTGAGCGGAGAGCCCGTCGTCGAAGGAGCCGTTTCCGTCGCCGTTCTGCTCGCCGTCGCGTTCCTCGGGCGACTCGCCTCCGGCCCCCCTACCCGGCCCCTCGGTCATGCCGCCAACGTAGCAGCCGCCACCGCGAGCGCGTCTCGAACGGGTGCCACGTCGTGGACGCGGAAGATGCGCGCGCCGCGCTCGTATGCGAGCACGTTGGTCGCAAGCGTGCCGGGGAGCCGCTCCTCGACGCCCACGGGCTCCGGCAACCCCGCGGCCTGCGCGGCGATGCGCCCGAGAAAGCTCTTGCGCGATGTGCCGACGACCACGGGCCGCCCGATCGCCACGATCTCGTCGAGGCGGCGCAGGATCTCGAGGTTGTGCGCGGGCGTCTTCCCGAACCCGATGCCCGGATCGAGGAGCACGCGATCCTCGCTGACGCCCACGCTCACCGCGAACCGTAGGCGCTCCTCCAGGAACGCCTTGACGTCGTCGACGACATCGTCGTAGCGGGGTTCGCGTTGCATCGTGCGCGCCTCGCCCTGCATGTGAACGAGGCAGCATTCCGCCCCGCTCTCGGCGACGACCGCCGCCATCCCGCGATCGCCGCGCAGCGCCGTGACGTCATTGACGATCTGCGCGCCCGCCGCGAGCGCGGCGGCCGCGACGGCGGACTTCGAGGTGTCGATCGAGATCGAGCACTCGGCGCCTACCTCGCTCGCGTCACCGGCGTCCCTCGCGAGCGCCGCGGCGAGCCCCTCGACGACGGGCAGCACGCGGTGCAGCTCCTCCTCCTGCGCCACCGGCCCGGATCCCGGGCGCGTGGATTCGCCCCCCACGTCGACGATCGCCGCGCCTTCGGCGGCGAGCATCAGACCGTGCGCGATCGCGGCGGAGGGCGCCAGGAAGCGTCCGCCGTCGGAGAACGAGTCGGGCGTCGCGTTCAGCACGCCCATGATGCGGAGCTCGGAGCTCGTGGCTATGCGAGGCCCGGCGGCTCGGGCTCGTCTGCGAGCATCTCGGCGGTGCCGCCCGCAAGCCCGGGACGGGGCAGCGGACGCGGCATGTCGCGCTCGCGCCGGCGCGAGGGGGCGGGCGGCGCAGGCAGCGCCGGCGCCGGGGAGCTGCCGCTCTCCTCAGGGCCGAAGACCTCATCCTCGCCCTTGCCTTCGAGCAGCGCTTCGAACTCCTCCTTCTCGAGCGTCTCGCGCTTGACGAGGATCTCGGAGATCATGTCGAGGCGCGTGCGGTGCTCCTTGAGGATGCTCGTCGCCCGCGTATGCGCGGTCTCGACGATCCGCCGCACCTCGTCGTCGATCTGGCGCGCGATCTCGTTCGAGTAGTCCGGCTCGGTGGAGAATTCGCGGCCCAGGAAGGGCTGGCTGTGGTCGTGCCCGAAGACGCGTGGGCCGAGCTTCTCGCTCATGCCGAAGCGCATCACCATCTGCTTCGCCGTCTGCGTCACCTTCTCGAGGTCGTTCGACGCGCCGCTCGTGACTTCGCTGAAGACGATCTCCTCAGCTGCGCGGCCGCCGAGCGTCATCGCCATCGTGTCGTTGAGCTCCGCGCGAGTCGTGAGGAAGCGGTCCTCCTGCGGCAGCGAGATCGTGTAGCCGAGCGCCTGCCCGCGCGAGATCACGGAGATCTTGTGCACGGGGTCCGCGAACTCCAGGTAGTGGCCAACGATCGCATGCCCCATCTCGTGGTACGCGGTGATCGCGCGCTCCTTCTCGCTCATCACGCGCGTCTTGCGCTCGGGACCGGCGATCACACGGAGGATCCCCTCCTCGAGCTCGCTCTGCGTGATCTCGCGCTTGCCGATGCGCGCCGCCAGGAGCGCGGCCTCGTTGATGAGATTCGAGAGGTCAGCACCGGTGAAGCCGGGCGTCTGGCCCGCGAGGGCGTCGATGTCGATTTCGCGCGCGAGCGGCTTGCCGCGCGTGTGCACCTCGAGGATCTTCACGCGGCCCTTGCGGTCGGGGCGATCGACGGCGATCTGGCGGTCGAAGCGCCCGGGGCGCAGGAGCGCCGGGTCGAGGATGTCGGGCCGGTTCGTCGCGGCGATCATGATGATGTTGTCCTTCGCCTCGAAGCCGTCCATCTCGACGAGCAGCTGGTTGAGGGTCTGCTCGCGCTCGTCGTGGCCGCCGCCGAGGCCCGCGCCGCGATGGCGGCCGACCGCGTCGATCTCGTCCATGAAGATGATGCAGGGCGAGTTCTGCTTCGCCTGCTCGAAGAGGTCGCGCACGCGCGAGGCGCCGACGCCGACGAACATCTCGACGAAGTCAGAGCCGGAGATCGAGAAGAAGGGCACGCCGGCCTCTCCCGCGACCGCGCGCGCGAGCAGCGTCTTGCCGGTGCCGGGCGGTCCGTAGAGGAGAACGCCCGTGGGGATGCGCGCCCCGAGCGCCTGGAACTTCTTCGGGTTCTCGAGGAACTCCTTGATCTCGTGTAGCTCCTCGACCGCCTCGTCGACGCCCGCGACGTCGCGGAACGTGATCTTCGGCGAGTCCGCGGAGAGTCGCTTGGCGCGCGACTTCCCGAACGACATCACCTTCGCGCCGCCGCCCTGGACCTGGTTGAGGATGAAGATCCACAGTCCGAGGAAGAGCACAAACGGGAGGAAGTACTCGAGCACGGTCAGCAGCGTGCTGCTCTTGTTCGTCTCGATGTTGAAGCCGACGGTGTACTTGTTGACCTCGCCTTCGAGCTTCGGAAGCAGCTCTGGGACGTAGCCGATTTCGTACTTTTCGTCGTGCTTGACGCGCTTGACTTCAAGCACCTGGCCCTTGGGCTTGACGACGACCTGGGAGACTTCGCCCTTCGGGATTTCTTCGGTGATCAGCTTTTGGTAGCTGTGCGGCGGGCCCGGGGAGCCGGATGGGATCAGCCGCGACGCGAAGAACGCGAGGATGATCACGATGACGATCGGGAAGAGTGCGTTCCTGAAACGGCCCATGGCTTACTCAGCTCTTGCGATGCTAGGCGGGGTTGGGCAGCCGAAGCACCTCGACCCGTCGCCACGTGTCATCGGCAACTACTGATCTTCCCCGCAGCGTACCACGGGGTTGGTGGCCTTCTGGCCGGTCTGAGCCCCTCGCGCATGCCATTGTCAGCCCTCCAACGCGGCCACAAACGGGAGGTTTCGATGGAGCTCTGCATGGTCGAGGCCGTACCCCACAACGAAGGTGTCGGGAATCTCGAAGCCGACATAGCGGATCGGTAGCTCGACCTCGCGCCGCTCGGGCTTCGTGAGCAGGGCGCAGACGCCGAGCGAGCGCGGACCGCGGGAGCCGAGGTTGCGCAATAGGTACTGAAGCGTGAGCCCCGAGTCGACGATGTCCTCGACGATCAGCACGTCGCGTCCCTCGATCGCGGCGTCGAGGTCCTTGAGGATCCGCACGACACCCGAGGAGTCGGTCGCCGAGCCATAGGAGGCGACAGCCATGAAGTCGACCTCGACGGGAACGTCGATCGCGCGCATCAGGTCCGCGAGGAAGAACACTGCGCCCTTGAGCACGCCCACGAGCAGCAGCGGCCCCTCTGCGTAGTCGCGGGAGATCTCCTGCCCGAGCTCGCGCACGCGGCTCTGCAGCTGCTCGGCGCTGACGAGCACCGCACCGATTCCCCCATCTGTGCCACGCCTTTGCACGGCGGGCTCCGACGCACTCACAGCCAGGGAGTGTAGGTGGGCCGCACTCAGCTCCTCGTCTCGAGCCTCGTCATCGTGAGGACGCCGCCGTCCACGACCGCGCACGCGAGCGCTCCGACATGAAGCTCGGCGCGTCCCCGCGCCTGGCCCGCGAGCGCGATGATCTCCGCGACCCGCTCGCCCGCCTGCGGGACGAAGCGCCCGCTCGCCGACTCCGCGAGGCGGATCACCACGAGCCGCGCAAGCGCCGGCGGCAGCACCGCGAGACGCTCGATCGCGATCTCGCATGCACCTCCGAGCTCCGCGTCCACGAGCGCCTCGAGCAGCTCCGTCTCCTCGCGCAGAAGCGCCGCGGTGCGCAGCACGTTGTCCTCTGCCGCCGGGTGCACGGCGCGGAGCGCCGGCAGCACGCCGTGTCGCACGCGCGTGCGCGCGTAACGCTCCGAGTCGTTGCTTGCATCCTCGCGCCATCGCAGCGAGCGCGCGCGGCAATACGCCGCGGTCTGCTCGCGCGTGATCGCCAGCAGCGGCCTTACGAGCCGCCCCTCGCGCACCGGCATTCCCAGCAGCGCGCGGCGGCCCGGCGAGGCGGCGAGGCGGTAGAGGACGGTCTCGACCTGGTCAGAGGCGGTGTGTCCGCTCGCGACGAGCGCGGGCTCCGCGCCCTCGCCGTCGAGCTCCGTGGCCAGCTCCATCGCGGCCTCGTAGCGGACCTCGCGCGCCCATGCTTGAAGGTTTCCGCGCTCCTCGCGCGCGGCGCGCGCGCACCACCTCGAGCTCAACCTGCAGCTCCTCGCAGAGCCCCGCGCAATGGTGCTCGTCCGCGTCCGAGTCCGCCCCGCGAAGCCGGTAGTTGACGTGCAGCGCACGAACCTCTCCGCCACGACAAGCCGCGGCGGCGGTATCGAGCAGACACACCGAATCGCGCCCTCCGGAGAGCATCACGACGACCCGTGCACGCTCACCCAAGAACCCGCTCTCACGCGCCGCGTCGCGCACGATCGCGACGGCGTGCGGCTGCGGCTGCGCGCCCGCGGATGGAGCGTCCGCCCCGGCTTGCGCGCGCGCGCTCATCGCCGGCCGTTCAGCGACTCGCCCATGGAGGCGAGGAACAGCTCCGTCGGCTCCGAGAATCCCTTCAGCCCGACGGCGCCGATCCCACGGAAGTGCAGCCCGTCCGCCCCCTCGGCCTCGTCGACGACCGCGCGCGTCACGAGCACCTCGCCGCCGCTCGCGCGTGCCACCACGCGCGCGGCCTGGTTGACCTCGCGCCCGTAGTAGTCGCCGTCTCGGTAGAGCGCCTCGCCGTAATGGATCCCCATGCGCGGCAACGGCTCGCTCTGCAGCGCCTGCGCCTGGAAGTCGACCGCCCACTCCGTGAGCGTGACGGCATCGGAGGCGACGACCATCACCTCGTCGCCTAGCGTCTTGATCACGCGCGCCCCAACGGGCAGCGTCCGCTGCACCGAGTCGACGAAGCGCTCGACGGCGTCCACCGCCTCGTGCTCGCCACGCTCCTCGGTCATGCGCGTGTAGCCCGCGAGGTCCGCGAAGGCGACCGCGACACGCATGCGCCCGAGCTCCGGCGCGGGCACCCCCGCGTCGCCCTCCATGTGCCCGATCATGTCCTGCTCGACGAAGTGCCGCAGGTAGCGGCCGTGGAGGTAGTCCATGACGGGCGCGGCGAACGGGAGCATCTGGCTCGCCATCCCCTCCATCGTCGCCGCGATCTCGAGCGGAGGCGTGCCGTCGCGCATGAGCGGCTCGTGGACGTACATGTGGATCAGCCGCACCTCCGCGTCCGCGATCTGCTGGAAGGCCTGGCCGTAGACGCGCGCCAGCTGCAGCACAACGGGGAGCGGGAGGCCCGCGTCCAGCAGCGCAGCCTGGTACTTCAGCACCTGGATGTCCTCCTCGGAGAACTCGTCGCCCGAGATCGAGGTCAGCCCGATCGCAGCCATGATGCGTTCGATGAGATCTCGCTTGAGGCCGGTGGCTCGCTCGACCTCGCGCATCGTGTGACGCGCCTCGCCAGAGGGAAGGAGCGCCCCGATGAAGCTCGTCGCGAGCTGGCCGCTCTCGCTCGCCGCGCGAATCTCGTCGAGTGAGCGCCCGCGCGAGCGCATCCGCGCGACCATCTGCACGTGCGCGGCCGCGCCGGGCGTCCACGCTCCCTCGTACGGTGCGACAAGGCCAGCATTGACCCAGCGCCGCACGGTGCCCGCCGAAACGCCAGCGCGCTCAGCAACCTGCTCGAGCGTGAGCGTGCTCATCGAAGACTCAGGGGTTGGGGGTGGCGCTACGCAGCGCCTCGCGTACCTCGTGCAGCTCCTCGGAGATCTGCCCGAGTCGCTCGTCGATGTTCTGCAGGCGCGTCTCGATGCCGGTGCTCTGCACGACCGTGCGGCTGAGCCGCTGAACGCCGTCCTCCACGCCCTCGAGGCGCTGCGAGACCGAGCGCAGCCGCCGCGTGAGTCGTTCGATGTCGGCTGCGGATGGGAGGTTGAGCGCGCCCATCCAGAGCTCCTGTGCCTGCGCGGCCTTCTCGCGGGCGCCCCAAGCTCGCCCGATTGCCCCCGTCACCAGCGGGTTTTCGAGCAGGTCCGAGAGCGCCTTGCCGAGCTTGTCCTGGGTGGCGCCGTGATGAGCGCTACTCGCAGCGCTTTCTGGCTCGCGCGGAGGCGGCGCGGTGCGAGCGCTCCCGGCGCGGGAGCCGCTCGTCTTCGGGCTGCGGCGGGTCTTGCTCGTGCTGTTGGCGGTGTCGGCCACGTCGGGACTCCTGGTGTCGTGAGTATCGCATTACCTTAGGGCGATGCCCGATCGCCTGTTCGTGTTCATCCAGGTCGAGCTGCCGTTCAGCCTCGGCGTCCCGGACGGCCGCTATCTGCTGCGCGAACGCTCCGGAGGTGAGCCCGCGCACGTCCTCGTCGTCGGCTCGCCCAACGGCGCGCCGCCGCCCCGGCGGCGCTGGTGGCAGCGGCTTCGCGGCCGCGGCTCGGGTCGGGCTTGGCGAGGGCAGCGCGTCGAGTCGCCGCCGGCGCCGCCACCGACGCACAGCGCTCGCGCCACCGTGATCGACCCGGTCTCGCTCTCGGCGGAGCGCCAGGCACAGGCGTGGCTCGACGCGCTCGACGCCGAGGCTCAGATCGTGGCCGCGTTCGGCGTTCTCAATCGTGCGCTCTTCGCCCAACGGATTGCGGGCGCCGACCCGAGCGTGCATGCCCTTGCGCCTGGGCAGGCCACCGCGATCCGAGCGGGGTGGGGCCTGGGCGAGGAGGTCGCGGACGGGCATTGGAGCCACGCGCGAGAGCTGCATTGGGCCGAGCCACGACCGCGGCGGCGGGTGGCGGCCTTGCGCCCGCAGGAGCGCTTCGCGGCGCTGCTCGGCGGTCGCGCGCAACCGCTCATTTGCGAGGAGCTCGCCCTGCGGGCGCGCGCCGACCTCGATGCGGGCCGCACGCGGCACGCGGCGCTCGAGCTCGACCGCGCGTACGCGGCCGCGCTCGCGGAGCTGCCCGCGATCCCCTACGCCGCCCTCACACAGCGCCTCGCGGAGCTAGAGGAGCTACGACCAGCCGTCGCGCACGCCGCCGCCGCCGCGCTCCCCGCGTCCGAGGAGGCCGACGACGGGCCGCTATCAGCGGATGCGGTCGGCCATGCGCTCGCGCGGCTGGAGGCCACGCTGCGAGCGCGCGCCTTGGAGCCCCAGCGCACCTCGGGGCCCTAGAGTCAAGGCGATGCAACCTACGACGACCGCGATCGGCACGTGGAGCGGCGGCCGCTTCATGCACTTCGGCGAGCCTCTCGAGGACGAGCGCCTGCAGGCGCTCCTGCGGCCCGGAGCGGGGATCGACACCGTGCTCACGGCCGACGTGTATGGGTCGGGGGAGGCCGACCGCCTGCTCGGCCGCGCGCTCGAAGGGCTCGAGCGCGAGCGCTATTGCCTCGTGGGCGCGATCGGCCACGACTTCTACGAGGGCGAGCGCGAGGGCGCGAAGGGGTATCCCCGCTTCACCGATCCCCGTTTGCGCTCGGAGGATGCCTATGCCCCGTACATCCGGATGGCGTGCGAGCGAAGCCTCGAGCGCCTCGGCGTCGACTCCTTCGATCTGCTCCTGCTGCACAACCCCGACCGCATCGGTTACAGCAGCCCCGCGGTGTGGGCGGGGATGCAGGCGGTGCGCGACGGGGGGCTCACGCGGATGCTCGGGGTCGCTCCCGGCCCGGCGAACGGCTTCACGCTCGACCTCATCGAATGCATGGAGACCTTCGGCGCGCTCATCGACTGGGCGATGATCATCCTCAGCCCGCTCGAGCCCTGGCCGGGCGAGCTCGTGCTCGCGGCGGCCGAGCGCCACGACGTGAGCCTGATCACACGCGTCGTCGACTACGGCGGCCTCTTCCACGACGACCTCGACGCCGAGCACGTCTTCGCGCGCGGCGACCACCGTGCGTTTCGTCCCGATGGATGGGTCGCCGAAGGCCTCGCGAAGATCGCACAGATGCGCCCCTATGCGCAGCGCCACGGACTGACGATGCTCCAGCTCGCGTGCCAATGGAACCTCGCGCATCGCGCGGTTCGTTGCGTGTGTCCCACGCTCACGCAGGAGAGCGGCCCGAGCGCGCGGCCGATCGAGGAGAAGCGCGCAGAGCTCGCGACGCTGCCCCACGGACCGCTGCTGAGCGACCAGGAGGTGGGGGAGCTCAGGGAGATCGGCGACAACGCCGGCTGCATGGCGCTGAAGGGCGCGAGCCCCGAGCACACGGGCGATGCGCTCGCCGATCGCTGGGCGCTCACCGGCGAGCTGGACGCACTCGCCGAGCGTTGGGGGATCGAGCCGGCGCGCGACCTCGTGCGCAGCGCCCGCGTGGCCGGCACCGCCTAGGCAGCCGGCACCGCGAAGGCGACGCAAATCACGCCGTTTGCGAGGCCCCAGCGCCCGCGAAGCTCGCGCGGCTGGACGCCAGCCGGGACGTTTCTCAGCGCGCGCACCTCGCCGCGGGTCGCTTCGACGCGGATCTCGATCGCCCGTAGGCCAAGCGCGCCGCCCTCGAGCGGCTGCCACGCCTTGAAAGCCGCCTCCTTCGCGCTGAAGACGAGCCTGCCCGCGCACACCTCGGGAGCCGCCTCGCCTGCGCGTGCAAGCTCTGACGCCGAGCCGATCCGTGCGAGCACGCGCTCCGGCAGCGTCGCGTTGACCTCGGCGTCGATCCCCAGGGAGCGAAACTCGCTTGCGCGTGCGACCGCCGCCGCGCGGTAGCCGTCGCAGTGCGTGATGCTGCCGATCACGCCGGGCGGCCACACAGGCTCACCGTGCGCGCCGATCGGGATCGCGTCCGCTGCGAAGCCGAGCTGCCCAAGCGCGCTGCGCGCGCACGCACGGGCGGTGGCAAACTCGGCGCGGCGTCGGGGCGCAGCGCCATCGAGCGCTTGCTCCTCCGCGGGAAAGAGCACCGCGCCCGTGAGATCCGCGCGGCTCTCCGCCGTCGCGACGCGGTCCGGTAGAAGCCGCCGCATCAGCGTCTGCGCAGTTTGCTCAGCCGCGAGGCTCGTCATCGGCAAGCGCGGCGAGCAGGGCGTCGAGCTCCTCGACCACATCCCCGGAGAGGCGCACGTCAGCGATGTCATCCAGCGGTGTGGGGCCCTGCGTGATGATCGCGAGCTTCCCGCCGCGGCCGTGCGTGATCAGCGGCAGGCCAGCGACAGGATGCACCTCGAGCGAGGAGCCCACGCAGAGCAGCACGTCGGCGCGCTCGCATAGCTTTTCAGCATGCGCGATCGCGACCGCCGGGAGGAGCTCACCGAAGAGGACGACGTCCGGCTTCAGCGGCGCACGGCATTGCTCGCAGCGCGGGATCCCGCCCGCGTCCGCCGCAGCGCGGGCACGCGCTTCTGCGAGCGGCACGAAGCCGCCGCACTCCAAGCAGCGACAGCGCGCGATCGATCCGTGTACCTCGACCACCTCCTCGGAGCCCGCCGCCCGATGGAGCATGTCGATGTTCTGCGTGATCACCGCGTCCAGGAGGCCCCCGCGCTCGAGCTGCGCAAGCGCGCGGTGGGCGCCGTTGGGCGCCTTCTCCGCGAGCGCCGCGAAGCGCTCGGAGTAAAAGCCCCAGAAGCGTTCGGGGTCCTCGCGGAAGCTGTCGATGTGCGCGACCTCCATCGGGTCAACGCGCGTCCAGAGGCCCGTTCCGGGCGAGCGGAAGTCGGGGATCCCCGAGGGCACCGAGATACCCGCTCCCGTGAGCGCGACTACCGAGGACGCCTGCCTCATCAGCGCCGCCAGACGCGTCACCTCCGCGTCAGGTCGCGGCGCGCGCGCCTCCTCGAACACCGCCATCGCCACCAGAGTAACCGCATCGATGCGCGCCCAGGGGTGTTCGTGCAGGTGGGCGAGGGCTGAGCTCGCAGGAGGTGTGCAGGATGAGCAACCGAAAGCCGGCGCAGCTGGTGACGACTTTGACGCTCACAGCTCTCGCCGCATCAATCCCCACGGCGACGGCGCTCGCGCAGACGCGAGCCCCGTCCGTGAGCACGGGCGCCGCGACGGCGGTCGGCTACGGCAGCGCCGAGCTGGGCGGGGCACTGAACCCGCACGGCGCCACGACGACGTACTACTTCCAGTACGGGCCCACGCGTGCCTACGGCCTTCAGACGGCGCCCGCGAGCGCGGGCCCAACGACGGTGGCCGTGGGCGTGAGCGCACCCGTCACGGGGCTCGCGCCCGCCACGCGCTACCACTACCGGCTCGTCGCCCTCAACGGCGGCGGCGCCCGCACGGGGGCCGACCGCAGCCTCAAGACCTCCGCGATCCCGCTCTCGCTGCAGATCCTTGGCGCACCCAATCCTACCCTCTACGGGTCGGCCGCGGTGATCGAGGGAACCCTCTTGGGCACCGGCAACGCGGACCGCGCGGTCGTCCTCCAGGAGAACCCCTTCCCCTACACGCAGGGCTTTCTCGACGCCGGCGAACCTCATCTCACGACAGCGACCGGCGGCTTTGCGTTCCCGGTTCTCGGGCTCACGCAGGCCACGCAGTTCCGGGTGGTCACCCCGGGGAGCCCGCAGATCGCGAGCCCGGTCGTGATCGAGCAGGTGGCGCCGATCGTGACGATCCACGCGCGCCACACGCGCCGCCGCCACCGCGTGCGGATCTACGGCACCGTGACGCCGAACGAGGAAGGGATGAGCGTCGAAATCCTGCGCCTCGGCCGCGCGGGCATGCATCGCGTCGCGTCGACGTTCGCGCGCCGCCTCACGGCGACGAGCGCGCGCTACTCGAAGGTCGTACGCGTCCGCCGCAGCGGCGTCTACGAGGTGCTGGTGCGCGTCACCAACGGCGCGCAGACACCCACGACAAGCGCGCCGATCCGGATTCGCTGAGAGGGGTCTCTAGGTCGTGGCCGGCTCGGGCTGCGCGTGCTTGCCGTTCGTCGACGGCGCGGCCATCTCGGCGGGGGCACGTCGCGGGATCAGCGTTTCGCGCGCGATCACGAGCCGCTGGATCTGCGATGTGCCCTCGTAGAGCTGCATGATCTTCGCGTCGCGGAAGAGCTTCTCGACCGGATAGTCCTTGATGAAGCCGTAGCCGCCGTAGATCTGCACGGCGTCGGTCGCGATCTTCATCGCCGCGTCCGCCGCGAAGCGCTTTGCGTGCGACGAGGTGACGGTGTTGCGTTCGCCGTTGTCGAGCTGGACCGCCGACTTCCACGCGAGCAGCCGTGCCGCTTCCACTTCGGTCGCCATGTCGGCGATCATGAACTGGATCCCCTGGTGCATCGCGATCGGGACGCCGAACTGGACGCGTTCCTTCGCGTAGTCCGTCGCGAACTCCATCGCCGCGCGTGCGATGCCGACCGCCATCGATGCGACCGAGGGTCGCGTGCGGTCGAGCGTCATCATCGCCAGCTTGAAACCCTTGTTTTCCTCCCCGAGCAGGTGGCTCGCGGGAATCTCGACGTCATTGAACGAGACGGCCGCGGTGTTCGAGGCGCGCTGGCCGAGCTTGTCCTCGTGCTTGTCCACGACGACGCCCGCGTCACGCGGGACGACGAACGCGGAGATGCCGCGATGCCCGGCCTCTTTGTCGGTCTTCGCGTAGACCGTGTACCAGTCCGCGTAGCCGCCGTTCGTGATGAAGACCTTGGAGCCGTTGATGACGTACTTGTCGCCCTTCTTGACCGCGGTGGTGCGCATGCTCGAGACGTCCGAGCCCGCGTCGGGCTCGGTGAGGCAGAACGACGCGAGCACGGGTGACTCCGTGAGCCGCCCGAGGTACTCCCTCTTGATCTCCTCCGAGCCCGCGAGAATCACGGGCACGGACGCGAGCCCGTTGCAGCCGAGCGTCGTCTGGATCCCGGAGCAGCCCCACGAGAGCTCCTCCTCGATGAGGCAGCCGGAGAGCGTGCTGACATGAGCGCCGCCGTACTCCTCGGGGACGTGCGCGTTCATCAACCCGACCTCCCATGCCTTCTTGATGATCTCCTCGGGGAAGGTGCTGTCGCGGTCGTACTCCCACGCGACGGGCCGGATCTCCTTCTCCGCGAAGTCGTGGGCCATGTCGCGAAGGTTCCGCTGCTCGTCAGTGAGCGTGAAGTCCACCATTGCCTGCTCCGCCATCTCCAAAGTCGATTGACTAGTCAGTCGAGTTTACCAGGCGCACCGCCTCGCCCGCGCGCGATGTCAGAATCGGAGCGTGTACGCGGCTTCTTGGAGCGCAGTCGTGCTGGCGAGCGCGCTCCCCATCGTGCTCTTCGTGGGCATGGTGCTGGCGGGCCTGGTCGGCGCCATGAGCCTCGCGGCGCGCAAGGACATCTACGACGAGATCGGTCGCGGCGGGCTTTCGATGGATCGCGATCACCCCGGCGAGCCCGACGGGGAGGCCGATGCGGGAGGGCAGGCCCGCGACGCCGACCCACACTCCGAACGGGCCGAGCGCGAGCTCGAGATCAGGCAGATGCTCGAGGCGCGCAACGCGCGGCGAGTGCGCAACGGCGAGGCGCCGCTCGACATCGACGCGGAGGTCGCGAGGCTGGCGCCGGTTGCCTCCCCAGCGCCCGCCGTCTCCGGGGAGGCCACCGACCAGGGCGAGCAGGAGCTCGAGATCAGGCAGATGCTCGAGGCGCGCAACGCGCGGCGAGTGCGCAACGGCGAGGCGCCGCTCGACATCGACGCGGAGGTCGCGAGGCTGCTGGGGCGTGGGCAGTAGTGGCGGTGAGCGATCGGGTATAACGGCGGCATGCCGCGCCACCGCCGTTTCGACCTCGACGAGCTCGCGAACCGTCCGGGGACCTACTTCAACCCGCAGACCGAGGTGCTCGTGGTCGTGGACGACTCCACGCAGCTCGACAGCGAGCTCTTCGATATGGAGGACATCGAAGCCGACGAGTGGGTGCTCGTGTCCGACAGCGTGCCGGTCGACGAAAGCGTCCGCGACGAGCTGCTCGAGCGCTTTCAGGTCGCCAATCGCCCCGGCGCCCCCGCCGATGCCGACGACGACGAGCTCGACGACGAGCTCGACGAAGACGAAGAGCTCGCCGCCGAATAGGTGCCCGCGGCGCGGTCGAGCGGACTTCAAAGCGTCCGGACCGCAACTACGGCGCGCGAGATAGTTTTCGGTACTCGTGCTTGCGCGAGACGCGGAGCAGCGCCAACCGCGGCGCCGCCGAACCCTTTGCCTCGCCGCAGCGTTCGCCGTTCCGGCCGCGCTCCTCGCGGGTCTGGGCGCCGACGCCGCGGCGCGGTCGCCCGCCGGCGCGCGCGTAACCCCTGCGCCCGGCGTCGCGACGCTCCTCGTGCTCGCGCGCGACGGGCACACCTACCTTCGGCACGTTCGGATCATCGCGCCCGGCGCCTCGAGCATCGCGGCTTCACCGACCTCGCGGCGAACAGGCTCACGCGCCCGCGCGGCGGGAACACATGGCGTGAGCGTCGGCACGGCGCTGCTGCGCCTCACGCGCGCCGGAGCGATCAGCGAAGCGCTCTACCACCAGTACGACTCCGAATACACCGCCGCGGTCAAATCGGTCAAGCGTCTGCGCGGCACTCGCCTCACGGAGCTCGATGCGGTGCTCACGAACGTCGAGCAGATCGCCGCGCAGGGCGGTTTCATCCCCTCGCGCCTGCCCGCGCTCTTCCTCACCCTCTCGCGCAATCGCCAGTGGTGGACGACGGGGCCGCTGCTCTCGGCCGACCAGCGCGTGAGCTTCCCCGAAAGCAGGCTCGTGTGGGAGTACTACCCCGGGCAGGGGATCGAGATCCAGTGGCTCGGGACCTTTGGCGAGGCCAACGGGTACTACCTGTCGGGTCATCAGAACGGGGCGTTGCGCGAACTGCTCGCGGAAGCGATCCCGCTTGCGAGCGCACGCGCCGGGGGGATCGCGTGGGAGTACCTCTTTCACTTCGACGGCGGTGCGCCGCCGTGGACGTCAGGGCTCTCACAGGGAACCGCGCTGCAGGTGCTCGCGCGCGCGTACGCGCGCTTCCACGAACCGCTCTACCTGACCACCGCGCAGCGGGCGCTCGGAATCTTCCGCGTGGCCCCGCCCACGGGCGTGCGGCTCGCGACGAAGGCCGGCGCCTGGTACGTGCAGTACACGTATGCGCCGCACGACCTCATCCTCAACGGCTTCATCCAGGCGCTCGTCGGCCTCTACGACTACACGAAGCTGACCGGCGACGCTCGCGGCGAGAGCCTCTTCGAAGCGGGCGACGCGGAGGCCCGCGTCGAGGTGCCCCACTACGACACCGGCGCGTGGTCGCATTACGACCAGCTCACCGAATCCACGCTCTCCTATCACGAACTGCTCACCGAATTCCTCGTGCACCTCTGCGAACGCACCGAAGTGGGGCCGCCGTTTCCACCGACGCCGGAAACCGCTCCGCCGGCGCCGCGCAACCCGATCCCGGGTGACGCGATCTACTGCAGCACGGCGACCCGGTTCAAGGCGGACCTCCACACGCCGCCGCGCATCGCGGTGCTCACGAGCCGGTTGCAGACGAGCTCGCGGGGCGGGGTGGCGATCGCTCTCTCGAAGATCGCGACGCTCTCGTTGACGGTCCGCCAGGGGTCGCGCGTGGTGTGGACGAACAGTGCGACGGTGGAAGCCGGCCGGCCGCGCTTGCTGTGGGTCACGCCGAGTCAACCCGGCACATACGCGGTCAGCGTGCGCGCGGTCGACCTCGCGGGCAACAGCGCGACGAGCACCGCGACGATCACGCTGACTGGCCCGCAGCGCCGCTAGGCGCGCTCCGGCCGCGCGTACAATCGAGACGTGCCCACGCCCTCCCAGTGGGGAGCGCCCGCTCCCTCGCCCGAGACGCTCCCCGCGCCCCGACACCGCGCGCACGGCTCGCCGCTCGCGCGCATCAGGGAGGCCTGGGACGCGCTGCACGCGAACGAGCGGCTCGCCGTCGTCGCGACGCTCGCGCTGTTTCTGACGATGTTCTTCCCGTGGTACAGCGAGACCTACGCGGCGCTCGTCGGCAGCGCCGCGCATCCCACGCTCGCCGCTTCGCAGACGACGCTCAGCGCATTCCAAGCGTTCTCGTTCGCGGAGGCGGCGGTGCTGCTCGTGTGCGTCGGCGTGCTCGCGATGCTCTACGCACGCGCTAGCGAGCAGCCCTTCCGGCTGCCGGGCGGTGACGGCACGATCGTGATGCTCGCCGGCATCTGGACAGCGCTGCTCATCTTCTACCGGATGCTCGAGAAGCCCGCGGTCCACGGCGCGCGAGGGATCGCCGCAAGCGCGGGCGTCGAATGGGGGATCTTCCTGGCGCTCGCGTCCGCGATCGTGCTCGCGGTGGCTGGCTCGCGCATGCGTCGCGCGCTGCGGCCCGAAGCGCCCCTCCTGAGGCCGCGCACGATTCCCCCGGTCACGAGCGACGTGATCGACGTCGTCGCGCCCGCCGCGCCGTCGCGGCCACGCTATCCGCCCGCCCCGAGCGGGCCGCCGGCGAGGCCGTTCGCATACGGTCGCCCGTCGCCACCCACCGCCCCCACGGCGCCGCTCCGCGGCGAGGGGGTCGAGGGTGGCTAGCCTCGAGCACGCCGCTCCCACCCGCGAAGACGACACTCCGGCAGATCTCCCTGCGAGCGCGCAGCGAGTCGCAGAGGGGTTGCGAGACGCCGGCTACCTGCCAGGAGAGTCGACCGCGCTCGTCTCCTTTCTGGCGATCCGGATGGGCAAGCCCGTGCTCGTCGAGGGACCCGCAGGCGTGGGCAAGACGGAGCTGGCGAAGGCGCTCTCGCGCTACCTGCGCCGCGAGCTCGTGCGGCTGCAGTGCTACGAGGGGCTCGACGAGGCGAAGGCGCTCTACGAGTGGAACTACCGCAAGCAGCTCCTGCGCATCCAGTCCGACCGCGGCGGGCAGCACGAAGCCGGATGGTCGGAGATCCAGGAGGACATCTTCGGCGAGGAGTTCCTGCTCGCACGGCCGCTGATGACAGCCATCGCCTCCGAGCAGCCGGTGGTGCTGCTGATCGACGAGATCGACAAGACCGATCAGGAGTTCGAGGCGATGCTCCTGGAGGTCCTCTCCGACTTCCAGATCTCGATCCCGGAGCTCGGTTCGATCACGTCGCGCACGCATCCGCTCGTGCTGCTGACCTCGAACAACTCGCGGGAGCTCACGGAGGCGCTCAAGCGCCGGTGCCTCTACCTGTGGCTCGACTATCCCGCGCTCGAGCATGAGCTCGCGATCGTGCGGCTTCACGCCCCGGAGCTGCCGGAGACGGTGGCACGCAAGCTCGTCGAGATCATCGGAATGGTGCGCGAGCTCGACCTCAAGAAGCCGCCGTCGATCGCGGAGTCGATCGACTGGGCGCGTACGCTGCTGCTGCTCGGAGCGCAGGACATCGACGCTGCGCTCCTCGCCGAGACGATGTCCGTGATCGTCAAGCACCGCACGGACATGGACGTCGTCGCCGAGCGCGTGGGCGTGAAGCTCGCAGGCGCCGAGGATGAGCCGGCCCACTCCGCCACCTCGGCCTGACCGCGCGCGCTCGGGCCTGCCGGCGCAGCTGCTCGGGCTCGCCGACGAGCTGCGGCGCGAAGGGGTGGCGATCGGCACCGCGGAGCTGCTCGACGCCTTCGGCGCGCTGCGCGAGGTCGACTGGTCCTCCGAGCACGACTTCCGCGAGGCGCTCGCGGCGACGCTCGCGAAGAGTCCCGAGGACCGGCGCGTGTTCGAGCTCGTGTTCGAGCGCTTCCTCTTCCGCGCCACGGAGATCGCGGCGCTCGGCCCCGAGGCAGAGGAGGAAGCAAGGGCGCACGATGCTCGGGACGGCGAGGGCCGCGAGGAGGACGCCTCGCGGGCCGGGCACGAGTGGCTGCTCGAGGATGAGCTCTCGCCCGAGGACCTCGACGCGCTGCGGCGAAGCATCGCCGCCGCGCTGCAGGATGCGGCCGGTGGCGGAGACGGGGCGGATGCGGCTATGCGCGACCTCGCGCGGCTCGCGATCGCCGCCTTCGCGCGCCGCCAGGAGGGCTCGGGCGTGATCGGCGTCGACGTTCAGCGCGTGCGCCGCGCGCTCGACCTGCGCGCAGAGGCCCGTCCGGAGCTCGAGCAGGACGATCCCCGCCGCGCAGGGGTGCCGCGGGCCGCCTTGCGGCGCTTCGAAGCGCTGCTGCGCAGGGAGCTCGAAGCGATGCAGGTACGGCGCACGGGGCAGCTTCCGCCCGCACGGCCGCTGCGTGAGCTCGACCGCGCGCTGCCCTCGAGCCCGCTGCAGGATCTGGCCGCGGTGCACCGCGTGGTCGCACAGCTGCGCCGGCGCCTCGCGACGCAGGGCCGGCAGGCACGCGGGCACGCGCGCCACGCCCACGTCGACGTGCGGCGCACGATGCGCGCGTCGCTTCAGACAGGCGGTGTCCCCGTCGTGCTCAAGTACCGCCCGCAGCGCCCGCGGCGTCCCGAGATCTACGTCCTCTGCGACGTCTCCACCTCCGTGACCTCCGCATCGGTCTTCTTCCTCTCCGTGCTGCACGCGCTGCACGACTCGTTTCGCAAGATGCGCTCGTTCGTGTTCATCGAGCGAATCAGCGAGGTCACTCAGATCTTCGAGCACGAGCGCGACTTTGCCGTGCTGAGCGACCAGATCGCGCGTCGTGCCGGTGTCGCCGACGTCTCCGGCTACACCGACTACGGTCGCGTGTGGTCGGAGCTGCTCGAGCTGCTCGAGGACGACCTGCATCCACGCGCGACGCTGATCGTGCTCGGCGATGCCCGGACGAACGGCCGCGACCCGCGCGCCCAGGACTTCGCCGCGATCTCGGCGCGTGCTGGGCGCACCTTCTGGCTGAATCCCGAGCCTCGCCTGTACTGGAACTACGGAGACTCAGTGATGGCCGCGTACGAGCCCTACTGCCGCGCCTTCGAGTGCTGGACGACGCCCCAGCTCGAGGACTTCGTGCGGGCGCTCGCGCAGCCCGAGCTCGCGTTAGCATCGCCGTCCTGGAGACGCTGAGCGTAAACGCGCCGCGAGCCGCGAGCCGCGAGCCGCAGAGCGGTCGCGGAGTCGCGATGCATGCGGTCGATCACAGCTACGGGGCCACCCGTGCGCTCGCGGGGCTCTCGCTGCGCGCCGACCCGGGTGAGGTCTACGCCGTCGTCGGGCCGAGCGGCTGCGGCAAGACGACGCTGCTCGAGCTCGTCGCGGGGCTCGCGTCGCCCGACGGCGGCCGGATCGAAGCGGACCCGGCGGCGTTGATGCCGCAGCGCGACCTCCTCCTGCCGTGGTACTGCGCCGTCGACAACGCGGCGCTCGCGTTGCGGATCGCAGGCGAGGGCCGGATGGCGTCGCGGGCGCGGGCGGCGGCGCTCTTCGGGGAGCTCGGTCTCGCGGGGTTCGAGCGCGCGATGCCAAACGAGCTATCCGGCGGCATGCGCCAGCGCGTCGCGTTCGTGCGCACGTTGCTCTCGGGCAAGCCCGTGCTCTGCCTCGACGAGCCCTTCGGCGCCCTGGACGCGATCACGCGCGCGGAGGCACAGCGCTGGCTGGCCGATGCGCTCGCGCGCGAGCCACGTACAGTCCTGCTCGTGACCCACGACGTCGAGGAGGCGGTCCTGCTCGCGGATCGCGTCGCCGTCCTCTGCTCGCGGCCCGGCCGCGTGATCGCGGAGCTCGACGTCGACCTTCCCCGTCCCCGGTCGCGCACGGCGCCCGCCCTTGTCGCGCTGCGCGAGCAGGCGCTCGAAGCGCTGGCACGCGGGATGGACGAGCGGGGGCTCCAGCGATGAGCACGCTCAGACGGGCGCTGCCTTCGGTGCTTCTGATCGCGGCCCTCCTCGGCGCGTGGGAGCTCTACGCGGACGCGCGCGCGGGCGACTCGCTCTTTCTGCCCGCGCCGCATGCGGTGGCGAGATCGCTGTGGGATAACGCGGGCCTCATCGCATCGAATCTCGGGACAACCGCGAAGGAGGTCCTCCTCGGGCTCGCGCTCGCGCTCGTCCTCGGGTTCGCGTGCGCGCTCGCGATCCACTTCTCGCGCCTCGTGCGCCAGGCGGTCTATCCGCTCGCGGTCGGCTCGCAGGCGATCCCCGTGGCCGTGCTCGCGCCGCTGCTCGTCTTCTGGTGGGGATTCGGCATGCTGCCGAAGCTCTTCGTGATCGTCCTGATCTGCTTCTTCCCGATCGTCGTGACGACCGTCGACGGCCTCGCCGCGGTCGACCCGGACCAGCTCAAGCTGTTGCGCACGCTCGGCGCCTCGCGCTGGCAGGCGTTTCGCTTCGCCGAGCTCCCCGCCGCGCTCCCCGCTGCGCTCAGCGGCGCGCGGATCGCGGTTGCGGTCGCGGTGATCGGCGCCGTGATCGCCGAAATCTCGACCGCAGGCACGGCCGCAGGGCTCGGCCACGAGATCCAGCTCGACCTCGACTACGTCACCGCGCAGACGACGCCGCGCGCGTGGGCCGCGACGGCGGTGCTGTTCTGCTTCGCACTTGCGTGCTTCTACGTGTTCGGCTATGCGCAGCGGCGCCTTGCGCCGTGGACCGCGGCGCCCCGGGACGGCCGGCGATGAGGGCACCCCGTCTGGCCGCGAGCGCGGTAGCGCTCGTGCTGGCCCTCGCGCTGTCGGCGTGCGGCGTCAAGCAGGAGGCGGTCGTCGCGCATCCGAAAGCGCAGCCGTTCGCGGTGATGCTCGACCGCCCGCCGAACGGCACGCAGGCGGCGCTCTACGCGGCGCTCTCGAACGGCGCCTTCGGCGCGGCGGGGCTCGCCGTGAGCCTGGACGCACCCCCCACGCCGAGCGCGCCGCTCGCGCTGCTGGCCGCGGGAAAGGCGGACATGGCGATCTCCTCCGAGCCGGAACTGCTGATCGCGCGCGACCACGGCTTGGCGCTCGTCTCGATCGCCGCGCTCGTCCAGCAGCCGCTCTCGTCGGTGATCGCGCTTCCGGCACGAGGCGTGGGAAGCCTCGCCGAGCTTGCGGGCCGGCGCGTCGGCACGGCGGGCACCGAATCGCAGGCGGACGAGTTGCGCGCCGTGCTGGCGCACGCCGGCGTCCCGGCGACGTCCGTGCAGGAAGTGCACGTCGGCTTCGGCTACGTGCCCGCCCTGCTCCGTGGGAGTGTCCCCGCGACGCTCGGCGGCTTCTGGAGCTACGACGCGCTCGCGCTCGCCGCGGCGCACCGCCAGCCGCTCGTCGTCCCCGTGAGTCAAGCGGGGATCCCGAGCTACGACGAGCTCCTGCTCGTCGTGCGCACGCGCGAGGCCGAGCGCGAGGGCGAAGATCTCCGTGCGTTCCTGCACGCGCTCACGCGCGGCCAGCAGGAGGTCAAGGCGAGCCCCGCAGCGGCGAGCGCGCCGCTCGTGCAGGCCAACCCCGGCCTCCCGCCGAAGCTCCAGCGCGAATCGATCGAACGCACGCTCACGGTTAGCTACCCCGCGAACGCGAGCGACCCGTTCGGCTTCCAGGAACCGGCGACGTGGGAAGCGTTCGCGCAATGGATGTTCAAGAACGGAATGCTCCACCGAGATCCCGCAACGCTCGCGCCGCCCTTCACGAACGAGTTCCTGCCGGGCGAGGGGCCCTAGCGCGGCCCCGCCGGGGCCGCGGCTACTTGCCGGGGCGCCCGAGCAGGTGGACGTCCAGCAGCAGCGAGCGCGTGCCGACGATCTGGAGGCGTTCACCGCGTCCGTCGACCCGCCGCAGGCGCGGACGCCAGCCCGCCGTGCTGAGCGCTCGCGTGCGGCGTCTGCGCACGAGCCCGACGACGGCGGCCCCAGCGGCAAACGAGCCGGCGGCGACAGCCGGGATCACCGCGGCGGGCACGGAACGCTCGGAGCGCACGAGCGCTTGAGAGCGCGCGCCGACCGGCACGACCTCCGCGAGCGCGACGGGAAGCTCACTCACGCGTGTGAGTGTAGAGCGGCGAGAGGACGCTCGTACACGCGGTAGCGCTTGTTCATGCGAAGCCCCATCGCTTCCATCCCAGCGTTGATCGCCTTGTTGCTCTCGAGCAGCCACGAGCAGTGACCGGCTGCAACCCCCAGGCGGTCGGCGGCGTCGAAGTGCTCGACGAAGAGCTTCGCGGCGACACCTGTGTGCTGGTACTCGGGCTTGACGCCGAGGAAGCCGATGCGGATCCACGTCATCGTCTTGCCTTTGCGCAGGTAATGCCACCACCCGAACGGCAGCACGCGGCCGTTCATCCTGCGCAGCACCTGGTTGATGTCCCTGAAGGTGAAGGCAAGCCCGACGATCTCGCCCGTGTCTTCGCGCTCGGCGACGAAGAACCAGTTCTTGTCGAACACGAGCTGCAGCTCATGCGCGTAGGCGTCGAGATCCTTCTTCGAGTACGGGACGAAGCCCCAGTTCTCGGCCCATGCCGCGTTATAGACCTCCGCGAAATGGTCCAGTTCGCGCCGCAGGTGCAGGCGGCTCATACGCCGCAGGCGGATCCCGTGCTCGCTCTGCACCTTGTCCGCCAGCTCGAAGATCACGGGCAGCGTGTTGTAGCGGTCGGCGGCGCTCACGCGCCAAACGAGCAGGTCCATCGCCTTCTGCATGCCCTCGCCCTCGAGCAGCCGCTGGTAGTAGGGCGGCTGCCACGGTTCACGGATCAGCGCGCGCTCGTCGAACCCCTCGACGAGGACCCCGCTCTCGTCGTTCAGCGTGAAGTCGGCCGGGCCGACCATGCGTTCGCAACGCTGGGCGCGAAGCCACGCCTCGGCCGCGCCGAGCAGCGCATGCGCTGCCTCGGGGTCGTCCTCGAGCTCGAGGAAGCCGAACCAGCCCCATTTCGCCTTGTGGAAGTCGTTGTAGGCGTGGTCGACATGCGCGCTTATGCGGCCCACGGGCTCCGGTCGCGAGCCGTTCGAGCCGGTGCGCCAGGCGAGGAAGTACTGCGCCTCGCCGTGGCGGAAGAACGCGTTCATGCGGCGGTTGAGGAAGAGCCGACGCTCGACCTTGAGCGGGGGCACCCACTGGGGATGGTTAGCATGCAGGCGGAACGGCAGGTCGATGAAGTACCGCAAGTCGTCCCGGCCCGATACCGCTCTTACCTCAACGCCCACGTGGCCGGGCACCTTACCGGACACCGACCGCGCCTCAGCAACCCCGCCGCCATGCAGAGCATTGCCACCGTCCCGGATGTCTTCGCAAAGGTCCGCGGGCACGACCGCGAAGAGGTCCTCGCGGCCGCGCGCGAGGTGGGCGTGCTGCCGTACTTCCACGTCATCACCTCACCAGCGCGGGGGGTCGTCGAGATGGAGGGCGCCGAGCGGATCATGCTCGGCTCGAACAACTACCTCGGCCTCACCGACGACGCACGCGTGATCGCGGGGGCCGAGCGCGCGCTGCGCGACTACGGGACGGGCCTCACGGGTTCGCGGCTGCTGAACGGCACCACTCCGCTGCACCTCGAGCTCGAGCGCGAGCTCGCGGATTGGATGGGCACCGAGGACGCGCTCGTCTTCACCACGGGGCACCAGGCCAATCTCGGGACGCTCGGGACGCTGCTTGGCCCCTCGGACACCGTGATCGTCGACTCCGGCGACCATGCGTCGATCCTCGACGGGTGCGTGCTCTCGCGCGCGAAGCTGCGGCCCTTCCGGCACAACCGGCTCGAGAAGCTCGAGAAGATGCTCGGCCGCGCGCGCGAAGACGGCGGGGGCGTGCTCGTCGTCGTCGACGGGGTCTTCTCGATGGAGGGCGACATCGCGCCGCTGCGTGAGATATGCGCGCTCTGCGAGCGTTACGGGGTGAGGCTGATGGTCGACGAGGCGCACGGCGTCGGGGTGCTCGGCGCCGCGCGGCGCGGGTTGCGCCGAGCTGCTCGGCGTCGAGGAGCGGGTGGACCTGCGCATGGGCACGTTCTCGAAGTCGCTCGCCTCGTGCGGCGGCTTCGTCGCGGGCTCGAGCGAGGTGATCGAGTACCTGCGCCTCTACTCGCGGCCGTTCCTCTTCACCGCCTCCGGCGTGCCCGCGGCGCTCGGCGCCGCGCTCGCCGCCATGCGCATCATCCGCTCCGACGAGGGGGCCGCGCTCTTCGACCAGCTGCTCGGCCATGCCTGGCAGCTGCGCGACGGGTTACGCGAGCTGGGTTTCGCGGTCGTCGAGCCGCAATCGATTGCCCCCACCGACGCGCCCGGTGTCCGCACCGACGCCGCCGGGTCCGCGAGCATCGTGACCCCGATCATCCCGGTGCTCGTCGGCGACGACTGGAAGGCCGGGCTGCTGTGGCGCGCGCTCTACGACGCCGGGGTCTTCGTGAACACGGCGCTTCACCCCGCGGTGCCGCCGGGCGGCGCCCTGCTGCGCACAAGCGTGATGGCCACCCACGACGGCGCCACGATCGATCGGGCACTCGAGGTGTTCGCTCGCGTGAAGCGCGAGTTCGAGGCCGAGCACGGACCGCTGCCGGCGCCCGCGGGCAGCTGAGCGGTCACCAAAGCTTGTCCGTTTTTTCACAAGCGGGTCACAACTATGAAAAAGGCGCTCACAGCGCACGAACGCCAGACCGAACCGTTGACCGCGGAGGGCGCCTTGCGTACGTTCCGGGCGAGCGTTCCGCATGACTCATCCGGTGCCGCTCGCAACTCCGAATCGCGTTAGGCACCACAGGTTTCAGGGGCGGCCGCGATCAGGGATTGGCACCGAAACGGTCGAGGAGCGTAGATCTCGTCAATCACGAAGGATGACGTGTGCCGGGGAGATCCCGGCTGCACAACGGGGAGTGAATAAGCCATGTACGCGACAGCGAGGACAGTTCCTGCCGACACTCAGCGCGACGGCGCGCAGGAAGCGCGCGATGCCGATTTCGAGCGACACGCTGACTGTCAGTACATGCGTGCACTGGAACGAGCCAACGAGGTGCGGCTCGCGCGCGCGGAGCTCAAGCGCAAGGTGGCCGCGGGCGCGGTGGACGTGGCCGACGTCGTACTCGAGCGGCCGTGGGAGGCGGAGAGCATGGCGGTCTCGGATCTGCTGACGAGCCAGCGCCGCTGGGGACATACGCGCTGTCGCAAGCTCCTGGCGCAGGTGCCCCTGAGCGAGCGCAAGACGCTCGGCTCGATGACCGATCGCCAGCGGCGCACGCTCGCAGAGCTGCTTTCCGGCGGCGCCCGTCGCGACCATCACGCGGATGCCGCGCCGAACCACGAGACTGCTGTGGCGCGAGCCGAGGATCGCGCCCCCGCGCACGCAGGTCAGGCCGTTCCGTCACCCAGGCACGTGCTCGTCACCGCCTGAGTGGGCACGGCGGGAGCATCACCCCGCCGTGCTCCCATCGGGCGGCCGAGATGGTCTCCTCCAGCCACGCGCTTCCGCCGCCGCCACCAGCTCGCTCACACGCGTGCGCAGGGTGGCAGGCGGCGGAGGCGTGAGCAGGGCGGGGCTCTGCACGACGCCACCCGGGTAGGCGAAGTCGATCTGCGTGCAGGTGACAACCTCGTAGAGCGACGCGAGCGCCCCGTCACGGTCGAAGCCGACCGGCAGCGTGAGCCGCTCGGCGGCGATCCGCTTGCGCAATTCCGCGCGTTCTCCCTTGATCGCCACAGCGGCGAACTTCACACCTGGGAACGAGGCGGCCAGCGACTGGAGCTGGATCGCGATCCGCGGGCACGAGGCGCTCTGGAAGAAGAGGCCCAGCACCACCGGTGCATGTTCGTAGAGCTCGCAGATGTTGAGAATGCCCGCTCCGCGGACCGTGCAAGCGGGGTGACTCCCCGCGGTGCCCTGGTCGGGGGCGGTCGCGATGTTGGGGTCCCCGCGGAGGTCACCCAGCGCGAGTGGCACCGCGAACGGCGGGACCCTCGTGCCGGGCGCGGGTCCCTTCACGCCGCCGCGGCCGCCGAGCCCGAAGCCGATCACCGCCAGCGCGAACAGCGCCAAGACGAGCGCCCCGAGGCGCCGCCGTGCGCGAGTGCTCACGGCGGCGAACAGCGCGCCGCTCTCCTCTGGCGCGTCCGCGTGCGGGTCGGCGGGCACGAGCGCTCTAGGCGCGCGCCCGCGCCTTGCCACGCTCGCGCGGCGCCTTCCGTCCCCTCCAGCGCGCGAGGCGCGGTCGCAGCGAGAGCTCGCTCACGACGAGCCTGGCGGGCGCGTCGTGTGCCAGCACCAGCACGACGGAGGGCAGCGCGAGCAGGACGCCGACGAGCGCGACGCCGAGGTCGATGATCGTCACGAGCCCGAAGTCGCGCAGCATCCGCACGTCGGAGAGCGCGAGCACTCCGAATCCGGCGATCGCCGTCACCATCGACGCGGCGAGTGCGGCGCCCGTGCGCGCGTAGGCGCGGCGCAGCGCCGCGACCGTGTCGGACCCAGCGATCCGCTCCTGGCGGTAGCGCTCGGCGAGCAGCACGCTCACCTCGGTCGCGATCGCGACGACGAGGATCGAGAGCGTCACCGACATCGGGTTGAGCGCGACGCCCGTGAGGTAGAGCAGCAACCCCGACCATCCGCTCGCGAGCAGCACGGGCAGGTAGGCGGCGAGTGTCCGTCGCACGTCGCCGCGGAAGAACACGAGCAGCACCGCGGCCACGATCGCGAGGCTTACGAGCAGCGCGAGCGCCCGCGCGCCGGGGGCGGCCACGCGCGCGTTGGCCTGCGCCGCGAGCACCGCGAGGCCCACGAGCTGCGCGCTCACGCCGGGCGGCGGATGGAGCATCGAGCGCATCGTTTCGATCACGCGCTGCTGGCGGTCGAGCGGCATCAGGCGGATCCCGAACGCGAGCGTCGCGTCGCGGCGGTCCGCGGTGATCACGCTCTGGGAGAAGTACGGCGGGATCGCCGCGAGCAGCGCGTTGATCTCAGCCTGCGTGGGCTTCGTGCGGCTGCCGCTCGCGCCCTGGAAGAGGTCGGGCAGCGAGAACGCGGGGCAGATCGCCGCGCTCGCGCACGCCGGTGTGCCGCTCGCCGTTTCGCTCTCGTGGTAGCCGAAGCGCTTGAGCACCGCGCTCTCATAGGTGCTCATCCACTGCACGACGGCGGGCGTCGTGAGCTCGTGCCCGTGCAGGAGGACGTCGATCTGCCCGCCGACGCCCGTTTCGCGCTCGAGCACGCGGAGGTTCTCCAGCGAGGAGAGGTTCTGCGGCACGAGCTTGGTGATGTCCGTCTGCACGGGCGTCTGCGTCGAGAGGCCCCATCCGGCGGCGGCGAGCACGAGGCCGGCAGCGAGGATCAGCACGGGTGCCCGCAGCGCTCCCCCGAGCGCGGCGCGCGAGAGCGCCCGCGGGGGGGCGCTCTCGCGGATGAGCTCGCGAGCGCCCCGCCACGAGGCCGCGATCCAGGCGCCCGCCGCCCCCGGCAGCCGCGGGGCCGAGCGGCCCTCGGCGCCCGCAAGCGCGAGTGCGGCGGAGCCGAAGGTGAGCGCGCAGAGCAGCGCGATCGCGACGCCCGCGACGAGCAGCACGCCGAAGCCCTGGACGAGCGGCACGGGCGAGAGCAGAAGCCCGAGCATCGCTCCGGCGCTCGCGAGCGCGGCGAGCGCGATCGTGGGAGCGCCGCGTGCGGCGGCGCGACGAACCGACCCCGCCATGTCCCCGGGCGCCGCGCCTTCCTCGAGCGCCTCGGAGGTGCGCGACTGGAGCTGGATCGCGTAGTCCACGGCGAGGCCCACGAGCACCGGGAGAACGGCGAGCGAGCCGATCGTGAGCGAGCCGCCGGCGAGCGCAAGGATGCCGAAGGTGATCGCGCTCGCGACGAGCGCGACGGCGAGCGGGAGCAACCGCGGACGCCCCGCGAAGATCAGGCTCAGTGCCAGCGCCATCACGACGACGACGGCGAGCAGCAGCCACTCGATCGCGCGTGCGAGCGAGCTCGTGAGATCCGCGACGATCACGGGCTCGCCGGTGACGAGATAGCGCTCGCCGTGTTCGAGCCGCCATTGCGGCATCTTCACCGCGCTGCGGATCAGCGCGATCGCACGCGCGCGCTGGGCTTCGCTCAGCCCGGCGCGCAGGCGCACCGAGACGAGCGAGGAGTTCGGGCTCGGGAAGAGGTAGGCGAAGCGCCGCTTCGGCGTGCCCGCGGGAGCGGCGCGCTCGAACACGAGCGCCTCGACGAATTCAGGGTTCTCGAGCGCGGGTTCGGAGGTGATGCCGTACTGCACCGCGAGCGTCGCGACTTCCGCCGCGTATGCGCTCAGGGTGGCCTCGCGCGCTTCTTCCCCCAGGTGCTCTGCTTCGCCCGCGGAGAGCCCTCGCGCAAGCGCCGCGCGTGTCACTGCCTGCTTCGCGCTCGCCGCCCGCCGTTCACTCGCCTTGCGCCCGCTCGTCAGCTGTTCGTCGATCTCGAGCGCGGCCTCGTTGATGAAGGTCCCGGGGCCGAGCACGACCTTCACGGCGTGCATGCGAGCGAGCTGCCCGCAGGGACCGTTCGCTCCTCCCTCCCGCGCGAGCTGTGAGGAGGGCACGCGACCGGAGAGGCATCCCTCGAGCCCAACGAGGCGCTCGAGGTCCGAGCTCAGCAGGAGCTGCTCGAGATTGCCCTGCACGAGCACCTCGATCGGCTCTTCGCCGAAATGGCGATAGAAGGTCTGGGTGCCCTGGTAGGCGTCGCTCGAACGCCCGACGAACGTGCTCGTCGCGGCGCTCGGTTGAAGCGTCAGCGCGAGACCCGCGCCCGCAAGCGCGAGCGCGAGCACCGTGGCGATCACGAGCCGCGGCCTCGCCGCCGCTGCGCCCGCCAGTGCGCTGAGGAGTCGGCTTGCCATTCGCGGCGCGGAGCTCCGGCGCGCGAAGCCTTATTCGACCATGCTCAGCGGACCCTGCGGATTCCCGGAGAGGAACTGCTTCGTGAACGGGTGCTCGGATTCGAAGAGCTTCTGCGCGGGGCCCTGCTCGACCACCTGCCCCTGCCACAGGATCACGAGATAACTGGCGATGCGGCGAGCACTGAGGATGTCGTGCGTGATCACCACGTAGGTGCCGCCGTTTTCCTGGTGGATTTCCTTGATCAGCTCACACAGGAGTGCGGTGCGCACCGGGTCGATGCCGGAGTCGGGCTCGTCGAAGAGCACGATGCTCGGTTCGAGCACGAGCGCGCGAGCGAACCCGGCGCGCTTGCGCATCCCTCCCGAGAGCTCGTTGGGCATCTTGTGCCCCTCGCCACCCAGCCCGACCTCCTGAAGACGGCGGTGCACGATCTCTTCGATCTCGTCCTCGCCCTTCTCGGTGTGCTGGCGCAGCGGGAACGCCACGTTGTCATAGAGCGTGAGCGAGCCGAAGAGCGCGCCGTCCTGGAAGAGCACGCCGAACTTGCGGCGCATCTCGAAGAGCTCCGCATCGGGAAGGCTCGGCACCGACTGCCCCTGGATCACGACGTCGCCCTGATCGGGATAGAGCAGCCCGACCATGTGCTTGATGCAGACCGACTTGCCCGTGCCCGAGGGCCCGATGATCATCGAGATGTGGCCTTCGGGAATACCCATGTTGAGGCCGCGCAGGACGCGGTTTGACCCGAACGACTTGTGCACGTCGATGAACTCGATCGCGTCGGGCGTCCCGGGAGCGATCTCCGCGGTGTGCAGACGTTCGCCTGCTGCGAGCGCCTCCTCGATCGCCGCCGTGCCGACCATCGGCTCGAACTCGCCCGGGGCGCCCTCGGGGGCATGCTCTTCGCCCCCGCGCGGCGGGCTCGCCGGCTGCTCGGTGCGTTCCTGCCCGAACTGCTCCTCCTTCCAGGGCTCCTCGCGCGCCATCCTCAGCCCCCGATCGGGACGTTCGCGGACCCGCCCCAGAAAATCTGGCTTCCCATCACTCCTATGAGGGTCACTAACACGATATTGAGCACCATCGACTTCGCGGTCGCGGTCCCCACTCCGACCGGGCCGCCGGTTGCCGTATATCCGTAATAGCAGCCGACGAGCACGACGGTCGTAGCCATCGTCATGCCCTTTATGAGGCTGTATAAGTAGTCCGCCGGGTTCTGGAAGGCCCAGAACGTGTTCAGGTATCCCCCGGAGGAGACGAAGCCGAGCTGCTTGACCACCGCGAGGTAGGAGGCGAAGAAGCCGATGCCCACGCCGGCGATGTAGATGAAGGGCAGCACCATCCACGCCCCGAGCAGGCGCGTCGCGCAGAGGAACGTCATCGAATCGATGCCCATCACCTCCAGCGCGTCGATCTCGTCCGAGATCCGCATCGCGCCGAGCTCGGCGACGATCCCCGTGCCGACCTTCGCCGACATCATGTAGCCGAACGCGTACGGGATCGCCTCGCGGAGGTTGCACAGGGCGGCGTAGATGCCGGCGTTCGAGGGCGTGCCGATCGACTCGTTGAAGTACGCGCCCTCGATCCCGCACACGCCGAGGCCCGTGAAGAAGATGAGGCCCCAGATCACGAGCGCGGAGCCGACGATCAGGATCCCCCCCTGGCGCACCGCCTCGCCGAAGAAGCGAAACACGCGCCCGCCCCAGACGTCGCGGAAGACGTTCGCGGCGAACCCGCCGATGTCGCCGGTCGAGTCCAGCCATTCGCGCGGCACCGTGAACGGTCCGCCGCCGTTCATCGAAGACCCTCCCTCATCCCTTGATCACCAGGATGCTCGGATGGGTCGCGAGCAGCACCTGCGTGAAGACGTAGTTCACCGCGCTCGTGAGCAGGAGCGTCGTCACGACCGCCTCGTTGACCGCGCGGCCGACACCCTCGGCGCCACCGCGTGCGGTCATGCCCTTGTAACAGGCGACGATCGCGATGATCGCGCCGAAGATCGCGCACTTGAGCACCGAGCCCCAGAGGTCCGTGGTGTCGACGTTCGCGAAGAAGGTCGCCCAGAACTGGCCGAGGGGCACGCCGTAGACGAGCCCCGCGAGCAGTCCGCCGAAGACGCCGAAGAGCGCCGCGAACATGTCGAAGAGCGCGGTCACGAGCATCAACGAGAGAAAGCGCGGCACGACGAGGTTCTTGACAGGGTCGACGCCGAGCACCTGCAGCGCGTCGAGCTCCTCGCGGATCTTGCGCGCTCCGAGGTCGGCGGTGATCGCGGTGCCCGCGACGCCCGCGATCACCGTTCCCGTGATGAGCGGCGCGATTTCGCGAATGGAGGCGAGCACGAAGAAGCCGCCGAGGCGGTCCACCGCGCCGATCAGCTTGAGGATGTTCGCCGCCTGGATCCCCGGCGCGCCGTAGTTCAGCGAGACGGTCGTGATCAGCAGCGGCAGCCAGGCGAGCCGCAGCACGAAGAGGAACTGCGAGACGAGCTCCTCGCCGTAGGGGTAGGGCGGGCGCAGCGCCGAGGCGAGGGTCCTGCCCGTGAGGATCATGATGTCCCCTGTTTCCTCGAGCACGACCCGGAAGGGCACGAACGCCCGCTCGGCGGCACTGCGAACCATCTTGGTTGTCTAGCCCTCCTCGATCACTGGGCGCATCCTGGCGAAAACACCCACCCTGCAGTGAACTTTACGGGATGTTAAGGCGCATCGCGGCACCCGGAGTCCTTCGCTCGCGCGCTCCACACTCCTGCGCCCGCGTGGGACATATACCCGCCGTACGCCTGCGGGCGGGCGCCCGGCGCGCTGGTATCGTGGCCGCGTTCCATGAGGTCGATAGGGATGCCCGCGCTGCGTAGGACCGCCAAGCTGATGCTTGTCGTGGGCGCGGGCGGGCTGCTCGCGAGCGCCTGTGGCGGGGCCACCCAGGACGCTCACGAAACGCGGGCGAACTACACGCTGCGGGTGCTGCGCTCGAGCTTCCCCGCCAAGCAGGCGGTCGCGAGGCCCACGGCGCTCGAACTCGAAATCCTGAACGCGGGTACGAGCACCGTGCCGAACCTCGTCGTCACCGTCGACTCCTTCTACTACCGCAGCAACTACCCCAACCTCGCCCAGCGCCAGCGCCCCGTGTGGATCGTCGACCACGGCCCCGGCGCCCAACCGCGGCGGCCCGTGGAAACGCTGCCCCTCGGCGGTCCCGGCTCCTACGTGACGGCGGGCGCGAGCACGTGGTCGGCGGGCCCGCTCGTGGCCGGTGAAGCGCGCACCTTCACGTGGCAGCTCACCCCCGTGAAGTCCGGCAACCACGGCGTCCTCTACGCGGTCGCGGGCGGCCTCGGCGGCAAGGCGCGGGCGCAGTTCCCGAGCGGCGTCCCGGTCGCCGGGCACTTCGACGTCGAAATCGCGCCCGCGCCCCCGGTCAACCACGTGAACCCCGAAACGGGCGTCGTGGAAGCCGGGGCCCAACCCCGTCGCGCCAGGCCCCTGACCGACGTCCGCGTGGGTCGCGCGAGGCTTTGGACGACCGTCGAAAGATCGCCGGTCTGATCTCTACAGCCGTTACATGCCTGGCCGCGCGGCGATCTATAGAGTCGCCCCCCAACCTGTGAGCCAGCGAGGGGGACCGGTGCGACGAGCGTCGTCGGTGCCCAGGAGGAACGACGAAGAACGACATGCAGACACCACGGCAGACTGCAATCCGCGAACTCGTGACGGGCGATGAGCCGCTCACCATCCAAGGGTTCGCGGGAGGAGGCGAGGCGGGCGCGGCCGACGTACTGAAGATGGCCGAGGGCCTCGACGTGCGAATGGTCGATCTGAAGTTCACCGATGTTCCGGGCACCTGGCAGCACATGACGCTCGCCGTCGGGAGCATCGACGAGGACGACTTCACCGACGGCCTCGGCTTCGACGGCTCCTCGATCCGCGGCTTCCAGCAGATCGCGGAGTCCGACATGCTGCTGATGCCGGACCCGAGCACGGCGATGATCGACCCCTTCTACGAAGAGCGCACGCTCTCGCTCATCTGCAACATCCTCGACCCGATCACGCGCGAGGCCTACTCGCGCGATCCGCGCTACGTCGCGCAGAAGGCAGAGCGCCACCTGCGCGAGACGGGCATCGCGGACACGGCGTTCTTTGGCCCGGAGGCCGAGTTCTACGTCTTCGAGCACGTCTCCTACGACCAGGAGAACCACCGCGGCTTCTACGAAGTCGACTCGCAGGAGGGTTACTGGAACATGGGCGAGGCGTTCCGCGAGGCGGGGAACCTCGGCCACAAGATCCGCTCGCAGGAGGGGTACTTCCCGGTGCCGCCGTCGGACACGCACGGCGACCTGCGCGCGATGATGGTGCTGGTGCTCGAGTCGCTCGGCATCTCGACGGAGTTCCACCACCACGAGGTCGGCGGGCCCGGCCAGGGCGAGATCGACCTGCGCTTCTCGCCGCTGCTGCGGATGGCGGACACGCTGATGACCCACAAGTACGTCGTCAAGAACTGCGCGCGAGCGGTCGGCAAGACCGCGACCTTCATGCCGAAGCCGGTCTTCGAGGAGAACGGCTCGGGCATGCACGTGCACCAGTCGCTCTGGAAGGACGGCGAAACGCTGATGTTCGACGAGAACGGCTATGCGCTGCTCTCGGAGCTCGCGCTCAGCTACGTCGCGGGGCTCCTCGCCCACGGCCGCGCGCTGATGGCGTTCTGCGCGCCGACGACGAACTCATACCGGCGCCTCGTGCCCGGGTTCGAGGCGCCGGTGAGCCTCGTGCACTCGCAGCGCAACCGCTCGGCGGCGGTGCGCATCCCGATGTACCTCGCCTCCCCGAAGGCGAAGCGCGTCGAGTTCCGCCCGCCCGACCCGATGTCGAACCCCTACCTCGCGTTCTCCGCGCTGATGCTCGCGGGGCTCGACGGGATCGCGAAGTCGCTCAAGCCCGGTGACCCCGTGGACACGGACCTCTTCGACCTCTCCCCCGAGGAGCTCGCGAACATCACGAACGTGCCGACGTCGCTCGCCGGGTCGATGGACGCGCTCGAGGCCGACCACGACTTCCTGCTCGCAGGCGGCGTGTTCACCGAGGATCTGATCGAGGAGTGGGTGAGCTACAAGCGCAACGAGGCCGCTCAGGTGAACCTGCGTCCGCATCCGTGGGAGTTCCCGCTCTACTACGACGGCTGATCCGAAGAGCGGTCGATAGGTATTAGTCGAACTAATACCTATTATCAGAGATATAAGTGGCGCTTAACGCGCCAGGGTGTCACCCTGGGGGTCTGAACGCAACCATCGACGACCAGGGAGATTCGGATGTCAAGCATCATCGTTGCCTATGACGGCACCCCCCACGCAGATGACGCGCTCGTGCTCGGAGATGCGCTGAGTTCGCTGCTCGGAGCGCCGATCGCGCTCGCACACGTGCACCGCGCCGATCCGAGGGATCGCCGGCCGAGCGTCGCGGTGAGCGGCCGCGAGCGGTTCCTGCGCCGCGAAGGCGAGCGTCTGCTCGAGCGTGCGAGCGAGGTCCTCGGCGGCAAGGAGGTCTCGCACCATGCGATCGCGGGCACGACGACCGCGAGTGCGCTGCGGGGCCTCGCGGAGCAGCAGGACGCCCAGCTGATCGTCTTCGGGGCAGCCCGCGATGGCTCACCGGGCCGCGTGCATCCCGGCAGCGCCGCACGACGGCTCCTTCAGAGTGCGCGCTGCGGGATCGCGCTCGCGCCGGCGGGGTTCCGCGAGCAGCCGTGGTCCGAGCCGTACACGATCGCCGAGGACGAGTCCGCGGACCTCATCATCATCCGCTCTCACGTCGCCGCCCGGGAGGGCAAGGTGACCACGAGCGCCGCCGGCGAGCGGGTGATCCGGATCGCGACATCGCCCGTGATCGTGCTTCCGCACGGCGTGCAGCTCGGCGTCGGGAACATCCCGGCCGCACAGGCCGCCTGACTCAGCGCACGCGCCAGCAGACCCAGGCGACGTAGTCGCCGCCCAGCTCGAGGCGGCGCGGCGCGCCACGGGCCCGAGCGACCGGCCGGCCACGCGCCGGGGCCCTCGAGCCGCCGCGGGTCATAGGCGAGCGGGTCGCCGAGCGCCTTCGATAGCGCCTCCTTGCTCGACCACAGCGAGCTGAGGAAGCGATCGCGCGCGGGCGGCAGCGGCACTGAGCGCTCGGCCGGCGTCTGGATCGACTCCGCGAAGGCGTCATCGCAGCGCGAGACGCGCTCGACGTCGACCCCGACCGGCGCGTCGTGGAAGGCGAGCAACGCAAGCGGCGCGCGGTAGGAGCGCGAGCAGTGTGGCGAGCCTGCGCCCCCGCTCAGGGAGCGAGCGCGCATCCGCAGCGCCGCATCCTGGCCGGCCTGAGCGGCCGATCTCGGAAGCGAGGAGGCGTCCAAGAGGATCACCCGCGGCGTCCCCTCGTGCGGGTCTCCGGGCACCCTCAGCTCGCGCAGCCTCAGCGCATCGGGGGCGGCGTGCGCGCCCGTGGACTCGGCGTCTGCGAGCGCGGTGCGCGCGGCGCTCATGCGGCGAGCGCAGGCGCCTCTTGCGGCTGCTCGCGCGGCTCGGAGGCCGGCGCCGCCGAGGACATCGCGACGACGGGCGCGCCGTGCCAGCGCGTGCCGGCGGGCAGCTCCTCCCCGCGCATCACGACCGAGCGCGCGCCGACGCAGGTGTGCGCGCCGAGCTTCGCGTCGGGGAGCACCGCCGAGCTCGGCCCGATCGTGCTGCCGGCGCCCGACGCGGCCGGGCCGATGCGCATGAGGCGGTCGTGGAAGAGGTGCGTCTCGATCACGGCGTGGCGATTCACAGCGCTGCCGTCGCCGAGCTCCACGAGGTCGAACTCGGTGATCGCCGTCGTTTCGATCCACGCGCGGCGCCCGATCCGGGCGCCCATGGCGCGCAGATACAGCGAGATCAGCGGCGTCGCACTCGCGATGCCGAGGAACCACACGCCCGCGACCTGCTCCTGCATCGAGTTGATGAGCTCGTCGCGCCACACGAACAGCGACCACAGGGCATGCTCGCCGCGGCGGTAGCGCCCGATCACCGTCCACTTCGCGAGCACCGCGAGCGCGGCCGCCACGACGCCCGCCACAAACAGCACCAGCGGCGCCGCGAGCACCTCGATCGGAAGGCTCAGCCCGACGCCGATGCCGTCGAGCGTGAGCACCGCGATCCAGCCGATCAGCATCGAGATCGTCGAGGGCACGAGGATCCGCGTGAGATCCATCGCGCCGCGCGCCGCGACGAGGCGACGCGGTGGATGGGTCGTGCGGGCGCGCTGCGTGTCGGGGACGAGGTGGGGAAGCTCGAGTGCAGGTGAGCCGAGCCAGCAGGTGCCGTCGGCGCGCTCGTACGGAGCGACCGTGAGCAGCCCGATGATCGTGTCATCGCCCACCTCGGTGCCGCCGCGCAGGATCGCGCCGTTGCCGATGAAGCTGCCGTTGCCCACGGCGATCTTACGGAGGTGCAGCCAGCCGCCCCTCGCGCGAGCGGGAGCGAAGACGACGTCGTCGGCGACGAAGCTCCGCTCGCCGAGGGTGACGAGCCCGTTGAGGCCGAGCGCGGTCGAGATCTCGGTGCGGCGGCCGACCCGCAGCCCCATCAGCCGCAGCCACGCGCGCGTGTAGAGAGAGTTGTAGAGCGGGAAGAGGATCACGCGCGCGCTCTGGAGCATGAGCTCGCTGAACCACAGCGCCCACCCCACGAGGCTGCGTTCGGAGTGCCAGCCGGGCCGGATCAGGCGCCACACGAGGCGCACGACCCCCGCGACGATCAGCGCGTAAGAGAGCAGGAAGAGGGCCGTGATCAGAAGCGCCTCGAGCGCGAGCACGCCGAATGAGCTGCCGAGCGTCGGGACGGGCGCGCCGATGAGATAGAGCACGAGCAGCGGTGGAGCGAACGCGAGCAGCGGCACGAGGCCGTGAGCACCGAGGCCAGCTGCGAAGAGGGCACGCGAGCGGCCCGGAGCCGGCCCGCCGTGCGCGGGCGTCGCGGGCCAATCCTCGCCGGCGCGCCCAACCTTGCACGCGACGGCGCCGGCCCAGCGCTCACCGGCGGGCACGGTGCCGTCGACGACGCTGCCCGGTTCGACCTCCGCGCCGTCCTCGACGACGGCGCCCGGCATCAACATCGTGCGCGTACCGATACGCGCCCGCTCGCCGATTCGCACCTCGCCGATCACGAGCTCCTGGCCGTCGATCCACCAGCCGTGCATGTCGACTTCCGGCTCGAGCGTCGCGCCTGCTCCGATGTGCACGAGCGCGGTCGGCTCAGGAACTGTTGCAAGTCGTGCGTCGGCGCCCACCTCGGCGCCGATCATGCGCGCGTAGCGCGTCGCCCAGGGCGTGCCCGCCAGGCGCCCCAGCGCGCATACCTCCGCGAGCCGGTCGACGAACCACACGCGGCAGGCGAGCCACGAGTAGCGCGGGTAGCGGCCCGGCTCCAGGCGAGGCAGCAGGAGGCGCTTGGCGAGCAGGACCAAGCCAGTGCGACCCATCGGCGTCGTGAGCACGAGCCACGCCGCGATCAACCAGCCCCAGCCAACGTGCGGAAGCCCGGCGCCGACGATGTTGCCGTACGCGAACGCGGCGATCAGCCACTCGCTCGCCTGCACGACGAGCAGCACGAGCATGCCGACGAACTGCGCGGCGGCCCACTGCCAGGGCGCCGAAGCCTCCGCCTCGTGCGCCAGCTCGCGCGGGCCGGAGAGCTCCTCCAGGCGCTCGGCGAGGTCGCCGAGGCGGCGATGCTCGTAGACGTCCGCGACGGCGACTGACGGGTAGCGCTCGCGCAGCGCCGAGACAAGCTTTGCGGCGGCGAGCGAGTTGCCGCCGGAGGCGAAGAAGTCAGTGTGCACCGAGATCGCGACCGGTCCGAGCTGGTCGGCGAAGCGCGCGGCGAGCCACGCCGCCGTGCCGGTGAGTGTCTCGTCCGCCGCCCCTGCGACCTGCGGCGGCGGCCAGGGCAGCTGCTTGCGATCGACCTTCCCGGAGGGCGCGAGCGGCATCTCGTCGAGCACGACGACCACCGGGGCAAGCCCGTCGGGGAGGTGCTCGGCGACGGCGGCACGGACGTCCTCGGAGGAGACCTGGCCGGTGACGTAGCCGACGAGCACCTTGTTGCCGGCGGGGGTGCTCTGCACCACCGCGGCCGCACTACGCACGCCCGCGACCGCGTTCAGCTTGCTCTCGACCTCGCCAAGCTCGAGGCGGCGGCCCGCGATCTTCACCTGGCTGTCGCGCCGGCCGAGGAACTCGAAGCCGTCGATCGTCTCACGGACGATGTCGCCGGAGCGGTACGCGCGCTCCCAGCCGAGTGCGGGCACGCCCGCGTAGCGCTTGGCGTCGAGCGCGAGATCCAGATAGCGGCCGAGGCCGACGCCGCCGATCACGAGCTCCCCCGGCTCGCCGAGCGGCACGGGGTCGCCGGAGTCGTCGAGCACCGCAACCTCCCAGCCGGCGAGCGGCCAGCCGATCAGCACGGGCCGACCGCTGAGCACGGGCGCAGCCGTCGTGACGACGGTGGCCTCCGTGGGGCCGTAGGTGTTCCACACCTCGCGGCCGCCCGCCAGGCGCCAGCCGAGCTCGGGCGAGCAAGCCTCGCCGCCGAGGATCAGGAGGCGCACGTTCGCGAGCGTCTGCTCGTCCCACATCGCCGCGAGCGTCGGCACCGTCGAGACGACCGTGATGCCGCGGCGCACGAGCCACGGCCCGAGATCCGCGCCGGAGCGGACCACGGCACGCGGGGCTGGCACGAGCGCGGCGCCGTTGCCCCACGCGAGCCACATCTCCTCGCAGCTCGCGTCGAAGGACACGGAGAGGCCCGCGAGCACGCGGTCATCGCGGGCGACGCTCCAGAGGTGGCGCTCGGCCTGCACGAACGCGGCGGCCGAGCGGTGGCTCACGGCGACGCCCTTGGGCCGCCCCGTCGAGCCCGATGTGAAGATCACCCACGCGTCGTCGTCGGCGCGCAGTGGGCGCCTGTGCGCGCGCGGCCGACGCAGGAGCCGCAGCTGAAGGTCCGCCTCGAGGACGCCGCAGACGTCCGCCTCCGACCAGATCGCCTCGGCCCGCGCGGGCGGGTCGTCGGCGTCGATCGGCACATAGGCCGCGCCCGCGTGCAGGACGCCGAGGATGCCGACGTAGAGGCGCGAGGAGCCGCTTTCGAGGTGAATCCCGACGCACTCGCCGGGGCCGATCCCCTGCTTGCGAAGCTTGCGCGCGAGCCGCCGCGCGGACTTTGCCAGCTCCGCGTAGGTGAGCGCGCCGTCATCGGCGTCGAGCGCGACCGCGTCGGGGTGCGCGGCTGCCGTCGCGTCGAAGATCTCGAGCAGCGAGCCGGGGGCGCGCTGCGCGACGATCTCGTCTACGGAGCCCTCACCGGTGCGCGGAAGACTGCGCGGGTCGAGGTGGCGTGTGCTGTCGATGGCGGCCATGGCGGCAGTTAGTAAACACGCTGCCCCGTTCTTATATCCGCCACTGAGATTTATGTTCGGTTAGGGGATGTGAGCGGGGTGTCTTCGACCCCCGCGAGCCCGCCGCCGAAACCTTCTCACAGCTGTGTCAAGGTTTGGCCTCGCCACTGCTAGAGTCCCCTCGATGCGCGACTACAGAGAGGCCATCTCGAGCCGCGTGGTCGTCTACGACGGCGGGATGGGCGCGACGCTCGAGCAGTTCGACCTCAGCGCAGACGACTACGGGGGGCTCGCCGGCAAGTGCCACGAGGCGCTCGTCCTGCACCGTCCCGACGTCATCGAGGGCGTGCACGCCTCGATGCTCGACGCCGGCGCAGAGGTCGTCGAGACCGACACATTCCAGGCCTCGCGCCTGAAGCTGGGCGAGTGGGGGCTCGCGGAGCACACGCACGAGATCAATGTGAAGGCCGCGCAGATCGCGCGCCGCGCGGCGGGCGAGACGCGCTTCGTCGCGGGGTCGATCGGACCGACGGGCTTGCTGCCGGCCTCCGAAGACCCCACGCTCGGCCAGATCCGCTTCGGCGAGCTCATCGAGGTCTTCGCCGAGCAGGCGGGCGGCCTGATCGAGGGCGGTGCGGACCTCCTCATCATCGAGACCGCGCAGGACATCCTCGAGGTCAAGGCGGCCATCTTCGGCGCCCGCGAGGCGTTCAAGAGCACCGGCACGCAGCTGCCGATCCACGTCTCCGTGTCGCTGCTGCCGCAGGGCGGCAAGATGCTGCTCGGCACCGACATCTCCTCCGTGCTCGCCACGCTCGAAGGGCTCAAGGCCGACGTCATCGGGCTCAACTGCTCGACCGGGCCCGAGGACATGCGCGACGCGATCCGCTTCCTCGGCGAATGGTGCCCCGTGCCCGTGGCGTGCATACCGAACGCGGGACTGCCGCTGCAGGGCCCGGACGGCGAGACGATCTTCCCCGAGCGGCCCGAGCCGCTCGCGCGCGCGCTCGGCGAGTTCGTCGAGCGCTACGGCGTCGGGGTCGTCGGTGGCTGCTGCGGCACGACGCCCGAGCACATCGCCGCGATCGTGCAGCTCGTGGGGGGCGGCCGGCCCGTCTCCGCGCGCCCTGCGCCGCGAGTCGCGCATCTCTCTTCGATGATGGCTGCGACGCCGCTCGTGCAGGAGCCGCGGCCGACGATGGTCGGCGAGCGCGTCAACTCCCAGGGATCGCGCCGCGCCAAGGAGCTGCTGCTCGCAGACGATTACGACGGGCTCGTGCAGATCGCCGAGGACCAGGTCACCGGCGGAGCGCACGTGCTCGACGTCTGCGTCGCGCTGACCGAGCGCCAGGACGAGGACGAACAGATGCGGATCGTCGTCAAGAAGATCTCGCTGACGCAGCCGGCGCCGATCCAGGTCGACTCCACCGAGCCCGAGGTGATCGAAAGGGCGCTCGAGCAGATCCCGGGGCGCCCGATCGTCAACTCCATCAACCTCGAGGCCGGCCGCGACAAGCTCGACCGCGTGGTGCCCGTCGCGCTCGCCCACGGCGCGGCGCTGATCGCGCTCACGATCGACGAGGTCGGCATGGCGAAGACGGCCGAGCGCAAGCTCGAGATCGCAAAGCGCCTGCACGAGCTCTGCTGCGATGAGCACGGCCTCGATCCCGAGCTCCTGATCTTCGACTGCCTCACCTTCACGCTCACGACCGGCGACGAGGAGTGGCGGCCCTCGGCCGTCGAGACGATCGAGGGCATCCGGAGGATCAAGGCCGAGATCCCCTCCGTGAAGACCTCGCTCGGGGTCTCGAACGTCTCCTTCGGCGTATCTCCGGGCGCCCGCGCGGTGCTCAACTCGGTCTTCCTGCACCACTGCGTGCAGGCCGGGCTCGACCTGGCGATGGTGAACCCGAACCACATCACGCCATACAGCGAGATCTCCGAGCACGAGCGCGAGCTGGCGGACGACCTCGTCCTCAACCGCCGCGAGGACGCGCTCGAGCGCTTCATCGGGCACTTCGAGTCCAAGGGCGAGGAGGAGGACGCGCAGGGCGCCGCCAACCCCACCGAGGGGATGGAGCCCGAGGAGGCGCTTCACTTCCACATCCTGCGCCGGCGCAAGGACGGCGTCGAGGAGTGGATCGACCGCAGCGTGGAGAAGATCGGCGCCGTGCCGACGCTCAACGAGGTCCTGCTGCCCGCGATGAAGGAGGTCGGCGACAAGTTCGGCGCGGGCGAACTGATCCTGCCCTTCGTGCTGCAGTCGGCGGAGGTCATGAAGCGCGCCGTCGCGCAGCTCGAGAAGTACCTCGAGAAGCTCGAGGGCTATACGAAGGGCACGGTTGTGCTCGCGACGGTGTTCGGCGACGTGCACGACATCGGCAAGTCGCTCGTGGGCACGATCCTCACGAACAACGGCTACACCGTCGTGGACCTCGGCAAGCAGGTGCCGATCCAGACGATCCTCGACGCCGCGCAGGAGCACAACGCGACCGCGATCGGCCTCTCGGCGCTGCTCGTCTCGACCTCCAAGCAGATGCCCGCGTGCATCCAGGAGCTGCACTCGCAAGGGCTTGCCTTCCCGGTCCTCATCGGCGGCGCCGCGATCAACCGCGCGTTCAGCTACCGCGCGCTCTATCCGGGCGGCAAGGAGTCCGAGGACGTCTACGAGCCCGGCGTCTTCTACTGCAAGGATGCGTTCGAGGGGCTCGCGGTGATGGACCAGCTCGTCGACGACGACGCGCACGCGGGGCTCGTGGGAAAGCTGCGCGCAGGCGCGGCGGAGTTCCGCGCGAAGGCCGAGGAGCCCGAGGAGCTCGACCTCACCGACGACTCCGTGCGCTCGGCCGCGCGCACCGACGTGCCGATCCCGCATCCGCCGTTCTGGGGCGCGCAGGAGATCGAGGTGAACCTCGACGAGGTCTACTCGCACCTGGACACGCACGTGCTCTTCAAGCTCCACTGGGGCGGGCGCGGCGTGAAGGGGGAGGAGTGGCGCAAGCTGCTGCAAGACGACTTCATCCCGCGCCTGCAGCGCATGTGGCGCGAGCAGGACTACTTGGAGCCGCGCGCGCTGCTCGGCTACTTCCCGTGCTACTCGGAGGGCAACGCGATCGTCGTGCTCGATCCCGAGGACCGCGCGCGCGAGCTCACGCGCTTGATCTGCCCGCGCCAACCACGCGGCGAGCGGATCTGCCTCGCGGACTTCTTCCGCCCGAGCGCCGAGCAGGCCGGGCCGCCGGAGGAGCTCGACGTCATCGCGTTGCAGGCCGTCACGGCGGGGCCGCGGGTGAGCGAGGTCGTGAGCCGCCTCGAGCGCGAGGGCGAGTTCGCGGAACAGCTGTTCGTACACGGCCTCGGCGTGCAGAGCGCGGAGGCGCTCGCGGAGTGGCTTCATTGGAAGGTCCGCGGCATGCTCGGAATCCCCGTGACCCAGGGCCGTCGCTACTCCTGGGGCTACCCCGCGGTGCCCGAGCAGAGCGAGCACGTCAAGGTCGACGAGCTGCTTGACCTCTCGCGCATCGGCATGCGCCTCACAGGCGGCTACGCGCCCGACCCCGAGCAGTCCACGCTCGCGCTCATCGCGCACCACCCGCAGGCGATCTACTTCGGCACGCGACAGGGACGACTGCCGGCGGAGAGCTCACCCGACGACGTCATCAAGGGCTCCTCACGCGACCCCTCGCTCTTCGGCGAGAGCGATGCCGCCACGCGGCTCGGCGACGACGAGCCGACGGACGGCTTCGAGGACTCGGACGACGCTGCGCGCGCGATGGCGCGCAGCTAGTCCGCTGGGCGCGCCCTCATTCTTCGAGCAGGAAGTGCGGGTCCCCGTTTTCGAACAGGTTGTAGTTGAGTTCGTGAATGCCACGCGCTTCCCCCAGAGGCGTGGTCACGGTGATCGGGCCGCGCGGTGGCTGGCTTTCTTCTTGCGGGGCGGCCGGCGCGATCGCGACGATTTCCGTCGGTGAGAGAACCGTGAAGCTCGCGTTGGCCTGCTGCCAGTAGAAGGTGACCTTGGTCGCGCCCGTGAGGTTGTCGCCGCGGATCGTGACCGGTGTGCCAGCAGGGCCGGTCTTGGGGCTGCCGCTGCGGAGCGCCGGTTCGGGCTTGCAAGGAGCGCCCGGACCGTCCTTGCCATACGCGAGGCTCAGTTCGCCCCCGCTCGCGATCTCGCTCACTTCGCTCAGCGCGCACACCGGCGTCGGCGTGTTGTCGCTCCAGCTGCCGTAGTACTCGGTCGGCCACACGAACGCGTCGTTCCCGATCTGGCCACTCTCCGGGTTGCCCCACGCCATCACCGTCCCGTTCTTGAGCAGTGCGAGCGCGTTCGCGCCGCCGGCGGCGATCGCAGCAACTTCGGTGAGCCCCGCGATCAGTTCTGGGTTCTTACGGCATAGGACCCCCATCTCGCACTCCGTCTCCGAGCCGAGCTGGCCCCAACGATCGCGAGCCCCAGCTCTCGACCCTGCCGTCTGAGAGGAGCGCGTACCTGCCCCCTTCGTTCGCGGCGATCGCGGTGACGCCAGCGAGCCCTTCCACCGGAACCGGCGTGGAGCTCTCGACGGGTCCCGAGTAGCTTTCATGTAGGAATCCCCAGGCCATGACCGTGCCTTCGCTGCTCAGGGCCATGCCGCCCGCGCTCCCGGCGGCGATCGCCTCGACATGAGTCAAGCCGCTAACGGCAACGGGGACGCTCGAGGCAGTCGTGCTGCCGTCACCCAGTTGACCGATCGTGTCGCCCCCCCACGCCACCACCGTGCCCGACCTGAGCAGTGCAAGCGTGTCGTTACCCGCCGGCGATACGGCGACGACGCCGCGCAACGGTTTCTTGCAGGGATACGCGGTTTCACCGAGCGCACAAACCATCACGGGGTCGCTGGTGTTCGCCGTGCTGTCGTCGCCGAGCCCTCCTTCGCTGTTTCCACCCCAGGCGACCACGGTGCCGTTGCGCAGCAGCGCGAAGCTGTCGTCGTAGGACGCGGAGATCGAGGCGACTCCGCTCAGGTCGTCGGCATTCACGGCCGCCTGCGGGCGCCGGAGATCCGGGCGCGCAGACCCTTACCGGGACGTCGCTGTTCGTGTTCGAGCCATCGCCGAGCTGCCCAACTTCGTTGTTGCCCCACGCCCACACGTGACCGCCGCGCGTCAGCGCCAGGCCATGGCCGTCGTCGCCCGCGGCGATAGCCTGCACGTGCCTGAGGCCTGGCACCGGCACGGGCACCGCGCTGCACGCGCCGTTCCCAGCAGATTTGCGGACCGCTCGTCGTTCCGATGCCGAGCTCACCGAGCTCGTTCGCCCCCCACGCGACCACCCCTTCGTTGATGTGGGCGCTCCTTGCGCATCTGCGCGCTTGCGATCGTGGCGCTCCCACCGAGGCAGCATGACGCGGTGATCGTCAGAGCAGCGAACAGACGCAGCGCCGTACCCCGTCCGCCCAAGCCTCTCCACGAGAGCTCGCATCCGTACATCGCGCCTCGCATACTTGCCTCCTCTTGCAGAGCACACTACGCCGCACGCGTAGCCGCACCAGTCGTCGGATTAGACCAACCTGGACGAGCGCGTGTCAAACGCGACTCGCTCGCCTGAGCGCGGCTAGCCGGCCTGCTCCGCGGCGCCTGCGCCGAGGCGAGCAGGCAGCGGGTCGAGCTTCACCGGCGTCGCGTGCGTCGTGCGCACCCGCAGCTCGCGCCACGTGAGCCCCTCGTTCGCGAGCGCCGGCGCGCCCATGATGAAGGCGGTCGCGATCTCCACCGCCTGCAGCACGATCCCATAGGCGAGCGCCTCGGGGGCCGAGACCCCGTAGGCGCCGACGAGGACGGCGACCACGGCCGCCTGGAAGACCCCCACGTTGCCCGGCGTCACCGGCAGGATCGCGGTCAGGTTGACCGCGAAGAGGACCGCGGCGGCGCCCGCGAAGCCCACCTGCGCACCGAGGCCCAGCGCCGCGAGCAGGAGCCAGCAGGAGAGCAGCTGCAGACCCCATGCGCACAGCTGCGAGAGCCACCGCGAGCGTGGCCTCGCGCGGGTTCAAGAACACGCGCAAGCCGTGGCGGACGCGGCGCGCAGTCGCGCACACACCGCGCCAGATCTCCAGCGCGTCGAGCGGTCGTGCGATCCCCGAGCGCCTCACGACGAGCGGCGAGAGCATCAGCGCGAGCAACGCCGCGAGCGGCATGATCGCCAACACGAAGAGCGGCATCCCGTGGCCCTGCAGGCCACTCACGCTCGTCAGCGTCACAGCCCCGAGGACCACCACCGCGAGGAGGTTCAGGAGCATCTGCGAGGCGAGCGTCCCGAGCACGATCGGCAGCGTCTCGCGCGTGTTGCCCAGGCGCCGCGCGACGATCAGCGCGCGCGAGGGCTCGCCGAGACGAGCCGGCAGCGTCGCCGACATGAGCACTCCGATGAACGTCCCGTGCAAGGCGTCTGCGACGGTTGCCCGGCGCGCCGTCGGCGCCGCCCGCAGGATCGCATGCCAGGCGAGGCCGCGTGCGAGCATCGACACGCACATCAGCCCGAGCCCCGCCATCAGCAGCGAAGGCTGCGACGCGGCGAGGCTGGCCACCACACGACCGACGCCGACGTCTGCGATGCCCTGCGCGCCGAGGCCGAGGACAGCGAGCGAGCTCACGGCCAGCGCGAGCCGACGCCGCAAGCGCCCGGTCGGAGCGTGGCGGCGTGCAACGCGGGCGCGCTCCGGCGACGCGGTGTCGGTGCCCCCCGAGCGGGTCGAATCCGGCGGGGGCTCGTGCAGGCGCGGCTCGCGCGGCTTCAGGTCCGCGCACGCGAAGCCACAGCGGACCGCGACGCGCCCCGTGCGCGTGGGCGCGACGCCGATCGCCGCCGCCCGCTCGTAGCAGGCGAGCACCTCCTGCGCCACCTGCGGCCAGGCGAAGCGACTCGCGCGCTCGCGCGCGGCGCTCGCCATCTGCGCGCGGCGCTCGCCGTCGAGCAGGATCGAGCGCAGCGCCTTGCCGAGCGCCACGGCGTCTCCGGGCGGCACGAGGATGCCGTCGCGTGCCGTCGCGCACCACATCGCGGTAGCCCGCGATATCGGACGCCACGACCGGCACGCCCGCGGCGAACGCTTCCGTCAGCACCATCCCGAAGCTCTCGCCGTGCAACGACGGCGCGCAGAGCACGTCCGCACGGGCGAGCTCTTCGAGCTTCTCCGCCTCCCCCACCCTGCCGAGCGCGCTCACGCCCTCGGCGTCGAGCAGCAGCGGCGCCACCTCCGCATCCTGCGCGCCGACCAGCGTGAGCGTCGCCGGAACCTGCTCGCGGAGCGCCTCGAACGCCTTCAGGAGGATCGGCAGTCCCTTGCGATCGACGGCCTGCCCGATGAAGAGGATGCGCAGCGGCCGCCCGCGCTCCTCATGCGCGGGGTGCTCTTCGGGCGCGAGCTCGGGGTGCTCCAGGTGCACGCCGTTGGGGACGATCGTGTAACGGCCGCCGAAGAATCGCCGCGCGGTCCACGCGGCCGCGTCGGAGACGGCGATGCGGACGTGCAGGCGGTTCATGCGCCGCGCCGCGCCGAGCGCGACCCCGATGCCGTTCGTGAGCCTGTTCTCCGAGTAGCTGTGGAAGGTGCCCACGAGCGGCACATCCTCGGCGCAGCACATCGCGTCCCAGCCCACCAGCGGCGCGACGGGCTCGTGGATGTGCGCGACGTCGTAGCCGCCTTCGCGCAGCTCCCCGCGCAGCGTGAGGATCCCGCGCGGGCCGATCGCGAGGTTGGAGATCGCGCCGTTCGCCGCGATGCCCACCGTGCGCCCGAGCGAGACGAAGCCTTCGGGCGGCTCACGGCGCTGCGGCGCCGCGCCCCTGTGCAGGCGGCGCGTCAGCGCGTCGTCGGGGTCGAAGGGCGCCAGCACGCGCACGTCGTTGCCGAGGCCCCGCAACTCTCCCGCGAGCGCCTCGATATGCCGCGTCACGCCGCCCGGGTAGGTCCACGAGTACGGCGAGACGAGCGCGATTCGCACGCCGGCACTCTAGCCGGTCGAGCGGGCGTCGAGCTGTAGCCTGTGGAGGGCGATGAGCGACCCCGCAAATCTCCCCGCGCGCGCCGCGCCGCGCTTCGTCAAGTACACGTTCCTCGCCGTCGAGCCCGCGTGGCGAAGGCTCGAGCCAGAGGAGCGCGCACTCCACAAGCAGGAGCTCATCGCGGCGTGCGAGGACTTCGGCGAGGACCACCTGCTGCAGTCGTTCTCGCTCGTCGGCATGCGTGCGGACGCCGAGCTCCTGCTCGTCGCGGAGGCCGAAAACCTCGAGCGCATCCACGAGCTGCACGTCGTGCTCGCGCAGAGCGGGCTCATGAAGTGGTCGCGCATTCCTTACTCCTTCCTCGGCTTGCGCAAGGGCTCGGAGTACTCCGAAGACGTGCGGCTCGCGCCGCGCGGCTTTCGCGGCAAGTACCTGTTCGTATACCCGTTCGTGAAGTCGCGCGAGTGGTATGCGCTGCCTGCGGAGGAGCGCTACCGGATCATGCAGGACCACATCCGCGTGGGGCGCGAATACCCGCAGGTCGACAACCACACGGTCTACTCCTTCGGGCTCGACGACCAGGAGTTCGTCGTCGCCTTCGACACCGACGATCCCGCGAGCTTCCTCGAGCTCGTACAACGCCTGCGCACGACCCAGGCCTCCCGCTACACGGTCCGCGACACGCCCTCCTTCACGTGCATCGCCGCGTCGCTCCCACGCGCGCTCGGCGCCCTGGACGGCGAGCCGATCCCGCTCGCGATGGCGGCGCCAGCGGTCTAGCGACGCGAGCGATGCCGGCAGCCGCGGTCAGCTATGCCGCCCCGGCCGCGACGGAGTACCTGCGGCGCGCGGACCCCGTCCTCGGCGCGCTAATCGACTCCGTGGGCGAGCAGCGTTTCGAGCACACGCCCGACCGCCCGGCGCCGGGCGCGCATTACGCCGCGCTCGTACGGGCGATCGTGGGCCAGCAGCTCTCGACCCACGCTGCGCGCGCGATCTGGGCGCGCCTGCTCGAGCGCTTCGACGGGCACCCGCCCGAGCCGCGCCAGATCCTCGAAGACGAGCCGGAAGCGCTTCGCGCCGCCGTGGGACTCTCGCGCGCGAAGGTCTCCTACCTGCGCTCGCTCGCCGAACACCTCGAAGGCGGCGAGCTCGAGCTCGATCACATGGAGCAGCTGAGCGACGATGAGGTCGTCGCCGAGCTCACGGCGGTGAAGGGACTCGGGCTGTGGAGCGCGCAGATGTTCCTCATCTTCCAGCTCGAGCGCCCCGACGTGCTCCCCGTCGGCGACCTCGGCATCCGCCGCGCGATCGAGCGCGCGTACAACCTCGACGCGCCGCCCGACGTCGCGACGGCGGAGGCGATCGCTGAGCCCTGGCGCCCGCACCGGACGCTCGCCTCCCGCTACCTCTGGCTCTCGCTGCGCAATCAGCCGCTCTAGCGGCTCGCGCGGTCCCGGCTCAAGCGCTCACGCGCTCGCGCACCCTCGCCGCGGCGAGCCGCGCAAGCGCCGCGCGATGGCGCTTGGAGCCGCCGAGCAGCGCCGTGTCGAGCTGCGCGCGCTTGAAGAGCCAGTGCACGTCCGCCTCCCACGTGAAGCCGATGCCGCCGTGCATCTGGATCGCGGAAGCCGTCACTTCGCGTCCGCCGTCCGCTGCGCTCGCTCCCGCGAGCGCTGCGGCCTCCGCGAGCCGATCGGGGTCGGACTCGGCCGCCCATGCGGCGTAGTAGGCGGCCGAGCGCGCGCTCTCCGTCTGCAGGAGCATCTCCGCGCAGCGGTGCGAGACAGCCTGGAAGGAGCCCACGGGCACGCCGAACTGCTCGCGCTCCTTGACGTAGCCGAGCGTCATGTCGAGCGCGCGCTGACAGACGCCCACGACCTCACCGGCGATCGCCGCGCGGATGCGATCCGCGGCGCCCGCGCCCAGCGGCTCGCCCTCGCCGCGCACGCGCGCGAAGCGTCGCGTCGCGTCGATCGAGGTCAGCGAGTCGGTCTCGGGCGCGTCGAGCAGCTGCACCTCGCCGCCCTCGGAGTCGATCACGAGCACGAGCGCAGCGCCGGCCGCATCCGCGGCGAGCTCCAACGTGCCGATCCCCGCGGTGATCTCGCCTGAGACGAGGCCACCGAGCCAGCGCTGCTGCTGCTCGGGGCTGCCGGCGGCCTGGATGACCGCAGCCGCGGTCGCGGTGGACAGGAAGGGCGTCGCCGCGCACGCGTAACCCAGCTCCTCGAGCAGGACGGCGAGCTCGATGATGCCGAGCCCCTGCCCCCCGTGCTCCTCGGAGACGGCGATTCCCGGCCAGCCGAGCTCGACGAGCTCGGCCCAAAGGGCGCCTTCGTACTCGCCCGCTTCCGCAGCCTCGCGCACCTTCGCGAACGGCGAACGCGCCGCGAGCAGCTCGTGCGCGACGCGCTTGATCTCCTTCTGGTCCTCTGTGAGGTCGAAGTCCACGCTGCCTCCCTAGCTGGTCGCCGGCCGCAGTCTCGGCAGGCCCAGCACGCGCTCCGCGACGATGTTCTTGAGCACCTCCGTCGTGCCGCCCTCGATCGAGTTCCCGCGCGCGCGCATCATCTCGTAGGCCCAGCCGTCGCCCGCCTCGAGCGTGTGCGGGCCGAGCACGTCCACCGCGAACTGCGAGAGCTTCTGGTTCGTGTCCGCCCACATCCACTTCGTAAGTGACCCCTCGGGGCCCGGCTGGCCGTACTTTTCGATCGTCGTGAGACCGCGGTAGGCCGTGAGCTGGAGGACCTCCGCGCGCATGTGAAGGTCGCCGAGGCGGTCCGCGAGCACCGGGTCCTCCGCGATCCGCGCCTCCGAGATCTCCTCCACGAGCCGGTCGAGCAGCTGGCGCATCCGCACCTGGAAGAAGAACGCGAGGCCTGCGCGCTCGTTCAAGAGCGTCGTCATCGCGACCTTCCAGCCGTTGCCCACGCCGCCGAGCACGTTCTCATCCGGCACCCGCGCGCCCTCGATGAAGAGCTCGTTGAACTCAGGCGAGCCCGTGATCTGCCGCAGCGGAAGCACCTGCACCGCGTCCTGCTCCATGTCCATCAGGAAGTACGTGAGGCCCTGATGCTTGGGCACAGCGGGGTCGCTGCGCGCGACGAGCATGCACCACTTCGAATACTGCGCGCCGCTCGTCCACACCTTCTGCCCCGTGATCACCCACTCGTCCCCCTCCTTCACCGCGCGCGTCTTCAGGCTCGCGAGGTCAGAGCCCGCGTCGGGCTCGGAGAAGCCCTGACACCAGACCTCCTCCGCGGTGAGGATCGGCGCGAGGTAGCGCTCCTTCTGCTGATCGCTGCCCCAGGCCATGATCGTCGGGCCCGCGAGCAGGAGCCCGAGGACGTTCGCGGGCAGCGGCGCACCCGCGCGCCCCAGCTCCTCGAAGAAGATCGCCGATTCGGTCATGCTCGCGCCGCGGCCGCCGTACTCCGTCGGCCAGTGCACCGCGGCGAGGCCCGCCGACGCGAGCCTGCGCTGGAAGTCGCGGCGGATCGCGAACTGCCCTTCCCCCTCCTCGGACCCCGTATCGCGGTGCGCCTCGTTGTCCGCAAACCAGGCTCGAAGCTCGTCGCGAAACGCGCTCTCGCGCTCGTTGAACGTCAGGTCCACGACATCCAACCGTACCCCTTTGGCGCCACCGCCGCCCCCAGCTGCGGCGTGTTGCGGCCCTGCGAGCTAGGCGGCGAGCACGGGCACGCCCTGCGCGGCGGCCTTCGAGCTGTACATCGCGGCATCCGCGCGCTTCACGAGCTCCTCCGCGTCGAGCCTCTCTGCGAGCAGGTCGTCGGGGCTCGCGCAGGCCACGCCGAGGCTCGCGCGCAAGTCCACCACTCCCGCCGAGATCTCGAACGAGCTCGCGAGCGAGCTCGAGATCCGTCGTGCGGTGTGCATCGCGGTGTCCGGCCGCGGGATGTCGCGCAACAGCACGAGGAACTCGTCGCCGCCCAGGCGCCCCACCTCGTCGCCACGGCGAGCCCCCGCCACGAGGCGGTCGGCCACGAGGCAGAGGAGCTCGTCGCCCGAGGCGTGCCCCCACACGTCGTTCACCGGCTTGAACTCGTCGAGGTCCACGTAGATCACGGCCGTGAACGTCCCGCGATCGAGCTCGTGCTGGAGCGCCGTCAGGATCGAGCTGCGGTTGTGCACCTGTGTGAGCGCGTCGAACGTCGCGCGTCGCTCGAGCTCCCGGCGAGCGCGGGCGCTGTCCGTGATGTCCAGCGCGCACATGATCACGCCGCTCACCTCTTCGCCCGCGCGCAGCAGCGCGCGGATGTTCAGCAGCACCCGCCGCCACTCGGCCGGCGGGATCTCGAGGTCGACCTCGATGTCGCGGTCGCGGCCCTCGTCGAGGACCTCCGCGAGCGCCTTCCCGAAGTCCGCCTTGCCGCGCTCCGTGAGCGTCGAGAGCAGCTCGTCGAGCGTGGGATAGGTTGCAGGGGCGCCCGCGGGCTCGCTCGAAGGCTCCTCGGCGCCCTCGCCCTCGCCCTCGCCCTCGCGGTGCGTAGCCATCGAGACAACCTCCGCCTGGGTGCCCTGGAAGATCTCGCGCACGTGCGCGTTGTGGTAGACGACGCTGCCCGCCACGTCGAGCTGCACGAGGCCCACCGGCATCGCGTCCGTGAGGCGGCGAAGCAGCTCCTCGCGCTCCTCGAGCGCCTCCTGCGCCGCCATCTCCGCGGAGACGTCGATCAGCTCGACGAGCACGTGGCCCGAATCCGGGCGATCGAGCAGATAGTGAAGCGTGGTATCCACCCACAGCCAACGGCCGTCCTTGTTCTTGCGCCGGCCGCGGTAGTGCTGGTCGCGCTTGGTCGAGAGCATCTGCAGCCAGCTCTCGACGGCACGCGCCTGGTCGTCGGGGTGGATCTGGTCGAGCACCGAGCGGCCGAGCACGTCCTCGCGCGCGTATCCGCACATCAGCGTGAACGCGTCGTCGCAGTCGAGCACGTTCGCGTGTTCGTCCTCTGTGAGCATGCACAAGCGCGGAGCGGCGGGCCCCGTCTCGCGCGTCCGCGGCGCATCGGCGTCGTCGGCCGCGGCCTCGTCGTCGGTGCGCACGATCCCGAGGAAGAGCCCATTGAACGAACGCATGTCGAGGAAGTGCAGAACCGAGCGCTGCGAAGGAGTGTCGAGGAGGTGCACCTTCGTCGTCACCGACCCGCCCTCGCGCACGTCGACCCAGAGGTGGATGACCTTCGTGCGGTCCTCCGCGACGACGAGGTCAATGAGCGCTCGGCCGTCGATCAGCTCGCGGCCGCCCACGGGTACTTCCTCGGGCATCGGCACGATCAGGCCCGTGTCCGAGAGCGCGCACACGCGCGCGTCGGGATAGTCACGCACGAGCGCTTCGATCGCGAGCTTGACGGTCGCGGCAGTGTCCTGCGGCGCGTTCACCGCCAGGCGCTCCAGGCGCCAAGCATCGCGGGGCGCATCCCTGCGCCCACCCTTCCGCGCACGCTAGTACTACCGCGCCGCGCGGGAACCAAGATCTCCCACAAATGGCACATGGCAAGAACTCCACAAGCCTGATCGGCAGATCTCGCCCGCTGCCTGAGCCCTTTTTGGGCCGGCTCAACGACTGCGCACCCGCCTACACGGCGGTGCACGGAGGCACCGCCCCTGTCCCTTGCGCCTCAGCTGTGGCGCGCGCGGAGGCGAGCCCCCGCCCTACAGCGCCGAAACCTGCTCCTCGTCCGCCACGCGGAAGGAGGAGCCGCAGCCGCAAGCGGCGACGACGTTCGGGTTGTTCACCTTGAACCCCGCGCCCTGGAGGCTCTCCTCGTAGTCGATCACGGAGCCATCCACGTAATGCAGGCTCTCGCCGTCCACGAGCAGCCTCAAGCCGTGGCTCTCGAACACAACGTCGCGCTCGCGCAGCTCGTCGAACGCGAGCTGGTACTGGAAGCCTGAGCAACCGCCGCCGCGCACGCCCACGCGCAGGCCAGCGACGCCCATGTCCGCCTGCTGGCCGGCGAGGAACTCGTGCACCTTCTCGGCACCCTTGTCGGTTATCGAAACCACGAGGTCCAGTATACGAGGGGCCGCGATACGCTCTGCGCGGTGCCCAAGCCCGAGGACATAAAGGAAAGGATCGAGGCAGCGATCCCCGGCGCGCAAGCCGAGGTCGAAGACTTCACGGGCGGCGGCGACCACTTCCGCGCCACCGTCACCGCGCCCGCCTTCGCCGGGCGCAGCCGCATCGAGCAGCATCGCCTCGTCTACGAGATCTTCGACGGCGAGATCGGAGGGCCGATCCACGCGCTCTCGCTCAAGACGCAAACGCCGCCGGCCGGGGCGCCGGGGGTTGAAGAGCACCGCAAAGCGGATAGCGTGACAGTGCGGCCCGGGAGGACCGCGCGCATTGGCACTTCCACGAACCCAGGAGCTCCCGAATGACCGCCGCAGACGCGAACATCAACTCTGACACCCAGACGAACGACCTTCGCGACCAGATCGCGGACGCGATCGGCTCGAACGAGGTGCTCCTCTTCATGAAGGGCACACCCGAAGCGCCCGCGTGCGGCTTCTCCGCGCGCACCGTCGGCGCGCTCCAAGCGACGGGCACGCCCTTCGCCGCCGTCGACGTCCTCCCCGACCCGCGGATCCGCCAGGAGCTCTCCGCGCTCTCCAACTGGCCCACGATCCCGCAGCTCTTCGTACGCGGCGAGCTCGTCGGCGGCTGCGACATCGTCATGGAGATGCACGAGTCGGGCGAGCTCGCGGAGCTCCTCGGCAGCGCCTCCGGCGCGGAGGCCCCCGGCGAGCCGCTCGCGGAGGCGCCCGCCGCCGGCTTCACCCCGATCGAGAACCGCCTCTCCTGATCGCGCGACGCTGAGCAGCCGCGGCCGTGCTGTAGGGTGCGGCCGCGAATGGCGAGCGTTGCGATCGTCAGCGACAGCACCCACTACCTGCCGCGCGCGCTCGCCGAGGAGCGCGGGATCCACCAGGTGAGCCTCTACGTCGGCTGGGGCGAGGAATCCGTGCGCGAGCTCGACATGGACGGCTTCGCGGGCTTCTACGAGCGCCTGCGCACCGACCCCGACCTCCCCACCACCTCTCAACCCTCCATCGGCGACTTCCTCGCGGTCTGGGAACCGCTGCTCGCGGAAGGCCGCGAGATCGTCTCCGTCCACCTCGCGGGAGGGATCTCCGGCACTTGCGAGACCGCGCGGCAAGCGCGCGCGCTCCTCGCCGAGCGCGACGAGGGCGAGCGGATCGAGGTCATCGACAGCGAGACGGGCTGCGGAGGGCTCGGGCTCGTGCTGCTCGCCGGCGCCGCCGCCGCGCAAGCCGGCGCGAGCAGGGCCGAGGTCGCCGAGCGCGTACGCGCCGCACGTCGCGGCCTCAACATCTGGTTCTGCGTCGACACGCTCGAGTACCTGCGCCGCGGCGGGCGCGTCGGCAGGGCACAAGCGTGGGTCGGGAGCACGATGAAGATCAAGCCCATCCTCACGCTCGGCTACGAGATCACGCCCGTCGAGCGCGTGCGCACCGCCTCGCGAGCGTTCGAGCGCATGGTGCGCTACGGGCAGGAACTCTACGACGCCGGCGAGCGCGGCTGGGCCGTGCAGCACATCCAAGCGCCCGAGCAGATCGAGCGCCTCCTCGAGCGCTGCCGCGAGATCTTCGGCTCCGAGCCGCTCTTCGCGTCCGAGGTCGGCCCCGTCATCGGCACCTACACCGGGCCAGGGCTCTTCGGCGTCGGCGGAATTCCGCTCGAGCTCACGCGCTGAGCCGCAGCCCGTTCAGCGCTTGCGGCGCGGAATCACGACGCTTCCGATCAGGAAGCCCGCGATCGCGGCGCCCGCGAGCGCCTTGCTGCGATGACGGCGCACCTGCCTGCGCCAGTCCGTGAGCTCCGCGACCTCGCCCCGCAGCCTCACCATCGAGCGCTCGAGCTGCGCCCGGTTGACCTCCATGGAGGTCCGGATCTCTTCCGGCGAGCGCCGCGCGCTCATGAGCCCTCTCCGTTCTCCGCGGGCGGAGCGGATGCAGGGGGCGCCTCCTCCTCGCCGCCCACCGGGTCCCAACCCGGCAGCGACGACGTCGCAGCGCCCTCTGCGGGAGCGCTCGCGCCGACCGTCTCGCGGATCCTCCGCGCCTCCTCGAGTGCCATGCTCGGCACCGGCGGCGACCCAAAGCGCACCGCGCGCGCGGCGAGCCCGCCTGCGATCGCCGCGAGCAGGACCAGCACGCCCGCGACGAAGAAGAACCCCCAGAAGAATTCCGTCGTGCCCACCGGCAGGCTCCACCATGCGAGCCACGCGAAGCCGTCCAGCGCGACGAACAGTGCGCCGATCAGGAACAGGCCCGCGGCGAACCCCACGATCAGGCCCCTGATGAGCCGCGAGATCTTTTCTTCCACCTCCGCCTTCGCCAGCTCGATCTCTTCGTGCACGAGCGTCAGCACGCGTTCGGAGATGTCCGTGATGGACGTAGCGATCCGCTGGCTTTCGCCCGTCATCGTCGCGCCGGGCTCCTCGGAATGCAGTTGATCCGATGTGCTCACGAGCGGCGCCGCCTGATGAGCGCCGCGAGCAGGAGGCCGCCCGCAAACGCGGCTCCGAGCAGCACCTCAGGGCGTTCCCACCAAGACGAACTGCCGTCGGGCTCGCTCGGGTACGAGTTCACCCCAGGACCGTGGCCGTCGCCTGCAACCGTCTCCGCGTCGGGCGCAATCGGCGCCGCCACCGGCTCGGCCACTGGCTCCGGCGCCTCGGGCGCCGGCTCGGCAGCCGCCTCGGGCTCCGGCGCTGCCACCGGCTCCGGCGCCGGAACTGGATCGGGAGCTGCCATCTCTGCCTGCTCGCTCTCCCCCTCGTCCTTCGGTACCACAGGTTCCTCCGACCCCGACTCGGGCTGTGACCCAGGGGTCCCGAGGTCGGCCGTTGGTGCTTCGCCCGGGACCGCGTCGAACACCGACTCCGTGCGTTCCGGCGGCGCCTTCGCCTCCTGCGGCTCCGAGGGGTCCTCCGGTCGCTCCTGCCATGAGGAGGTGCTCATTCCGGTGGCTCTTCTTCGAAGATCCGCCGGAACAAGACGACCGCGAGGCGCTGCGCGGCGATGCTCGCGAGCGCTCCCGTGGCTGCTAGCAATCCCGACCACACGAGCCGCTTGACCCAGTCCTGATTCATCGGCACCCTGGAGTTTATGCCTCTGCGCCGGACGACGCCCGCCCGCGCCGACCCGCGCTGCGCCCCACTTCGAGCCCTCCGCACACGGCCTCCAGGACGAGCGTCTTCGTGCGCTCGAAGTCCCCGTCCTCCGCCGGCAGGAGGCCGAAGATCCAGCTCGTCAGCACCTGCTCGATGACGCCGTAGAAGACCATCGCGGCGAGCTCCGCGTCGATCTCCTTGCGGAAGCTCCCATCGGTCTGCGCGCGCCTCACGATCTGCGCGATCAGCGTGTACGCCTCGCGGATCAGGCCGAGATGCCGCTCGCCGAAGGAGTTCGCGGCGCGCGTCACCTCGACGATGATCACCTTCATCAGCTCCGGGTCGTGGCGGTAGCTCTCGATGATGAACGACGCGATCGCGGAGAGCTTTTCGCGCGCGGGTATCTCCTGCGCGTCCGCCGCGCGGATCGCGTCGAGCATGACATTCCAGCGCTCGAGGAAGAGCGTGTCGAGCACCTCGTCCTTGGAGGCGAAGTAGTGGTAGACGAGGCCGTAGCCGACGCCCGCCTCCTCCGCGATGTCCGAGACCCTGCACGCGTGAAAGCCGCGCCGAGCGAACACGCGCACGGCCGCCTGCAGGATCGCCGCGCGCCGGTCGCGCGTGGAGGGCCGCGCGTTCACCGCGCTCACGAGAGGATCTCCGCGACGTGCTCTTCCGCCACAGTCCGCTCGTGCGGCCACTCGTAGGCCGCGGGGCGGCGATTTGCGAGCGCGGGCAGCTCGGCGCGGATCTGCCGCTGGCGCTCGAAGTCGAGCTCCGCGAGCGCGTAGCCCGCGGTGTCCTGCGCCTGCGCGAGCACGACGCCCCACGCGTCAACGATCATCGAGCGCCCGCCCGAGCGATGGCCGCCGGGATGCTCCCCGACCTGGTTCGCCGCCACCACGAACGCCTGGTTCTCGATCGCGCGAGCGCGCAGCAGCGCCTCCCAGTGATCGCGCGTCGTAAGCCACGTGAACGCCGCCGGCAGCGGCAACACGGTGGCACCCCGCAGCGCCATGATCCGGTAGGGCTCGGGGAAGCGCACGTCGTAGCAGATCGACAGCCCGAGCCGCACGCCGTCCGCGGTCTCGGAGACGACGACCTCCGTCCCCGGCTCCTCGATCTCCGACTCGCGGTAGCTCTTGCCCCCGACCTCCACGTCGAACATGTGGATCTTGCGATAGACGGCCCTCACGACACCCGCGCGGTCGACGTGCACGCACGTGTTGGCCAGCCGATCGCTTCCCGGCAGCAGCTCGAGGATCGAGCCGGCGACGAGCTCGATGCCAAGCTCCGCCGCGACCGCGCGCGCCCACGCGATCGCGGGTCCCTCCAGCGTCTCCGCCGCGGCGCGCATCTGCTCGTTCGTGCCGATCGCCGTCCACTTCTCCGGCAGCACCACCAGCTGCGCCCCCGCGCCCACAGCGGTGCGGACGAGGCGGTCGGCCGCAGCCATGTTCGCGTCCTTCTCGGCGCTGGAGTTGAGCTGAACGGCGGCGACCTTCAATTGACTCCCCTTCCGGGCTCTGCGACGACGAGGTCCGCGTCGCGCTCGCCACGCTCCGACTGACTAGTCAGTCGATGCCCGAGCATAGCGGCGGGATCCTCAGCGGTAGGACTTCCGGCGGAACACGTCGCTCGTCAGCGAGTCCACGCGGTCGAGGAACAGGATTCCGTCGAGATGGTCGATCTCGTGCAGCAGGCAGCGCGCCTCGAAGCCCTCCGTCTCGATCCGCACCTCATCGCCCCCCGGCGTCCTCGCCTCCAGCGCGATGCTCGTCGCGCGGCTCACGTTCGCGGTGAGCTGCGGGATCGAGAGGCATCCCTCGCGCGCGACCTCCGCCCCCGACGAGCTCCGCACGATGGGGTTCACGAGCAGCAGCAGGCCGTTGCACGTCGTCGTCTTGCGGTGCTCCGTCACGTCCACCACGATCATCCGCGCCATCTCCCCCAGCTGCGGCGCCGCGAGGCCCACGCAGCCGCTGTGCGCGCGCATCGTCTCGAGCAGGTCCTGCGCGAGCGAGGCGACCCGCTCGCGCTCGTCCGGCGGGATCTCATCGCCCGTCGCGAGCTCCCGCGCGACCTGCTTGAGCGCGGGATGGGGGTAGACGAGGACGTCGCGAACGGCCATACGGGATCGCGGCGCCGTCGCGCCTAGAGCAGGTCCCGCTCGAGCTCGCGGACCGACACCTCCACGCCCTGCTCGTCGTGCACGCGAGCGAAGATCTCCTCGACGTCGCGCTGCGAGAGGCCCTCGGGCAAGGAGAGCTCGAGCGTCATCGCATAGAGCTCCTGCGCGCCGGGCTCCGCGACGAGGCGAGTCTGCAGGTCGGTGATGTTCACCGCGCGCTCCGCGAGCGCGCTCGCGACGGCGTTCACGATCCCCGGGTGATCGACGCCGTAGACCGTCGCGATGCACGATGGCTCGGCGGAAGCCTGCACCTCGGCGATCTCATTCAGCGAGATCGCGTCGAGCTCGAGGCGCTCGGCGCTGTGCTCGAGGTCGATCCTTAGCGCCTGCTCGTCGAGCGTTGCGGGACCCGCGAGGATCAGCACGACCGCGAAGTGCCCCCGCAGGATCGACATCTGCGAGTCCTCGATGTTGAGCGTGTGGCGCAGCAGGTCGGCGGTCACAGCGCCGACGATCCCGGGCCTGTCGCGGCCGATCAGTGAGAGCGCGAAGCGACGCATCGCCCGCCAGCATACGCGGGCGCGCAGAGGCTCACCTCGCGCCCGCGGCCTGCTCGTCGGCGACCGCCGTGGCACCACAACCCAGCAGCTCGGCGACCTCCGCCTCGGAGTAGCCGAGCTCGCCGAGGACCGCCCGCGTGTCGGCGCCGAGCGCCGGCGCCGGCAGGCGATCGTGCTCACCCGGGGTCCGCGAGAGCTTCACGGGGATGCCGAGCTGCCGCACCATCCGCACCCGCTCGGGCGACCCCGCCGGCGCGGCCTGCGAGCGCGGCTGGCTGAGCTCGACGACCATTCCCCGGGCGTTCACCAGCTGGCTCTCGAGCGCTTCCTCGAGCTCGAGGACGGGCTCCAGGCAGCAGTCGTGCTCGGCGCCGAAGCGCACCCACTCCGCGCGCGTGCGCTCGCGGAAGATCCGGTCGAGCTCCGCGTGCGCGCGGGAACCCGGTGGCTCGAACTGCGCGTCGATCAGGTCGTTGCGCTCCACGCCCTCGCACCACGCCCGCCAGAACTTCGGCTCGAGCGCGCCCAGCGTGACCCAGCCGTCCGCGCACTCGTACGGTCGGTAGCAGATCAGCGACCCCGCGAGCTCGAGCCCGCCCCGCCGCGGAGCGACGCCGTCGGCGAAGTAGCGTCCCGCCACGAGCGCCAGCCACGAGAGGGCGCCGTCGCTCATCGAGACGTCGACGAACTGGCCTTCGCCCGAGCCCTCCACGCCGCCCCCGCCATCGCGCTCTCGCAGCGCCGCGAGAATCCCGAACGCGGCCATCAGCGCGCCGCCGCCCACATCCGCGATCTGGCCTGCCGCCTGCACCGGCGGCCCTTCGCGCTCGCCCGTGAGCGCGAGCAGGCCGATCAACCCGAGGTAGTTCATGTCATGCCCAGCGCTGTCGCGCTTCGGGCCGTCCTGGCCGTAGCCCGTGATCGCGCAGTGCACGAGGCCGCGGTGCTCCTCGCGCAGCCGCTCATAGCCGACCCCCAGCCGGTCGAGCACACCCGGGCGCATCGACTCGAGCAGGACGTCGTACTCGCGCACGAGCCGCAAGAGCACCTCGCGACCGCGCTCGTTCTTGAGGTCGACCCGGATCGAGCGCTTGTTGCGGTTGAGCGCCAGGAAGAGGGCCGAGCGCGCGCTCACGTCGAGGTCGTCGTAGTAGGGCGGCGCCCAGCGCATGTAGTCGCCCGCGCCCGTGTCCTCCACCTTCAGCACCTCCGCGCCCATGTCCGCGAGCAGCACGGAGCAGAAGCCACCCGGAAGCAGCCGCGAGAGGTCGAGCACGCGAACACCCGCGAGCGGCAGGCCCATCAGCCGCCGGCACCATCGAGGCCGAGGAGCGCGCGCGCCTCCTGCACGCTCGCCGGCTTTCGCCCCACCTCTTCAGTCATCTCGCGTGCCTTCGCGACGAGCTCGCCGTTCGAGCGCGCCATCGACCCGTCCGGCAGGTAGAAGTTGTCCTCGAGCCCGACGCGCACAGAGCCGCCGAGCGTGAGCGAGGCGGCGACGAGCATCCACTGCTCGCGCCCGATCCCGATCACCCCCCAGTGGTGCCTGCCGGCCGGCATGTTGTCCGCCATCGCGGCGAGATTGCGCGCGCTCGCGGGAACGCCGCCGACGACGCCGAGGATGAAGTCCGCGTGCAGGGGCTCCGCGAGCAGGCCCATGTCGACCAACGGCTCGAGCGAGCCGACGTGGCCGAGGTCGAAGCACTCGTGCTCCGGCTTGATGCCCAGACGCCGCATCGCCTCGAGCAGCTCGATGATCTCCTCGAACGGGTTCGGGAAGACCATCTTGAAGACGAAGTCCTTGCGCGATCGCGAGTACTTCGCGTAGTTCATCGAGCCCATGTTCAGCGCGGCGACGGCCGGTCGGCACGCCTCCAGGTACGCGACGCGCTTGGCTACCGGCACGCCGACGGTGCCCGTCGAGAAGTTGATGATCGCGGCGTCGCCCACCTCCGCTTCGATCGCGTCCTTGATCGCGCGGAAGTCCTCGACCTCGTAGCTCGGCGTCCCGTCGGGCTTGCGAGCGTGGATATGGATGTGAACGCCGCCCTCCTCGACGATCCTCCGCGCCTCCGCCGCGTAGTCCTCGGGGGTATAGGGGATCGCCGGGCACTGCGAGCGGTCGGCGAGGACGCCGGAGATCGCGCAGGTGATGACGACCGGGTCCGCGAGGGTCATACCGGGACGACGCCGCCGCGCTTGAACGGCCGCTCGACGCGCTTGCCCTCCGCGAGCTCGAGCGCCTTGATGATCGTCGGCCGCGTCTCGCGCGGGTCGATGACGTCGTCGATCATCGCGTTGCCCGCAGCCCTGTAGACGTCGATCGTCGCCCGCACCTGCGCGACGAGCTCGGCGCGCATCTGCTCGGGGTCGGCGGCTTCCTCGATCGCCCTGCGCATGATGATGTTCACCGCCCCCTCCGGCCCCATCACGCTGATCTCCGCGGTCGGCCAGGCGACGATCAGGTCCGGCTCGTACGCGCGCCCGTTCATCACGTAGTAGCCCGCGCCGTAGGCCTTGCGGATCACGACGGTGATCTTCGGGACGGTCGCGTTCGAGACTGCATAGAGCATCTTCGCGCCGTGACGGATGATGCCCGCGGCCTCGACCTTCGTGCCGACCATGAAGCCGGGGACGTCCTGCAGGAAGACGAGCGGGATGCCGAACGCGTTGCAGAGGTTGATGAAGCGCGCGGCCTTGTCGGCGGAGTCGTTCTCGAGGATCCCTCCGAGGTGCTTGGGCTGATTGGCGACGATCCCCACCGGCCTCCCGCCCATGCGTGCGAGGCACGTGATGATGCTGCGCCCGAAGCGGCCCTTGACGTCGAGGTACCCGCCGTCGTCGACGAGGCGCTTGATGATCTCGTACATGTCGTACGGCTTGCGACTGGAGTCCGGGAGGATCTCGAGCAGCTCCTCGTCCCGCCGATCGGCCGGGTCGTGCGACTCGCGCACGGGCGGGCGTTGCTCGCAGTTCTGCGGGAAGAACGAGAGGTAGCGCTTGATCGTCTCGATGCACTCCTCGTCGGATGCGACTTCGATGTCGCCGACGCCGGAGACGCGGCAATGGACCTTCGCGCCGCCAAGCTCCTCCTGCGTCACGTCCTCGCCCGTCACCGCCTTCACGAGATGCGGCCCCGCGAGCGCCATCGAGCCGCGGCCAGAGACCATCGGCACGAAGTCGGCGAGCGCGGGGATGTAGGCGGTCCCGGCCGCGCACGGTCCCATCAGCGCGGCGACCTGCGGGATCACTCCGCTCGCCACGACCTCCTCGCGGAAGAGCTGGCCCGTGCCCGCGAAGAGCGAGCCCGCGGCCTCCTGGATGCGCGCGCCCGCCGAGTCGAGCAGCCACACGAACGGGATGCGCTTCGTGAGCGCGATCTCGCGCAGTCGCGTGACCTTCTGCTCGCCCGTCGCCCCCATCGACCCCGCCATCACCGTGAAGTCGTACGCCGCGACGCACGCGAGGCGGCCGTCGATCCGGCCGTAGCCCGTGACGACGCCGTCGGCAGGCGCGTCCACGCCCTGCATCGCCGCCTGCGAGAAGTGCGGGCGCCCGTGGATGCCGAGCTCCACGAAGCTGTCCGCGTCGGTGAGCAGCGCGATCCGCTCCCGCGCGGTGAGCTTGCCCGCCTCGTGCTGGCGCGCGATCTTCTCCTCGCCACCGCCGAGCCTCGCCTGCTCGCGACGCTGGTCGAGTTCCTCGACGAGCTCGCGCAGCGCGTGCTCGCTCCCGTTCGCGCCCTCGCCCCCGGCCGCGCTCACCGTCCCCTCCAGACGGGCTCGCGCTTCTCGAAGAACGCGCTCACTCCCTCGACGACGTCCTCGGTCGAGAGCGCGAGCGTGAGCTGCGCGCGCAGGTAGTCGAGCGCGTCCTCGAAGCCCATGTCGGTCTGCCTGCGCATCGCCTCCTTGCCGAGGCGCATTATCACCGGCGAGCGGCCCGCCAGTCGCTCGGCCCACTCGCCCACGGCGGCGCCGAGCTCGTCCGCGGGAACCACCCTGTTGACGATCCCCGCGGCCTCCGCGGTGCGCGCGTCGAGGCGCTCGCCGAGCAGCAGCATCTCCGTCGCCTTCTTGCGCGGCACGTTCCGGTAGAGCAGCGCCATCACCATGAATGGGAAGGCGCCGATCCCGATCTCGGGCGTCCCGAACGTCGCCCCCTCGGAGGCGACGATGAGGTCACATGCGAGCGCGATCCCGAGCGCACCCGCGAGCACATGCCCGCCGGCCGCGCAGATCGTTGGCTTGCCGAGCGCGCCGATCAGCGTGAAGAGCCGCGGCAGCGACTCCGTGCCGAAGTGCTTGCGCACGAGCGGTACGTCCGCCGCGAACCCCTGGAGGTTCGCCCCCGCGGAGAAGACCGTCGGATGCGAGGAGCCCAGCACGACGCAGCGCACGTCCTCGTCCTCGCGCGCGCGCTCGAAGCCCTCGATCAACGCGCTCAGCATCTCCGCCGACAGCGCGTTGCGCGTGTCGGGGTCGTTCAGCGTGAGCCTCGCAACCCCACTCTCAGAGACCTCGTAGATGAGGTGCGACGCCGCCGGCACGCGGGCATCGTAACGTTCGTCGCGATACGCTGAGCTGGCCATGGCGACCGTGGACGGCTCGAAGAGCAACGGCAGTGCAGGCGGCACCGCGACGGGGGCGGACGTCCGCAAGCCGGACTACAGCTCCAGCCGCAAGCACTTCATCTTCACCGACGAGCACGAACGGCTGCGCGAGTCGATCAGGCGCTTCGCGGAAAAGGAGCTCGCGCCGCACGCCGACCGCTGGGAGGAGGAGACCTTCGACGACTGGGTCTTCTCGCGCATGGGCGAGCTCGGCTTCCTCGGGCTCTCGATGCCCGAGCGCTACGGCGGCCAGGGTGGCGACTACTACGCCAACATCGTCCTCGCGGAGGAGATCGGGAAGGGCAACTCGGGCGGCCTCGGCATGGGTGTCGCGGTGCACACGGACATGGTGATGCCGCCGCTGCTCGCCTTCGGGACCGAGGACCAGAAGCAGCGCTTCCTCGCTCCCGCGATCCGCGGCGAGCTGATCGCGTGCCTCGGCATAACCGAGCCCGACGCCGGCTCCGACGTCCGCGGCATCAAGACGCGCGCGGTGCGCGAGGGCGACGAATACGTGATTAACGGATCGAAGACGTACATCACTAACGGCCACCGCGCGCACTTCATCCTGCTCGTCACGAAGACGGACCCGGACGCCGGCTACGACGGCTTCAGCCTCTTCCTCGTGCCCATGGACTTGCCCGGCGTGATCCGCGAGAAGAAGCTCGAGAAGCTCGGGATGCACGCGTCCGACACGGCGCTACTGGCGTTCCAGGACGTGCGCGTCCCGGCGGAGAACCTGCTCGGGCAGGAAGGCAAGGGCTTCTACCACATCATGTGGGAGCTCCAGGGCGAGCGCCTGATCAGCGCCGCCGGCTGCGTCGCCGCCGCGCAGCGGTGCTTCGACCGCACGCTGCAGTACGCGAACGAGCGCAAGGCGTTCGGTCGCGAGATCGGGCACTTCCAGGTCATCCGCCACAAGTTCGCGGAGATGGCGACGAAGATCGAGACCGCGCGCCAGATGGTGTACACCACCGCCTGGCGGGTGCAGAACGGCGACTACCCCGTGCGCGAGATCTCGATGGCGAAGCTCTACGCCTCACGGATCGCGGTGGAGGTAGCCGACGAGTGCATCCAGATCCACGGCGGCGCCGGCTACATGCGCGAGTACGTGGTCGAGCGCGCGTGGCGCGACATGCGCCTCTTCCGCATCGGCGCGGGCACGGACGAGGTCATGCTCGAGGTCATCGGGCGCTCTTACGGGCTCTAGCAGCCCGTCGAACAAATGTCCACTACGCGCAAACTGCGGGAAAGAACGTCACGAATGAGCCGAACCCAATTACGTGGTTGCTCACACACGACTACCGCTTCGGCGGGCGGGGAAGGCGTTCCTGTGCATCCTCATGATCCCGGCTGTCCTGTGGGCGTTCGCCGCCAGCGCGTCCGCGGCGCCCGAACGCGCGCAGAAGTCCGTGCTGTGCCGCACTCACCACGGCGGTAGGCACCACCGCCGTCACGGAAAATCGGCACGCAAGCACCACGGCCGCAGGCACAAGCATCATGGCGGCAAGGCCTCGCGCCGCTACTTCGGCAAGTGCTCGGTGCGCTCGCTGCGCCGGCACAGCGGACACCCCGCCACCTCGCACGGCAACACGCCCGCATCGGTGAACCTCGCGAGCCTCGCGAGCGCCACGTGCCCGGACACCACGGTGCTCCCGATCGCGAGCGACCTCGAACGTGCGCGCGCCGCCATCTTCTGCCTCATCAACCGCGAACGCGCGCGCAACGGCGAGGAGCCGCTGCGCCCCGACGGGCAGCTGCGGGTCGCGGCGCAGCACCACAGCGATGACATGCTCGCACGCTCCTACTTCGACCACGAAGCGCCGGGCGGCGAAACGCTGCTCGACCGCCTGCGCTCGGCGGGCTACATCTACAGCTCGCGGCTCGGCTACGTCGTCGGCGAGAACATCGCGTGGGGCACGCTCGCCCTCGCGACGCCGAAGGCGATCGTGGAAGCCTGGATGGCCTCGCCGGGCCACCGCGCGAACATCCTCGACGTGAGCTTCCACGACACGGGCATCGGGATCACCGCCGCGGTCCCGAGCTCGCTCGGCGAAGGGCAGCCGGGCGCGATCTACACGCAGGACTTCGGCGTCATCCTCGGCGCCTAGCAGCGCGCGGCGCGAGCGCCGGCGCTAGCCGTGCGCCCACTTCTCGACGCGTCCGAAACGCGTTTCGGCGACCCACACGTCGCCCGCCGCGTCGCTCGCGATCCCGAGCGGCCACTCGAATTGGGCTTCCCCGCTGCAGCACGCGCCGAACCGCCCGAGCGGTTCGCCACCTTCGGCGAAGGCTTCGACGTGATTGGCTTCGTAGTACGCGATCAGCAGCTCCCCGGTCGCGCTCAGCGCGATGCCCGTCGGCCATTCGAAGAGTTCCTTGGCGCCATCGGCAGAGCGGATGAAGCCGATCGGTTCGCCGCTTTCCGAGAACTCGTGCACCGAGGGGGCGGGCCCGAGGGAGATCAGGAGCGATACCCACACGTGCCCGTTGGGCGCCACCGCGATCCCCCACGGATCTGCGGCCGCGGGCGCGTGGACCGGGAACTGGCGGACGAATCCCCCGCTTTCGGAGAACTCCTGCACGCGCGCGTTGCCGGAGTCCACGACGAAGACACGGCCCGCGGGGCCGATGGCGATCCCCTGCGGCGTGTTGAACTGACCCGAGCCTTCGCCCGCGCCGCCGAATTCGAGCGTGCAGTGGCCTTCGGGCGAGAACTCGAGCACGCGCTCGTTCGCGCGGTCGGTCAGCCACAGGTCGCCCTTCGCGTCGACCGCCACCCCGACGGATTCCGAGAGCGAGCCCTTGCACGGGCTTTCGAGCGTCGCGGGCAGCGCGCGGATGAGCGCGCCGGACGGCGAGAACTCCTTGACGGCGGGGTTCGAGAGCTCGGAGACCCACACGTCCCCTGCGGCGTTCACCGCCACCGCGCTCGGCGTTCCCCCGAGCGCTTCGCGCGGGATTTCGAGCGCGTAGTGCGGCGGGGCGAAGTAGCCGAAGTGGTCCGCGGTGCTCGTCTGGCTGGCGCCCGCAACGGTTTCCACGGTGACGTCGACGGTCCCGCTCCCGGCGGGGGCGACGGCCGAGATCGAGCCCGCCGAGCCGACGGTGAAGCTCTTCGCCGCCGTCGCGCCGAACTTCACGGCGACGACTTCTTCGAAGTTCGCGCCGCTGATCGTCACCGGCGTCCCGCCGGCGGGCGGGCCCACGCGGGGGCTGACCGCGCTCACCGCGGGCGCGGGGCTCGGCAGGCCGTCGGGCGTGCCCAGGCCGATCGGGCCGTCATAGCCCGATTCCTGCTTTTCCGCGTTGCAGAGATATTCCGGCGAGCAGGTGCCGTTGCTGCCCGCGGTGACCGAGAAGAGGTCGCCGCGATTTTCGTAGAAGGCCTGCCCGCCGAGCGAGCGGGTGTGCGCCCCGGCGTGCGCGAGGATCGCCGTCACGAACGGCGCCGCGGCGCTCGTGCCGCAGAAGTCTTCCCAGCCGGCGTAGGGCGTGCTGTAGACGGACAGGGGCGTTTGGCACGCGGCGACCGCCGCGACGTCGTTGTCGGTGCGCTTCGTGCACCCCTTGTCGAACTGCCACGAGGGCTTGGTCTCGGAGAGGCTGCAGCCGCTGCCCGTGGCGAGTTCGCGCGCGGGTTCGTTCCACACGGCCTCGCTCCAGCCGCGCGCGGCTGTGCTCTTGTGGAGGCTCGTGCCGCCGACGGCGAGCACGTTCGGCAAGGTCGCGGGAAAGCTCGGCGAGGCGTCCTTTTCGTAGTGGTTGTCGTAGCCGCTGTCGCCGGAGGACGCGACGATCAGTACACCCGAGTGCTTGTAGGAGGATGCGAATGATTCGCAGTGCCCGGAGCCGCAGAGTTCCTCGGCAACGCCGTAGCTGTTGCTGATCTCGGTAGCGCCGAGCGAGGCCGCGGTGTTCTCCGATTCGGCGAGGTTCGCAACCGACGCGGTAGTGGCCTCGACGAGCAGGATGTGGCAGTGGGGGCACGCCGCGGAGACCATGTCGAGGTCCAGCGCCGTCTCGCCCTCCCAGCCCTTGTTCGCTTCGGGGTAGACGCTTTCCTTGCCTTCCTCGTTGACCTTGTGGAAGCATCCGTTCGCCTTCGTGCAGGCTTCGAGGCCGTAGTGTTCGCGGTACGCCGTGAGGTCCGATTCGGCCGTGGGGTCACCGAACGCATCGACCAACGCGACCGTCTGGGTGGAACCGCCGGCCGCGGGGATCTTGTATGCGGACTGCAGGTCCGCCGGGTCATAGCCACCCTTTTCGCCGCTTCCTTCGAGCAGCGGGCCGCCGGAGGGCGCTGCCCAGCGCCGCGATCCCTCGCGGGTCGCGGGGTCGACGATCGCCTCGCAGAGCTGTTCCGGGCACGCCCAGTAGGGCTTCGTCTCGAGGGCGTCAGCGAGATGCCCGTCGGCTTCTCTCGCGGATGGCGCGGGAACGTCACCGCGAAAGCGCGCGCCGGGCCCGCCTCACCGCGCGGCTGCACGACTGATCCGATGGCGCCAGCCGCCGGCAGGAGCAGCGCCGCAAGCAGCGCTGCGGCGATCGCGATCAAGCGCGTCCAAGCGCTCTTGCCGCTCACTCCGGAGCGCGCCTCACCTCGCCTCATGGACGAATTATGCCTACCCGGAGCGCGTCTCGCGACAGTTTTAGGGGTCGCGGCAGCGGGCGGCGGGACGCGAGCGCACATATAAGCTCCCGCGCACCAACGCAACCACGAGAAGGAGTGCAGAGAGCTATGGGAGTACTGGATGGGAAGTCCGCGATCGTCACCGGATCGGCGCGCGGCATCGGCCGGGCGACGGCTGAGTTGCTCGCCTCGGAGGGCGCGCAGGTGCTGATCAACGACCTCGACAGCGACCTCGCGGAGGAAGCTGCGAAGGAGATCTCCGGCGACACCGCCGTCTTCGCGGGGGACCTCACGAAGCCCGACGCTCCCGAGCAGCTCGTCAAGAGCGCGGCCGACGCGTTCGGGAAGATCGACATCCTCGTCAACAACGCTGGCTACACGCGCGACGAGGTCATCCACAGGATGACCGACGAGCAGTTCCAGGCGATGCTCGACATCCACCTCGTCGTGCCCTTCCGCATCATCCGTGCCGCCGCCCCCTACTTCCGCGATCCCGCGAAGAAGGAGCGCGAGGAAGGCAAGGAGGTCTTCCGCAAGATCGTCAACGTCTCCTCCACCTCCGGCACATTCGGCAACGCGGGCCAGGCGAACTACTCGGCGGCGAAGGCCGGCGTGATCGGCCTCACGAAAACGCTCGCGAAGGAGTGGGGGCAGTTCAAGGTGAACGTCAACGCGGTCGCGTTCGGCTTCATCGAAACCCGCCTCACCGCGGCGAAGGGCGACGAGAACGTGATGGAGATCGGCGGCGAGGAGGTTCAGCTCGGGATCCCGGAGCAGATGCGTCAGGTCGCGTCGATGCTGATCCCGCTCGGTCGTCCGGGCACGCCACAGGAGGCGGCCGACGGCATCTTCCTGCTGTGCTCACCGTGGTCGAATTACGTGCAGGGGCAGACGCTTCACGTCACGGGCGGCATGTTCGGCGGGATGAGCAGCTGAGCCCTGTGCCGGGGCGCGCCGCACCCGCTACGCCGTAGCAGCGGTGTCGGCGCGCCGGCTCGCGCGGCGCGCCGAGCGTTGCTGCTCGCGGACGCCCTGAAGGACGCCCTTGCGGCCCTTCTCCTGAAGCCCCGAGTACATCACCCGCGTCTCGGCGAGGATCTCGTCTGCGACGGCCTGTTGCTGATCGGGCGTCGGATCAGCGACGCGCTCCCAGCACATGGGCTCGCCGTACTGCACGGTGATCTTCGGGAACTGCAGTCGTTTCCAGTTGCGCACCCGCGCAGAGCCAAACACGGCGATCGGCACGACGGGCACGCCCGTCTCGAGCGCGAGGCGGCCGATACCGCGCTTGGCCTGCGCGGCTAGGTTGCCGGTGCGCGAACGTCCGCCCTCCGGGTACATGAGCACGGCGGCCCCCCGATCAAGCAGGATCGTCGCGGTGGTGAAGGTCTCTTCGTCGCGGGCGCCGCGCCGCACTGGGAATACGCCTCCGTGCGAGTAGACGAACTGCATCGGGCGCTTGAAGAGCTGCGACTTCGCCATGAAGCGGATCTTTCGCCGCAGGTAGCAGCCGACGAGGAAGTGGTCCATGAAGGAGAAGTGGTTGGGCGCGAGGATCACCGGACCGCTGGCCGGCACGTTTTCCGCCGCGATCGCGCGCGTGCGCAGCAGCGTGTACGCGTAGAGCGACGTGAGCAGCCGGGTCACCTCGTAGGTCCAGTCCGGTTCGCGCGTGCGCGCACGCTCGTGGAAGCGATCGAAGTGCTCCTTGGGGCGCGGATCGGTGTAGATCTGCCCGCGCATGTTCGCCAGGTCGTTCATGGCTCTTTATGGCTCTACACGAAAGCCGCGAGAGGTTACGCGCTTGCGCGGTTCCACTCGCCGCGCGCGCGGCGGCTATCTTGTGCGCGTGGCAGCGGTCGCGGCACACATCACAGGGACCGTGTGGAAGATCGAATGCGCGGTCGGCGACGCGATCTCGGAGGGCGACACGGTCGCGATCCTCGAGTCGATGAAGATGGAGATGCCGGTCGAGGCCGAGGAGTCGGGGACGGTCGCGGAGATCCTCTGCGAGGAGGGCCAGGCGGTCAGCGAGGGCGAGGCGCTCGTAAGGCTCGAGTAGCGGCCGCTACTTCGCCTGCAGAAGTTCGACGTCGGAGAGGCCGGAGACCCTCGTCACGCCCGTTACTTCAGCCGCTTCTTCGAAGTTGCCAGAGAGATGGAGCTTGCCGGGTTCTCCCGAGGCGAACTCCAGCCGCGAGGCGCTCAGGCCGTTGCCGAAGCCGTTCAGGACCCGCGCCCACACCGATCCTTCGTAGACGGCTTCGAGGGCAGTGCCCGGGTCCACGACGTCGATCTTGATGCACCCCGGCGGCGCAGGGGACGCGTAGCAGCCCTCGCGTTCGCTTTCTTCGTTTTTCACTTCAACTTCTTCTGCACCTCCGGCGCAGCCCGGAGCATGCGGGGCGGCGCCGTTTGGAATCCCGATGCGTACCAGCGGTACTTCTGGTTCTTCTTCGCGTACACCACAGCGCAGTTCGACGTTCCACGGCGTGCTCAACGGTTCCGAGCGCTTCCCAGAGCTCAACGCTGGTTCGTCGGTGACCCAAATTTCCGGGCACTTCTGCTGTTCCACTTCCAGCAGCGAGCACTTCTGGCATCCGCGGTAGGGCTGCGCTGGTTCATGTGCCTGGGCGCCGAATCCGAGCACTTCGCCTCGTCCGCGGGGAACCGGCGAGCCTTCGTTGGATGCGGAGCCGAAGCCCACGCTCGCGCATTGGACTTCTAGGGTCCGCGAGCGGAGTGTGAGCGTCCCGTAGCCGAGAACCCCGATCGGGTTGCTCGGGAGCCTGACGTAGTTGGAATAAAGCTGGGGGGACCCTTCGGCCAACCCCGTCCTGTACGCAAATTCGTCGGCGGAGCTCGTCGCGCTCGTGCCTCCGGGCCCCGTAACCGTGACGTTGACGGCACCCGACCCTGAGGGCGACACAGCCGTGATCTTCGATTCCGATTCCACCTTGAAGGTGCTCGCGTTGGCCGTGCCGAATTTGACCGCCGTCGCGCTAGTGAAGTGCGAGCCGCTAATCGTGACGGAGGTGCCGCCCGAGACCGGCCCGTGATTCGGCGAGACGCCGGTGACGGTCGGCGTCGGCGGCGTGCCTACGTAGGTGTAGCGATCGGCAGCCTTCGGGGTGCTGTCGCCGATGATCGTGTCCAGGATGACGTCAACCGTGCCGGTTCCTTCCGGAGCCACGGCGGTGACTTCGGTGGGCGAGACGATGTTGACGCTCTTGGCTCGGCGTCGAGCCGAAGTACACGTATTGCAGCACCGGTTCACGCAGCGATTCCAGCGGTGGCGCATAGATGTTTTCGCCGATAAACGCCGAGCCCGTGATCTTCACGGACTTGTCGCCCGACGCCGGACCCGACGACGGTTCGATCTTGCTGAGCGTCGGTTCGTAGATGAAGCCGGTCGTCTTGAGGCTGCCGACTTCGTCGGGTTCGTTGGTCCCTTCCGCAGTCGTGACGTAGACCGGAACCGCGTCCTGCTCGCCACCGCCGAAGGCTGGCGACACGGCCGAGATCTGCGTTTCGGACTTGACTTCGAAGCTGCGCGCCCGAGTCGAGCCGAACCTGGCTTCGGTCGCCCCGGTGAAGTGCTTTCCGGTGATCGTCACGGTTGTGCCGCCGGACGGCGAACCGTGGTTTGGTTCGACCTTGCTGAGCTTCGGCCGCAGGCTAACGTGAAGCGATCGCCTGTCCCGGCGGCGCTTTCACCCAGCGGTGTGGTGACCCTGACGTCCACGGTGCCCGTGCCCGCCGGCGACACGGCCCTGATTTCGCCTTCGGAGACGACTCGAAGCTTTTCGCGCTCGAGCTGCCGAACGTCTCCGCGGTCGCACCGGTGAAGTGGGTGCCGGTGATCGTGACCGACGTCCCACCACCGGGACGCCTTCGTTGGGCGTCACGCTCACGACTCTCGGGTACGGCGTGGGTGGCGCCGCGAGGGCGATGCTGTGGTTCTCACCGGCGCCGATCTCCGTCGCTTCCGTGAGACCGCTCACGAGAACCGGAGAGTCCGACGTCTTTGACGCGTTGTCGCCGAGCTGGCCGTTGAGACCTTCGCCCCAGGCGCGCACGCTGCCGCCGCGAGAGAGGTCGAGCGCGTAGTTTCCGCCGGCCGAGATCGCGATGACTTCGCTTGAGCCGCTGACGAGGGCGGGGACGTTGCCCTCCGAGGTCGTGCCGTTGCCCAGTTCGCCCCATCCGTTCCACCCCCACGTCGCGACCGTGCCGTTGCTGAGGAGCGCCATGCTGAACCAGGTGCCCGCCGACACTGCCACCACGCCGGTCAGGTCGTTGGCACACGGGTAGCTTTCGCCAACCGCGCAAACGGGGCTCGGCGTCGAGCTGTCTTCACTCGTGAATCCCTGTCCGAGCTCGCCTTCGCGGTTGAAGCCCCAGGACATGACGGTGCCGTTGCTGAGCACGGCAAGGCTGTGGTGCCACCCGGCCGCGATCGCGGTGACCCCATTCAGTCCGCTGACTTCGACGGGCTTGAGCCTCGTCGTGTTTGTGCCGTCGCCCAGCTGACCGCTGCCGTTCGCGCCCCAGGCCATCACCTTTCCGTCGCTGAGCAGGGCGAGGCTGTATTCGCCACCGGCGGCGATCGCGGTCACGCCGCTCAGGCCGGGCACGAGTGTCGGGACACCGGTGTTTTCGGTGGTGCCGTTTCCGAGCTGCCCTTCTCTGTTGTCACCCCAGGCCATCACCGTGCCGTTGCTGAGGAGCGCAAGGCTGTGGTAGCGGCCAGCCGAGATCGCCGTCACGCCGCTCAACCCCTTCACTTCGATCGGCACCCGGCTGCACGAGTACTGGTTCGAGCAGGTTTCGGGCCCGTTCAGCGTACCGGTGCCAAGTCGCCCATCGCCGTCTGTGCCCCAGGCCATCACCGTTCCCCCTTCGAGCAGCTCGAGGTTGTGGTAGCCGCCGGCGGCGATCGCGGTGACCCCGCCCGGCCCGAGCACTTCGACGGGAACGTCTGTGTTGGTTTCGTTGCCGTCCCCGAGCTCACCGGCGGTGTTTTCGCCCCAAGCGGAGACCACGCTCGAACCGGCCGCGGCGGGCGTCGCAAGCGGCGAGGCGAGCACGCCGGCAAACGGCCCGCTTCCCGCATCGCTTGTGGGCGCGGCGCGCGCGGAGGCGAGCGCAGGCGACACGAGGGCAAGCGATGCCACGCAGAGCGACGCGAACTTCAGGACGCTCGGCGCCGAGCGCACGGATCCGCGTGTTGCTGTGGTCGTGGCCGTATCTCCTCCTCGCCGTCCTAGTCACCTTTGTGAGGGCCTACGAAATCGACGCCAATGCCAGGATTACTCCTCAGCCGCGCAAATGTCAAGGGAGCACGGCGGACGCGCACTACTTGACTTGGAGCAGTTCGAGGTCGCCCTCGCCCGACACTCTCATTTCGCCACCGATTTCCATCGCTTCTTCGAAATTGCCCGCGAGGTGCAGCCTGCCGGGTTCGATGGACCTGAACCGCAAGCGAGATGCGTTCAAGCCGTTGCCGAAGCCGTTTGCGACCCGCGCGGTCACGGAGCCTTCGTACACTGCTTCGAGCCCATTCGGGGGTGAGACAAGAGCGATCTTGACGCAGCCCGGCGGCGCGGGAGACGCGTAGCAGCCCTTGTGCTGTTGTTCTTCGCTCTGTATTTCCGCCGCTTCGGCGGCCGAGCTCTTACAGCCCGTCGTGGGCGCGCTGCCTTCGGGAACCCCGATGCGGACGACTGGCACTCCTTCTTCTTCTTCGCGTTCGCCGCAGCGCAGTTCTAGGTCCCACGGCGTGGTCAACGGTCCGTGCTCGCCGGAGCTGAGTGCTGGTTCGTCGCTCACGCGGATTTCCGGGCACGTGTGCTGTTCCTGTTCCAGGGGCGCGCACTTGAGGCAGCCCTGGTAGGCCTGCGAGGGTTCGTGCGCCTGCCCGCCGAACGCGAGGATCTGGCCGCGGCCGCTGGGGACGGGCGAGCCTTCATTCGACGCCGAACCGAAGCCCACGCTCGCACAGTCGATTTCCAGGCTACGGGTGCGCAGGCCGAGCGTGCCGTAGCCAAGGGCCCCGACCGGGCTTGCCATCAGCTTCACGAAGTTGTCGTAGAGCTGCGGATAGCCCTCTCGGAGGGTCGCGCCGTAGGTGAACTGATCAGCAGGCTCGGGTGGGCTGTTGCCGACGATCGTGTGCAGGGTGACGTTCACCGTGCCGCTCCCTTCCGGCGAGACGGCGGTGACTTCCGTGGGCGAGACGAAGTTGACGTTCTTCGCCGGCGTGGAGCCGAAGTAGACGAACTGCAGGACCGGTTCGAGGAGCGTCGGATCTTCCGCGTACTTGTTGTTACCGAGAAAGGCCGCGCCGGTGATTTTCACCGTGGTGCCGCCGGTCCAGGACCCGACGACGGTTCGATCTTGCTGATCGTGGGTTCGTAGATGAAGCCGGTCGTCTTGAGGCTGCCGACTTCGTCTGCTTTGTTGGTCCCTTCGGCGGTCGTGACGAAGATCGGACCCGCATCTTCCCCTCCACCTCCGAACGCGGGCGAGACGGCCGTGATCTGCGTTTCGGACTGGACGGTGAAGCTGCGCGCCTCGGTTGAACCGAACTTCACTTCGCTCACTCCGACGAAGTGCTTGCCGGTTATCGTCACCGTGGTGCCGCCGGACGGCGGGCCGTGGTCGGGTTCGACGCTGCGGATCTGCGGCCTTAGATTGAAGGTGAAGCCGGTGTTCCCGGTTTCAGGGCTTTCGCCCGCCGGATTGATCACCGTCACGGCGACGAAGCCGCTCCCAGCCGGCGTGACCGCCCTGATTTCGGTTTCCGAGACGACTTCGAAGCTCGCGGCATTCGAGCTTCCGAACTTCACAGCCGTGGCTCCGGTGAAGTTCACACCTTTGATCGTGACCGCAGTGCCGCCCCCCGGAGGACCCTGATTGGGCGTCACGCTGAGGATCCTCGGGTAAGGGGTGGGCGGCGCCGCGAGCGCAATGCTCGTGTTGTGCCCGGCGCCGATCGCCGTTGCTCCAGAGAGCCCGCTGACGAGAACCGGAGATTCGCTCGTTTCGTACGTACGGTCGCCGAGCTGGCCGTCGAGACCGTCGCCCCACCCACGCACCGTTCCGTCGCGAGACAGGTCGAGCGCGTAGTTCTCGCCGGCCGCGATCGCCGTGACTTCGCTCACGCCGCTGACGAGGACGGGGACGTCACTTTCCGAGCTGGCGCCGGTGCCTAGCACGCCCCACGCGTTGTTGCCCCACGCTGCGATCGTGCCGTTGCTCAGCAGCGCCATGCTGAACGTGGAGCTGGCTGACACCGCGACCGCGCCGGTCAGCTGGTTCTTGGTGCAGGGATAGCTTTCGCCGACTGCGCACACCGGTTGCGGGAATATTTCGTATTCGTCCTTGAGACCGTGTCCGAGCTCGCCTTCGTGGTTGTACCCCCAGGACATCACGGTGCCGTTGCTCAGGACCGCGAGGCTGTGGTCCCACGCGGCGGCGATCGCTTTGACTCCGCTCAGTTCGGCTTCAACGGGCACGAGACTCCTCGCGATCGACGGATGGCCGAGCTGGCCGTGGTTGTTCTCGCCCCACGCCATGACCTTCCCGTTGCTGAGCAGGGCGAGGCTGTATTCGCCGCCTGCGGCGATCGCGGTCACGCCGCTGAGGCCGGGCACGGGCACCGGCACGTCGCTGCTTTCCGTGGTGCCGTTGCCCAGCTGCCCTTCCTTGTTGTAGCCCCAGGCCATCACGGTGCCGTTGGCGAGCAGGGCGAGGCTGTGGTACCGCCCGCCGCGATCGCGATGACGCCGCTCAACCCGAGGACTTCGACCGGCACGCGGCTGCACGGGTACTGGTCGTTGCTATTCGGGCCCGGTCATCGTGCCGTCGCCGAGTCGCCGGACACGTTGTCGCCCCACGCCATGACCGTGCCGTTTTCGAGCAGCTCCAAGCTGAATGGTTGCGCCCGCGGCATTGCCGATCCCGCCGGTCGCGCACGTGCACTTCGAACTGGTACGTCGTGCTCGTTTCGGGGCCGCCTCCCCGAGTTCGCCGCGTAGTTCTCGCCCCAAGCGGAGGCGACCGCGAAGGAACCGGGGCGGGCGCCACGAGCGAGGCGCTCAGCGTGGGCTGCGACAGCGGCGGCCGCGGCGCGCCACCCGCGGTCGCGGCGAGCGGAGAACCGCAAACAGGGCCAGGCACCAGCTCCCGCGGCCTGCGCGAGACCCGTGCACCCACACTTCGAAGCCCACCGCCTGTGCGATCTCCTCCGATCCGAGCGCTTCTGGGCCCCGCCCGCCCGTCCCTCTCGGCCCGCGGCATACCAAACGACTCCGCGCCGTCAACCGGGCGGCGCAAAATGCCCCAGCCACGCTTATGAACGCGGATGCCGGCAGCGAGCACGCTGGCGCGCTAGCCTGTCGCGCCCATGCCGGGTAAGACAACATCGTCACAGAGCGACGACGCGGCTCGACGCGCGTCAATCGCGCGGGCGCTCGCCGACGGCAAGCTTCTGGTCGACGAGCCGGCCCGCGGCGTCGCGCGCCTCACAATCTCGAACCCCGCGAAGCGCAACGCGCTCGACCACCCGATTCTCGACGCGATCACCGCGACCCTCCGGGAGCTCGGCGCACAAGGGCCGCAGGCTGAGGTTCGCTGCGTGATCGTCACCGGCGCGCACGGGATGTTCTCGGCGGGCTATGACATCGGGGAGATCCCCGACGAGGAGTTCGAGACGCGCGCAGAGGGCCTCGTCGCCCACCCCTTCACGCAGGCGATCGACGCACTCGAGCTGTTCCCGTACCCAACGCTGGCGATGCTCCCGGGGCACACGATCGGCGGCGGCCTCGAGCTCGCGCTCGCCTGCGACCTGCGCGTCGCCAAGGACGCGATCAAGCTCGGCATGCCGCCGGCAAAGCTCGGCCTCGTCTACTCGCACACCGGGATCCGCCGCTTCATCGAGGCGATCGGCGCCGCGCGCACGCGGGAGCTCTTCCTGCTCGGCCGCAACATCGACGCCGCGACCGCGCTGAGCTGGGGGCTCGTCAACCGCGTCGCCCCCGAGGACGAGCTCGAAGCGCTCGACCTGGAGCTCGCGGGCGAGCTGGCCGGCAATGCGCCGCTCTCGCAGCTCGGCAACAAGCGCGTGATCGCGGCCGTCCTGCGCAACGCCGCCGAGATGCCCGAGGAGCTCGAGCAGGAGCTGATCGAGCTGCGCCGCGCCTCCTTCGCAACGGAGGACATGCGCGAGGGCATGCGCGCGTTCGCGGAGAAGCGCGCCCCGCGCTGGCGCGGCGAATAGCCAAGTGGGCGTCCGCGAAGCGACCTAATGTTCGGACGCGGCCACCGAGCCGACGACAGGAGCCGTCACGGATGCCCCCGTTGATCACTCGCGAAGAAGCCCTCGCCCTGGGGGCCACGAGCGAGCACCCTGACATCGAGGCGCTCGTCGAGCGCGCGTGGCTTGCGCGCCAGGAGCGCTTCGGCGCTGCCACCGACATGTGCTCGCTCGTGAATGCGAAGTCGGGAGGCTGCGCGGAGGACTGCGGCTTCTGCGCGCAGTCGCGCTTCGCGGACGCGGAGACCCCGATGCACCCGATGATGGAGCCCGAGCAGATGCTCGAACACGCGCTCGCCGCGGAAGCGGCAGGCGCGCACCGCTTCTGCATGGTCACGCAGGGGCAGGGGCTCTCCGCGCGCGACTTCGAAAAGGTGCTCGCCGGGGCGCGGCTCGTCGCCGAGCGCACCAATCTCAAGCGCTGTGCGTCGATCGGCCACATGTCCGCCGAGCGCGCGAAAGCGCTCAAGGAGGCCGGCGTGCAGCGCGTGCACCACAACGTCGAGAGCGCTCGAAGCTACTACCCCGAGGTCACCAAGACGGTCCGCTACGAGGGTCGCCTGCGCACGATCGAGGCGGTGCGCGAGGCGGGGCTCGAGACATGTGTCGGCGGCATTCTCAACCTCGGCGAGTCACCTGAGCAACGCGTCGAGATGGCGTTCGAGCTGGCCTCGATCAACCCCACGAGCGTCCCCATCAACCTTCTCAATCCGCGACCGGGAACGAAGTTCGGCGACCGCGAGCTCATGGATCCCTGGGAGGCGGTCAAATGGATCGCGATCTTCCGCCTGGTGCTGCCCGATGCGCTCTTCCGCCTCTGCGGCGGTCGCGTCGAGAACCTCGGGGAGCTCCAGCCGCTTGCCGTGAAAGCGGGCCTCAACGGCGTGATGATGGGCAACTTCCTGACGACGCTCGGCGACCCCCCGGAGCGCGACCGCGCGATGTTCGAGGGGCTCGGGCTGAACGTCGCACGCCAGCACGACAACGGCTGCAATCCACGTCCCGACAACCGCTCGGGATGGCTGAGCGGCGAGACGCCGGACGTCGTCGACGAGCACCTTCGGCGCAAGCAGGGGCTCGAGGTACGCCTCTGGGACCCCTCGACCCAGCTTCGCTATCGCGCCAAGCACAAGGTTCCACCTTCCCCTTCGGCTGCGGGATGGGGAGATTGATCGCACCTACCCGGCAAACGACGATGGGAGGGTCCATGAACGGGATCGAAGAGTCTGTGAGTGAGCTCGCACCGATGCACGTGCGCGGTCGCCTTCGATTGGTCTCCGGGCCGCAGGGGCCGCGCGTGCTGCTCGACGGCAAGCCCGTGCTGCTGCTCTGCTCGAACAACTACCTCGGGCTCGCCGACCATCCGGACGTGCGCGCCGCGGCGGCAGATGCCGCGATGCGCTGGGGTGTCGGCGCATGCTCCTCGCGCCTCGTGTCGGGCTCGATGACGATCCACCGGCGTCTCGAGGAGCGCTTGGCTCGCTTCACCGGGAGCGAGGCGTGCGTCCTCTTCGGCTCCGGCTACCTCGCGGTCCTCGGCGTCCTCGGCGCGCTCACGGGCCCCGGTGACGTGGTCTTCTGCGATGAGCTCAGCGAGCCTTCGATCCTCGACGGCTGCCGGCTCGGCGAGGCGCAGGTCGTGATGTATCGGCATTGCGATGTGGAGCACCTCGCGTGGTGCATGCGCGCCCATCGCGACCAAGGCCAGCGCTTCATCGCCACGGAGTCGCTGTTCGCAACCGAGGCGGACGTCGCGCCGCTCGAGGAGATCCTCGAGCTCGCGGACGCATACGACGCACGCGTGATCGTCGACGAGTCGCACGCGATCGGCGCGCTTGGGCCGGGTGGCCGCGGAGCGGTGGCGGAGGCGGGCCTCACGGAGCGCGTCGACGTGCTCGTCGGCACCCTCGGCAACGCGCTCGGCTCCTACGGCGGGTACGCGTGTGCTCGCGAGGACACCGTCCAGCAGCTCATCGAGGTCGCGCGACCGCTCGCGTGCTCGAGCGCTCCCGCGCCTCCGGCAGTCGCCGCCGGGCTGGCAGCGCTCGAGCTCATCGAAAGCCGCCCCCACCGCGTCGAGCGGCTGCGGCTCGCCGCTCGCACGTTGCGCGGGGCGCTCGCGGACGAGGGCTTCGCCGTGCCTGAGAGCGAGCTACAGATCGTCCCGTTGCTCATCGGAGACGCGAGCTTGACGAGCGCGTTGGCGGACGCGTCGATCGAGCGTGGGCTGTTCGTCGAGGCGATCGCTCCCCTTGCGAGCGCCCCGCGGGACGCATGCCTGCGTCTCACGGTGATGGCGTCCCACAATGCCCGCGAGCTGCGCGCCGCCGCGCGCGCGCTCGCCCGCCTGGTGAGCGAGCACGGTCTCGACCCGCTGAGCATCGGATCCCCCGAGCCGATACACGGTGCACCGCGGGGTCGGACGCTGCGCGTCGGCGAGGGCGAGGAGATGTCCGAGACGGCTGAGCTCGAGGCGGTGGCGGAACCGCTCGACGCCGCCCCGCTCGCGCCGTTTGACCTCGAGCGCGAGGGCGGCCTGCGGGAGGCCGCCTAGATCCGGCGTTCAGTCCTCGTCGTAGGGAACGAAATCCCGCTTGCGCGCCCCGCACACGGGGCAGAACCAGTCGTCCGGGATCTCCTCGAACCGCGTGCCCGGCGCGATCCCGCCGTCGGGATCGCCTTCCTCGGGGTCATAGATGAATCCGCAGGACTCGCAGATCCAGCGCTGAGTCGTGGCCGTCGTCATGCCGCGCACAGATTACCGGCCGACCCGCCCGGGCCTCACGCCTCCTCCTGGGCCGCGACGACGTGCGTGACGGCGTTCAGCAGGGCGAGGTGCGTGAACGCCTGGGGGTAGTTGCCGAGGTGGCGCCCGCAAGTCACGTCGAGCTCCTCCGCGAAGAGGCCGAGCGGCGACGCGTAGGAGAGGACCCGCTCTAGCAGCTGCATCGCCTCGCCGTGCTCGCCGATTTCCGACAGCGCGGAGACCATCCAGAACGAGCAGATCAGGAACGTACCCTCCTCCCCGCTCTGGCCGTCGTCGGTCTCCTGTGGGCGGTAGCGGAGAACGAGTCCGTGCTCCGTGAGCTCCTCGCCGATCGCGCTCACGGTGGCACGCACGCGCTCGTCTTCGGCGGGCAGGAAGCGCACGAGTGGCACGAGCAGGTTCGAGGCGTCCAGCGCGTCGGAGTCGTAATGCTGACGGAAGACTCCTCGCCGATCGACGCCGCGGGCGAGGATGTCCGTGCGGATCTCATCGGCGATGTCCTGCCAGCCTCCCGAGAGCTGCGGCTCGCCGCGCCGTTCCGCCAGGCGGGCGCCGCGGTCGAGTGCGACCCAGCACATGAGCTTCGAAGAGACGTAGTGCCGGGGCTTGCCGCGCGCCTCCCAAATGCCCTGGTCAGGCTCCCTCCACACGCGCGCCGCGCATTCGACCTGCTCTACGAGCACCGGCCACACGCGCTCGGGGATGTGGTCGCGCGCCTTGGAATGCAGGTAGACGGAGTCGAGCACGGCCCCGTAGACGTCGTTCTGGCGCTGCTCGAACGCCGCGTTGCCGACGCGCACGGGCCGCGCGTGCTCGTACCCCTTGAGGTGCTCGAGCGTTCGCTCCGCGAGGTCCTTCTCGCCGTTGATCCCGTACATGATCTGCAGCGATCCGTCCTCGTTTCGCCGGAGGTCGGCGATGTACTCGACGAAGTCGTCCGCCTCCCAGTCGAGGCCGAGCGCATGCAGGCCCCAGAGCGTGAACGCGGCGTCGCGCATCCAGCAGTAGCGATAGTCCCAGTTGCGCGAGCCGCCCGGAGTCTCCGGCAGCGACGTCGTGAGCGCGGCGAGCAGCGCGCCGGTCGGCATGAACGTCAGACCCTTGAGCACGAGCGCTGAGCGCTGCAGGTGCGGGCGCAGCGGATGGTCCGGGAAGACGCCTTCGCTCAGCCACGTGCGCCAGAAGCGCGTCGTGCGGTCGATGGTGTCCTGCGCCTCCCGCGCGGAGCGCGGCCCCGCGAGCTCGTGCGCCCAGGACATCGCGCAGAAGCGCGACTCGCCCTCGCGCATCGTGTGCCGCGCGTGCACGCGGTTGCCCTCGATGCCCATCCGCATGTCCGAGTACAGGCGGAACGCGGGCTCATCCGCGCCGGCGTCGAGCGCATGGAAGCCGCCGCCTTCGAGCGCTGGCTGCGACCAGCGCGCCGGCCGCGCGCCGTAGTCGAATGCCGGCTCGCACACCATCTCGACCTGCACCTCGCCCTTCACGCACTCGATCACGCGCGCGAGCAGGTGACCCGCGTCGTAGTCGGTCGGAGGTCGCGTGTGGCTAGTGCCGTGCTTGTCGTCCTCCCAGTCGCCGATCGCGAGCGCGTCGCGCACGACGAGCCAGCCGTGCGGCGTCATCCACGTCGTCTCGATGATGTTCGTGCCCGGGAGGTAGCGACGACCCGCGGGGACGTAGATGCCGTAGGGGCCGACGCGAAAGTTCCCCGCCGAGCGGTCGAGCATCGCCGCGAAGACACTCGGACAGTCGAAGTGCGGAAGGCACATCCACTCGATCGCGCCGTCGGAGGCGACGAGCGCGCCCGTGTGGCAGTCCGAGAGGAAGCCGTAGTCGGCGATCGGCGGGTAGGGGGATGCGAGGGACGGAAACGGAAGCTGCGAGCGGCTGCCGCGCCTGCCCACGGGCGGCGACGGCGGCAGATGCCCGTCCACGTCCGGCTCACGAGCGCCCGCGCCCGAGACCGGTGTCGCGAGGCGCTCCCGCTCGCCGTCGCTGCTCTGCTCCTGCACGATCGCTAGCCGGCCGCGCCGTCGGATTCGGCGCCGTTGGTCGCGCTCGCCGCACGGAGGAGCAGGAAGGCGCGGACGAAGCCGTCGAGGTCGCCGTCGAGCACGCGCTGGACGTCGCCCACCTCGCGGCCCGTCCGATGGTCCTTCACTAGCGAGTAGGGGTGCAGCACGTACGAGCGGATCTGCGAGCCGAAGTCGGCGCTCTGCGACTCGCCCTTCTCGCGCGCGATCTCCTGCTCGCGTTCCCGCTCCCGGCGCTCGAGGAGCTTCGCGCGGAGCATCGTCATCGCGGTCGCGCGGTTCGACGACTGCGAGCGCTCGTTCTGGCACTGCACGACGATGCCCGTCGGTCGATGCGTGATGCGCACCGCGGAGTCGGTCTTGTTGACGTGCTGGCCGCCGGCGCCCGACGCGCGATAGGTGTCCACCTGCAGGTCGTCGTCGTCGATCTCGACCTCGCCCGCGTCTTCGACGACGGGCGCGACCTCAACGCCGGCGAAGCTCGTGTGCCGCCGGTGCGCGGAGTCAAAGGGCGAGAGCCGCACGAGCCGGTGCACGCCGCGCTCGGCCGCGAACAGCCCGTAGGCGTTCTCCCCCGATGCTCTGAAGGTCGCGGACTTGACGCCCGCTTCCTCGCCCGGGATCACCTCGAGCAACTCGACCTCGAACTCACGCCGCTGCGCCCAGCGCATCTCCATTCGCAGCACCATCTCGGCCCAATCCTGCGCGTCGGTGCCGCCCGCGCCCGCGTTGACCGTAACGAGCGCATCGCCCGCGTCGTAGCGCCCGGCGAAGAGCCGCTGCTCCTCGAGCTCCTCGAGCCGCTGCTGTGCCGAGGCGAGGAGCTCCTCGAGCTCCTGCTCGATGCTCGGGTCCTCGCCCGCGAGCTCGACGAGCGCGTCGAGGTCGGCGACGTCGGCCTCGAGCTGGCGAAAGGTCTGAAGGCGCCGCGAGGCGCGCGCGTGCTCGGACGAGATCCTCGGCGCGCGCTCGGAGTCCTCCCAGAAGCCCTCCGATCCCATCTCGGCCTCGAGCGCCTTGACGCGCTCGGCAAGCGCGTTCGGGTCAAAGATAGTCCGCCAGCAGCTTCAGCTGCTCGCGGACCGCCGCGACGCGCTGCGGAAAGGAGTCGGATTGCACGCCCGTGACCATCGCTACGCGCTCGCGACTAGGCGCCGTGACACTTCTTGAACTTCTTACCCGAGCCGCACCAACACGGGTCGTTGCGGCCGATCTGGTGCTCGGAGTCGACTACGCGCTGCTCCACGACGGGCGCAGCCTGGGCTTCGCCGTCGGCGAGCAGCTCCTGCTCGCCGCCGACGCCCGCGGCCACGGCCGCGGCGGCCATCGCGCCCGATCCCATCGCGCTCGTCCCGCCCGAGTAGGAGACGCGGCCCGGCTGCGTCGCGCTCCCCGCCGCGGCAAACTGCGCGGGCCCGGGCGCGGGCACGCCTGGTGCCTGCCCATCGACGGTCACCTGGACGTTGAAGATCATGCGCGCGAAGTCAGACCAGACGCTGTTCATGAGGTCGACGAAGAGCGTGTAGCCCTCGTTCTTGTACGCGACGAGCGGGTCGATCTGCGCGTGGCCGCGCAAGCCGATGCCCTCGCGCAGGTAGTCCATGTCGTAGAGGTGCTCGCGCCATCTCTCGTCGATGATCTCGAGCAGCAGGAAGCGCTCGAGCGCTCGCATAAGCTCCTCGCCGAGCTCTCCTTCGCGCGTCTCGTAGCGGCGAAGCGCGACTTCCGTCAGCTGCTCGGAGAGCACGTTCGGCTCGACGTGCTCGGGATCGAGTTCCTCGCCCTCGAGGTCCACGGGGAAGAACTGCGAGAGCGCGCCGATGAGCCCGTTGACGTCCCAGTCTTCGATGCGATCCCCCTCGAGATACTCGCCGACGGTGTGATCGATCACGGAGCCGATCTGCTCGCGCGCCTCCTCGCCCATGTCCTTGCCTTCGAGGATGCCGTCTCGGTAGGCGTAGATGATGCGACGCTGCTCGTTGATGACGTCGTCGTATTCGAGCACTCGCTTGCGGAAGAGGAAGTTCTGTTCCTCGACCTTCTTCTGGGCCTTCTCGATCTGCTTCGAGAGCATCCCCGCCTCGATCGGTTCCTCGCGCCCGTCGTCGTCCACCCCACCGAGGCGATCGAGGATCTTGTAGATGCGTTCCCCGGCGAACAGGCGCACGAGGTCGTCTTCGGCGGAGAGGAAGAAGCGGCTTTCGCCGGGGTCACCCTGGCGCCCCGAGCGGCCGCGCAGCTGGTTGTCGATGCGTCGCGACTCGTGGCGCTCGGTGCCGCATATGTAGAGACCGCCGGACGCCATCACCTGCTCGCGATCGGCATCGACGCGCTTCTCGATCTCCGGCAAGACTTCGGCGAGACGCTGCTCGTAGCGGTCGTCCTCCGGCTCGATGCCCTCCTTCGCGAGCTCGAGCCGAGTGAGGTGCTGAGCGTTGCCGCCGAGCATGATGTCCACGCCGCGGCCGGCCATGTTCGTCGCGATCGTGACGGCTCCGGGGCGGCCCGCCTCGGCGATCGTCTCGGCCTCGCGCGCCGCGTGCTCAGGCTTCGCGTTCAGCACGCTGTGCTTGATCCCGAGCTTCTTCAGGCGCTCGGAGATGAGCTCCGAGACCTCGACTGAGATCGTGCCCACGAGCACGGGCTGGCGCGCCTCGTTGCGGGCTTGGATCTCGTCAACGACCGCGTGCCACTTGCCTGGCTTGGTCTTGTAGACCTGATCGTTGCGATCGTCGCGGACCATCGGCTTGTTGGTCGGGATCTGGACGACCGGAAGGTTGTAGGTCTTCATGAACTCGGTCGCCTCCGTGAGCGCCGTGCCCGTCATCCCGCTGAGCTTCTCGTAGAGGCGGAAGTAGTTCTGGTAGGTGATCGTCGCGAGCGTCTGGTTCTCCTCCTGGATCGCGACGTCCTCCTTCGCCTCGACCGCCTGGTGCAACCCCTCCGACCAGCGCCGTCCCTCGAGGATGCGACCGGTGAACTCATCGATGATCTTGACCTCGCCGTCGATCACTTCGTAGTCCACGCCGCGCTTGTAGAGCGATTCCGCGCGCAGCGACTGGATGAGGTGGTTGACGAGATGGCCGTTCTCGGCGCGGTAGAGATGGTCGATGCCGAGAAAACGCTCCGCCTTCGTGACGCCGCGCTCGGTGACCGACACCGTCTTGTGCTTCTCGTCGATCTCGTAGTCGAACTCGGCGACGAACTCCTTGCGCGTGCGAGGGTCCATGCCTTCGGGCGTCTCGCCCGACACCATCCGGGGCGCAAGGCGCGCGAAGCGCACGTAGAGATCCGCGGCCTGTTCGGGCGCGCCCGAGATGATCAACGGCGTGCGCGCCTCGTCGATCAGGATGTTGTCGACCTCGTCGACGACCGCGAAGTGATGACCGCGCTGGACCTTCTCGCGCAGGTCCTTCGCCATGTTGTCACGCAGGTAATCGAACCCGAACTCTGAGTTCGTGCCGTAGACGATGTCGCACCCATAGGCGCGCTGCTTCTCCTCGAAGGGCTGCATGTTCTGGATCACGCCGACGCTGAGGCCGAGCGCCTCGTAGATCGGCGCCATCCATTCCGCGTCGCGTCGCGCGAGGTAGTCGTTGACCGTGACCACGTGGACGCTCTTTCGCTCGCTCCACTCGGGCTGCTGCGGGGAGGCGCCGTCGCCGTTCTCGCCCGGGTGCTTCCACCCGTCCCGGGCGGCGGCTCCTCCTCGCGAATCGCGAGTGAGTTGAGAACGACCGCGAGGGTCGCCGCGAGCGTCTTTCCCTCGCCGGTCTTCATCTCCGCGATACAGCCGTCGTGCAGCGCCATGCCGCCGATCAACTGCACGTCGAAGTGCCGCATCGCGAGAGTGCGCCGGCCAGCCTCGCGCACCAGCGCAAAGCACTCCGGGAGCAGCTCCTCGAGCGCCTCGTCTTCGCGAGCGCGCTCGCGCAGGACGTCCATGCGCTCGCGGAGCTCGCCGTCGGAGTCGAGCTCGAGCTCAGCCTCGAACGCGCCGATCAGCTTTACGCGCTGCTCATAGGACTTGAACTTCTTCGCCTCGCCGATGTTGAGGGCTCGGTCAAGCAGTGTGGGCACCGGCCTAGGATAGCTCCGGTAGGACGTGCTCGATGGACCTCCCCGCAATCTTCACGATTGGACACTCGACGCGCTCGCTGCAGGAGCTCGTCGGACTCCTCCGCGGTGCTTCCGTGCAGGCGCTCGTCGACGTCCGCAGCGTCCCGCGCTCACGCAGGCACCCCCAGTTCAACGGCCCGTTCCTCGCGGAGGCGCTCGGCGCTGAGGGCGTCACCTACTCGCACGAGGCGGCGCTCGGGGGGTTCCGACGAGCGCGACCGGACTCCCCGAACCACGGCTGGACGCACGCGGCGTTCGTCGGCTATGCCGACCACATGGCGACGTCCGAGTTCCACGAGGCCCTCGAGCGTGTGCAAGCCGGGGCGCAGCGGGAGAGCGTGTGTCTGATGTGCGCGGAGGCGCAGTGGTGGCGCTGCCACCGGCGCCTCATCGCCGATGCCCTCCTCGTGCGCGGCTGGAGTGTGTTGCACCTCGGGCTCGGCGCGCAGCCGATACCGCACGAGCTCACGCCGTTCGCATTGGTGGTGGGCGACCATGAGCTCATCTACCCGCCGGCGCAAGGCGAGCTCTCGGTTGCCGGGGAGGCTGCGCGCGAGCCGCATTCTGCGTAAGGCCTGCCGGGGTTTTGGCGGATTTTGAGCCCGGAGGTTTAGAACGGGCTCAGTGCGGGCAGACTGGGGTTGTACGTGCCCGCCTGATTCGGTCACGTCTCATATATGTGCCTCCCCCGCTTCCCGGCGTGGCGCCCACCCTCCTCGCCTCGGGCGCCACGCCGGTTGGCTCTTTGAACACGAGTAGCGCGAAATCCGCGCGTCGGCAAGGATCTTGCCCCTTTACTCCCGGGTTTGCGCGCGTGACTACGCGGTGGCGTCGAGCTCGGAAGGGTCGTCGACCATCACGAGCTCGCGGTCGGCCCCGGTGAGCGCGAACACGCGCTGCACGGGTTCCGGGCCCTTGACGATCACGACGCGCGCGTCGCTGTCCACAAGCCCGCTCGCGAGCCCGAGCACGACGCGCAGGCCCGTGGAGTCGATGAAGGCAAGCTCGCGGAGGTCGAGGACGATGCGGGAGAGCCCGTCGCGCGAAAGCTCATTGAGGCGCTCCTCGAGCGCAGGCGCCGTCGCGATGTCGAGCTCTCCGTTGAGCGCGACGAGCGCGGTGCTCCCGGAAACGGATATGTCGATCGTGAGCTCGCCGGGCGCTGATGGAGTCATGGTCGTCGTGCGGTGGGTAGCGGGCGCAGGTCGCTTCAGTGCTCCACGCGCTGGCTCGGACACGGATTCTAGACAGACCCCCTCGGGGACCCGCCGGCGCACGCGTCGGTGTAGCGGCGTCGTCTGCCGGGTAGGCGAAAGGCTAGCCTGGACAACCGGTTCGGCTGAACGGATCGCGTCGGGTCGAGGCCGCCGCTCAGCGCGCCCGTGACATTGATGGCTGCAAAACCACCCAGGCCTGGGATTCGAGGTCGCCCGGAGCGGCTGGAGACGCACTCCCTCTTCGTGCGTTACCAGCGCCACCCCGATCCGTCGCTACGCGAGGCGCTGGTGCACCGCTTCCTGCCGCTCGCACACGACATAGCCCGCCGCTACAACCGCCTCGACGAGCCGCTCGACGACCTCGTGCAGGTCGCGAGCCTCGGCCTCGTCAAGGCGATCGACCGCTTCGACCCCGAGCGCGGCGTGGCGTTCTCGACCTACGCGGTGCCGACGATGGTCGGTGAGCTCAAGCGCCACCTTCGCGACACCGCGTGGGCGGTCCATCTGCCGCGCGGGCTCAACGAACGCTGGCTGGCGGTTGAACGCGCGGAGCGCGAACTGCGGGCGAGCCTCCGGCGCTCGCCCACCGTCGCGGAGATCGCCGAGCGCACGAAGCTGAGCGGCGAGGATGTGCTTGCTGCGATCGAGGCGGGCCGCGCGCGGGGAACGGTCTCTCTGGACTCGCCGCGGCTCTCGGAGGACGAGGACGGTGACTCAGGCGGCGGCGAAGCGCGCATCGAGACGATCGGGACGACCGACGAGCGTCTCGACCTCATCGACGATGCGATCTCCGTCGCGGGCGCCGTCCAGGAGCTCTCGACGCGGGATCGCGAAGTGCTCAAGCTGCGCTTCGTCGACGAGCTCACGCAGTCCGAGATCGCCGACCGCATCGGCGTCTCGCAGATGCAGGTCTCGCGCATCATCCGCCGCTCGCTGGACCGGCTCAACAGGAGCGTCATGCCCGAATCCGAACAACGCTAGTGCTCGATGTCGACGATGGATCAAAGAACGGTGGCGATAGGCTTGCGAGGCGACGTAGTGGCGGGGCCGCTACGGCGACCATCGAGTTGCCCGGGACTTCACAGATGACCGAGACCTCTGTAGTTCACCTCGGCCTCGTCAACGACGCCGAGAACTCTGCGCTCGTACGTCACGTGCTGGGCGGCGTCGCACTTGCGATGGGCTTCGAGGACGGCCTGCTCGCCGACGTCAAGACCGCCGTGAGCGAGGCGTGCAGCAACGTCGTGCTGCATGCCTATCAGGGCGAGTCGGGGCCGCTCGAGGTGACGATCGGCGTCCACGAGTCGGGGCTCATGGTGGTCGTGCGAGACCGCGGCAGCGGCATCCAGCCACGGCGAGTCGACGAGGAGCAGGGCGTGCTTGGTGTGGGCCTCTCCTTGATCCAAGCGCTCACAGACCGGGTCGAGTTCCGTGGCGCTCAGGGCGAGGGCACCGAAGTGCGCATGAGCTTTCGCGCGGAGCCGCGCGGTGACTCGCAGGCGTCCGCCGACGCGCTCGGGGGGATGCTCGACGAGCGCCCCGCGATGCCTCCGGGCGACACCGCGATCGCGGTGAGCCCCGGCTCGCTCGCGGCGCCGGTGCTGGGCGCCGTCATCGCCGTGCTCGCCTCCCGCGCGGACTTCTCGCTCGACCGACTCGCCGATGCGCAGCTCGTGACGGACACGATCGCGGCGCACGCGGGCGGCACGATCCCCGGCCCCTACCTGAAGCTCGCGATCGACTCCGACGAGCGAGCGCTCAAGCTGCGCCTCGGGCCGCTCGCCGACGGTGGTGCCGAGCGGCTCATCGACTCGACGACCGTCGGGGCGATCAGGCCGCTGGAAGTGCTCACGAGCGAGCTCGGGACCGAGCGCAGCGACGGCACGGAGTACCTGACGCTCAACCTCGCGGCCTGAAGATCGACCGTCGCCGGCCGCGCGCCTCCGCGGGCCAGGCGCGCAGTGGCGTCCGCAGCGCTAGGTACGTTGCGCGCATGAGGGGCAGTCACGGACGCCGCCATTGATCCGCCGCCACCGGTGAAATGACATCCGAATCGATTGGGGAATGGGGCGCTGACGAAGCGAGCGCTGATGCCGGCGAGCCAGCTGCAGCGCAGGCGCGTAACGACGACTCGAGCGGCGATGGCATCTTCATAACGGGAGCGACAGGCTTTCTCGGAATGGTCGTGCTGGCGCGCTACCTGGACCTCACCGACCGCCGGATCTTTGCGCTCGTGCGAGCCGAGAGCGACCGCCAGGCGGCTGCGCGCGTGCAGCGGACGCTCCTGCAACTGTTTGGCAACGGTCATGGCTATGCGCAGCGCGTCGTAGCGGTGCGCGGGGACGTCACTCGCCCCGGCCTCGGCATCGGCCGCGATCGCTACGAGATCGCGGAGCGGATCGACGAGATCGTGCACGCGGCGGCGACCGTCTCCTTCAACCTCGGACTAGAGAGCTCGCGCGCGACCAACGTCGAGGGGACGCGGCAGCTCATGCAGTTCGCGGCGCTCACGCACGCGCGCGGCGGACTGCGGCGCGTGTCGCACATCTCCACGGCCTACGTCGCGGGCGAGCACGCGGGGTGCTTCAGCGAGGACGACCTCGACGTGGGGCAAGGCTTCCGCAACGGCTACGAGCGCTCCAAGTTCGAGGCCGAGCAGCTCGTCGCGAGCTGGCGCCATCGCCTCCCGATCACCGTGCTGCGGCCGGGGATCATCATGGGGGAACGCGTAAGCGGATGGACCGCGTCGTTCAACGTCCTCTACTGGCCCCTGAGGGCGTTCGCGCGCGGTGCGTACACGGCGCTCCCGGGCCGTCCAGACTCGCCGGTGGACGTCGTCCCCGTCGACTATGTCGCGGACGCCGTGTACGCGCTAAGCCAGGCGCCGGATGCGGAGGACGCGACGTTCCACCTAACGGCCGGCGAGCACACGAGCACGGTCGCGGAGCTCGCCTCGCTCGCGGGCTCGTTCTTCGGGCGCCCCGCTCCCCGCCTGATCGACCCGTCGCTCTACCGCCGAGTGCTCCACCCCTTGCTCGTACGGACCGCGAACGACGAGCGCTCGCGGCGCGCGCTGAGGCGCAGCGAGATGTTCTTCCCCTACTTCGCGATGCGGACCGACTTCGACGACCGCCGCACGCGGATCGCCTTGCGGGGCACGGGGATCAGGCTCACGCCGCTGCGGGACTACTTCGAGCGGCTGATGCGGTTCGCGCTCGCTGCGGACTGGGGACGGCGGCAGGTGGGTCGTGCGGTCGCGGCACGCCCCGCCGCCACCACGAGCACTCGCGAGCAGGCGTCGGCGGCTGAGATCTACGCGAGCCTGGTGCCGGCTGGATGAGCCGCTCGCGACTCTCCGCCTTCGACGCGTCGTTCCTCGCCGTCGAGACGCCCACCGCGCACATGCATGTCGGCTTCGTCGCGACTTTCACGGCCCCCGAGGATTGCCCGCTGCCGACGTTCGCTGAGCTTCGCGACCACATCGGCACGAGGCTCATGCGCGCGCCGCGCTATCGCCAGAAGCTCGCGCAAGTGCCGCTCGGGCTGCGCGCCGCGGAGTGGGTCGACGACGAGGGCTTCTCGGTCGACCGACACGTCTACCGCGCGCGCGGCCCGCTGGGCGACCTCGTCGACGAGGTGATGTCGGTGCCGCTGCGCCGCGACCGTCCGCTGTGGGAGATGTGGATCTGCGAAGAGCAGGACCGCGAGTCCTTCGCAATCGTCGGAAAGGTTCACCACTGCATGATCGACGGCGCCGCCGCGGTCGAGCTGACGTCGATGCTGCTCGACCCGACGCCCGAGCCGCCCGCGTGCGAGGCCGATACCTGGCAGGCGGCGCCCGCGCCGAGCTCCGAGCAGCTGCTCCTGCGGGGCGTCCGCGATCTCGTGGGCGAGCAGCTCGGCCTCGTTCAGGGCTCGCTGCACGCGGTGACCTCGCCCACTCGCGCGGCGAGGCAGGCGCTCACTGGCGCCGTGCGCGCCACGCGCGCCGTCGGCCATTCGCTGCGCGCGGCCCCCGAGAGCCTCCTCAACCGACCGATCTCGCCGCTGCGCTGCCTCGCGTGGACGGAGCGCCCGCTCGCTGACCTGCAGCTCGTGAAGCGCTCGTTCGGCATGACCGTCAACGACGTTCTGCTCGCAGCCGTCGCGGGAGGGATGCGCACGTACATGATCCGCCGTCGCGAGGAGCCGACATCGCTGAAGGTCATGGTGCCGGTGAACGTGCGCAACTCGAACCACGACCACGCACTCGGGAACCAGATCTCGTTCGTATTCGTCGATCTCCCGTGCGCTGAGCCGCAACCGATCGGCCGCCTCTATCAGGTGCGCGGCTCGATGACACAGCTCAAGCGCGACGGCGCGCCGGAGGGCGCCGACCTCGTGTTCAAGGCCGCGGCTCGCGCGCCGGTCGGCGTGCAGCGCGCGGTCTCGCGTCTCGTCGCGAGCCACCGCACCTTCAACCTCGTCGTCTCGAACGTCCCGGGGCCGCGAGCGCCCCTCTTCATGCTCGGGTGCCCGCTGCAGACCATCTACCCCGTGGTTCCGCTGGCGGAGCGCCATGCGGTCTCGATCGGCATGACGACGGTACGCGACCAGGCGTGCTTCGGGATCTACGCCGACCGCCAGGCGCTCCCGGACGTCGCGGTGCTGGCGCGCGATATCGACAACGCGATCACCGAGCTACTGGCGTGCGTGGATCCAACCGTGACCCCTGGGCCGTGGCTGAAGCCGCTGCGGATCACGGCGCATCGGCTCGCGCCCCTCGGACAGGCGCGCGAACGCTCCTAGAGGCGCCGCGCCCGCGCGCAGGCGCACCGGTCGCAGGGGTCGCCACCCGCGGTTGCGGGTCGGAGTAAGATCCGCCTATCGCGAGTACGGATCCGACGACGGCGGTGGACCAGGAGCTCCAGACGTTCAAGGAGCGCTACACCGCCGCGTGGAATGGGCGCGAAGTCAACGCGATGCCGGAGCTGCTCGCCGAGGACATCGTGTGGGTGGATCCCGCGTTGCCGGTGCCGGCGCTCGGCGTCCCCGCCGTCCAGGAGTTCATGCGTGCGAGCTTTCGCACGTTCCCGGACCTCTCTTTCACCGAACCTGATCCGCCGCACTTCATCGCCGCGGGCGAGCTCGTGGCCTGGGCGTGGCGCATGGAAGGAACGATGACCGGGGACGTGGACCCGCCCGGGTTTGCCGCCACCGGACGCAAGATGCGCGTCGACGGCGTTGATCTGTGGACGATGCGCGACGGGAAGATCTACCGCTACCACGCCTTCTACGATCTCATGGACCTCGCCCGGCAGCTCGGCATCATGCCCGCTACGGGCAGCCGCGCCGAGCGTGCGATGGTCGCGCTCCAGCGCCTTCAGGCTCGCCTGATAAAGCGCTAGCGGCGCCGACGCGCAGGACGGTCGAAGCCTCGATCCGAAGCGTGGGCTGAGGGGACCCTCGCCTGCCTGTCTCGGGGCCTATCTTAAGCAGGCGATGCCGGCCCAGGGCGTCATCCAGTGCCCGAACTGCGGGACCAAGAACCGCGTGCGTGCGACGCGCGAGGGCGTACCGCGCTGCAGCACGTGCCAGACGCTGCTGCCTTGGATCGTGGAGGCGAGCGCGGGCACCTTCGACGAAGAGATCGCAGCCTCTGTGCCGGTCCTCGTCGACTTCTGGGCGCCGTGGTGTGGGCCGTGCAGGATGGTCTCGCCTCTGGTGGAACGGCTCGGGCACGAGCACGCCGGGCACCTGAAGGTCGTCAAGCTCAACGTCGACGAGGCGCCTGCGCTCGCGGAGCGCTACGGCGTCCAGGGGATCCCGCTGCTCGTGCTCACCCGCGGCAGCGCGGAGGTCGCCAGGCAAGTCGGCGCGGTGCCGCTGCCACAGCTTCAGGCCTGGCTCGCGCCGCACCTTGCCGCAACGGCGCAGCGCACCTAACCCGCCCGGTTCAATCTCCTCAAGCGATGGGGCCTGGCTCGCCCGCAAGCGGCCCGCCGGAGGCGGGATCGACCGGCGTGATCGCGTCGGCCGGTCGTACGCCGCGCAGCTCGAAGTAGAGAATCGCGGCCCCGAGGGCCTGGATAGGCGCGGTGAAGATCGTGACGATCGCGGAGACGACGGCGGAGACGACCCCGGCGAACGCGAAGGGCAGCGCAATCAAGATCGAGATGATCGCGATGAGCAGGAAGAGGACGAAGATCACCGCGAACACACGCCACCCGTTGCCTCGCACCAGCTCGCGGCTGCGGCCAAGCGCGCCCAGGCCACCCGGTCGCTCGAGCACGACGACGGGCGCAGCGACGGCCCAGATCGTGAGCAGGATAAGGCCGGGGATGACGAGGAGCACGAACCCGATCCCCGTGCAGATCCCCGCGACGATCCCGACCAGAAGGAGCTGTCCGAGCACGGGGAACACCGGTGAGAACAGTTCGCCGATGCTCGCGTCCCGGCGGTTGTCCTGAATGTCCGCGACGAGCTCGACGATCGCGCCGGTGAAGATGAAGGTGCCTACGAGAGTGATGAACGTGGAGAGAAAGCTGAGCGTCGAGGACGCTGCGACGAGGACGACGTTCAAGATCCCCGTCACGCCAAAGACGACCACGGAGACCTGGATGAGCGTCGAGAACTGCTCCCGGTAGACCCGGAAGACGCGGCTCAGAACTGCTCCTGGATCGATCACTCCGCTCACGTCGCCCCTTTGATGCCTTCGCCGCTTGGCTGAACGCTTGCGCCACGCTACCTGCCCCGGTGGACGATGTCGCGGGCGAGGAAGCGGCGGACTTTGCGGAGTCGCCCTTAACAATCGCGCCGTGAGCGTTGACATGATGCCTCTCGATATCCGCGTGGGATTGTGATGGCGAGTGGAAGGAGGATGCGCATGAGCCCACACACGACACAGGGCCCCGACGACGACCGAGCGCTGACGCGGCGCCGACTGGTGGCACATGCAGGCGCGGTTGGCATCACCGCGATGGCGGGCGGCTTGATCGAGATAGCCGAGGCATCGGCGGTTCCACGGCCCGCACGACCCCGTACCCCTGGCCAGGCGCTCCAGGCGCTGATGGCCGGCAATCGACGCTACGTGAACGGCAAGATCAAACGCGTGGACTACAACCGGCTCGGAAATCGAATCGCCGAGACCCAGAAGCCCTTCGCGGCGATCATCGCGTGCGCCGACTCTCGCATCTCGCCGCCCGACATCTTCGACGTAGGAGCTGGGAACATCTTCGTGTCGCGTGTGGCAGGCAACAGCCTTGATCCCGGCACGCTCGGTAGCACCGAGTACGCCGTCGCGAAGCTTCACGTGCTGCTAGTGATGGTCCTCGGCCACAGCAACTGCGGCGCCGTCGAGGCCGCGATCGAGGTCGCGAATGGGACGGCGAGCTTCCCGCGGAAGAAGTACGGGGCGATCGGCACCGTGATCCGGCCCATCGACAGTCCGGTGCGGGCCATTCCCCGCCGGCAGCGCACGCTCCCAAGGTGCGTCGCCGCCAACGCGAAGGCACAAGCCGCCAGATTTGCGTCGACCGGACCAATCATCGCACCGGAGGTGAGATCCGGGCACATCCAGGTTGTCGCGGCCGTGTACGACATTCGCACTGGCGTCGTATCGGTGGTGTGAGCGCTCGCTTCACGGGCCGCTGCCGGGTTTGACCGCCGTCGAGGCGCGCGGGCAGGGATGCTGCTCGCCCTGATCGCGCTTGGCCATGCTGTACAACTGCCGCATCGCTACCGCCCGAGCAGACGCACGCACATCCACCAGCAAGGCACCCTCGCCCGCGCGAGAGCTGGCGTTCCGCGACGAGCGCGCCGTGTGGGACCAGCTCGGGGGCGTAGCCGAAGCGCTGGCGATCGCGCCCACCTCGTGGGTCCCGTCCGTGCTGGGCCTTCCCTCCTCGTGGGGACCCGTCCCGTACTCCGAGTATGAGCTCGTCTGGTCCGGTAACGCGGATCGTCTGGCCGACTACCTGCTGGACATCGGCATTCCCTCCGTGCCCGCACACGCGCCGCGGTGGGTCCCCCGCGGGCTGGCGTCGGTGCTCTGGCACCCGCTGCGCGTGGTCGCGCCTCGACCCAAGCGCACCCAGGCCGCAGAGCACCCGCACGAGGCGTGGTTCTTCATCAACGGGATCCTCACCGACGGCGACGTCGCCAAGCTCAACGGCGCCTACCTGACGCACCTGTTCGGCCGCCCGGTCACGCTGCTCGAGAACCTCACAGACGGCGCTGCGGTAGACCTGCTGGAGTGCGCCATCGAGCGCCTCGGAGCCTCTTCCGAGCACGTCCACGCCGCCTTCGTGAGGCTGATGACGGCACTCAAGGACTCCACAAAGCACCGCGTGGTCGTCGTCAGCCACTCGCAGGGGACGTTGATCACGGCGGTGCTGCTCGAGCTCTTCGGCCACATCCACGAACACACGAAGACAAACCGGCTTTCCAAGGCCGACGCCGACGCCATCCACGCCAAGGCGCACGCCGAGGGCGTGCGCCTGCGCCGCGACGAGATCAAGCCGCTGAGCGCGCGCGAGCTCGGCAAGCTCGAGCTCTACTGCTTTGCCAACTGCGCAAGCCACATGCGCTACGTGCGGAGCACTTCCGGCGAGCGGCTGCCGTGGATCGAGAGCTACGGCAATGAGCACGACATCGTCGCCAGGCTCGGCGTGCTCGCGCCCAGTCCCGCGAAGCGCGAAATCACAATCGACGGACCACGCTACGAACACCCCGGCGCCTGGGGGCACCTGCTGAACATCCACTACCTGCGCGCCATCGAACAGGCCCAGCAGATCCCCGGCCAACCCGTGCCAGCCTCCGATCCCGGCGCCCCGTACCGGCTGATCAACGCGTCCGAGTTTCCGGAAATCGCCGCGCCGCGCCTGTTCAGCTACCTGGGCGGCGTCAACAGCCTGCCGACGACCCGCGCCTGAGGGCGATTGAGGAGCGGTGGCGCCCGTGCTGACGATCGGCGAGACCACGCTGACGCGGATCGGACTGGGCACCAACCGCCTGACCAACACGCCTCAGAACGTCGAGTTCGTGCGGGAGGCGCTCGCCGCTGGCGTGAACATGATCGACACCGCGCACACCTACACGGGCGGCGAGAGCGAGGCGACGCTCGGAGAAGCCCTTTCCACGGCCCCCCCGGACTGCGTGGTGGCGACGAAGGGGGGCTTCAGCGCCGCGGAGGCGAACCCGGATGCGCTGCGCGCGCAGATCGCGGAGAGTCTTCGTCGCCTGCGAAGCGAGCGCATCGGCCTCTACTATCTCCACCGCATCCACCCCGAGGTGCCGCTGGAGCAGAGTCTCGCCGTGCTCGCCGAGTATCGCGACGCCGGCACGATCGAGCATGTCGGCGTCTCTGAGGCGAGCATCGACCAGGTCGCGCGGGCACGCGCCGTGGTCCCGATCGAGGTCGTCCAGAACCACTACAACCTCACCGAGCGAAGGCACGAGGAAGTCGTCGATTACTGCACGGCAGCGGGGATCCTCTTCGTGCCGTACTTCCCGCTGCGCGGCGGCGGCCCCCCGGAGCTCGACGAGATCGCGGCTCGGCACGAGGCGACTCCGAGCCAGATCGCGCTCGCGTGGCTGTTGCGGCGCTCGCCGACGATGCTGCCGATCCCGGGCACCCTCTCGCTCGCGCACCTACGCGAGAACCTCGGCGCGCTCGAGATCGCGCTCACCGACGCCGAGTTCGAGGCGTTGATGTAGCCGATCGATCGCGCGCGTTGATCGTCTCCGTCCATCTCACCGAGCCTGGCGGCAGCCGCTGGGCGCGCTGCGCCCGCTTCGCGATCTCGGATACCAAGGCCTGCCGCAACGACCCGTCGCAGACCACCACGCTATCGTCGGGCGATCTGATCAGCTCCGAAGGAACGGCCAGGAGGTTCGAATGGCCTACAACGATCTGAGGGAGGAGAACAGCGTCGCGGGTAACGGCGCCGCCGCTGCCGCGACAACGATCCTGGTGAGCCGTCGCGAGTCGTTCAACGCAGCGCACCAGCTCTCCAACTCACAACTATCCGAGGACGAAAACGAGCGGCTTTTCGGGAAGTGCGCGAACTTGCACGGTCACAACTACGTGCTCGAGGTGGTCGTCGGCGGTCAGATCGACAGCTCGACGGGTTACGTCCTGGATCTCAAGCTGCTCGCCGACATCATCGAGCGACGCATCATCCGCGACGTCGACCACCGCAACCTGAACACCGATGTCCCGTGGCTAGAGGGTCGCATCCCCACTGCGGAGAACCTGGCGCTCGCGTGCTGGGAGCGGATCCATTCCGAGCTCCCCGCGGGATCCGCTGCGATCGGTGCGCGTCTGGGAGACCGACAAGAACTGGGCCGAGGTCGTTGGCTGCGGCTGAGCGGGCTGAGCCTCTGCTGCGGCGCAATCGCTGCCTTTCGAGTCGCTACACAGCCGCCGACCTCGAGGTGTTCAACGACGCTGAGAGGCGCAGGTTCCTCCACGGTGACGACGACCCGCGGGGCGACGTAAAGCTTGCCTGGGAGCTCCTGTACCGCCGCGAACCGCGGCTCTACGATCGGCTCGTCAGCGCCGAGCGGCTGCACCCGGACTTGGTGGCGTGGCTGCCCGAAGGTGTCGAGCGGATCGTCGAGCTCGGCGCGGGCGCGGGACGACTGACCCTTGAGCTGCTCGATCGCGCCCGGGCCGTCTGGGCGATCGAGCCCGCCGCGCCCTTGCGCGAGCTGTTGCTCGAGAAGCTCTCGCGAGCTCCGCGGGGAGATCGTGTCCGCGTGATCGACGGCTTCTTCGACGAGCTTCCGCTGGCTGACGATTTCGCCGACCTCGTCGTGACGTGCTCCGCGTTCACTCCCGACGAGGCACACGGCGGCGAGCGGGGGCTTGCGGAGATGGAGCGCGTCTGCCGCCCGGGCGGCCGCGTTGCGATCGTGTGGCCGAACAACCTCGACTGGCTCGCCGCGCGCGGCTACCGCCACGTGAGTTTCGCCGGAGACATGTTCCTCGAGTTCGCGAGCCCCGAGGAGGCGCTCAAGCTGACTGAGATATTCCATCCGCACGCGGCGACGGCGGTCCGAAACGGCCATTCGCGCCGCGTCTCCTATTCCGCGCTCGGCGTCAACGCGCCGCGCGACGTCGCGTACAAGGTGATCTCGGCGTGAGGCTTGCGATCGTCGCTCCCCTCGTCGCACCGATACGGGAGCCGCACCGCGGCGGTGCGCAGGCGTTCGTCGCCGACCTCGCGTGCGGGCTCGCCGAGCGTGGCCACGAGGTGCACCTGTACGCGGCGTCGGGGTCACACGTTAGGGGAGTCGACGTCGTCGATACGGGCGTCGATCACCGCACCCTCGAAGCCACTCTTTACCGAGCCGACGCGCCGGCGAGGGAGGCCAGCGCGGTAGCGGCAAGCGCCTTCGGCGCCGTCTACGCCGCGATCAGCGACGGAGGCTACGACGTGGTCCACAACCACGCCTTCGACCCCCCGGCGATCACGCTCGCGGACGGCGCTGGAGCTCCGGTTCTGCACACCCTGCACCTGCCGCCCGACCCCGCGGTCGCCGGCGCCCTGGGCAAGGCGAGGCGAAGCGGGGCGCCACCGACGATCGCGTGCGTCTCGGATCGCCAGGCCGCCGCGTGGCGTGCCTACGTCCCGGTCGAGGCGACGCTGCCGCCCTACATCCCCACGCGCTCGATCCCATTTGCCGAGACGACCGCGCGACGAGCGCTGTTCGCGGGCAGGCTCAGCCCCGAGAAGGGCGCCGCGGAGGCGATCGACATCGCGCGGGCCGCCGATCTCCCGATCGACGTCTTCGGCGACGTCTACGACGCCGGCTATGAGCGCGAGCGCATCGACCCGCGCCGCACGCTGCCCGACGTGGCGATCCACCGAGCCGTGCCGCGAACCGTGCTCTGGGACGCAATGGCGCGCGCGAGCGTCGTGCTTTGTCCCACGCGATGGGAGGAGCCGTTCGGCATGGCAGCCGCTGAAGCACAGGCGTGCGGAACACCAGTCGTGGCGTTCGCGCGGGGCGCGCTCGAGGAGGTCATCGTCGATCGGGTGACCGGCCTTCTCGTGGCGCCCGACGACATCGACGCTGCAGCCGAGGCAGTGCGCGAGTCCGCGTTGCTCTCCCGCGCAAGATGCCGCCAACACGCCGAACGCGAGCTCGACCTGGAGCGGACGCTCGATATGCACGAGCGCCTCTACGGGCGGGTCGCCGCGGCCGCCGCGAAGTCGCCGGTCCGTGGCTGAAGCGCACCATTGGCTCGCCGGGCGCCTCGCGCTCGTCACTGGCGCCAGTCGGGGGATCGGCGCCGCGACCGCGCAGGCGATCGCGGCAGCCGGAGCACACGTCGCCATGGCGGCACGCGACGGCGATGCGCTCGAGGCCGTCGCGCAGGGGATCCGCGTCGCGGGCGGCGAGGCGACGGCCGTGCCCACCGACGTGAGCAGCCTCGAGGACGTCGAACGGCTGTTTGACGCCGTCGCCGCGAGCGGGCCACTCGCGGCGCTCGTCTGCGCGGCTGGCGTGCTGACGCCGAGGCCATTTGCGGACACCACGGCGGACCTGTGGGAGCGGACGCTCGCGGTCAACCTGACGGGGTCGTTTCTGTGTTGCCGCGAAGCCTTCACCGTGATGCGCGCCGCGGGCGAAGGGCGAATCGTCAACATCGCGTCGCTGTCGGGCGTCTACGCGACCGAGAAGTTCCCCGGGCTCGCCGCCTACAACGTCTCCAAGTACGGCGTCATCGGGCTTACCGAGGCGATCGCGACCGAGGGCAGGGGAGTCGGCATCAGCGCGATCTGCCTCAGCCCCGGAGCGGTCGACACGGAGATGCTCGCGCGCGCAAATCCCGAGCTGCGCCCCGGCCTCACGCCGGCCGATGTCGCCGAGCTGATCGTCGCGTTGCTCGACAGCCCGCTCTCCGTCGCGAGCGGCGCGAACATCCCGCTGTTCTCAAACGCTTAGTCCAGCAGCGACCAGAGGTCCACAGCCTCATCGGCGAGACTGTCCGCCGCCGGTCGCGCGCGCTCGCCCACCAGCCGGTCGCACGCGGCCATCTCGCCGCCGGTGTCGAGCTCGGGATCGCCGCCGCGGTCGAGACCTACGGCGGCGAGCAGCTGGCCGTCGAGGAGATAGAAGCCGACCAGGCGACGGTCCTCGAGGCTCCCGCGGACGACGAACTGATCCCAGCGCGCAGCATGGCCGACGTACTCGAGCTTGTGCTCGTACTGGTCGGACCAGAAGCTGTGGATGTAGTCGTAAGGCGCGTCGGAGCCCAGCATCGAGCGCCCGGCCGCGCGCCCCTGCTTCTCGGCGTTGTTGTAGTGCTCGACGCGAACGCGTCCGAAGACGGGGTGGAGCTGGTTCGCGACGTCCCCGGCGGCGAAGACATCGGGCAGGTTCGTGCGGCAGAGCTCGTCGACGAGAATGCCGTTTGACTGGGCGAGCGTCCCGCCGGCGAACTCGGGCAGCTGTGGCTCGATGCCAATACCGGCGACCACAAAATCACAGCCGATCCGCCGGCCGCTCGCAGTGATCGCAGCGTTGACCCGCTTGCCGCCGTGGAATGCAGTGACGCTGTCGTCGCCGACCAGCTCGACGCCATGTTCGCGGTGGATTGCGGCGATCGCCGTTGCAACCTGCTCGCCGAGCACTCGCTCAAGCGGCAGTGCACCTCCCACCACCGCGGTCACGCGCACACCGAGCTGCGTGAGCGAAGCCGCGACCTCGCAGCCGATGAACCCCATACCCACGACCACCGCGTGCCGACCTGATGCCGCCTCGCGCTTGATCGCGTCGCACTCGGCGACGGTGCGCAGCTGGTGAATGCCCTCGAGGTCAGAGCCGGGAACGTCGAGCCGACGGTTCCGGCCGCCGGTCGCGATCAGAAGCTTCTCGTAGCCGAGCTGCTCGCCGGAATCGAGCGCGACGGTGCGTGTCCTCGGGCCCACCGAGATGACGTCGGATCCGGAGCGCCGCTCGACGTGATGCTCGGCGTACCAAGCGGCGGGCTTGACGTACCAGCCCTCGAGGTCCTCCTCGGAGCGCATGTACGTCTTCGACAGCGGCGGCCGACCGAACGGAACCCCGGGCTCGCGGCCAATGATCACGACACCGCCGTCGAAGCCCTCCTCGCGGAGCGCGACTGCGGCATTTCCGCCCGCCATCCCAGCGCCCACGATCACGACTGCCGCAGGGTTCCGAGGAGACGAGCTCAACTCGACTCCTCGCCGATGAGCTGATAGACCAGCTTGCGGTTCTCTCGACAGCGACGTCGCGATCGGAGTCTTGCGTGCCCGCTCGTCATCGCGTCGTGCGGACGATATCGCTCACGTAGGGGTGCCGCTGTGCCGCGCGGACCCGCTGCCAGAACCCTCCTGATTCAAGGGGTTTTCAATCGGGGCGATTGGTGAGGGGTCCGGTGGTTGCTGGGGAGCCGCGAGGGCGTGGGCGGTTTCGTGAGCGGCTAAACGTCCGTGCGGTCGACGCCCTCAGGCCGCCGTGCCCCGTCCCCCAAGCTGCTGCCGCACGTCCGCTGTGAGTCGCTCGGTGGCCACGTACCGCGTCGACGGTCCCCTGCCCTGCTGCTCAATCAGTCCCGCGTCCAGCAGACGCCGCAAATCATTAGTCGCAGTGGGCGCCGAAACGTCGGCCTCCGCCGCGTATGTCGTGCGGTCGGTTCCGTCAAAGAGACTTTGCTCGAGCGCGATGACAAGCCGGTCGGGCCACCCGCGTGCGTTTACGAGCTGCTCGAGATACGCCCATCGTTTACCCGCTTCGTCAAGTTGTCGGAGGCGTCGGCGAGCCTGGGCTAGGTGCGCTTCGATGCAGAGGCGAACGAACGGCGTTGCGTCGCGCTCCGGGGTGTAGGAGCCTCCCTGAACCTCCTGTAGCACCGAGTAGTAGTCGTCCGTGTGCTCTCCGAGGTACTCCTCGATCGAGACGAACTCGGGTGCTAGAAGACCTCCGAGGGCGAGAACTAGCGATTGGGCAACCCGCGAGATGCGTCCATTGCCATCGCGGAATGGGTGCACCGAGACGACGTGCAAGTGCGCCATGGCGGCACGCACCACGAGATGCGCATCGAGGTCTCCAGTGCTCAGCCACCGCACGACCTCACGCATCAGTGGTCGTACCTCGGTTCCCGGGGGACCGACATAGGCGGGAGGTCCGCCACCGGGGCTTGTGACCTCGATCCCCCGCTTACGGTACTGGCCGGGGTCCTCGTCCTTCTGGAAGAAGCACGCGTCGAAATGGAGGTCGAGCAAGGCACGCTCGACCCATTCGAATTCCTCGTCTGCGGCCATGACACCGACGTGGTCCATCGCGCGCGCGTAGCTCGAGAGCGCCATTCGGTCGTCGTCGGTCGGGTCCGCCGGTTCTGTACCGCTCGTGATCGCGACCCTCTCCTCGCTCGGCACGCTGTAGCCCTCGATCTCGATCGAGCTCTCCGCCGAGGACGCACGCCATCGCCGGCGGAGGCTGCCGAGCCATGGACCAGCCGCACGGGCTTGGGAGCCGAGGTCGTCGCGGAGCCGATCGAAAGCAGCGAGCTCTTGTCGCAGAGCCGCGTCCAGCGCGGGGGTGGAGTAGATCATGATCCTAAGTATAGCTGATTAATCGAATTATCGACTATATTTTAGGCAGCTTAAGCGAAGGACCGGAGCGCTCGGTCGTGCACCGAACGCGGCGGGCTGTGACCTGCGCGTCGGCACCGGCGCTCAGCGGCACCACCATGCGCGATCTCGCCGCACGGTCAAGCCGGGCGCGGTCACGACGTGGCTGCCGAGAGCGTGGGAGGGCGCGACATTAACCGCAGCGGCGGGCTGCCGCGATCCGCAGCTCGCGGATGAGACGAAAGCCGAGGCGTTCATAGAGGGCGGCGTTGCGCTCGCTCGACGCCTCGAGGTAGGCCGACAGTCCCTGCGCGTCGCAGCGCTCGAGCGTCGGACGCATCAGCGCGCTACCGATGCCGGTGCCCTGCACCCTGGGCGCGACGCCGATGTCCGCAAAGTAGTAATGCGGCTCGCGCATATGCCGCCACTCCATTGCTCCGAGAAGCCTCGCAGCTCTAGACAGGTGCAGTCCGAACGTCGCGCCCAGGTACAGCGCGGCCCGCGGTGGCGCGCGCCATCCTTCGGGCGGCAAGCTGAGTGCTGCGCCGGTGAGCTCATCGGTGCTCCACACGCGTCCTCGCGGCAACGCAATTTGACGTAGCTCGATCGCGAAGAATCGCTGCAGGCGCTCGAGCCTGCGCGCATCGTCGGGCATCAGCCAGCCGAAGATCGGATCCTCGTAGAAAGCTTCCGCAAGGACGATTTTCAGGCGACGGGCATCGCTCACCGTGGCCATACGGAGCGAGACCGCTGCGAGCCGCCTCGGCTCTCCGGCCGGCAAAGGGGCGATTGCGTTCTCAGCCATTGCCGGGTCCGTCGCCCTCGCTCTTGCGCGCGAGCTCTGTTAGGGCCTCGAAGATGAGCACAAGCAGATCCCCGTAGAGCTCGTCGGGAACAGCTGCGGGGTCCGCCAGCTTCTCTAGCGCCAGGCCGTTGCCCAAGCCGATGATGAGGAGCCCGAGCGCATTAGCCTGGTCCTTGCTCAGTGAGATGCCCCGGCGCTCGGCTCCCTCTGCGGCCAGCTGGCCGGCCGCGGAACGAAGGGTGGCGAGATGCACCGCAAAGGGCCCTGAAAGCGCTGGCTCGCGAATGGCGTAGGCCCAGAACTCGATGAACAGCGGGAAGTAGTGCGGACGCTCATGCAGTATCTGCATGAAGCGATCTGCTCCCGCCCGCGCCTGCTCGGCGGCCGTCGCGCCCGCGTTGAAGCTCCGCGAGTACTCACCCACGTCCGTTGCCACGCTCTGCTCGAAGAGCGCCAGGAAGAGATCCTCCTTGCTCCTGAAGTTGGAGTACAGGGCCCCTGTCGTAGCGCCGGCCTCACGCGCGATCTCCTCGACCGAAGCGCCGTGAAACCCACGGCTGGCGAACACGGCCTCGGCTGCGTCGAGCAGCCGACGCCGGGTGAGGGCCCTCTGCTCGTCGCGAAGCGAGGTACGGGGTGGAGATGTCGGCATAGCGACTATTATTGCTAATATTGTTCATTATGTCAAACCTCGCTGGCCAGGCAACTGCGTCCGGGCTGACGCGCGGTCGGTTTGTCGGGCTCGCGGGGGTGCTCGGGGTCCTACTCCCAGTCGCCGGGCTGTTCGTTCTGCCGATATGGGACTTCCCGGGAACGAACTCGTCGGCATCGAGGCTGATCACCTTCGCCGTCGACCATCGGTCCTCGTTCCACGCGGTGATGGTTCTGAATGCGACCGGAGTAGCGCTCTGGATGATCTTCGGCGCCGGGATCTGGCTGCTGTTGCTCGAAGGAGACCGCCAAGACAGCCTTCTGTCGGCGTGCTTTGCCTTCGGATTCATCGCCTCGACGACGCTCCTGCTCGCCGGCTTCGTGAGCGGCTTCCTGATCGCATACCGCGCACCCCACATTCCTGACCCCAGGCTGCTCTATGACCTCACATTCGGCCTGCTGGCCCTATCCGGAGCGCCTACCGCGATTGCCTTGGCGTCCTATGCAATGGCAACGTTCAGGAACAGCCAACTGCCTCGCTTCACGGCGTGGCTGGCGGCGCTCGCCGCGGTCGCGCACGTTGCACTCCTGTTCTCGCTGGTTGTCCCGAGCGGCTTCTTCTCGCTTGAGGGCCAGGTCATCACGGTTGTCCCCGGGCTCTTGTTCCTGTGGATATTCGCGACGGGGATCGCAATCCTGACCATGGACGATCAGTGGCTGTTCGGGCGTGGACATGAAGGACAGACAGCGTCGGTCCCTTGACGACGCCTGCGAGACCTCAACCGGCCAGCGTGGACCAGCGGCACGGTGGCCCCTGACTTGGATGAGCTCCGAGCGTGTCGACTGAACATCCGCTCGCGCGTGCTTCCAGCTAGGAGCGGAAGTGCGCCACTTCCCGGGCCCGCTTACGCGCGGACCGACGGAAACGGAACCCCATTGGAACCTTGGCGTCCCCTGGACACCGCAAACCTCGGCCAGGACGGGGGTTTTCTGATATCGGGGCGAACGGTTAGAAACCCAATAACGGCGGGAGACTCCGGCCGTCTGGGGTCTGCTTGCGGTCCTGCACACCGCCTCCGTACCATGCTTCGGCGGGTCGCGACCGATGCCATGCCGGGGTCTTGGCGCGGTCCTGCTCGTCACCGCGGCGAGCGTGCCCGCGCAGGCTCTGCTTCGCCCGGCCTCGAACCCCGCTACTCGCCGGTGAGCAGCTCCCGGCGTTCCTCGTCGACCGCCACGTCGAAGTCCATGAGATCCATCGGCGCGGCAGGCCTTTGCACGAGGCCCACGCATCGTCTAGGAAGTCATGGGCGGTCCTCGCCGCCGTGACCAGCGAATCGGCGTCCACCTCGAGGCACCTCCTGTCAGCGCAAGGCAGGAGCGCGACTACGGCCTCCCCAAAGAGCTGCAAATCCTCAGCAGCAGGTGTGTCCGTATGACTGCCGGAGTCCGCCGAAGGCAGAAGCCGGTGGGCACGCGACGCGATCAAGCGATTCAGCGCATCGACCGGCAAACCGGCTGACCACGTCATCGACGTCAAACGCTCAAGGCCCTGGGGTCCGCCAATCGCCGCGGCCGTCGGGGGACAATCCCGTGCTCTCGCAGCTCGTTCGATCCGATGGCGCTCGACGGGCGCGGGCACGGTCCTCGACCCTCGGCCATCCCGACAGTCCGGCGCTTCCAGTCGAGCCCCATGCGCGGCGCGGCAGCGATCGGACTCTTGCTCGGCCGCCGTGGGGACGACCTGGTGGTCACGGCCGGGCAGAACAAAGGAGGCCCGCTCGAAGCGGGCCTCCTCTGTCTCGTACTGCGGTACTGCTCAGCTAGCGGGGGATCCCCCTCCGCCGCAGACCACCCCGACGACCGTGCCGGTGCCGGCGTGCCCCGGGTTGGGGGCATAGCCAGCGTTGGTCTTGACCACCACCACCTCGGGAGTGTCACCCGAGATCGTGGATCCGGACTTGGTGATGTGACTGGACACGATCACCGCCATGTAGGCCGGCAGCGGCCCCGCCGGAGGCGGTGTGCTGTTGCCGGGGTCAGTTGTCCAGCTCACTCCGCAGGCAGCGGTCGCCGGGTTGTCCTCGAACCCCTTGAACGCCGCCGGGGCCGAGCCGCCGCTAAGCGAGTTCAGCTTCCACCACTGGGCGCCCCAGAAGGTGACGTTCGTCCCGATCGCTGCGTTGTTGTTCCCGATCACGAAGTTGCCGCCCTTTGCCGTCCCGTAAATCAGCACCGTCTCCGCGCCGCATTCGCTGCTCGAAGGAAAGTTGCCCGGGCCACCGCTGTAGGAGGCCTGCCAGTAGTAGATCCCCTCTGCGCCAGGAGGCAACGTCTCCGGATTGGAAGCGGGTACCACCCCGCCGGTCACTTCCACTTCACCCGCCGAGGCAACCAGGTGCTTGCATTCATCATCGGAATAGAGCTTGTAGCTGACTTTGCCGGTGGCTTTGGACGCGTGTTCGCCGCTCAACGTCGCGGTGTCGGTCACGGCGCTTCCTTCTGGCACCGTGATCGCCCCGCCCGAATGGCCTCCACCCGACAGCGAGGTCGTAAGCGTCGTCGGCGTGGGTGCTTCGACCACGAGCTTCTCCGCGCCGCACTTGCTCCTTGATCCCTTGTTGGACGCGTCGCCGCCGTAAGTGGCCTGCCAGTAGTAGGTCCCAGGCGGCAGCGTCTCCGGGTTCGAAGCGGGCACGCCGCCGCCCGTCACTGTCACCGCACCTGCTGAGGCGACTAGGCTCGTGCATTCACTGTCCGAATACACCTTGTATTCGACTTCGCCACCCGCCGTCGCCGCGTTCGCGCCGCTCAATGTTGCGCCATCGGTCACAGCGGTCCCTTCAAACACGGTGATTTCCTCACCCGTCGAGCCTTCGCCCGAAAGCGAAGTTGACACTGTGGTTGGCGTCGGTTCCCAGACGACCTTTGCAGCAGGGCTTTCGTGGACGTGCGATTCGATGTCTGTGAAGCTGGCGACCAACGAGTCGGTACCGACCCCACCTGTATCCGGGTAGGTGAAGCTAAGTTGACCCGACGCATTCGTTGTGCCGATGGTGTTCTGTCCCGCGTTGGGGCCGCTAGTTACCTTGATCGTGACTTCCACACCTGCCACGGGTTCATCTTCGAGGTTTTCGACCGTGGCAGTGACCGTGGCCGAGCCGCCGACCGGCTGAGTTTGTGTCGATGGTTCGAGCTTAATGCCCGACGCCGGGTGCGTACAGGGCAGCCCGTCCGGAGCCCAGTTCTGCTCGAGCATGTTGTCGAACACCTGACGAGCATGAGGCACGTTGTCAGTGTCGGTGAACCAGTTGTCCTCGCCCTCGTAGATCGCAAGTCCGCCGGAAGTTGTCCGCGCGGTAGCCTGGACAAGCCCGGTTTCCCCGTCCCCGTTTTTGCCCGTGATCGATGCGCACCAAGACCCGGAGAAGCTCTTGAAGGTATTCGCATCCCCCATCGTGTCTTGTTCCTGGACCCCAAGCGTAAGTCCCGTCGTCAGCGTGCTTGCCACTATGTGCGTGTATTCGCCTTCTAGGCCCACGGGCCCGGGACTGCTCGTCGTGAACGGGAACAGGAATGTGCTGTAGTCGGCCAATCCGCCCGTGCCCGGAGCGCACCGATCGGCGTCCCAGATCATTACCTTGCCGCCATTCGTGAGGAAGGTGTTGATTGCCGCGATGGTCGCGGGATGTGAGCCGATGTCGCACACCTCATACAGGATGAGCGTGTCAAAAGGCGCGAGCGCCGACTCGCCTGTTGCATCGATCGTGCTGACAGGGACGTTGGTGAGCGTGACCGTCTTTGTCGCATCTGCGGTCGTGTAGGTCGCCCCGGGGTCTGTTCCTGTGAGGGCGTTTCGAAAGATGCTCGAGGCACAATTGGGATATGACCCCGAAAAGGCGCATTCTTCGACGGTTTCCGGATCGTTGACGCCTTGACCGAAGTCGTATACATAGCCGACATTGCTGCTTGTCGTGGCGGCGCTCGCCGCCGACGCGCCAAACAACGCCAGTAGTAGCCCGAGCGACAGGGCCGCGACGGCCGCAGCCGGGATGACCCTGCGCTCGCCGCGCTTGAACGTGGTCGATAAGAGATTCATCTGAGCCTCCCTGCCTGTGTTGTCGTTTGTTGTTGTTGAGTCATTGAGTCACGCCGAGTGACGCACAAGCGTGAGAATGCGCACAACTCGAGGCAGGCGAGCTTGTGCCGTCGCCCCATTCGATCGTCGCGTCGTATTCGCCTGGTCTGGCGCCAGCGGATGCTGCAAATGTCAATGAGCCCAGCGTTGCAAGCATCCCTAGGATCAGAATCCATCTGGTTACGCGAACCCCTCTTGCCGATGCCATTTGCATCGCATACCCTTCAATGTGCGTAGCTCTAGGTCTGTGCCACTGCGCCCGTGCCACCTGATCAGGCACAGTTCCCCGCGCGTGGCGACAACGTCTGTTGACGCCACGCGCGACTCGACGCTGTTGTGTCGGCGCCGCGGTGCGCGATCACCCTAATCGCGTCAGCACCCGATTGGAATCGGACATCCGTCCAGGGTCTGCCATGAGGCAGACCGGGTTGCGCGGAGTCCGCACGGAACGGATCCCGCACCGACGGGCTCCGCCCACAACCTCCCTTACGAGCGCGCGGCGGACATACCGCCAAGTGCGGGCCTGGGACGAGCTGCGGGTGCGCGGGCTAGCTGCTCGCACCGCGCCTGCTATCGCTGCGGGGCAGCGCGAAGCGGAAGTCGGCGACGGCCGATTAGCTCCGATTCACAGACCCGGAACGGAACGGTTGCGGGCACTCGGCAGGCCACCGACCCAGCTTCTGCTTCGCCCGGTCCTCAGGTCGGAGTACCAGCTGGCCGAGATTGGACAAGGGCCCCCACGCCGCGTTCGGGGTCGTGGCCGAGAGAACGAGAGAGGCGCTTCGACGCTCCGGCATTCGAGCCCGCGTTGTGGAAATCGACGTTGCCTGAGCAGTCGCGCCGAGCCGGCACCGCGACGCGGGGACTACGCTCCTAGCGGATGGTGGCTGCGGTCCGTTTGCGGTCCTCCAGACCCTCGGACGGCGGCGAACGGGAGAACGGGCTCCCGCCGAAGCGCGCGTTGCGCGGATCTTCGCCGCTGTTCGCGTCTATTCGCTTCTGGTCGCGGACTAAAAGTATCGGGGCGCCCGGATTTGAACCGGGGACCTCACCGACCCGAACGGTGCGCGCTACCAGGCTGCGCCACGCCCCGATGCCGCTGCAAGTATCCCACACGCGAACCGCCCTCCTGCGCGAGCCGAGGCTGCCGGGCACGAGCGCTATCGTCCGCTCCGACGCATGGGCGCAGCGCTCGCCGACATCCTCGCCGAGCTCGACCGTATGCTCGAGCCAGACCTCTTCGAGGACTACTGTCCGAACGGATTGCAAGTGCCGGGGCGCGCGGAGGTCGAGACTGTCGCAACCGGCGTGAGCGCGCACCTCGAGCTCTTCGAGCGCGCCGCATCCGAGCATGCGGATCTGGTGCTCGTCCACCACGGCGCCTTCTGGGACTCCGAACCGCGCGCACTAGACGCGGCGCGAAAGCGCCGGCTGAAGGCGCTGTTCGACGCCGACTTGAGCCTCGTCGCCTATCACCTGCCGCTCGACGCGCATCACGAGCTAGGCAACAACGCGCTCATCGGACGCGCGCTCCAAGCGGAGATCCTCGAGCCCTTCGCCCACCACCGCGGACGCACGATCGGCTTCCTCGCCCACCTCCTCGGCGACGGCGTCCCCGCGCCCGAGCTCTTTGCGCGGGTCCACGAGCTCACCGGCCGAGAGCCGCTCGTCTTCGATGCGGGCCCTCCCCTCGTGCGCCGGCTCGCGATCGTCTCCGGGGGTGGTGCGGACTACCTCGGCGAGGCGATCGCCGGCGGCGCCGACGCGTTCCTCACGGGGGAACCCGTAGAGCGCGCCATGGCGCAGGCTCGCGAGGCCGGCGTGCACTTCATCGCGGCCGGCCACTACGCGACCGAGACCTTCGGCGTCCGAGCCCTCGGGGACCACCTCGCCCAGCGCTTTGAGCTGCGACACGTCTTCCTCGACATCCCGAACCCGGTTTAAGCGGAAAATCCCACTTGCGAGTGTCCGCACGGAGGGGTATACCTTAGGGTCGGTGCTGGAAGCAGCCGAACCGTCCAATGCGTCCGCTTTGTGCGCGCCTCGAGAAATCCTCTCGCGCGGCTCACGCGGACGTCGTACAACTCGGGAGGGAGATCTCCAATGCCCAACCATCTGACGCCCACTGAGCTTGCCCGCGAGTCCGGGCTGGAGCGCCGTGAGGTGCTCACCAAGTGCCTCGAGCTGGGCGTCCCAATCTTCCAAGGGCGCATCGACAAGAGCCTCTTCCTCGCCAACCTGCACGGGCTTTCCGAGTCGCAAGCCGATCTCGCCGTCGAGCACGCCGCGAGCATCGCCACGCCGCCGGGCATCAGCGCGGCCAGCGCCGCCTGACCCCGCCCCCTCCTCTCCGCCCGCGCCCCTTGCAACGGCGGTCACAAGTCACCTAGCGCGCGCCCCTTTGCAGGGGTATTCTTTGCGCCCACGGGGTACTTACGCCCCTGGTCGTGAAGAGGGAAGGGACGACTGCGCTGCACGGCTGCAGTCCTGTGAGCGGGCGCGGCTTCGCGGCCCGCTAGCGTGAGAGGAGACTCAGAGTCATGGAGGTTGCCACCTCGCCACCAACCGCCGAAACCCAAGGAACTCAGACACTCGCCGATCTCATCCCCCGCGCCGCGGCGAGCTACGGCGATCGTCCGGCGCTCCGCCACAAGCGCGATGGCAGCTGGCGCGACGTCAGTTACAACGAGCTGAACGAGATCGTGCAGGAGGTCGGCCTCGGGATCGCCGAGCTCGGGATCGAGCCCGGCGAGCGGCTCTGCATCCTCGCGGGCACGCGGCCCGAGTGGTCCTACGTCGACCTCGGCGCCACCTCCGCCGGGATCGTCGTCGTTCCGATCTACCAGACGAACTCGCCCGAGGAGTGTTACTGGGTGCTCTCGGACTCAGGCGCTTGCGCGGTCGTGTGCGAGAACGAGGAGCAGCTCTCCAAGATCCTCGAGGTCCGCGATCGCCTTCCGGAGCTCCGCACGATCGTCGTCATCGACAACCCCGTCGGCGACGGCGAGTCCGCGGCGAGCGAGCTGCGCGCGATCACGCTCGAAGAAGTCCGTGAGCGCGGGCGCGCGGTCGACCCGCTCGAGCTCGAGCGCCGCCGCGAAGGCGTGCAGCCCGACGACACGTTCACGATCATCTACACCTCGGGCACAACGGGTCCGCCGAAGGGCTGCGTGCTCACGCACGGCAACTACCGAGCGATCCTGCAGAGCGTCGAGCAGCGCGGTGTCCTGCAAGCTGTCCATGAGGACGTCGTCTACCTCTTCCTCCCGCTCGCACACTCCTTCGCGCTCCTCATCCAGCTGCTCGTCTTCGACCTCGGCGTCACGCTTGCCTACTTCGGCGGCGACACCAAGCAGATCATCTCCGAGCTCACGGAGGTCAAGCCCACCTACCTGCCCTCCGTCCCGCGGATCTTCGAAAAGATCTACACGCTCGTCGCCTCGAACAGCGACCCCGCATTTCTCGCGAACGCGACGCACGTCGGCACGAAGGTGCGCGAACTCGAGCTCGCAGGCAAGCCGATCCCGGACGACCTCAAGGCGCCCTTCGAAGAAGCCGAGGAGAAGCTCTTCAGGAACGTGCGCGCGGTCTTCGGCGGCCGCCTGCGCGAGGCACTGAGCGGCGCCGCGCCCATCAGCAAGGAGATCCTCGAGTTCTTCTTCGCGGCGGGCGCGCCCGTGATGGAGGGCTACGGCATGACCGAGACCTCCACCGGAGCGACGTTCTCCACGCCCGAGCACCACCGCTTCGGGAGCATTGGCAAGCCGCTCCCGGGCGTGCAGGTGAAGGTCGCCGACGACGGCGAGCTGCTCGTGAAGGGTCCGAACATCTTCGCCGGCTACTACCACAACGACGACGCGAGCTTCGGCGCGGTCATCGACGGTTGGCTTCACACGGGCGATCTGGGCAGCATCGACGAGGACGGCTACGTCTACATCGTCGGCCGCAAGAAGGACATCATCATCACGGCCGGCGGCAAGAACATCACGCCCGCGAACCTCGAGAACGAACTCAAGCAGTCGCGCTGGGTCTCGCAAGCGGTGATGTACGGCGACCGCCGCCCCTTCCCCGTGATGCTCGTCACGCTCGACGAGGAGGAGATCATCCCGTGGGCGGCATCGCAGGGTCTGCCCACTGACATGCCCTCGCTCGTGCGCGAGCAGAAGGTCAAGGACCTCATCCAGGGTGAGCTCGACAGGGTCAACGCGAACTACGCTCAGGTCGAGCAGGCGAAGAAGCTCGCGATCCTCGACCACGACTTCTCGCAAGAGGGGGGCGAGCTCACGCCGTCGCTGAAGGTCAAGCGCAAGGTCGTAGCCGAGAAGTACGCGGACGTCTTCGAGTCGCTCTACGGCGACTAGCGCTCCGCGCCCCTCCTGTGGCCGCCAGCTCGCGCCGCACCCGCTAGCGTGTAGAGGTCGTTAGTCCACGGCGGGGCACAAGACAAACGCTCCGGAGCGACGCCAAATGCGCACCGATCCAACGGAAACAGGAGGGTTGTTCGTCGGTCGCCGGCCCGGCACGGCGCCGGTCCGCTTCCGCGCGATGCCGCAGTTCGGCGGTGTCTTCCGCCGTCGCGCCGACGGCGCGTTCGCGAACACGCTGCTCGCGATCATGGTCATCGTGAGCCTGCTCTTCTGGGGCCCGATCCCGATCCTCTGCCTCTGGATCGGCTCGCAAGTCGACTATCTCACGGGCAGCGTCGGCTTCGGCATCCTTGTCGCGTTCCTCGCGCTCTGCGGAGCGCTCTTCGGCGCGCTCGCGATCCTCACGAGGGTCGACGCCACGTGGGTGCTCGTGCGCCGCGCCGCGGGATTCGATCAGCGCCGAGGCGTCCTCGGCCGCGTCTTCGGGACCGCGGCGATCTTCGGCGTCACGATCTTCTTGGTCTGGTTCCTGGTCATTCACGGCCCCGGGTCGACGGTCGTCTCGGGCCAGTCCGGGTTCTAGCTCGCCGCGTTTGGGACTCCTCGACTACTACCGCCAGTTCGAGGCCCTCTCCGAGGAGGAGGTCAACCGCGAGCTTCGCGATGAGGCGCGCGAGCGCAAGCAGCGCGAACTCGCGCGGGTCGAGACGCTCGATCTCTCGCAGACCGCATGGCCGGACCTCCCCCACCCGAACGTCGTGAGCGCGATCACCTACGTCGCGCGCAGCGGCTTGCAGCGCTACCCGGGGCTGCGCGCGCCGGAGCTCCGAAGCGAGCTCTCGCATCGTCACGAGGTGCCGCCAGCGCGCATCGCGATCGGCAACGGCGCCGCGCAGCTCTTGAGCTCCGCGGCGGCGGCGGTGATGCGCCCCGGGCAGGAGCTGCTCACGCCATGGCCCTCCTACCCGCTCTTCCCCGTGATGGCCACGCGCGCCCACGCGAGCGCCGTGCCGGCGCGGGTCACCTCCGTCGAGGGCTGGGTGCAAGCCCTGCTCGGAGCGCTCAGCGAGCGCACGCGGATCCTCGCGATCGCGAGCCCCAACGATCCAACGGGTGAGCGCCTGCCGCTCGGGGAGCTGCGGCGCCTGCTTGCGGAGCTGCCCGAGGAGGTGGTCGTCTTCCTCGACGAGGCGCTCGTCGAGCTCGCGGACCCGCGCGAGACCGGGGGCACGCTCGCGCTGCTCGAGGAGCACCCCCGCCTGCTTGTCTTTCGGAGCTTCTCGAAGGCGTGGGGGCTCGCGGGCCTGCGCGTCGGATACGCGCTCGGCGGCCCGGGCGCCGAGGAGCTGCTCGCCCAGATCGAGCCGGACTTCGGCATCGGCGACATCGCTCAGGCCGGTGCGCTCGAGGCGCTTCGCTCGTGCTCGGAGCTCGTGGCCAACCGTTCCCTCGCGGTGGCGCAGGAGCGCACGCGCTTGCTCGACGCGCTTCGCGCCCGGGGCTTCGAAGCCTCCGACAGTCGCGTGAACTTCGTGTGGGTGCGTCATCCAAATGTGAGCGGCGACGAGCTGACCGCTCGTTTGGGCAGGGTCGGCGTGTTGGTAGCCTCAGGAGCCACGCTCGGCGAGCCGGGTTGGGTGCGCATCGCGGTGCACCGCCGCCCGGCCACCGACCGCCTGCTCGACGCACTCCAGAAGATCCTCTAGCCGCGGATGATCCGAGCAACCCGAGCACGCCTGGTGCGCGCATGCGTCTGCGCGGCGCTCACGCTGCTCGCAGCGGCTCCCGCCAGCGACGCCTCCGCGGGCGCCCTCAGCGCCCCCGCGCTCGCCTCTCACCTCGCGCACGAGCTTGACATCGCCGGCATTCCCTCCGGCGGCTACGTCTACGACCTAACGAGCAAGCGCGTCCTCTTCTCGGGGCGCGCCAACGTCCTGCACCCGCCCGCATCGGTGGAGAAGCTGTACACGGCAACGAGCGCGCTCGTGCGCTTCGGCCCCTCGGCGCGGCTGCAAACTGTCGTCCGCGGCAGCGGACACCTGTCCGCCGAAGGGGTCTGGGTGGGCAGCCTCTACCTTCGCGGCGGCGGCGACCCCACATTCGGCTCGCAGGGGTTCATCGACTCCCACTACGGAGGGCTCGGCGCAAGCGTGCAATCGCTCGCGCGCCAGCTCGTCGAAGATGGCATCCATCGCGTGAGCGGGAAGATCGAGGGCGACGAGTCCTACCTCGACTCGCTCCGCGGCGAGCCCTCGAGCGGCTACGCGATCGACCCCTACCTCGAAGGCGTGCTCTCGGGCCTCGCGTTCAACCGCGGCGAAACCGGCAGCTACCACGGCGCGCACGCGCCCGCGGAATACGCCGCTCACGAGCTCGCGCTCGCGCTTCGAGCCGATCACGTGAGCGTGCAGGGAGGAGTGGGCGCCGCGAGCACGCCCGGCACGGCGGCAACGCTCGCGACCGTCTCCTCGCCCACGATCTCCCAGCTGCTCGGGCTCATGCTGCCGCCGTCGGACAACTTCTTCGCGGAGACGCTCACGAAGGACCTCGGCGCCCGCTTCGGCGGCGCCGGCAGCACGGCGGCGGGCGCACAGGTCGTGCGCAGCACGATCGCGAGCGTGCTTGGCATCCACCCCCACGTCGTCGACGGCTCGGGGCTCTCGCGCGAAGACCTCACCGCCCCCGAACAGATCGTTTCGCTGCTGCGCTACCTCAGCTCCTCGCCGCTCGGCCCCGTCGTGCGAGACGCGCTCGCCGTCGCGGGACACACGGGGACGCTCTCGGACCGCATGCTCCACAGCGCCGCGGCAGGGCGCTGCCGCGCGAAGACCGGCACGCTCACCGGAGTCTCGAACCTCGCCGGTTACTGCGAAGCCGCCAACGGCCAGCTCGTCGCGTTCGCCTTCTTCAACGACGGGATCGCGGTCGAAACTGCGCGCATGCTGCAGGACAACATGGCGATCACGATCGCGCGCTACTGAGCGAGCAGGCGCAGCAGGTCGGCTTCGCCGATCACCGCGACGCCAAGCCGCTCGGCCTTCTCGAGCTTCGAGCCCGGAGAGGCGCCCGCGACGACGAAGTCCGTATTCCGGGAGACCGAGCTCGTGACGCGGCCACCGGCCGCGCGGATGCGCTCCGTGGCCTGCTCGCGCGAGAGCTCTGGGAGCGTGCCGGTGATGACGAGCGTGTTGCCGGCGAGCGGGCCGCCCGACGGCGCGCCGCCCTCTTCGGCGAAGCGCAGCCCGAGCTCGCGTAGGTCCCCGATGAGCGCATGCATCTGCTCTTCATCGAGCTGTTCGCGGATCACCTTCGCGGTCTTCTCGCCGATCCCCGGCGTGCTCGCGATCTGCTCCGCGTCCGCCGCGAGCAGCGCGTCGACGTCGCCGAACTGCTGAGCGAGGTTCTGCGCCGTGATCTCGCCCACCTCCTCGATCCCGAGCGCGAACAGCACGCGCGCGAACGGCCGCTCCTTCGACGCCTCGATCGCCTGCAGGAGGTTGCGCACCGAGATCTCCGCAAAGCGCTCCAGCGGGAGGAGCTGCTCCTCGCGGAGGCGGTAGAAGTCGGCGGGCGTGCGAACGAGGTCGTGTTGCTGGAGCACCGCGACCTGCTTCTCGCCGAGGCCCGCGATGTCCATCCCGCCGCGCGAAACGAAGTGCTTGAGCAGCTGCCAGCGGCGCTCGGGGCATTCGCGGTTCGGGCAGCGCGTGAAGACTGCGCCCTCGGGCTTGATCGTCTTCGTGTTGCAGAACGGGCAGCGCTTTGGCGGGTGCGGGCGCGGCGGGCGCGAGCGTCGCTCCGCCACGTGGGGCGCGGGCGAGATCACCTGCGGGATCACGTCTCCGGCGCGCAGCACGATCACGTCCTCGCCCTCGCGGATGTCCTTGCGCAGCAGGTCCTCCTCGTTATGAAGCGTCGCGAGCTTGATCGTGACGCCGCCGACCGAGACCGGATCGAGGATCGCGAAGGGGTGCAGATCGCCGGAGCGGCCGACGTTCCAGCCGATCGAGCGCAGCTTCGTCACGGCGGTCGTGGGCGCGAACTTCCACGCGACCGCCCACCGCGGGTCCCTGCCCACCGATCCCAGCCGCCGCTGGAGCTCGAGGTCGGAGAGCTTCACGACGACTCCGTCGATCTCGAAATCGAGCCCGCCGCGGCGCCGCTCCCATTGCAGGCACTGCTCGATCACGTCGTCCTCGCTGTCCATGAGCACGACGTCGCGGTTGACCGGGAAGCGGTGCTCGCGCAGCCACTCGAGCGCTTCCCAATGGGTCTTGAGCGTGAGGCCCTCGGTCACCCCCACCTGGTAGCACCAGAACGACAGCGGCCTCGCCGCCGCGAGCGCCGGGTCGAGCTGGCGAATCGTGCCCGCGGCAGAGTTTCGCGGGTTCATGAACGTCGATTCACCCGCTTCCGCTCGGCGCTCATTGAGCGCCGCGAAGTCGCGCAGCGACATGTATATCTCGCCGCGGACCTCCAGCAGCGGCGGCGCGTCCTCGACGCGCAGCGGCAGCGCCTTGATCGTGCGCAGATTGTGCGTGACGTCCTCGCCGATCTCGCCGTTGCCTCGCGTCGCCCCGCGCTCCAGGACGCCGTCGCGGTAGACGAGGCTGATCGCGAGCCCGTCGACCTTCGGCTCGACGACGTATTGGAAATCTGGGTCCTCGATCCCTTCGCGCGCGAGGTGCGTGCGCATCCGCGCGACCCACGCGCGCAGCTCCTCCGGCGAGCGGACGTTGCCAAGCGAGAGCATCGGCTCGAGATGTCGCACCTTGTGCAGCTGGCCGACCGGCTCCGCGCCGACGCGCTGCGTCGGCGAGTCGGGCGTCCGGAGCTCCGGGTGCTCGTCCTCCAGGCGCCGCAGCTCGTCGAGCAGTCCATCGTAGGCGTCGTCGGCGATCTCCGGGTCGTCCAGCACGTAGTAGCGCCAGTTCGCCCGTTCGAGCGCCTCGCGCAGCTCCCTCGCCCGCGCGCCCGGCGAGACCTCCTGCTTGGCCGGGCTCATCCCTGCTGCTGCGCCGCCGTCGCTCCCGTCGGCTCGAGCAGCGCCTCGAGGTCGAACTCGCGCAGCGATTCAACGCCGGGCGCGTGGGTGAGGTCGAAGTGAAGCGGCGTCACGGCGATTCGTCCCGCGGCGACCGCGGCGAGATCGGTCCCGGGCTCGTCGTGGAAGCCGGGGTCGTGTCCATAGATCCAGTAGCGCTTCCGCGCCGGCGGCCCCGCCTCCTCGCGCTCGAGCTTCAGTTCGTCACGGTAGATGCGCTTGCCGAGCCGCGCCACCTCGACGCCCTGCGGCGGGCGCGCCGGGACATTGACGTTCAACAGCGTCCCGGCGGGCAGCGGAACGTCGTTGAGGCGCTCCACGAGCCGCGCGGCGAAGCTCGCGGCGTGGTCGAACGGCGGCAGCCCCTGCTCGCGCGCCTCGCGCTGGCGCCCCAGCAGCTGTTGGGAGACCGCGATCGCGGGCAGGCCCAGCACGAGCCCCTCGAGCGCGGCGGCGACCGTCCCCGAGTACGTGATGTCATCGCCGAGGTTGTTGCCGTGGTTGATCCCCGAGACCACGACCTGCGTATCGAAGTCCTCGATCAGCTTGAGGCTCGCGAGACGCACGCAGTCGACGGGCGTGCCGTCGGTCGCATAGCCCGTCGAGCCGTCGGCGAAGGGCACCGCTTCGACCCACAGCGGGCGGTTCGTCGTGATCGACCGCGCCATCGCCGAGCGATTGCCGTCCGGGGCGATCACCACGAGACGCACGTCGGGGAGCGCGGCGAGTGCGGCGCGCATCGCCTGGAGGCCCTCGGCTTCGATGCCGTCGTCGTTCGTGAGCAGGACGTTGAGCACGCCCGCCAGGATATTCGCTGGCCTCGGCGCCTCCGGGGAAGCGCTATCGGCGGTGCTTGCGCCGCGCGCTCGGCAGGCGCACGCTGAGCGACGAGGTGTGCGCGATCGCCGTCCCGCCGGAGGCGGTGTAGCTGAGGTGCGCCGTCACGATCACGGCGGTGCCGCGGCTGCGCGCCTGCCGCAAGGCCTTTGCGGCCGCTCCGCCCGGGCCGATCGTGAGCGTCACGACCCTCGCGCTCGTGACGCCTCGCGCGCCTTCGCCGAAGACGCCGCTGGTGGAGCGGCAGCCTCCCTTGCGCGAGCCACGGCGCTTGGGGCAGCCGCTGCCAAAGGTCAGCAGCCAATGCAGCGTGCCCGGATTGAAGACCGCGAGCGTGAGCTTCACCGAGCCGTTGCCGTTGACCTGCTCGCCGAGGATGTTGAAGTTGCTGTTCCCGCTCGGACCGATGGACTGGCCGCCGCCGGAGCCGCCGCTTGCGGTCGAGTTGCTCACCGGGTTGCTGGTGAGGCTCGTGCCCGGGCCGCCGTTGCTCGCGGGTTCGATCGGCGTGGGCTCCGCGAAGGTGAAGTGATCCGCGCTCGAGGTCGCGCTCGTGCCGCCCGCGGTGATCACCGTCACGTCCACGGTGGCGGCCGTGTGCGCGGGGCTGCGAACGAGGATTTCCGTCGCCGAGACCACGTTCAGCGAGGTCCCCGCGGTTTCGCCGAAGTCGACCGCTGTCGCGCCTTCGAAGTTCGTGCCGGTGATCCTCACGCTCGTGCCGCCGCTCGCGATGCCTTCGCTCGGCAGCACCTTCGTGACCGTCGGCGGCGGCGGTGCCACGTAGGTGAATTCGTCCGCCGCGCTCGTGGCGCTCGTGCCGCCCGCCGTCGTCACCCTGACGTTGACCGTGCCTTGCGGCGTGCGGGGGGGTCTTGACGGTGATTTCGGTCTGCGAATCAGACTTGACTTCAGCTGCGGCGCCTTCGAATTCCACGGCCGTCGCACCTTCGAGGTGCGTGCCCGTGATCTTCACCGTCGTGCCGCCGCCGGTGCTCCCTGCGGTGGGTGAGACGCTCGCGACCGTCGGCGGCGGCGGAATCACATAGTCGTATTCGTCGGCGGGGCTCGTTGCGCTGGTCCTGCCCCCGTTCGTGACGGTCACGTCGACCGTGCCTTCGGCGTGCGGGGGGGCCTTGACGGTGATTTCGCTCGCCGAGTCGGATTGGATCTGGCCGGCTGAAGCGCCGAAGTCAACCGCGCTGGCGCCCAAGAGGTTCGCACCGCTCACCTTGACGATCGTGCCGCCGCCGATGCTCCCTTCGGGCGGTGAGACGCTCGTGACGGTCGGGGGCGGCGGGGTGAACGCGGCGAGACCATTTGGTGTTCCCACGCCCGAGGGGCCGTCGTAGCCCACTTCGGCCAGTGCAGATCAGTGCTTCGTTGCACTGTTCGGACTCTTCCTGCATGGTGCAGCCGGAGGTCCCCGTTTCGAAGTCGTAGGGCTTCGTGCACCTCCCGTTCGACCCCGACACGACGTCGTGCAGCGAGGAGCTTTCACCGAGGTGGGAGTAGAGCGTCTGTGCGGGATAGCTGACGCCCCCCGAGCCGCCCGCGAGCGCGAACGTCGCGGCGATGATCGGCGAGGCGAGGCTCGTTCCGCCGACCTGGCCCCAGTGTCCGTTGTCGATGATCGCCACGCCGGTGAACGGGTCGGCGTCCGCGGCTACATCCGCCGCCGCGCGCTTGTTTTCGGGGCAGCCGACTTCAGACCAGTCGGGGACCGCCTGCTGCCACGGCGGCGCTTCGAAGTGCTTGCTGCAGCCGCTGCCGCCCGCTCCATTTCCGCCATTCGAGCCGCCGTCGTTCCAGACGGTCTCGCTGCTCCACTTCGTTTCCCCCGATTCTTCCTTCAGCTTCAAGCGCGTGCCACCCACCGCGACGACGTGCGGCGAGGAGGCCGGGTAGTTCGGGTGCCCGGGAGATTCGACGAGCCAGTTGAGGTAGCCGTCGTCCCCGGTGGACGCGGTGATGACAACGCCGGGGTGTTCGAACGCCGGGCTGTCCACCGACGTCTCTCCTCCACCCCACGAGTTCGAGACCTCGGTTGCGCCGAGGCGCACCGCGGTTTCCTCGGCGGCGGTGAGGTCGGCGAACGTGGGCCGTTCGGCCTCGACCAAGATGATGTGGCAGTTTTCCTGGCAGATCGCGTGCGCGGTCTCGATGTCGAGCGAGATCTCGCCGTCCCATTCGCTGTTCGCTTCGGGGTATTCGCCTCCCGTGCCCGCCTGGTTGACCTTCTTGAAGCAGCCGTTGGCCTTCGTGCATTCGGGCAGGTGGAATTCGGTGTCATACGACTTGAGGTCGCTTTCGGCGGTGGGGTCGTCGTAGGCATCGACGATCGCGATCGTCTGCGTGGAGGACGCCCTCGTCGGCAGCGCGTACCCCCCATGGAGGTCCTGGGGGCGCAGGCCGAAGGCGCCTTCGGCGGGCGAGCTCGCGGTGATCGCGTGTCGCGTCGTCAGCCCCATCGGGTGCGTATGCGCGCGTGCCACGGCGGTCACCGGCACGACTCGCAGCGAGAAGCAGCTCACGTGGCCCGGCGCGGGCGGGGCGCACAGCGGTTCGACGACGTAATTGGACGCCGGCAGCGGCACGTTCGCGGGCACGACACCGGACGCGGCGGCGCCGGCGGGTGAAAGCAGCCCGGGCGCAAGCGCCGCAGCGCACAGCGCAGCGCACAGGGCGAAGGTGCGTTGTCGCGGCCCGCAGGCACACACCATTGATGGCCACACGGTCATTCTCAGAGAACTCATCGGCCGTGACCCCCTATTACATGAGTCCCGCAGCCGCGCATCAGCGCTTGCCCGTCCCGTGACGAGCGTGCACTCGTCTGAGGCTCACCCTCGCGGTGGTGAGCGCGGTGATGCGATCGCTCGTCCCCGCGGGCGTGAACACGAGCACCGCGCGGACCGCAAGCGTCTTGCCGTGCTCGAGTGCGGCAAGCGCCTTTCCGGTCGGCTTGATGTGCAGCACGTGAATGCCGGCGGCGGAGATCGCGCTCGTGCCGCGCCCGTAGCGAACGGGCGCATTGCTCACGCACCTCTTGCCCTTTCGCACGAACCCCTTCTTGCATCGCCCGCCTTCGACAGGGATGGGCGAGGGGGTCAGCGACGTGGGGACGCTCGCGAGCGTCGCTCCCTGAAGGACTTCGCCGTACGTTTCCGCGCTTCCCGTCTCCGGGAATTCGTATTCGAGCTGCACTTCGCCGGTCCGCGTGTCAACGCGCGGCGCATGTGCGCGGCGCGGCGGACTGCTCGGCGGCGCGGAGGAGCTAGCTGTGAAGACGGCCGCGACGCTGCGATCCGCGCTCAGCGTCACCGTGCAGGTCGAGGTCCCCGCGCATTCGCCGCGCCAGCCGGCGAACGTCGACCCATGCGACGGGCTCGCCGTGAGCGTCACCTGCACGCCGAGGGGAAAGCTGCTCGAGCAGGCGCCCGGACAGGAGATGCTGGGGCCGGACACCGCGCCCGACCCCGTGCCCCCGACCGCCACCAAGAGCGTGCGCACCGCGGTCGTCCGGAAGCTCGCGGGGCCGCCGGACCCCCGTCCGGCGTGGTTGCTCGCGACGCCGAGAGCGCAGTATTCGGAGCCGGGTGCAAGCCCCGTCAAGCCCACCGTCACTTCGTGGAAGGCGCCGTCAGGCTGGGCGAGCGAAGCGGCGGCGGTGACTGCTTCCGGGTGCGTCTCGGCGATCTGCCCGCTTCGGCACCACGGCGAGCTCGCAAGCGCGTATTCCACCACGTAGCTCGTCGCCTGCGAGGCGGCGTCGATCGACAAGTTGACGGCCGCGGTGGTGGTGCCCGTGGCAGACGCGGCTTGCGCAAGCACGGTCGGCGCGCCGGCGACGAAGCGCGCCCGCTGGGCTGTCGGTGCGCCCCCTGCCACCACGACCTGGGCGCAGTATTCATCGCCCTCATGGAGGCCGCCGAGCGCGACCATCACCGATTCGAGGCTTGGGGCGAGCGCGGAGCTCGTGGTTTCGCGCGAGCCGGCGCTGCCCTTACCTTCGCACCATTCGCGCTCGTCTTGCTTGACGATGCTCGACCCTTCGTCGAGATCGGCGTATTCGACGTCGTATGTCGGCGGGACTGCTCCCCGGATCCACGAGCCCTTCGACCGTCGCCGCGCTCGCGCTCGTCGAGTACGCGCCGAGCGTAAACGCTTCTGGGACCGCCGGGACCGCCGCGGATGCGAGCGAGGGCGCGCAGAGCATCGCGGCACCCGCGCACCCCAGCGCGACGAGCAGCGATCCGCGTGAGGACCGCCGCAGGAGAGACACCACTCGCGTCCTCATCGGCCCCGAGGCGATCATAGCTCCGCGATCCGCGCGACGATGAGCGTACCCCTCAGGGCGCCCCGTAGGAGACGGACGCGAGCGCGAGACCGTGAGCGGGCGCCGTCGGGCCCGCCTCCGCCCGCTCGCGCCCTTCGAGCAGCCGTGCGAAGCCATCGAGCGTGCGCCTGCCGCCGGCGACCTCCAGCATCGTGCCCACGAGCGCCCTGTTCATGTGACGCATGAACGCGTCCGCCTCGATCCAGAACTCGAGCTCGGCGACCGTGGTCCGCGAGCGCTCCTCGGCAGCTTCGGAGAAACGCCACTCGGCGTGCAGCACGTCGCGCTCGAAGCGCACGTGATCGGTCTCCGTCGGCGTGAACGCCGTGAAGTCGTGCGTCCCGCGGAGCATGCGCGCGCACTCCTCGAGCGCCGCAGGGTCGGCCGCATGGGGCCACCACAGCGCGCGGTCGCGCAGGAAGACGCTGCGCTCCCGTCGCGCCAGTACGCGATAGCAGTAGGTCCTGCTCACCGCGTCGCGCCTTGCGTCGAAGTCGTCGTGGGCGCGCTCGCACGCGAGCACCGCGACGTCCTCCGGGAGCAGCGCGTTCAGCGCGTAGGGATCGACGGGGCGCTCGCGATAGCTCGCGACCTGCCCCCACGCGTGCACGCCCCGATCCGTGCGTCCCGCGACCGTCAATGCGGGAGGCTCGCGTGCCCCGCCGCGGTTGCCCAGCAGCTGGTGCAGCCCATCTTCGAGCACGCCCTGCACCGTTCGCGCCTGCGGCTGGATCGCCCAGCCCGCGAATGCCGCGCCGTCGTATTCGAGCGTCAGCTTCGAGACCACGCGCGAAGCATCCCATGCGGCGCTCGCGCGTCCCGCGAGCTTTGGCGGGGCGCCGCCCTAGACGAGCTCGATCAGAACCGTGTCGGCCGCGTCGGCGCGCTTGGAGGCGACCTTGAGAATGCGCGTGTAGCCGCCGGGCCGTTCCGCGTAGCGCGGGGCGACGTCCACGAACAGGCGGTGGACCGCGAACTTGTCCTGGCCGAGCGCGGAGAGCGCCTGTCGGCGCGCACTCAGGTCGCCGCGCTTGCCGAGCGTGATCAGCTTCTCGAGCTCCGGCCTCAGCGCCCGCGCCTTCGCATGCGTCGTGTGGATGCGCTCGTGCTCCAGGACCTCTTTCGCGAGGTTCATGAGCAGCGCCTTGCGATGCGCGGAGTCGCGGCTCAGCTTGTTGCGCGTCTTCTGGTGTCGCATCGCTCGATCGCTATTCGGGGCGCAACGAGAGACCGCGTGCGTGCAGCGTCTCGATGACCTCATCGATCGACTTGCGCCCGAAGTTCGGAATCGCGTTGAGCTCGCCCTCCGACTTCGAGACGAGATCGCCGACGGTTTGGATGCCGGCACGCTTGAGGCAGTTGTAGGAGCGCACTCCGAGCTCGAGCTCCTCGATGAGGATGCCCATCTCCTCGTTGTGCACGCCCGCTGCCTGCGTACCCACGCCCGCGCCGATCCGCTGGCCGTCGACCTCGCCCGGAGGCAGGGCGCGCAGCTCCTGGATGCGGTCGGCGTCCGTGAAGATCGCGAGCTGCGAGATCAGCAGCTCCGCAGCCTCGCGCAGCGCCGCCTGCGGCTCGATCGAGCCATCCGTCTCGATGTCGAGGGTGAGCTTGTCGAAATCCGTCTTCTGGCCGACGCGCGCCTGTTCCACCGCGTAGGCGACGCGCCGCACGGGGGAGAAGATCGAGTCGATCGGGATCACGCCGATCGGCTGGTCGGGCGACTTGTTCTCCTCCGCGGGACGGTAGCCGCGGCCGCGACCGATCGTGATGTACATCTCGAGCTTCGCGCCCTTCTCGAGCGTCGCGATGTGCGCGTCGGGGTTGAGCATCTCGACGCCCGCCGGCAGGTCGATGTCCTTCGCCGTGATCTCTCCGGGGCCCGATGCCACGAGCGCCGCCTCGACCTCGGTGGCGTCGGAGTGCATCCGGCAGACGATGCCCTTGAGGTTGAGGACGATGTCCGTGACGTCCTCCTTGAGGCCCTTGATCGTCGAGAACTCATGCGCGACGCCCTCGATGCGAACGCTCGTGACGGCGGCGCCGGCGAGCGAGGACAGCAAGACTCGGCGCAGCGAGTTCCCAAACGTGTAGCCAAAGCCACGATCGAGCGGTTCGATCGTGAAGGTCCCGTGGTTGTGATCCACGGACTCGCTGGTGATGCGGGGGATCTGGAAATCGAGCATCGTGGTCCTAACGTCGGTTTGGTCTCCGGTCGACCCCCGTTCGAGGTCGACCTCCGGCTCCACCATGGATAAGACTTGTGGCCCGGGCAAGGTCTTACTTCGAGTACAGCTCGACGATGAGCTGCTCCTGTACGGGCGCCGCAACCTCGCGCCGCTCGGGGGTGCGCAGCACCTTCGCTGTCAGCGACTCGTGGTCGGCCTGCAACCACGCGGGGATCTGGCCCGTGAGCTCCGTCGCGTTGCGCACGACTTGCGCCGCGGGGCTTCCGGACGCGATCGCGATCACCTCGCCCGTGCGCACCTGATACGAGGGGATGTCGACGCGCCGGCCGTTCACCGTCCAGTGGCCGTGGCGGATCAGCTGGCGCGCCTGTCTGCGCGAGGCGGCGAAGCCGAGTCGCACGAGTACGTTGTCGAGCCGGCACTCGAGCAGTCGCAAGAGGTTCTCGCCCGTGATCCCGGGCTGGCGGGAGGCCTTGTCGTAGTAGCCTCGGAACTGGCGCTCGAGGACGCCGTAGTAGCGGCGGGCCTTCTGCTTCTCGCGCAGCTGCACGCGGTACTCGCTCTGCTTCTGACGGCCACGGCCGTGCTCGCCCGGCGGGTAGGAGCGCCGCTCGACGCCGCACTTGTCCGTGAGGCAGCGCTCGCCCTTGAGGAACAGCTTCTGGCCCTCGCGGCGGCACTGCTTGCACTGTGGACCTGTATCTCTTGCCATGTCTCTCTCGTGGTCTCCTAGATCACCTGACGAGCCCGTATCGGAGCGCTAGAGCGGCTAGACGCGCCGCCGCTTGCGCGGGCGGCAGCCGTTGTGGGCCTGCGGGGTGACGTCCTTGACGCCGGTTACTTCCAGCCCAGCGGCCTGGAGCGAGCGGATCGCGGTCTCCCGACCGGAGCCCGACCCCTTCACGAACACCTCGACCTTTTGGAGGCCGTGCTCCATGCCCTTGTGCGCCGCAGCGTCCGCGGTGACCTGTGCGGCGAACGGGGTCGACTTGCGCGACCCCTTGAAGCCCGCTCCCCCCGCGGACTCCCACGCGAGCACGTTGCCGCCCGTATCCGTGAGCGACACGATCGTGTTGTTGAACGAGGTCTTGATGTGGGCCTGCCCCACGGGGATGTTCTTCTTGACTTTGCGCCTTCCGCGCGCGCGCTTGGGTGCCATCTACTTCTTGCCCGCCTTCTTCTTGCCCGCGACCTGCATGCGCTTCGGGCCCTTGCGCGTGCGTGCGTTGGTCTTCGTCTTCTGGCCGCGCACGGGCATGCCGCGGCGGTGGCGAAGGCCCCGGTAGGAGCCGATCTCCTGAAGGCGCTTGATGTCGTCGGCGCGGGAGCGGCGTGCGTCGCCCTCGACGGAGAGCTGGTCGATGACATCGCGCAGGCGCACGACCTCGTCGTCGGTGAGGTCGCGCACGTAGGTCTCGGGGCTCACCCCGACCTCGCTCAGGATCTTGTTCGAAGTCGAGCGGCCGATGCCGTAGATGTACGTGAGCCCGACCTCTGAGCGCTTGTTCAGCGGCAGGTTGACGCCAGCGATTCTCGCCATCTAACCCTGACGCTGCTTATGTCGCTTGTTCTGGCAGATCACGAGCACCGTTCCGTGACGGCGGATGATCTTGCACTTCTCGCACATCGGCTTCACCGATGGTCGTACCTTCATTGATCACCTTCAGGTTGGTCGGATCGCGGCCGGTCCGCCGACTACCGCCCTGCTGGGCGATACGGCCACCACCGCGCGGCTAAGGGAGGCTCTGGAAACGCGCGCACGCCTAGCTCGGCGCCCCAAGCACCAAGCGGCATAGTAGCAACTCGCGAGCGCCGTCGCGGGTCGTGATCGGAGGCCTTGCGGGGCGCACCTAGCTGGGGCTCAACTCGCGTTGCTCGGGCTGCGCGGCGCGCTGCGCCTGGCCCCGGAGCTCGGGCGAAAGGTGCCACGGCGTGAGCACACGGGGCTCGCCGTCGGTCACCGCGACGGTCGCCTCGAAGTGCGCCGACTGCGAGCCGTCCTGGGTGAAGACCGCCCAGCCGTCGCCTCCGACGCGGATCTCGGCGCGCCCCGAAGAGGTCATCGGCTCGATCGCGAGCACCATGCCCTCTTCGAGCAACGGGCCCTTCGCCGGCGGGCCGAAGTTCGGCACCTGCGGTTCCTCGTGCATCTCCCGCCCGACGCCGTGGCCGACGAGGGAGCGGATGACCGCGAGCCCGGCGCCCTCGGCGACGCGCTGGATCGCGTGCGAGATGTCGCCCACGCGGTTGCCGGGCCGCGCCCGCTCGATGCCGGCATGAAGGGCGGACTCCGTGGCGCGCAGAAGGTTGTCCGCCGCATAGCTGATCTCGCCCACCGCGAACGTCCGCGCCGCGTCGGCGACCCAGCCGTCGAGCGTCACGCCGACGTCGACGGAGATGACCTCGCCCGCCGAGAGCCGATACGGCCCCGGGATGCCGTGCACCACGAGCGACTCCGGCGATGTGCAGATCGAGCCGGGAAAGCCGCGGTAGCCCTTGAACGACGGCGTCGCCCCGTGGCTGCGAATGAAGCGCTCCGCGGCTCTGTCGAGCTCCTCCGTGCGCACGCCCGGGCGGATCTTGCTCTGGAGCAAGTCGAGGGTCGCCACGAGGATCGCTCCTGCGGCGGCCATCTTGTCGACCTCATCGGGGCTCTTCTTGACGATCACCTGGTCAGCTTAGCTCCCGCCCGAGCACCGGCTCGCGGCACGATTCCTGGCGCTCGCGCGTCACATGCGCTCCTCGAGCTGCTGCGCGGCGAGTGCCGCGCGGATGCGATCGCCGACCTCGTTGACCCGCGGCCGCCCGTCGAAGCGCCGCAGCAGGCCGCGTTGCTCGTAGTAGTCGATCAGCGGAGCAGTCTGCGCGTGGTAGACCTCGAGCCGGCGACGGATCGTGTCCTCGCGATCGTCGTCACGCTGGGCGAGCCGCGCGCCGTCCTGGTCGCACACCCCCTCGTGCTTGGGCGAATCGAACTCGACGTGGTAGATGTGGCTCGGGTTCTTCACGCATACGCGCCGCCCCGCGAGGCGCCGGACGACCTCGTCGTCGGGGACGTCGATGAGGACCGCCGCCGTGAGCTCCCGCCCCTCGCCCGCGAGCGCCTCCGCGAGCGCGTCCGCCTGAGCCTCGTTGCGGGGGAAGCCGTCGAGGATGAAGCCGGCACGCGCGTCGTCCTTGGTGATGCGGTCGGTGATCATGTCCACGATCACCCGATCGGGCACGAGCTCGCCGCGGTCCATGTAGCCCTTCGCGCGCACGCCGAGGTCCGTGCCCGCTGCGACCTGCTCGCGCAGCATGTCGCCCGTGGAGATGTGCACAAGCCCGAAGTCGGAGCGCAAACGCTCCGCCTGCGTTCCCTTGCCCGCCCCCGGAGGGCCGAGCAGGATGACGTTGAGCCCCTCCGACACGGCGGGCCGCAGACTAGCGCACGCGCTGGGAAGCGCGCACCTCCCCCGCTACTTCAAGAAGCCCTCGTACGAGCGCATCATGAGCTGCGCCTCGAGCTGCTTCATCGTTTCGAGCGCGACGCCGATCACGATCAGGATGGAGGTGCCGCCGAGCGGGATGTTCTGATGCGTCTGGTCGATGAGGATCGTCGGCAGGGCGGCTACAGCGGCGAGGAAGAGCGCGCCCCAGAAGGTCAGGCGCGCGAGGATGCGGTCGAGGAATTCCGCCGTCGGGCGCCCAGGCCGGACACCCGGGATGAAGCCACCGTACTTCTTGAGGTTGTCCGCCTGGTCGACGGGGTTGAAGGTGACCGCGGTGTAGAAGTAACTGAAGACGATGATGAAGACGGACTGCCCGACGACATAGTGCCATCCGTTCGGCGTGAAGAAATCGCCGATCGAGCGCGCCCAGTGCGCGTGGATGAACTGACCGAGCGTCGCGGGGAAGGTCATGATCGCGACCGCGAAGATGATCGGGATCACGCCCGCCATGTTCAGACGCAGCGGCAAGTAGGTCTGGCCGCCGGCGGACATGCGCCGGCCGATGACGCGCTTCGCGTACTGAACGGGTATTCGCCGCTGCCCTTCCATCACGAACACGACGCCCGCGAGCACGGCGAGCAAGAGGAAGGGCATCAAGACCTTGAACGCCTGGTCCTGGCTGTTCCACCACGTGCTCACGAGCGAGGGCAGCCGCGAGACGATCGACGCGAAGATCAGCAGCGAGATCCCGTTCCCGATGCCGCGCTGCGTTATGAGCTCGCCGATCCACATCAGTAGGACGGCGCCCGCGGTGAGCGAGATGATCACGAGGAAGACGTGCGGCACGTCGAAGTGCGAGATCACGTTTTCGCCCGTGTGGCCCTGCTGGAGGTGGAAGATGAACACCACCACGATCGACTGGAAGGTGGCGAGCGTGACCGTGAGGTAGCGCGTGTACTGCGTGATCCGCGCCTGCCCCACTTCCCCTTCCTTGGAGAGCTTTTCGAGCGACGGGATCACCACCTGCAGGAGCTGCAGGATGATCGAGGAGGTGATGTACGGCATGATCCCGAGCGCGAAGATCGCGAGCCGCGCGAGCCCGCCCCCGTTGAGGAGGTTGAGGAGGCTGAGGATGCCGGCGCCGCCGAACTCCTTCTGGAGGTTGTCGACGGCGTGCACGTTCACGCCGGGCGCGGGTATCCACGAGCCGATGCGATAGATGAACAGCATCGCGGCCGTGAACATCAGCTTGCGGCGGATGTCCGCCACTTGGAATGCGTTGAGGATCGTCGCGAGCAGAACGGCTGATTCTAGCCGTCGAGCACCTGACAGGTGCCCCCTGCGGCCTCGATCTGCTCGCGCGCCGCGGCGCTGAAGGCGTGCGCGTGGACCGTCATCGCCTTCTTGATCTCGCCCTTCGCGAGCACCTTCACGGGCACGCCCTTGCGGCGGCCGAGGCCCTTCTCGCGCATGAGCTCGAGGGAGACGTCCGCCCCCGCGTCGAAGCGCGCCTCGAGGTCGCGCAGGTTCACTGCCTGCGTGGCGGTGCGAAACGGCTCAAAGGGCATCGACTTCTTCATGTGCGGCCCGCGCAGCTTGCGCATGCGCATGTGAATCGGCATCTGGCCGCCCTCGAAGTGCGCCCGCTGCTTGGCGCCCGAGCGGGCGCCATAGCCCTTCTGGCCGCGGCCAGAGGTCTTGCCCGTCCCTGAGCCTTCGCCGCGCCCCACGCGCTTGCGCGGATGCCGCGAGCCTCGTGGCGGCTTCAGCGAATGAAGTCCGATCCGCTCGCTCATTTCTTCTCCTCACCGCGCTTGCCCCCGCGGATCGAGGGGAAGCGCCGACGGCGCTGCTTGGGCTTCTCGTCCTCGTCGGCCGCCTCCGCCGTGCCCTCCTCGTCCAGCTCCTCCTCAGCGGCGGGCTCCGCCGTCACCGGCTCGGGCTGCGCAGCCGCCTCGGTCGCGCCCTCTGGCTCCGCAGCCGCAGGCTCCTCGGCGGCGGGCTCCGGCTCGGTAACTGCCTGCGCCTCCGGCTCCGGCTCCGGCTCTGCCGCAGGCTCCGGCTCGGCCGCAGGCGCCGGCTCGGTGACCGTCGGAGCCGCGGCGGCCGGCTCGGGCTCCGGGGTTGGCTCGGGCTCGGGCTCAGCGATCGCCTCGGGCTCGAGCGGCGCGCTCGTTTTCGGCGGCGCTCTCCGCCGGGGCCTCTCCAACGCTCGCCGCCTCTGCAACTGGCTCCTCGGCGGGCGCCTCCGCACTCGCGGCCTCAGCAGGCTCCTCCGCTGCAGGCGTCTCGGCCGGCTCAGCTTGCGCCTCCACGGTGCCAGCCTCCGCGGCCGGCTCGGCCTCGGCCGCCGTCTGCGCCTCCGCGCCGTCGGGCGCCACGACTGTCTGCGCCCCATCGCCGCGTTCCTCCGTCAACCCGAGGACCTGGCTGATCGTGAGTCCGCGCAGCTCAGCGACCTCGTCCGGCGTTCGCAGGCCGCGCAAGCCCTCGACGGTCGCCTTCACGAGGTTCACCGGGTTCTGCGTACCGAGGCTCTTCGAAAGGATGTCGTGGATGCCCGCAAGCTCGAGCACCGCGCGCACGCCGCCGCCAGCGATCACTCCCGTGCCCGGCGCCGCGGGCTTCAGGAAGACGCGTCCCGCGCCGAATATGCCAGTCGTCTGATGCGTGATCGTCGAGCCGTGGCGCGGCACGCGGAAGAGGTCCTTCTTCGCGCGTTCAGAGCCCTTCTGGATCGCGAGCGGAACCTCCGTCGCCTTCCCGTATCCGATTCCCACCACTTCCCGTTCGTCGCCAACGACCACGAGCGCCGTGAATGAGAAGCGGCGACCGCCCTTCACGACCTTCGCGACGCGATTGATCTCGACGACGCGCTCGGAGAGGTCGAGGCCGGCTGGGCTTACTGAACGTTCTGGCATGAGTCGATGAAGGGTAGCCGCGTTCTCGAGTCCTAGATCGTGATCCCCGCCTCGCGCATCGCCTCTGCGAATGCGCGCACGTGGCCGTGATAGGGGTAGCCGCCGCGGTCGAACACCGCGCTCGAGACGCCCTTCGCCTTCGCGCGCTCGGCGAGGAGCGCCCCCGCCCGCTTGCTGCGCTCGAGCGCCCCGAGCTTGCGCAGCTCGGGCTCGAACCAGTTGACCGCCGCGACGGTGTGGCCCGCGGCGTCGTCGACGAGCTGCGCGCACAGACCACGGTTGGAGCGAAAGACCGAAACCCGTGGCCGCGTCGGGTCGCCCGACACCTTCGCGCGCACGCGCCTGCGCCGCTTTAGCCGCTGCCTCTCCTTCGTGAGCACGGTCATGCGCGCTTGCCAACCTTCCGCGCGACGTACTCGCCCTCGTAGCGGATCCCCTTGCCCTTGTAGGGCTCAGCGGGGCGCTGCTTGCGGATGAACGCCGCGGTCTCGCCCACGAGCTGCTTCGAGATCCCCTTCACGACGACACGCGTCGGCGCCGGGACCTCGAATTCGACGCCCTTCGGAGCGGGGACGGGCACGGGGTGCGAGTAGCCCACTGCGAGCTCGAGGTCATTGCCCTTGAGCTGCGCGCGGTAGCCCACGCCCTGGATTTCAAGCTGCTTCTGGAAGCCCTCGGTGACGCCGCGCACCATGTTCGCGACGAGGGAGCGCGTGAGGCCATGCAGGGCGCGGTGTTCGTCGCGGTCGGTCGGCCGCGTCACCACGATGCGGTCGTCCTCCTGCTTGACCGTGATGTCGTGCGGGATCCGCTCCGAGAGCTCGCCCTTCGGGCCCTTCACGCTCACCGCGTCGGGCTCGATCGCGACCGTCACGCCGGAGGGCACGGGAATGGGTGCCTTGCCGATTCTCGACATCCGCTACCAGACCCTCGCGAGGACCTCGCCGCCGACTCCCGCCTGGCGCGCTTCGTGGCCTGTCATTACCCCATGCGAAGTGGAGATGATCGCGGTGCCCATCCCGCCGAGCACCTTCGGGATGTGGCCGGCGTCGACGTACGTACGCCGTCCCGGGCGCGAGACTCGCTGCATGCCGGAGATCGCGGGGTGGCGCTCGCGCGTGTACTTCAGGCGCACGACGATCACCTCTCCAGTCTCCCCCTCGCCGCGGGGGCTCTGGGACCACGACTCGATGTAGCCCTGCTCGGTGAGGATGCGCGCGAGCTCCGCCTTCAGCCCGGAGGCGGGAACCTCGACGGTCTCATGCGCTGCGTGGATCCCGTTGCGGATCCGCGTCAAGAAGTCGGCTAGGGGGTCTGTCATCGTCATTGCACTAAACGCTCACTGCTCGGGGTGCGCAAGGCTCATCGCCAGCTACCACGAGGACTTTGTCATCCCCGGTATCTGGCCCACATGCGCCAGCTCGCGCAAGCAGATGCGGCACACCCCGAACTTGCGATACACGGCGCGTGGGCGCCCGCAGCGGGTGCAGCGAGTATACGCACGCGTCTTGAACTTCGGTGGCCTTTGCTGCTTGACGCGCAAAGAAGTCTTCGCCATCAGCTCCCCTCCTCTCCGGTGGCTCCGTCATCGGCGTCCTCGCCGCTCTGGCCGAGCGGCTGGAGGTCGCGGGGGCGACCCGAGGTGGCGAAGGGCATGCCGAGCGCATCGAGCAGGGCGAACGCCTCGGGATCGCTGTGCGCGGTGGTGGTGATGGTGATCTCCAGTCCGCGCACACCCGAGCCTGTGCCGTAGTCCACCTCAGGGAAGATCGTCTGCTCGCGCACGCCCATCGAGTAGTTGCCGCGGCCGTCGAACGAGCGCGGATTCAGGCCGCGGAAGTCGCGGATGCGCGGGATCGCGATCGACATCAGGCGATCGAGGAACTCGTAGCAGCGCTCTCCGCGCAGCGTGACCGCGACCCCCACCGGCATCCCCTCGCGCACCTTGAACGCGGCGATCGACTTGCGAGCGCGGCGGATGCTCGGGAACTGCCCCGTGATCGCCGCGAGGTTGTTCTGCGCGCCGCGGATCGCGCTCGCGTCCTGCTTGATGTCGCCGACGCCCGCGTTCACGGTGATCTTCTCGAGCTTCGGTGCCTGCATCGGGGACGAGTAGCCGAAGTGCCCAATGAGCGCGGGACGGATCTCATCGACGTAGCGGCTCTTCAGGCGCGCGGCCGGCGTGTCGCCATTCGTTGTCGCGGTTGGCGCAGCCATCTCAGTCGAGCGGCGTCCCGGATCGCTTCGCGACACGCACGCGCTTGCCGCTTGAGCGCTCCACGCGCAGGCGCGTGGGCTTGCCGTCCTTGGGGTCCACCGGCATCACGTTCGAGATGTGGATGGGGCCCTCGCGCTCGATCACGCCGCCGATCGTCTGGCCGCGCTGCACGTCGGGGACCTGCTGCGGGCGTGTGGTGGCGCTTGAGCATGTTGAGGCCCTCGACAAACACGCGCGAGCGGCTCGGCTGCACGCGCAGCACGCGCCCGCGCTTGCCGCGGTCCTTGCCCGCGATGACGCGCACCTCATCGCCCTTGCGGATACGCATCGCGTGCGCCATCAGAGGACCTCGGGGGCGAGCGAGACGATTCGCATGAAGTTGCGTTCGCGCAGCTCGCGCGCGACCGGCCCGAAGACGCGGGTGCCGCGCGGATTCTGCTGGTCGTCGATGATCACCGCCGCGTTGTCGTCGAATGCGATGTAGGTGCCGTCGCTGCGTCCAAGCGACTTGCGCGTGCGCACGACGACGGCGGTCACCACCTCGCCCTTCTTGACGGCGCCCTGAGGGTTCGCGACCTTCACGGTCGCGGTGATGACGTCTCCGATGTGCGCGTAGCGCCGCCGAGAGCCGCCCTTCACACGGATGCAGAGGATTTCGCGCGCGCCACTGTTGTCCGCGACGCGCAGGCGCGACTCGCTCTGGATCATCGGGCGCGCTCCAGAACCTCAACGAGCTGCCATCGCTTCGTGCGCGAGAGCGGCCTGCTCTCCGCGATCCGCACGACGTCGCCCTCGTGCGCCTCGTTGCTCTCGTCATGCGCATGCAACGTGCGCGTGCTGCGGACGATCTTCTCGTAGCGCCGGTGGCGTCGCGACATCGCGATCTGAACCGTGATCGTCTTGTCGGGCTTGTCGGAGACGACGACGCCCTGTCGCATCTTGCGCAGAACGGACGCCTCACTCGTCGCGGCTGCGGCCTCCGGTGCCTCGTGGGCAGGCGGCTTCCCCGCCTGCTCGCGCCGCTTGGCGCGCAACTTCTCACGCACCGCCCGTCGTTGCTGGGCCCGCACGCGCCGCTCCGCGGCGCGTTCCTCGTGACGCTGCTCGGGTGTTCGCGCCTCGCGCGGCTTGCCCGCATGCCGCGAGCGCTCGCGGCGGCGGCGCTCCTTTGGCGAGAGCTGCTCGGCCTCGGCGGCCGGCGCCTCCGCGTGTGGCTCTGCCGCCGCAGGCTCCTCGGCCGCCGGCTCCTCGGCCGGTGCCTCCGCGGCAGCAGGCTCCTCCTCAGGCGCGGGCTTCTCTGCAACGGGCTCCTCGGCGGGAGCCTCATCGGCGGGCGCCTCGGCAGCAGCCTCCTCTGCGGGGGCCTCCTCGGCAGCCGGAGTCTCCTCAGCCGCTGGCGTCTCCTCAGCCGCAGGCGCCTCCTCGGCGGCCTGCTCCTGGGCAGTCTCGTTCTCTGGTGTCTCGGGTGCGTCGGCCATCAATCGCTCTCTCGGCTCGCGCTCACGCGCGCCCTTCCGGTTCGATCCCGAGCTCTCGCTCGCGAGCCACGGTGAGCGCTCGCGCGAGGTCGGCCTTCGTGCGCCCGAGCCGCGCTGTGTCGTCGAGCTGGCCCGTCGCGTTCGAGAGGCGCAGCGTGAGCAGATCCTTGCGCAGATCCCCCACCTGCTCGGCGAGCTCGTGGTCGGGCATGTCGCGTAGCTCCTTTACGTCCACGTCTGCAGCTAGTCCTCACGCAACACGAACTTGCACTTCACGGGGAGCTTGTGCGCCGCGAGCCTGATCGCGTCGCGCGCGAGCGGCTCGGGCACGCCCGCGAGCTCGAACATCACTCGACCCGGCTTCACCACGGCGACCCACCCCTCTGGTGAGCCCTTGCCGGAGCCCATCCGCGTCTCCGCCGGCTTCTTCGTCACGGGCTTGTCGGGAAAGATGTTGATCCACACCTTCCCGCCACGCTTGATCTTGCGCGTCATCGCGATACGAGCGGCCTCGATCTGGCGGTTCGTGATCCACCCCGCCTCGAGCGACTTCAGCCCGTAGTCGCCGAACTGGACCTTCACCTGCGCGCGCGATACGCCCGCGCGCCTGCCGCGATGCTGCTTGCGGTGCTTTGTGCGCTTGGGCTGAAGCATCACTCGCCCTCGCTGCTGGGCTGGCCGTTCCCATTTGCGGGCCGCGCGCTCTCACCGCTCGCGTTGTCTGCCGGCGGGCTCGCCTCCGTCGCGGGGGGAGCCTCCGCCCGTGCCTCGCCGCCGCCACCACCCCTGCGCCCACGTCCGCGGCCGCCGCCGCCGCCACCGCCACCACCGCCGCGTCCGCCGCCACCGCCGCCGCGTCCGCCGCCGCCGCCGCGGCCGCCGGAGCCGCGTCCATCACGCCCGTCGCGCCCGTCGCGCGGAGGCGCCGGCGCGTTGGCGTCCGTGAGGTCGCTGCCCGCGTAGCCCTCGGGCATGATTTCGCCCTTGTTCATCCAGCACTTCACGCCGATGCGCCCGAACGTCGTGCGAGCCTCGCAGAAGCCGTAGTCGATATCCGCGCGCATCGTGTGCAGCGGCACGCGGCCGTCTGAGTAGTTTTCCGTGCGCGCCATCTCCGCGCCACCGAGGCGTCCGGAGACCTGGACCTTCACGCCCTTCGCGCCCGAGCGCATCGCGCTCGTGAGCGCGCGCTTCATCGCACGGCGGAAGGCGACGCGGTTCTGAAGCTGTTCCGCGATCGACTGCGCGACGAGCTTCGCGTCGAGCTCGGGGCGCTTGATCTCGAGGATGTTGACCTTGATCTGCTTCTTCGTCATGCGATGCAGATCGCGCCGCAGCGCGTCGACTTCCGCTCCCGACTTCCCGATCACGATCCCGGGGCGCGCGGTGTGGATGTTCACCTCGAGCTCGCCCGCGTTCTTCTTGATCGTGATGTCCGACAGGCCCGCGTGCGAGAGCTTGTCGATGATGTGCTTGCGCACGCGTATGTCCTCCTCGAGGTACTCCGCAAAGTGACGCTCGCTGAACCAGTGCGAGCGCCAATCGTGGATGTAGCCCACGCGCATTGCCTCGGGATGAACTTTTTGACCCATCTATCTCGCTTCTCTCGTGTCTCGTCTCGTGTGAAGTTACTTGCGCTCTGCGCCCGCGGCGAGCGTGATCGTCAGGTGACTCGTGCGCTTGTGGATGGACGTCGCACGTCCAAGCGCACGCGGCCTGAAGCGCTTGATCGTGGGCCCCGCGTCTGCGTAGGCCTCGCGGACGACGAGGTCGTCCTCGAGCAACTCGTGATTGTGCTCGGCGTTCGCGACCGCGGACTCAAGCAGTTTACTCCACTCCCGCGCCACCCCTCGCGGCGTGAACTCGAGGATCGCACGCGCGTCGTGGACGGAGCGGCCGCGGATATGCCCGCAGATCATGCGCGCCTTGCGCGGAGAGGTGCGCACGTAACGGGCGCGCGCTGAGACGAGCACGCGCCGCGGCGCGCCGTCGGGCGACTTGCGCGCGGGCGCGGGCTTCTCGGCCTCGGCCTTCTCCTGAGCGGGCTTCGCCCGCCGCCGGCCGCGCTTCGCGGGCTCCGCCGCAGGCTCGGACTCGGCCGCAGCCTTCTGCGCTCCGCCCCGGCGCCTTCTCGTCGGCGCGGGCTTCTCGGGCTCGCTCTCGGCGCTCGCGACCTCGGCCTCGGCGCTCGCCTTCGCGGGCTCCTCCGCCGTCGGCTCCTGCGCCTTCGCACGGCGCGCACGTGACGCGCGCTTGGGAGCCTTCTCGGAATCGGGAGCCTGCTCCGCCTCCGGGACCTTTGTGGCCTTGGCCGCCTCCGGCGCCTCGGTGCCGTCGGGCTGCTCCTGCGGCTCCTGCGCCGCCCCCTGCTCCTCGGCGGCGCCCGCCGCCTTGTCCTTCGAGCGCCTCGAGGGCAGCCGCGGGCTCATCGCTGCCTGGCTCCGCCCGCGTGGCCGCGGAAGACGCGCGTGGGCGCGAACTCTCCGAGCTGATGGCCGACCATCGACTCGCTGACGTAGACGGGCACGTGCTTGCGCCCGTCGTGGACCGCGATCGTGTGCCCCACCATCTCGGGGAACACCGTCGAGGCACGCGACCAGGTGCGAACGATCTTCTTGTTGCCCGACGCGTTCATCTCTTCGATGCGCGCCATCAGGCGCTCTTCGACCCACGGCCCCTTCTTTGCAGAGCGGCTCATCGCTGCCTGCCCTTCCCGCGGCGGCGGCCGCGCACGATGTACTTGTTGGAGTCCTTGTGCTTCTTGCGGGTGCGATACCCGAGCGTCGGCACGCCCCACGGAGTGACGGGATGGCGACCCGGAGTCGTGGAGCCCTCGCCGCCGCCGTGCGGGTGGTCGACGGGGTTCATCGCCGTCCCGCGCGTCTGCGGGCGCACGCCCATGTGGCGCTTGCGGCCGGCCTTGCCGACCTTCACGTTCTGGTGGTCCGCGTTGCCGATCTCGCCGACCGTCGCGCGGCACTCCACGCGCACCATCCGCATCTCGCCCGAGGGCAGGCGCAGCGTCGCCATGTCACCGTCCTTCGCGACGAGCGCCGCGGACGCGCCCGCGGAGCGCGCCAGCTGCCCGCCGCGCCCCGCCTTCAGCTCGACGTTGTGCACGATCGTGCCCACGGGCATGCGCGCGAGCGCGAGGCAGTTGCCGACCGCGATCTCCGCCTGCTCGCCGGAGCTCACAGTCATGCCGACGCGCAGGCCGTTGGGGGCGAGCATGTAGCGCTTCTCGCCGTCGCCGTAGTGAAGGAGCGCGATGTTCGCGGAGCGGTTCGGGTCGTACTCGATCGCCGCGACCTTCGCGGGGACGCCGTCCTTGCGGCGCTTGAAGTCGATGCGCCGGTAGGCGCGCTTGGCGCCGCCGCCGCGATGACGCGACGTCTTGCGCCCATGGGCGTTGCGGCCGCCGCTCTTCTTGAGGCCTTCGACGAGCTTCTTCTCCGGCTCCGGCTTCGTGATCTCGGCGAAGTCCGAATAGGAGACGAACCGCCTGCCGGGGCTCGTGGGCTTTGGCTTGCGAACGGGCATCAGCTGCCCTCCTGCCCCTCGAAGCCCTCGAACACGGGGATGCTCTCGCCCGCGCGCACGCGCACGACCGCCTTCTTCCACGCCCGCGTGCGCCCGCTCGTCAATCCGCGCCGCTTGGGCTTCGGCTTGACGTTCACCGTGTGCACGTCGACGACGTGCACGCCGAAGAGCGCTTCCGCCGCCTGGCGGATCTGCGTGCGGTGCGCGTCGGGGTGCACGCGGAAGGTGTACTTGCCCGCGGCCGAGAGGACGTAGCTCTTCTCCGAGATCACGGGCCGGATGATCACCTGTGAGGGGTCCATCACGCCTTCTCCTTCGGCGCGCCCGCGCGCGGCGGGCCGACGCGGGCGCTGAGGGCCTCGAGCGCGGGGCGCGAGATGACCAGCGAGGCGGCGCCGAGGATGTCGGTGACGCCGACGTCGTCGTGGTGTCGCACGCTCACGTTCGCGAGGTTGCGGAAGGAGAGGACCGCGGAGGCCTCCTCGGTGGAGAGGACGACGAGCGTCGGGAGCTCCTCGCCCCACCCCGTGAGGAGCTCGAGCGCATGGCGCGTGTGCGGCTCCTCGAAGGCGTCGGGCTCGAGCACGGCGAGCGACTTTCGCCCCGCGTGCAGCGAGAGCGCGGCGCGCAGCGCCGCGCGGTGCTCCTTGCGATTGACCTTGAAGGTGTAGGAGCGCGGCTGCGGCCCGAATACGATCCCGCCGCCCGTCCACAGGGGCGAGCGGATCGAGCCTGCGCGCGCACGGCCGGTGCCCTTCTGGCGCCAGGGCTTCGTGCCGCCTCCGGAGACCTTCCCGCGCGTGCGCGTGGCCGCGGTTCCGCGGCGGCGAGCGGCCTGCTCGGCGCGCACGCTCTGGTGCACGAGCGCTTCGTTGAAGCGCGCCGCGAATACGGCGTCGTCGAGCTTTACGGTGCCCTTGCTCGCGCCGCCGATGACGGGCGCGTCAGGCATCGGAGCGCACCTCGACGAGCCCGCCGCGCGCTCCCGGCACGGAGCCGCGAACGAGCAGCAGGTTCTGCTTGGGGTCGACCGCCACGATGCTCAGCCCGCGCTGCGTCGCGCGCTTCGCGCCACCATGACCGGCCATGCGCATCCCCTTGAAGACGCGCGAGGGGGTCGCCGCGGCGCCGATCGAGCCGGGGCCGCGGACGTTGTGAGAGCCGTGCGTCTTCGGGCCGCGCTTGAAGTTGTGGCGCGCGATCGTGCCCTGAAAGCCCTTGCCCTTCGAGACGCCCGCGACCTTCACGCGTTCGCCGACCTCGAATATGTCGACGGTGACGGAGTCGCCAACCTTCAGCTCCCCCACCTCGCCGCGGATCTCGACGAGATGGCGCATCGGCGGCGCGTCCGCTTTGCGCAGATGGCCGAGCTCGGGCTTGGAGAGCCGCTTCTCAGTGGTCTCGCCGTAGGCGAGCTGCACCGCTTCGTAGCCGTCGCGCTCGCTCTCCCGCAGCGCGGTTACGGGGCAGGGGCCCGCCTGCAGCACGGTCACGCGCGCGACGCTCCCATCCTCCAGGAACCGCTGCGTCATGCCGAGCTTTTTCGCGAGTATGGCGGGCATCGCTTCGAGGGCTCAGGAGGAGAGGCGGATCTCGATGTCCACCCCGGCGGGGAGGTTGTCGAGTCGCTGCAGCGAGTCCACCGTCTTCGGTGTCGGCTGGTGGATGTCGATGAGGCGCTTGTGCGTGCGGATCTCGAAGTGCTCGCGCGAGTCCTTGTCCTTGAAGGGCGAGCGGATCACGCAGTAGACGTTCTTCTCCGTTGGCAGCGGGACGGGACCCGCCACGCTCGCGCCCGTGCGCGTCGCGGTGTCGACGATTTCCTTCGCGGCGGACTCGATCGCGGAGGTGTCGTAGGCCTTCAGGCGGATGCGGATCTTGTTCTGTACGGCTGGCGTCATGGTCGTTTCGTTCGTGCTTTGAAGTCTTGCTTGTGCTCGCAGCGCGTCGCTATGGGCGCGGCAGCGACAAGGGCGGACTCGAATCGGAATCCGCCCTCTCCGGCGGCAGCGCCCTGGAGGCGCATGCGCGAGGAGCTTCTAGTCGTATCGGACTGCCAATGGATGGACACCTTGGGCCGCGATGCGCGGCAGGCGCCCGGGTACTACTCGACGATGTTGGTTACCACGCCCGAGCCGACGGTGCGGCCGCCCTCGCGAATCGCGAAGCGCAGCCCCTGGTCCATGGCGATCGGCTGGATGAGCTCGATCTCCATCTGCACGTTGTCTCCGGGCATGACCATCTCGACGCCGTCGGGGAGCTTCGCAACGCCCGTGACGTCGGTGGTCCGGAAGTAGAACTGAGGGCGGTACCCGGTGAAGAAGGGGGTGTGACGGCCGCCCTCCTCCTTCTTGAGCACGTAGACCTCGGCGGAAAACTTCGTGTGCGGGGTGATCGTCCCCGGCTTGCAGAGCACCTGGCCGCGCTCGATGTCCTCGCGCTTCGTGCCTCGCAGGAGGCACCCGACGTTGTCGCCCGCGCGTCCCTCGTCGAGGATCTTGCGGAACATCTCGACGCCGGTGACGACGGTCTTCGTGCTGTCGTGGACGCCGACGATTTCGATCTCTTCACCGGTCTTGACGATCCCCTGCTCGACGCGGCCCGTCGCGACCGTGCCGCGGCCCGTGATCGAGAAGACGTCCTCGACGGGCATCAGGAAGGGCTTGTCGAGCTCGCGCACGGGCTCGGGTATGTAGGTGTCGAGCGCGTCGGCGAGCTCGAGGATCTTCGCCTCGTTCTCCGCGTCGCCTTCGAGCGCCTTCAGCGCGGAGCCCGTGATGAAGGGGATCTCGTCGCCGGGGAACTCGTACTCGGAGAGGAGCTCGCGGACCTCGACCTCGACGAGCTCGAGGAGCTCGGGGTCGTCGACCATGTCCGCCTTGTTGAGGAAGACGACGATGTAGGGGACGCCGACCTGGCGTGCGAGGAGGATGTGCTCACGCGTCTGCGGCATCGGGCCGTCGGCGGCGGAGACGACGAGGATCGCGCCGTCCATCTGCGCGGCGCCCGTGATCATGTTCTTCACGTAGTCCGCGTGGCCGGGGCAGTCGACGTGCGCGTAGTGGCGCTTGTCGGTCTGGTACTCGACGTGGGACGTCGCGATCGTGATGCCGCGTTCCTTCTCCTCGGGGGCGTTGTCGATTTCCTCGAAAGAACGGGCCTCGCCCCCGCTCTTGTTCGCAAGCACCTGCGTGATCGCAGCGGTCAGCGTCGTCTTGCCGTGATCGATGTGACCGATCGTGCCGACGTTGACGTGCGGCTTGTCGCGCTCGAACTTCTCCTTTGCCACTTTCTTATCGCTCCTAACGCTTTCGAGGAATCTATCTAAATTCGCTGCAGAATCTACCTAAACGGGGACGCTGATGGGGTGGTGCTCGCCCGTGCAGGCTCCCTAGGCGGGCACGGGCTCGCCGGTGCGCTGCTCGACGATCGTCTCCGCGATGTTCGGCGGGACCTCTTCGTAGCCCTCGAACTGCATCGTGTACGTCGCGCGTCCTTGCGTGTTCGAGCGCAGGTCCGTCGCGTACCCGAACATCTCGCTCAGCGGCGCCTTCGCGGTGACGGCGATCGCGTTTCCGCGGCGCTCCTGGCCTTCGACGCGGCCGCGGCGGCGCGAGAGGTCGCCGATGACGTCGCCGAGGAAGTCCTCCGGGGTGACGACCTCGACGGCGAAGATCGGCTCGAGGAGGACGGGCTTCGCGCGCTTGGCGGCCTCCTTGAGCGCGAGCGAGCCGGCGACCTTGAAGGCGATCTCGGAGGAGTCCACGTCGTGGTACTTGCCGTCGACGAGCGTCACGCGCACGTCAACCGTCGGATAGCCCGCCTTGACGCCGTTCTCGAGCGCCTCCTCGACGCCCTTCTCGACCGCGGGGATGAACTCCGTGGGGATCGCGCCGCCCTTGATCTTGTTCACGAAGTCGAAGCCTTCGCCGGGCGCGGGCTCGAGGTTGATGTAGACGACGCCGAACTGGCCGGAGCCGCCGGTCTGGCGCACGAAGCGCCCCTCCACCTTCTCCGCGGTGCCGCGGACGGTCTCGCGGTAGGAGACCTGCGGGCGCCCGACGTTCGCCTCGACGTTGAACTCGCGCTTCATGCGGTCGACGAGGACCTCGAGGTGAAGCTCGCCCATTCCCGAGATCTCGGTCTGGCCGGTTTCCTCGTTCGAGCGCACCTGGAACGTGGGGTCCTCTTCGGCGAGGCGGCCGAGCGCGATCGACATCTTCTCCTGGTCGGCCTTCGTCTTGGGCTCGACGGCGACCTTGATGACGGGATCGGGGAAGGTGATGTTCTCGAGCTGGATCGGCGCGTCGGGAGCGGCGAGCGTGTCGCCGGTCATGACCTGCTTGATGCCGACGGCGGCGGCGATGTCGCCCGCGTGGACCTCGGGGACCTCCTCGCGGTCGTTCGCGTGCATCATGAGGATGCGCCCGACGCGCTCGGTGCGCCCGGAGTTGACGTTGAGGATGCGGCTCCCGGCCTCCAGCCGACCGGAGTAGACGCGGAAGTACGTGAGCTTGCCGACGTAGGGGTCGGCCATGATCTTGAACGCGAGCGCCGCGAAGGGCTCGGAGTCGTCGGGCTCGCGCTGCACCTCGCGGGCCTCCTCGGCGCCCTTGATGAGTTCGGAGCCCGTGACGGGCGGGACGTCGAGCGGCGAGGGGAGGTAGTCGATGACGGCATCGAGCAGCGGCTGCACGCCCTTGTTCTTGAAGGAGGACCCGCAGAGCACGGGCGTGAGCTTCGTGGAGAGCGTCGCCGCGCGGATCGCCTGCTTGACGCGATCGACGGGGATCTCGGCCTCCTCGAGGATGAGCTCGAGGAGATCGTCGTCGTAGTGGGAGACCTCCTCGAGCAGATGCTCGCGCGCGCTCGTGGCGGCCGCCACGAGCTGCTCCGGGATGTCGGTTTCTTCCTGTTCCTTGCCGAGCTCGTCCTTGTAGACGATCGCCTTCATCGTGACGAGGTCGACGACGCCTTCGAAGTTTGCCTCGGCGCCGATCGGGAGCTGGATCGGCACGGGGTGCGCGGCGAGCCTGTCGATCATCGTCTGCACGCTCTGCTCGAAGTTCGCGCCGACGCGGTCCATCTTGTTGATGTACGCGATCCGCGGCACGCCGTACTTGTCGGCCTGGCGCCAGACGGTCTCGGACTGTGGCTCGACGCCGGCGACGGAGTCAAAGAGCGCGATCGCGCCGTCGAGGACGCGCAGCGAGCGCTCGACCTCGACGGTGAAGTCGACGTGGCCGGGCGTGTCGATGATGTTGATGCGGTGACCCTTCCACTCCGCGGTCGTGGCGGCGGAGGTGATCGTGATGCCGCGCTCCTGCTCTTGTTCCATCCAGTCCATCGTCGCCGCGCCCTCGTGGACCTCGCCGAGCTTGTAGGTGCGGCCGGTGTAGTAGAGGATGCGCTCGGTCGTCGTGGTCTTGCCCGCGTCGATGTGCGCCATGATCCCGATGTTGCGGGTGTTTTCGAGTGAGAATTTCCTGGGCATGATGGTCTCTGGTATCGGAGAGCGGGGTTTGGTTACTTGAGGACCGTTATCTGAGGGCCGGCGCGGCGCGCGCCGGGAGGTGCGCAAAAAAATGGGCCCCTCGGGCCCATGGACGCAGGTCGTCGATTTGGGACCGGTTACGTCGCTATGTGTCCGCGGTGTCCATTTACTGAAGATGTCTCCCGCCGCTGACGGCGAGACTACCGCCGGCGCACAGCTACGGACCCACCCGCGCCACCGTACGCAAAGCCACGATCGACTGGGCGAATATAGCAGAGGCTAGGCCGTCTCCTCGAAGACCGAGCGAAGGCGCGTGAGCACCTCCGTGGCGACCTGGAGCTGCTCCTGAGAGAGGTCCTCGAGCGCGCTCTCCCAGCGCACCTTCTTCGTCGCTTTGAACGCTTGCACGTCGCGCCGGCCACGGGGGGTGAGCCGGCAGAAGACGACGCGGCGGTCGTGCGCGGAGTGCTCACGCTCGACGTGCCCGCATGCGACGAGGTGGTCGAGCATGCCGGTGACCGTCGCGGGCGTCACCTGCGCGGCCTCCGCGAGCTCGCTCACGGAGAGCTCGCCGCGCTCGAGCAGCTCGATGAGGAGCTCGAACTGGGCGTGGCTTATCTCCTTGCCGCCGAGGCGCGCTTGGCGCCCGCGCAGGCGACGAAGGCTCGCGAGGAGGCCGCGGAGCGCCTTGCCGAGCTCCTCGAGCTGGGCCGCGCGCTGCTCGGACTTGCGCGCGGTGACGGTTGCTGAGGCCATCGCGCTAGACCCCTATCGGCTCCACGGCCGCGGGTGCCGTGCTCGCAGGCTCCGCAGCCACGGGCTCCGCGGCCACGGGTTCTGTGCTCGCAGGTTCCGCCGCGGCGCCCACCTGAGTGGAGCGCGGGCGCTCGGCGCGCAGGAGCATGATCGCGGGGATGAACGCGAGCGCGGCGATTCCGAGCCCCCACCAGTACGCCTGGCCGAATGCGCTCGCGAGCTGCGCGGGCGTATGCGCGCCGGCGGACGCGCGGGCGAGCACGACCGCGAGCACGGCGGTGCCGACGGCGCCGCCGACGCGCTGCAGGACGTTGAGCTGGGGCGTCGCGTCGGAGATCTGCTCGGGGCGAAGCGCGCCGAAGGCGGCGGTCATCGCGGGCATGAAGCAGAGCCCGATGGAGACGCCGCGGACGACGAGAACGAGCGAGATCCCGACGATCGACGTCGTCGCACCGAGGAACGTGAGCGGAATCGTGCTCAGGCAGAGCACGGACACGCCCGCGAGCGTGACGCGGCCGCCGCCGAAGCGCTCGGTGAGCCGGTTCGCGATCGGCATCGCAACCATCGCGCCGAGTCCTTGCGGCCCGGTGAGGAGGCCGGTCGCGATGAGGCTCTGGCCGCGGACCTCCAGGTAGTAGAGGGGCACGAGGATCATCGCGCCGAAGAGCGCGGAGGCGACGAAGAACGTGGTGAGCGAGGCGCCCGCGAAGACGCGGTTCGCATAGAGGCGAATATCCAGCAGCGGACGCTGCGCGCGCAACGCGTGCAAGCAGAAGGCGATCATGAGCGCGAGCCCCGCGATTACGGGCAGAAGCACCTTCATCGAGCCGAGCGCGGCGCCCGAGCCGAGTTCGGAGACACCGAAGATGAACGCGGCGATGCCCGTCGGGAAGAGCGCGAGGCCGAGGATGTCGAGCGGCCCGGCCTCTCCGGAGTCGAGCCGTGGCACGATGCGCCAGCCGAGGACGAAGGCGATCACGCCGATCGGGACGTTGACGAAGAAGATCCACGACCAGTGGAGGTTCTGGAGGATGACGCCGCCGAGGACGGGGCCGAAGATCGGCGCGAGCATCATCGGCATCGAGACGACCGCCATCACCCGTCCCATCCGCTTCGGGCCCGCGATCTGGGCCATGATGATCATGACGACGGGCATGAGCATGCCGCCGCCGACACCCTGGAGGATGCGGAAGAGGATGAGCTCGGGGAGCGTCGAGGAGAGCCCGCACGCGGCGGAGCCGAGCGTGAAGAGCACGAGCGAGACCATGTACACGCGCTTCGGGCCGAAGCGCCGCGCCGCCCAGCCCGTGACGGGGATCACCGCGCCGAGCGCGATGAGGTAGCCGGTCACCACCCACTGCACCTGCGAGATCGAGCTGTGGAGGTCGCTCGAGAGCGTGTGCAGCGCGACGTTGACGATCGTCGTGTCGAGGATCGACATCATCATCCCGAGGATCACGACGGCGGTTACGCGCCAGATCCAGGGCTCGATGCGGTCCCCCACTTGGGGCCCTGCTGCGGCTGTTGAGGACGCGGGCGAGGACATGAGGTACCTAAATATTAGGCACCAAACGAATTCCCCTTAAGGGGTCATTCGTCCAATGTGAGCAACCGCACAGAGCGGTCGGGGGGTCGCTACTTCGAGGCTACCAGCGGTAGTGCGCGAAGGCCTTGTTTGCCTGCGCCATGCGGTAGATGTCCTCTTTGCGCTTGTACGCGGAGCCCTGCTGGGAGAGCGCATCGAGCATCTCGCCGGCGAGCCGCTGCGCGATCGTGCGCTCGCGCCGAGCGCGCGCGTGCTGCACGAGCCAGCGCACCGCTAGCGTGCGTGCGCGTCGCGGGGGCACCTCGACGGGGACCTGGTAGGTCGCGCCGCCGACACGCCGCGAGCGTACCTCGAGCGTCGGCGTGAGCGCGCGCAGAGAGTCTTCGAGGACCTCGACGGGGGGGCGCGACGTGCGCTCGCCGAGGATCGCGAGGGAGTCGTAGACGATGCGCTCGGAGAGCGACTTCTTGCCGTCGAGCATGACCTTGTTGATGACCTGCTGGACCGCCTTCGAGCGGTGGAGGGCGTCGGGCTCCAGCGGGCGGATCTGTGCAGCGGCGCGGCGGGGCATCTCTGGATCGGCTCGGGCGCGGCGGCTAGCGCTTCTTCGCGCCGTATTGCGAGCGCGCCTTCTTGCGATCTGAGACGCCCGCGGCATCGAGCGCGCCGCGAACGACCTTGTAGCGGACGCCGGGGAGATCCTTGACGCGGCCTCCGCGGACGAGCACGACGGAGTGCTCCTGGAGGTTGTGGCCCTCGCCGGGGATGTACGCGGTGACCTCGGCGGACCCCGCGATCCGCACGCGCGCGACCTTGCGCAGCGCGGAGTTCGGCTTCTTGGGCGTCGTCGTGTAGACGCGCGTGCAGACCCCGCGCCTCTGCGGCGCGGCAACCTTGCGCTTGTTCCCCTTCCCGGACTTGAGGCCGGGCGTGGAGAGCTTCTTGCGGGGGGCTAGGCGGCCCGTGTTGACGAGCTGGTTCGTGGTCGGCACGAGATGGATCATAGCTCGCGGGACGCCTTCGCTCGCATCCGCGCGCCTCCCCACCTCCGCGGGCGCTCCCACCGCGGGCATCCGTGCCCGCGCGCTCGCCTCAGAGGGAGCGCTGGTAGCGCGTGAACGCCCACGTCGCGAACCCCGCACATACGAGCGCGAGCGCCGCGAGGAGCCCGATCCGCGGCCCCACGACACCCCAGTCGATCTTCTGCATCGCCGCCGCGCGGCCGGCTTCGACCGCCCAGTTGACGGGGTTGAACTTGGAGGCCGTTTGCATCCAGTGCGGCAGCAGCGAGCGTTGCATGAGGGCGACGGAGAGGAACGTGAGCGGGAGCTGCACGAACGTCACCGCGCCGATCAGCGTCTCGCGCTCGCGCGCGAGCACGCCGACGCCGTTGGAAGCGACGCGCCGAGGAGCATCACGAGCACGCCCCCGACGCCGCCCTTGTAGTCGGCGCCGAGCGCGAGCGCGAGGAAGACGATGACGAGCGTCTGGATGAGGATCGTGACGCCCGCGTATGCGACGACGCCCGCGCTGAGCGCGGACGCAACGGATATTGCTGTCGCGCGCGGCACCGCGCATCGCGGCTGTTAACCTCGGTGCTGAGGAACGCCTTGATGGATCGATACCGGCGTTTGGGGGTCAGCCAACAGCACCCGGCAACGACATTGCCGGTTGGCTCGTGGTCCCTGACTGTAGTGAGGGGCACCGTTTGCGTACGCAGGCGGCCCCGTCGCCTTGGCGCGCGACTACGCGCGCGCCCGATCCGACACGCCACCTGTGCCTCGTTGGGCGCGATGGGGCGGCTCTTGTCACCGTCGTCAACGAGTGAGCAGAGTCGAGTCTTGATGCCTCCCCCGGGAGCATCTCGACTCCAGCGAAAAGGTGGACGCCATGGCCTTCGCAACGCGCAAGCTGCTCAATGCGGCGCTGCTCGCGCTGCTCGTGTTGTCGATCGCGCCGACTGACGCAGCCAGCCAGGCGGTCATCCATGCTTGCTACAACCGCCGATCGGCGGGTTATCGCACTCACGGCAACCTTAGGATTCTCATTCCCGGGCAGGGGTGTGGGCAGGCGGAAGAAGCCATCTCCTGGGGCGTCGCCGGCACCGGCGAGAAGCTCGGCGCTCGCGGAGCGTCGGGCGCCACCGGGCCGACCGGTCCGACCGGCGTAATCCGCCCGACGGGCGTGACGGGGGCTACCGGGCCCGCTGGTCCAACCGGTCCGACCGGTGCGGGAGCCGCGGGCCCAGAGGGTCGGCCCGGACTGACTGGGGCAACGGGGGTGGCGGGTGCCACCGGCGCGACTGGCGCGACCGGGGCCGCTGTGGCGGGTCCGACCGGGGCCGCCGGAGCGACTGGTGCCGCCGGCATCGCGGGCGCGACGGGCGCGACGGGCGCAAGCGGGGCCACTGGCGCGATCGGCGCAAGCGGCGCCACGGGAGCGACCGGGGGCCTCGGCACGCCGGGTAACACGGGCCCGGCAGGAGCATCGGGCGCGACGGGCGCGAGCGGCACAACGGGGACAACCGGAGGCACGGGAGCGACTGGCGCGAGCGGAGCTACTGGTGTCGCGGGCTCGACGGGTGCCACCGGCGCGGCCGGCCCGACCGGCGCCAGCGGGGCCACTGGCGCGCCCGGCACGACAGGCGGAACGGGCTCGGCAGGTGCCAGCGGGAGCACCGGCCCGACCGGGGCAACGGGTGAAAAGGGCGCGGCTGGCGCCGGTGGAGCAACGGGCACCACAGGCGTGGCTGGAGCCACAGGTGAGTCAGGTAGCACCGGATCTACGGGCGCAACCGGCGCGCTCGGCGTTAGCGGGGCGACTGGCGCGACAGGCCCAACGGGTGCCTCGGGGGCCACCGGGGCGAGCGGGTCAACCGGCGAAACGGGCGGCACGGGCGCCGCCGGGGCGACAGGCGCAACGGGCGCATCCGGCGAGACTGGCGCGACGGGAGCCTCGGGCGCCATTGGTTCGACCGGCGCGACAGGTGCCACCGGTCAGCTTGGCGCAACGGGAGTCACAGGAGCTTCAGGGGAGTCCGGCGCCACGGGATCGACCGGCGCAACCGGCGCCGAAGGGACAAACGGCGCAACTGGCGCGACCGGCATCAACGGAGCGACCGGGATCGCTGGCGCGACGGGCGCAGCCGGCTCCACGGGAGCGACAGGAGCGACTGGCTCGAGCGGGACAACGGGCAACAGTGGCGTGACTGGGGTCGAGGGAGAAGCCGGCGCGACCGGCGCGACCGGCGCCGCGGGTGTATCCGGCGCTACCGGATCGACGGGTGCAACTGGGGCCCCAGGTGTGGCGGGCGCGACGGGGGCGCCTGGACCGACGGGCGCAACAGGCGACTCCGGGTCGACGGGGCCCGCCGGAGCGAGCGGCGGGTCGGGCATCACCGGAGCCGCAGGGGCTACTGGCGCCACGGGCGCCGCGGGTGTGACGGGACCCAATGGCGCCAGCGGGTCGAGCGGCGCCACAGGCGCCACCGGTGCCACCGGTTCGACGGGAGTGAGCGGAGAAAACGGGACGACTGGCGCCGCCGGACAAGGCGGCGCGACGGGCGCCGCGGGTGCCACTGGCGCGACTGGTACGACCGGGGCGACGGGCGCCAGCGGACCTGCAGGTGTGACAGGCGCGACGGGTCCGGCAGGGGCAACTGGGCCGGGCGGCCCGAACGGAGCGAGTGGCTCAACGGGCGCCGGTGGAGCAGGCGGCGCAACGGGCGCGACAGGCGCCACAGGTGTCGCGGGGCCGACCGGAGCAACGGGCCCTACCGGCGCCACGGGCGCGACAGGCTCAGCGGGGACCAACGGAGCGACCGGCGCGACCGGCGCGAGCGGGCTCACCGGTTCCACAGGCGCAGCAGGCTCGACCGGAGCGACAGGCCTAACGGGCGCTTCCGGGCCAGCCGGATCCGCCGGCGCAACTGGCGTAGCAGGAGCAACCGGCGCCGCTGGCGCAACGGGGCCGACCGGCGCGACCGGAACCGCGGGGACCAACGGCGCGACTGGCGTGACCGGTGCTATCGGTCCCACGGGCGCCGCAGGTGCCACAGGCGCCGCGGGCTCGACCGGAGCCACGGGCCTCACCGGCGCTTCGGGCGCGACCGGAACCGCGGGGACCAACGGCGCGACCGGCGCGACCGGTATCACCGGCGCCACAGGCGCCGCGGGCTCGACCGGAGCCACGGGCCTCACCGGCGCTTCGGGGCCGACCGGCTCCGCCGGCGCGACGGGCGTAGCAGGGGCGACCGGCGCCGCTGGCGCGACGGGGCCGACAGGGGTGACTGGAACCGCGGGGACCAACGGCGCGACAGGCGCGACCGGCGTTGCCGGTGCAAGCGGGCCAACGGGTCAGACAGGCGCCGCAGGCGGCACCGGAGCCACTGGTCCGACGGGCCCGGTCGGCGCCACCGGGGGCGCCGGCGCAACCGGTGGCATCGGACCCACAGGTTCCACCGGCCTGGGCGGCGTTACCAGGATCGAAGGTGTCTCCGTAAGTGGTCTGACCGGCGAAACGACCACCAACGAAGCGACAGCGGAATGCCCATCTGGATATCTCCTAGTCGGCGGTGGCTACGGTTCGAACAACTCGTCGACCGTCATCAACATCTTCGAAAGCGCGCCCTTGAACACGACCAGGTGGAAGGTCCGAGCTAGGTCGGGTGTCGGGTCGAGGTTCTGGGCCTGGGTCACCTGCGCACACTCATGAGCAGTTCGGGCCGACAGGTTCTCGCTGGGCGTCGCGCACACCTCGCGACGGGATACCGCGTCACGACGCGCCGGCTAGCCGGAGTGGCAGCGATCGTGCTGATCGCGGCCATTGCGTCTCCAGTACCGACAGACGCGGCCAAACAGACCGTGATACACGCTTGTTACAACGAGCGATCGGGCGGATACCGAACGTACGGCAATTTGCGTCAGCTGCGACCCGGGCAGCGGTGCGGACCCGCCGAGAGCGAAATCACCTGGGGGGTCTCCGGACCGAACGGTAGGCGCGGCGCGACCGGTGCCGCGGGGCCAACCGGTCCGACAGGAGCATTCGACCCGATCGGCCTAACAGGATCGACGGGGCCAACAGGGCCAGCCGGCGAAGCCGCCGCCGGTCCGGCGGGCCGACCGGGAATACTGGGACCGACGGGCGCCGCGGGCCAAACCGGCGCGACCGGCGCCACTGGGGCCACCGGCGCGACCGGCGAAGCCGGGGCGATCGGTACGACTGGTGCGGGTGGACCGCGAGGCGTGACGGGAGCGACCGGGGCCACCGGCGCCGCTGCCGGCGCAAGCGGACCGACCGGGCCGACCGGTACGGCCGGTGCAAGGGGCGCGACGGGCGCGCCTGGAGCTGCTGGTGGGGCCGGCGAGGTCGGCCCCACGGGCGCAACCGGTTCGACGGGAGCGACAGGACCAGGAGGCGCCACCGGCGTGGCAGGGGTGACCGGGGCGACCGGACCCGCTGGCGGATCCGGGCAAATCGGGCCGATGGGTGCGAGTGGCGCCGCTGGAGTCGCGGGAGCGACCGGCGCGACGGGATCCGCTGGAACGACAGGCGCCACTGGCTCCACGGGCTCTACAGGCACGGCCGGAACGGCAGGTGCGACCGGCGCGACCGGACTCGCTGGCGCGACCGGCGCCGCGGGTGCCAGTGGCGCGACCGGCCACGTCGGGGCGGCAGGTGCCAACGGAGCGGCCGGCAGCGCGGGTGCGACCGGAACGAATGGGATCACGGGTGCAACAGGTCAAACGGGCGCAATCGGATCAACCGGCGGCGCGGGTCAAACTGGTGCCAATGGCTCCGCGGGAGCCGCCGGCGCGACCGGCGCGACCGGCGCCGCTGGAGCGGCAGGTGCGACCGGCGCCGCTGGAGCGGCAGGTACAACCGGCCAAGCCGGGGCCACGGGTGCCAGTGGAGCGGCCGGCGGCGCGGGTGCGACGGGCGCGACTGGGATCACAGGCGCAACTGGCCAAACGGGCGCAAGCGGATCGACTGGTGCCGCAGGTCATGCCGGTGCCATCGGCTCCGCGGGAGCCACGGGCGCGACCGGCGCGACCGGCGCAGGCGGAGCGGCAGGTGTGACCGGCGCGACGGGACCGGCAGGCACAACCGGCGCCGTCGGAGCGGCAGGTGTGACGGGCGCGACCGGGGCAATTGGCGCGGCTGGGGCCACCGGCGCCACCGGCGCAGCTGGAGCTACGGGCGCGACGGGTCAGACAGGGGCCACCGGCGCGGCGGGCTCCGCAGGAGCGAGCGGGCAAGTGGGTGCGACCGGCGCCACGGGATCGGCAGGTACAACCGGCGCCGCCGGGACCAGCGGCGCGGCCGGGGCCACCGGCGCCACTGGTGCGGCCGGGGCCACCGGCGCCACTGGTGCGGCCGGCGATACAGGTACGAGGGGTCAGACAGGGGCCAGTGGCGCGATGGGCTCCACCGGAGCGAGCGGGCAAGTGGGTGCGACCGGCGCCACGGGAGCGGCGGGCGTGACTGGATCGGCAGGGTCGGCCGGTCAAGCGGGAGCGGCAGGCGCAACGGGCCAGAACGGAGCGACCGGTGCGACCGGTGCGACCGGCGCAGCGGGTACGAATGGCGCAACGGGCAGCGTCGGCGGAACCGGGGCAACGGGAGCGAGCGGCGCGACCGGAGCCACGGGCATAGCTGGAGCGGCCGGCGCCGCGGGCGTGACGGGAACGGCGGGCGCGACGGGAGCGAGTGGCGCAGGCGGTGTCGCCGGTGCCACTGGACCCAGCGGTGCTAGCGGCCACTCAGGGCCAACGGGGGCGGCCGGCTTGGCGGGAACCACCGGCATGACAGGAGCGACCGGCGCCGCGGGCGCGACGGGAACGGCGGGCGCGACCGGCGCAGCCGGGACCAAGGGCGCGACCGGCGCGACGGGGGCTGCGGGCGGGACGGGTGCGGCGGGCACAGCGGGCTCGACCGGCGCCACTGGACCAACTGGCGCCACGGGCGTAACCGGACCGGCCGGAATCATCGGGGTAACAGGCGCGACGGGAGCAAATGGACCAAGAGGACCTGGAGGTGCGACCGGCAACGCGGGGAACACTGGCGCCACCGGGGCGTCCGGGGCGAGCGGCACAAGCGGCACCGCGGGGACGGCCGGTGCCACCGGGGCGACCGGCGCGAGGGGCGCGAGCGGGGCGAGCGGCACGGCTGGCAGCAACGGCGCGACCGGGACCACCGGCGCGAGCGGCACAGCCGGGACGACGGGTCAAGCGGGCGTCACGGGTGGCAGCGGGGCTACCGGTCGGACCGGCCCGATCGGCGGCTCAGGCGCTTCCGGGACAGCGGGCTCCAACGGACCCACGGGTCCCAGCGGCCCGAGCGGCGTCACCATGGTCGAGGGACCGACCGTGAGTAGCTTCCCGTCGCTAGCGGAAGCGACAGCGGAATGCCCCACCGGCGATGAACTCACCGGCGGCGGCTTCACCACGGGAAACTTCTTCACCGTCGTGAATCTCTTCGAAAACGCGCCGGCCAGCGCCAGGACGTGGAAGGTTCGAGCGAAGGCCGAAGGCTCAGGGTCAATCGTTCGCGCGTGGGTGATTTGCGTAGAAGCATGATTGTGCAACTGCGAGCGCGCTCGCGTTCCTCGTGACAATGAGCCACGCCCCGGCGTTTAGCCGCTATCGCGCCGCGGCGCCGTTGAGCTTCAGCACTCAGTGAGCGGGCGCTGCGCTCTTGAGCTTGAGCGTTCCCGCGCGCAGGTCGCGCTGATCGCGCTGTTCGGTCGTAAAGCGCTCGACCATCGGCGTGGCGATGAGAGCGGGCACGAGCCCGATCACGAGCGTCACGATGCGGTACGCGAAGACCGCAAGCACGGCGTCCGCGAGTGGCACGCCCACCCACGTGTACGCGAGGGGCATCAGCACCTCCGTGATGCCAACGCCCGCGAGCGGCAAACCACGCGGTGTCATCGCGTATCCCGTCGCGTAGGCGAGGATCAGGCGGTCCGCGGAGAGGTGAATCCCGAACATCCGCAGCCCTGCCCACGTCGAGAACAGTTCGCCCACCCAATAGAGGCCGATGCCGATCCAAGCGGGGTAATGATCGCGCCGCGGCGTCGCCATCTCCCGCACGAGATGCATCGCGGCGACGCCGTGCCAGACGGTGTTTCGAAGCCAATAGCCGACGCGCGTGCGGTGACGCCGGAACGCGAGCCACAGCGCGATCGCCGCGCCCACGGGGACCGCGATCGCCCACGTCGTCGCGAGCCCGTCGTCGACGTCCGGCGCGCCGAGCAGCAGGAGCGCGCATATCCATGCGACGGGTGCGAGCGCCGCGTACTCGAGCGCGCCCAGGCCGAGCACGCGGATGCGCGCCTGATCGCGCGAGGCGCCGAGGCCCTGGAGCGCGCGCCTGTCGACCGCGAAGCCGCCACCGACGACGAACACGCCGAAGCCCGCGGAGACGAGCGCGAGCGACTGGCCCATCGAGAGCTGCGGACCCTTGCGCAGGCGCATCGTCGTCCGGTACGCGAGCGTATAGCCGACGTAGCAGAGCGCGCGCCCGCCGACGATCGCGAGCAGCCACACGGGGTCGAAGTGGTGCACGACGTGCGCGACGGCGGAGAAGCCCGCGATCACGGTCATCACGAGGGCCGTGCAGATCGCGACCCCGAGCGCCACCGCAGCGAGCAGCGGCGGTCGCCTACCCAGCCCCAGCACCCACCTGCGCGCGGTCCGGAGCCACATCATGCTGCTCCCGCGAACTATCCCCGCGCGAGCGCCCTCAGCTAGGGCGTCGTGCCGAGAGCGGGGCGCGCCTTGCGCCCGACGCCTGCCGAGCGCACCGGCGCGGGCATCAGCGCACAGGCGACGATCACGAGCACGAAGCCGACCGACTGAAGCACGATGCCCACGATCGTCGCGGGCATCGGATCGCCGAATACGGCTAGGCCGCCGGCGATTCCCGCGATGTTCGCCGCGGTCCCCGTGACTGCGATCACCGGGACCGCCTCGCCGTCCTGAAGCGCGCGCGCGGAGGCGTAGAAGGCGACGATCGAGGCGAGAATCGCGACGAGCAGCCAAGGACTGAGCAGAAGCGCGAGCGGACCGTGCGCGAGGCTGATGCCCGTGAGCGCCTTGATCGAGGTGTCCGAGACGCCGAAGAGGACCCCTGCCGCGGCGCCGAGCATCACGCCGTTGTGGTGCTTCGGGCCGCCACGCACGTGCGGGCCCGCGATCAGGAGCCCGCCGAATCCGAAGAGGCTGCCCTCGAAGGAGATCATCGCCGCCGGCGAGAACTGCGAATGGGAGCCATGAATCGCGGGCTGCGTGAGACCGAGAAGCACGAGCGCGGCGGCGATGAGCCACAAGCCGACCCGCTGGCGCGGCCCCACCTGGAAGCCGAAGAGACGGTCCGCCATCACGGCGATCAGCACGACGCCCGCGGCCAGCGTGACCTGCACGACGGACATCGGCACGAGCGCGAGGGCGGCGACGTGGAGCCCCCAGCTTCCGCACGCGATGAGCATCCCGATCGTGAACCACTTCGACGAGTAGAGCTGCGCCGCGGAGCGCAACGGGTGGCGCATGCTCACCGTCGGCGCGGTGTTCGCGCCGCGGTACTTGAAGAAGAAGCCGAGATTCGCGGCGACGGCGCAGGCGAGCGCGAGCACGATGCCGATTGCGAGGCTAAGCGTCATTGGGGACGCTCAGCCGGCAGCGCGAACGTGGAGGCAGGCAAGAGGAGAGTGGGCAAGAGGGAAGGTTGGAGGCTCGGGGAGGGAGCGTTGCTCGCAGGGAGAATCGGTGCCGCCGCGCGTGTGTATTAGGGGACGGCGCCGCGCTAGGCATATTATCGGTGCCGACCTCAGCGCCACCTAAACGGCGAACGGGAGCTTTCGGCGGCGCTCCGGCGCCCACCCGGCCTGAACCGCCGGCGTTCTATGGCCCGGCAGCTCTGAGCAGAGCGTGGCGCGCCACCCCGACCCGTCGCGTCCGAGCCGGGATGACGCGCGCAGCTCGCTAGCTCTTCTCCGAGGTCTCCCCCTCGGGCACCTCGAGCTCAGGCAGGCTCTCGACGAAGCCCTCGTCGGAGCTGCCCGCGCCGATCTTCTCGAGTGACGCGAGATCGGAGTGGTACTCCGAGCCGTACTCGCCGAAGCCCTCGCCGCCCGTGAGACCGAGTTCGGCGGCGATCTCCTCCTGGTCGAGGAGGCCCACCTCGTCGATCGCGCGCGGGAGCGGTTCGGAGGGTTCGATCTCGATCCTCCGGTAGCGCTTGAGCCCCGTCGCGGCCGGGATGAGCTTGCCGATGATCACGTTCTCCTTGAGGCCGTTGAGGCGGTCGATCTTGCCTTCCAGCGCCGCGTCGGTGAGCACCTTCGTCGTCTCCTGGAAGGACGCGGCGGAGAGGAACGAGTCGGTGTTCAAGGACGCCTTCGTGATCCCGAGGATGATGTCCTCGTAGGAGGCCTGCTCGCCCTTCGCCTTCCCGACCTCCTCGTTGACGTTGAGGAGCACCGAGCGATCGACGAGCTGCCCGGGCAGGAAGTCCGTGTCGCCCTTCTGTTCGACCTGAACGCGCTTGAGCATCTGGCGCACGATCAGCTCTATGTGCTTGTCGTTGATGTCCACGCCCTGCGACTTGTAGACCTCCTGTACCTCGTGCACGAGGTACTGCTCGGTCTCGGTCCGGCCGCGGACGGCGAGGAGCTCGTGCGGGTAGAGCGAGCCCTCGTTGAGCTGCCTGCCCGCCTGCACCTTTTCGCCCGCCTTCACGAACAGGCGCGTGCGACGCGGGAACGAGTAGCGGTTCTCTTCGCCTGCCTTGTCCGTGATCACGACCGTGAGTGCCTTCTCGGACTCCTCGATCGAGATCGCGCCGTCCTGTTCGGCGATCTTCGCCAAGCCCTTCGGCTTGCGCGCCTCGAAGAGCTCGACGACGCGCGGCAGGCCGTGCGTGATGTCCGCGCCCGCGACGCCGCCGGTGTGGAACGTACGCATCGTGAGCTGCGTGCCCGGCTCGCCGATCGACTGCGCCGCGATGATGCCCACGGCATCGCCGATCTGCGCCTTCTGGCCGGTCGCGAGCGAGCGGCCGTAGCACGCCTGGCACACGCCCGATGGAGCCTGGCACTTGAGCACCGAGCGCACCGGAACGGTTACGTTCGTGCCCTTCTCGTGTTCCTCGGCGAAGACCTCGACGAGCTCCGCGAACTCCGGACGGCCGATTTCGGCGCCCTCCTCGACGAGCACTCGCCCACGCTTCGTCGTGATCTTTTCCGCGGCGATGCGCCCGACGAGGCTCTCGTTGACGTCCCCGCCCGGCACCCATACGGACATCTCGATGTGCTCCTCGGTGCCACAGTCGAGTTCGCGCACGATCACGTCCTGCGCGACGTCGACGAGGCGACGCGTGAGGTAGCCCGAGTCTGCGGTGCGAAGCGCCGTGTCCGCGAGGCCCTTGCGAGCGCCGTGAGTCGAGATGAAGTACTCGAGCACCGACAAGCCCTCGATGAAGTTGGACTTGATCGGGCGCTCGATGATTTCGCCCTTCGGGTTCGCCATGAGGCCGCGCATGCCGCCGAGCTGACGGATCTGCTTGAACGATCCGCGCGCGCCGGAGTTGGCCATCATGAAGATCGGGTTGAGGCTGTCGAGGTTGTTGACCATCGTGTCCGCGATCTCGTCGGTCGCAGCGTTCCAGCGCTCCACGATCGCCTCGTGGCGCTCCTCCTGCGTGATGAGCCCCATGTCGTACTGCTCGGAGATCTCAGCGACCTGCTGCTCGTAGCGCTCCAGCACCTTCGGCTTGTCCTCCGGCACGACGACGTCGTTCTTGGAGATCGTGACTCCCGCCTGGGTGGCGTAGTGGAACCCGAGATCCTTGAACGCGTCGAGGACGAGCGAGATCGTCGCCGCGCCGTAGCGCTGCACGAGCGTTTCGATCAGGAACGTCGTATCGCGCTTCTTCATCGACTGGTTGACGTACGAGTACGTCGAGGGCTCGAACTCGTCGCCCAGCGCCTGCGCGATCGCGCGTTCGATGCGGTCGTTGTAGATGATCCGCCCCACCGTCGTGAGCAGGTGGCCGCCCACGCGCTTGAACGGGCGGTACTCCGCGACGTCGTGGAGCTTCACCACGCCCGCCTCGTAGGAGAGCTCCGCCTCCTGCGCCGTCCGAAAGACGTGCGGGCGCGGCTCCGAGGCGGGCCACTTGCCGTTCGCGAGCAGCTCGCCCTTGTCCTCGAGCTCCTGCGGCTCGGGGCCATAGGTGAGGTAGTAGGCGCCGAGGATCATGTCCTGCGTCGGCGTCGCGAGCGGCGCGCCGTGCGCGGGGCTCAGGATGTTGTTGGAGGAGAGCATGAGGATGCGCGCCTCCGCCTGCGCCTCCGCGGAGAGCGGCAGGTGGACCGCCATCTGGTCGCCGTCGAAGTCCGCGTTGAAGGCGTGACAGACGAGCGGGTGCACCTGGATCGCCTTGCCCTCGACGAGGATCGGTTCGAAGGCCTGGATGCCGAGACGGTGAAGCGTCGGCGCGCGGTTCAGGAGCACGGGATGCTCGTGGATGACCTCCTCGAGCACGTCCCACACCTCGGGGATCATCGCGTCGACCATCTTCTTCGCGGCCTTGATGTTCTGCGCCTGCTTGCGCTCCGCGAGGCGCGCCATGATGAACGGCTTGAAGAGCTCCAGCGCCATGAGCTTCGGAAGCCCGCACTGGTGCAGCTTCAGGTACGGGCCCGCGACGATCACCGAGCGGCCCGAGTAGTCGACGCGCTTGCCGAGCAGGTTCTGGCGGAACCTCCCCTGCTTGCCCTTGAGCATGTCCGAGAGCGACTTCAGCGGACGGTTGCCCGGGCCCGTGACGGGCCGGCCTCGCCGGCCGTTGTCGAAGAGCGCGTCGACGGCCTCCTGAAGCATGCGCTTCTCGTTGTTCACGATGATCTCGGGCGCGCCGAGGTCGAGCAGCCGCTTGAGGCGGTTGTTGCGGTTGATGACGCGCCTGTAGAGGTCGTTGAGGTCGGACGTCGCGAAGCGCCCGCCGTCGAGCTGAACCATCGGGCGCAGCTCCGGCGGGATCACGGGGACGGCGTCGAGGACCATCTGCTCGGGCTTGTTGCCCGACTGGATGAATGCGCTCACGACCTTCAGGCGCTTGACCGCGCGAGCCTGCTTCTGCCCCTTAGCGGTGCGCACCTGATCTTCGAGCTCCTGCGCGTTCGGCCTCGAGGTCGACCTGGTCGAGGAGGTCGCGAACGGCCTCCGCGCCCATGCCGCCGCGGAAGTACTCGCCGAATCCGTAGGGCGAGCCGAAGCGCTCCTTGAGCTCGCGGAACGTCGTCTCGTCGTGCTCGATCTGCTTCGGTTCCATCGTCTTGAACGTTTCCCACACGCGGCGCATGCGGTCCGCGGCGTCGTCGATGTAGGCTTCCGTGTCCGCGATGTCGGCCTCCATGGTCTTGCGGAGCTCCTTGAGCAGCTTGTCGCGCTCTTCGTCGGAGATCTTCTTGATGTTCACCTCCAGCGAATCCGCCCACAGGTGGTCTTCTTCGGAGAAGCCCGTCTGCTTGCCCGCCTCGAGGTACTTCTCGCGGCGCTCCAGCGACTCCCTGAGCTCCAGCACGCGCGCCTCGCGCTCGGAGGCGTATGCGTCGAGGACCTTGTTGACCTCCTTCTCGAGCTTGTCGAGGTCCTTCGCGCGCGCCTCGTCGTCGACCCACGTGACGATCGACGCAGCGAAGTAGAGGACCTTCTCGAGCTCCTTCGGCGGCATGTCGAGGAGGTAGCCGATGCGGCTGGGGACGCCCTTGAAGAACCAGATGTGGCTCACGGGCGCGGCGAGGTCGACGTGCCCCATGCGCTCGCGGCGCACCTTGGAGCGCGTCACCTCGACTCCGCAGCGCTCGCACACGATCCCCTTGTAGCGGACGCGCTTGTACTTGCCGCAGTAGCACTCCCAGTCCTTCGTAGGACCGAAGATGCGCTCGCAGAAGAGCCCGTCCTTCTCGGGCTTGAGCGTGCGGTAGTTGATGGTCTCGGGCTTCGTTACCTCGCCGTGGCTCCAGCTTCTGATCTGCTTGGAGGAGGCGAGCGATATCTCAATCGCGTCGAAGTTGTTGATGTCGATCATTTACTGCTCCTCGCTGAGCTCACCCTCGGGGAGCTCGATGTCGCCTAGGTCAAGATCCTGCACCCCGTCGAGCGCCAACTCCTCCTCGAGCGGGTCTCCCCCTCCACCGGAAGCGTCGGCCGACTCGGTCTGGCCGACATCCTCCGCGGCGCCCTCTGCGGCGCCCTCTGCGCCGTTGGACTCGGCGTCGAGCGAGCCCTCCTCCTCCTCCTCCTCGACTTCCTCGTCGGCGCCGGCGCCACCCGGCCCGCGCACGCCCGCGAGGTCGATGCCGAGCTCCTCCGCGGCGCGCAGGAGGTCGTCGTCTTCGTCGCGAAGCTCCGTGCGCTCACCTTCTTCGGAGACGACGTTCACGTCGAGCGCGAGCGACTGCATCTCCTTGAGCAGCACCTTGAATGACTCCGGGATCGAGGGCTCCGCGATGTTCTCGCCCTTGACGATCGCCTCGTACGCCTTCACGCGGCCGACCGTGTCGTCGGACTTGATCGTGAGCATCTCCTGCAGCGTGTACGCGGCACCGTAAGCCTCGAGCGCCCAGACCTCCATCTCGCCGAAGCGCTGGCCACCGAACTGCGCCTTGCCGCCGAGCGGCTGCTGCGTGACGAGCGAGTAGGGGCCCGTCGAGCGCGCGTGGATCTTGTCGTCGACGAGGTGGAGCAGCTTGAGGATGTACATGTGACCCACGCTCACCTGCTCCGCGAAGGGCTCTCCCGTGCGGCCGTTGTAGAGCGTCATCTTCCCCGACGCGCGCGCGCCCGCACGGCGGCCCGTGTCCACGTCCATGCGGATCGCGCCCTTGTGCTGCTGCTGCCAGTTCACGAGCGCGTCGTCGACGTCCTCGACGGTCGCGCCGTCGAAGACGGGCGAGGCGACGTAGACGGGCGCAGCGTGGCCGTTGCGCGCGCCGTTGTGTGATTTGGCGGCGCCGGACTGCGCCTGCACGTAGGCGGGCGAGCCATCGTCGAACCAGCCGTTCGCAGCGACCCAGCCGAGGTGCGCCTCGAGGATCTGGCCGACGTTCATACGGCTCGGCACGCCGAGCGGGTTGAGGATCACGTCGACGGGCGTGCCGTCCTCGAGGAACGGCATGTCCTCGACCTCGACGATCTTCGAGATCACGCCCTTGTTGCCGTGACGGCCCGCGAGCTTGTCGCCCTCGGAGATCTTGCGCTTCTTCGCGACGAGCACGCGCACGAGGTCGTTGACGCCAGGCGGCAGGTCGTCGCCTTCGTCGCGGCTGAAGGTCTTGACGTCGATCACGACGCCACCCTCGCCGTGGGGCACCTTCAGCGAGGTGTCGCGCACCTCGCGCGCCTTCTCCTTGAAGATCGCGCGGATGAGCTTCTCCTCGGCGGTGAGCTCGGTCTCGCCCTTCGGCGTGACCTTGCCCACGAGGAGGTCGCCGGAGACGACCTCCGCGCCGACGCGCACGATGCCGCGGTCGTCGAGGTTGCGCAGCGACTCCTCCGAGCGATTCGGGATGTCGCGCGTGATCTCCTCGTCGCCGAGCTTCGTCGTGCGCGCGTCGATCTCGTACTCCTCGATGTGGATCGAGGTGAGCTCGTCATCGGAGACGAGTCGCTTGGAGACGACGATCGCGTCCTCGAAGTTGTAGCCCTCCCAGGACATGAACGCCACGAGGAGGTTCCTCCCGAGCGCCATTTCGCCCTGGTCCGTGGACGAGCCGTCGGCGAGCACCTCGCCCGCCTTCACCTTCTGGCCCGTGCGCACGAGCGGCTTCTGGTGGATGATCGTGCCCTGGTTCGAGCGCATGAACTTCTGCAACTCGTACTCGTCCTTGCCCGAGCCATCGATGACGATTTCGTTCGCGTCGACGTAGCCGACCGTGCCCGCGCTCTTCGCGAGCAGAACATCACCGGAGTCAACCGCCGCGCGGCGCTCCATGCCCGTTCCGACGAGCGGCGCGTCGCTCGTGAGCAGCGGCACCGCCTGGCGCTGCATGTTCGACCCCATGAGCGCGCGATTCGCGTCGTCGTGCTCGAGGAAGGGGATCATCGCGGTCGCGACGGACCAGATCTGCTCGGGCGAGACGTCGAGGAGGTCGACCTCCTTGGGGCCGACCGTCACGTACTGGCCGGACTGCGTGCGGCAGAGGATTTCCGAGCCCTTCAAGCGCCCGGTCTTGGGGTCGATTGGCGTGTTCGCCTGCGCGACGACCCACTCCTCCTCCTGCGTCGCGTCGAGGTGCACGATCTCGCCGCTCACGACGCCGTCCTTGACGACGCGGTAGGGAGTCGTGACGAAGCCGTGTTCTGAGACCTCCGCGTATGAGGAGAGCGAGCCGATGAGACCGATGTTCGGTCCCTCCGGGGTCTCGATGGGGCACATGCGCCCGTAGTGCGTCGGGTGCACGTCGCGCACCTCGATCGGCGCGCGCTCGCGCGTGAGCCCTCCGGCGCCGAGCGCGGAGAGGCGCCGGCGGTGCGTGAGGCCCGCGAGGGAGTTCGTCTGGTCCATGAACTGTGAGAGCTGCGAGGAGCCGAAGAACTCCTTCAGCGCCGCGACGACGGGGCGGATGTTGACGATCGTCTGGGGGGTGATCGTGTCCGCGTCTTCGGTCGTGAGGCGCTCGCGCACGACGCGCTCCATGCGGTAGAGGCCGATCCGGAAGGCCTCCTGGATCAGCTCGCCGACGGTGCGCAGGCGGCGGTTGCCGAAGTGCTCGTACTCGTCGAGGTGCTTCGCGACGGGCTCGCGCGGAAGCGTTGCGGCCTCCGCCGCGTAGTCCTTGATTTCGGACTCCGTGTCCTCGGGCATGCCGAGGAGCTTCGGGAGCTGCACGAGCTCGCGAACGAGGGCGATGATGTCCTCGTGCGTGAGCGTGCGCGTGTCGATGTCGACGTCCAAGCCGAGGCGCGAGTTGAGCTTGTAGCGGCCGACGCGCGTGAGGTCGTAGCGCTTGGGATCGAAGAAGAGCTGCTGGAGGAGCGCCTTCGCGCCATCGACGCTCGGCGGCTCGCCGGGGCGCTGCTTCTTGAAGAGCTCGATCAGCGAGCCCTCTTCTGAGCGCGTCGCTTCGGTGTCCGCGTCGATCGTGTTGCGGACGTAGACGGAGTTGTCGAAGAGCTTGAGGATCTCCTCGTCGCTGACGTAGCCCATCGCGCGCAGGAGCACGGTCACGGGAAGCTTGCGCTTGCGGTCGATGCGGACGTAAACACGGCCCTTCTTGTCGATCTCGAGCTCGAGCCAGGACCCGCGCGCGGGCATGAGGTTCGCGACGAACATCTGCTTCTCGGGGTCCTTCGGCTCCATCAGGTAGGCGCCGGGGGAGCGCACGAGCTGCGTCACGACGACGCGCTCGGTCCCGTTGATAACGAACGTCCCCCTGTCGGTCATCCACGGGAAGTCGCCCATGAAGACGGACTGCTCGCGGATCTCGCCCGTCTCGCGGTTGATGAACGCGACGGTGATCGTGAGCGGTCGCGCGTACGTGAGGTCCTTCTCACGGCACTGCTCGAGCGAGGCGACGGGCTCATCGAAGGTGAGCTCGCCGAACTGGACGGCGAGGTTACCGGTGTAATCCTCGATCGGGGAGACGTCGTCGATCGTCTCGCGCAGGCCGCCCTTCTTGGGATCGGTCAGCCATTCGAACGAGAGGCGCTGGATATCGATGAGGTTGGGGACTTCAAGAGGCTTGGTCAGACGCGCGAAAGTACGGCGCGTCCGCAGAGCGTCGGCAGCAGCCAAAGAACTACTCCTTCAACGAGGGGAGAACGAGAAGAACGGGCACTAAATACGGGCACGGAATTGCGCGCAACGGGCACAAGGGTGCACGTTCGCGCTGGACCCGTAAAGATAGCACACACTATCGCCACCCTTAAGTGGGCCGGCCGGCGGTCACGGACCCCGCTCCCGGGCGTCGCGTATGTGGCGCGAGCTCGGACTCTGGAGCGGCTACGGCTATATGCCAGCCGCAGGGGACTGTAGCGGATAATACGGGGCGATTGGAAGGCTCGTGGACGAGGGTTCCGCGAGGCCGACGAGCGCGGATTCGCAGCTCGAGGCGGGTCCGATTCGCGAGTTAGAGTCTCCGGGCGTGTGGAGCGAGCGCGGTCGCGGTGGCTGAGGGTCTCTCGGCTGCGGACGTCGGCGAGAAGATCGGGGCGCACCGTGAGCACGGTGCTCACGCCTCGCATGACCGGCGCGACCGCCTCCTCTCGATCCTCGAGGCCGTGCTCCTCTCGCTCGTCGCCGTGCTCGCCGCGTACTCGGGCTACGCGGCCGCGAAATGGGGGACGAAGTCGTCGGTGACGCTCGCGAAGGCATCGGCTTTCCGCACGAAGGCGAACCGCGCGGACCTCGAAGCGCTTCAGGTGCGCACGCTCGATTCGGTCTCGTTCAACGCGTGGTTCACGGGCTTCACCGCCGGCAACGTGAACGCGCAGCACCTCGCCGAAAAGCGGCTGCGCCCCGGCTACCGGCCCGCTTTCCATGCTTGGTTGGCGACCGACCCCGTACACAACCCCAACGCGCCGCCGGGCCCGTCCTACATGCCGCAGTACGTGATCCCGCAGGAAACAGCCGCGAAGTCCTACGACGCGCGAGCCGACGCCGCGTTCGCGCAGGGCTCGGCGGCGGGAGCGACGGGCGACAAGTACGTGCGCGACACGGTCTTCCTCGCGACCGTGCTGTTCCTCGTCGGCATCAGCGGGCACTTCCCCGTGCGCCGAGGCCGCTACGTGCTCGTCGTGATCGGCGGGCTGCTCCTGCTGTTCTCGATCGTGCAGCTAGCCGAACTCCCGGGACCGCCGACGGGCTGATCGAAATCAGCCTCCGGCGGCGAGGCGTGGATTGAGAAGCGGCCGCAGATCGGCGGGGTCCGGGAGCTGGCGCTGCGACTCGATGATGGCCTTCGTCGGCGCGAGCGCCCTCAGCCCCGGAGCCGCCTCTATGTAGGCTCACCCGATGGACGTCCGCGCGCTGACCTTCGACGTCTTCGGGACGCTTGTGGACTGGCGCTCGGGGATCGCCAGCGCGTTCCGCGCAAGCGGCGTCGCGGGCGATCCGGAGGAGCTGGCGGACGCCTGGCGTGAGCGCTACTGGCCGATGCTCATCGAGGTCAACGAAGGCGCGCGGCCCTGGGCGAACTTCGACGAACAGCACCAGACGACGCTCGATGACCTCTTGAAGGAGCGAGAAGAGGATCTGAGCGCCGAGGAGAGACGGAGACTCGTCGCCGCGTGGCATGAGCTCGACCCTTGGCCGGACGTGCGATCGGGGCTCGAGGCGTTGCGGGGGGAGCGAGCGACAGCGGCGCTTTCAAACGGTCACATCGCGCTGCTCGTGGACCTGGCGCGCCATGGCGACCTGCGTTTGGATTGCTTGCTCTCCGCGGAGCTCGCACAGGCGTACAAGCCCGCGCCGGAGGTGTACCTCACGGCGGCGCGTCTGCTCGGCTTGGATCCAGGCGCCGTGATGATGGTCGCCGCGCACCCGTTGGACCTCGCGGCCGCAAGAGCAGCGGGGCTTCAGAGCGCCTTCATCGATCGCCCGCTCGAGTACGGCCCGGGCTCCCCGGCTCGTGCCGATCCGGAAGCGGCCATCTCGGTGGGCGACCTCAACGAGCTGGCGGCCCGGCTCGCTCCCGCGGCGCGCTGAGCAGAGCAGCTCGATCGTGAACTGAGGCATCCGCGGCTCGCACATCTCCTTCCCGCGCGAGCCGCCGCGGGCTACTTCAGTTCGACCTTGGCGCCGGCCTCCTCGAGTTCCTGCTTGAGCTTGTCGGCCTCCTCGCGTTCGATGCCCTCCTTGACGGGCTTCGGCGCCTCGTCGACGAGCGTCTTCGCCTCCTTGAGACCGAGCCCCGTCGCCGAGCGGACGACCTTGATCACCTGGATCTTCTTGTCGCCTGCTTCGGCGAGCACGACGTTCACCGTGCTCGGGCCTTCGTCCTCTGCGCCCGCGCCATCGCCTTCGCCCCCGCCGGCCACTGCGACCGGAGCGGCGACCGCGGCTGCGGACACGCCGAACTCCTCCTCGAGCGCCTTGATGCGCTCGGAGAGCTCGAGGACCGAGATGCCCTTGAGCTCCTCGATCCAATCCTCGGTGCTTGTCTTCGTTGCCATCAGTTCTCCTTGGTTGTCTCGGAGGCATCCGCGTCATCGGCTGCTGGCTCGCCGCCGTCTGCCTCCGCCTCATTCTCGTCTTGTCCGTCCTGCCCGCTCGCCTCCGGCGTCTTGGGCTCAGCTTGCTTGTCGGTCTCTGTCTCGGTCTCCGTCGCCGCCTCGGGCTCGGGCTCGGGTGCCGCCTCGGGCTCGGGCTCGGGTGCCGCCTCGTCGCTCGGCGCCTCAGCTGCTGCATTCTCGGCCGCGGGCTCCTGCGCCGCGGGCGCCTCCGCAGCCGGCTCCTCCGCCGGCGGCGCCTCGCTCTGCTTCTGCTCGTTCACCTGGCCGAGCGCGATGGCGAGGCCGCTGAGGAGTGCGTTCAGGGTGCGCACGAGGCCATTCACGGGGGAGGCGACGACCCCGACGAGTTGGCCGTAGAGCACTTCGCGCGCAGGAAGACGGGAGAGCGCGACGAGCTCTTCGGCCGCGAGCTCGTGAACGCCCATCACGCCGCCCTTGAACGGCAGGAGTTGCGTCGCGCGCGCCTGGTCGGCGAGCATCTTCGCGGCGAGCGCTGCGTCACCGCGCACGAACGTCAGCGCGGTGGGCCCTTCCAGCAGCGGCGTGAGCCCCTCGACCCCCGCTTGCGTAGCGGCGCGTTCGGTGAGCGAGTTCTTGACTACACGGAACGTCGCGTCCGCGTCGCGAAGCTTCGTCCGCAGTTCGGCCGCCGCGCTCACCGTGAGGCCTCGGTAGTCGATGGCGATGATCGCATCGGCTTCCTTCAGCTCGCCTGCGAGCGCGTCGATCGTTGCGGCTTTTTGCTCTCGGTTCAAAAGGGGCTCCTATCCCGGTCTTACGCTCGCCGAGCGGCCGAGGGTCTTCGGGGTCCGGAAATGCGCGCTACGCGGCTGCCGCCGCGGGCGCCTCCGAAACGATATCGCGCACGCGGCCGGGGTCGACCTTCACACCCGGACCCATCGTCGAGGTCATCGTGACCGTGTGTAGGTACCTGCCCTTCGCGGCGGAGGGCTTGGCGCGGACGAGCTCTTCCATCACTGCCGCGTAGTTCTCGAGCAGCTGGCGGTCCTCGAAGCTCGCCTTGCCGATCACGAGGTGGACGATCGCCGTGCGATCGGTGCGGTACTCGACCTTTCCCGCCTTGGCTTCCTCGACCGCCTTCGCGACGTCGTTCGTGACCGTGCCGATCTTGGGGTTCGGCATCTTGCCCGCGGGGCCGAGGATGCGTCCCAAGCGACCGACCATGCCCATCAGATCCGGCGTTGCGACCGTGACATCGAAGTCGTCGAAGCCCTCCTCGATGCGCTTCGCGAGGTCATCAGCGCCGACGACTTCAGCACCGGCCTCTTCGGCCTCCTTCGCCTTGTCGCCCTTCGCGAACACCGCGACCTTCACGTCCTTGCCCGCGCCGTGCGGAAGCGCGATCGTGCCGCGCAGCTGCTCGTCGGCGTGGCGCACGTTGAGCGACGTGCGCACGTGCACCTCGACGGACTCGTCGAACTTCGCCGACGCGAGGCTCTTCACGAGCGACACGGCCTCCGCGGGCGCATAGAGCCGCTCGCGATCGACCTTCTCGAGGGCCTCGTCGTGCTTGCGACCGCGATGCGTGCTCACGACTGCACCTCCACTCCCATCGAGCGCGCCGTGCCCGCGATGATCCGCGAGGCATGCTCGATGTCGTTCGCATTCAGGTCCTGCATCTTGCGCTCGGCAATCTCGCGCAGCTGCGCCGCCGAGAGCGTCCCGACCTTCGTGCGGTTGGGCTCGCCCGAGCCCTTGTCGATCCCGAGCGCTTGCCTGATGAGCACGGCCGCGGGCGGCGTCTTCGTGATGAACGTGAACGAGCGGTCCTCGTAGACGGTGATGACGACCGGGATGACCGTGCCCGTTTCGCTCACGGTCTGCGCGTTGAAGGCCTTGCAGAACTCCATGATGTTGATCCCGTGCTGACCGAGCGCGGGGCCGACGGGGGGCGCGGGCGAGGCCTGCCCCGCATTCGCCTGCAGCTTGATCGTGGTGAGGACCTTCTTCGCCATGGCTAGAGCTTCTTCACCTGGTCGAAGCCGACCTCGACGGGCGTCTCGCGGCCGAAGATCGAGACGAGCACCTTCAGGCGCGCCGCGTCGTCGTTGATCTCGGAGATCTCACCCGAGAAGTCGGAGAGCGGTCCCGCGATCACCTTCACGGCTTCGCCGATCGAGAACTGCGCACGCGTGCGCGGCGCCGTCGCGACTTCCGCGCGGTGAAGCAGTCGGTCGACCTCGGGCTGCGTGAGCGGCACGGGCTTGTGCTCTGAGCCGACGAACCCCGTCACGCCGGGAGTGCCGCGAACAACTCCCCAGGAGTCCTCGTTGATGTCCATGTTCACGAGCACGTAGCCGGGCATCGTGCGCTTCTCAACGGTGACCTTCTGGTTGTCCTTCATCTCCGAGACGGACTCCGTGGGCACGACGACCTGGCGCACGGCACGCTGCTGTCCAAGCGAGACAACCCTGTGCTCGAGGTTCTGCTTGACCTTGTTCTCGTGGCCGGAGTATGTGTTGATTACGTACCAGCGAAACATGCGAATTCCTGAGGCGACAGCCGAATACCGGAAGATAGCCGCGAGCGGGCAGCATAGCCGCGCGGCGCATTTCCCTTCTTTGTGCGCGCTCCTCAGAGGATGAAGTTGACGATCTTCTGGGCCACCCAGTCGGCGACGCCGAGGTAGATGCCCGCGACGACGACGAAGCCTAGAACGACCGCGGTGGCCTGTGAGGTCTGGCGGCGGTCGGGCCACTGCATGCGCTGGAGCTCGGCCCAGCTCGCACGCAGGAACGCGACGGCGCGCGCGAAGATCGACTGGCGCTCCTTGCGCTCCGAGCGACCACGGGAGGGGCGTCCGCGTTCGGGCGCCTCGGCGGTGAGCGTTCCGCCGTCGATGGTCCCGCCGTTGCCGGCGCCGTTGGCGACGTCCTCGTCCTCCTCCTCCTGCGCCCCACCCGGCTCACCGAGTGTCGCTACCCCGAGGTCGCCGTTACCCTCGCCATCGGCGCCGTCCGCCTCTTCCTCCTCGAGCGATCCGCTCGCGAGCGCGCTCTCGAACTCTCCGGCCCCGCCGCCGACGGCGGCAGGGGGGCCGGCGGGAGCGCTCGCGTCCGCAGCGCCGCGCGCGATCGCGGCGTCGAACTCGTCCACCTCTCCAGAGGCGTGCGCTACAGGGCTCGGCGGCGCCGTGCCAATAGCCGGCGACCCTCCGCCCCGACGCCCTCTGCGCTTTGCGCGTTTGCGGTCACGGGCCACGGCGAGAGTGCTCCGCTAGCGGGTCTCCCGATGCTGAGTGTGACGTCGGCACCAGCGGCAGTATTTGCGCAGGGCGATTCGGTCGGGGTTGTTGCGCTTGCTCTTGTTGGTCTGGTAGTTGCGCCGCTTACACTCCTCGCACGCGAGGGTGACAGCGATGCGAACGTCTGTGCGGGCCATAATGGGCGACCCCTGCGTGGTGGTTTTGCGCGCTGGGCGAAAAAAAGCCCCGCCCAAGCGAGGTGAGTTCAGTCTAGCGCGCCGGGGACATTCAGTGCATGGGTTCGGGTAATCACGACAAGCGGCGCGCGCGATGGCGGGAAGACCTCGGCGCCGCGATGGCGGGGCTCGGGGATCGCATGGGCCGCATCTCGCCCTCGAGCCGGCGCCTCGTCCTGCTCGTCGCCGCGGTGCTCGTGGCGCTGGCCGTCGCTCTGCCCCTGACCGTCGGCGAGTCGGGTAGGAGCGCCCAGCAGACGGCAGCGGTCGCCCGCAAGAACGCCGACCGATCGCGCCATCACGGCACGTCCGGGACCGCGGGGACGCCAGCGGCGGTCCTCGAAGCGACGGGCGAATCGCCGGAGATACGCAGGCTCATCGCACTCGGGAAGCCGATCTACTGCGCGGGCCCGCGGGGGAACGCGGTCGCGCTCACCTTCGACGACGGGCCGGGCGTCTACACGCGCCTCGCCCTGCGCAAGCTCCGTGGAGCGCACGTCCACGCGACGTTCTTCCTCGTCGGCCGCAACCTCGGTCTCGTGCCCGGCGCGCCGCGGGAAGAGCGGGCGCTCGGGATGGTGGGCGACCACACCTTCACCCACCCCTACCTCCCGGGGCTCTCGATGAGCCAAGCGGAAAGCGAGGTCGCGCGCACGCAGGCCGCCGTGGCGCACGCATCGGGCGGGCCGGTGTTCCTCTTCCGGCCGCCCTACGGGGCGATGAACTCAGCGCTCGAAGCGATGGTCCGCGCGCACGGCCTGCTCGAGATCCTCTGGGACGTCGACAGCCAAGACTCCCTGCGCGGTGACTACGCGGAAATCGCGCAGAAGGTGATCGCGGGCCTGAAGCCGGGCTCGATCATCCTCATGCACGAGAACCACGGGCAGACGATCCGCGCCCTCCCGTACATCTTCGCCGCGCTTCGCCGCCGGCACATGCGCACCGCGAGCGTCCCGCAGCTGCTGAGCGAAGACCCCCCGAGCACCTCTCAGCTCGACGCTGGCTGGGCAGGGTGCGGGCTGACGGGCGCGCCGACCGGCTCCGGCGGCTGAGCCGCGCGCCGAGCGGCGTCGCACTCGAGCGTGGACCGCGGGGTGCCGGCCGTACAACCGGCACCCCTAGGCCGACGGGGTCTACAGCTGTTCGAGCGGCGTTTCGACTTCCTTGAACGTGTTCGCGCCGAGGGGGATCGGCGGCACGTTTTCGGTGAAGATGCCGACCTGCTCGTGGCTGATCGTGTTGTGCTTGACGACGATGCCTTCGAGCTTCGTGACGGCGCTTGCGATCTCGATGCCGGCCGTCTTCCTGAGCTTCGTGTCTTCGTCGCCGGGCGCGCCCTTGTCGCCGACCGCGCCGTTGAGGCTCAGCTGGTTGTCGATGAACCTGTTGCCGTCGAGGTCCTGACCGGGAGCGTGGCTGTGGAGCGTGATGCCCGGCAAGCCGTTGTCGTTGGCGGCGTTGCCGCGGATGAGGTTGTCGTAGACGCCGCCACCGGGCGCAGGCGAGGCGAGCAGGATGCCCGCGCCGTGCCCGCCGATGAGCCCGTTCTGATTCGAGATGTTGTCGATGATCTTGTTGTCGTAGATGCCCGCCTTCGTGGGCTGCGGCTTGCCCAGCGAGGAGACCGCTTCGGTGCTGTGGCCGGCGAGCGTGATCCCGCAGTCTTCGATGTTCGCGATCGCGTCGTTGTGCGCGATGAGGTTGTGCGCGGTCGGCCCCGTCTCATCGGTCAGCAGGATCCCGCCGGCGTTCCCGATCACGAGGTTTTCGATCACGCGGGAGTGGCTCGTGCCGAGGAGGTGGATCCCCTCGCCGCAGTCGCCGGGGATTTCGCCCTCGCCTGCGCACTCGCCTTCCGGCGTCGCCGGCGGCTTGTTGCCGCGGTCGTTTTCGCGCACTTCGTTGTGGACGATCGAGAGGCCCGAGGTGCTCACCGCGAGGATGCCCTCGAAGTTCGCGCCCTTGACGGTGAAGTTCGTGACGAGCGATCCGGCTGTGCTGGGCCCTTCGAGGCGGATGCCGTTGTGTAGCCCTAGCGCCTTGATCGTGGGCGTGCCGACGCCGATGAGGTTCAGGCGCTCGGTGACGATCACTTCTTCGGGGTATTCGCCTGCGAGCACGATGATCGTGTCGCCGGGCCTCGCCTTCGCGAGCGCTTCGGCGATCTTCTTGCACGGCTTCTTCTGCGTGCAGGGCGCCCCGATTTCACCCGCCGCGGAGACGACGAGCTTCAGATGCTTGCCGTGGTGGTGGGGCGCTTCGGGCCCTTCGCCATAGCCTCCTCCATAGCCGCTCGTGCCATGCCTGTGGGCGAGGGCGCTGCCGGTGAGCGCGAGAGCGGTGGCCGCTGCGGCGAAAAGCGTTGCCGCCATCCGAAATCGTGTCTTCATGACTCCCCTCCTTGAGGGCTAAAACCAGGATTCTTTCCAGTGCTGACGCGCGAGCCTATCAACCGCACCAAACGCTTGTGCGCGAGTGCGTTCACGGGTCAAGTAGGCGTCGTAACGCGCCGATACCGTCGCTCGAGCGACACGCGCGCTTGTCCCCTCTCGCTACCCCACGGAGGCACGAAATGCATCTGCCCGAGCCGATCCCGCCCGTAGTCCAAGACGAGTCCTTCGCAGGCGTCACCTACCACATCCGCGGCGCCCTCGTCCCGGAGCTCCAGGTCGAAGTTGGCCAGCAGAGCGTGATGTTCGAGCACCACGTGATGCTGTGGAAGCAGACGCAGGTCGACATCGAGCTGCGCAAGCTCCCGGGAGGCGTGAAGCGCAAGATCGCGGGCCTCGACTTCTTCGTCACGAAGACCGCCGGCGCGGGCAGGATCGCTTTCTCGCGCGACTCCGCGGGCCAGTGCATTCCGCTGCACCTCGGCCAGGGTCAGGGCCTGGACGTTCGCGAGCACCAGTTCGTCGCGGCGACGGACAACGTGGACTACTCCTTCGAACGCGTCAAGGGCGTGCAGAACATGGTCCTCGGCGGCTCTGGGTTCTTCATGGACAAGTTCCGGGCGACGAACGGCGACGCGATCGTGTGGCTGCACGGCCACGGCAACGTCTTCCTCGTGACGCTCGACCCGGGCGAGCAGATCGACGTGGAGGCGGGCTCGTGGCTCTACAAGGACCCGACGGTGAACCTGGAAGCGAAGACGATGGGCTTGAAGTCGGGCATGTTCGGCGGCGGCGGGAAGCTCACGTGGAACCGCTTTACGGGCCCCGGCAACCTCGCGATCCAGACGATGTTCATCGCTCCCGCCGAGGGCGAGGGGCCGAACGGGAGCAACGCGAGCGCAGCCGCGACGGGCGGCATCGCGGGCGCCCTGATCGGCGGCTTGACGGGCAACTGAGAAGCGAGGTCTGGAACGCTGCAGGAACGTGTCAACGCCGCAGGTGTTCTTGAGGTAGAAGAGCTGTCCGACGGTGCTCGTCGCCGACGAGATCATTCCGAGCCTCCCGTTGACGTACGCAGCCCCACCGACGGCGCTGCCGTTCGCGTAGCGCAGCCGACGCGTGCCGAGCGGCTCCCGCGCAGCGCGCGCAAGGCATCCGTCCTGCAGCGCGGCTTACGCGCGGTAGGGTGAGGCCATGTCCCGTTCCCCTATCGCTCAGCTCATCCCGATGGTCGTGGAGACCACCTCGCGCGGCGAGCGCGAATACGACATCTACTCGCGCCTGCTGAGCGAGCGGATCATCTTCCTGGGCACGCCGGTCGAAGACCAGATCGCGAATCTCGTGGTGGCGCAGCTGCTTCACCTCGAGGCGGAGGACCCGGACAAGGACGTCTCGATCTACATCAACTCGCCCGGCGGATCCGTCTACTCGGGTCTCGCGATCTACGACACGATGCAGTTCATCAAGCCGGACGTGCGCACGATGTGCGTGGGGATCGCGATGTCGATCTCCGCGCTGCTCTTGACGGGCGGCTCGAAGGGCAAGCGCGCGACGCTGCCGAACAGCCGCATGCTCATCCACCAGCCCTCGGCGGGCTTCCAGGGGCAGGCGACGGACGTGGAGATCCAGGCGCGCGAGGTGATCGCCCAGCGCGACCGCCTCGACGAAGCCTTCGCGCGCCACACGGGGCGCCCGAAGGAGCAGGTGCACGAAGACATGGAACGCGACCGCTTCTTCACCGCCGAGGAGGCGGTGGAGTACGGGCTCATCGACACCGTGCTCGAGAGCCACTAGGTACGGCCGACAAACCGAGGCGCGATGTTCCCGGTCAACCTCCCGAACATCCTCACGGTCGTGCGGATCATGCTCGTGCCGGTCGTCGTCGTCGCGCTGCTCGGCAACACCCCTCAGGGCGACGTGCTCGCCGCGATTGTGTTCGCGCTCGCGTCGCTGACGGACTTCGTCGATGGTTACCTCGCGCGCGCGAGAGACAGCGAGACGGCGTTCGGGAAGCTGATGGACCCGCTCGCGGACAAGCTGCTGATCGTCGCGTCGCTGATCGCGCTCGTCTCGCTTCATCGCCTCGACGCGTGGGTCGCGATGGTGATCATCGCGCGCGAGCTCGCGGTGACGATGCTGCGGATCGGCGCTGGGAGCACGGGGGTCGTGATCGGCGCGAGCTGGCTGGGCAAGCTGAAGACCGCGGTGCAGATCGTGACCGTGCTCGCGGTGATCGCGGTGCCGGGCCAGCCGCTGTGGCTATCGCTGCTGATCTACGCGATGGTCGCGGTGACCGTGATCTCGGGCCTCGATTACTTCTTCGGCCTGCGGCGCCACATGCAGGCGGCGCGGGAAGCGGTGGAGCAGAAGGCCGCGCCAGGCGCGCAGCCGCACGCCTCCTAGGCTCGCGCCTGACCTCCGTCGAGCCACTCCTCCATCGTCGTCTGGCGGGCGGCGAGCACGCCCGAGTCGACCTCGCTGCGGAGCTCGGCCATGGTGCCGTGGCGCTCGGCGACGACGTTGTGCTGGTGGATCGTCTCGAGGTTCTCCTGACGCGCGGAGACGAAGTTCGCGCCCTCGAGCTCGGGGAAGGACTCGACCGCGCCGGCGATCATCTCGCGGACGCAATCCTCGACGAAGCGGGGGCGGCGGTGCGCCTTTTCGACGACCTCGACCTCGTCCGAGCGCTTCATGAGCTCGTAGATCTCGGAGGACATCGAGCCCTCGACTATCGCGAGCAGCGCGGTCGCGTCGAGCTCCGCGTCGCACTCCTCGATGCAGCCGATGTTGAGCGTCCCCAATCCGCGCTGGTTGTGGGTCGCGACGGGGACGCGGTCGAGGACGCGGTCGATCTCCTCTTCGGAGAAGCCATCGTCGGCGAGCCGCTCGCGAGCGCGTGAGGCGACGAGCTCCTGCGCGCAGGGGCACGCGGTCATGCCGGTTGCGGAGACGCCGACTACGCGCCTCGTGCCGCGCGCGGATGCGATTGCGCGACCCAGGAGCGTGTAGATCTCCTGCGTGTTTATCCCCGAGACGGGCGCGCGCTTGTGCTCGGGGTAGCGGGCGGCGAGCGCGACCTCGGCGCGCTCGGCCCCCTGGCGCTCGCGGACGCGCTCTGCGATGTGCTGCGCGAGCGTCTCCGCGCGGAAGGGGGACTCGCGGAGCACGACTTCGCCGATGACCTCGTTGGCGACCTCCTCGAAGCGGGACATGTGCGCGCCCTTCTGCTCGGCGCCCAGGTCTATGAAGCAGTCGAGCCGCGCGAAGTAGAGCTCCTCGCGCACGCGAATGACCTTCTCTACGCCCGTGACGCCGACGCGCGAGAGTCCCACGGCAACGCGCGGGCTGCGGGACTGGACGTCCGGCGCACTCGAGGCGCCGCGGGCTGTTGGCGCGAGGGACACGGCACGAGCAAGCCTAGCGAGCCCGCGGACGCGCGTCGCATGGCGAGGCCAGATCTGGTATCACTCCGGTCTTTGGGAGGAAAATGATTGGGTTCGGGTCTTAGGTGAGGGACCGGAGTCAGGCTCTGCTGGAGGCAGAGGCGACTCGGGAGGAGCGCCTGCCGTTCACGGCCGGGGAGGAGTTCGCGGCCGCGGAAGAGGGTGCCATGAACCCGTCGTTTGCGGGCGATCTCGAGGCCAGTGACGAGATCGACGGCGACCGCGATGCCCGGGGTGGGCCGTGGGGGCTTCGAGACGGCGGGGCGGGGATCGCGGACGCGCCGGAGATCGAGACGAGCATGGACTCGCTGCGGCTCTTCCTCAGCGCGATCGGGCGCGTACCGCTGCTGAGCGCGGAGGAGGAGGTCTCGCTCGCGAAGCGCATCGAGCGTGGTGATACGGGCGCGAAGGAGCACATGGTCGAGGCGAACCTGCGTCTCGTCGTGTCGATCGCGAAGAGCTACGTGGGCCGCGGGCTCACGCTGCTCGACCTGATCCAGGAGGGGTCGGTGGGCCTGATCCGCGCGGTGGAGAAGTTCGACTACCGCCGCGGCTTCAAGTTTTCGACGTATGCGACGTGGTGGATCCGGCAGTCCGTGAGCAGGGCGATCGCGGACCACGGGAGGACGATCCGCATTCCCGTGCACGTGGGCGAGCGGATCAACAAGATGATCGCGGTGAAACGCGAGCTCACGCAGCAGCTGGGGCGTGAGCCGACGCCGGAGGAGCTCGCGAGAGCCCTGGGGCGCCCCGAGGGCGAGGTGCGGCGGATGCTTCACGTGACGCAGGACCCGCTCTCGCTCGAGCGTCCGATGGGTCAGGAGGAAGAGGCGGCGATCGGTGACTTCATCGAGGACCCGGGCGCGGTCTCGCCGTGGGAGCGCGCGTCGATCGCGCTGCGCACGGAAGGGATCAGGCGGATGCTCGCGGCGCTGCCGCACCGCGAGCGCGAGGTGATCGAGCTGCGCTACGGCCTGCGGGGCGAACCGCTGACGCTCGAGCAGGTGGGTCGGGTATTGCACGTCACGCGCGAGCGCGTGCGGCAGATCGAGACGCGGGTGCTGAAGAAGCTCGAGGAGCTCCCCGAGGCGCAGAGCCTGCGCGAGGCGGTTTAGCGGGCGCGGTGGGCGCCGGCGCGCGGCGGCGTGCCTGGCATCGCGAGGGTTGTCGGGACGCCTGGCTCGGTGCCCGTTCCTGTTGGATCAAACGGAGCCGTCCCGTCCGAGAGGGTGCGTACGGTGTGACTTATGGTCTGCATGTCACCACGAAAGCAGGGCGATCTGGGGGAGTACTCAGCGATGGAGTGGCTGGGACTGCATGGCTATGACGTGTTCGTGCCGTTGGGACACAGCCCCGATTTCGACCTAGTCGCCTACGACGGCGAGAGCCTGCTGCGGGTCCAGGTCAAGACGTGCACGCAGTACCGGAACAGGCGTTGGGGGGTGACCCTCTGCACACGCGGCGGTAACCAGAGCTGGAGCGGCCTCGTCAAGCGCTTCTCCGCGTCGCGATGTGACCGGCTGTTTGTACTCGTCGCGGATGGGCGGCGCTGGTTCGTTCCGGCCAGCGCGGTCGAGGGTGGCTCGGGGATCGCTCTGGGGGGACCGAAGTACGCAAAGTGGGAGGTCGAGCCGGGCCATCCGCTGCCGTCTTCGACGGCCAGCTGATCGCTATCCTCGACACGCTCGGCGGGGTTCCCGAGCGGTCAAAGGGACAAGACTGTAAATCTTGCGGCACTGCCTTCGCAGGTTCGAATCCTGCCCCCGCCATTCCTCTCGTCTCGGCCCTTCACGGAACGCGTTAGCAGCGCGTCCCCCGGGCGCCGTGCGCACAACCGTCTACTGAGCGCCGGCGTCGAGCTCCGTCTCGCGCGGCGTGTAGCGGTGGTGCAGCATGAGCGCGTTGCCGTCGGGATCCTCGAAGAACGCCATGTGGCAGACGCCGGTGTCGAAGATGTCGCCCGAGAATGCGACCCCGCGCTCTTCGAGGGTCTTGCGCGCCGCCTCAACATCGTCGACGTGGAGCGCGATGTGGTTCTTGTTGACGTGATGCCCCAGCCCCATCTTCTCCGCGTGGATTACGGTCAGCGTGAGGTTGCCAGTCTCGAACTCCGCGAAGTTGCGCTCCGGTCTGTAGACCGAGCGCGGGATGCCTAGTGTCTCGCCGTAGAACGTCGCGGCTGCCTCCACGTCGCGCGTCGGGATGGAGACGAAGTCGGTGCCAGTGATGAGTTGGGCGGTGTTCGTGGCCATGGTTGCTCCTTTCTTTCGCTGCTCGCGCTGCGAGTTCAAAGATGTCTTGCTCCGTCGTCGTCGTAGACAATACTGTGAGCGGCCCGAATCACTGAATTTGGCATGGGCACCCCGGACAGGTTGCTGGCGAGTTCGGAACTGGAGTCTCAACAACAGTGTCGGGCTTTGGCAATCACAAAGCTACGAGTATCTGTCTGCGGCCGATACCACGTGCTGATCTGACTCCAGTTATAGGACAACAACCCATTGCCGCAGGTTGGGACCGGGTAGGCTTTGAGCGTCCCCACGTCTCCCACGTTGCGAGCGGAGCGACTTCATACGGCGCATATCCGCGGTCGCGCGAGCGGGTCCCTTCGCCTGCAGAGCTGAAGTAGGGCTGTTGTCCCCGCAAAGACACCCGGGAACTACGTGTGGGCGGGCGTCGGGTGCCAGCTGAGCGCGTGCGGGACTTCGTAGAGCAGGACGCCTCCGACGTGGTGACCGTGCAGGCCGAGTTGAGCGAGCACGGTGGGCCAGATGCCAGCCAGAGACGGGTCCACAATCACGTGACTCACGAGGTGTGTGACTATGAACGTGTGCAGTTCGTTGCTTGAAAGTGACAGCGGCGTATTGTTCCAGAGGTTCGTCACCCCCGGCTGCGGAGCGAACGCCGGTGGAACTTCGTTTGCGACGTAACCCTCGGGCATGTAGAAGTAGAAGCCGGTCTCCGCCTGCCAGAGCATCGAGACATCGTTGCGGCCGAAGGGCAGCACCATCACCGTCTGGTCGCGAGCGATATAGCGACGGTAGACGTTGGTCTTGAAGAACGCCGGGAACGTAAGGGTGCCACCGTAGAGCGAGCGTTCGATGTTCGGGAAGAGCATTAGTACGCCCACAAAGAAGAGGAGCCACCGGCCACGGGAATGGCCGCCCTCCTTTGCCAACCACGATGCCACGCCGATCGCTACCGCGAGAGTCGCAAACAGGATGGCGCGGGAGGGCACGAGCTTGTCAAAGATCGGCCAGCTCTTGACCCAGTTGAACGGCAGTTCCACCGTCTCGATGCCAGCGAGGTGCAAATGAGCGCCCAGAGAGATCACGGCGCTGAGCACGATCGCGATTGCCAGCAGCTTGCCTAGCACGCTCCGCCAGGCGCCCGAGAAGAACCAGGTCGCAAACGCTACCAGGATGGCCACACTCAGATACCCGTCGGCCTCGACGAAGTTGCCACTCGTAAACGTCGCGGACAGCGGCAGGATTTCCTTGTGTCCCAGCCACGTGACGACTGTCGGGAACAGCGGGTTCGCCAGATCAAGCGGGTACAGATCTGCGTAGCGGGGTTCGGCCGGGGGGAAGCCTCCGCTGATCACCGCGTAGTACAGGAATGGAGCGGTAATCACCACCGTGAGCACTCCCGCGAGCAGGGTCTCGAGCACGACGCCCACGATTCGTCCACGCTGGGGTTCTCGCGCGATGAACCGCGCGCACACGAGCAAGACGCCACCCAGCAGGACGGACTCGGCGAGCAGTTCGGTAGAGAGTCCCAGCTGCAATGCGAGTAGCACGGCCATCGAGAGCACATACGCACGCCGCGATATCTCGCCGTCGAGACGTCTCAACGCGATGTGGACCATCGCGGGGATGAGGAAGATCGTCACGAGGTTCAGGTGGCCCAGCAACTGAGCCACCTCGTATGAGCTAAAACCGAACAGGAACCCTCCGGCAACCGCGGGCAGCTCTCGCCCCACCAGGCGCCGGCAGAGCAGGTATGCGGTGAACGCACTCAGTGCAGGGCTCGCAACGGACAACACGTTGTACGAGAAGATGGGTCCAAACAGCGCGGTGACGGGCGTCATCAAGATCGCCGCCGTGGGTACCGTCGCCGCCTTCGCGAGATCGACGCCTGTCGGCGACCAGAGATAATGGGTGACGAACGGGTTCAGACCATGACTGATCGCATGAGGCCACCAGACCATCGACCACATGTACGAAGCCGGATCCCCGTTTCCAAGGCAGGCGCAGACGGTCGTTGGATGGAAGATGGCGTAACGCCCGATAGTGAGCACGGCCAACGCGATGTAGAACGCCAGGACCGGAATCCACGTCGGCATTCGCTCGCCGAGATCCCTGAACGTGCGTAGTCGATGCGCCGCCGGCGCCCCCGGGGTTGCGCTGCCGTCTCGCGGATAGGCGGGTTTGGCGGACCCCAAATCCGTCCCGGGCAGTGCTCTAGCCATGCGGCCGACAGAATAACCCACCAAGCGCTGCCTGCTCGGGCGCTTCGACGATCCACGCCGCGCTCCCGCACATGACAGAGAAGGGACCAGGAACGCTGCTTTCCCAGGCTTGGGACTTGCGATCGGCCATGGCGCCACTTGGTGCGGCAGCCACCCCGTCCTACGCTTGAACGCTGCCGTGTGGGAGCACTTCCCCGCGCGGCACTCCCCGCGTCGGGTAGGGGGCAGAGCACACCGCCCAGGGCGCACGGACGCGCCCGGCGGTGAGCAACGGGGCGCGTTCGCAGATGAGCGCGCGCCAGTTGGGAGGTGACCCCGCGTCTCGCTCGCGATCAACTCCCCTGTCGCGGGGTCAAGGGCGGATCATTACTAGAAGCGCGACGGAGTCCGGAGGCGGACCGAGCGTCCGTGGTTCTCTTGGAACGCCGCAGTCCCGTGTCATCATGTGAGTGGCAATCGACACAAGGAGGCGACCCTATGGAGTCATCGTCCTCATCCCCCACGCGCGTCCTCGTCGTGGCCCACAAGACGGCTACGACCCAGCCGCTTCTCGACGCCGTGAAGGAGCGGGCCGAGCGCGGCCCTTGTACGTTCACGCTGCTCGTCCCGAGCGCGACCCACGGCCTGCACAAGGTCATGGACCCCGAGGAACGGGGCGGCGGTGAGGCGAAAGCGGTGCTCGCCGATGCTGTTCCCGCCCTCCGGCTCGCGTCCGGCATGCCTGTCGAGGGGCTCGTCGGCGACGCCGATCCCATGGCGGCCGTGCAGGACGCGATCAACCTGCACGGGCCATTCGACGAGGCGATCGTCTCGACCCTGAGCGCTCGCATATCGCGCTGGTTGAGGCTCGACCTGCCCAGCAAGGTCGCCGGCATGGGACTGCCCGTGACTACGGTGACGCCGGGCGAGCCGGCGAAGATAGCGGTCTAGCCAAACCGCGAACGACGTCTCCGGATTGTCCGCGCCAAGCGCGCGGCGCTACAGTCCAGGGCGCGCCCAGCTAGCTCAGTTGGTAGAGCACCTCCATGGTAAGGAGGGGGTCTCCGGTTCGAGTCCGGAGCTGGGCTTGCGCAAAGGCCCCGCTAGGGCGGGGGTTTTGCTTAGTCCGACTTGGGCTCGCGAAACGCCGCAGTCATGTCGCGCGCTTCGTCCTCTTGCTCGTCAGCCCGGCGGGCGCTTTCGGCCCTGGTTCTCTCCTGCTTGGCGCGCAACTGCTCCTCGCGCGCATTTGTGTCGGTCACGGTCCGATCGAGGTGCGAACGCAGGGGACCGACGAGTGATGCGTCGCCAACGAACCTCGCCTCCAAGCTCGTGTTGCTTACGTCAATCTGCATGGTTCCCTCCGGGGGGGCCTTGTCCTTGGGTGTCTCATCCCTATCGTTCGCGATAAACGCGGCCTGCGAAGCCCGGCGCCATCGCTCCTGCGGATCGCCGTCGTACGCCACCTGAAGACGGAAGGCACCTCCAACGGGTGTGACTTCAGCGGTAGACCAGTTGAGTGCCAAGGGCACGCAGGCAGTCTAGAGCGGTGCCGGAGCCCAATTGTAAGGAGGGGGTCTCCGGTTCGAGTCCGGAGCTGGGCTTGCGGGGCCCCCGCGGTCGATCGCGGCAGGGCGACGTTCGTTTGGCGCATCTGCCAGGGGTCGCCTAAAGAAAACCGCCGGCTTCGTCGATGCGTACCGAAATGGCCCGTCACGTGCACGCGGCATTACGGCGCCGCGGTAGGTTTGCACAGCGGACGATCTCCGCGACGATCGTTTTGGCGGCCGCGCTCACCGCGCCATGCTTAGCGGCCGCGGCAACGACGATTGGCAGTTCGCTGACGGCTACCCCGAACGGTGGCACGTGCGGGGCCTCCACCTTCGCCAACGTAGCGCTCAGCGCCGGCACGCTGCGCGTTCCGTTCGCCGGCGTGTTGGTGCGCTGGCGGCTCAATCTTCCTGGACCGGGAGGAGCGTCGACGTACCGCCTCCGGATGCTTCGCCCCGCCGGAGGTATGAGCTATGAAGGCGCCGGAACGGGCCCTCCGCAGGCCGCGCCACTGAGCGGCGTAAATGTCATTTCGCTTCCGAGCCCTCTGCCGGTGCAGACCGGCGACATCGTCGCGGTCGACTGTCCGGCCGGCGCGCCAGCCCCGTTCACCGGAGCCGGCGTACCTGGATCGGTGTTCGCGTTCTTCGGCAGCGGACTGCCAGACGGCAGCATCGCATCTCCTACCAACGAAATACCCGGCGACGAAGAGCTCGTCAATGCGGACCTGGTCGGCCCGCCTAGCGTCGCCGCGGTGAGCCCGGCCTCAGGTCCCGCAGCCGGCGGCACACCAGTCACGATCTCGGGGACACACCTCGCCGACGTCACGAATGTGAGCTTCGGGGGAATGCGCGCAGGTGCCGCGACGCCCATCTCCGAAAGCCAGCTAACAGTGATGACCCCAGCGCACGCCGCCGGCTCAGTCGGTGTGCAGGTGACCAACGCGGCCGGGACGAGTCCAGCCGGGACCGGCGACTCCTTCACGTACCAGGCGCCACCCCCGACAGCAACCGCGCCGCTGCCGGCACCAAACATTACGCATGCCTCTCAGACGAGGGCGGTGTGGCGCGAGGGACACGCGCTTCCCAAGATCAGCAGACGGAGGAGACGAACGATTGGCACGACTTTCTCACTCACGCTGAACGAGCCCGCCGACGTCGCCTTCACCTTCATGCAGCGTGTGCGTGGCCGGCGAGCCGGGAACAAGTGCGTCGCGCGGGTCAGGAGCAACTCTGCACACAAGGCATGCAGCCGCACGGTGACGCGAGGCTTGCTCTCATTCACGGGGCACGCCGGGACGAACGTTGTGGGCTTCCAAGGGCGTATCGCCGGCTCCAGGAAGCTGCGGCCTGGACGCTACGTGCTTGCAATCACGGCCACCAACTCCAACGGTACATCGAGTCCGGCGACGCTCAGTTTCGAAATCGTCAAGTAACGCCGAGCTAGGCGCGCGTGCTCTGGGGCTCGCGCTCGGTGCTTGAGGGGTTCGAGAGAGTCCCGTCGCGCTGCGATGGGTGCAGTGATTCGCGAATCGCGTCCGCCACCAGCTTGGGGTCGTCGAACATCGGCACGTGCCCGACGCCGTTCAGGACGCTGTAGCGGGCGCTGGGGATGCGTTCCCTCGCGACCGGCGCGTATTTGCCTTCCGGGAAGACGCGATCGAGCTCCGCCCACGCGATCGCGATCGGGCACGGAGGCGGATCGATCGGCGCGAGGTACTCGTTCGTCCTCAGCATGTCTTCCGCGATCGCGCACCCCAGCATGTCGTCAGTCGTCGCCAGTGCCATCGCCGGCGAGAGCCGCTCACCATGCACCGCGAAAGCGCGAAACGCGAATTCGCGAACGCGGCGGCTGCGATAGAGCAGCGGTAGAAACGGACGCGCTCTGCGGCCAGCCTTCAGCGCTTCCTTCAGGCGGCGAGCGGCGGGCCGGCCCACGCCCTCCGTCGGCGGTGGCCAGAATCCCGCGGGCGAGATCGCGAAGACCGAGAGCGCACGGCCCCGTCGCGCGAGGTCGAGGGCCATCCAACCGCCCATCGAGTTCCCCACGAGATGCGCCCGCTCGATGCCCAGCGAGTCGAGCTGGCGCTCAGCGCCTGCGAGGACGTCGCCGTAGGTCCCGGGGCGCTTCCTCAGCGGCTCGCCGCCGCGATGCCCGTACGCGGTGGGCGCGATCACGTCGTACTCGGACGCGAGCAGGGGCGCAACGTCCTGCCACATCCGCTCGCTTCCCATCACTCCGTGCAGCAGCACCAGAGGCTCGCCTGATCCCATGCGGAGCACGGCGCGATTGTTGCAGAAGGCGCATATTCGCGGGTTACGATCTGCGGGATGGCGCAGCCCTCGAGCGTGGAGCAAGCGGCGGAGCGCTCCGCGGACGCGCGCGGTGACGGACGCACGTTCCTGCGCATGCTCATGCCCGAGGCGAACCCCGCGGGGACCGTCTACGGCCTCATCACCGTCGGAGCGCTGCTTGCAGCGGAGAGCGGGATCCACGACACCTACGCCGAGACCGTCGGGTCGATCGCCGTGGCGACGATCCTCTACGGCTTCGCCCACTCCTACTCCGAGCTGCTGGGAAACCGTCTCGAGACGCCTTCGCGGCTGAACCGCGACGCCGTCGTGCGCGTCGTCGCGGGCTACGTCTCGGTGATCAAGGGCGCGCTGCTACCGCTCCTCGCGCTGATCATCGCGTGGGCCGCCGGGGCCTCCCAGGAAACCGCGGTGACCGCTGCGCTGTGGACCACGATCGTGAGCCTCTTCGCGCTCGAGCTGGCGGCCGGCATACGCTGCCACGCGCGGCCAATCGTGCTGCTCTTCGACGCCTGCGTGGGCGCCGCGATGGGCATCGGGATCTTCGCGCTCAAGGCGATCATCCACTGAAAAGCGGGACTTCTAAAGGCGGCCCGCGTGGTACGACGCACTCCGGGCGGGCAGATCGTTAAGTTGAGCCGATGTCCACCTCCCCCCAGACCACCCCCGCAGCGCCCTCCACCTCCGCCGTCGTCTCCGCGCGCTCACTCACGCGCCGCTACGGCGAGGGCACGACCGCCGTCGACGCGCTCCGCGGCGTCGACGTCGACGTCCGCGACCGCGAGCTGCTCGCGATCATGGGCCCTTCCGGATCGGGCAAGTCGACGCTCATGCACCTCCTCGCGGGCCTCGACAAGCCGACCTCCGGGACGGTGACGATCGGCGGCACGGACATCACCGCGATGGACGACTCAGAGCTCACGCTCTTGCGTCGCAAGCACATCGGCTTCATCTTCCAGTTCTTCAACCTCCTCCCCATGCTCGACGTCGAAGAGAACGTTGTCCTTCCGATCTCGATCGCCGGCGAAAAACCCGACAAGGCCTGGGTGGACGAGCTTCTAGCGCGTGTCGGTCTCGAGAACCGACGGACGCACGTCCCCTCCGAGCTCTCCGGAGGCGAGCAGCAACGTGTCGCGATCGCGCGATCGCTGGTCACGCGCCCCACGATCCTCCTCGCGGACGAGCCCACGGGCAATCTCGACTCCGCCACGAGCGGCGGCATCCTTCAGCTCATGCGCGACTCGGTCGACTCCTACGGGCAGACGACGGTGATGGTGACGCACGACCCGCGTGCGGCATCGATCGCGGACAGGATCCTATTCATCGCCGACGGCCTGATCGTGAAGGAGCTCGTCGGCGGGACTCCCACGGAAGTCCTCGCGGTGATGGGAGACATCTCCTAGTGCTCCGCGTCGCGCTGAAGGGCCTGGCGCGGCGCAAGCTGCGCGCTGCGCTGACCGCGATCGCGATCGTCCTCGGCGTCGCGATGATCAGCGGCACATACATCCTCACGGACACGATCGAATCGGCGTTCAGCTCGCTCTTCACCGAAGTCTTCAAGCGCTCCGACGTCGTCGTGACGAAGAGGAGCGCGATCTCCTCGGAAAGCGAAGGCGAAGAAAACGAACGCGGCAACCGCGCCGCGCCGTCGTTCTCCGAATCGCTGCTCACCAGCGTCAGAGGGCTTCCCGGGGTTTCCGAAGCGGAGGGTGGCGTGCAGAGTCGCGTCCAGCTCGTGGGCCGCAACGGGAAGGTGATCGGCACGGGCGGCGCCCCCGGCCTCGGCTTCAGCGTCCACGCGCGCGGCAACCAACGCTTCAACCCCCTCGAGCTCGTCAAGGGCTCATGGCCGGTGGGCACGCAGGAAATCGCGATCGACGCGAATACGGCCGAACGCGACCACTACAAGATCGGCGAAACGATCGGCGCGATCGCGCGCAGCGGCGAGCTGAAGTACCGCATCGCGGGGATCGCGAAGTTCGGCAGCGTCTCCTCGATCGGAGGCGCGACGCTCGCGGTCTTCAACTTCCCCGTCGCGCAGGCGCTCTTCGGCAAGTTGGGGAAGCTCGACACGATCTACATCGCCGACAAGGCCGGCTACACGCCCCCGCAGGTGCTGCGCCAGGTGAAGGCGATCCTGCCGCCGAACGCGCAAGCGCGCACGAGCCAAGCGCAAGCAAAGGAGGCGCAGAAGAACACGAACGGCTTCTTGGAAATCATTCGCGACTTCCTGCTCGCGTTCGCGGGTGTCGCGCTCTTCGTCGGGAGCTTCGTGATCGCGAACACGCTCTCCATCACGATCGCGCAGCGCACGCGTGAGCTCGCGACGTTGCGAACGCTCGGCGCGACACAGCGGCAGGTGCGTCGCTCCGTCCTGCTCGAAGCGTTCCTCATCGGGCTGCTCGCATCCGTCGTCGGCCTCTTCCTCGGGCTCGCGCTCGCAAAGGCCCTCAACTCGCTGTTCGTCTCCTTCGGCATCGACCTACCCCAGGCGGCAACCGTATTCGCAACCCGCACCGTGATCGTTTCGCTCGTCGTCGGCGTTGGGATCACGGTGCTCGCGGCGCTTAGGCCCGCGATCCGCGCGACTCGCGTACCCCCGATCGCGGCGGTGCGCGAGGGCGCCGTCCTTCCCCCCTCCCGTTTTGCGCGCTTCGGAGTGCCCGCTGCGCTGCTCACGCTGCTCGGCGCGGTTGTGCTGATGCTCGTCGGGCTCTTCGTGAACGGCATCTCGACGGGGACGCGCCTGATCGCGATCGGCGTCGGCGCCTTCGGCATCTTCATCGGCGTTGGGATGCTCGCGAAGACGCTCGTGCCTCCGCTCGCGTCCGTCCTTGGCTGGCCTGCGACGAAGATCGGCGGGGCCGCCGGGAAGCTCGCGCGGGGCAACGCGATCCGCAACCCGACGCGCACCGCGTCGACGGCCTCCGCGCTCATGATCGGGCTCGCCCTCGTGACGCTCGTCGCGGTGCTCGCCGCCGGGCTCAAGTCGACCTTCGAAAACCACGTCAACGAACTCTTCCGCGCCGATTACGCGCTCACGGCAACGAACAACTTCTCACCCACCTCTGCGGCCTCCGAGGAAGCCCTGCGGACGGTGCCGGGTGTCGAAGTCGTCTCCGGTGTGCGCGCGGGCACGGCGAGGGTGTTCGGCGAAAACATCTCGATCACAGGCGTCTCGCCCGATATCAGCAAGGTGATCTCGGTCAAGTGGCACGCGGGTTCGCAGGCCACACCCGCGACGCTCGGGGAAAACGGCGCGGCGGTCGAAAAGGGATACGCCGAAGCGAACCACTTGCACGTGGGGTCCGCCTTCACCGCCGAGACGCCTTCTGGGAGCTTCATGCACCTCGTCGTACGCGGCATCTTCGCGCCGCCGAAGGGGAGCTCGCCGTATGCGGACCTGGCGATCTCGACAACGCGCTTCGACGCCGAATTCCAGAACCCGCAGAACGTGTACGCGTTTGTGAACATCGCGGGCGGCGCGACGCCCGCGAATACGCACGCGCTCGAAAGCGCGCTCGCCTACTTCCCCGATGCGAAGATCCAGACGAAGAGCCAGTTCGTGGAAAACCAGGAGAAGGGCATCAACACGCTGCTGAACCTCATCTACGTGCTGCTCGCGCTCTCGATCATCGTGAGTCTCTTTGGCATCGTCAACACGCTCGTGCTCACCGTCTTCGAGCGCACGCGCGAGCTCGGCATGCTCCGCGCCGTCGGGATGACGCGCCGCCAGCTGCGGCGGATGATCCGCTACGAGAGCGTCATCACCGCGCTCATCGGCGCGGCGCTGGGGATCCCCGTGGGCATCGTGCTCGCGCTGATGATCGGCCAGGCGATCGAATACCCCGCGTTCACGATCCCCGTGGGCACGATCATCGTGTTCGTGATCGCGGCGATCATCGTGGGCCTGATCGCGGCGATCTTCCCCGCGCGCAGAGCGGGGCGGCTCAACGTGCTGCAAGCGCTGCAGTACGAGTAGCGACGAACGCCACGAGGCCGTTTTCACCTCTAGATCAGCTCGCGAGCTGGTCGATCGTGCACTCACTGGGCGGCTTGTCCTCACGCCACCGACGAAGCTTTGCGCCGTGGCGGATGCGGCCCGCTGAGACGTGGTCGAAGTCGATCTCCACGACGAGCTCCGGACGCAGGGCCACCCACTCGAGGTCGCGACCCGCGGTCCAGCGGCTGGCGTCGCCGGAGCCGCGCTCTCCTGTCTCATAAGGCTTCAGGAAGTCGACGAGTCGCCGCTTCTCGGCGGCGCTCAGCCCCGAGCAGTGCCCCACGACGCGGAGCTCGGAGCCGTCGTAGAGGCCGAGGATGAGGGCGCCGACGGTCCCCTCCTCCTTGCCGGGACGCCAGCCGACGACGACGGCGTCGATCGTGCGCACGCGCTTGACCTTGAACATGCCCGCGCGCTTGCCTGGCACGTACGGAGCGGAACGCAGCTTCGCCACGGTGCCCTCGGCATCGCGGAGCCACTCGCGCGCGCGGCCCGGGTCGGTGGTCGCCTCCATCAGCTCGACCGGCGCTTTCGTGAATGCGCGCGAGGTAACGAGCCGCTCGAGCCGCTCGCGGCGATCCGCGAAGGGCAGCTCGAGCAGCGACTCGCCCTCCTCGGCCAGCAGGTCGAAGACGACGTAGGTCGCGGGGATCTCCTCCGCGAGGCGTTCGATCCGCGAGCGCGCGGGATGGATGCGCTGCTGAAGCGAGTCGAAGCTCTCGTGGCCCGAGCTGGCGCGGATCACGATCTCGCCGTCGAGCACGTACTCGCCCTCGGGCAGGACGAGCTCCGGGAAGTACCGCGAGAGCGGGCGGCCGTTTCGCGACTGCAGGAACGTCTCCTCGCCGTCGACGAACGCGACACAGCGAAAGCCGTCGAGCTTGAGCTCGTAGACGTAGTCCTCGCCTTCGGGCAGCTCCTTGCGCGTGAGTGCGAGCTCGGGTTCGAGCGGTGGTTTCAGCGCGAGCGTCATCGTTGCCGCGCGCGGCTCGGCTGCACTCGCGGCGGCTCAGATCGCTGCTTGCGAAAGTGCGGCGGCCATGGCGCGTCGCCGAGCCCCTCTCGCTCGTCGCGCTCCGCGAGCTCGAGCAGCGACTCCAGCGAGCCCGCGTGCTCGTCGATCGTCGCCGATGGATCCCCCACCGTGCGAAGGCGCTCGGGAACGGTCTCGATGTTGAGCTCCGCGGGATCCACGTTCGGCACCTCGTCCCACTCGAGCGCACACGAGACGCGTGCGTCGGGCACCGCGCGCACGGAGTACGCGGACGCGATCGTACGGTCGCGGGCGTTCTGGTTGTAGTCGATGAAGACCCCCTCGCGTTCCTCCTTCCACCAACGCGAGGTCGCCCGACCCGGCATCCGCCGCTCGACCTCACGCGCGAGCGCAAGCGCCGCGCGCCGCAGGTCGTAGAAGTCCCGCTCGGGCACGACACGCACATAGACGTGGATGCCGCGCGATCCCGACGTCTTCGGATAGCCGCGCAGCGAATGCTCCTCGAGGACTTCGCGCACCGTCATCGCGACTTCGCACACCTGGGAGAAGGGGATGTCGGGGCCAGGGTCGAGGTCGACGCGCAGCTCGTCGGGATGGTCGAGGTCCGCTCGGCGTACGGGCCAGGGGTTCCAATCGATCACCCCGAGGTTGACGCCCCACACGAGGTGTGCGCCATCGACCACGACGAGCTCGCGCGCGCTGCGACCGCTCGGGAAGGTGACCGTCGTCGTCTCGAGCCACTCCGGCGCCCCCTCGGGAACGCGCTTCTGGAAGAACGCCTCGCCCGTCACCCCGTTGACCCAGCGCTTGAGCACGGTGGGTCGCTCCTTGAGCCCGCGCACGACCGCGTCTTCGCAAGCGAGGTAGTAGTTGACGAGGTCGAGCTTCGTCGTCCCGCGCTCGGGAAAGAAGACCTTCGAGGGGTTGCTCACGGCGACATCGCGGCCGCACACCTCGATCATCTCGCGCTCGCCTTTGGGAGACATGCCGGAAGGATGCCGGATCGTCGCCACCAACGCTGAAGGAGACGCCGCTCGCGCGCCTCGTGCGCAGGACGATCGGGCGCAGGCGCGTGCCAAACACATCCGCGTCCGCGTCGTAGGGTCGCCGAGCTCGCGCGACCCTCCCTACACTCGACGTGAGTGCCCTCACGCCCGATATCGAGGAAGCGGACGTCGAGATTGCCGACGCGAACGGCCGCGATACTGGCGGGCGCGGCGCTTCTGAGCGCGCTGGTGGTCGCTTCTGGCGCGCTCTCGCGGGACACATCTGCGCGCGTGGGCGCGAAGAGCGCGAGCGGTCCGCACGAGTACGGGTGCCCGATCTTCCCCTCGAACAACCCGCTCAACGAGGACATCTCGCAAGCGCCCACCGACCCGCGCTCCGCTGAGTACATCGCCGCGATCGGGGCCTCCCTGCACCTCCACGCGGACTTCGGCTCGAACCCGACCTATGGGATGCCCTACGTCGTCGTCGGCGCGCACCAGCCAAAGGTGTCGATCCACTTCGACGAATTCGGCGCGGAATCGAACCGCGGCCCATACCCCGTGCCGCTGAACGCGCCCGTCGAGGGAGCGGGCGAAGAAGGCGACCGCCACGTGCTCGTCGTGCAGCGGAGCACGTGCAAGCTCTATGAGCTCTACCACGCGCAGCGTTCCGGCGGCGGCTGGGACGCGGCGTCGGGCGCTGTGTTCAACCTGCGCTCGAACGCGCTGCGCCCCGAAGGCTGGACCTCCGCCGACGCGGCGGGGCTGCCGATCTTCCCGCTTCTGGCGCGCTATCCGGAAGTCCGCGCGGGCCAGATCGACCACGCGCTTCGTGTGACGGTGTCGCGCTCGCAGCGCGGTTACATCCACCCCGCGACACACCTCGCCGCCGAAAGCAACGACCCGAACCTCCCGCCGATGGGGTTGCGGCTGCGGCTGAAGGCGAGCTTCGACCTAACGGCCTACCACGGCCAGGCGTTGATCATCCTGCGCGCGCTCAAGCGCTACGGGCTGATCGTCGCGGACAACGGCACCTCCTGGTACCTCTCGGGCGCGCCCAACCCCGGGTGGAACGAAACCGACCTCGACCAGCTCAAGAGCGTCCCCGGATCCGCCTTCGAAGCCGTGCAGACGGGCCCGATCCTGCACCGCGGGTAGAGCCGCCGAGCTCCGGGCCGTGCCGTCTGACTCAGGTCAGCGCGAGCTTCAGCTGGGGCTCACGACAACCAGCGGTATCGGCCGGGAGGTCATCGCTTGGTAGGCGTCATAGCGGCCGTGGTTGTTGTCGTTGACCAGCTTCCACAGACGTGTGTAGTCCCCGTCTCCCTGCTCCACGATCCGGGCCATTCCTGACATCTTGCGCTGGGCCACCTGAATCGCCACTTCGGGCTTCTCCCGCGCGTTGAAGAACCAGCCGGGCGAGCTCTCACCGCCGCCGTTTGACGCCACCAGCACGTAGTCGGAGCCGTCCATGGCGTAGACCAAGGCGTTGGCGCGCTGAGTGCCGGTCCTGCGGCCGGTCGTGCGCAGCAGCAACGATGGCACGCCGATCATCTTGTGGCCGATCTTTCCGTCGGTGCCCTCGTAAAGGCGCTGGTGCAGCCGCAAGAAGGAGTGCTGCAGTGTTGTGGCAAAGCTCACGAGCGAGACTGTAGCGCGGCTAGCTGCGGCCGGCCGCGCGAGCCTTCTCGGCCGCGGCCGCGGGAGTGTCGCGCACGGGTTGCCCGTGGCCCGGCAGCACGACCTGCGCGTCAAGCCCGCCGATCGTCGCGAGCGCGTTGAAGCACCCGTCGGTGTCGACGTTGAGCGGCGTCGGCATCACCTGGGGGCCGCGGCGGTGCGTGAGCGGGTTCCAGCTGCAGAGCACATCGCCGACGAAGAGCGCATCATGGCCCTCGAAGAGGAAGGCGCAATGACCAGGCGTGTGCCCGGCAGTGTGCACCACGCGGGGGCGACCCGGCACGTCGAGCACGTCGCCGTCGGCGAACGTCTGCGCGCCGTCGACGCCCTTCGGCCTGCCGCCGCTTTCGCGCACCATCGAGCCCATCGCCATCCACGTCTTCGGGTTGATCAACCGGGGGATGAGGTGGCGCACGCTCGCGTCGCCGCCCTTCGGGGCCGGCTTGCGCAACGTGTCCTCGTCGGCAGGGTGGACGTAGACCTGCACGCCGGCCTGCTGAAGGCGCGGCGCGAGACCCGTGTGGTCGGTGTCGGAATGCGTGAGCACCAGCGCCTTGATGTCCCGCGGCGAGAATCCGAGCGCCTGCAGGTCGGAGTCGAAGCTTTTCGCGAAGCCGCCAAAGCCCGCGTCAACCGCTGTCAACGCGCCGTCTTCCTCGACGAGGAACCAGTTGACGAAGTCAGAGCCGAGTTCGTAGATGCCGGCGGCGATTTCCTTGGGAGGCTGGGCGCTCACCGCCCGCGTACGCTACTTCTTCTTGCCGTGCTTAGGCTTTTCCTTGAGCACGACCGTGCTGCTCTGCACGCCCGCGCCGGAGAGGGTCACCTTCAGCCCCTTCGTGCCCGCGCTGCGCAGCAGCGAGCGACCCTTCGCGCTGAGGTGGATGGTGAGCGTCGTCGTGCCGCCAATGGCGATCGAGTAGCCCGTTTCGCCGACCGTGATGTTGCGCGTGACCTTGACGGTGTGGCGCTTACCGTGACGCTTGACCGTGCGTTTTTCGGTCACCTTCGCGAGCAGCTTCACGGTTCCACTGCAGGGGCCGGACCCGGTGCACTGCAGCGTGAACGTCAAGTTGCCGGCCTTGAGGGACGGCGACCCGGAGAGGCCCGCCGTACCCGGCGCCGCGGTTGTGGAGCCGGTGGTCGCCACGGTGGCGACGAGGGCAATGCGCACGAGATTGCTCGTCGCGCTTTCCGCGCCGCCGGCTCTGTTGTAGGCCGTCACGCGACAAGAGATGCGGCTTCCTCCATCGGCAGGCTGACGATGTAGGTGGGCGAGGTCGGCCCGGAGATCGGGGTGCCGTTGCGAAGCCACGTATATTCGAGGCGCGTCGCGTTTGCCCATCCCCGGAGAGCAAGTGAGCGTTCCGCCCACGGCCGCGGTGCCCGTCAGTCTCGGCGGTTCGACCTTGATCGGTGGCGCTTCGGCGAGCGCTGCGTTGATCGACCCCGACGTCGCATGTTCTGTGACAGCGACCGGCTTCGCGTGTTCGATCACCTGGCTATTTTCGTAGTATTGGGTCTCCGGTTTCCGCTTCGCTTACTTCGGTGCACGCCTGGTTTGTGCAGACTTCCCCGGTGAAGCCGACCTTGTACGAGCCGGTCGAAAGGCCCCCAATCTTGTAGTCGCCGCTCGCGTTGGTCGCCGTGCAGAACGCATTCCCAGCTATTAGCTGTTGGAAAAGTTCTCCGATTTCCATGACGCTCGCCGGGAACACGCACACACGCGCGAACGCGAGGGGGGCCACCCGACCGCGTCCGTGACCCGCGATCGCTCCTCCGGGTGCCAGGGTCGCGTCGATGTTCTTCGAGCCAGGGAAGGACCTTCTGGGCGACCCAGCGGATGACTGCGCGTTCCGTAGTACTGGGTATTGAATTCCTTGAAGCATTCTTCTTGGCGAGCAGACTCTCCGGTGAAAGTACGTGACCTTACCGGCTCCCAGATCCGTGAGCTGGTATTCACCGAGAGGCGTGGTGTCGCAGCTCAGCGCCGGTGTCTTCTTTGGCAAGGGCGCACACGCGCGTCTGGCCGAGCGTCTCCCAAGGGGCCTTCCTGCTTGATCGTACCCGTACGCCTGAGCAACCGTCGAATGCGGCTCACCGGCCGCATGATCGCGCCCGCGAACGGCACGCGCAGCACGCCGCCACGACAGCGCGAACAGCGCGAGCCGCCGGGAACCGCGAGCAACCGCAGGCGCGCGGAAACACAGTTGCCGTCCTCTCATCCATCTAGCCGTCTCCTCTCTAAAGCCCTCGCTGGAACGGCACATGATACGCGCTCGGCGATAGGTCGCGCGCCGTATGACGCGAGGGGATGGCGGGTTCTAGCCCTTGCGGCGGTTCGCGCGACCGGCGATGTAGGTGATGAAGATCCCCACGAGGAGCGAGATCACGATCACGACGATGAGCGGCGCGTGCCCGGAGCCGAAGATCCAGTCGACCTTCACTGCGCCCAGGTTGAGCACCGCGAAGACGATGATGACGATCAGGAGCACCGCCATCGCGATCACACGCGCGCGTTCGCGGCGGGAGCCGCGACGCTCGGCCTTGTGCTCTTTCGTGACGACGGGGTCGTGCTGCTCGGGCGCCGACATCGCCACCGATGCTACTCGGCGGCGCTCTCCTGCCGGCCGCCTGAGCGGCCCTCGATCTCGGCCTGCACCCATGCCGCGTCCGCCGAGATCTCGTCGACGCCCATCGCCGCGGAGACGTTGAGAGCCATGCCGTGCCGGAAGAAGTCGTCGAGTCGCTCGTGCTCTGCGCCCGAGAGCTCCTCCGCGAGCCGCACGAGCTCCGCGTAGCTTCTGCGCACGCACGCGCGCACCCGCTCCTCGTCGCATGCGGCGTAGGACTGGAGCTGGAGCATCAGGTAGTCGCGGTCGCCCGCGAGCATCTCCTTGTAGGCCATGCCCATCGCCATCAACGCGTCCTCGCAGTCCGCGGGAGCCCTCCCTTCGTCGTACTCCGCCGCGGCGCGCACAAAGGCCTCGGCGATGAGCTCGAAGCCGCGTTCGACGGCGGCGAGGAAGAGGTCCAGCTTGCTTGCGAAGAGGCTGAAGACGTAGGGCTGGGCGACGCCGACGCGCCGCGCGATGCGATCGACGGGCGTCCCGTGCAGACCTCCCTGCGCGAACTCGTGTACGGCCGCGGCGATGAGCGCCTCGCGGCGCTCCGCGGCAGGGACGCGGGTGCGTGGCGCCTCGCGCTCGACATCCGCGTCCCCGTTGCGCCGGACCCTTCCGCCGGCGCCCGCGAGGCTTGGGTTCATGAGGCCTCCACCGCCGGCCGCGCGCCGGCCGCGAGCAGCCGGCGAGCGGTGCGCGCAGGCACGATCGCGTCCTGCGTCGCATCGGCCTCGCTCGTCACGCGCGTGCTGAAGGGGACGAGCAGCACTACGAGCCCCGCAAGGCCCACGACTGCGGCGCCCACCCAGAGCGCGGGCACGAGACCCGCGACGAACGCATGCGGCGAGGCATATCCACCGGCGCTCGTGAAGACCGAAGCGAGCACCGCGACGCCGAGCACGCCGCCGACCTCGCGGATCGCATTCGTTGCGCCCGATGCCTGTCCCGCCTGGTCGGTGCGCACGGCTGAGAGGACGGCGTTCGCGGACGGGGCGAACACGAGTGCCATGCCCGCGCCGGCCATCACGAATGGCACGAGCATCTGCGTGTAGGCGGTGGTCGTCGAGGTGATCCCCGCGAGCCACGCGAGCGCACCCGATTGGAGCGTGAGGCCGGCGAGCATCAGCGGACGGCTGCCGATGCGTTGCGAGAAGACTCCCGCGAGCGGGGCGACGATCATCGTGGCGCCCGTCCACACGAGGACCTTCAGGCCCGCTTGCAACGGCGAGTTGTGGAGCACGGTTTGCATGAACTGGGAGAGGAAGAAGATAGAGCCGAACATCCCGAAGTACATGCCGATGGAGGCGAAGTTCGTCACCGCGAAGGCGCGCCGTGCGAAGAAGTCCATGGGCAGCATCGGCTCGCGCGCCCGCAGCTCGTAGGCGACGAACGCCGCGAGGGTCGTGACGCCCACGGCGATCGAGCTCACGACCTCGGCGCTGGAGAAGCCAAGCGACTGCGCGCGCACGAGGCCGAAGACGATCCCGAGGAGGCCAAGCGAGGCGAGCGCGAGACCCCCGAGGTCGAGCGATCCGTAGGGGCCGCGGCTCTCACGCAGCATGCGCGCCGTGAGCGGCAGCAGCAGGAGCCCGATGGGTACGTTGATCCAGAAGATCCAGTGCCACGAGATGCCCTCCACCACGGCGCCGCCGACGAGCGGCCCCATCGCGACTGCGCTTCCCGACACGCCTGACCACACTCCGAGCGCGATGCCTCGCCGCTCGCGCGGAAAGGCCTCCGCGAGCAGCGTCAGCGTGAGCGGCGTAACCATCGCCGCACCGGCTCCCTGCACCGCGCGCGCGGCGACGAGCAGGTCCGTGGTCGGCGCAACCCCCGCGGCCGCGGAGGCGAGGGTGAATACGCCGAGGCCCGCAAGGAACATGCGGCGCCGGCCGAAGCGATCGCCGAGCGCCGCGCCTGTGAGCAGGAGGACCGCATAGGCGAGGACGTACGCGTTCACGGTCCACTCGAGCGACTGCACGGAGGCTCCGAGGTCGCGCCTGATGCTGGGCAGCGCGATCGTCACGACGAGGTTGTCGAGGACGACCATGAAGAGCGCGACCGACACGATGCCGAGCGTCCAGTTCCTGCGAATTCCTGTTGAGCTCCTGGGCCTGCTTGCCACGGGGCACCTCCTTTTCGCGACTTAGTGAGTGCTAACTAGCCGCACAGCAGCGGCTAATAATTTGTCAAGTGGATGACCGTCCTCAGGCGCTCTGGTAAACAGGACTCCGGAGAGGTGCAGCCAATAGGTCCCTGATGCCGCGATCGCTGACAACAACGCTCCTTCTCCCGCTCGGCGCCGTGGGCCTGCTGCTGAGCGGCTGCGGGGGCTCGAGTGCCCACGTCGTCGAATCGAGCCGACCGCTCGTCACGGCCACGGGATCCCCGACGAGCACCGGCGAAACGAGCACGCAGATCGCGAGCACCTCGACCGCCAGCGGCGCGCCGAACGGCTCCGGAAGCGGCGGCACGCCCGTCGTCACGCGGACGGCGTCCGCGCCCGCCTACGTGCACGAAGAAGCGCCCGCCGGAGAACTCGGCAAGGCCGTCGCGCAGCTGCAGTCGCAGGGGTACACGCCCGCGAGCACCGCCGACTACCACCCCAACCAGACCCTCCGCGTGCTTGTCGGGGTCCGCACGGGATCAGCGGACGGCTATGACCAGCGCGCGTTCTTCTTCCTCGGGCCGCGCTACCTCGGCACGGACTCGAGCTCGCCCTCGGCGGCGGTGCACGTCCTGAGCCAGGGCGACACGGAAGTCACCCTCGGCTACCCGATCTACCGCCCAGGCAACCCGCTGTGCTGCCCCGCGGGCGGCGAAGCGCACGTCACCTTCCAGCTCAACAACGGCGCCCTTGCGCCTGCGCAGCCGATCCCGCCGGTGAGCGAGCGGCAGTAGCTACATTCATTCCTTTCCTAGCCGTATTCCGCCGCAACACGACCGGAAAGGAAGGAACCCGATGAGCCAAGCCGTCGAGGGCCGCGCAAAGGAGCTGCTCGAAGAGACGAACTTCTGCCAGGTTGGGACGCTGCGAGCGGACGGGTCCGCCCAAGTCAACCCAGTGTGGGTCGATATCGAGGGTGGGATGCCGACGCTCAACACGGCCGAGGGCCGCGCGTGGCCGCGCAACCTCGAGCGCGACCCGCGAGTGACGCTGAGCGTTCAGAACATGCAGAACCCCTACGAGTACGTCGAGATCCGCGGACGGGTCGCAGAGCGCACGCACGACGGAGCCGACGAGCACATCAACTCGCTTGCGAAGAAGTACCTGGGCCAGGACGAGTACCCCTACCGCCAGCCCGGCGAACAGCGGGTGATCATCCGCGTCGAGCCCGACCACGTCCATTACTACGGGGGCTGACTAGCGGCGAAGCAGGCGCCGCCACCAAGAGGGGGCGCGCGGCTGGGTCGCGAGCCAGTCCTCGCGCAGCCTCAGCTCGCCGCGCTTGCGCGCCGCCGCCACACACTGCGTGTGCGCGTGCCGGCGCCGCCGCGTGTCCCCTTCCGGAGCGATCAGCACATGCTCCGTGGGCGCGAGCAGGTGCTGCCCGCAGATCGGGCAGCGGTAGGTGGCGGGCTTGCGGTTGGTCGCCCGCCGCACCGTCCACCAGGGCGCCGCTTCGAGCTTCGCCACAGCTCAGAAGTAGGTGGCGGGGTTCGTGGCGAGCAGCGCGTATATCTGCGTGAGCGACGCCTGGTCGAGGAGCGTCGCCTTACCCCCTTCCCTGTCCGCGAACAGCCCATTCGATTCGTGCAGGCTGTTCCACGCCCAGTTGACGTACTGCTGCGCGAGCGCGGTGCCCGTGGGGTTGCGAACGATCGAGTCGAGGTAGATGAGGTTGCGGAAGAACACGACCGCGAAGAAGGGGTTTTCGCCGCCGACGACGTTCAGCGGGAACGCCGACACCGCCATGTTTGCAGTCGTCTCGGCCTGGCCCAGGTACCCGCTGTCCCCCGTCGCCTGGTAGAGCAGCGCGCCCGCGCCGATCATCACGCCCTGGATGTAGCTCCACGGTTCCGGGTCCAGTTCGCCGTTCGCTTCGACGTGATCCGCGTAGAGGCCCGACGACATGGCGAGGCATTCGCGCACCCAGTTGTACGCCGTCTCCGCGAACTGCAGATAGGAGCCGTTGCCGGTGACCCGGTAGAGCTGCACAGCGAGCTCCGCCGCGGGTGCGGACGTGATCGTGCTGCGGAATTCGTCTTCGTCGGAATCCGAGTGCGGTATCCCACCGGGGCACGGTTCGTTGGAGTTCGACACCCACCCCGCCTCCTCGAACGCCAGGATCTGCTCCGCGAGTGAGAGCGCAGCTTCGTCGTGCGTGAGCTCGAAGAGCCGCACCATCTCGATCCCGACCCAGTCGTTGTCGTCGTAGAAGGTCGTGCCGTCGGTGCTCGCGGTGGCGATCGTCGCGGTGTAGTGCGGGAGGCTCTGAAGCGCCTCCGTCGAGCTCACGGCGTTCGGCGGCGCGGTGCTCAGGTACTTCTGCAGGCCGTGCACCTGCGCGCCTGTGCTGAAGCGTGCCTTCGCCTGCTGCCCGGGGATGTGCGCGACGGTGATCGTGGCCGCGATCGCTTGCGAGAACGGCCAGAGGTAGGAGTTCGACTGCTGGTTGAGTTCTTCGCGGTACAGGTCCGAGCCGCTTATGTAGAAGTACTTCTGCATCGCTTCGTAGGAGGCGAGCGCATGCACTGCGGGCCCGCTAAGCGGGGGCGGCCCCTTGCGCGGCTTCGGCTTCGCGCGGCGCTTGAGGACGCGCGCGTTGCCGTGAGGCGCGGCTGACCGGTGTGCGCGCGTGGCGGCGCCCGCACCCGCGACGGGCGTGAGCATGCACGCGCACAGCAACGCGGCTCCCGCTATGTGGAAGCGTCTCGACGCCATTTGCGTGCCGGCCTCAGGTCCTCGTCTGGTCGCTGTTGTCCCCGCCCGCCCGATCTAACAGCGCCAGAGCCGATTCGATGTGGTCGCTGCAGGGCAGTCCCGGGGATCCGGCTCGATTACGTGCCGGTGTGCAAGCTCCGGCGGGAAACCGCCATGGAGAAGCCTAAAGGTGCGCGGAGGACTCCACCCTGTTAAGTTCGGGGTCAAATGACGGAAGCTAGGGCGGCGTGGTGGTGGGCTCCCATTTCGATCGACCGCTCCCTGTGGTCGCGGGTCGGTACCCATTTCTGAGCCGCGACCGAGGAAGCGGTAGGAGGGTGGGCGACTCAAGGAGTGGGCATTACCAACCTTCTTTTTATCGGCGACATCTTTGGGTCAACCGGACGCAACTTGTGGCGCGGCATCTGCGGCAGATCGTGGCCGAGCAGAATATCGACCTGACCATCGCCAACGGGGAGAACGCCGCGGGAGGCTTCGGCATCACTCCGCCGCTGGCCGACGAACTGTTCGGCTACGGCATGGACGTGCTGACCACCGGCAATCACATCTGGGACAAGCGCGAGATCTACGATTACTTGCGCGCCAGCCGCGCCTGCTGCGGCCCGCCAATTACGTCGAGGAGCTGCCCGGGCGCGGCGTCGTGGTCGTGCGAGGCGCGCAACGGCGCGCTGCGCCGATGATCAACCTGCAGGGCCGCGTTACATGCCCCCCACCGATTGCCCGTTTCGCAAAGCCGACGCAACTGCTGGCGGCGCTGCCCGACGACGTGAAAGTGCGCTTCGTCGATTTTCACGCCGAGGTCACCAGCGAGAAAATGGCCATGGGCTGGTATCTGGACGGCCGCGTCTCGGCGATGGTCGGCACGCATACGCACATCCCCACCGCGGACACGCGCATCCTGCCCGGCGGCACCGCCTATCAGACCGACGGCGGCATGACCGGCCCGTACGATTCGGTGATCGGCGTGGAAAGGACATCATCCTGCAACGATTCCTGACGCAGATGCCGGTGCGCATGGAAGCGGCCCGGGACGGCGCGGAACTGCACGCGGTGATTGTGGAAGTGGACGACGCCACGGGGCGCGCAGCGGCTATCCGGAGGGTGGAAGTCTTCGATTGATGGCGTGGGGTGACGGGGCGGGTCCGCGCCCGAGTCAATTCTGCGGCTAGCAGAATTACGGATGAGCGCTCACTGCGCTCACCAATGTCCAGGCAGTTTTAAATATAATACGGAAAAGTGTGCCTTTGCTTCATGACGACCAAGCTGGCGAAAGGATGAGACAATGCTGGCCAAGGTGCCCGGGAACTCTTTCTTGTTGCTGCCGCTGCTGTTGGCGCCGGTAATGGGCGGATCTATTTCCGGCAACGTGACGAATCGCGCCACAGGCGAGGGTATCGAAGGCGCAACGGTGTTCGTGGCGCGTGAAACCCGCCGGCCCTCAAATGGAGGGAAACAGGTTGTCACCACCGAAGCCGGGGCCTTCAAGATCGAGGGCTTGGCCATGGGGAGTACGTAATCAGTCCCGGCAAATGGAATCTATTCCTGATGCTGGCCACGGTGAAGGTCTCTGGCGACACCCGGTTCGATCTCCAGATGTTTCCGCCGGTAAGTCTGCGCGGACGCGTTCTCGACCCGAAAGGTAAGCCAGCCGAAGGGATCGTGGTGAAACTGACGGGTGCGCCTGAAACGATGACGAACGAAGAAGGCGCGTCCCTCATTGAGGATGTACCTCCGGGATTGTGGAAGCTATCGGCGACTCCGGTCGAGGCGGAGTTGAAGGATGAAGAAAGGGTGGCTACAACCTACTACCCTCCGTGGTCGAGCCCTCTCAAGCCCAGTCAATTCGCGTGGAGGACGTGGCTCTCTCCGGCTACGACATCCGGCTTAGGACCGCTCGCGTGCGGACGATTCGTGGGGTGGTGGTCGACACGGAAGGAAATCCGGAGCAGAACGCAACCGTTGTGCTGTTAAGCGGGCATCGGTGGCGGAGGCCGTTGTGTATGGCCTCCCGAAGCTGCTGGAGGAAAAGCATCTACTCGCGGGCGATGACGGCTCGTTCGAGTTTCGCGAGGTCGCGGAAGGGGATTGGTTGCTGCGTGCGATTGTGCCGGCCGCGATCCGGAAGCCAATCGGGCGCGCTATCGCGATGGGTTGGTGGAGCTGAGAGCGGGACGAAGCGACATCGCGGATGTGAAAATTCGCACCAGGGAGGGATTTCCGCTGGACATCTCGGCGGATTGGGGCGATTCGCCACCGGCCAAGCCGAGGAAGGCGCTCGTGAGCCGGGTTCCCTTGGACGGCCAATATCAAGTCGATGGAGAGGTTTTTGGCGGGCGATATTTTATCGGGCCGGGATTCAGTTTCCCCGAGCCTTACGGTTTCTACACGGCGGCCGCCATGCTCGACAATCACG
>CAVTWF010000005.1:0-114617 GCA_963738355.1 uncultured bacterium
CAGAAGGCACTCGACTTCGGCGCAAGGAGTTCGTCGACCTTGGATCTATGTGCTGCAAGATATCGGCGGCGTCGACCTGGTGTTCGACGTCATCGGTGGGGACATCCAGTTACGTGGTCCGCAGGCGGAATTCGAGCCGGAGGAACACTGGTGACCATCGTTGGCCCGGCCGAGGCGCGGCCCGCCGACGGCCTGGCGATCGACTTCGTTGTCGAGTCCGATCGTGCCCAGTTGGCGGAGATGGTCCAGCGGGTGCGGGACGGACGACTGCTGACGAACATCGGCAACGACGCGGTCCTCGATGATGCCTTAGCCGCCTTCAATCCGACCGAGCGACGCAGCGGGAAGACAGTCATCCGCATTCGTCCATAAGGACTCGGAGACGCAGAGGCCCCCGTTACCGGCACGGGGGCCTGGTCGTCTTGCTTGGCGAGGGCGCGGGAGACGCCGGCAGCGCCAACGCCGAGCTGCGCCTGGTGCATGAGAACCGGGGGCGACCCTCCCAGGCCGCTGCCGAGCCGCCGTCGACGAGCAGGGTGGCGCCGTGGACGTAGCCGGCGGTGGGCGAGGCCAGGAACACGAGGGCGGGCACGATGTCGTCGACGCGCCCGCCGCGACCGGCGGGGGTCGCGGCGAAGAGCATCGCCGATGGTACTCGGCAAGAAACACTGCCGCGTTCACGACGGTCCAGAACTCTCGGTCAGCGTCGAGGCCGCTGGCGAGGCTTCTCCCTCGGAACGTCTGCGTGCACGAGGTAGGGTGGCAAGATCGCTTCTGCTTCGGCCTGCCAAGGCGCATCACGGCGGGGCGGTGTTTGTGCTCGACCGCGCATGCGCGGTCGCAAAGCTCCCCGCCGGCTCCGCATCCGCTTGGACCGAGCCCATTATCCACGCCGCCCTCCTCACCGCCGGATGCGTCGTCATCTGCTCGCGCCTCCTCAAGGAGTTCTGAAAACCGGTTCGCACAGCGCCCAGTAGCAGCGCCGCGAGCCGCCGCCGGGGCGGGTGAAGCCCCGGCGGGACCCTAATCGACTCACTTCAGCGCGCGGCCACTCGCTCGATCGCGCGAGTGCGCGAATCGCGCCACGCATCGCGCCCGGAGCGGGCTGGGCGCGATGCCGACGGCGCTTGGCGGGAAGCTATCTCGGGAAGTTGCCTTCCGGGCCTTCTGAGCTCGAGGAGCCTTCCGGGGCGCCTGGAGGCGGCGGGTATTCGCCCGGCGCGATCTTGTAGGCGCCCTTCGGCCCGCCCGGAAGCGGCGGCGGACCGCCGCCCGGCCCGATCTTGTGGCCTTCGATGTGGACGAGCTGATTCGGTTCGTGTTCTGCGTCGTTTGCGTTTACGACCGTGCCCTTGGGGCCCCGCACGACGGTCACGGTGTCGCCCGATCTGATGTCCGATAGCTGGGCCGTTTCGCCGTTGCGGTAAACCTTCGCGTCGCTGGGGATCGTGAGCGTGACGGTCTTGTATGTCGCGCTCTTGGTGCCCTCGGCGATCGTGAGCTGTTGCCCGGATAGCGAGGACAACGTACCGCGGTCCATCGTCACCGTTTCGAAGCCGCCTTTTTCGTTCGGCACGACCGATTCGGAGTGCACCGGCGGGCCCGCCGCGCCGGCGGGCATGGCGATCGCGAGCCCGGGGGGGCCGATCATCGGGCCGACGATGCCTCGCTTGACCTTTCCGCTGGCAAACCCGATCGGCCCGTTGGTCTTGTGGGGCGTGGATGCTGAGCTCCCCGCGATGCCGGCGGCGGCACCGACGAGCGCACACGTCGTGCCGACTGCGGCCGTGCGCATGACGGTCGATCCCTTCATTGGCATTTCCTTCCTGGTTGGGACGCTGCATGTACGAGGGTCCTCGCTAGGGCTCTCGACGGGTCGGCGCGAAGATAGCCATCGCGCGGTTACACGCCGGTTACAGACGACCGCGCGGCTTTCCACCGCTGCTGCTCGGGGTCTTACCGGTGCTGCTGGTCGCGGCGTGGCCGAGTGCCCTCGGTGGAGCGATAGAAGGCTCCGGAGCTGCCGCGCAAATTTCTTGGTGGGCACGAGTAAGAGCCGGAGCGGGATCCCCACTAATGCCCCAACGAGCCCGAGCAAGTCCGAAGAGGAACGCAGTGGGCGGACCGCCGTCAGAGCAGCCCGTTGAACCAAAGGAGTCGCTGTACGCCATGAGCACACCCTCACCACCCGCACCATCGCCCCCACCGGCACCTGGGTGGTTGACCAGGCCCACTCCAAGGCTGGGTTTGCCGTCAACCACATGGGCATTGCCACCGGGTGCGGCGAGTTCACGGAGTTCCAGGGCACGCCGCAGATCGCCGTGGAACTGTCCTCCGGCAAGGCCTACGGCACGGTCAAGGCCGCCTCGGTCGACACCAACCAGCCCCAGCGCGACGCGCACCTGCGCTCTCCCGACTTCTTCGACGCCGAGACCTACCCCGACCTGGCGTTCGAGTCCACAGCGCTCGAGTTCATCGACGAAGAGACGTTGCGAATCAGCGCCAACGTCACCCTCCACGGCGTGACGAACGAGATCGTCCTCACCGCCGAGGTCAACCGCACCGACATCGACCCGTACGGCAACGAGAAGGTCGGCAACGCTGGCATATGGGCCGGCGCGGGGCTGACGGACGGCGATCTGGGCCAGATCGAGCTGGAGATGGAGACGAACGTATGACCGTCCCGGCGACGAGGAGGGCCGCGCTCTTCCCGGGCCGGCAAGCCGGGTCGCTGCTCACGCGACAGGGTCCGCTCGCCGGCCGCTATCCGGCCGTGGCCGCGATGGTCATCTTTGCGCTGGCGCCATACCTGGTCCTGTCGGCCGCGCTACAGCCACTGGCGCCGATCATCGCCAGGGACCTGCACATGAGCCTGCAGGCGGTGAACCTGACTAATGGTCTGGCGAACGCTGGCTATGCGATGGGCACGGTGTTCGCCGTGCAGTTCGCGCTGCGCTTGCCGCAGCGGCGGATGTTGCTCGTCTACGGCGTGTTGCTAGTGGTCGGCTCGGTGCTCGCAGCAGCGGCGACCGCGTCAGGTGTGTTCATCGTCGGTCACGTTCTGCAGGGTCTTTGCACGAGTCTGTTGCTGATCGCGGCTTTCCCGCCGCTGATCGTCGGCTATCCGCCGGCGAAGCTGCGCTGGACGGCGATGGTCGTCAACGTTTGCGTGTTCGGCGCGGTGGCGCTGGGCCCAGCGATCGGCGGCATCCAGGCCTCCGCCCATGCCTGGCGGCCGCTGTTCTGGATCATCGCCGGAATCGCGCTGGCCGCGCTGGTGCTCTCGGTCCTGACCTTCCAGGACGCACCGCCAGTCGATCCGCGGCGTCGGTGGGATCCACTGGCTCTCGGGCTGGCTGCCACCGGGTGCACGGCCGCCTTCTTCGGCGCCTCGGAGCTGCTCACGCACGCGTTTTTGGACGCCATCACGTTCGTGCCGCTGATCGGCGGGCTGGCGCTGATCCTCACCCTCCTGATCGCCGAGTATCGCGGCAGGTGTTCTCTGTTAAACGTGCGTCCGCTGGTCAGCACGCTCCCGGCGACGGGGATCCTCGTCGCGATCTGCGCGGCCGCGGCCTCGGTGTCCGCGATCACACTGAGTGGTGTGTTGCTGGCGCACCGCTTCGCGCCCCTACACGCGGGGCTGCTCTACCTGCCCGCGTTCGGCGGCGCGGCGTTGAGCGCGATCGTGTTCGGGTTCGTGTTCCGCACGCGCGGGCTGCACTACCAAGTCCTGGCAGGGATGATCTTCCTTAGCGTCGGCATCGTCGTCATCGGCCGCGTCCTGCCACCGACCGACGCGCTCGCGCTCACCGGCTCGGGGCTGATCGGCCTCGGCGTCGGATCGTCCGTCGTGCCGGCGTTCTTCATCGCTGGCTTCTCCCTGCCCAACTCCAACCTACAGCGCGTGTTCGGGATCATCGAGTTGCTGCGGGCGGTGGCGGCGTTCATGATCGCACCGCTCATGCTCCACCTCGCCTTCACGGTCGGGCACAGCCTGAGCACCGGGACGACCATCGCGCTGTGGATCTGCTTCGGGATCTCCACCGGCGGTGCGATCGCCGGCGTCTGCCTGTACGCGCTGGGCGGCGTCCGCCCACCAGCACCCTCGCTGGAGCGGTGGTTTGGCGGAAGGGAGCCCGGCTGGTACTCGCCACCACTGCTCGCCCGCATCCGGCGCCAGACGAACGCGGCGCCGCAGGGGCCGCCTGCGGTCGCTGCCTTGGGGAACGGTGGCGTTGAGGACGACGCCGCGGCAGCCGATCGCCTGGGCTCGTGCTTCCGACCTGGTCCATTGGCCCGACAAACGGAGCGGAGATGACTGCCGCGGCGACCGGACCGGTCATGTTCGCCTACGACGGCTCCGAGCTGGCCAAGACCGCGATCGCGGACGCCGCGGGCCAGCTGAACCACCGACGCGAGGCACTCGTCGTCACCGTGTGGCAGCCGTTCAACGTCGGGTTCCTGCCACCCCATGAGCTGCGGATCAACGCCGCGGCGGCCGACGAGGTCAGGGCCGCGGCCGAGGAAACCGCTGCGCAGGGAACCACGCTGGCCGAGGCGGCAGGCTTCCGAGCCCGAAGCATGGCGGTTGAGGCTGCGCCGACCTGGAGCGGGATCGTCGAGGCGGCCGATGATCACGACGCGAGGGTCATCGTGCTCGGCTCGCACGGGCGCACCGGCCTCGCGAGCGTGCTGATCGGCAGCGTCGACGAAGCGGTCGCCGCGCACTCGCGACGGTCCGTGCTGATCGTGCATCGCCACGGGTAAGGCGTGAGTGCGCTCGGACGGCAGGTTGAGCTGAGTTATCCGCCTCCGATAGGGATCGGCACGGTCATGGCGCTGCCCGAGGTTCAGCACGAGCGACTAGGGCAGCACAGCCTCAGCAGGATCAGGACCAGCAGACGCCCATGAGCGCCAGCACCATCACCCTGCAGCAGCACGAGAGCTCATTCGAGTAGAGCAGAGGCAGGGCAGCAGCAGAGTTCGCACAGCGTAGAGCCAGTTCCCCCGATTCAGCAGCAGCAGTCCCCAGGAGCCAGTAGCGATCCGATGACCACCCAGCAGCCGCAGACATTTGCACCCCTGCCGGGGATGCTGTCCGGACGGCCCTCCAAAGTGCCATGTCGAACGTCAAGGACCGACTGGAAGGACGAAAGCACGGATGCTTCGAGTTCACCCCGTACGCGGCACCCAGAGAGCGGTTGACTACTACACGTCGCTCGCCCGGGAACAGCGCTCTTTGGAAGTCGACCAGCCCGACACCGGCCGCCACGAATCTTCCGGCGACTACTACCTGCAGTCAGGGGAGGAGGGCGGAACCTGGTAAGGCAAGGGGCGCAACGCGCTCGGGCTCGAGGGTCTCGAGGTCTCACGGCGCTTCAAGGCGGCCTGCCGCGCCGCAGGGGCGCGGGAGGTCAAGTTTCATGACCTGCGGCACACGTTCGACACCCGGCTCGCGGCCTCGGGCGTGCCCCTGCGGACGATCCAGGAGTTCCTCGGGCACGCCGACGCGAAGACGACGCAGATCTACGCCCACTACGCCCCCTCCGAGCGCGAGGTCCAGATGGTCAACGACGCCTTCGCCTCCCAGCCTGGGGAACAAATTGGGGAACAAATTGAGGAGAACTCAGCGACACCGACGGGCAAGAAACGTAATCAATCCGGGGCTTGACCACTGAGCGCTACTCCATCCCTCGGGTTGTGGTCCAGGCGGTCGGGGGTTCGAGTCCCCTCGCTCACCCCTCGGGAATGGCCTGCAAATCGGGAGGTTATTGGGGGCAGTCCACGACCCGCGTAGCGCTACGGGGATTCCGGGCTTCGGTGAGGAACGCGGCCGGGCTCCCGACGCTGTGTCTGGATGCGGCAGTGCCCAATCCCTAGAACTGGAGCGAGTCGATGAGTGAAGCCACGGGAAGGCAGCGGAGCGCAATCGTGTTTGGAGCGCGAAACCTGGGGCGTGCGGTCATAGAGAAGCTTGTCGCCGAGGACTGGGCGGTGGCGGGCGTGGCCCGCTCGCAGGCCACTCTCGACGGGGTTACCGAGGCCGGGGGCCTTGCGCTACAGGCAGACGTCACCGATCCGGCGAGCGTGTACGCCGCCCTTAGCGAGGTAGCTGCGGCGCACGGCGGCGTGGACCTCGCGTTGAATGCGGCCTCGGCTTACGGCGGGGACCGCGTCGGACCTTTTGGCGGCGGCCCGATCGTCGAGGCCGACTTCAGCGGATTTGACGCCTGGGCCGCAGCTCCGGCTCGAGCCGCGTTCTCGTTTTTGTCGGCCAGCGGGCGGTTCGCCGTGGAGCAGGGCGGGCCGGCAACGCTGGTGCAGGTCACGGGCGGGTCGGCGCGGCGCGCCATGCCAGGCCGCGGCCTGTGGTCGGCGGGAGCATTTGGCGTGCGAGCCATTACCAATGCTGCCGCCCTCGAGCTCCGCCCTGTTGGTATTCACGTGGCGCTGCTGATCGTCGACGCAGGCATCCAGCCGTTGACGGGAGGCCCTCGTGGAGGAATCTCGGCCGAGGCGCTTGCCGATCCACGCCGGATCGCCGAAGCAGTCCTCTTCCTGGCCAACCAGGATGCGCGCGCGGCGACACACGAGCTCCAGCTCACCCCGCTCGCCGAGGCTTGGACGCCCTAACCCTTGTAAGAGAGGCATTGCCGCCACGCGAACGCCGCAGCAGGAGGCACGCCGCAGCCAGCGTGTCTTGCGCGCTGTCGCTCCTACGTAATGAGGACGACACTGGGGTCACGGACTAAGGAATTCCGGGATTCGATCGCCTGCCAGCCGCGCCACGATACGTGCCGTGGAAAGCACGATCACGGGAGGTCTCGATGAGCACGGCGGACATGATCACTGAAATGTCGGTGGCCCTGGTCGAGGACGCGACTCCGCCTGGGCACACCGCGATCTGACGGGCGCGGCGGTGTCCGAGTCACACCGTGAGTCACGACACCTTGAAATCGCAGCGCTGACGGCACCGGGCTTGCCTATAGGTGCCCCGCACGCGGCCTACGTCCGCTGTGCTCGTTAGACCGGCTCCTCGCCAACTGCCTGGCGCGACTCGCGGCGCAGCATGGGCCTGGAAGCCGGACCGGCGCCGTTCGCGCGGCCGAGCGACCCCGGCATTCTCACCCTTCGACGCGTGCACGCGACCAGCTCCGTGAGCGCGTCGTCGATGTCGTGGGCGAGCGTCTCCACGTCGGGCAGCGCCTGGCGGTCGCCGTACACGCCGATGCAGGCGCGGCCGTGGACGGTGGTCATGCCGACCGAGACGGCGTGGTCGTCGGCGAGCGGGACGACGGGGTATGTCGCGTGCAGGGGGCAGCCGAGCATGAAGAGCGGCACGCTGGGGCCGGGGATGTTCGAGACGACGAGGTTGAAGGTGCGCGGGCTGGCGACCAGCCGCGCCACGGTCTGCTGCACCGCGACCGGGGCGTGGGCCGCCGCCTTCAGCGCCAGGTCGGCTCCCTGCGGCTCGCCGTTGCGCTTGCGCGCGCTCATGGCGGCGTGCACTTTGTGGAGGCGATCGAGCGGGCGGGACTCGTCGCAGGGCAGGTCGGCAAACACGAAGGACATGTGGTTGCCGAGGACCTCACCCGAGCCCCGCACGCTGACCGGGATCATCGTCTTCAGGGCCACCGGCTCCTCGCCGCGGCGCATCAGGTAGGCGCGCATGCCGCCCGCGACGGCGGCGAGCAGGACGTCGTTGACAGTCGTGCCGTAGCTGCGCTTTACGAGCAGCAGATCGGCGAACGGTCGTGCCGTCCAAGCCAGGCGGCGCAGCGGGGAGAGCGGGGCGTTGAGCACGCTGGCGGGCGCCGCGTAAAGCGAGTGGCTCAGTGCACGGGTCACCCGCAGAGCGCCTGCGGCGCTCTGCCGCACCGCGCGGCTGGGCGAAGCCGCGGCACGCAGCGGCCAGCGCAGCAGGCCGACCTGCCGAGAGAGCAGGTCGCGCAGACCCCGGGCGAGCAGCCGCTCTACCCCGGGCTGTGGCGTGGCGCACCAGCCGTCTGGCTCGCAGGCGACGGGCTCGGGTGTGAGGTCGAGCAGCGCCGAGTAGAGCTCGAGCGCGGCGAGGCCGTCGACCATGCAGTGATGCGTCTTGCCGACGATCACAAACCGCTTCTTCTCCGTGTCCTCGCAGATCCACATCTCCCACAGCGGTCGGTCACGGCGCAGCGGCATCGACATCACCTCGTCGACGAGATCTGAAAGCGGGCCCGATGCCCAGTAGACGTGGCGATCGATGCAGAAGGCGGGGTCGTCGACCCACTCCGGCGCGTTGAGGCCGAGCGGGACGGGCGCGAGCTTCTGGCGGTAGCGCGGCGCACGCGCCAGCCGCAGCTCGATGTGATCGCGGAGCTCTGAGAAGCTCGGCAGCCGATCCTCGGCGCCCGCGGAGAACACCGCCACCCAGCCGACGTGCATGTGCGCGGTGGGCGTCTCGACCGCGAGGAATGACGCATCGAGCGCCGACAGGCGCGCGCAGGTCATTGCACGGGCACCAACTGCGGTCGAGTCTCAGGGAGCGCCTGCGCCCGCGGGCGGGCAGGCGCCCCCGCGTTTCCGGTCGCGCCGGCACGCGGCATCTGCCGCCGGCCCCACTCGGCGGCCAGCGCGAACTCGACCAGCCGGTCGAAGTAGGTGCGTAAAGGGGTGGGCGCGATACCGGTGCCGCGAAGCGCAACTCGGGCGCGGCGGTCGTCGTAATGCACCCGCGTCGCAAAGTAGGGAAAAAAGAGCTCGCTGCGCGCGAGCGCGCGGCGCTGGCGCTCGTCGTGGCTCGCGCGAACAAGCAATGGATGCACTAGGCGCCGGTAGAGCGAGGGCTCGATCAGGCGCGGCGCCGGGCGCTCGAAGAACGCGCTCGCGAGCTCGACGAGCTCGCCGACGGTGCTCGCGTGTGCTCCCGCGGTGAGGTGAAAGGTGGCGCCCTCAGCCTCGCGAGCCTGGGTGAGAGCGAGGATCGCGTCGGCAACGTAGTCGACCGGCACCACATCGACGGGCGCGTCACGGCGCGCTGGCAGCGCCGCGTAGGCGCCGCGCGCATAGGCACGCAAGGGCCAGTAGAGCACGTTGAAGGACGCCGTCCAGCCGCTGTCACGCTCGCCCACGATGATGCTCGGGCGCAGCACCGTGATCGGCAGCCGTGCGCGCGAGCCGGCGACCAGCGTCTCCGCCTCGAACTTCGACTGCTCGTAGGCGTTGCGAAAGCGCTGGCCTCCATCGAGGTCGTCCTCGCTGAAGCAGCCCGCACGATCACCGGCGACGTATGCCGTCGAGATGTATGAGAGGCGTCGTAGTCCGCCGCGCGCATGGCAGCGCTCGGCGAACTCGAGCACATGGCGAGTACCCTCCACGTTGATCGCGCGCGAGGCCTCGATCCCCAGCTCAAAAGACACCGACGCCGCGGCGTGCACGATCTCGCTCACCTGCCCGGCGAGCGCCTCGCGCTTGCCACGGAGGCCGAGGCCGGTACGCGTGATATCTCCGCGCACCGCGACCACCCGTCCCGCGTAGGGGTGATCCCTTCCGAACAGGCAGAGCAACGTGTGCTCCATCCGCGCCGCGACCTCGCGATTGTCCGCGCCTCTCACGAGCGCATACACGGGACGATCGGTGTGCTCCAGATAACGCGCCAGCAGCTCCATGCCAAGGAATCCGGTGGCACCCGTCAAGAAGACACCATCCCCTGTTGGACGCGCGGTGGCCTCCGCGGCTCGACTTGCCCCACCTGGATGGTTCGAGGCCTCGTGGCGACCCGGCTCTCCGCCCGCAGTGCACCTCATCTCATGGGAGTCCGAGTCTTGTCACGCTAATGATGCCCAGCTCACCGAGTCTCCCGCGACTGGCTGCAGGCCTGACGGTGCCGCTGACAGCGGTACACCGTGGAGCGGCTACTTGCCTGTATCCCCGCGCGATGCGCGACGCAAACCGCGATGACCGAAAGCGGACGACTGTTCGATCACGCTCGCCGGGACGTCTGTAAAGCGTGCGCTTGCGGTGGCAGTCCAAACCGGCCGGGCGCAGGGCTGCTGCCGGCGCTGTGAGGCGGTGTGCTGAGGTACTGACGCTACGCACGATCTCAGATACTCTGGGTTCGTCGTAGTCATCGTCGCGCACGCGGGCGCCCCGCGCATTGGCCGCGAGTCCCAAATCATCGCCTCGCCTCCTCGACAATCGCTCCAGGGGTGTGACTCGGATGCGAGGCGCGAATCGCCTCGGCGCGCAAGCACGCTCGTTCGACGAGCTCAGGTTCGAGCTGACGCGCTCAGGTCGTCGGCAGCGACACGGTCACGTTCGTGGCTTCGACGCTAAACGTGCCATTGCTCGCCCTGTAATAAGGCGCATCCCGGCCCAGGAGCTGGAGCTTGACGGTATCCCCGGCCGCAAACTGGTATCCGTTGCCGTGCAGCTGGAACTTGATCGTGCCAGCCTGGCCTTCTGTCAAGCGGTATACGCCGCGACTGACGAGCCGCTGTTCGCCGCTCGGCAACACGTCCCACAGCCGCGAAGCTATCTCGCCGAACGGTCCCGTTGTCTTGATCGTCGCCGTGACCGTCGGCAGCCCCATCAGCGTAAAGCCCGGGCTACTCGTCACGTAGTTCGCGGTATCGGGTTCGGTTTCGGCTTTCACTTCTTTGCACACGTTCCCACCGGCTTCGTTCTCGTCCTGCCAGATCGGGTCGAACTCCAGCGCGATCGTCGGGTTGCCTCCGGCAGAGGTGAAGGTCTGTGCGGCCGACGAGCCGAAGGAGAGCCTGTGGGGGTGAAGCTTCGACCATGTCGCGGCGGTGTAGGGCCCACCTCCCGGGGCGCTCTTCGGGCAGGTCTCGGTGTTTGCGGTCACGCTTCCCGACACCGGAGCTTCGCCGGCACGCTCGAGCTTCGATCCGAAGAAGGCCGCTGCCTCTTCGTTGAAGGCGTGGTCGGTGTTTTCCTTGTTGGAGGCGGGGGGATGCCCGAGATCGCCGAACAGCAGTGCCGCATAGCCGCCCATGGCACGTACCTGGTTGTATACCCGCAGCGACTGTTCGGGCGGGAAGAGATCGTCGGTCCAGCCACTCTCCAGCAGTAGCGGCGCAGGCGTCCCGGACAGCGGCATGCCGTACGCCTGATGGTAGTTGTAGACCTGTTCGGCGACTTCCCGCGCTTCGGCTCCGAAGGGCTCGCCCGCATTGTCCACGGCGAACCACCTCGTCAGTTCGGCTTCCGGATCTCGCCCGGCAGGAGCGTAGTAGCCGTTCTCGCCGAGTCCGTCCGCGTAGAGGCCGCCGACGTAGCTCTGGAGCTCCACCCCGATCGGTTCATAGCTTTGCGCGGGTGGCGCGATTTCGCTGTCGAGAAAGCGCCCGTTGGGCTCGAGTGCGTCCACTAGGTCCGACCACGGCCAGCGTGGGAAGGCGGCGCTGATTTCCATCTTCTGCCCCTTCGGGCTGCTCCACGCGGCGAATTCGCCGTTGGGCAAGCGGATCCGGTTCTTCAGGTACGCGAGCTCGATGCTCTGCCCCCCGCCGTAGGAGATCCCGGTCACGCCGATCGAGCGGGGCTTGGCGATCTTCTCGTCCGCGAGCAGGCCGAGCAGGTACTCGGCGTCGCGCGCCTCATAGCGTTGGTCTGCCAGGCGGACCCAACCTTCGTCGCAGGCTGGTTCCGTGCGCGATTCAAGCGCGCCGCACGAGTTGCCCCAACCGCGCGCCGAGTAATTGAGCACCGCGTAGCCGTGCTCGGCGTAGTAGACGTTGTTGTAGTCGTAGGTTTCGTTGCCATTCCCCGCGGGCGAGGTTGCCTCGAACTCGGTCTTCGAGCCGCCCCAGCCGTGCAACATCACGATCGTCGGGAAGGGCCCATTCCCGGTCGAAGGGAGAGTCACGTCGACATCCAGTGGCACGCCGTCGAAGGAGGGAACGCGCTGCGCGAGTGTCGTCGTCGGACAGAACCGCACTCCGTTTTCCTCGCGGCAGACGTGCCCCAACGGGCTCAGTTCTGCGGCTGCGAAGCTGGGAGCAGCGAACAGCACACCAGCGATCGCGAGCAGGCTTCCCAGGATCCGTGCAAAGCACCCAATCCTCACCAGTCAGGCTCCTACCCGTATGCGACAGATAGCAAACATCGCCTGCTCTATGGCGCCGGGCTCCTGCGACCATGCCGCGTCGGCGCCGGCTTGCGTCGCACGACTTCTCCGCGTGCTGGTTCTGACCGGGGCGAGATGACGGGGCTTCGCCAGTCCGAGCTGATTGGGCCGCGACGCGGCGGTGTCATCGTCCGTCGCTTAGAACGGGACCGCGCGTTCCTGCAACCGGTTGGCGGCGTCGAAGGCGAGACTCTCTACTCGAGCGTCGAGGTGGCTTCCCCGATACCGTCTCAAATCGATAGCTCGCGATAGCGGAAACAGGTGGTGACGTGGTCGTTAACCAGGCCGGCTGCCTGCATGTAGGCGTAGCACACCGTCGGCCCGACAAAGCGAAACCCTCGCCGCTTGAGATCGTTGCTCATCGCCTTCGACTCTCGAGTCTCTGACGGCAGATCACGCAGCCTGCGCCTGCGACCGACGATCGGGACGGCGTCGACGAACTGCCAGATGTAGGCGTCGAAGGTCCCGAATTCTCCTTGCACCTCGAGTATGCGGCGAGCGTTGTTCACCGCGGATTCAAGCTTGAGCCGGTTTCGAACAATCGCCGGGTCCCTCAACAACGTCTCGATCTTGCGAGCGTTGAAGCGGGCGACTCGCGCTGGATCGAATCGCTGGAACGCCGACCGGTAGCCCTCTCGTTTGTGCAGGATCGTCTTCCAAGAGAGCCCCGCCTGCGCTCCCTCTAACGTCAGGAGTTCGAAGAGGTGGCGATCGTGATGTGAGGGAGCGCCCCACTCTTCGTCGTGGTAGGCCACCAACAGCGGATCGTCGACGTCTGCCCATTCACAACGCCGTGGCATCTGGTCCAAGCATACGTCGCTACGCCGTTATTGATTGGGCCTCTCGCCCGCTGGCAGCCTCTGTGTGGTCCAGGCGCTCGGGGGTTCGAGTCTCCCACGACGTCGTTACCGGCTTGGTGGAGACAGTCATTCCGCGGCGCGCAGAGGAGATCGAAGCGTGTCGGCGCTCGGCGTCTGCCGACACGAGGTCGAGCTGTGGTCGCGTCATCCGAGCGCGTCGCGGTCGACCCGACGCGGATGCGCAGCATGCATCATCGAGGAGCTCTGCTCGCAGAGCGCCGCGGAGTATGCTCGATCGACATACCAAGGAAAGGTTTCACTATGGCAATCGGCCTTAGACTCAAGTTCCCAGAAGCGACGCAAGAGCAGTACGACGCAACCCACGGGCATATGGACGTCGAGAACGACCCGCCCGCCGGTTTGATCTTCCACTCCTCCGGCCCGATCAGAGACGGTTGGGGAGTCATCGACTTCTGGGAGTCGCGCGAGGCATTCGACGGCTTCGCTCAGGGGCGGCTCCAGACAGCCATCCAAGAGCTCGGCGACAAAGCGCCGCCGAATCCACCTGACGTCAGGCAGTTCCCCGTCCACAGCATCACGAACCCGTAGTCTCCACCGGCTGACGGCGCGATAGCGCCGGGTTCTCGGATCGAGGCGCGGGCGAGGCGCTCGCGCCTCATTTCGTCTTGTGGTCCGGGCGGTCGGGGGTTTGAGTCCTAGGCCGCTTGGATGGCAGCCTCGTCGCGGCGACTCTGCGCAGGCAGCGGAGCACCACCGTCGAGCTGTGCGCCCGTGGCTACGTCCACCGCAACGACCACGCAGTCGCCGCCCGCCCGTTTAGCGTCGTACATCGCCCCGTCGGCGCGGGCGAACACGGCCTCGTAGCTAAAGGGCTTTCCGGGCTCGCTCGCGGCGACACCGAACGACGCGGTGGTCGGGACGCCAGCGAGGGGGCACTCGCGAATTGCGTCGCGCACCCGGCCCGCCACGGCCATCGCGTCGGTCCCGTCGACGGTTTCGAGGAGCACGACGAACTCCTCACCGCCGATCCGGTAAGCGGACTCGAAGGCACGCAGGTGCTTGCGAACGCGATCGCCGAACTCGCGCAGCACCGCGTCGCCAGTCGCGTGGCCGTAGGAGTCGTTGATCGCCTTGAACTTGTCGATGTCGACGACGATGAGAGCCACGCACGCGTGGGACCCGACGCCGTGGGCGAGCTCCGCGACGCGTGACATCAGCGCCCCGCGGTTGAAGAGGCCGGTCAGTTGATCGACGATTCCGAGATCGCGGTGCTCGATCGTGGAGCGCCCCATCGCGACGCCGACCATGCCGATCGAGAACAGCAACGCAAGGTCGAAGAACAGCACGCCCGGCGCACGCAGGAACAGCTGGAAGTACTCGCCGAGCGCGGCTCCCACGAGCAGGAGCGCCGCGAACGCGAGCCCCACGACGACGCCGCGCGGAGGGAACACCGCGGAGGAGCCAATCACGAGGATGAAGAGCAGTGGCGCGGCGAAGACCTGAGGCGCGCTGGCAAGCAGCCCCGCAACGACGAACGAGGCCTCGAGAGCGAGCCAGCCCAGTCCGAGCGCGTATTCAGGACGGCGAAAGCGCTCGATGTGATCCTCGATGAGGACATATACGGTGCCCATGATCATCGGCGGCACGAGCAGCGGCCAGCCGTACTGAATCGCGCAAAGACCGCCCACCGCGAGGCAGACCACAAAAGCCGCCTTCGCCTTCTTGCGTAGTTGCTCGTTGAGCTCGAGCAGCTGGCGCCGCTGCAGGTCGTCGCGGATCAGCCAGTTGCCGGTGGCGGCGTGCTCTCTGGCGTTCCAGCGCGCCCAGCGGCTCGCTACTTCGCCCTCCGTTGCACCGTGGCCAGCGGGGCCGGCGAGCGAGCTCGGCTCTGCCGGCTCTTCGCCCACGGCGCCTGTGGGTGAGCGCAGCATGAACTGATGCTCAGGTTCGACCGGCGCGGGTTCGCCTGCGAGTTGATCGACGCCGGCGTCATGGGACGCGGCGCCGGCGAGTGGCCATAGGCGGACGCGGCTACCACCGGCACGCTTGGCCTCGTAGAGCGCGCGGTCGGCCTCGCCGAAGAGCTCGGAGAACACAAACGGCTTCCCCGCCGTGCTCGCGGCGACTCCAAACGACATGAGCACCTGCAGCCCCTCGATCGCGCGGCCTGAGATCGCCTGACGGACGCGCTCGGCCCAGGCGGCACCGGCCGCGACATCGGCATCCGCGAGCACGATGACAAACTCCTCGCCCCCCAGGCGATAGCCAGTCGACCCCGTGCCGAGCGCCGCGCCGATGCGAGCGCCGATCTCGCGTAGCACGGCGTCGCCGACCTTGTGCCCCCGGCGGTCGTTGATGGACTTGAACCGGTCGGGGTCGCCCACGATGAGCGCTACGGGACGACCGTTCACCGACGCTTGGTGCTCCAGCTCGGCCGCCCGCGCGCGGAGGGCGAGTCGGTTGGGTAGGCCCGTCAGGGAATCGAATGTCGCAGTAGTTCGGGTGCTTGTGTCCAGCGCCGCCACCACCATCTCGATCCCCGCGCCGCAGATCATGATCGCGAAGGGATAGACCAGGGCGAAGGGCAGTTCACGGATGGCAGCAAGATCGAAGCCGAGTGCCACTACGAGCATCAACAGCGCACTCAGCGCGACGAATGCCGCCGCGACGCGTACCGGGAAGATCGCGCTCGCGAGCAGCACGGGCATGATCATCAGCGGCAGCAGATAGACGCGGGGCCCGTGCGCGATCGCGAGCGACATGGCGAGCCCGATCTGTGCGAGCGTCGTACATCCGAGCAGCACGACCTCCGGCCGCCTGAAGCGCTCGATACGACGTTGAAGCGCCCAGAACAGCGCGACGCCCGGAAGGACGGGCAGCACGGCAACCCAGCCGAACGAGTGGAGCCCGATGGCGGCCGCCACGATGAACAGCAGCAACGCGTTGCGCTCGGTCGAACGCAACCGGCGGCTGACGTCCAGCAGCCGCCCGCGCTCGGAGTCGTCGCGACAAAGAAGGAACCCTCCCACTCCGTGGCGATCGGCCGGCGTGGCGTCGTCCTTTAGGGACGACATCGCCGCTGAGCGGATGGAGCATCAGAAATGGACCAGAGGGCGTCCCGCGCCTGCGGTGCGAGGCGATCCAGCCCCTGTCGAGTTCACGCCGCGCGAGTCAAGAACTCGGGACTCGAGTCCGATGCGGTGTTCATGGTCGAGGTGGCGGTCAGGTCATCGCGCCGGGCGGGCGCGGAAGAGCGTCAGCGTCGTGCGGAGGCTCTGCAGCAACATCGCGCGGCGGGGCGCGGTCCGGAGAGTGTGGCGGACGAACTGCAGCACTTACGCGGCCAGCTCCAGGTGGTAGCGGGGCTGGGCACACGTCTGTCGGTGACGAACGAAGTCATCGAGATGGCGCGCCTCGTGGTCGAGGCCTTACATGAGCGTTTCGGGTTCTATCTGGCTGCCGTCCAGCGGCTGGACGATGACGGCGTCCTGCGACTCGTCGCCGGCCGCGGCCCGCTGGCGGACGTGATGAGCGAGTTCCTGATCACCGAGCAACGCGCCTCTGAAGGAGTGAACGGACGCGTCGCTCGCTGCGGTGTGAGCGCGCTTGTCTCAGACACGCGCGCTGATCCGGACTACATCGTCCGTGACCCAAAAACCGACCCCCGCACGGAGCTCTCCGTTCCCGTTCTCGTAGACGGCGAGGTCTGGGGCATCTTGAACATCGAGGAGGTAGAGCCCGACGCGCTGCGCCACGTCGACTCGGTGCTCGTAGAGGCGATCGCGGCGAGCTTCGGTGGCGCGATCCACCGAGCGCGCCTTGTGGCCGAGCTCGAGGCGGCATTCACCACGACGCTCGCGGCGCTCGCAAGCACGGTCGAGGCCAAGGATCACTACACGGCTTGTCACGGCGAGGACGTCGCGAGCTTGGCCGAGCGCATTGCGCAGCGCCTGTCGCTTTCAAACCGAGAGGTGCGTGACGTCCGTTACGCCGCGATGCTGCACGACATCGGCAAGATCGCCGTGCCGAGCGAGATCCTGCTCAAGCCCGGACCCCTGACGGACGAGGAGTGGGTCACCATGCGCTCGCATGCCGCTATCGGCGGCGACGTCGTTGGTCGCATCGTCGCATTCGCTCATCTCGCGCCCGCGGTGCGGGCGAGCCACGAGCGCTGGGACGGGGAAGGCTACCCCGATGGCCTGGGTGGCGAGGAGATCCCGCTCGCAGCGAGAATCATCGCCGCGTGCGACACGTACGACGCGATCATCACAGACCGCCCCTATCGCCCCGCGCGTTCACCCCAAGAGGCGTGCGCCGAGCTCAAGCGCGTCGCTGGCTCGCAACTCGACGGCCGAGTGGTGCTAGCCCTCATCGAGGAGCTTGCCGTTGAGCCCTCTTCGACCGCAGACAGTGCCGTGGCGTAGGGCTCGCTGACGCAGATGGGCGCTTGCAGGCGGATCACGGCCGCTCGCTGCCCTCGATATCTGGCCAGTTTACGTAGTTTCCCGCAAGCAAGCGGCTCGCGATGCCGATGATTCCTCACCCCTCTACGCATGGGCCTCGCGGGCGGCCCGCCTCGGGAAGCTCAACGAGTTCTGTGCGCCAAGGGCGCGAGGACGCATGCTGCGGTCGTCCCATGCAAGAAGAAGCACCTCCGAGCTCCACCTAACCGGGTTCGAGCTCAGCGAGCCCAGACGCGAGCGTCACGCGAGCGTGATCGCGGTAGCCGGAGAGCTCGACATAGCTACGGCGCCGAGGCTCCAGGCAGGCCTCATCGACGCGCTCAAGGACCGCGAGCACGAGACCGTCGTGGACATGTCCAGGGTGACGTTCATCGACTCGACTGCGCTGCGCGTCCTGGTCGATGCGCAGCGCTCTCGCCAGTCGAGCGTTCCGCTCGTCATCGTCTGCGATCACCTCAACGTCTTGAGGATCTTCAAGATCGCGGCGTTCGAGGGGGCGTTCAAGATCTTCTCGACGCTCGAGAAGGCTCTCGCATACGTCGGAGAGGGGGTTACTCACGGATCTGAGCCGGAACTCGAGGCGTAGCGCCGCGTCCTCAGCGAGCGTCTCGGCCGCATCCGCGGCCATTGCCTCTCTAGATGGCGCGCGCACAGCTCCTCGGCTACGGGGCTGGTTTCTCGCGCGCGCGCTCCTCGTCTCTTGCGCCGTCGCGCTCGGACCCCTGACGACAACCGCGGCCGCATCGCATGCGGCGCTCGACGTCTACGCCCCTGTCATTGGGAGCGTTCAGCTCTCGACTCCGACCGTGACGACGCCCGGAGTCCAGACGCCTGAAGTGAACACGCCAGAAGTCAACTTGCCGCCAGTCAGCGTGCCGCCGGTCAACGTGCCGCCCGTGACCGTGCCCCCGGTCAACGTGCCGCCGGTCAGGTGCCCCGGTCAACGTGCCGCCCGTGAGCGTCCGCCGGTGCATGTTCCATCGGCGCCCTCCACGCCGGAAGCACCCTCGCCCACTGGCGCGCCGAGTGCTCCCAGCGCCGGACACTCCGCCTCGACGCCTGCCACGATCGGGCCGAGCGCCGGCTCGGGCACCACGCTTGCAGGGGCGCAGAACCACGGCACCCACCGCCCCGGCGGTGATCCGCATCAGCCAGCGTCGGGCTCGGCCCGGGCCCGGGGTGCGGGAGCCAACGCCGGCCGTCTCCACACGGCGGGCGCAGCACTCGGATCGGCGCGTCCGCGCCACGGGCGGTCCGCGCAGTCACGGTTCGTCGCCGATCCGAGCGATCGAGCGGTTCATCGACGCGATCCCTGCAGCGATTTGGATCGCGATCGGTGCTCTCGCCGCGCTCGCACTCGCGTTGACCGGCGCGTCGTGGGCGGCGGGCGCGCGAGCACGTCGACTCGAGCGCCAGCGAGTTCGGTTGGCCGCGGACGTCGGCGTCCTGCAGGCCGCGCTTCTGCCGGCGGTGCCTGAGCGCCTCGGCGATGTGGAGGTCTCCGTCGCCTATATGCCGGCGGAGGGGCCCGCCGCAGGCGGGGACTTCTACGACGTCTTCGAACGCGAGGATGGTCTGATCGCCGTGATCGTGGGCGACGTCTCCGGCCACGGCCGCGCAGCCCTCCCGCAGACGTCGTTGATTCGCTACACGTTGCGCGCATACCTCGACGCGGGCATGACGCCGCGGGCGGCGCTCCGTTCCGGAGCCGCCGTGCTTGATCATCAGCTTCACGGGTCGTTCGCCACAGCGGTGGCCGCGCTCTATGACCCTCACGAGCGGGTGCTCACGTACGCGTGCGCCGGCCACCCGCTGCCCGTTGTTCTCGGCGGCGGGCTCGCGGAACCTGTGCTCGAGTGCTGCTCACCTCCCCTCGGCACGGGGTCGCAGACGGGGCTGCGAGAGATCTCCGTCGCAATCCCTGGTCGCGCGACGGTGTGCTTCTTCACCGATGGTGTCGTGGAGGCGCGCGTCGCCGGCGACCTGTTTGGCACGGAGCGCCTGGCGCTCGCCCTGAACGAGCTGTCGTCGACTGATGGGGCCGCGTCGCTACTGGAGCGTGTCGTGGCTCACACCGATCGGCATCCCGACGACATGGCGGCCTGCGTGCTCCGCATCTCCGGCTCCGACCGCGCGCCGAGGGTCCGTTCCGAGGAAGTCGAGCTGAGCCAGGGCCCGGCCGAGTGGCGGGGACCCGAGCGACTGCTCGCCGCTTATGGGGTAGATGCGGCGCGCATCCAGCACACCCTGGAGCAGATACGCGCGGTCGTCAACCGCGAGGGCGGCGCGATCCTCCGCGTGCGATTCGGCTCGCCGAAGCCCGAAGTAGAGGTCGCCTCGCTCACGACGCGATCGGGACCGGATCGGCTCGGGGTCGTTGACCCATCGCGCCCGGGCTCCGAGGCGCCGGACCTCACCTTGAGCGCTCCCGCCGGGCACGAGGCGCGACAGCGACCCGTAGCGACGTCGCGAACGCTCAAGCAGCACCGCGACGCGTGAGGGTTGCAAAGGCGTTGGATCGACCGTCTGGGATTCCTGGGCGCACGTTTGCGGTGCGCCGAGCCAGGCGGATCCGGGACGTCGCATCCCGAGCTGATGCGCGGCGCGCGCGGAATTCGCGAGGTGTGGCCCACGCCCGCGCGCGGTCGCTGCTACGGTTTCCTGGTTAGGTCGGGCGGTTTGCCCGACAGGTGTAGTGTGGCGGTCGTAGCTTTGCTCTAAGCAATCTCCACGTTCGCGGCACACGAGAATGCAGGAGGAAGCACAATGGCTACAGGAACCGTCAAGTGGTTCAGCGACGACAAGGGCTTCGGGTTCATCACGCCCGACGACCAGTCCAAGGATCTGTTCGCCCACCACACAGAGATCATCGGCGAGGGCTATCGCTCGCTCACCGAGGGCGCGAAGGTCTCCTACGAGACCGAGGCAGGGGACAAGGGTCCCAAGGCCGTCAAGATCCAGCCGATCTAGTATTCGGGCGCATCCGCGGCGATCACAGCGACCCTAGGCGCTCTGTCGTTTTGAGCGTCTAGGTTCGTCGCCCGCGTCCGCGCAGCGCAGACCCCGTAGCGGGGATCTGGACGTCGTCGCGCAGCTTGTCCGTCTCCGGGAGCCTTCGTAGCTTCTTGAGCGACTGCGTCTCGATCTGGCGGATCCGCTCGCGCGTGACGCTGAACGCACGCCCGACCTCGTCGAGCGTGCGCGGGTGCTCGCCGCCCAACCCGTAGCGCAGCTCGAGCACGCGCCGCTCGCGATAGGAGAGGTTCGCGAGCGCCTCGCGCAGGACCTCCTCCGTGAGCACCTCGACGGCGCGCTCGTAGGGCGACTCGGCGCGCTCGTCGGCTAGGAACTGGCCGAACTCGGACTCCTGCTCGTCGCCCACCGGCTTCTCGAGCGAGATTGGCGGCTGCGCGGAACGCTTGATCGAGTCGACCTCCCCAGGATCCATGCCGGTCACCTCGGCGATCTCCTCGGGCGTCGGCTCGCGGCCGAGCGCCGTGACCAGGCTGCGCTCGGCGCGACCAATCGTTCTGAGCCTGTCCACGATGTGCACCGGGAGCCGGATCGTGCGCGCCTTGTCAGCGAGCCCACGAGCGACCCCCTGGCGGATCCACCACGTCGCGTACGTCGAGAACTTGAAGCCCTTGCGGTAGTCGAACTTCTCCGTCGCGCGGACGAGGCCGATGGTGCCCTCCTGGATCAGGTCAAGGAACGGCAGCCCCTGATGGCGGTAGTTCTTGGCGATCGAGACGACCAGCCGCAGGTTCGCCTCCACCAGCTCGCGCTTGGCCTCGGAAGAACCCCGCTCGATCCGCTTGGCGAGGTCGACCTCCTCGCGAGCGCTCAGCAACCGCACCTTGCCGATGTCCTTGAGGAACAGCTGTAGCGCGTCGGTCGTCACCTCAGGCTTGAGATCCGGCGGTGCCGCTCGGCGCGCGCGCTTCGCCGGCGCGCGATCGATCTTCAGGGACGCCGCGGTGGCCGGGTCGATCTCCTCGACCAGCTCTATTTCAGAGTGCTCGAAGAGGCTGTGCAACTCCTCGACGTCGGCTTCGTCGAGACCGAGCTCGGCCGTGGCGGTGCCGATCTCCGCGTAGCTGAGCACGCCCACCTGCTGGCCGCGGCTGATGAGACCCCGGACCTCGTCAAGCTCCTTGATTTCCGCTACGGACATCTGCTCGCGTGTGGCCCGCGGGAGCCGCGCTCATGAGCGAGAGCGCCTCGCCCGCCCGCTTCCCAGTCCTGTCTCCGCGACGTCATGGTCTTGCGCCTTTCTGTCACTCTGGAGGGGTCCGCGTGGGTGGAAACGGGCGAGAGCCCCAAGCGGTCGATCAAAACAGCTAAGCGGTCACAAGGCCGATGGGGTGACGTCACAAGGGCCGGCACCGGTCCCGCGGTCTAAACCGGTGGCCCTGGCCTCTTGCCTCGTGGCGCAGGTCGCTCCCTCGGCGGCATCAGCATTCAACCCGAGAACGCTGGCCGCAGAACCAGCTGGTGTTCGACTCTACTCCGATCCTGGGCGTTCGTGCACAAACGTGTCGTGCCTCGGTGCTGCTGCCCAGCGGCGAGAGCGTCCGAGAGGACAAGCTTTCACCCGAACGAGCTTCCGCGTCAGGCTACCCGCTCCACCTTGTACGTCTGCCCCGCGCGCCGCAACCGCTCGACGAGCGCATCGCCCATCGCGGTCGCGGGAGTGAGGACGCCCGCTCGTGGCGGAAGCTTGTCTGCGTCGAGGGCGAGGCAGAGCCCGCTCTCCCCGAACATCGCCGAAGTCGCCTTGTAACCCGGGTCGCCCTGCGCCGCGACGTGACATACGTAGCGGGCGCCCCCTGAGGTGTGCGCATGGATGTCGATGCTGAAGCGGCCACGATCGCGCGCCGCCTCGCTCGGCCCCTCGCCGGGATCCGGCAGGATGCGGTCGAGCACGGCGCGCGTGGGGCCAATCGCGAGACCCGCCTGGAGCGCGCCGAGGCCCAAGGCGGTGCCGCCGGCTAGCACCGGCGCAAGCGGCCCCGTGCCGAAGCCCACGACCTCGCGGTAGCGAAAGCGCCGCCCGTAGCTCCATCCCTGCAGGGCGTTGCTCCTGCGCACCACCCGTGTGTTCACCGCGGCCATGATGAACGGGCCGATCCACATGCCGAGCTCGCGGTCGTTCTCAGGGCCTCGCACGTCGGTCTCGGGCCCGAGTTGAGGCTCCGCGCCGCGGTCCGGGCTCAGCGCATAAGGGTCGGCCAGCACGTGCGCTACTCCGCTGTCGCTACGCGCGTCGTCGACGGTCCCCTTGATCGAGGCAATCGTGCCGCCGCTCGGGCCGCCCTTGAACGTGCGCACTACGAGGGTTGTGTCCTCGAGCTCGCCGCTGCCGTCGGTGGCGGCGGCCTCGTACAAGAGCAGCACGCCGAGGTCCGATGGCAGCGAGTCGAACCCGCATGAGTGCACGATCCGTGCGCCGCTCGCGGACGCGAGCGCGTCGAAGCGGTCGATCGCCTCCCGCATGAAGAGCACCTCTCCCGTGAGGTCCGCGTAGTGCGTGCCCGCGTTCGCACATGCCCCCACAAGCGGAATGCCGTAACGACGATACGGGCCGACCGTGGTCGCGACGACCCGCGCCGACCTCGCGAGTGCGTCGATCGAGGCCTCGTCGTTGGTGTCCGCGATCACCAGCGGCCACTCGGCGGCGGGGTCGCCGAGCGAAGCCTGCAACTGCTCCAGACGCTCCCGCGAGCGGCCCGCGAGGCCGATGCGGACCTCCGGCGGTGCCGTGCGCGCGAGATAGCCCGCGCACAAGCGGCCGACGTAGCTCGTGGCGCCGAACAGCACCAGGTCGAGTCGTTCGCCAGCGCTCACGGCTCGATCCTACGTGGCTGCCCGCCTGTGGCCTCGAGATCCTGTGCCACTCGCCGAGCGGTCGGTGTGGTCGAACCCGGCAGATCGCCTGCGGGGCCCGCCGGCGGGCCCGTCGGCGTGTACACGACAACCGTGCGCGCGAGCCGATCCTGCAGGCAGCGGCAGCGATCGTCCCAGAGCATCATCAGGAAGCCCGCGAGGAGCGGGATCGCGGCGAGGCACAGCGCGCCGAAGCGCAGCACCGCGCGGCGCGGCTTGAGCGGCCCGCGGCCCTTCGCGTCGATGACGCGGATGCCCATCACTCGGTTGCCCGGCGTCTGGCCCGTCGTGGACCAGAAGAACGCGAAGTAGAACACCGTCCAGATCACCCACAGCACGCCGAGGATCGCCGCGACGGCCACCTCGAGCCAGTGCGGGATGTACAGAATCGAGAGGCCGAGGCCGACAGTGACGCCCACGAGTGCGGCGACCGCCTCCACGATCGCGACATCGATCGCGAATGCGATCGCGCGCGTCACGATCCCCGCGTAGGCCTCCTCCGAGGCCGCGCTCACCGCTTCGGTTGCGGCGGCGAGCGTGGCGGGCGCGATCGACGATCCCTGTTCCAGTTGGGGCGCGACCGGTCGCGCCCCCGACGCCGGACCCGCGTGCGGGAGATCGCTCACGGCGCGTCGATGTGGGGAAGCGGCGAGCTCGGCGGGAGGTCGTTCGTGGAGTCCGCGCGGCGCCTTCCCACTCTCCGCGCGACGCGCTGCACCCACGCGTCCGCGGTGCGCGAGCGATCGCGCGCACGGTCCGCGACCTCGTCGACGAACCCAGCACCCTGATGCTGGATCGCCTCCGTCACCGAGGGGCTGCGCGCGATCTCGTCGACGAAGATCCACAGCGCTTCGTTCTCGAGCAGGCGACTGACGATCTCTTCGGGGAGCGGACCGCCGAGCAACAGCGCAAGCAGGCGTTCGCTGCCCCCGCTGCTCGCGAGCCGGTCCATCAGGCGCTCGGTCGCTTCGTCTTCGAGCGCGCGCGCCAGTGTCCCCTGGACCTGCTCGCTGCGCATCGCCACCCCGAGCACGCGCTCGAGCTCCGGGCCTTCGATGACGCGTGTCGCGATCTGCTCGACGATCCCGTCCTCGAGCATGCGTTCGCTGATGCGTTGTGGGAGCTGCGCAGCGTCCAGGTGGTCGAGCACGCGATCGACGACGTCCTCCGCGAAGACGCGCCCGAGCGTCGCGTCGAGCACGCCGAGACCGACCCGGCTCGCGAGTGAGGTCGTTGCGGCGCGGGCGCGGCGCTCGATCACGATTCCCATCGCGAGCGCCGAGATCGCTCCCTGGACGGGGACGGCGGCGACGTCACCCGCGGCGCGTGAGACAGCGCGACCGACGCCTGCGGGGGACTCCGCAGTCGAGTCCGACGCTCGTTTTGCGCGAGTGCTCAAGCCGCTAGCTCCGAGACAGACACGATCATAGTGTCACACGGCCCGGCCACCCGGCCTCATCCGAAGCGGGTGGAGGGAGGCGCCGTAGGGGTCCGTCAAGTGTTCGCCGAGCGGGCTGTTTCGCCACCACCGGCGCTTGGAGGTGTCCTCGCACGAACGTCCAATGAGAACGGGTTGGTTGCGATCCGCTCAAAGTTCGTCGATCATAGAGTGCGTCTACGCGCGCCGATTGAACACTGGGGGTTTGCGCTCTTGTCCTCCCCGATAGTGGTCGCAAGTTGTCCGCGATCATCGCGAGGTCAGCGATGAGGTCAGCAGCGCGCGGACCGGCACACGTGAGGGCCGCGTTCGTCGCGTCGATCGTGGTTCTTCTCGCTGTGGTGCCGGGAGCCGCGGCGCTCGCGACTCACCGGACGTCTGTGCGCGCGTGGAGCGCCGCCAACCGCGGGGAGCGTGCTCGCCTGCGACCCGACCCGACCAACCTCCGGTCACTCGCCCTCGCTGGCGGTGGGGATGAACAGCCGTCCTTCGACGTTGAAGTTGCGCCAGATTTGCCGTCAACGCCAACCGTGAGCGAAGTCTCACCCAGCCAGGGCTCGACCGAAGGAGGCTCGACGCTGGACATCGTGCCCGGACACGGTGGCGGCGTATCGGTGAGCGTCAAGGGCGAACACCTCATGGACGCGACGCGGGTCGACTTCGGGTCATGGGAAGCGGCAGCGTTCCGCGTTGTCAGCGAAGGTGAACTCGCAGTGGTGCCACCGGCCCACGAAGCAGGAACCGTCGATGTGACCGTGACGAGTGAAGCGGGCACGAGCGCCAAGTCCGCCGCGGACCATTACACCTACGGGCCAGTCGTCGAGAGCGTCACGCCGCAGACAGGCGCGGTCGGAGGGCAGACGAAGATCGTCATAACAGGCAAAGGGTTGGAAGGAGTGAGCACGGTCGAGTTCCCAGTCATCGGCTCTCCCTGCGCGGGCTTCAACCCCGAACCCGCGAGTGCGGAAGCGGTCACGCAACTGAGCGCGACGGAAGTCGAAGCGGTCACGCCTGAAACGGGGTTGTGCTCGACGCTGAAAGAGTCGCCTGTGCCTGGTCCCGCGGACGTGACCGTCGGCGGCTCCCTCGGCCAGAGCGCGATCTCGACCAGCGACCGCTTCAGCTTCGGTCCTGCCGTGGAACGGCTCGAACCAAACGAAGGACCAACGGCCGGGGGCACGCTCATCAAGATCACGGGTCGGGGCTTCGTGCCGAACGCCACTGAAGACGAAGTCAAAGTGGGCGGGACCAAGGCTAGTGAAGTGCATTACGTGTCCTCCGAAGAGCTCGAAGCGAAGACCCCTGCGCACGCAGCCGCTTCTGCACCGGTGCGTGTGACGACGCCGGCCGGAACGAGCCCGACAACGGAATCGGCGCGCTACTTCTTCGGGCCGGCTGTGACGGGTCTTGCGCCCTACGCCGGTGAACTGACCGGTGGAGACGTCGTCACCATCACCGGACATGGCTTCGTGGCAAACGTCGCGGAAGACGAAGTCAAGTTCGGTGAAGCACGGGCTAACAACGTTACCTTCAAGTCGCCCACGGAACTCACAGCTAGGGCGCCTGCCGCAGGCGAAGGGAAGCCGGCGGCGGTCGCTGTCACCGTCACGACCAAGGAAGGCAAGAGCGGAGCTACTGCGACAGGCGTCTACGCCTACGGTCTGCCCTACATCGAAAAGCTAGAACCCGCCCGACCCTTTGAACCGATAGAAGCCACGACCCAAATAGCCCCGGGAAGCCCACTGGACATCGACCATTCGGGTGCCGGCAAGATCAGGATTCGCGGGCGGAACTTCGGTTCGCTGAAGGAAGTGCTCTTCCCCACGGGTGGTCATCAGGTTGCGAGCCCGCACTTCGAAGTCAACCCCGAAGGAACCGAAATCACGGCGACGACCCCCGTCGTCGAAGAAACCACGAACGAACTCGGTGGCACGGGTCATCTGAGCCTCGTCACGCCGGTCGGCGCGAGCCCTGGCTCGGCGTTTGATCTCTTCCGCTTCACGGCGGGCCCCCAGGTGACTCAGGTGAATGCGGGCGAAGGCTCCACCGCGGGCGGGGAGACCGTGACGATCAAGGGGTGGAACTTCATCCGCGGCCTCACCGAAGTCAAGTTTGGCGCCACGCCGGCGGCTCACACGGTCGTCAAGAGCCACACAGAATCGTATAGCAGCTCTACACAAACGGAAATCATCGCGACGAGCCCGAAGCACTCGGCGGGCATCGTCGACGTCACTGTCACCACGCCGGAAGGCACGAGTCCCGTCTCGGGGGCGGACCGGTTCACATACCACGGCTTCGGCATCGAGCCAGGTGGCTTCGAAGTCACTGCGTGTAGCGAAGAAGAAGCGGAGATCACACTGCCGCTCTGCGGATACTTCGGCCCGGAATCGCTGTTCTTCACGCAGGCCGCAGGCGAGCCGCCGTATCTTGTGATATCGCTCGGCGTCACTGCTTCAGAAATCAACCAAAAGGCTCCGGGCTTTAACACCGTTCCCACGGGGGTTCTCAAGGATCTTCGGCTGGATCTGCCGCCGGGGGTGAACTTCAACCCGCAGGCGGTGCCACGCTGCGATCTTGCGGCGCTTGTTACGCACAACGCGGCCGACTGCCCGGCGAACACGAACGTTGGCGTGATCGACCTCGACGCCCTCATTGGCGGGGGCGCCTCGGCTGCCAAGGCACAGGTGTTCAACGTCGAACCGCCGCCCGGTGTGCCGCTCGAGATGGCCTTCACGGTCCCTGCCTTTGGCGTCAACACCGTGATCCTCGGGCGTCTGAGCACTCAACGTGAACCAAGCGCAGAAGAGCAGGGCATCGTCACTGGGGACTACCACGGATACGCGACGGCAGACAATATTCCGGATACAACGACTCCGGTGGTGTCGGAGAGGCTCATCTTCGAGGGCAACGCGATGAAGGATGGCTTCATCACGATGCCGAGCGCGTGCCAAGCCCACCTGACGTATCACGCTTCCGTCGCGTCCTACGGCTACGAAGAAGATCGGTCGTATCTGCCAAACGGCACCGTGGGTGAATCGGCCCAGGCCGTCACTACGTCCCCTCAGGGGGCGTCCGGCTGTAACAAGGTTCCGTTCAGCCCGGAAGTCCAGATCCGCCCGGGATCGACCGTTCCTGACGAACCGGACGGCGTCGCTGTGGAAATCAGCCTTCCCCAGGGCAGCGACCCGGACACCGCGGATCCTCACAGGATCACAGTGAGCTTGCCTGAAGGCATGACGCTGGACCCATCGTCCGCGAACGGCTTGGGGGCGTGCACCGACGAACAGCTCGGCGTCGCGAGAAACGCGCTCGGCGAATTCGAGGAACACCCGCTCGTGGTCGAAGAACATCCCGTCGAATGCCCGGAAGGCTCGAAGATCGGCACGTTCGTGATCGAATCCCCCGATCTCCCACCGGAAGTCTGCGCCGCAGAAGAAACGAAGCCGCTCGCGGAATGCGAAGAAAAGCACTTGGCGACGAAGAAGACGCTCGAAGGGTCGGTTTACGTCGCAGCGCCGCTCAGCGGCGAACCGGCGTCGGGCAACGAGTACCGCATCTTCCTCGTCGCCGAATCGAAGCGCTACGGGGTCGACGTGCGCCTCCTCGGCAACGTCACGGCGAACCCCGTCACCGGTCGTCTCTCGACGACGATCGAAACGCCACAGCTTCCGTTCACGAAGTCCATCCTCAGATTCAAGGGCGGCGCCCGTGCGCCGCTCGCAAATCCGCTGAGCTGCGGCGCGGCGACGGCCGAAAGCGTGTTCGTTCCCTACGGTGAAGAATCGGCGGGCAAGCTCGTCCCCGAACCGCAGAGTCCGCAGAGCAGCTTCGCGCTGACCGGCTGCTTCGGGCCCGCGCCCTTTGCACTCGGCCAGACAACCGAAGACCAGCCATCGACGGCTGGAGAAAGCCCGACCTTCACGCTCAATCTCACGCGCGCATCGGGCCAGCAGTACTTGACTGCGGTGAAGACGACGCTCCCCGCTGGCCTCACGGGTTCGATCGCGTCGGTGCCGGTGCTCTGCAACGAGCACAAGCCGCGACGGGAACTGTCCCGCGGAAAGCCAGGTGGGCACCGTCACGACGAGCTCGGGATCGGGCCCGAACCGCTCGTCCTGAGCGGAAGGTCTATCTCACCGGGCCCTATGCGGGCGCGCCCTACGGGCTCGCGATCGTCGTGCCCGCAGAACACGTCGGGCCATTCGACTACGGCCAGATCGTCACGCGCGCGAAGATCGAAATCGACCCCTTCACGACCCGCGTCACGACGACGGCGTCCGTGCCGACGATCGTCGGCGGCTCTCCCGTGCGCCTGCGCTCGCTCCAGATCAAGCTCACACGCACAGGCTTCCTGCGCAACCCACCAACTGCGCCGTGCTCGCCACGGAAAGCCTGCTCAGCGGCACGGAAGCGCTTCCGCCCGCTGGCGGCGCCACGCGAGCCCTCGCGACGCCGTTTCAGGCGGCGGCTGCGGCGCGCTGCGTTTGCGCCGAGCTTCGCAGCCGGCACGAATGCGAAGACCTCTCCGATCGACGGCGCAAGCCTCGAAGTGGCGCTCACGCCGCGAAGCCACGACGCGAACATCAAGGAACTCCGGGTCGACGCTGCCCAAGCAGCTGCCCTCGCGCCTCTACAACACTCCAGAAAGCGTGCACCGAAGCGCAAGCCAACTCGAACATCTCGGCTGCCCCGCCGCGTCGCGCGTCGCGAGCGCGGCGCTGACCACGCCGCTCTTACCAGGAATGCTCACGGCCCTGGCTTCCTCGTCTCCCATGGCGGCCGCGCGTTCCCCGACCTCGACTTCGTCCTCGAAGGCGCCGGCATCCGCCTGATCGAGGTCGGTCACACCGAAATCAAGCATGGCATCACGAGCTCGACGTTTGCGGCGCTTCCGGATGCGCCCTTCTCGAGCTTCAAGGCGTCGTTCCCAGCGGGCCCCGGATCGTTGCTCGCGCGAATGGCGGCTTCTGCACCGAACAGGTCACGACGACGAGGCGCGAAGCGGTGAAGTCCCACGGCCAGTCCTGCGCGTTAACGGTCACGTGCGGTACGGCGCATGAAGGTCAAACGCACGGTCCCCGTGAGGCTCGCGATGCCTGTCGAAATGGTCGGCCAGAACGGCGCCAAGGTCAGCCAAACGCAGGCCGTCGCGGTTGTTGGCTGCCCCTCCTCGCGGCCGGCCGTCACCGTGCTCTCTCGCACCGTCAAGGGAAAGAAGTCAATCCTCGCGCTCAAGACCGCGGCGCGAGGGACGCTCACGTCTCCGGCAAACGCGTCAAGACGATGCATCGCAAGGTTCCCGCAGGCACACACAAGCTCAAGATCGCACTCACGCGGGCCGGCATGAAGCTCAAGCGCCACCACGGAAGCATCACGCTCGTGCTCGCCCTCAAGACGGGCCACACGGTGGCAGTAAAGCGGCTGCGGGTGCGGCTGTAGGTGCGCGCGCGCGCTACGCCGCGGCGCGTGCGTAGAGCTGTTCCATCAGGGCCGCGGTCGTCGGCGCGGTGGCTCCCCATGCGGGGCAGCAGGGGGACGCGCCCGGAGGGGTGAGGCCGATCTCGAGGTGCGGGCCTGAGGAGAGGCCGACGATCCCGCATCCGACCTCCGCGATCGGCTCTCCCGGGAGCACGTGCGCGCCCACGGGCACGAGCGCAGGTGCGGCGTGACCGTAGTAGACGTACCAGTTCTTGTACGGGCCGTTCGCGATGCGCTCGACGGGCGCATAGGGCCCGAAGCCCGGGATCCCCTCCTGCACGATCGTGCCCGCCGTGATCGCAACCTCGACCGCGCCGCCGCCGCACGCCGCGTTCGCGGTCGAGATGTCCACTCCCTGGTCCTGAGTCCAAGTCCGGGGCGCCAGCACGGCGGTGAGCGGCTCGATGGGGAACGCGTAGTCCCCCTGCGCGGCGAACGTGTACGTCGGGCCCTGCTCGAAGGACTGCACGGAGTTGCCCGAGGGCGGGACGATCCCCGCTGCGCGCACGCGAGCCAGCTCGTCCTTTACCTGCTTGTCCGATAGCGCGCCCGCAGCAGGATGGACGGTCTTCGCGCCGTCTGCCGCTGGGGGCAGCTTGTCCGGCGCGCCGCCTTCCTTGCCCACGACCTCGCGCGCGCCCGATGCCGACGCGGAGGGGGTTGGCAGGGCGCTTGCGGGCCCTGTGCGGCGGCTCGCACTTGTGCTCGCGGGCCGGACTCGTCGTGGCCGCTCCGGCGGCGACGGGGTACGGGCGTGGCTCGCGCTCGGCGCTCGCGTGCCGCCACCGCAAGCCGTCAGCATGAGCGCGGCAAGAACAGGAGCCGCGAGCAGCCGCGAGGCCGATTCGTGCGTGCATCTAGCCACCATGCACGCGCCCATGATGGAGCATTTCGCGCTCCGTGCCGGGGGTCCCGGCAGCTCTCTACGCGGCGATGCGTGTCAAACGCGGGTTGCGGCGGACCGACGCCGTAGGAACGCGTCGACCACACGCGCATCGAACTGTGTCCCTGCGAACCGTCGCAGCTCCTCGCACGCCTCCTCGTGGGAGCGGCGCGCCCGGTACACGCGGTGTCCGATCATCGCGACGTACGCGTCCGCGACCGCGAGGATTCGCGCCTCGAGCGGGATTTCCTCACCGCGCAGGCCGCGGGGGTAGCCGTTGCCGTCGGGGCGCTCGCGGTAGCAGAGGATCCACTCGCGGATGTCGTCGAAGTCCGGCCCCGCGAGCAGCGCCGCGCCGAGCTCGGGATGGCGTTGGACCTTGTTCCACTCCGCGGGCGAGAGGCGGCCTCGTTTGCGCAAGACCTCCGGTGGGATCTGGTCGCGCGCGAGGCCGGAGACCTGAGCTGCCACCCGCACGCGCGAGAGCTGTGACTCGTCGAGGCCGAGCTCCCGCGCAGTCAGCTCGGTGAGGTGGCCCACGAGTCGTCGCGGGTGTGGCGCGTAGTCGATGCGCTCGAGCTCGTGCACCTCCGCACCGCATTCGTCGCACACGATGACGAGGCGAAGCTTGGCCACTGTTCGCGCATAGCGCGCGCCACCGCTGTGCCAGCCGGCGTGAGCGCAGGACATATCCAATTAATCGGCAGCGGCCGCCAAATACCTGCGGAGAACGGTGCCTCGCTTGGACTGATTTGCGGCCGCGCGACGAACGTCGAGGGCCTCGCGAGCGGGTTCACCATGCCCTCGACGATGGGCGTATTGGGCCGCGTGCGCTCAGCCTTTGGGCAGCTCGGCCCAGACCGCCTTTCCGTCGCGCGCCGCTTCGACGCCCCAGCGCGCCGCCAGCGCGTCCACGAGATCGAGGCCACGCATGCGCCTCGGAACCATCGCGGCTCGCTCTGCGCCCGCGATCGGAGAGCCGTCCGAGACCGCGACGCGCAACGACGAGGAGCCCATCTCGACGCTGACGGAAAACCTCGAGCCCGCATGCAGCACCGCGTTCGCCGCGAGCTCGCTCACGACCAGCGCGGCGTCCTGCGGACGCGCCTTGGCACCCCGCTCGCGGAGCACGCGAGCGACGAGGTGACGTGCCCGTGCCACGGACCGCAGGTCGGGAGCAAACGCGGTGAAGACACTGTGCCCCGCGGCACGCTCGGCTCTGTGAGCCGCGCTTGCGGGCGAGTGTCGCGTGGAAACGACCCATATCGCGCAACAGGTTGACGCGCTCAGCGCGCGACGCGAACGACTGCGAGATTGTCTTCGTTGCGCCCGGCATCAGCTCTTCGACTCTCCGTATACCCCGCCGCAGCGGGGGCTACACGTTCACGTCACGACGCACCCTTGGTGCCCACCGGCGTCTGCGGGCGGTACTCCACCGCCGCCTGCTCGAGCGCCTCGAGCATCGCCGGCGCTGCGGGCGCGAGCCGTGCGCCCACGGGCACCGATGCGAGCACCTCGCGCACCGGAGGGTGCGGCGAGAGCGCCCTGATCACGATGTCCTCACGAGCGCCCGAAAGCGCAAGCTCCGGGATCAACGCAACGCCGACGCCAGCGGCGACGAGCCCCTGAACGGTTTGGTAGTCGTCGCTTTCGAAGGAGACCTTCGGCTCGAATCCCGCTGCGTGGCACGAGCGCACGACGTAACGCGCGCACGCGCTCGCGCGAGAGGTCTGTACCCATGCCTCCTCGCGGAGGTCCTGCAAGCGCACCGACGCCTTCGCAACGAGCGGGTGCTCGCGCGGGAGCGCGAGGTACATCGGGTCCCCGAGCAGGTGCACTCGCTTGAAGCCCTCACCGCGCGTTCGCGAGCGCTCCTGCGTGCCGTCGAACTCGAAGAGCAGCGCGAGGTCGAGCTCGCCCGCGCTCAGGCGCGGAGTGATGTCCTCCGGCTCGCCCTCCGCGAGCATCAGCTCGACGTCCGGGTAACGCATGCGGAAGTTCGCGATCGCGACCGGCATGAGCGTCGCACCCGCCGTCGGGAAGGACGCCATCCGCAACTGGCCCCCTCGCAACCCTGCGATCGCGGCCAGCTCCGCCTCGGCGGACTGGAGCTGCGCGAGGATCCCTTCCGTGTATTCGACGAGGCGCTTGCCCGCGGCCGTGGGGCGAACTCCGCGGGGGTGGCGCTCCAGCAGCGTCACGCCGGTCTCGGCCTCGAGCGCTGCGATCTGCTGCGAGACGGCCGACTGCGTGTAGGAGAGCGCGTCTGCGGCGGCGGAGAACGATCCGCGTCGAGCCACCTCGCTCAGCACCCTGAGCCGTCCGACGTTCAGCACGGCCGATTAGCCCACCTTATATTTCCTATTAAGAGAATCACTTGGCCTGATGGCGAGAACGTAGCAAACTGATGCTCGACGGATAGATCGTCTGATTGGATCGAATTGGAAAGTGAAAGGAGCGTGAGCGCAATGGCAACGAAGGTCATCATCTCGTACGACGGCACAAACAACGAGGACGACGCGATCGCCCTCGGACGGGTATTTGCGCGCGCCGGTGCGCGGGCCGTGCTCGCCTATGTGACGCACGCGGTCGACCCCGAGCCCGACCGCGAGGAGCTCGCACAGGAGCAGGCCGAGGCGCTGCTCGAGAAGGGCGCCGAGCTCTTCGGCGACCCGAACGTCGGGCGCGAGGTCGTGGAGGATCGCTCGACCCCCGCAGGTCTGCGCGCGCTCGCCGAGCGCATCGGAGCAGACGTTGTCGTGTTCTGCTCGGACTCGCACACCGCGACCGGTCGCGTGAGCATCGGAAACTCTGCCGGGCGACTGCTTGAAGGCGGTCCCGTAGCGGTCGCGATCGCGCCCGTCGGCTTTGCCGAGTCCGGCAACGACTCGATCAAGCGGGTCGCGGCCGTCGGCGATGGGGCGGACCCCGGTGTCTCCGCCACCGCGCAGTCGCTTGCGGACGCACTCGGGGCGAGCGTCGCGGCGGCTGGCGAGGAGAATCTCGACCTGCTCGTGATCGGGTCACGGCCCGACGCGCCGGAGGGGACGCTCGCGCTCAGCGCCGCGTCGGAGAATCTCGTCGAAGAGGCCCGCTCCGCGGTGCTCGCGGTTCCGCGCGGCGTGTCGCTCGCGCTCAATCGCGCCGCCGTCACCGCCTGACGGCGCCCGTCTACCGCTCTGTCCGCCCGCCGTCCCCACGGCGGGCGGGCTACGCGGAACGCGCCCGCCGCGCGCGCGCGATCCAGTAGCGTGCGAGCGCTTCGAGGAAGTCGATCGTGCCGCCCGCAAGGTGGCCGAGCGGTCCCGTCCAGAGCCAGCTCTCCAGGCGGCGCCATCGTGGGCGGCGGGGAGTTTGCGCCGGGAAACGTGCGGCTGTGGGCGACGACTCCGGCGGCGTCTGCGCACGCGGTGCGAGCATTGGGTTGCACGGTATCGTGGCGCTCGATGCCAGAGGCCCTCAGCACCATCGTCTCCGAGCTTCCCGAGTCGCGCGTGCGCTTGCAGGTGCACGTCGAGCCGCAGGAGATCGAGGCGCGTCTCGAGCGCGAGGCGCGAGAACTCGGGCAGCGCCTGAAGATGCCCGGCTTTCGGCGCGGCAAGGTGCCGCCGCCGATCGTCATCCAGCGCATGGGTCGCGACGCGGTCTTCGAGGAGGCCGTGCGGAGCTCGATCGGCAGTTGGTACGCGAGTGCGGTCGAGTCCGCGGGCATCGTTCCCGTCGGCGATCCGAGTGTGACGCTCGGCGACGCGCCCCCTCAGGGCGAGGGGTTCGAGTTCTCGATCGAGGTCGGCGTGCTCCCGCACGCGGAGCTCGGCGAGTACAAGGGCCTCGAGGTTCCGCGCCCCGAGGCGAGTGTCTCCGAGCAAGCGATCGACGAGGAGATCGAGCGGCTACGCGACCGGCTCGCAAAGCTCGAGGAGGTCGAGGGCGCCGCCGAGCGCGGCGACTTCGTCGTGATCGACTACAGCGCGAGCACCACGGAGGGGCAGCCGCTACCCGAGGGAGAGGGGCGCGATCAGCTCGTCGAGCTCGGCAACGGCAGGCTCCTGCCCGATCTCGAGAGCGGCCTCATCGGCGCGAAGGCCGGCGATGAGCGGACGATCGACGTGACGTTTCCCGCGGACTATCCGAACGCCGAGCTGGCGGGTCGCGCACCGACCTTCGAGGTCACCGTCAAGCAGGTCAAGCGCAAGCAGCTCCCGGAGCTCGACGAGGACTTCGCCGCAGACACGGGCTTCGACTCGATCGCCGAGCTGCGAGAGGACATCGCGCAGCGCCTGCGCGGCGTCGAGGAAGAGCGGATCGCGCGCGAATTCCGCGAAGCGGCCCTCGACGAGGCGGCGTCGCACGCGAAGGTGAGCGTCCCGCAGGCACTGATCGAGGCGCGTGCGAAAGAAATGTGGGAGCGCACGCTGCGCGCGCTCGCTCGCCAGGGGATCTCCCGCGAGGCCTACCTGAAGATCACGGCCCGGCGGGAAGACGAGCTGCTCACAGAGCTTGCGCCCGCGGCGGAGCAGGCGTTGCGGCGAGAGGCGGTCATCACCGCGGTCGTTCAGGCCGAGCGCATCACCGCCGACGACGAGGAGCTGCTGGACGCGCTGCGCGGTCACCGACGACCACGACCACGACCACGATCACGACCACGACCACGACCACGATCACGACCATGACGGCGAGCCAGAGCGGCTCATGGCAGAGCTGCGCCGCACCGGCCGGCTCGAGGAATTGCGCGAGGAGCTCGCTGCGCGCAAGGCGATCGACTTCATCGTCTCCGAGGCGAAGCCGATCGCGCGCGAGCGCGCCGCTGCGCGCGAAAAGCTCTGGACGCCCGAGAAGGAGCTCGAGCGCGCCGCGCCGGAGGGCCGCAGCGGGGCCGAATCGCCGCCAGATGCAAGCGCGGGCGAGAAGCGGATCTGGACGCCCGGCTCCAGCGGCTAAGGTGTCCGCCAACGTGCGGGCCACGCGCCCGCGAGCAGGAATCCCATCGCCCAGGTGAAAGCAGAACAGCGATCATGAGCCCACTTGTCCCAATGGTCGTCGAGCAGACCTCTCGCGGAGAGCGCGCCTTCGACATCTACTCCCGGCTGCTCAACGAGCGCATCATCTTCCTGGGCACGCCCGTGGACGATCAGGTCGCGAACCTCATAGTCGCCCAGCTACTGCACCTCGAGTCCGAGGACCCGGACAAAGACGTCTCCGTCTACATCAACTCGCCCGGGGGGTCCGTGTACGCGGGTCTCGCGATCTACGACACGATGCAGTTCATCAAGCCCGACGTGCAGACGATTTGCGTCGGCATCGCGATGTCGATGGGCGCGCTGCTGCTCGCAGGCGGCGCGCACGGCAAGCGCATGGCGCTTCCGAACGCGAAGATCCTCATCCACCAGGTCTCCTCGAGCTTCGAAGGCCAGGCAACGGACATCGAGATTCACGCGCGCGAGATCATCGACGTTCGTCAGCGCCTCGACGAGATCATCGCGAAGCACACGAACAAGGACCTCGATCAGGTTCGCAAGGACACCGAGCGTGACTACTTCATGAGCTCCGAGGAGGCGAAGGAGTACGGAATCATTGACCGCGTGATCTCCCAGCACTAGGCTTTGGCTCCAAGCAACGAGCCAGAGCGCTCGCGCGGGCGGTGGCATCCCCGCGCTACGCTGGACAGACCGCGTGGCAGCGTCGAGGTGAGAGCCAATGACCCGGCCAACTGATTCAAACGAGCAGCTACTTTGCAGCTTCTGCGGCAAGTCGCAGCGGCAGGTCAAGAAGCTGATCGCCGGGCCCGGCGTCTACATCTGCGACGAGTGCATCGATCTCTGTAACGAGATCATCGACGAGGAGCTCTCGAGCGCACCCTCATTCGACCTCGAGAACCTTCCCAAGCCGCGCGAGATCTACCAGGTCCTGGACGAGTACGTAGTCGGGCAGGACGCCTCCAAGCGCACGCTATCCGTCGCCGTCTACAACCACTACAAACGCGTGCAGATGATGCAGGCGGGTGAGGGCGAGGTCGAGCTCCAGAAGTCCAACATCCTGCTGCTCGGCCCTACCGGCTGCGGCAAGACGCTCCTCGCACAAACGCTGGCGCGGATCCTCAATGTCCCCTTCGCGATCGCCGACGCGACCGCGCTCACCGAGGCCGGATACGTCGGCGAGGACGTCGAGAACATCCTCCTCAAGCTCATCCAGGCGGCCGACTACGACGTCAAGAAGGCCGAAACCGGGATCATCTACATCGACGAGGCGGACAAGATCGCGCGCAAGGGCGACAATCCTTCGATCACGCGCGACGTCTCCGGCGAAGGCGTTCAGCAGGCGCTCCTGAAGATCCTCGAGGGCACGCAAGCGTCGGTTCCTCCGCAAGGCGGCCGCAAGCATCCCCACCAGGAGTTCCTCACGATTGATACGACGAACATCCTGTTCGTGTGCGGCGGTGCCTTCGCGGAGCTCGACAAGGTGATCGAGCGACGCATCGGCCGCCAGGGGATCGGGTTCGGCGCCGCGATCGAGTCGAAGGAGACCTACGACTCCGGCGCGGTCCTCCAGCAGTGCCTTCCGGAGGATCTCATCCACTACGGCCTCATCCCCGAGTTCATCGGCCGTCTTCCCGTGATGGCCTCCGTCCATCAGCTCACGCGCGACGACCTCGTCTCGATCCTCGTCGAGCCGCGCAACGCGCTCGTCAAGCAGTTCCAGCGTTTCTTCTCCTTCGACAACATCGAGCTCGTCTTTGCCGACGACTCACTTACCGCGATCGCGGAGAAGAGCCTCGAGCGCGCGACGGGCGCTCGCGGCCTACGCTCGATCCTCGAGGAGATCCTCCTCGAGGTGCAGTTCGAGCTTCCCTCGAGGCGTGACGTGCGCAAGTGCGTGATCACGAAGGAGACCGTCGAGAAGGGCCTTGCGCCGACGCTCGTCACGGTCGCCCCGGACGAGCTCTCCGCGGAGGAGGAAGCGACCCTCCGCGAGGAATCGGCGTAGGTAGCGCCCCGCGCCGCGCGAGCTACCATCCGCGTCGTGGCCAAGCTGATATTGCGCGTGAAGGCGTTCCCGTGGACGCTGCTCGTCGAGGCGGGCTTGATCGCGCGCGGCCGTTGGCGCTCGATGCCCGAGCGCGAGCGCCGACAGCTCGTCCTGCTCGCGCGACGCTCGCGCGGCTGGCCCGGCAACCTCTCGGCGGGCGAGCGCGCCGAACTCTGGCGGCTGCTCGTGCGGCTCGACGTGAGGGACCTCGCGGGGGAGATCGTCGCGCTGCGCGGCGCGACGCGAAGGACTCGTAAGCTGCGTGCCGCCCAGGCCGCGCGCGTCGCGAGGATCGCCCAACACGCACGGCGCGGTCACTAGCGTGCACGACGAGTTCCGCGTAATGGTGGCGGTGCCGCACCCGCGCGAGATCAGCGGAGTCGAGAACGAGCACCCGCTGGTGGAGGCGCTTCGAGGCTTGACCGACGAAGAGCTCGCGGGCGTCGCGAGCTCGCACCTCGCGGTCACACATGAGGACGGGCACATCTTCCTCTACGCCGACACGCTCGAGGGCGCAGAAGAAGCGCGCGCGGCGGTCGAACGCGCGATGGCCAAGCACGACCTGAAGGGCGAGATCACGATCTCCCGCTGGCATCCGATCGAGGAGCGCTGGGAGGACGCCTCTGTGCCGGTGCCCACGAGCGACTCCGAACGCGCGAGCGAGCGTGCGCGACTCGACGAGGAGGAGACGGCAGAGTCCGAGCGCTGGGGGCATCCGGAGTGGGAAGTCCGCATAACGCTGCCGAGCCATCACGACGCGCGCTCGTTCGCCGCACAGCTGGAGAGCGAGGGGATCCCGGTGATCCAGCGCTGGCGCCACGTCATGGTCGGCGCGAATAACGAGGACGAAGCCGCTCAGCTCGCGGATCGGTTGCGCGCGGAGGCGCCCGCGGGGAGCGAGGTCGTCGCGCAGGGAAGCGGCGCTGCGGCGTGGGAAGTCGCGCCCGGCCTCACGCGGCGCTTCGCGGTCTTTGGCGGCCTCGGTTGGTAGCGCCTGAGGAAGGCGCTCGCTCCTCGACGAGCGAGGTCACCGACGACTTGCTAGAGCGGACCCGCTTCGAGCCCTCGGAGGTCGAGCCGCAAATCATCGAACGCTGGCTTCAGAGCGGGCTCTTCCATCCGCCTCCAGAGGGCGACGCGGCCAGCAACTACTCGATCGCGATCCCTCCGCCGAACGTCACCGACCGGCTGCACATGGGGCACGCGCTCAACAACACGATCCAGGACGTCCTCGTCCGTTACCACCGCATGCTCGGCTTGCGGACCAAGTGGATCCTCGGCACCGATCACGCAGGCATCGCGACGCAGACGCAGGTCGAGAAGATGCTCCGCGCCGAAGGCACATCGCGCGAGGAGGTCGGACGCGAGGAGTTCGTGCGCCGCGTGTGGGCGTGGCGTGAGCACTACGGAGGCACGATCGTCGAGCAGCTCAAGCGCCTCGGCGCCTCCTGCGACTACGAGGAAGAGCGCTTCACGCTCGACGAGGGCTACGCGCGCTCGGTCGCGGAGGCGTTCGTGACGCTCTATCGCAGGGGCTACATCTACCGCGACCGCTACATCGTCAACTGGGACCCCGGCAGCAACTCCGCCATCTCCGACCTCGAGGTGGAGAACCGTCGCGAGACGGACACGCTCTACTCGATCGTCTACGACCTCGAGGGAGGGGGAACGATGACGATCGCGACCGTCCGTCCGGAGACGATGCTCGCGGATACCGCTGTCGCGGTGAACCCCGGCGACGAGCGCTACAAGGAGCTGGTTGGGCAAACCGCGGTCTTGCCGCTGGTCGGCAGGCGCCTGCCGATCATCGCCGACGACTACGTCAAGACCGACTTCGGCACGGGCCAGCTCAAGGTGACGCCCGCCCACGATCCCAACGACTTCGACATCGGCGCCCGCCACGGTCTGGAGGTGATCTCCGTGATCGGAGAGGACGGTCGCATGACGCCGCAGGCGGGGGAGCGCTTCGCGGGCATGCCCGTCGACGAGGCGCGAGCGGCGGTCGTCGCCGCGCTGCAAGGCGAAGGCCGGATCGCCGCCGCGGAGGCCATACGAGCACGAAGTGCCCTACTCGCATCGCTCGGGCGTCCGCATCGAGCCGCTCGTCTCGCTGCAGTGGTTCATGGCGATGGAGAAGCTCGCCGAGCCGGCGATACGCGCGGTTCGGGAGGGGCGCGTCCGCATCATCCCCGAGAACCACGAGCGCGTCTATGGGGAGTGGATGGAGGGGATCCGGCCGTGGTGCATCTCGCGCCAGCTCTGGTGGGGCCACCGCCTTCCCGTCTACTACTGCGAACGCTGCCCTGAGGTCGAGGTCGCGCTCAGCGCGCCCGAGCGTTGCGCCGCGTGCGCCGGCGGCGTGCGCCAGGAGTCCGACGTGCTCGACACCTGGTTCTCCTCTGCGCTCTGGCCCTTTGCGACGCTCGGGTGGCCTGATCAGACGCCGCAGCTGAAGGCGTTCTATCCCACCGACGCGCTCTCGACGGCGCGCGACATCCTCTTCCTGTGGGTCGCGCGCATGATCATGATGGGCCTCGAGCTGACCGGCGAGGTCCCGTTCTCAGACGTCTACATCCATTCGATCATTCAGGCGCCCGACGGGCGGCGGATGTCGAAGTCGATGGGCACGGGCATCGACCCGATCGAGGAGATCGACCGCCATGGCGCCGACGGCGTGCGCTTCGGCCTGCTCGCGATGTCCTCCACGCAGGATGTGCGCTACTCCGAGGAGAAGATCGAGCAGGGACAGAGGCTCGCGAACAAGCTCTTCAACGCGACGCGCTTCGTGCTCGGCGCGACCGACGCCGGGGTGCAGGCGGCGATCGAGCCACACACGATCGAGGACCGCTGGATCCTCTCGCGGCTCGAGCGCGTGAAGGTTGCGCAGGCGGCGCGCATCGAGGGATACGACTTCTCGCACGCGGCGCTCTCGCTGTACGACTTCGTCTACGGCGAGCTCTGCGACTGGTACATCGAGCTCGTCAAGCCCCGCCTCGCGGATGACGCGGCGGAGGAGCGCGGCCCGCTCTCCGCGACGCTCATTCACATCCTGCGCGAGACGGTCGCGCTCGCGCACCCCGTGATCCCGTTCGTCACCGAGGAGCTGTGGTCGCATCTCGGCGGGGAGGGACTGCTCGCGGGCGCCGCCTACCCGCGGTCGCACCCCGAGCTGATCGACGAGCCTGCGGAGGCGGCGCTCGCGCAGGCGATCGAGGCGATCGTTCGCGTTCGCCGCTGGCGAGACAGCGCGGGGATCAAGCCGGGCAGCCGCGTGAGCGCGCGACTTGACGCGGACGGCTATGACGCGACGAGGGAGACGCTGGCGCGGCTCGCGCGCGTCGAGCTCGCGGACGACGGGGACGCACAACCGAAGCTCCGTCGCGTCGATCGCGGTGCCCGGTGGCACGCTCGAGGTGACCGGGGCCGAGGGTCTCGACCTCGCGGGCCTGGAGCGCCGCCAAGGCGCCGCTCGCGAGCGCCTCGAAGAGCAGATCGCGCGCTCGCAGGGCAAGCTCTCCAACGAGGGCTTCGTCGCGAACGCGCCGCCCGACGTCGTGGACGCCGAGCGGGACAAGCTCGCGCGCCTGCAAGCGGAGCTGGCGACGCTGTGAGCTGGAGGCTCCCCGACGCCGAACGGCACCTGCGCTCGCTCGAGCTGTTCGGGATGCGCTTCGGGCTCGAGCGGATGCGCCGGCTCATGACCGTGCTCGATTCGCCGCAGCGCGACTTCGACGCGATCCACGTCGTCGGCACCAACGGCAAGTCCTCGACGACGCGCATGGTCGCTGCGATCCTCGAGCGCCACGGGATCCGCACCGGCGCGTACCTCTCGCCGCACCTCGTCTCCTACGCCGAGCGCGTGCAGGTCGCCGAGCGCGACATCGATGCGGACGCCTTCGCGGCGGCGATCGAGCGCGCGGCGTGGGCGGCCGAGCGTGTCAATCACACGCTCGCCGAGGACGATCACGTGACCCAGTTCGAAGTTCTCACGGCGGCCGCGTTCTGGGAGCTCGCGCGCAGCAATGTCGAGGTTGCTGTCGTCGAGGCCGGCCTCGGTGGCCGGTACGACGCCACCAATGTGCTCGATGCGCGCGTGTGCGCACTTACAAACGTGGGCCTCGAGCACACGCGCTGGCTCGGGCCCACCGTGAGCGACATCGCTGTGGAGAAGCTCGCCGTCGTCCCCTCGGGAGCGACGCTCGTGCTCGGCAGCGGCCTCCAGGAGGAGGTGCTCGAGCAGGCGCGCTCGCGCGCTCGCGCGCAGCGTTCGCGAATGCTCGTCGCCCGCCTTCGGGAGCCCTTCGAGCTGGCCGCGCAGGGCCCGTTCCAGCAGCGCAACTTCGCGCTCGCGCGCCTCACTGCGGTTACGCATCTGCGCGCCGCGGGAATTGAGGTGAGCGAGCGGGCGATCCGCGAAGCGGCAGCTCAGGTGCACGTGCCCGGCCGCTTCGAAGTCGTCGCGTCGGACCCGCTCACCGTGTTCGACGGCGCACACAACACCGACGCTGCGCTCGCACTCGCGGAGGCGTGGCAAACGAGGCCGCACGAACGTCCCGTCGCGCTCGTCTTCGGCGTGCTCGAGGACAAGGATGCCGTCGGAATGCTGCGCGCGTTGCTGCCCCTGTGCGAGCGCGCGTGGTTCACGGCGCCGCTCAGCCCGCGCGCGTTGCCGCCCGCGACGCTCCAGTCGCTCGCCGGCCAGCTCGGCTTCACCGAGATGTCCTGCGAGCCTCACCCCGGGAAGGCATTGCACGCGGCACGCGAATGGGCCGGAGCCTCAAACGGCGTCGTGCTCGCGACGGGTTCCGTTTACCTTGTCGGGACGCTCATGAGCGAGATCCGAGACATGCCCGCGGACGCGCACGCGGGCGATCGCGAAGGGGCTCGGCTTCCGTGAAGCTGCGCCGCTCGAAGGCAGAACCCGCGCAGCGCGAGGCGCAGCCCTTTCAGGAAACCGGCATCGACGACGGTCCGTCCTTGCTCGCGATGGTGAGGATTGTCGCAATCACGGTCGCGCTCATCATCCTCGTCTCCTTCGCCGCGGGCTACGGTTTCGGCCGCTGGTTCCTCTAAGCTCGCCAGACTGCCGATGACCCCTCTCGCATATTTCGGGATCGAAAGCAGCGGTGTGACGATCGCGATCGATCTCATAATCGTCTTCGGCGTACTCCTGTATTTGGCGCTCATCTACTGGACGTATGTGGATGCACGCGCTCGCATCGCCGATCCGACGCTCGTGGGCTCTGCGGTTGCGGTGTCACTTTTCCCTTTCGTGGGAACGCTGCTGTATCTGGTCCTGCGTCCCTCGGAATCGATCGATGACGCGCGTGAGCGCGAGCTAGAACTCGAAACGACGCGCTTGCGTTTGCATCAGCTGGAGTCGAGCTTGTGCCCGCATTGCGACTACCCCGTCGAGGCCGACTTCGTTCGCTGCCCGAGCTGCTTGCGGAAGCTCAAGGAGCGCTGCAAGAACTGCTCGCGACCGCTCGACCGCGCGTGGACGATCTGCCCGTATTGTGAGACCGAGGTCGCGGGACGCGCCACCGCGGGGCGGCGCTCCGGGTCCCGGCGCAGCTCGCGCTCTCGCCCTGCGCTCGAACGCGAGCTTGCCGGCGAGCGCTCGAGTGCCGGCGAGCGCTCGAGTTCCGGTAAGCGCCCGAGCTCCGGCGAGCGGTCGAGTTCCGGAGAGCGCCCTGCGTCGCCCGAGACGCCTGCGAAGGAGCGGCGGCGTCCCGTTCCCGCGGCGGGTGGTGAGCAGGGTCAGGCGGACGGGCGACGCGGACGGCCCGCGGCGGCGGTGGGGGGACCGGAGGCAGACGGCAGCGCGCAAACGGCTGCCGGCGAGCCGGCCGCCGGAGCACACCCCCGTGCTTCCGAGCGCTCACGCACTGCGAGCACGCAGCGCTAGGGCTCGGGCCACTAGAACTACGACCTCGACGATACGCGACACGTAAGAGGAGGGATCTCCCCTGGAGCGCACGCTGATCCTCATCAAGCCCGACGCCTTCGCCGCCTCGCTGAGCGGCCAGATCATCTCGCGCTTCGAGCGCAAGGGCCTGAAAATCGCGGCGCTCAAGCGCATGACACTCGACGGCGCGCTGGCTGAACGCCACTACGCGGAGCACGCGGAGCGGGACTTCTTCGGAGAGCTCGTTGCGTTCATCACCTCGGGACCGCTCGTCGCGATGGTGCTCGAGGGCGCTCACGCGGTGCGCGCGGCGCGCCAGGTGATCGGTGCGACAGACCCGCTCGAGGCTTCACCCGGATCGATCCGCGGCGACTTCGCGCTCGCGGTCGGTCAGAACCTCGTGCACGGCTCCGACTCGCCCGAGTCCGCGGCCCGCGAGGTCGCGCTCTTCTTCCCAGAACTCTGACGCGCACGTGCTCACGCTCGCCTCCCGCTCACCGCAGCGACGGGCGATCCTCGAGCGAGTCGGCGTCGCGTTCGACGTTGTGGTGCCCGAGGTCGAGGAGCTCGAGGCTGGCGATCCGATCGAGGTTGCGACGCAGAACGCCATGCGCAAGGCGCGGGCCGTTCGCGGTGCCCACGGCGGCGAGGCGGTGCTCGGCGCCGACACGGTCGTCGCGCTCGACGCGGAGCTCTTCGGCAAGCCTCGCGACGTGCAACATGCCCGTGCGATGCTGCGGACCCTGAGCGGGCGCACACACACCGTGGTTGGAGGCCTCGCGCTCCTGCGCGGAGAGGAGGAGCGCGTGAGCGCGGCGAGCACCCAGGTGAGCTTCCGCGCGCTGGACGAGCGCATGCTCGATTGGTACCTCGGGCGGGGGGAGTGGCGCGGGCGCGCCGGCGGCTACGCGATCCAGGGTGCGGGAGCGGCGCTGGTGCGCGAGGTGAGGGGCGACTACGAGAATGTCGTCGGCCTGCCGCTCGCGAGCCTCCTCGAGATCTATCCGGAGCTCCTCTGGCGGTAGCGCCCTCGGACACAATTGTCCTGCAAATGCGCTCGCAATGTTGCCCCGCGCCGGGCGTTCGATACACTCCCGCGCGAGTGTGCCCTAGGCGGCCGACCGCTGCGCGGCGACGCCACCGGCATAGCCTGCCGGCAATGCCGGCTCTCGCGGCTCGCCGCAGCTGCGAAGTCCGCAAGCCGGCCGGTGGTCGGTGGGCGCGAAGTCAAGCGCCCAGGCGCCGTATCCCCTCCATGCCTCCTATTCCGCCATGGGTCTCGTCAGCTATCTAACCGGCTTCGGTGGTCGCGACATGGCCGTCGATCTCGGGACCGCGAACACGCTCGTGTACGTCCGCGGGCGCGGCATCGTGCTCTCCGAGCCGAGCGTCGTCGCGATCGACTCTCGAAACGGCGAAGTGCATGCCGTGGGCATCGAGGCGAAGCGCATGCTCGGCCGCACGCCGGGCACGATCCAGGCGATCCGGCCGCTCAAGGACGGGGTGATCGCGGACTTCGATGTGACCGAGGAAATGCTGCGGCACTTCATCCAGAAGGTGCACCAGAACCGGTGGGCGCATCCGCGCGTTGTCGTGTGCGTGCCCTCCGGCGTCACGGGCGTCGAGAAGCGCGCCGTCGAGGAGGCCTGCCTGTCCGCGGGCGCGCGCGCCGCGTACCTCATCGAGGAGCCGATGGCGGCCGCGATCGGAGCTGGCCTGCCCGTCGCCGAGCCAACCGGCTCGATGGTCGTGGACATCGGCGGCGGCACCTCCGAGGTGGCCGTCATCTCGCTCGGCGGCATCGTCGTGTCGCAGTCGATCCGCGTCGGCGGCGACGAGCTCGACGAAGCGATCATCAACTACGCGAAACGCGAATACAAGCTGCTGATCGGGCAGCAGACGGCCGAGGAGCTCAAGCTCGAGATTGGCTCCGCGTGCCCGATCGAAGAGGAGCTGCAGGCGGAGATCCGGGGTCGCGACATGGTCTCAGGGCTTCCCAAGACCGTCGTGATCACGAGCGAGGAGATCCGCCAGGCGCTCGAGGAACCGCTCGGCCAGATCATCGAGGCAGTGAAGGAGACGCTCGACCGCACGCCACCCGAGCTCGCCTCGGACATCATGGACCGTGGCATCACGCTCGCGGGCGGCGGCTCGCTCCTTCAGGGACTCGACCAGCGTCTGCGCGAAGAGACGCAGATGCCCGCGCACATGGCGGAATCGCCCCTGACGTGCGTGGCGGTGGGGTCGGGCCGGTCGCTGGAGGAGTTCGACGTAATCCACCGCGCTAATCGAAACTCCCGTGGACGCCGGCGTCGCTGATCGCAGGCGTACTCTTCCCGATGAAGACTTTGGAAGGCCATAGCTGTTGTACAAGAAGACGATCAGGCGTAGACGAGCGATCTTGGTGGCGCTCGTCGCCCTCTCGCTGATTCTCCTAACCGCATACTTCAAAGAGGCCCCTGGAGACGGTCTGCACGCGGTGCAGCGCGGCTTCCTGACCGTGGTATCGCCGATCGAGGACGGCGCGAACACCGTCTTCAGGCCGGTCCGCAACGTGTTCGGCTCGATCGGCAACGCGCTGAGTGCGAACACTCCGACCGACAAGCTCCGCAAGCAGCTCGCGCACGCACGCGCGCAGCTCGTCCAGTACCAGAGCGAAGCACGCGCCTACCGCGAACTCGCCGCTCAGGACCGGCTCGACACGAGCCTCAACATCCACAACTATCGGCCTGTCAACGCGGTCGTCGTCCTCCAGTCGCCGAGCCTCTGGGACTCGAGCGTGATCATCGACCAGGGAACGCCCGCGAACGTGCAGGTCAACGACCCCGTGATCGACAGCGCAGGGCTCGTCGGCAAGGTCGCGCAGTCCTGGGCGGACGGCGCCCAGGTGATGCTCATCAACGACCACGAATTCGGCGCCACCGCGAGGCTCAACGGCGGCGGCGCATTTGGCACGGTGCAACCGAAGGTCGGCGACCCGAACGGGCTCGTGCTGCAGTACCTGCCGCAGAACACCGCGGTCAACCCCGGCGAATACGTCGTCACCGCGGGTACGGTCTCGAGCCAGGACGAATCGCTCTACCCGGCGGGGATCCCGATTGGGAGGGTGACCTCGGGCAACGCGCGCAGCCAGTATGAGTCGGTGAACGTCGAACCGCTCGTGAACCTCCACAACCTGAGCACCGTGCAGGTGCTCACGGCGGTCCACGGCTCGCCGCCCGCACGCATCACGCATCTGCTGACCGGGCTCGCGCCGGGTCAGAGCTCGACATCCGCGCCGTCCCCGGGCGGGCAGCTCGCCGCGACGGGAGGCGAAGGATGATGGAGCGCGGCACGGGGTCGGGCGGGCCGATCACCGGCGGGCGCCAGCGCGCGGGAAGCGGCGCGCAAGCCTCTCAGCGCTCCGCGGAGGCGAGCGTTGCGGCGCGCATCGCGCTGCTCGTGCTGATCGCCGTCTTCATCCAGACGGGGGTTCTCTCGGAGCTTCCGATCTTCGGCGTGCGCGTGGACATCACGCCGCTCGTCGTCGTCTTCGTGGGTTACCTCTGCGGCTCCACCGTGGGCGCGGTGACCGGGTTCGCCGTTGGCCTACTCGTCGACATCACGCTTCTGCAGACGCTCGGGCTCACGTCGCTCATCTTCACGCTCATCGGCTACGCGGGCGGACGGCTGCGCGAGATGCGCGACCCGCAAGCGACGCTGATGCCGCTCCTGCTGGGCGGACTCGCGGCGTTCGCCTCGCTCGCGGGGTATTCGCTCATGGAGTTCCTGCTCGGCGTGGATGCGCCGGTGAGCTTCGAGCTGCTGCGGCAAATCGTGCTCGGAACCGTGGTGGACACGATCCTCGCGGCCCCCGTGTGGGCGCTCACGCGGAGGATCGTCGAGCCGGGCTTGCCCGATGACCCGCGACGCCGGCGGCGTCGCGCGTACACCACCGGTGGGCTCTCGCCGCTCTCGCGCGCATGATCGTTGAGCGCAGCAGCACACCCGCCGACTCCCGCATCTTCGTCCCGCCGTCGCTCGCCGTGCGCGCGGCGATCCTCGGCGTGCTCGCGCTCGTGCTCTTCGGCGTGATCTTCTTCCGCCTGTGGTACCTGCAGATACTCTCCGGGGATCAATACCTGCAGCAAGCCAACGCGAACCGCTTGCGCGAACTGCCGACGCCGGCGCCGCGCGGCGAAATCGTCGATCGAGAAGGCAAGCCGGTGGTCACGAACCGCGTCGTCAACGCCGTGCAGATCGAGCCCTCGGAGCTGCCCGCGACCGCCGCATGCGCGCCACCAGGTCTATGACGGCCTCGCGCGCGTCATCGGCATGAGCCCGCGGCGCATCGAACAGCTCGTCGGCAAGGGCTACGCGGAAGCGCACTACGCTCCCGTCACGATCAAGACGGACGCGGGACCGGGGGCGCTCACGATCCTCTCCGAGCGCCAGAGCGAATTCCCGGGCGTCGTTCAGCAGCCCGTGTGGCTTCGCACCTATCCCTTCGGCGAAATGGCCGCGCAGGTGCTCGGCTACGTGGGGCAGGTCAACGAACCGGAGCTCAAGAAGCCCGCCTTCCGCGGCGTCCAGCCGGGAACGGTCGTCGGTCAGGCGGGGCTCGAGTACTACTACGACCGCTACCTGCGTGGCAAGCCGGGCGCGCAGCGCTTCGAGGTCAATGCCGCCGGCGAACCCGAGCCCGCGACGATCGCTCCGATCGCTCCACAGGCGGGGTACAACCTCAAGCTGACGATCAACGAGCATCTCCAGAAGGGCTCCGAAGAAGCCCTCCGCCAGGGGATCTCGAGCGCGCAAGCGTCCGGCAAGCCGGCGACCTCGGGCGCGTTCGTCGCGATGGACCCGCTCAACGGGGAAATCCTCGCAATCGGCTCCTATCCGAGCTTCAGCCCGAGCGTCTTCGCGAAGCCGCTGACGCAGTCCGAATACGCGTCGCTCACGGGCAACACGAGCGTCGGCGAAGGTGCAGAACCGGCCGCGCCGCTCACGGACAGGGCCACCGAAGGGCTCTATCCGACGGGCTCCTCCTTCAAGCCGATAACGGCGATGGCGGCGCTCGAAGGCGGCTTTCTGAGCCCCGAAGAAGGACTCGGCGGCGGCCAGTGCATCGACGTCGGCGGCGAGAACTTCTGCAACGCCGGCCACGCCGACTACGGCGGCGTGGGGCTCGTGGAAGCGCTGAAGGTCTCCTCGGACACGTACTTCTTCGAAGTCGGCGAGCGCGCGAACTCCCACAACGAAGCGATCCAGCACATGGCCCACCTGCTCGGCATCGGCGAGCCCACGCAGATCGATCTGCCGAGCGAGATCGACGGCGTCGTGCCGAACGCGAAGTGGCGCGAAGAAATGAACGCGCTGCAGGTGAGATGCGAACACAAGCACCCCCGCGGCGGCTGCGGCTACGTATCCGAAGTCAAGCCCTGGACGGTGGGCGAAAACATGGACCTCGCGGTCGGGCAGGGCTCGCTGCAGACCTCGCCGCTGCAGATGGCGACGGCCTACTCGACGCTCGTGAACGCCTTCCTGAACGACGGCAACGGGTGGAAGGTGCGCCCGCACCTCGGGCTCGAGGTCGACGCCTCCGACGGCGCCCTCGTGCAGCGCCTCAGCTATCCGCCCGTGCGCCACGTGAAGCTCAGCCCGACCTACCTGGGGCTCGTCTTCGAAGGCATCCACAAGGCCGCGAGCGAAGCGGGCGGCACGTCGGCCGACGTGTGGACGGGGTGGAACCAGGAAGCGCACCCCGTCTACGGGAAGACGGGCACGGCGGAAGTCGTGGGCAAGCTCGAACAGTCCTGGTACATGTGCTACGTCGCCGACGCGCAGAAGCCGATCGTGATCGCCGTGACCGTCCCGCAGGGCGGCTTCGGCGCGGAAACGGCGGCGCCGATCGCGCGGCTCATCGCCTCGAGCTGGTTCGCGCAGCCGAAGCGCTTCATCGTCGGCACCTCGAAGACGCACTAGCGCAATGAGCCCTCACCACACACCGACCGCGAGCGCACGCCGATGAGCGTGACGACGCCGACACCCCGGATCGCGCCGTCCGTGATGCGGCGCGGCGAGCCCGCAGAGACACCCAGTGCGCGGCGCACGGTGCGGCTGGCGGTCGATCCCTGGCTCACGCTCGCCGTGATCGGCCTCGGCATCTGCTCAGTGGTCACGCTCGCGAGCGTGACGAAGTCGCTCGTGCCCGCGAGCCCGCACTACTACGTCGACCGGCAGGCGGTCTATCTGCTGCTCGGCTTCGCCGCGATGGTCCTCCTGGCGGGCTTCGACTACGGTCGCCTTCGCCGTTTCGGGCGCGCGCTCTATGTCGCGCTGCTGATCAGCCTCCTCGCGGTGCGTGTGCTCGGACACGCCGCGAACGGGTCCCAGCGCGCGATCAACTTCCCCTTCTTCGCCTTCCAGGCATCCGAGCTCGGCAAGATCATGTTGATCATCGCGCTTGCGAGCTTCGTGGTCGAGCGCTACCGCCACGTGCGAGAGCGCAAGAACACGGTGCAGATCACACTCGCTGGGCTCGTCGCGGCGATGCTCGTGATCATCCAGCCGGACGTGGGGTCGGGCCTCGTCTTCGTCGTGATCACCTTGACGATCCTCTTCGTCGCAGGCGTCCCGGGCAAGCATCTGGCCGCGCTCGCCGCGATCGGAGTGGCGTCGATCGCGCTCGTCCTCGTGGCGGCCCCCGCGGTCGGCGTCCACCTGCTCAAGCCATACCAGGAAGAACGCCTCACGGCCTTCCTGCACCCTTCCACAGACTCACAGAAGCAGGGCTATCAGCAGGAGGAGTCGAAGATCGCAATCGGGTCCGGTCAGAAGACGGGCCGCGGAGTGAACGCGACACAGACGACGCTGAACTTCGTTCCGGAGGATGACACCGACTTCATATTTGCCGCCGTGGGCGAGCGCTGGGGGTTCATCGGCGCTTCGCTCGTGCTCTCGCTGTATGCGCTCGTGATATGGCGATTACTGCGGATTCTCACGATGGCGAAGGATTTGTTCGGAGCGCTCATAGCCGGGGGGGTGGTGGCTGCGATGCTCTTCCAGGTGTTCATCAACGTTGGAATGGCGATCGGCATCTCGCCGATCACCGGCATCACGCTGCCACTCGTGAGCTATGGGGGCTCCTCCGTGCTCAGCACATTCCTCGCGCTCGGTCTCGCGCAGTCCGTCTACGCGCAAGCGCGCTCCGCTCAGGCTCTGAAGGGGCGCGCGGCGGTGGGGCTGTGAGCATGCGGCTGGAGCGCAACGCAGCGCACGCGCATCGTGCGCGAAGCGCACGCCCGGATCACGAGCGACCGGCGCGCGACGAAATCACTTCTAACATGGAAAGACAGGATTACTTTGAAGAAACAAGTGCTTGTAAGCGTCGATCGCGCCGAGACGCGCGTCGCGCTCCTGGAGGCCGCGGGAACGCCCGCGGCTCCATCGTCCGCCTCCTCGCGGCGTAAGCGCCGCGACTCGCATCCTGAAGCCGGCTATCGAATAGCCGAGCTCTACATCGAGCGCCGCAACTCGCGCTCGATCGTCGGCAACATCTACAAGGGGAAGGTCGAGGCAGTACTTCCAGGCCTCGAGGCCGCGTTCGTCGACATCGGCCTCGAGAAGAACGGCTTCCTACACGTCGACGAGATTGTGATGCCCGGCGTCCAGGTCGCCAAGCGCGGCCACGGCGCGAGCGCGCGCCAGATCTCGAGCCTGCTGAAGGTTGGGCAGGAAATCGTCGTGCAGGTCGTCAAGGACCCGCTCAAGACGAAGGGCGCGCGGCTCTCGATGGAGCTCACGATCGCGGGCCGCTACATGGTCTACGCCCCCACGGGCGAGGGCGTGGGGGTCTCGCGAAGGCTCGACCAGCGCGAGCGCGAACGCCTCCGGCGCGCCACCTCCAAGCTCGACCTCGGAGCGGGCGGCGTGATCGTGCGCACGGCCGCGCACGGCGCAACGCGCGCGGACTTCGAACGCGAGCTGCTCTACCTCCACAAGCTCCACGAGGTACTCGAGGCACGCGTCGCAAAGACGCCCGCGCCGGCGCTCGTGTTCCAGGAAGCCGACCTCTCCGTGCGCGTCGTGCGGGACATCTTCTCGAACCATTTCGAGCGCGCGATCGTCGACGACGAGCGCCAGTACGAGCGGCTGACGTCGTTCCTCACGCGTACGGCGCCCGAGCTCGTGCCGCGGGTCGAGTTGTGGAAGAGCGACGAGGACCTCTTCGAGACCTACAAGGTCGACGAGGCGATCGAGCAAGCGCTCTCGCGTCGAGTGAACCTGCCGAGCGGCGGCTACCTCATGATCGACCATGCGGAGGCGCTCACGGTGATCGACGTGAACTCCGGGAGCTTCACGGGGCGCGGCAAGGACGGGGGGCTCGAGGAGACGATCACGCAGACCAACCTCGAGGCCGCCGACGAGGTCGTCAACCAGCTGCGGTTGCGGGACATCGGCGGCATCATCGTCATCGACTTCATCGACATGGCGCGTGCGCGCAATCGCGACGCCGTGATGAAGACGCTGCGCAAGGCACTCGAGCAGGACCGCACGAAGACCTTCACCGCCGAGATCTCCGCCCTCGGGCTCGTCGAGATGACCCGCCAGAACGTCACGGAGGGCCTGCGCGAGATCATCGGCAGGCCGTGTCCCACGTGTGGCGGCGAGGGCGTGATCCGCTCCGAGGAAACGATCGCGATCGGCTTTGAGCGGCGGCTTCGTGACGTCGTCGCCGAAGAGCCCGATGTCGAGGCGTTCCTCGTTCAGATCAACCCGCGCATCACCGCGCAGTTCACGGGTCAGGACGCGCGCATGCTCGAGGCGCTCGAGGCGAAGACGGGCAAGTTCTTCCACTTCGAGGGCTCCGAGGGACTGCCGCTCGACCACTTCGCGATCACCTTCAAGGGGACGCGGGGGGAAGTCGAAGAGCGCGCGCTCCCGTTCCGCGAGGGCGACGAGGTCCTGGTGGAGATCGTGGAGCCGCACATGTACATCGCCGACGCGGCGGTCGCGAAGATCGACGGCTATCTCGTGTCGATCACGGGCGCGGCCTCAAACGTCGGCGAAAAGCGTCTCGTGCGGATCGCACGCGCCGATCGCACCGCCGCGACCGCCCAGCTGCTCGACGAGAGCGGCGAGCCGATCGAGCCTAGCCTGCCCGAAGCGCCGGAGCCGAAGGCGGTTACGAGCTGGCGGCGGAGCGCGCGCGAGCTCACGCGGGCGAAGGGGTGGGCGCCGGCGCCGCACCGAGCGCGAGCCCGAGGGCGCGCAGGGGCCGGGGATCCGCCTGAGTGCCTCCGAGGAAGATGGTGGTCGCGCGCGCGGGCGCGCGAGCCTGCCCGGCGGCGAGGACGGGGAGGCCCGCGTGGAGGCCGGGCTCAGCCGGTCGCTCACCGCGAGCGACTCGGGCCCCGAAGACGATGCGCTCATCAGCGCGGAGGACAGCCACGGCAAGCGCTCCTCGACGAAGCGGCGTCCGCGGGCGTCCTCCGGCGATGACTCCGCGGACGAGACGGCCTCGGACGACGATGGCCTACAATCAAAACCCCGGCGTCGCGGCCGCAGAGGCGGACGGCGCCGTTCGACTGCCAAGGCCACGGTGACCTCGGAGTGAGGGAGCTCCGGAGCGGCGTGGCCGCCGGCTGATCGAGACGTTCCTCGACTCATCAGAGCCCACATCAAGCACCCATGTACGCGATCGTGAGAACCGGCGGCAAGCAATACCGCGTCGAGCCAGGCCAGCGCCTGCTCGTCGAGCGCCTGCCCGCCGACGTCGGCACGACCGTCTCGCTCGAACCGCTGCTCTTCCGCTCCGATGAGGTGGCGTTCGACCAGGACTCGCTCGCTCGCGTGCAGGTCAGCGCGAAGGTGCTCGCACACGAGCGCGGTCCGAAGCTGCGGGTGTTCAAGTTCAAGCCCAAGCGCGGCTACAAGCGGCGCACGGGCCACCGCCAGGAGCTCACGCGGATCGAGGTCGCGGAGATCAAGTCGGGCGCGGCGCGCTCGCGTGCCGCGAAGGACGGCGCCGCCGCGGAGGCTCCCGCGAAGCCGGCGGCCACCCGAAAGCCGGCGGCCGCCGGCGGGACGGGTGCGGCTCGCAAGCCCGCTGCGCAGAAGCCGGGAAGCGCCGAGCAGCCGAGCAGCACGGAGAAGCCGAACGACACGAAGAAGCCGCGCTCACGAAGCACGAAGCCGAAGGAGGCCGAGGATGGCTCATAAGAAGGGGCTTGGCTCCAGTCGCAACGGGCGCGACTCCCCCGGGCAGCGCCTCGGCGTGAAGCTGTTCGCCGGCGAGTCCGTCAGCGGCGGTGAGATCATCGTTCGTCAGCGCGGCACGCGCTTCCATCCCGGCGATGGCGTGGGCATGGGACGAGACGACACGCTCTTCGCTCGCGCAAAGGGCACGGTGCACTTCGCCACGGGCCGTGGCGGTCGCCGCGTCGTGAGTGTGCGCGCCGACGCCGAGCGCTGACGCCCACTGCAGGACCGCGCACGAATCTACGTACAAGCTGGTGAGGGCGGCGGCGGCTGCGCGAGCTTCCGCCGCGAAGCGCACGTGCCCCGCGGCGGTCCCGACGGAGGCGATGGCGGCCGCGGAGGGGACGTCGTGCTGGTCTGCGATGCGTCGCTGCGAGACCTTCGCGCGCTTCGCCGCAGGACCCATCACCGCGCGGAGCGCGGCGGCGTGGGCAGGGGCGCGCTGCGTCACGGCGCCGACGGCGCGCCGCTCGAGATCGCTGTTCCGCCCGGCACCCAGGCGACAGGGGTCGAGGGCGGCCTCGAGGGCCGAGGCTGGGAGCTTCTCCGCGATGGCGAGCGCGCCGTGGTCGCGGCGGGCGGCTCGGGGGGGCGCGGCAACAAGCGCTTCGCGAGCCCTACGCGCCAGGCGCCGCACTTCGCCGAGCGAGGGCTGCCGGGCGAGGAGGGCTGGCTCGAGCTTGCGCTGAAGCTGCTCGCGGACGTTGGTCTCGTGGGCTTGCCCAATGCCGGCAAGTCCTCGCTGCTCGCGCGGCTCACGCGCGCGAGCCCGAAGGTTGCCTCGTACCCGTTCACGACGCTCGAGCCCGCGCTCGGCGTCCTCGAAAGAGACGACCGCCAGCTGGTCATCGCCGACATACCGGGCCTGATCGAGGGGGCGAGCAGCGGCGCGGGTCTCGGTGACGAGTTTCTCGCACACGTCGAGCGCACGCGGCTCCTCGTGCACGTGCTCGACCTCGCGCCGGAGCTCTCGGGGATCGACACCGCCGAGACGGGCTCGGCGACGGAGTCTCGCGCGAGCTCGTTGATCGCGAACTTCGACCTCATCGAGCGGGAGCTCGCGCTCCACGATCCCCGCCTCGCGCGCTTGCCACGCATCGTGGCTCTCTCGAAGGCCGATCTGGTCTCGGAGGAGCGCTCGCGCGAGGCTGCGCACGCGCTCTCGCGGCACCTCGGCGCGGACGTGCCGATCGCCATCACATCGAGCGCGACCGGAGCCGGCCTCGCGGATCTTGCGCGCGAACTGCTGGAGCGCGTGCCCGACGCGGCCGTGGGTCCCACCCAGCCGGCGTCGGAGGAGACCGGGATCGTGCTCGCCGAGCACATGGTCTTCCGGCCGAGCGCCCAGCCCGGCTATGACGTGCAGCGCTTGGACGAGCGCGTCTTCCGCGTCGCGGGCGAGCGCGTCGAGCGGCTGGTGAGCCGCTTCGATCTCGAGCAGCACGAAGCGATCGCGTACGTAGAAGCGACGCTCACGCGACTCGGCGTGCTGAGCGCGCTCAGCGCGAAGGGATTCGAGCCGGGCGACGAGGTGCAGATCGGTGGGGAGACCCTCCGGCTGTTCTCTTCGGGATCGTCCTGATCCCCGAGCAGTCGACCCAAATAAGCTGACCGCGATGAGACGCGTCGTTATCAAGCTCGGATCGAGCGTCATCGGCGACGAGCACGGCGGCGTGCGCATCCAGGCGCTCGAACGCGTATGCGACGTCTCCGCGAGCCTGCGCAAGGACCGGCGAGAGGTGACGCTCGTCTCGAGTGGCGCGATTGCGCGCGGGATCAGCGTGATGGGGCTCGATGAGCGCCCCGCGGCGATCGCAGAGCTCCAGGCGGCGAGCGCGATCGGCCAGGGCAAGCTCTTCGCCGTCTACGACGCGCTCCTGCACGAGCGCGACGTCGTCGCGGCGCAGGTGCTGCTCACGGCGATGGACATGCACGACCGCACGCGCTACCTCAACGCACGCCAGACGCTCGCAAAGCTCTACGAGTGGGGGGTCGTGCCGGTGATCAACGAGAACGACACGACCGCGACGGACGAGATCTCGTTCGGCGAGAACGACTTCCTCGCGGCGCAGGTGGCGACGCTCGTGCGCGCGGACCTGCTCGTTCTGCTGACCGACGTCGAGGGGCTTTTCACCGCCGACCCACGAGCGGACGCTGATGCGCAGCTCGTGCCCGAGCTGAGCGACTTCAGCGCGGTCGAGGAGCTCTCCGTGGGCTCCACCACCTCGCAGTGGGGCACGGGCGGGATGCGCTCGAAGCTCATCGCCGCGGACATCGCGACCGCGGCGGGCATCCCCACCGTCGTCTGCAGCGGCCTCGTCGAGGATGCGCTCACAGGGGTGCTCCGCGGCGAGCCGCGCGGCACGCGATTCCCCGCGCGGGCGCAGGGACACTCCTCGTTCAAGCTGTGGCTGAAGTACGCGAAGCCCACCCACGGAACGCTGATCGTCGACGCGGGCGCCGCACGCGCGCTCCGCGAGCGCGGGCGCAGCCTGCTCCCGGTCGGCATCACGGAGATCCACGGCAGCTTCCAGGCGGGCGACGCCGTGGAGATCCGCGAGGCGGGTGCCGATGGCCCTGCGCTGGGGAAGGGCATTACGCGCTACTCCTCAGCGGAGCTCGCGAAGATCAAGGGCATGACGTCCGCCCAGGCGCGTGCGCAGCTTCCCGATGGCGACGAGGAGGCTGTGCACCGGGATTACCTGGTCGTGGGCTAGGCGCTGCCCTACTATTGGGACACCGATGGCCGGCACCCTGCAACGCACGGATACGCCCGCGGTTGGCCGCGATGGCCACAAGTCGGGGGACGCGAACTCGGTCGCCGAGCTCTGCCGCTCCGCACGGGAGGCCTCGCGGACCCTCGCGCGCGTCCCCACCGACGTCAAGAACGCCGCGCTCGAGGCGATGGCGAGGCGCCTCGAGGAGAACGCGAGCGAGATCCTGGCCGCTAACGAGCGTGATCTCGAGGCGGGCCGCGCTGCGGAGCTCTCCGATGCGCTGCTCGACCGGCTGCGCTTGGACGACGATCGCCTCGCGGGCATCGCGCGGGCCGTGCGGCAGATCATCGCTCTGCCGGACCCCGTGGGCGAGGTGATCGAAGGCTGGCGCCTGCCGAACGGTCTCGACGTGCGCAAGCAGCGGGTGCCACTCGGCGTGATCGCGGTGATCTACGAGGCACGGCCGAACGTCACGATCGACGCGACCGCGCTGTGCATGAAGTCGGGCAACGCGATCGTGCTGCGCGGCTCCTCGAGCGCGAGCCACTCCAATCAGGTGCTGGCGCGCGTCGCCGCGGACGCGGCGGCCGCCGAGGGCCTGCCGCACGGGTCGGTCGTGCTCGTGCAGGGCGGCGGGCGCGAGGAGCTCACCGAGCTCGCCCGCCAGAGCGACACCGTGGACCTCATCATCCCGCGAGGCGGCGAGCAGTTGAAGGCGGCGCTCGAGGGCGTTGCGCGCGTCCCCGTGATCTATGCCGCGGCCGGGAACTGCCACGTCTACGTCGACGCGAGCGCCGACCTCGACGAGGCCGAAGCGATCGTGCTCAACGCGAAGGTCCAGCGGCCCGGCGTGTGCAATGCGGCGGAGAAGCTCCTCATCCACCGCAGCGTCGCCGACCGCTTCTTTCCGCGGATCGTCTCGGCGCTGCAGGCGGCGGGGGTCGAGGTCCGCGCCGACGAGCGCGCGCTCGACCTCCCGGGTGGGAGCGGCGTCGTTGCGGCAGAGGACGAGGACTGGCCGACCGAGTACCTCGGGATGACGATCGCGATCGCCGTCGTGGACTCGGTCGAGGATGCGATCGACCACGTCGCGCGATACGGCAGCGGCCATTCGGAGGCGATCGTGACCAGGGATACGCAGGCGGCGAAGGCACTTCCAACTCGGTGTCGATGCGGCGTGCGTCTACGTGAACGCCTCGACGCGCTTCACCGACGGTGGCGAGTTCGGGATGGGCGCGGAGATCGGCAACTCCACGCAGAAGCTGCACGCGCGGGGACCGATCGGCCTGCGCGAGCTCTGCACCTACAAGTACATCGTCGAGGGCGACGGCCACGTTCGACTCTAGCCCGGTCGGCCGCGCGCCGGGCGCATCGTGAGCGCTCTCGGCGTCCTCGGCGGCTCCTTCAATCCGCCGCATATCGGGCATCGCGAGCTCGCGCGCCACGCCGTGTCGGAGCTGGCGCTCGACCGCGTTCTCCTGATGCCTCTCTACCTGCCTCCGCACAAGCCACCGCCGGCCGACGACCCGGGCCCCTTCCACCGCCTCGCGATGTGTCGGGCGCTTGTGGAGGGCGAGGACCGCGTGGAGGTAAGCACGCTCGAGATCGACCGGGGCGGTCGGTCCTACACCGTCGATACCCTGGAGGCCGTTCATGCCAGCCAACCCGATGCGGAGCTGACACTCATCCTGGGAGCCGATATGGCCTGCACGCTGCCCTCGTGGCGCAGGCCGCGCGACATCCTGAGGCTTGCCTCCATCGCGGTGGCCGAGCGCGGCCCCGGATGGGACGACGCGGAGAGCGCCAGGGCGCGCGTGAGCGCGGCGCTGCGCGCGATCGACGCCGACGCCCGGCCGATCTTCTTGCACATGCCGCGGGTGGAGGTCTCCTCCACGATGGTGCGGGCGCGTCTGGCCAACGGCGAACCCGTCGAGGACCTCGTCGGCCCGGCGGTCGCTGCGTACATAGCCGAGCACCGGCTCTACGCCTCCGCGAGCAAGGCGGCGATACGGTGACGGTGCGCGAGTTGAGCCGCGAGCGCGCGCTCGGGCCGCAGGACCTCGCGAACGAGATCGCGCGGCTCGCGGCGGAGAAGAAGGCAAGCGAGATCGTCGAGATCGACCTGCGAGGCCTCGTCTCGTACACGGATTACCTGATCATCTGCACGGGCAACACCGAGCGCCAGACGAAGGCGATCCACGACTCGATCGACGAGGGCCTATCGAGCGAGCACGGCGTGCAACCGCGCCGCGTGGAGGGGCTGCCGAGCGCGAGATGGGTGCTCATGGACTACCTCGACGTCATCGTGCACATCTTCACGCCCGCGATGCGCGATTTCTACCGCCTGGAAGCGCTGTGGGGCGAGGCGCCCGCGCGCGAGCTCGATGAGCCCACCGCGGAAGCCGCCGCGCGCGCCTAGCGCGCGTTCGTCTCAGCGCGTGCCGGCGAGCGAGCGAGCGGTCTGAGACTTCGGCACGTCCGCTTGGTCGGGGTTCGTGCGGAGGACCAGGTCACCGACATGCGAGGTGACCCCGAACCAGAAGTGCTCGTTCTTGTAGTGGTGCAGGCGGTGGTTGCGCCAGATGAGCTTGTAATACCAGCGCTTGGGCCGGTAGGGCGTGTGGATGAGGAAGTGGCACCACTCGTATGAGGCGAGGATCGCGTAGGCGACGAGCAGGCCGGTCGCCCACTCGGCGAGCAGCGGCCCGCCCGCGAGTGCGTGCGCGATCAAGGCGTACACGAAGACGAGCAGAGCGATCGTCGGCAGGAAGGCGAGGAGCGCGGGGAGCGGGATGAAGACCCACCGCAGCTCGCGTGGGGGAGGCGTGGTGAGCGCGATGCTCGCGTGCGGCGAGCGGCTCGAGCGTGTGGCCGCCGACGTGCACGCCGCGGGCATGAAGCACATAGACGTGGATGAGCCACTCCGTGAGCGGCTCGGTGACGACGAGGTAGATCGGGACGATCGCGACCTGCCAGGTCCACCCGCCGACGAGTCCCCGCAGAACAGCGGCCAGCGCGAGCGCGAGCACGATGAGGCGCGGCGAGGTGTAGTGCGAGAAGGCGCGGGCGCAGTCGGCCAGCCGCAGTTGCCCCGAGCGCGATCGTGGGATCGCGTCCTGCGAGAAAGTGAGCGGGTCGGCGTCCATGACGGCCATCTTCCAAGAGCCATCGTATCGTGGCAGGCGGCACGAACGGGGCTGGCAATTCGGCACGATCAGTGCTCATATGCTTGTCGTAATCCGGCCTCAGGACTTGCTTCTCCATGGGCGCGGGCCGATAGGAGGGGCGAAGGTTTGCGATGCAGCGACGCGTAAAAGAGCTCCGCGGGTTGGTGATGAACTCGAGCTACACGGTTGATCCCGACGCCATCGCGAACGCGATCATCGTCAGGGCGCTCGCACGCACGCACGTGCCCGGGACGCGCTTCCGCAACGATCTGGGCGACTCCGACGGCAACGGAGACGGCGCGACGATCAGCACACGCGTCATCGAAGTTCGCTCGTTTCGGCCCGCGCGGGGAGCGCGCTCGTTCAGGCTGACGGCGCCGCGGCGCTCGCGTGACGCGGACCACAGGGTCGATCCGCGGCCGTTGGCACCGACCGCGGCAAGCCGCGCCTAGCGCCAGGCGCGCGCGAGCAGCCCGGAGCGGCGGGCCCTGATCTCGAGGCCCTGGAAGCCGGCGCCCTGCAGCAGACTTCGCACCCGCTCCTCGCTGTAGTCGAAGATCGGGCAGTGGTTGATCCGTTCGTAGCGGAGCTTGCGCAAGCGCCCCTTCACGGGGGTCCAGGACGGGAAGGAGGCGACGATCGATCCCGCGGGCGCACAGAGCTCGTGCATGCGTTGGACGAAGGCCTCGGGCTCGGGGATGTAGTCGAAGAGCCCGAGCGCGAGGACCACCTCGAACGGGCCCTCGAGGTTCGTCTGTAGGAAGTCGCCGTGGACGATCTGTGCGCGGTCGCCAAAGCGCGCGAGGCGCTCACGGGCGAGCTCGAGCATCGGCTCGGCGAAGTCGATGCCGACCCAGCTGCGCGCCCGCTCGAGGAGGATCAGCTCTCCAATGCGCCCGGAGCCGCAACCGACGTCGAGCACGCGCGGCGCCGAATACGAACGGACGGCCTCGAGTGCGAGCTCGCGTCTGCGGAAGAGACCGGGCCGGAGGAGGCGCTGCGATAGCCGCTCGTCCTCGTAGAGGTCGTCAAACGACCGCGCGTTCTCGCCGAAGTGCGCTTGGACTCTGCTGGGTGCTTGAACTGAATCGCTCATAGGCTTGCTCGCAGGTGAGAAGGTCGAAATGATGCCCCACGGCGCGCAGGTGCGAGAGGACACGCATTCGCCGCGGGTTGCGCTGGAGCTCGCGCAGCCGCGCGTGAAGCCGCTGCTTTCGCGGCGCGTCGGCGGGCAGACGGGCGCGCAAGGGCTCGGGGTCGCACTCGTAGGGATGCAAGTAGAGCGCCGCGGGCCCAACGCTCGCGGTGCTCGCGAGGCCATGGATGAGCAGGGGCGCAGGTAGCAGGCGCCAGTAGGCGCCGCCGCCGATCGGCAGTGAGCGCGAGCCCATCCGCCATGCGGCTATCGGTAGCTCGCACAGGGTGCGACCGGACGCGAGCTCGATCGCGAACGGCGAGCGAAGGAGTGGGCGGATGCGCTGCGGGATGCGGGGGGAGTCGTATTGGCTGGAGTCGTAGGCGAAGCCGAGGTCCGCGAGCACGTCGTAGGCCCAGGGCGTCTGGAGGTTGATCGAAAAGGCGGGCGCACGATAGCCGCGCGGGCGCATGCCCGTGATTTCGCCCAGCAGCTCGATGCTGCGCTCGAGGTCTGCGCGCAGGTCCTCGGCGGTCCCGTCGTAGACGCGGCGATGCTCGAACCCGTGGGAAGCGATCTCGTGGCCGCGCTCGACCAGCTCGCGCACGAGCTCAGGGTAGGTGCGCGCAGTGATCCCGAGAACGAAGAAGGTCGCTCGCGCTCCAATCGCGTCGAGCGCCTCGAGCAGGGTCGCGCTTTGGCGAGCGAGCGCGCTTTCGCGTAGATCCCATTCGGCAGCGCCGACGCGCCGACGCACGAGCTGGTTCCAGTCCTCGAAATCGACGCTGAGCACGAGGCTGCGTGCGGGAGCGGAACGCGAGGGCGCTTCGACGGGGGTGTCGGCTTCACGCATGCGAGAAACGGTGGAGATCGAGGGCGGGCAGGCCACCCCATGCTACCCCCGGTCCCGCGCCGCGCGGGCGGAGGCGCCGGCCTCACACGAGCGCGACCGCGAGCGGCGGGTGGTCGGAGAGCTCGACGATTCGCTCGCCCACCGCGAGTCGACGATCCGGTGTGTGGGCGTCTCCGGTGGCTCGCAGCCCCCTCGCGAAGATATGGTCGACGTCACGGCTGGCGACGTGCGCGATATCCGGGGCCGGCGCACGTGGCGAGCGCAGGTTGAGGTCGCCTCCGAGGACGAGCGGAGCCTCGCCGGCGAACGTGAGCGCGACCTCCCAGAGCTCGTCGAGCTCCTCTTCGGCGAGCTGGGCGCGCGCGGAGCCGTGGTAGTTGGCGACGCAGGCGCCGCTCGGGAGCCCGACGAGCTGCGCGACCCGTCGCTCGGGCCAGGTGCGAAGCCGCATCGCGCGGTACTCGCGGACGCCTTCGCGACTCAGCACAGCGTTGGCGCCGCCGGCGTTCGACTTCATGAGGTCGGGTCGGCGCTTGCCCAGCGCGCGGCGAACGGCGAGCCCCGAGTTACGCGAGGTGAGCGCGACGCGCGCCTCTGCTTCGGCGGCTCGTGCTAGCAGCGGCGGCCACCACGGTGGCACCTCCTGCAGCAGGGCGACGTCCCAGTCCCATTCGGCAAGGTGAGCGGCGAATGCGACGCTGAGGTCGCGACCGGAAGCTGGCACGGAGCGTCCATGAAAGAGATTCCAGGTGAGTACGCGCATTGCCTGTAGCCGCAGCTTGATACAGAATCCGCGGCATGCTGATCCGAGACGCCGACCATGAACGCGACGCCGCCGTGTGCGCGGCGATCTACGAGCCGTTCGTTCGCGACACGGCAGTCTCCTTCGAGGAGACCGTGCCGAGCGCCAGCGACTTCGCGAGGCGAATCGAGGAGACATCGGTCCGCTACCCCTGGCTCGTGGCGGAGGTCGACCGGGCCGTCGCGGGCTACGCGTACGCGACTGCGCACCGCGATCGCGCGTCCTATCGCTGGGCCGCAGATGTGACGGTGTACATCGGCGAGGGGCACCGCGGGCAGGGCGTTGGCAAGGCGCTCTACGGTGCGCTGCTTCCGCTCCTCGTGCGTCAGGGGATCCAGGTCGCAGTCGCCGGGATCACGCTGCCCAACGACGCAAGCGTCGGACTGCACGAGTCGTTCGGGTTCGAGCTCGTTGGCGTCTACCGGCGGATCGGCTGGAAGCTCGGCTCGTGGCGGGATGTCGGCTGGTGGCAGCTCGACTTGGTGCCCGCGTCGGACGAGCCGCCGGCGGAGTTGGCGCCGCCGGCGAGGCTCGGCGGCGCGTAGCTCGTCGCGGGAGACCAGGCGAATCCGCGGTCTGCCGCGGCGGGTGACCAGGACCTCTTCACCGGCTGCGACGCGATCGATCCAGTAACCGAGGTGTAGACGGAGGGTCTCGGCGCCAATTACGGCTCCGCGACGCTCCGAATCGCGAGTGGAGCTAGTCGGGCTCGAACCGACGACCTCCTGACTGCCGGTCAGGCGCTCTCCCAGCTGAGCTATAGCCCCATTGAACTCGAAGTCCTCAGCAAGGTTAATGCATGACCGCTGTCCATTCCGGGCGGGCCGGATCCGAAGGTGAATGTTCGTGAGTCCATTGACCAGCGCGATCGGAAGCACGAAGCATCGATCGAGCTCCCCGCAGTAGACGGCTATCAGGTCTATCTCGTTGGGCGAATATGTCGAGCGGACGTATCCGTTCGGTGTCAGCCGGCTGGTTCCAAGCCGAACGTCGATCACTCCTCTCCTGAGATCCAGCCGCCCCCACTTCACCTGCACCCGCCACAGCCGGTCATCGATCTCGAGCGCGAGGTCCACGCGCCCGTGCTCGCCGACCGGCAGGAGCACGCGGACGCCGGCCTTCATCGCGGCGAGGACGATTGCCTGCTCGGCGACGTTGCCCTTCATGTTCGGGTCGTGCATCGAACAAAGGTTCGCGGCGACCTGCGACGGAATGCTCTCGCCCGGCGCGCAATGTCGCGATCCTGTAAACGAGCCCTCGGCCAGCCGCGTCGCTTCGTAGAATCGCTCCAATGGTCCGCTGGACGCGCTTGGTCGTGGCGCATCGCCGGTCGATACTTGCCGCTTGGCTCGTGCTCTTCCTGCTTGGCGCGTACGGAGCGGCGAACCTCAGCAAGCTGCTGACAAACCGCTTCAGCGTGCCCGGCTCGCAGTCCGAAAAGGGCCTCGAAATCCTCAAGTCGCGGCTGCACCAGCGCGGCGACGGCTCGTTCACATTCGTCGCGCAGGCGACGGGCTCGAGCCTCAACGTGCCCGCCGCCGAAGCGGCAGCCCAGCGCGCGGCGACGAAGGTGCCCGGCGGAAAGGCGGCGCCGGCGCGCCCCGCCGGGCCCGGCGTGGCATATATCCAGATCTCAACGCCACTCGAAGGCGCGAGCGCGAAGAACTACACGGAACCGATGCGCAAGGCGATTGGCGAGGTGCCGGGGATGCGCACCTACCTGACCGGCTTTCCCGCGCTCAGCCACGACGAGAGCCCCCTCTACAGCAGCGACCTGAGCAAGGGAGAGTCGATCGCGATCCCGATCGCGCTCGTCGTCCTCCTGTTCATGTTCGGGACGCTCGGCGCCGTGATCGTGCCGTTCCTGTTCGCCTTCGCGACCGTGCCGACGACGCTCGGGCTGGTGTGGGTGATCGCGCACCTCGGCAGCACCGCCGAATACGTGACGAACATCGTCACGCTGATCGGCTTCGCAATCGCGATCGACTACTCGATGCTCGTCGTCTTCCGCTACCGCGAACAGCTCCAGGCGGGCGATACGCCGGAGCAAGCGCTCGAGACGACGATGGCGACTGCGGGCAGGGCGACGCTCTTCTCGGGGCTCACCGTCGCGATCGGGCTCGCGCTTCTACTCGTGATGCCCCTGCCCTTCATCCGCTCGATGGGGGCAGGCGGCGTCCTGATACCGCTCGTCTCGATCGCGGCGTCCGCAACGCTGCTGCCCTCGCTGCTGTCCGTGCTCGGCACGGGCGTGAACCGGTTCCGCGTGATTCCGCGCTCGTGGCTCGCGCGGCGCGTGCGAACCGAGGGCGGCATGTGGGCGCGCCTGGCGCACTCGATCATGCGCCACCCCGTCATCTACTTCACGTGTGCGCTGGCGATCATGCTCGCGCTCGCCTTCCCCGCCACCCAACTCCATCTGACCTCCGGCGACAATCGCAGCGCCCCATCCGGGACGCAGGCGACGACGGGGCTGAGGCTGCTCGAGGCACGGATCGGGCCGGGGTCGCTCGCCCCGCAACAGGTCGTCGTCGAAACGAGTGCTGCCGGCGGCGCGTTTGCGCCCTCCACCATCGGCGCCGAGCGCCGTCTCGTGAACGAGTTGCGCTCCGACCCACGCGTCGTCGCCTCGACGATCCAGGCGCCCTCGCTCGGCACGCCCGAACAGGCGCGAGCCGCGAGCCTGCTCGACCAGAACGCGCAGGTCCTGCAGGTGCGAGCCGCGGGACGCACCGACTCGGGCACGCCCGAGGCGATCGCGCTCGTCCACGCTATCCGGAACCACTACATCCCGAACGCGGGCTTCCCCGCGACCGACCGTGTGTACCTCACGGGCGCGCCGGCGTTCGGAGTCGACTTCACGGCGAAGGCCTATGGCGCGTTCCCGTGGCTCGTGGCAGCGGTCCTCGTCATCACCTACTTCGTGCTCCTGCGCGCCTTCCGCTCGGTGGTGCTGCCGCTGAAGGCGGTGCTCCTGAACCTGCTCTCGGTGAGCGCCGCCTACGGCGTCCTCGTGCTCACGTTCCAGCACGGCGCGGGCACCTTCGCCGGCTTCACGGAATTCCCTCAAATCGAAGCGTGGATCCCGATCTTCCTGTTCGCGATCATCTTCGGCATCTCGATGGACTACGAGGTCTTCATGCTCTCGCGGATGCGTGAGACGTGGGACCGCACGCACGACAACGAATACTCCGTCGCGTACGGTCTGGAGCACACGGGTCGCATCATCACCGCGGCGGCGATCATCATGATCGCGGCGTTCTCGGGCTTCATGACGGGACGCTTCGTCGGGCTTCAGGAGTTCGGGCTGGGACTGTCCGCGGCGATCCTCCTCGACGCGACGATCGTGAGGGTGCTGCTCGTGCCCTCGCTCATGAAGCTGTTGGGCGACTGGAACTGGTACCTGCCTGAACGCGTGCGTCGCGCCATGCGCCTACCGCGTCCGGGCGCGCGTCCCGTGCCGCAGCCGAGCACCTGAGGCGAACACTCGCGCGGGTAGGTGAGGCTCGCCGCCCGTGATGCGCGCGGCAGCCCATAATGGGGCGGATGTCCGACCATCGCTATGAACCGCACGCGATCGAGGCGCGCTGGCAAGCCGTCTGGTCCGAGGAGCACACCTGGGAGGTGGCCAACGAAGGCGCGCGGCCGGGCCCGCTTTCCTTCGACGGCGGTCACGCGGTCGAGGCGCCGGGCGAGTACCTCCCCGTGCCCAACTCATACGTCCTCGAGATGCTCCCCTACCCGAGCGGTGAGCCGCACATGGGCCATCTCAAGTGCTACGCGCTCGGAGACGCGATTGCCCACCACCGCCGCCGCGTCGGCAACCGCGTGCTTCACCCGATGGGCTACGACTCCTTCGGCCTGCCCGCCGAGAATCACGCGATCAGGACGGGCGTCCACCCGCGCGAGTCGACCCGCGCGTCGATAGAGGCCTTCCGCCGGCAGTTCCATTCGTGGGGGATCTCGATCGACTGGTCGCGCGAGCTCGCAACGCACGAACCGAGCTACTACCGCTGGACGCAATGGATCTTCCTCCAGCTCTACAAGGCGGGGCTTGCGTATCGCAAGGAGGCCGCGGTCAAGTGGTGCCCGAACGACCAGACCGTGCTCGCAAACGAGCAGGTCGTCGACGGCTGCTGCGAGCGCTGCGGCGCCGAGGTCGAGGTGCGACAGCTCGAGCAGTGGTTCTTCCGCATAACCGACTACGCGGAGCGGCTGCTGCGCGACCTCGACGACATCGAATGGCCCGAGCACGTCAAGACGATGCAGCGAAACTGGATCGGCCGCTCCGAAGGCGCGGAAGTCATCTTCCGCTGCGAGGAGCTCGGGATCGACTACCCCGTGTTCACGACGCGCCCCGACACGCTCTTCGGGGCGACGTTCTTCGTGCTCGCGCCCGAGCATCCCGACGTGCCGCGGCTCGCCGCGGGCATGCCGCAGGAGGACGAGGTGACCGCCTACGTGAACCGCGCGCTCACCGAGTCAAGTGAGGTGCGGGGCGATACGGATCGGCCGAAGACGGGGGTGGCGCTGGGCCGCACCGTCACGAATCCCGTCAACGGCGAGCAGTTGCCGATGTACGTCGCGGACTACGTGCTCATGGAGTACGGCACGGGCGCGATCATGGCGGTGCCCGCACACGACGAGCGCGACTACGCCTTCGCGCGCACGTTCGGGTTGCCGATCCGCCGCGTGATCGAAGGCGGCGATGAGCTGCCCTACACGGGCGACGGCCCGCTCGTGGACTCGCGTCCGGACTTCGACGGGCGTCCCAACCGCGAGGCGCTCGAGCTGATCGTCGACTGGCTGCAGCGCGAGGCGAAAGGACACGCGACGGTCTCCTACCGTCTGCGGGACTGGCTGATCTCGCGTCAGCGCTACTGGGGCTGCCCGATTCCGATCATCTACTGCGAGCGCTGCGGCGCCGTGCCCGTGCCCGAAGATCAGCTGCCCGTCGAGCTGCCGGAGATCGAGGACTACGCGCCGCGCGGGCGCTCCCCGCTCGCCGCCGCGGAGGATTGGGTGAATGTGTCATGCCCGCAATGTGGCGGAGAGGCGCGTCGCGAGACGGACACGATGGACACCTTCGTGGACTCCTCGTGGTACTACCTGCGCTACTGCGATCCGCACAACGACCGCGAGGCGTTCGGCGCGGAGGCGCTGCGCGAGTGGATGCCCGTCGACCAATACATCGGCGGCGTCGAGCACGCGATTCTGCACCTCATGTACGCGCGCTTCTTCACGAAGGCGCTCGCGGACCTCGGCTGCCTCGAGTTCCAGGAGCCCTTCAGCGCGCTCTTCACGCAGGGGATGATCACGAAGGACGGCGCGAAGATGTCGAAGTCGCGCGGCAACGTCGTTTCGCCCGCTTCGATCGTCGAGCGTTACGGCGCGGACACGGCCCGCTGTTACATCCTCTTCATGGGGCCGCCCGAGCAGGACGCGGAATGGTCCGACGAGGGGCTGGAGGGCGTCCATCGCTTCCTCTCCCGCCTGTGGCGCCTCACGGAGGAGACCGCGGAGCGCCGCGAGGGCGCTCCGGGCGCGCCCGACCCGGTGCCGGTGGAAGAGGACGACCTCGAGTTGCTGCGCAAGGCGCATTGGGCGATCGACAAGGTCTCGGCCGACCTGCGCCGGTTCACCTTCAACACCGCGATCGCGGCGATCATGGAGCTGCTCAACGAGGCCTCGCGCCTGCGTGAGACCGCGTCGTCGGGGACGCTCGGATTCGCGCTTGCGACCGCAGGCTCGCTGCTGTTCCCGTTCGCGCCGCATCTCGGCGCTGAGATCTACGAGCGGCTCATCGGGGAGCGCGTGTGGGAGACGCCGTGGCCGCAGGCCGACCCCTCGATGCTCGAACGCGACGTCTACGAGCTCGTCTGCCAGGTCAACGGCAAGCTCCGCGATCGCGTCGCGGCGAGCTCGACCGCGGGCCCGGACGAGCTCAAGGAGCTGTGCCTCTCCGCTCCGAAGGTGCAGGCGCACATCAACGGCAAGCAGGTCGTGAAGGAGATCGTGGTCCCGGGCAAGCTCGTGAACCTCGTCGTGAGGTGAGCGCGCGTGCGTGCCCGCGCAAGGTATGTCGGGCTGATCGGGTCGGGTGAGGGGAGCCCACGGGAGCTCGAGCTGGCAAGCGCCGTTGGCGCTGCGCTCGCGCGCAAGGGCGCGACGATCGTGTGCGGCGGCCTGGGCGGGGTGATGGAGGCCGCATGCCGCGGAGCGAGGCTGGAGGGCGGTCTCACCGTCGGCGTGCTCCCGGGTGAGGATCGCGAGTGCGCCAATGAGTATGTGGAGGTGGCACTTCCTAGTGGCCTCGGCGAGCTGCGCAACGGCCTCATCGTTCGCTTCAGTGACGCGGTGATCGCAATCGGCGGAGGGTGGGGCACGCTCTCGGAGATCGCGTTCGCGATGCGCACAGGGCGTCCCGTCGTTGCGCTCGCGAGCTGGGAGGAGGCGCTCAACGGCCCGGGGGCTCGCGCGCAGGGCGTCCTGCAGCGCGCGGAAGATCCCGAGCACGCGGTGGCGCTGGCGCTGGCTGCGGCCGGGAACGCGCGGGCCGGGAGCGCAGAGGATGGCGTCGCAGGGGAGACCTAGACTCGTTGTGATGCCGAGCCTTGGCCCCGCATACCTGATTCACGGCGACGACCACGGCGCGATCGCGGAGCGCCGCGCGCGGCTGCGCGCAGTGGCGGACGGGAGCGCCGAGGGGACGAGCATCGAGGTCTTGGACGGCGCAAACGCCACCCCCGAGGGCGTCGCAGCGGCACTTGCCGCGCTTCGCCTTGGCGGGGGCCATCGGGTGATCGTCGTCGATGGCGCGGAGCGCTTCAAGGACGCGGAGGTCAAGAAGTCGCTCGTGGGGGCCATGGCGCAGATGCCGCCAGACACGACGCTTGCGCTGTTTGCCTACGAGGACCAGCGCGCGAAGGCTCCTCCCTCGCTGCATCGCGCGATCTCCGATGCTGGAGGGCAGGTCGCGCACGAGGCGACGCTGAAGCCGTGGGAGCTTCCGAGGTGGGTGGTGCAGCAGGGCCGGCACTTCGGGCTCGCGCTGAACTCGGATGCCGCGAAGGCGCTCGTCGCGCACGTCGGCGATCGCCGCCAGCGGCTTCTGCGTGAGCTCGAGAAGCTGGCGCTGGAGACCGACGGAGAGGACGGCGCCGAGCGCGCGGTGGACGCGGAAGCGATCGAGCAAAGGGTCGCGCAATCCGCCGAGGTGCAGGCGTGGGCGCTCGCGGACACGCTGGTCGCCGACGCGCCGGCTGCGGCGCTTGGCTCATACCTGCGCTTGCGCGCGCAGGGCGACCGGTTGCCCGGATTGCTCTACTCGATGGCCTCGCGGCTGCGCCAGGCGCTCGTGGTTGCCTCGCGGCTCGAGCGCGGTGAGCCCGCCGCGAGCGTGCGAAAGAGCTTGCGGATGCCCTCGAAGCCGGCCGAGCGGCTCATCGCCGACGCACAGCGCGCCGGCGCCGAGCGCTTGCGCCAGGCGCTGGGCGTGCTCGCGGACCTCGAACTGCACAGCCGTGGCGGACCGGTCGTGCGCGCGGGTGCGGGCCCGGATGCGGCACTCCAGGAGGACACGCTTGCGGTGCGTGCGATCGCGCAGATCGCGGGGGAGGCTAAGTGAGCACCGGTGGGTCTGCGTCGGTGCAGGAGCCGGTCTTCTACTACGACCTCTACTCGCCCTATGCGTATCTCGCCTCGCTGCGAGTCGACGAGGTTCTGCCCGTGACGCCGCGCTGGGTGCCGATCGTCTTCGGGGTGCTGCTGCGCGAAATCCAAAGGACGCCGTGGTCGTTGCGCGAGGGCGAGCGGGAGGCGGGGCAGGACGAGGTCGCGCGCCGTGCGGCGGCACGGGGGCTGCCCGAGGTGCGCTGGCCGCAGGGGTGGCCAGCGGAGAGCTACTCGGTGCTGCCGCTGCGCGCGCTCGTGTGGACGCAGCAGCACGACCCCGAGGAGGCGAAGGCGCTGACGCGAGCGCTCTACGAAATCGTCTTCGTGCAGGGCCGGCCGCTCGGCGAGATCGCGACCGTGCGCGAGGCCGCAGAGATGAGCGCGCTCGACGCGGACGCGCTCGAGGCGGGTATGGAGCGCGACGAGGTCAAGGCGACGCTTCGCGCGCACACAGCCGAGGCCCTGGCTCGCGGAGTCACCGGCGTCCCGACGGTCGCCGTCGGCGAGGCGCTCTTCTGGGGCGACGACCGACTGGAGGACGCCGCCGCCGCGCTTGGCTAGGCGGAGGCGCCGCTGCGGATCCGCGCGGCGTGGGCCTTCTTGCGCGCGGCCGTGTTGCGGTGAAGCGCGCCGCGCTTGACCGCCCTGTCGATCGTGCTCTGAAGCACCTTGTGCTCGGACTCGACGGCCTGCTCGTCGCTGCCCTCGACGGCGGCTTCCAGGCGACGGAAATACGTCTTGATCGCCGACGTGTAGCGCCGGTTCTCCAAGCGCTCGCGCTCGGAGCGAAGGATCCGCTTTTCCTGGGAGTGGATGTTCGCCATCTCTAGCTTTCGTCTCGCCGCGGGCGAGCAGATCCGCAACAGCCGCAGGTGGGGTGGACTGCCGCAGCGGGCCGTACTATAGCGCGGCCTTGTCCACCGGCATCGAAGCTGCCGAGACCCCGCCTGCGCCGGAGCGGGCGCCTCACGCCGTGGGCTTGGCCCGCAACACCGCGATCTTCTCGATTGCCACCGGCATATCGCGCGTCGGCGGGCCTCGCGCGCGAAGTCGTCGTACCGCGAGCTTCTTCGGCACGCGCGGGCCGTTCTCCGCGTTCACGATCGCCATACCAGATCCCGAACCTCGTCGGCAACCTGTTCGCGAACGCGGCGCTGTCGGCGGCGTTCGTTCCAGTGTTCTCCGAACTGCTCCAGCAGGGCCGCCGCAAGCGAGGCCTGCCGGCTCGCCTCGACGCTGTTCTGGATCATGCTGATCGTGCTCGGCGCGATCACCGCCTTCTTCATCCTCGCGGCGGGCGTGATCATGCCGCTGTTCACTGGGCCCCTTCAATGGAGCGTCTGAACGCGCTCACCGTCGGCCTCTCGCGCATGCTGTTCCCGGTCGTCCTCATGCTCGGCCTCAACGGCCTGCTCGTGGGCGTGCTCCAGTCCTACGACCATTTCACGATCCCCGCGATCGCGCCCGCGGTGTGGAACGTCGTGATCATCGTGCTCGTCGTCGTCCTCAAGCCGCAACTTCCACGGCGGATACGAAGAAGGCAACCAAATCTACGCGCTCGCGATAGCGATGCCTCGTCGCGACGATCGTCCAGCTCGCTATGGCATTCGCGCGCTCGGACGGATCGACTTCCGGTTGCAGTTCCACATCGACTGGCGCGACCCGCGCGTACGCCAGGTGTTCGCGCTCATGCTGCCCGTGACGATCGGGCTCGGGATCGTGAACCTCGACCAGCTCATCAACTCAGCCTTCGGCTCGCTCGTCTCGCGCGGAAGCGCCGCGCGCGATCGAAAACGCCTTTCGCATCTACATGCTCCCGCAGGGCGTCTTCAGCGTGCCGGTCGCCACCGTGCTCTTCCCGACACTCAGCCGCATGGCGGCGCGACGCGATGTGCGGGCATGCGCCGTGCGATCGGCGTGGGGATGCGCCAGATCAACCTGCTGCTGATCCCCGCCGCCACGTTCATCGCTCGTGCTCGCGACCCCGATCGTGCGGCTGATCTTCGAACGCGGCGAATTCACCGCACGCTCGACCCATCTCGCGTCGATCGCGCTCTTCTGGTTCGCCTTCAGCCTGCCGTTCGGCGGGCATCAACCTGCTGCTCACACGGGCGTTCTTTGCCGTGCAGCGGCCGTGGATCCCGACGAGCCTCGCGGCGATCAACATCGTCGTCGACGTGATCGTGAGCGTCGCGCCTGTACAAGCCGCTCGGGCATCGCGGGGCTGGTGATCGGCACCGCCGTGGCGAACGCGCTGATGACGGCGTTGCAGCTCTACCGGCTGCGCATCGGCTTCAACGGGCGCCTCGAAGGGGGCCAGACGCTGATGATCACCGTGCGGATAGCGTCGCCTCGGCGCTGCTCGCGGCGGCCTCGTGGGTCACCTGGTACCGGCTCGACATGGCGCTCGGGCACGCCTTGGCGTGGCACAGATCGTCAGCGTCGGCGCGGCGGCTGCGGTTGGCATGTCGTCTACGTCTTCGCGGTGCTCACGATGCGCGTGCCCGAGGCACACCAGGTCCGCGGGCTCATCCGCGCGCAGCTCGGGCGGGCCTAGCCCTTCTAGAGTCTCCCCTAGCCGCCATGGACCAGCAGCACATCCGCAACTTCTGCATCATCGCCCACATCGATCACGGCAAGTCGACGCTCGCCGACCGCATCCTCGAGCTCACGCACACGGTCGACCCGCGGATGATGCGCGCGCAGGTGCTCGACTCGATGGACCTCGAGCGCGAGCGAGGCATCACGATCAAGGCGCAGGCGGTGCGGGTGTTCTTCACCGCGGAGGACGGTGAGACCTACCAGCTTCACCTCATCGACACGCCGGGGCACGTCGATTTCACATACGAGGTCTCGCGGTCGCTCGCCGCCTGCGAGGGCGCGCTGCTCGTCGTGGACGCCTCGCAGGGAGTGGAGGCGCAGACGGTCGCGAACACCTACCTCGCGGTCGAGGCGGGGCTCGAGATCATCCCGTGCCTCAACAAGGTCGACCTGCCGGGCGCAGAGCCCGAGCGCGTCGCGGGCGAAGTCGCGGAGCTCATCGGCGAGGCCGCGGAGTCGATCCTTCGCATCAGCGCGAAGACGGGCGAGGGGGTGCCCGAGGTGCTGCAGGCGCTCGTGAGCCGCGTGCCGCCTCCGAGCGGAGAGCCGGGCGCTCCATCGCGTGCGCTCATCTTCGACTCCGAGTTCGACCAGTACCGGGGCGTGATCGCGTATGTGCGCGTCGTGGACGGCGTCTTCAAGAAGGGAGAGCCGATCCGCGCGATGGCCGCGGGGACGTATGCGGACATCGACGACATCGGGCTCTTCTCGCCCCAGATGATGCCGACCGACCAGCTCGCGGCGGGCGAGGTGGGCTACCTCATCACGGGCATCAAGGACGTCAGCCAGCTGCGTGTCGGCGACACGCTCACGAGTCGCGCCGGGGGCGCGAGCGAGGCGCTCCCGGGCTACCGGGAGGTCAAGCCGATGGTCTTCTGCGGGCTCTTCCCGATCGACTCCGACCGCTATCCCGAGCTGCGCGACGCACTCGATCGGCTGGTGCTCAACGACGCCGCGCTCTCGTTCGAGCCGGAGACCTCGGACGCACTCGGCTTCGGCTTCCGCTGCGGCTTCCTCGGCCTCCTGCACATGGAGATCGTCCGCGAGCGACTCGAGCGCGAGTACGACCTCGAGCTGCTGGCGACGCTTCCCTCGGTGGAGCTCGAGGTGACGCTCGCGAGCGGCGAGACGCGCGCCGTGCACAATCCCTCCGCGATGCCCGACCCGGCCACGATCGTGGAGATCCACGAGCCGCTGATCGAAGCGCAGATCATCTGCCCGCGGGAGTACGTCGGCCAGGTGATGGAGCTCTGCCAGGAACGCAGGGGCGAGCACACGGGGATGCACTACCTCTCGCCCGAGCGCGTTCAGCTCACCTACGAGCTTCCGCTCGCGGAGATCGTCGTCGACTTCTTCGACCAGCTGAAGTCGCGCACGCGCGGCTATGCCTCGCTCGACTACGAGCTCCACGGATCGCGCGTCTCGAACCTCGTGAAGCTCGACGTCCTGCTCTCGGGTGATCCCGTCGACGCGCTCTCGATGGTCGTGCACCGTGAAAAGGCATACGGGATCGGCCGTGCGCTGACCGAGAAGCTGCGCGAGCGCATCCCGCGCCAGCAGTACGACATCGCGATCCAAGCCGCGGTCGGCTCGAACGTCATCGCGCGCGAGACGGTGAAGGCGTTTCGCAAGGACGTGACCGCGAAGTGCTACGGCGGCGACATCACGCGCAAGCGCAAGCTGCTCGAGAGGCAGAAGGAAGGCAAGAGGCGGATGAAGGTCGTCGGCCGCGTGGAGGTGCCGCAGGAGGCGTTCCTCGCGGTCCTCGAGCTGGGGGACAAGTGAGGGTCCTCTTCGTCTGCCTCGGCAACATCTGCCGCTCGCCGAGCGCGGAGGCGGTCATGCGCGCGAAGGTACGCGAGGCGGGCCTCGAGGAGCAGATCGAGATCGACAGCGCGGGGACGGGAAGCTGGCACATCGGCGAAGCGCCCGACCAGCGCGCGAGCGAAGCGGCGGCAGCGCGCGGCATCGCGCTCGAGAGCGTCGCGCGGCAGGTGGGACGCGAGGACTTCGAGGAGTTCGACCTGATCCTCGCGATGGATGCCGCCAACTTGAGCGCGCTCGAGCGGATCGCGCCGGACGAGGAGGGCCGTGCGAAGGTGCGCCTCCTGCGCGAGTTCGGACGGGGCGCGGGGAATGGCGACCTCGACGTGCCGGACCCCTACTACGGCGGCGCCGAAGGCTTCGAGCACGTCCTCGATCTGCTCGAGGCGGCGTGCGAAGGACTGCTTGTGGAGCTTCGCGAGGAGCTCGAGGGCAGCGAGGGCGCCAATTCGCGGCCCGCGCGGCAGCGCCGCGGGTGAGCCTTCCCGACGGGGCGCGCGACGCCCGCCCGGTCGGCGGCGGCGACATCAACGAGGCCTGGCACGTGCGCCTCGCGGACGGTCGCGGGGCGTTCGTGAAGACGCGCGCTGATGCCTCCCCGGGGGAGTACGCCGCGGAGGCTCGGGGGCTGCGCTGGCTCGCCGAGCCGCGCGCGTTGCGCGTGCCCGAGGTGCTCGAGGTCGACGACCGCTACCTCGCGCTCGAGTGGATCGAGCCCGGCACCCTCGCGGCCGCGGGCGAGGAGGAGCTCGGGCGAGGCCTCGCCGCGGTGCATCGCGCGGGCGCTCCCCACTTCGGCGACCCGAGCGTGGTGGCGGGTGGTGAGGGCGAAGCCGGTCGCATCGGCTCCCTGCGGCTGCCCAACGAGCCGCTCGAGCGTTGGCCCGAGTTCTACGTCGAGCGGCGCTTGCGACCGCTGATGGCGCTCGCGGCGCGCGCGCATGCCGTCTCGCCCGCAGGGATCGGCGCGCTCGAGCGCGTGTGCGAGCGGATCGACGGGCTCGCGGGGCCGCCCGAGCCGCCGGCGAGGTTGCACGGGGACCTGTGGTGGGGCAACGTCCTCGCGGACAGCGAGGGACGCCCGTGGCTCATCGATCCCTCCGCCTACGGTGGGCACCGCGAGATCGATCTCGCGATGCTGAAGCTCTTCGGCAGCTCGCGGGGGCGCGTGTTCGACGCCTACGACGAGGCGTACCCGCTCAGCGAGGGCTCCGAGGAGCGCGTCGAGCTGTGGCAGCTCCTGCCGCTGCTCGTGCACGCGGTGCTCTTCGGCGGCCCCTACGGCGCCGCGGTCGAGCGCGCCGCCCGTCGTTACGCCGGCTGACCCGTCGCCGTCCCGTCTGCGTCCCCGGCCTCGGAAGAGGATTCGTGCGCGCGCGTACCCTGCAGGAGCACCGGCGCCTCTACCTGCAAGCGCGCCTCGTGATCGATCGCCACTATGCGAAGCGCCTCACCGTCGCGGTGGTCGCACGGGCGCTCGCGAGCTCGCCGCGGCAGTTGCAGCGGGCCTACGAGCGCTTCGGCGAGAGCACGTTCCGCGAGGACCTCGTGGGCCGGCGCATGAGGGCTGCCGCGGAGCTTCTCGCGCAGCCCGCGATACCCGTCTCCGACGTCGCCCGCCTCGTCGGTTACCGGCAGGCTTCGCACTTCTCGAAGGCCTTTCGCGGGCGCTACGGCATCCCTCCGGGGCGCTTCCGAGCGCAACTGCGCGCGCGGGCGGTAGCTCTACGGAGTGGCCCGGAAGCGAATGCCGGGCGTGTCATGCTCAACGGCGATGGCCGGATTGCGCAGGAAACGAAAGGTGCGCGCCCCCTATGAGCGCCTCGCGGGCGAGCGGGGAGTCCGCGACGACGCGGACGTCGGCCTGGCGGCGGAGGCGACCGCCGCCGGCGCCGCGGCCTGGAAGGCCGACTCGCGAAGGCTCCGCAACGGCCTCATCAGCCTCGCGATCTTCTGCGCGCTCGTCGTCGTCCTGCTGCTCGGCGTCCCGGGGCTCTTCCGCGAAGCCGCGGAAAGGATCGGTGACGCGAACCCCGCGTGGGTGCTCGTAGGCATCGGGCTCGAGCTGCTCTCCTGTGCGGGCTACGTGATCGTCTTCGAGCTCGTCTTCGCGCGGCTCAGAAGACGCCTCGCCTCGCGGCTGTCGCTCTCCGAGCTCGCGATCAACTCGGTGGTCTCCGCGGGCGGGCTCGGAGGGTTCGCGCTCGGCGCGTGGGTGCTGCGCACCGGTGGGGCGCCCCTGCGGCGGATCGCCGAGCGCAGCGTCGTGCTCTATCTGCTCACGAGCGCCGTCAACGTCATCGCCGTCGCCGTGCTCGGGATCCTCATGGGCCTCGGGGTGATCGCGGGCTCCACGAACCCGCTGATCACGTTCCTGCCCGCCGGCGCCGCGATCCTTGCGATCACCGTGACGCTCGCGCTCGCCGTATGGGCGCGCGGCGCCGCTCACCGCGCGGAGCTCAAGGAAAGGCGCTGGGCCGCGCTCGCCGCGGTGCTCAGCGAAGCGGTCGAAGACACCCTGCGGATGATCCGCGAACCCGAGTGGCGCCTGCTCGGCGCGGTCGGCTACTGGCTCTTCGACAACCTTGTGCTGCTCGTGTGCTTCTACGCGTATGGGCATACGCCGGCCGTCGGCGTCGTGCTCATGGCCTACCTCGTGGGCATGCTCGCGAACTCGCTGCCGATTCCCGGCGGCTTCGGATCAGTGGAAGCCGCGCTCGTGGGGATGCTTCTCGCCTACGGCGAGCGCCCCGCCTCGCTCGTGCTCGCGGCGGTCATCACCTTTCGCGCGATCGCGCTGTGGGTGCCATCGATCATCGGCACCGTGGCGTTCTGGAGCATGCGCAGTGAGATCGGCAAGCCGCTGCTGCGCCAGCCCGAGCCGGGTGTGGCCGAGCACTAGGCGTGCCCGCGCGCTTGCGAGCGCGCGGCGGCCCGGTGGCCCTTGCGTCGCGGGTGCGGCTGCGCGGGCGGCGGTGGACACGCGCGTCGCGGCAGCTGCCGCCTGAGGTTCGCGATCACCGGTTCCACGGGCGGCGCGTTGGGGCCGTAGAGGCGCGGGCAGTAGGTGGGCGGCGAGAGCGGTTCGTCGGCGGCGCCCGGCGCGTTGAGGGGGCGAAGCATGTGCGCCGCGAGCATCGCGTCGGCTGCGCTCTCGGCGGTGAGTTCGATCACGATGTGGCCCGTGTAGAGCTGCATCGAGCGCCCTTCGCCGTAGATCGTCGCGGGCACGCCGCGCACGATCACGTTCTCCTGCGTGCCGAGCGGGCGGTTGGAGTGGGGGACGTAGATGAGGGAGGTGATCTGGAGGGGGAGGTTGCACGCGCCTTCGCCCAGCAGGCCGCCACCGGACGCGCAGCTTCCGTAGTAGGTGCTCTCGCCGTTCACGGGCACGTAGGTCGCGAGGCCGTCAACCGCTGTGAGCGGGTGGCCGAGGAAGTAGCGGCCGACCCAGTAGACCTTGTAATAGGGGAAGGTTTCGCCCTGCGCGAGCTCCGCCGGGCTGACGGGCGGAGGCGGCCTCGTGGTGCAGGCGGCGCATGCGGCGCATGCGGCGCCAACGAGGAGCGCGAGAGCTGTGCGCACGCTCACGCGGCGCCCGAGGGTAAACATGACGCGCGGATTATCGGGCACGGCGCGGTGGGGGGTGCGAGCGTGAGCGCGCTCGCGGTGCGCCACGCGCCCGCACGGGCCGCCATACTGGCGCCTCGTGACGGTCCTCACGACGCAGCCCCCGCTGCGCACGCGGCCGCAGCCGATCGCACCGCCGCGCAGCGCTTTCGAGGAGCTCCTCACGCGGGTGCCCTGGGGGCTCCTCACGGCCGCGGCGCTGATCGCGGCCTGGCTCATCGCGGCGCCGCAGACGCCGGACCTCGCGGGCCAGGTCTATCGCGCGGGCCTCTTCGAACGGGCGGGATTCGTGCTCTGGGACAACGCGTGGTACGCGGGGCACCACGTGCCGGGCTACAGCCTCACGTGGCCCGCGCTGGGGGCCTTGGTCGGCGTTCGCGTGAGCGGCGCGCTCGCGGTGCTCGCCTCCGCGGTCCTCTTCGAACGGCTCGCGCGGCTGCTCTACGGGCCTCGCGTCGCCGCGCCCGCGTCGGTCTGGTTCGCGGTCGCCGCGGCGGGCGACGCTTGGATCGGAAGGCTCACGTTCGCGCTCGGCGTCACCTTCGCGCTCGCTTCCGCGCTCGTGCTCGCGCGCGGGATCATCAGGCGCCGTCCCCACCGAACGCTCGCGGCGGCGCTCGCGGCGATCAGCGCGGCGACGAGCCCGGTCGCGGCACTGCTGTTCGTGCTCGCGCTGTTCAGCCTCGCACTCGGACAGACGCTCGCGGCGCCTCGGGCGAGTGGCGCGCGCGCGTTCCTCTCGGCACTCGGCCGGCGCCTGCGGCCATTCGCTGCCGTGATCGCGGCGGCGCTCGCCGTCGTCATCGCGCTCCAGCTGCTCTTCCCCGAAGGCGGCTTCGAGCCCTACGCCGCGAGCTCGATCGCGGGGACGCTCGCCGTGACGCTCGCGTTCGTGCTCGCGCTGCCGCCGCAGGAGAAGGTGCTGCGGGTCGCGGCGTACGTGTACGTCGTCGTGAACCTCCTGAGCCTCATCCCCACGCCGATGGGGAGCAACATCCAGCGCTACGGCATCCTCCTCGCGGGGCCGATCCTGCTGTGCGCGCTCGGCGTGCGCGGCGGCCTCGGTGCGAGCCGGCTCCCGCGCTGGGCGCTCCTGCCGGCGCTCGCGGGGATGGCGCTGTGGGTGGTGTGGGGGCCGATCGTGCAAACGCGCGGGGTGATCGGCGATCCCTCGACGAACGCGGCCTTCTACGCGCCCGTCGAGCGCTTTCTCGCGGCGCGTGACGCGCAGCCGCTGCGCATCGAGGTGCCCTTCACGCGCGCGCACTGGGAGGCGGCGTACCTCGCGCCGCACGTCCTGCTCGCGCGTGGGTGGGAGCGCCAGCTCGACAAGCGCTACGACCGCGTCCTCGAATCGCACTCCCTGAGCGCCCCCAGCTATCGCGGCTGGCTCGATCGCGAGGGCGTCAGCTACGTCGCGCTACCCGACGCCCCATTCGACGAGTCAAGCGAACACGAGGTGCGACTGATCGAGCACGGACTGCCCTACCTGCGCGAAGAACTCCACGACGCCCGCTGGCGCATCTTCCGCGTGCTCGACGCGAGCCCGCTCGCGGTGAGCCTCGCGGGGGGCGGGTCGGGCGGCGCGCGGGTCACGGCGATCGGCACCGAGAATTTTGCGCTCTCGCTTGCCGCCCCGGGGCGGTTCCTCGTGAAGGTCCGCTACACGCCCTACTGGTCGGTCACTGCGGGTGCTGCGAGCGTGCGCGAAGGGCCCGGCGGGTTCACCGAAGTCCGAGCGTCGCGAGCGGGGCGCGTCGAGGTCTCGGCTCGCTTTTCGCCATCGGGCGCCGCGGGTGCGCTGCGGGCCGCGTTCGAAGGAGCATGAGGAGCGGATCGCGCCTCGCGTGGGGGCTCGGTCTGCTCGGCCTCGTCGCGTGCCTGCTCGCGGGCTGCGGGAAGGAGGGCACGCATGCGTCCGCGCAAATGCATGACGTCTCGAGCACCACGAGCTCCCGCGCGCTGACGGGTGCGGGGGAATGGCGGCGCAACCTCGCGGGCCGCGGCGACTACCGCTGGCTCGTGCGCACGGAAGGGCCCGCGCCATCGATCGCGCAGGAGAACCGCGCTCGCGGCACGACGTCGTGGCGACTGCCCGGCCCGCCCACCCTCATCGGCGGTGAAGCGCGTGGAGCGGTCGAAGGCTACGTCGCCTCGCAATCGATCGCGGCGGGCGAACGCCAGACGATCTACGTCAACGCCCCCGGCTCGCACGCAGTGCGCGTGCGCCTGTATCGGATGGGGTGGTACGACGGCACCGGGGGGCGTCTCATGCTCGAAAGCGGCTCGCTGCCAACCGTGCGCCAGCGGAGCTGTGCGCACACTTTCAAAACCGGTCTCACGCAATGCGATTGGCGCGCCACGCTCGCCTTCGTGATCCCCCGCGCGCTTGCGAGCGGCGTCTATGTCGCGAAGCTCCTCGCCGCGCACGGCGCCCAGCGCGACTGCGTCTTCGTGCTGCGCGCGCTGCGGCCCGCGCCGCTGCTCGTTGAGCTGCCGACGGCGTCGTGGGAGGCGTACAACGAGTGGGGCGGCGACAGCCTCTACCCCGGCGGCACGCTCGTGGGCATCACGCGGTCGAGCCAGGGCGTCGAGGTCTCCTACGACCGGCCCTATGACAGCCAGACGGGCGCGGGGCAGTTCTTCATCCGCGAAGTCGCGATGGTGCGCTTCCTCGAGCGCTACGGGTACCCCGTCTCCTACACGACGACCGACGCGCTCGACCGCCGTCCGAGCGAAGCATCCCGAGCGCGCGTCGTGATCGACGTCGGCCATTCCGAGTACTGGTCACAGCGCGCCGCGAACGCGTTGCTCGGTGCGCGCGAACGCGGGGTGAGCCTGATCTTCATCAGCTCGGACACGATGGCTTGGCGCGTGCGCTTCGAAGCTGCGGCTCGCGCTTCGAGCGAGCACGGCGCCCCCGACCACGTGATCGTCGCGTACAAGGAGTTCGCGGCGAGCGATCCCGACCGCGCGCACCCGACGGGGCTCTTCCCGCTCGGCGGCGCGCCGCTCGTCGGCAGCGCATACGACGGGTGCATAACTCCGCGGCTGCCCGTCACGGGCCCGCCCGTCTACCGCTACTACGCGTGGCGGCCGGCGCCGACGCTCCAGCCCTCGTGGCTCTTCGCGCGCAGCGGCGTGAGCGCGGGCACAACGATCCCGGGGATCGTCGGCTACGAGCTCGACGAGCGCACGCCCGCGAGCCCTCCGAGCACCGCCCTCGTGGGGGAGTCCGCAAGCGTCTCGTGCCTGCCCGAGCACGAGCCCTCCGCGACGTATGGGACGGCTGCGCAGAGCACGCTCTACGTCGCGCCTTCAGGTGCGCTCGTGTTCGCGACCGGCACGCTCGGCTGGGAGTACGGGCTCGAGCCCGTGCCGCAAGCCTCCCCCGACGCGCCTCGCGCACCCGACCCGCGGGTCGTCGCGATGACGCGCAATCTGCTCGCGCACGTGCTCGCGCTGCACCGCGCGCGGCGTCTCAGTGGATCGGTTCGAGCGCGCTGAGCGTGTTGTAGCCCGTGAGGTAGATGTCGCGACCGTCCGTGATCACGGGGTCAAACGAGCCTTCGTTGCGGTAGACCGGTCGTCCGCTCGTGATGTTCAACCCGGTCGCCGTATGGGTGCCGAGGGCCGAGAAGTAGACGATATCGCCCACGATCGTCGCCGAGCCCGAGATCCGCCCGTGCGCGTCGTAGGTCCAATCGATGCCGCCCGTGCGCGCGTTCAGCGCGTAGAAGTTGCCGTCGTAGGAGCCGAGGTAGATCGTCGGCCCGAGCCGCGGCGCGTTCGCGACCGCGGGGGACGCGTAGACGTAGGCGCCCGTCTGCACCGCCCAGTCGAGGCTTCCCGTGCGCTGGTCGTACGCGTAGATGCGCCCGTCCGTGTTGCCGAGGTATACCCGCCCGTAGGCGACCGCGGAGGTCGAGTAGAACGTGCCCGAGCCGACGAGCGCGCCTTCGGAGCCCGAGCGCCAGATCCGCTGTCCCGTGCGCTCGCTGACCGCCTGCAGGTTCCCCGAGTAGTCGCCGAAGTAGAGGATGCCGTTCTCGAGCGTCGGGCTCGCCTTCACCGCGCCTTCCGCGTGATAGGTCCACACGGTCGCCCCCGTGCTCGCGTCGAGCGCGTAAACGGTGCCGTCCTGCGAGCCGAAGAAGACCTTCCCCGAGTCGACGAGCGGCGAGGACTCGCTCGCGCTCGGTAGGTTGCGCGACCAGATGACGTGGCCGTTCGCGACGTTCAGCGCGACCGCGCGGCCGGCTTCTTCGGAGCCCGGCTCGTGCGAGAGGAGCGTCGCGTAGACGGTCGTCGCGGTGACCGCGGGCGTCGAGGCCGAGACCGTCCCGAGCTTCCGGACCCAATCGAAATGGCCCGTCGTCTTGTTGATCGCCGCGAGCACGCCGTCGTCGGCAAGCTGGAAGATACGTTCGCCGTAGATCACCGGTGGGAACTCCAGGAGCGCGGCCTGGTTGCGCGACCAACGCGCCCGAAACGGCGGGCCGAGGCTCGCAGGCGCCGCGAAGTAGCGAAGGTGGTCCTTCGTGTAGCCGTAGATCGGCCACGCGAAGGCTTCCGATCCCGTCACCGGCGGTTTCGGTGTCGTCTCCGGGACGAAGCGTGCGTCGGGGTGCGGATAGACCGAGCCCGTACGGTTCTGCTCGTAGAAGTACGCGCCGAGACCGACCGCCACGAGCACGGCCAGCGATCCGCCGACGAGCCACAGGCGGCCGCGGCGCGTGTGGAGGAGCCATCCAAGGCGCTCGCGCAGGCGAAGCTCTTTCATGCGGGATCGGTTCGAGTCGGGCATTGCGAGCCGCGGAGATTGTCGCCCACGTCCGCGAGGCTACGCGGCGATTCGGTCCTGCGGTGAAGCATGAGCGCCATCGCTCGGCCGCCTTCCCGTGGCCGTGCGTGCGTGTGGCAAGCGTCGCGTCACGCCCCTGCCGAGCGCCATTCCGCTGCGCGCTGCGGCGCGGCCCGTGCTCGAGATGCCGCCGGCCAGCGCCGTGCGCGGGGCCGCCGGCTGCGAGCGCGCAGCACGGCTTCGCGCAGCCACGGACGCGGGGAGGCCACGCGCGTACGACGAGAGCCAGCGCATGATGCGCAGAGCGATCAGCCACGCGATCGCCAGCAGCAGCGGCGCGAGCGCGAGCCCCGAGATGAGCGCGAGCAACGCCGGACCATGGGATGAAAACCAGGTCCACAAGAGATAGTCCGCGGCGCTCGCTCCCACGGTGACGGCCAAGGGCCTCCGGAGCACGCATAAACCCTATTCGTTGTGGGGGACGGACCAGAATCGAGCGCGATTTCAGGCCGCAAACGCCGGATTCGCGCGCCGGTAACATGGGGGGCGCCCTGCGGGCGAAGTGTTATGGCTGCACGAGAGCCTTCCAAGCTCTAGGTGCGGGTTCAATTCCCGTCGCCCGCTTGGCAGCACCACGGGACGTGGCGCAGTCTGGTAGCGCACCCGGCTGGGGGCCGGGCGGTCGCCGGTTCGAATCCGGCCGTCCCGACTAGAAACTTCCTGCAAATGTGCCGGTTTTAGGGCTTGTGCGATGGAGCACAGAGTCGGCGCTGGGGTCCAATTTGCGGTCCCACGCCCGGTCGCCACCGTGCTCGGCAGGTGGAGATCGGGTGGCCGTAGGTTCTGACGCCTACCCATGAGCTCGGTGCCGGAGGCCGTACCGGGCGCCGGAGAACGCGCCGAGCGCAATACTGGCGCGATGGCCTTCGCTCCCCCCGCCCGCCACCTGTTGCGCGCAAGGGACCTCGCGGACGCTCGCTACGCCGAGCCTTTGGGGGTCGAGGAGATGGCCGCCGCAGCGGCGCTCTCAAAGGCGCACTTCAGCCGCGAGTTCCGGCGTGCGTTCGGGGAATCGCCCTACGCCTACCTGCTGACCCGGCGCCTGGAGCGAGCCGCCGCGCTGCTGCGGAGCACGGACCGCTCGATCTCCGACATCTGCCTGTCCGTCGGCCTGACGAGTCTCGGCTCCTTCACGACCAGCTTCACGCGCACGTTTGGGCTGTCTCCGGCGGCCTACCGCCAGCGCTTCCCGGCGGCCGCCGATATGGCGCTGGTTCCAGGCTGCATCGTGCGGGCCTACGGCCGCCCGCAGAAGCGCACTTTTCGAGAAGACAGGAGCGAGCAGCCGGTCTAGCTTGACTGCATCGTCCCCTGTTGAAAGGAGAACCCGATGTTCAAAATCACCAACGCCCAACTGTGGGTCCAGGATCAGGAGGAGGCGTTGGCCTTCTACACAGAGAAGGTCGGCATGGAGATAGCCGCCGACGTCACCCTGCCCGAGCTGGGGGACTTCCGCTGGCTGGCGGTCTCACCCCCTGGCCAGACGGATGTGTCGATCGTGCTGATGGCGGTCCCCGGTCCGCCGATCATGGATCAGGAGACCACCGAGCAGGTCGAGAGCCTGATGGCCAAGGGCTTCGCGGGAACTGTGTTCCTCACGACCGACGACTGCCAGCAGACCTACGAAGAACTGAAGGCCCGCGGCGTCGAGTTCCACGAACCTCCGGAGGAGCGTCCGTACGGGATCGACTCCGGCTTCCGCGACCCCTCTGGCAACAGCATCCGGCTGGGCCAGATCCGCGACCTCGCCGAGCTGGAAGCGCTCGCCTCGAGCGGCTGAGATGGGGCATCGCTGAGATGGGGCGGGCGTATGAGGCCGGGCCGCAGGAAGTCGGCGACGGCCTCTACGCCTATCTCCAGCCAGACGGGGCTGGGGTCGAGCAACGCGGGTCTGGTCAGCGACGGGGAGCGCTCGCTGTGACACGCTGTCGACTAGAGCTGACGAGCCGGAGGTGGCGAGACGCTCGCATCGCCGCGACAGCACAACTCGATGCCGTGCATGGCCGATGGTCGCGCGAGGGCGGTACTGCCTCGATGCCGTCCGCGAACCTGGACACTGGTGGGCACGCGACCGCCACCGCCCAGACTGAACACACCATCAAACGATCGAAGCGCTGATCGCGGGTCCGATCCCGTGACCGCCGCTTTGGACGCCGAGCGAGCGTGCCGAGAGGCTGCCGCGGCGCTATCGAGTTGGACGATCAGCGAGCGCGTCGGCTGCGCGTCAGCGGACGCCAGATTATGCCGCGCAATGCGGCAGTGTCGTTAAACAGGTCCGGCCCGCAGGGGGAGCGGACCGGACGGTGTGCACATTCTTAGGAGGAGACTGTGCGTTGCGACTTCGACGTCGCGTATATGCAGTATCGCCATTTCGATGAGCGTGACCTAAGGGCTGCTCCCACCCGAGCTAAAAGTCGGTCTCACTTGAAATAAGTGTTTCTACGCAGCCCAGCGGCGAGGAGCGCATCGCGCACGGTGGAATGCCCGATCGGGTTCTCGCCTTCGCATGGGGTAACACGCCATGTGCGCTTGTCCGAGGCGCGAGCACCGATGTCGGCGCTCGCCCTCTGGGGGAGCGCGAGCCGCGTACGGGCTCGCCGGGCGGACCCCGATCAACCCACGGGTTGAGGCCTGAAATCAACCCGCGGCCCAACCCTGGGGCCGACGACAGGCGAGCGCTAGAAGCCGATCATTGCGGCTATGACAACTACCGATTACATCATCAATGCAGTGTTCGTCCTCGTCGTCCTTCGCCAGGCCCGCGAGCGCGAGCTTGACCGTCGCAGCGTGATCATCCCGCTGGTGATCGTGGCGTACGTCGCGCACCTCTATGTGCGTTCGCTCCCGACCGCTGGCGACGACCTCGTGCTGATCGCCGCGCTTGGGACCGTCGGGCTCGCCCTGGGTCTTGCCAGCGGCCTCGCCACCCACGTCCGCGCCGGCGAGAATGGCCTCGCCGTTGCCCGCGTGGGCTGGATCGCCGGTGCGCTGCTGATCGCCGGGATCGGCTCGCGGCTGCTGTTCGCGTTCGCCCTCTCCCACGGCGCTCATCATGCGATCGCCAGCTTCAGTTATGCCCACCAGATCGGCGCAGCCGCATGGCCGGTGGCCCTGGTGCTGATGGCGCTGCTCGAGGTCAGCACCCGGATCACGATCGTCCAGCTCCGCGGCCGTCACGCGGTCCAGGTGAGCCTCACCCCGATCGCCGCCACCGCATGAGCACCGAGACCCGCGAATCAGATCTTCCGACCTGCCCGGCCCGCACCACGCGGGCCGGATCGCGCTCTATCGTCCGCACCGCGGTGGCTGAACCACAGCAATCCTCCGCGCCTGACAGCGAGCGTGTCGCGGAGGCTCGAGCGCGCGCTCAGGAGCGTGTGCATCGCCAGCGGCAGACGCTGCGTCCGTTGGGCTGGGCGGTGATCCTGGTGGTGGTGCTAGGCAGCGCGAACAGCGAGCCAGCGCCCGGACTTCACGGCGAAGGGCTAGGCGTCACGCTGGCGCTGTGCGTCTTCGCCGCGACGCTCTTCGCTGCGATCCGCGACAGCTTCCCGGAGCGCAGCCTCAGGCTCCAGGGAGCTGTGATCGCGATCATGGGTGCCGCCGGCGTCGCGATCGCGGGGCTACAGCTCAAGGGAGCGACCGATGTTGCGGCCGGCGTCGCGGTGTTCGTGGCGATCACCCGGCTACCTTTCATCGCCGGCATCGCGATAGCTGGCGCCGTGACGGCTTCGCTGGGCGCCGTCACGGCGATCGCTGGGAGCTCCTCGTCGGCGGTTGCGGCCGCGCTGTTGGTGAGCGTTCTGCTCGGCGTCGTGGCGCAGTTCCTCAAGCGGTCCCGGGAGAGCCAAGACCAGAGCGAGATCCTGCTCGCCGAGCTCCAGGACGCTCGCGATGAGCAGGCGCGCGCGGCGGCAGTCGCTGAGCGCGGGAGGATCGCGAGCGAGCTCCACGACGTGCTCGCACATTCGCTGTCCGGTGCCGCGATCCAGCTACAGGGGGCCCGGAAGCTCGCCGACCACGAACACGTCAAACCCGCGCTTAGCGAGGCCGTCGACCGCGCCAGCGAGCTTGTCAAGTCCGGGCTCGCGAACGCGCGCCAAGCCGTTGGCGCGCTGCGCGGAGATGCGCTGCCCACTGTCGCGCAGCTGCCGTCGCTGGTCGACAGCTACAAGGCCGACATGAACCTCGATGTGACCCTTCGGATCGAAGGGATGCCGCGGACCCTGCCGGCCGACACGAGCCTTGCGCTCTACCGCGGCGCGCAGGAGGCGCTGACAAACGTCGCGAGATATGCCCCGAGCGCGTGCACCTCGGTCGTGCTGCGCTATGAACATGACCGTACGAAGCTCTCGGTTGACAACGGAGCCTCGGCCGCGCCACCGCGCGAGGAGTTGGGCGGCGGCCAGGGACTGGTGGGGCTGCGTGGGCGGATCGAGCGTGCCGGTGGCACGATGTCGGCTGGCCCGACCGGCGAGGGGTGGCGGATCGAGATCGAGATGCCCGTATGACAATCCGTGTTCTGATCGCAGATGACCAACCGGTGGTGCGCGACGGTCTGGCCATGCTGCTCGGTCTGCTCGACGACGTCGAGATCGTCGCGACGGCTGCGGACGGAGTCGAGGCGGTCGAGCGCGCGTGCTCCGAGCGGCCAGACATAGTGCTCATGGATCTGCGGATGCCGCGTCTGGAGGGCGCCGAGGCGACCCGCCAGATCGTTGCCTCCCTACCGGAGACGAGCGTGTTGGTTCTGACCACCTATGCCGATGACGAGTTCCTCTTTCCGGCGCTCCAAGCCGGCGCGCGCGGCTACCTCACCAAAGACGCGAGCGCCGAGGAAATCGAGCATGCGATCCGAGCCGTCATCGCCGGCCAGACCCACCTCGACCCCGCCGTCCAGCAGCGCCTCGTGACCGCGATCCTCGATCAGAGCCCATCGACCTCCGCCGTCGACGACGCGCCAGCGTCCCACGCGGACCTACCTGACCAGCTCACGCCACGGGAGGTCGAGGTGCTCAGGCTGATCGCCGCCGGCCTGTCGAACAGCGAAATCGCCGACAAGCTGGTGGTCAGCAACGCGACTGTCAAGACCCACGTCAACCGGATCTTCTTCAAGACGGGCGCCCGCGACCGCGCCCAGGCTGTGCGCTACGCCTATCAGCACGGCCTGACGCAGAACTGACAGTGAGCCGTCAGCCAACCCCAACCCCGAGCTCAAACGAGACACGCCATGGGGACCGCCGCGCGTTACGGCTGACCTCGATCGCCCACGACAGCGGCGCGGTGCGCTGACGTTCGACGATTTCGGGCTCCGCGAGGATTCAGAGGGAGAGGGCTGGCAAACGCACTCAGAAGCCCAGCGGTCGGCGTCCACGCGCGGGGACGTGGCCCGGGCGAGTCCCTTTCGCTGCCCTACTTCGCGGTCGGTTATATCACCGAAGCGCTGGAGAGGGTCAAGGCGCTCGGAGGGAGCGTGGTCCATCTAGGGGAGAAATGGATCGTCTGCAAGGACTCGGAGGACCCCGTTCGGGCTGACCCGGGAGCCGGTTGGAGGGTAGCCTGCGGCCAACCTGCGCCCCGATCCGGTTGTTGCCCGGCCTTCCTCAACCAACGACGACATCGAATTGGAGCGCCACGCGATCGTCGATCACTAGCCCTCCGGCCGCGAACGCCGAGTCCCACTCCAGGCCGAGCTCCCGACGGCTGACGACGCCGTTGGCGCAGACCCGCCGGCCGGCACCGCCATCGAGTTCAGGCACAGGCAAGTCGACCTGCAACGTGAGCGGCACCGAGGCGTCCCGCACCGTCAGGATGCCGCGCACGTCCAGGGCATTGCCAGAGCGCGTGGGAGGGGAGACGGCGCTGAGTGTGATTGTGGGGTAGCGCGCGATGTCGAAGAACTCCTGGGTGCAAAGGCGGGCATCGCGCCGCGGATCACCCGTATCGATGCTCACCATATCGACGCGACCGTCGATCGACGCGACGCCTCTGTTGTCGCAGCAGATGGTCCCCGCGAAGTCGGCGAAGCACCCGCGGACCTTGGTCACCAGGAGGTGACGCACACTGAAGCCGACCATCGAGCGCGCGGGGTCGACCTCCCATGTGCCGGGTGGCAGCAGCATCACCCGGTCCGTGACGGTCGGCATCGGCATACCTGGAGTTTCGACGCGCGTTAGCCGGGGGGCACCAGTGGATCACCGCAGTCGCTCGCGGCTTTCCGCGGAAGGCAGGCGATGCGGCCGTCGGTGGAGCGAGTGGCCGCTCAGCGAGAAACCGCGACTCACGTTGGACGATATGGATGTTGCCACGGATGTGAGCGGCGCAGGCTCACATCGTGGGTGTTAGGCCCCAACGGCTAGTCGAGCTAGCGCCGCAACAACCGCGGGGTTACGCGGCGCCGCGGTGATTCGGCCTCACGCGGAGTGACTGCCCGGGAGCTCGACCAACCCGTCGAACGAAAGACCGCTCGAGCCTTCACCGCGTCCCGTCTGCCGTCGCACTCTGAGCCAAACGTAGACCCGTCCGTCGCTCCAGCGCGTGCGCTCGAAGCTCTGCATCACCCTGGAACCTGCGCGCGGCACCTCCTCTTCGAACACGAAGTACGGCTGCGGCGGTGCGCTGTCAAGCCCTTGTCGCAAGAGCACCGTCCGCGGTTGGACCTTCTCGGGCGGGTTGGGGTCGCCTTCGAGGATCCGCGGCATCGCTGCCCGCTGCAGCTGGATCTCGCGGTTGCTGCCTTCCACGTGCACGGGCATGAACGGGATCCAGTTCTCGGGAACGCTGCTCATCACCTCGTAGCGGACGGTGGGCACTTCACTCGCCGGAGGGGGCGGCGGTGCGGGGAAGCAGGGCCTGATAGTAGGCATGTGTCTGTTGCGCGGCCCTGCGACCCGCGGCGCTTTCGCCGCTCGCGAGCGGCACGGTCGTCTCGACACCCCAGACCATGTTGGCCACCTCGTCGCGGATCAGCTCCACCTGCTCGCTTGGGTTGCCGTGCTCGACCTTGGCCGTCGTCGGGAGCAGCAGCAGTGTCGTATCGGCCCGGGCTTCTGCCTCGTTCTGCACATCGATCGTGAACATGCTCCAGCGCTGCCAGTTGGCATCCGCGCCCGCGTCCGCGGCTTCGATCCAGAAGCGCTCGCCGAACGTGTTCGTGACCGCGAGGCCACGCACGCCCACGATAGTCCCCGCGGGGAGTGTGTACGGGAATCACGAACCAGTCGTTTGCGTACACGAGCGCGAACTCGAGGAAAAGCAGCTTCGCCAGGTCCGTCGTATTGGCGTCGATGTCGCCGTAGTTCGTCTTGGCGTCCTCGAACGCCCACCAGCGCGTGTTCGGCATGCCCGCGAACGACACCGGCACCGGAATCGTCACCGTCGGTTCCGGCGGCGACAGCCCGGTCGCTTCGGAGCCAGCGACCGCGTCCAGCTTGCCGGTTGCATCTACGTCGAGGGTGTACCAGTCGAGCCTGATCTCGGCGTACTCGTCGGCCGCGTAGACCTTTTCGCCGCCGCCGGGCTCAGGCGCCGAGGCGGAGAACTGAGTAGTCGAGGTGCGAGGGGCTCAATGCGTCCTCGCTACCCGCAGGCGGTTGAAGGATCAGGCGTTCGAACCACGCGAGGAAGCGTTCGGCCGCGTGGTCCAGCGCTTCGTGGTCGGCCCCCGCGACCCCCGCGACGCCGTCGTAGGCATGATTGGCGGAGCTCGCGATTAGATGTTCGTAGAGCGCGCCGCCGTCCATCGCGCGTCCCGCGAGCGCCGTGAACAACGCGAATACCTGAGGGTCCGCGCAGCGGTCCGCGTTCGCGGCCTGCGTCGGATCGGGCTCCGGGATCGGGTAGGCGTCGATGAACGCCTGCCGGTAGCTGCCGATGCCTTCGATCTGCGCGAGCCACTCGCGCCCCATCGCGAGGCGTAGGTCGAACGTGACGGCGCGACCGCCCGTCGTCAGCGGGATCGGGCGCTGCTCGACGTGCGCCTCGAACGGCATGTTGTAGGCGAACGCCTGCGTGGTGCCGGTGTCGGGCCGGTACTTGGTCAAGCGCGTCGTATCGACGAGCAGCTTGGCGGAGATCGGCGAGCCGGCGTCGCTGCCGCGGAACTCGCCCATCTGCCACTGCTTGGTAAGCATCCACAGCGCGTCGCGCACTTCGGCCCGCAGCGCCCGTTCGAGGTCTTCGGTGCGCGGTCGACCTTCCAGCCGATTCCAGGTGGTCACGGACGGGAAGCGCCGCTCCTGCAGCGCTTGAAGCATGTCGCCGACGGCAAGCGAGCTAGCCACGGAGAGCGACCTCCTCGCTCGCGAGCACGCCGTCGGTTACGGCGAGCGCGGTGGTGATCGAGATCCCGTACAGCGTCACGGCCATGATCGTCGCGGGCAGCAGACGCGAGTAGGGGGTGGGTTCGATCTGCGCGGGCTCGACGCGCGCGCTTCTTCGCGAGGTCGAGCGTCTCGTTGAGCGCGCCCACGAGGTCGTCCCATTGCCAGGTGCCGCTCGCTGCTCGCGGGCGTGACAAGCGAGGATCGCCTGTGGCGCCTCATTGTCGGGGCGGTCGAAGTTGAATGTGAGGCCCGCCTCCTTCGTCGTGGCCGGAATCACCTCCGTCCACTCGTCGAGCAGCAGGCCGCATTGGTGGGCGCCGGCGGTCGAACGGCGTCGCGTAGTGCGCTGTGTACAGCAGGCGTTCACTTTCCGGCGGCAGCCGCTTGCCGCCTGGAGTGAGCGCTTCGGGAACTGCATCGCGAGCCACGGCTCGCCGGCTTCGGATGGCAGCTGGATCGGCACGAGCGCCGGTTCGGGACGCCCGAACACGGCGGCCAGCGCGGCGGTCGTCTCCCAGGCGTGCACAGGGGCACGCACGCGTGCCGCTCCACTCAGCCACTCGTCACGGGCAGCTCGATCTGCGCCGTTTCGGTCAGATACTTCAGCAGTTCGCCACCCGAGGACGCGGCGAGCGCCGTCGCCCACCGTCGGCCTGCGCGGGCGTGGCAGCGAATTCGGGGATCAGCGTGAATGATTCGCCGAGCAGCGCCTTGGCGGCCGCCTGCAAGGCCTGCGACCTGCGCCACGGCTCCGGGTGCCGCGTCGTGCGCGTCGAGCTGTGCCTGCGTCGCTTCTCGGCGTTCGGCGATCGCGCTGAGATGTCCGGCCAGCGTTGTCGCAACCTGCGCGGCGATGTCGAGCGCCCGATCTTCGAACGGGGTGAGGTCGAACGGGATCGAGTTGAACGCGCTGACCGGCGGCAAGGCCTTCACGGCTGCGAGCGCTTCGTGGAAGCTCGCGTATGCACGTTCGCACGCCGCTGCGAACGTGGCCCGGTCGCGGCGAGTGCGGCGCGCTTGCCGTTCAGAGCGGCGCGCAGCAGCGGCGGGTTCGGCCGGGAGCGGCTCGAGGTTCGAGCGTGACGAGCGCCTCGGCCGCTTGAAGCGCCGCGAATCGCTCGGCGTCTTCGGTGGCGGGCGGCAGCGCGTCGTAGGCGGCGATCGCGGGCGTCGAAATCCGCAAGGCGCGCGTCCCAGCGGTCGACGAGCGCGCCGACCTGCGGCGAGCAGGTCGCCGAGCGCGCTGCGCCGCCAGGCGTAGAGCGAATCCCCAGCCCGGCATGAGGCATGCCGAAGCTGGCGGCGCGCTCGAGCAGAGCCAACGGCTTCGTCGAGGTAGCCGTCGACACCCGCTACGAGCGTCGCGCGGTTCGCGCTCGGGTCGGCGACCAGCGGCTGCAAGCGTCGCCGAGGAACGTGCTCGATGTCGCGTCCAGAGGCTGTCGAGGGCGCCTTCGGGTTCGGCCACGCGCGCGCGGTCTGGCGAAGAGCGGCGTCGTCATGTCGGGCGCCGCGTCGCGCGGCGGGCGTCGCGTCGGTGGCGCGCAAGCGGGCGCGGCGCCCTGGACCAGCGTGCGTAGGCTGCTGCGCAGCAGTGCCGTGACCTCGAACACGCTGAGCTGGTCCGCGCGGGCGCTCCATGTACAGGATGTTCGAGGCCGGCGTCCGGGCCGCGGGCTCGCTGCGGTGTCGAGCACGTAGCGCAGCGATGCGGTCGTCGAGCTCGCTCATCGCCTGCACGTCGTCTGGCTGCACGAGGTCGAGCACGTCGAGCGGGTACAGCGCCGAGGTCGGCGAGCGTGACGTCGTGCGTGCGTCGGCGTGCCGCTGACCGGGATCGGTCCAGGCGACCGTGCACGCCGATGTTCGCTGAGTTCCGGCAGCACGCTGCCGAGCCACGCGTCGAGCGCGGGCTCGGCCTGCGCGCGCGGCGTCGCGCCCGCCGGCGCGGCCAGTCCCGGCCGTGAGGTGCAGCGCGACCCGGTGCGTCAGGCCGATGCCCGGAGCCGGCGTCTGCACGACTTCCGGGTCGGGCGGGAAGTTGCCGGTCGAGTAGGCGTCGAGCGTGGCGGCGACCCGGTCGAAGTTGCCCTGCACCGCCTGGTGCACGCCCTCGGCGAGTGCGAGGTCTGCGACCGCGTCGTAGACGTCCAGCAGGGCGTTCGTCTCGGCGTCGATCGCGCCGGCCTCGGCGGCGGTGGCGGCGGGCAGGCCGGTGAGCGCCGAACGGGTAGCTCGCCGACGCCGCTATCGCGGATCTGGTCGACCAGCTTGCGGCCGTCGAGCACGTTGCGGGCCTCGATCGCCTCGATCGGCACGTCGGGCGGCGTCGCCGTCGAGGCGAGCGAGTCGGCCACGAGCGGGAACGCCTTGCGCAGCGGGTAGATGAACTTGTCGACCTCGGCGAGCCCGTAGTCGTCGTGCAGTCCGCGCTCGAAGCGGTAGCCGAGCAGCGCGCCGAGGCTCTGCCCGTTGCGAATGCCCTTCCAGGAGCGAGAGCGCGACGCGCACCCGATCGGAGGACAGGTTGACCGCCAGTGTGTCGCGGGTTGGCGGGGGTCGCGTTGGCGAGGTAGCCGCTGCGCAGCACTGCGGCGGTGCGCGCGTGCGTGAGTGAGGGCGCGTGCAGGTAGCCGCCGTTGCTCGGGTCGTGCACGAGTGGCGCGCCTGCGAGCAAAGGTCGGCCCGAGTTCGCGTGGCACCTGCGCGGGGACGAGCTGCGCGTGTGACGGGCGCAGGTCCTCGACCCACGCGTACGCGCCGAGGTAGATGCCGCCGAGCCGTCTGCTGCGCCCGCAGTGGCTCGCATCTGCTCGCAGCTGGCGCCGACGAGTGCCGAGCAGCCAGGCGTCGAAGCGGTAGCTGCACGTATCGACGTGCTCGGCGAACGCGCGCTCCAGCTGGGCGGTCGGCGCATCGGCGAGCGCGCCGAGCGCCTGCAGCTGGTCTGTCGAGTCCCGCGGCCTCCGCGAGGCTCGCCAGGCTGCTGGGTGATGTAGTCGGCGACGAGCAGCGTCGGGCTGTGGGTGATCTGCGGCTCGGTCTTGTACAGCGCGGCGTACCGGCTCTCGCTCGCGGCGGCGGTCGCGTCGACGTGGACGAACGGCGGCTCGGGCTTCATCGCCTGCGAGATCCGTGGCGGACAGGAAGCCGGCCGAGCGGTGAAGCTCGTAGCTGGTGTCGTAGTAGCCGAGCAGGAGCGCGTGGCGCAGGTACAGGTAGAGCAGCGTCTGCGGGGAGTTGCCGCCGCTGAAGCCCTGCTCTTCGCGCAGTGCGTCCAGCGACGTCTGGGCGGCATCGATCAGCCACGTGATGTAGTTGCGCTCGTCGTCGGTGTACGCGCGGATCGGGTCGGTCTCCGACAGCGGCCGGTCGTCGATCAGGTTTTCGATCAGGCCGGCGTCGGTCAAGAACGCGTGGTGGAGGATCTCGGGCATCGCCGCCGCTCCAGCCGAGCCGCTGAAGCAGTTCTTCGCCTGCGCCCTCGAGTGCGAGGGCTTCGAAGGCCTCCCAGAACTCCGGCCCGAAGCCCCAGAGGTTGATGATGTTGTAGAGCTCGCTCAGACTCTCGGAGTAGCGCCAGTGGTACTCGACCGAGCCGGACTGCAGGCCGACGATGTCGAGCAGGTCTGCTGCGCGTCGCCTGGCTTGCTGGACGTACGCGGCCCCTTCGGCCATCGCCGTCCAGTCGCTGTCGATTGCCCGCAGCAACTGCAAGAGCGCCGCCATGAAGGCGCTGGTGCCGCCGGTGAGAGCCGTGACGGGCTCACGACCGGCTCGGCGAGCCAGGCGATCCGCGAGAACGCGGTGGTGGGCAGGATCCCGTAGGGCTGGCCGCCGATGCGCAGCGCCGGCACCGGGCCGCGACCGCTGCACGTAGTTGGTGAAGAACGAGCGCGCCTGGCGCGACGGTGTCGTCGCCGAACACCGGCGTCAGCATCTTGTCCATCCAGTAGCCGAGCGTGGCGGGCCACAAGCGCGCGCTGCATCGCCCGCGCCTGCAGCTGGTCCTCGCCGCCGGCGCCGTGCACCGTTGTGAGCAGGCCGGGTCGATGCCGAGGGCCTCGGCGACCCACTGCCCGTCCCGCCTGCTGCAGCGGGTCGGTCGTCGGCGCTGAACAGCGGCGCCGCGCGCGGTCGTCGAAGCTCTCGTCGGCGTTGTCGCGCGGCCGTATGCCGGTGCCGGTGCCCGGTCGTGTTGTGCGTCGGGCGTGCCCTGCGGACGAGGGTCTCGAGCCCGCCGAGACCCACGTGGTGGTGCTGCAGCAGTTCCTCGAGCGCCGCCCCGCCGTCGGCGTCGCTCGGCGCCGATCTGCACGCCGAGCACGAGCAGCCGGTCGAAGCCGTCCGCGGCCTGTTCTGCGTCGAGGTCGATCGCGATAGCCCCATGCCCGCCGCGACGGCGCGCGTCGAAGTCGACCATCCAGCGCAGCTGGTCGGGCACGACAGGTCGCCGTGTCGGGGTGAATCGTCGTCGCTCGGTGTCGGCGCGATGGGTCGGGGCCGACGTCCAGCGGGAGCGTGACCAGGCCGCCGATGGCCTCCAGCGACTGCGTCTCGCCGCGTGTAGCCGAGCACGACGAAGCGCTCGGGGAGCTGCGCGACCTGCGGCGCCTGCGACCAGGACGCCTGCTTGGCGGCGGGATCGGCGGGAACGACGACGAACGCGGTGGAGCACGCGACGTCGTGCTTCGTCGCGGGCGGCGCGGGCGCGTCCGCAGGTTGAACGGCACGTAGCCGCGCGATCAGCGTTTCGGCGCGCGGTCGCGCCGACGTGCCGCGTCGAGCGCCGCGGTGGCGGCCTGCTGCGCGCTCGCGTCTTCGCCCGCGAGCCAGACCGCGCGCCAGTAGGCGCTGAGCGCGGCGGACTTCGGCGGCGCTCAGCGGCAGTCTGGGTGGCGATGACGAGGATCTCGTCCGCTGGCGTCCGCCTTGGCCGGCTGTTCGGCCAGGTTCGCCGGCTGGTAGGTGTCGGCGATGTAGCCGGCCCGGCCCGAGCCGTGCGCGGCGACCAGGTCGCGCCAGGCCGCGCGCTCGTCGTCTTCCATCGCCGCCGGCCCGCCAGATGCCCTGCCAGTAGAGCTTGGCGTTCGACAGCTCGGTGGCGGAGAGCGTCGCCTCGAAGGTGTCGATCGAGCAGTCGTCGGGGTAGATGCGAACCCAGGAGCTGATGGCGCGGAGCGTCCGCGGCTGTCCGACGTTGACGAAGCGCGTCTCCATGCGGACCGGGAGCAGCGCGAGCGGCGAGCGGTCCGTCAGCAGGCCGATCCCTTGGCGCGGGTCGGTGAACTGCGAGCTCTCGGCGGCGTCCGCGCCGGCTGGTCGCGGCGGCCATCGGCGGGGCCGCGGGCAGCGGCCTGGCGGCCGGCCGCTGAGCTTGCAGGGCGCCAGCTCGGCCCGGCTGCGGTGGCTGCAGCCGGTGGCTGGCGGCGGCTGGGGCTGGCCTGGCGCGACTGGCTGCGGCGACCGCCGTGCCTGGCGTCGGGCCGCGCGCCGGTCTGGGCCGCGCTGGCCCGGCTGGTCGCGGGGTCGGCCATGGTCACGCTCCTGCCTGCTGAGCATCTGGTCGGCGTGGACCGCGACCATCACCGGCGCGCGGAACAGCAGGTAGGCCCAGCGGGCCGAGCTGATCGCGGCCGCGTCGGCCTGCTCGTCGTCGTCGTGCTGGGGCACCTTGCCTCGGGGTCGCGCGGGGGGTGCGGTCGAGCGCTGACGGGAGCCAGGCTGGCCGCCGGGAGGAACTGGCCGGCGGTGACCGCCCGGGCAGGGCGTCGTCCCAGGTCAGCTCGTCGAAGACGTCCAGGCACCCGTCGCGGCTGAGTCTCCAGCCCGAACCGCGGCTCGCCCGGGCGCTCCTTGATGACGAAGAACCAGCCCGGGTCGTCGTCCGGGGTGCTGGCCGATGCCGCCCTTGGCCTCGGGGACGGTGAGGTCGAAGCCGAAGAAGTAGATGTCGGGGTCGGCCTTGGCCTCGTACAGCGGGCATGCGCATCTTCGCGCGCGGCGGGTTTGAGTTCCTCGGCGGGCGTGAGCTCGACGAGCGTGCGCGGCTGGCTGAGGTCAGGTCGATGTGTGCCGTCCGTGAGTACTCCCATCGGCCGCGTGCTGGGCGTAGATCACCGTGTTCGGGTACTTCTTGAGCAGCTCGCCGCGGATGACGAGCACGGCCTGCTCGCCGGTCTCGCCGCGCCGCTGCGCGGTTGTTGTGCGTGCCGAGCGCCGAGGTCAGCGGCCAGAGGTGCAGCTCGCGGGATGTCGTAGAGCTTCTCCTTGAGCGCGTTCTCGCTCAGGCCCTCGCTGTCGATGTAGCTGCGGACGTCCCAGAACTGGCGGAAGTAGCTGCCGCGCTGGTCGGTCGGGTACTCGCGCCACAGCAGCTTGCGGCCGAACTCGTAGTTCAGCCCGACCATGTAGGCCTCGACGAACCGCTGGTTGGTCTCGATCAGCGTGATGCTGTTCTCGGCGATCAGGTTGATGTTCGGCAGCAGCAGCTCGATCGAGATCGTCCTTGAGCGGCTGGTACATCGGCAGGTCGATCTTCGGGTAGGCCATCACCTCGCCGAAGGACTGGCCCAGCTGGTCGCGTATCCAGGGCGGGATGCCCAGCGATCGTCAGAGCCGCGGCGCGGGATCGTGACCGCCGGGTCGACCGCCGTGACGATGGCCGTGGTGGCGGCGGCGAGTCGGCAGCGGCGCTGGCACCGGCCGCAGGCCGGCCGCCGTCGGCTGGCCTGCCGCAGCGTGTACGAGTCGCGCAGCGCGTCCTTGAAGCGCGCCGCGGTCGGGCTGTCCGTGCGCGCCGGCCGGCGGGCGTGACGCGATCCCGGGACGGACAGCGCGAAGTCCGGGTTGTCCGGCAGCGTCGCGACCGAGGCGGGCGTCTGCCCGGCTTCGCCGATCGCGTTCTGCTGGCGCGGCCGCGGCCTGCCAGCGCGGAGCAGCCTGCGCAGGCGTAGGCCAGGCCAGCGCCGCGACGGCGAGCATGACGATCCAGCCCGACCGGCAGCGGCAGCAGCAGGATCAGCAGCGACGAGCCAGCGCACGCGGCCAGCACGAGCAGCGCGGTCGGCAGCCAGGGCAGTAGGCCCAGCAGGCCGCCGCCCCACGCGCGGCATGCCGGGCGTGGCGGCCGCGGGCACGCCTGGTCGACGGTGGCGATCGCCGGCCGGGACCGCCTTGGGCGGCGCGGCGCTCACCGTCGCCCGCGTTGACCCGGGCGAGCAGGTTGGCCGGGCGTCGCCGTGGCGTCGAAGGGCAGCGAGCGCATCAGCCGCCCGCCGGGGCGGATCACGCGGCGCATCGCGGCCGAGGTCAGCGCGGGCGGATCAGGCTGGCCGACTGCGTGTGCGCCAGCGTCGTCGGCCGTCGGCCAGGACCCGCGCACAGGACCGGCGCGAGCAGGCCGAAGGCGCGCTCGGGGTTAGCGGTGGCCAGCGGCGTGAACTGGGCGGTCGTACAGCCGCGAGGAGACGGCGGTGGCCAGGTGCAGGCGGCGGATCAGCGCGTTGGCGGCCAGCACGTCGCCGATCTGCTGCCAGGCGTCGTTCATGTAGCTTTCCGCGTTTGTCTCCACCACGCTGCGCGCCGAAGCCCGCGGGCACGCGGAACCGCGGGTCGAGGTTGAGCCGGTGCACCCAGTTGGCGGTGTTCGGCGCCGGGCGTGCCGTCGCGGTTGGTCAGCAGCCGCTGGGTGAGCGCGTGCCACCGGCCGTACAGCGGCGAGGTGATCAGCGGGTCGGGGTCGTCGCTGGCGCCCGGCACCCAGGTGCTGGCCGCGTTGGCGGCGGCCGCGCTCTGCGCGGCGTAGTTGTCGGGCAGGTTGATGAACGCCGCGAGCGCCCTCTGGAAGGCTCGGGATACGGCTGGTCCCAGTTCTCGTACGCCTGCCGCTGCGCGAGCTCGGCCGGGTCGAGGTCGGCGTCGGGTACCTGCAGCGCGCCGCCCAGGCGCAGCACGCCGCCGAGCGCCGGGTTGGTGATGCCGGGAATGTTCGGAGCCCGGGTCCTGGTCACGTCCATGTCGCGGACGCCGACCCGGCGGGTCGACGGGCTGCGGCTTGAGCAGTCGCACCAGGTACTCGAAGTCGCCGTAGCGCGCCGGTGCGGAAGTACCAGCGGTAGTAGACCGGGATAGTCTGCGGGTCGCTGCGGGCGTCCCGCGTACTGCGCCCACGCCGGAGAACGTCGCGTAGCGGCGCGCCGCCGGGATCGCAGGCCGAGGCCGGCGAGCCGCGCCGGTCTCGAACGTGGGGACCACGAAGGCGTAGTAGGCCGGTGTTGTCGGCCAGCATCCGCGGGCACAGCAGCCGGAGTACGCCGCGTCGCGGTTGGCCGTCAGCGATCGCCTGCAGCCCGCGGCAGCACCGCGGCCATGTCCGGCGCAGACGAGCTGCGCTGGGCGTCGGCGGACAGCGATGCTGGTTGACGTGGACGTGCGCCCACGCCCACAGCTCCCGGCCGGCGGGCAGCACGGCTGAGCGTCCGGGACGGTGATGTACGGCAGCGGGTGCCCGGCCATGTCCTGCGCCTCGGCGAACTCGCTCTCGGCCAGCACGACGAGCGTGATCCAGGGGCGCAGCTTGAGGCCGCTGGGGTCCGGCGCGGCCGGCGTGTAGCGCCACGGGAAGTCCTCGTCGTAGAAGTCGACCGCGGCGAGGTAGTTGGCCTCGAAGTTGGTGATCCAGTCGCGCGGCTCGGTGCGGATGATCGCCCGCGGTCGTCGATCGCCAACGATGTCGCCGGGCCCGTACAGCGCGATGTCCTGGGAGAGCGCCTGCGGTCAGTCGGCGCACCGGCGCCGACCGGATCGCCGGTCGAGCTGCAGAGCGCGACGTGGGTGCTCGCGCGCGTCTTCACCGTCTGGTCGCCGTCGGCTGCGCGGTGATGGTGTTGGCGACGCCCTGCCGCAGCCACGGCAGGAACGAATATGTGGCGACAGGTGTTCACACGCCGGCCAGCTCGAACTGCGGGCAGGACGTGCAGCGTTCCGGCCAGGCGCCGGGTCGGCGGCGACCGCGCTGGTCCATGTGCTCGGGTGGCCGCGGCGCGGCTGGTGAACCCGTTGGCTTCGGCGACCCACGAGCGTGTTGTCGGCCTGATGCGCGACCGCGTAGCTCTCGGGGCGCACGGCTACCGACCCTTCGTTTGGGTGGGTGAGCGCGTCGCGGTGCGCCGAGAGCGTGCTGCGAGTCACGCTTGCGCCGCCAAGCCAGTGCTGGAACAGGGCTCCCGGGTAGTCGTAGAAGCGCCGAAGCTTCGGCGGCGCGAGCGTCGGTGTCGACGATCGTGAGGTCGTACCGGACGATCGCGGGTGAGCGTCGTGCCCGACGCGTACACGTTGCCTTCAGGCGCGAGCTCGAGGCCACTGTCCTGCGGCGCGAACGCCGGCTCGGAGAGCTTGGTGGCGTCATCGGTTTCGACGAACTGCGCGGGCGCGAAGGGTTCCTGCATGTTGCGCGTCTTGGCCATCCCGGCCGAGGTGACGCTGAGCGCGAAGCGATTGGCGTCGCTGGGCTTCTGGCTGCCGACCTTGTCGAGCGTGAGGTCGAGCGGGATCGTGCGCTGGCTGACCTGCAGAGTTCCCACGGGGTGCAGCACGAGTTCCGCTTCGCTCGGGGGCAGCGTGCGCAGGGAGACCATCAGATGTGGAGCCCGCGGGCAGCTGCGCCTTCCAGTTGCTGTGCTTGCCGAGCTCAGCCGCCAAGGATCGGCATGACCTCGACCGGCGGGAGCGTCGTGTTGCGGGCTTCGCCCAGCGTGACGTCGACTCGGTACTTCGATCGAGAAGAACAAGATCGAGATCGACGCGGTGCCGTGCGCGTGCCACGGCGTCGGGCCTTCGACTGTGAGGTGGATGCCGACGCCGAAGACGCCCGCACCGAACACCTTGACCGAGAACGACGTCGAGATCTCGACGATGAAATGGAATGGCGAGAACTGGATCAGCGCGTCCAGTCCGGCCTCGCCTTCGACGGAGAGGGCCGAGAAGCCAAAGAACATTTCGACGTGCGCGCCGAACTGCACGGTGTTGGTGGTGACCGCGAAGTAGCCTTCCGCGCGCATGCGCGCGTAGGACTCTTCGAGGATGTCGACCTGTATCCGCTGCGGGGTGGGGAACGGCAGGGGCGGAGGGACGAAGCGGGGGTTGAACCCGCCGACGGATACGACGAAGTTAGGTTCGTTGCCCCATGCCACCAGCAGGCCCATGCCGCCCTGGATCGTGATGAAGAGCAGGTGCGAGTCGTAGAGCTAGGCGAAGAAGTAGAGCCGGCTCTTGCTGAATTCGAGCGCGCCCGCGAAGTTCACCTGGAGTCGCAGGACTTCCAGCTCTTCCGCGGGGAGCACCAGCTTGAGCACACCGAGGATCGCGATGTCGCCAGGTGGGATCTCGATGATCACGCCGAGCGACACGCTCACGAGCGTCGGCTCGCCCCAGCCGAGCTTGGCCATCGGCCCGATCAGGAACGTGCCGGGCTGCGGCGGGAAGAGCGCGCTGAGGTCGCTGATGATCCGCGGCGCGTTCGCGACGACGTTCTGCGGGAACATGATGTCCTCGATCGCGTCGCTCTTGACATCTGCCATGAGGACTTCGTTGAGGACGGCGCGGTTGAGACCGAGCAGGCCGCCAACGCCGATGAGCGTGAAGCCGAAGCCCAGCTCGATCCCGGCGCCGAATTCGGCCGTGATGATGATGAGCAGCGAGAAGCCCGGCGAGCCGTCCGGGTTCTTCGTGTCGATGATCCCGATCGCCGTGACGGAGACGATTTCGGCGAGGTCGAGCTGAAGTGCGCCCGCGTACTGGCCGCGTTCGGGTTCTATGTAGAGGAAGCCGCCGCCCGTGACCACACCCGCGTCGACGGCCAGCCCGACGCCGTTGGGTGGCTTGAAGCCGAGCGCGAGGTCCGCGGGTCCGAGGTTCCCGCCACCAGAGGGGAAGCTGACCGTCGCGATCACTCCGATGCGCTGGACCGACGCCTGCAGCGGCCCGAGTTCCGCCGAGAACGTCGCCGAGACCTCGGTGGGCAGCGATCCGTCGGACTTGATCCCCGAGCTCAGGTAGAGCTGTTCGATTTCAATCGGTCCGACCGATATGTGCGTTGGAATCGCGATCACGAGGGCGCCGCTGCCCTCGATTCGCAGGCCACCGTCGGCGGACCACAGGATTTCGAGCGCGAAGTTGGATTCGATCGACGCGCCGCCCGTGAGCGTCTGAATGAAGCCATCGCCGTCCGAGAGGTCGACCACGACCTTCCCGCCGGCGATGCCGGCGCCGAGCATGAAGTCGCCCTTGGCCGTGCCCGAACCGCTGTCCCATTGGAAGCCCACACCCGCGGTCGCCTTGATCGCGGTCGCCTCCGCGCGGCTCCCGCCGGCCTGTCCGAAGAGCACCATCGCGGTCGCCGGCGCGACTGGTTCTCCGATGAAGCCGAACGACAGGCTCCCGCTGAGGCTGCCCGACGGCGGCTTGAAAGCGACGCTCGAGGGCGGCGTGACGGTCACGCTGGCATCGGCTTCCAACTGGCCGTGTGTTTCGATCAGCGCGGACCAGCCGGGCTTGAAGAGCGGGACCTTGAGACTGAGCGCGTCCTGCACGGGAATCGCGAGCGTCGCCATGAGCCCGGGCGGTGAGGTTGCCGAGTCAGCCTGCACCGAGAGCAGCAGGAAGCGCAGGGCGGACGAGGTCGTCGGCGTCGCCGGTTCGAACGAGGCGGCGACCCCTGCCGCGGAGAGGAGTCCGCGCAGTCGCAAGAGCAGCTGCGCGCCGTCAAAAGTGGGGTTGCCCCAGCCGTACAACGTCTGGGCCAGTTCCTGCGGCGCGCTGAACAGCTTGCCCACCCGGTCGAGCGCGAGCTTGCGGCTGATGTACGCGGGCTGGGTGGGGTCGCCGGCCGCGCCGGACATCGGTGTGCGTTCGATCACGCCGAGGAGCTGGAGCGTTTCCGCCGCCACCGGGTGAAACGATTCGAGGTAGGAGACGACGACGTAGTCGAGCAGGCGCGTCGGCAGTTCGGAGGCGAAGTTTTCGAGCACGGTTGGGTTGACGCCCGGGAGTGCGCCGCCGGCGCTCTGCAGTTCGGTCGCGATCGAGGGGAGCGCGGATACGATGTGCACGCTGACTTCGATCAGCTGCTTGCCTGCGGCGACAGCGGCTGCGCCTTCTTCAGCTTCAATCGCGCTGCTCAGTGTCGTGACGACCTGCGGCAGCTGGCCGGCTGAGGCAGCGACGCTCTCAACGGAGGTCACGAAGCCGCCCTGCGCGAGCAGCTGTGGCGGCAGCGCCAGCCCGAGCTCCTCGAGCAGCCCGATGACTTCGCCTGATTCGAGCCGCGTCTCCAGTGGTCGCAGGATGCGCCCGAGACCGAGGGCGAGCTGCTCCAGTGTGCCGGGCTGGTCAGCCATGCGAGAGACCTGCGACGATCGCTCGGACGGCGAGCGCGAGCGCGCCGCCAAGCGCGAGCACGAGCGCTCCCGCGAGCACCAGGATCGCGGCCCAGAGCACCGCGGCGCGCTCACGCCGAGCGGGGATCCGGGAGGTGATGATCGCGAGCACGCGAAGCGACGTGACCAGCGGCCGCACGACGAGCTCGCGCGTGGCCACGCGCGCACGTTTGCGAGGCACCAGGAAGCGCGCGATAGGCGTGCCCAAGCGATAGTAGACGCGCTCGATCGCTGCCATCGTGCGGGCGCCGAATGGAGTCGAGCGCAGCTCGTTGTCGCGCAGCGTGCGCAGAAACGCGACGTCCGGATGGGCCTCGCCGCCGTAGGCGGCGGTCGCGATCACGCAGTAGTGACACCACCGGACCGCGGCCATCAGATACTCGACGACCGCTGCGTGCACCTCGCGCTCGATCTTCTGGTACTGGTTGTTGGGCGCCGTGTAGTCCGGGTGAAAGCCGCCCTCATCTGCATTGCCGACCTCCATCGCCATCGCGTACATCGGTGCGCGTGCCGTTTCCACGAACTGTCGGCTGAAGGCGTAGTCGTCGGTCGTCCCCGTCAGCGGGCCGCCGCCTACGGGTTCGTAGAAACGGGCGCTGGAGCCGACCTTGTAGAGCGAGTGGTCCTTGCGCGGATCGGCGCCCGCCGCCGCGTTCGGTTCGGCGCCCGAGGCGAGCAGGACCGCGGTCTGCATCGCTTCCGCGATCTGTTTGACCTTGTCTCCCACGAAGTAGGGGAAGCCGTTGTTCACATACTCGCTGTAGTTGGTATGACCGGCGGGCACTTTCGCGGGCGGCAGCCCATCCCGCTTCCAGTCCCACGAGGCTTGCTGGAAGGTCATCGACGAGTCTTCGCCATCGTCCTCGAGCCCCCACGGGTACATGACGGTGCGACCGAACTGATGGACGTCGAGGAAGAAGCGGATCTTGTGGGTGTCAACGAGCGACTGGACGTTCAGCGTCTCGGGCTCACTGTGCGGCCGGCTGTGCCGGATCTCGACGCGCGCTTCGGTGCCGCCCGTGAGCCCGGAGTAGTCAGCCTCGAGTATCGGCACGGGGTGCGCACGCGCGTTCGCGAACGTGACGTTGTAGGGGCCGCCGTTCGGTCCCGTGACCCACGCGTTTCCCGCGCCGACCGTGGCGAGCGCGGTCAGCGCCGCTTCGAGCGCAGAGGAGGGCGCATTGAAGGCTATTGGGGTCGACGCCGCGCCGTTGAACGTGAGCGTGTACGTGCCGCCCGTGGGAGACCCCGTGATCGTGACCGTTCGTTCGGGATCGGTGACGCCGTCGAAGGTGTCATCGGTATCGGTCGTGGAAGCGGGGTCGCTGGTATAAACCGACCGGTACAGCGGCATGTCGTAATAGCGGCGGTAGTCCCACGCGACATCGAAGTTCCTGTTGAGGTCGACGCCGACGGCGGCCGCCGCCGAGTTGTCGGGGTTCGGCCGGCGGTTCTTGCGCCACCCGGAAGGGTCGGGTACGCCCGGGTTCGTGATGTCCCAAAGACGTCCGTCGGGATTGACGCACGGCAGGATGTACACGTCGATCGTCTTCACGATCTTCTGGACATTTTCGGCCGGGATCCGGTAGGCGGGGTAGGAGATCGGGAGCGGCGGTTCGGGTAACGGCCTGTTGACCTGCGCGGTGAGGGGCGGGAACGCGATGTCGGAGTTCGCGGCGAAGGCGTCCAGGAGGTTCTGCGCGAGGCGCAGCAGCGCATCTGGTGGCGCCATCTCGCGCGCGTGGACTCCGCCGACGACGAGCACCGCGGGGTCCTTGGGTGTCGTCCCTTCGTGGATGCGCACGCACTTCACTTCGACTCCCGGGGGCGCGGCGCTCTTGTTCGGGAGCGTGATCAGTTCGCAGTTGTTCGGGTGCGCGGATGCGAGCGCTTCGAGTGCGGTGTTGATGTCGGCCGGCAGCGTCGGTGTGGTCGGCGGTTCGGCCACCTCAGGACGACTCCTCGTCGCTGGTCGAACCACGAGCTTCCTCGGCAACCCGCGAGAGCTGCGCCATGCGCGTGTCGGCGTCGAGCAGCACCTCGACGCGGGCGCCGCGCCGCCCGATCTCCTGGATCGCCGCGTCGCTCGCATAGGCGCCGACCGAGAACTGCCCGCCGCCCACCTCGTCGACGCTCGACTTCACCACGTTGAGTTCCGGGACGTCGGTGAGGCCGCTCAGGACCTCGCTCGACGCGGTGATCCGGATCAGGTGCATCGGCACCCCTCGGTGGCGCAGTCCGAGACGGTCGTAGCGACGCACCTGGCACCAGGTTTACGCGCGCCGCGCCTAATCCGACGTTGGCGAAGTCTCATCGCTCCGAGCTCGAGGCGCGCATCCCCACGTGCAATCTCCTCTTCGTCCGCTTGACGGAACCCGTCTAGCCGAACACCTGCAGCTCGCTCACGCTAGTGACGCGGGAGAAGCAGGTCAAGCGGTCCGGACCGATGTACTAGAGCAGCGGGGCTTCGCGGGCACGCCCCCGGTTCTCGTCCAGCTCGGCCGCATGCATCTCGGCCCACGCCAGCCACAGCCGGAGCTCGCGCCGCGGCAAGTCGTTCACCATGACCTCCAGCGTAGGCCGTGGGGTCCAATGCAGCCGAGACTGAGGTGGTGGCAACCATCCTCTGCCCAATTTCGGGAATCTACGGTACGGATTGGTCGCAATTTGGGGGCTTTTCGGGCGCGTGGCTCGTGACAAGCGCCTCTAGCTTCGCCATTCTTCACTCAGCTGGGTGGGTTTGTTCGCTTGGCAGCCTCATCCAGTCCAGCTCAAGCCGGCCGCCGGCCCGGTGCCAATGGGCTAGCTCGGGAGCATCGGCCTCCGGTCGCGCGCAATCGCGAGTGCTAGGAGGCACGCATGTCTGCTCCCACCGCTACGACTCCGGCCACCACCGGAGCCTGACGGGCAAGCGTCCACGGACGGCGCCATTCGCCCCTTCCAGATTGAAATCCCGGAGGAGGCCCTGGATGACCTCCACCGGCGCATCTCCGCGACGCGCTGGCCCACGAAAGAGCTCATCGATGACCGCTCGCAGGGCGTACAGCTCGCGACGATGCGCGAGCTCGCTCGCTACTGGACGAGCGATTACGACTGGCGCAGGTGCGAGACGCGGCTGAATGCGCTGCCGCAGTTCAAGACCGAGATCGACGGCATTGACACCCACTTCATCCACGTGCGCTCGCCGCACGAGAACGCGTTGCCGCTGATCATCACGCACGGCTGGCCCGGCTCGGTCATCGAGCTGCTCGAGGTAATCGGCCCGCTCACGGATCCGACCGCGCACGGGGGCAGCGCCGAGGACGCGTTCCACCTGGTGCTCCCGTCCGTCCCCGGGTACGGCTTCTCGGCCGAGCCGACCGAGCTCGGCTGGTACGCCGGTCGCGTCGCGCAGGCGTGGCCGGAGCTAATGTCGCGTCTCGACTACACGCGCTACGTCGCCCAGGGAGGTGACGTGGGCGCCGCCGTCACCGACGCGATGGGCCGCCAGGCACCCGCGGGGCTGATAGGTATCCACACGAATCTGTTCGTGCCGGGGCTGGCGGGTGGCTCCTTCCCGAAGGAGACCGCGGAGGAGCGCGCGGCGGCCGAAGCGGGTGCCGCGTTCAGGGCGACGGGGTTCGGCTACTTCCTCGAGCAGACCACGCGGCCACAGACGATCGGCTACGCGCTGCTGGATTCGCCGGTCGCGCTGGCGGCATGGATGCTCGACCACGACACCGACAGCTACTACAAGATCTCCCGCGCATTTGTCGATGGCAAGCCCGCCGGGAATCTCACCCGGGACCACATCCTCGACAACATCACGACCTACTGGCTGACGGCCACCGGGGCCTCGGCGGCCCGTTCGTACTGGGAGAGCGGACAGGCCACGGCTCGCGCCGGCGGCCAGACGCCTCCGCCGGTCAAGATCCCGGTCGGGTTCACCACGTTCCCGGGCGAGATCGTCGCGACCCCGCGCAGCTGGGTCGAGCAGGCCTATCCCTCGCTCACCTACTTCAACAAGGTCGACCGGGGGGGTCACTTCGCCGCCTGGGAGGAGCCGGAACTGTTCGCAACCGAGATCCGCGCCGCGTTCCAAACGCTGCGCTAGGGAGGAGACAACAGCAAGAGGACAGCGCGGGAGGCTCGCCGCACCGGAGTGGGGACTCGGTGACACTGATTCCGCGAGCAGGGCTGAGCGTCTTTCCCTATGAGCGTAACCAGCGACCGCGAAGCTGGACCGAGCGTGCCTGCCACAACCTCGTCCATTACAACAAACTCGACCGAGGTGGCGCCTTCGCCGCTTGGGAAGAGCCGGATCTGCTCGCGAACGAGATCCGCGCCACGTTCACATCGCTGCGCTGACAGCGGCGCGGTGCAGTCCCAGAAGAAGGAGATATCCCATGTCCGCCAACCCAAGCCCAGCGACAGGGGAGAGCGTCGCGACCTATCTGCGCCCCGGCGATCCTGCTCTCGCTGGCTACTACCCCAAGTGGCTGGACGCTCTCGCCGACGACGTTACGTTGGAGGGCTCGATGATGAACGGCGCGATCCAGGGCGCCGAGGGCGTCAGGGAAGTGCTCGTCGCCATCCGCTCACTGTATGAGATGCAGGAGTTCCACTTCGCCGGCCCGTTCGGCGAGCACGGCTTCATCGAGGACTACACCGCCCGAATCCAAGGGCAGACACTCGGGAACTACACGGTCATCACCCGTGATGACGACGGGCAGACTCGGCACATAGTGGGCAACTACCGGCCCCGTGGTGCACTGCTACTGCTTTCGCGCCTGATCGGTGAACACTTCGCAGGCACCCCATACGCCGAGCATTTCGCGACATCTGAGGAGTGACATGGGGCCCAGGAGTGCAGATGAGACTCCCTCGACCTCGGCGCCGCGTGATCGACATCACGAGTGCCTCCATGAGCCCGCCACGATTCGTGCCATCCCCAAGACCAAGGAGGCGCAAATGTCCGTCACAACCGAGAGCCTCACAAGCGTCGCAGCGGTTCGACCGTTTCACGTCGACATCCCGCAGGCGGAGATCACGGAACTCAAGCGACGCATCGCCGCAGTCCGGTTGCCCTCCAAAGAGCTCGTCGACGATCGCTCGCAGGGCGTGCAGCTGGAGACGATCAAGGAGCTAGTCCGCTACTGGACGAGCGATTACGACTGGCGCCGGTGCGAGACGCGACTGAACGCGCTTCCCCAGTTCAAGACCGAGATCGACGGGGTGGAGATCCACTTCATCCACGCGCGCTCGCCGCACGAGGGCGCGCTACCGCTGATCATCACGCACGGCTGGCCGGGCTCGGTCATCGAGCTGCTCGAGGTCATCGCCCCGCTCACCGACCCGACGGCGCACGGCGGCAGCGCCGAGGACGCGTTCGAGGTCGTGCTGCCCTCCCTGCCGGGCTACGGATTCTCCGCCGAGCCGGCCGAGCTGGGATGGAACACCGGCCGGATCGCAGCCGCCTGGGCAGAGCTCATGCGCCGCCTCGGCTACAAGCGCTTCGTGGCCCAGGGCGGCGACGTGGGCGCCTTCGTCACGGACGCAATGGGGCGCAAGGCGCCCGAGGGGCTCCTCGGCATTCACACGAACCTGTTCGCGCCGGGGTCCGCGGGCAACGACCGCTTCCCGCAGAACACCGAGGAGGAGCGCGCGGCGGCCGAGCAGGACGCCACATCTAGGGCGACCGGCTTCGGGTATTTCATCGAGCAGGCCACGCGTCCGCAGACGATCGGCTACGCCCTGCTGGATTCACCGATAGCCCTCGCAGCGTGGATGCTCGACCACGACACCGACAGCTACTACAAGATCGCGCGTGCCTTCGTCGACGGGAAGCCCTCGGGCAACTTGACCCGAGATCACATCCTCGACAACATCACCCTGTATTGGCTCACGGGCACCGCGGCTTCGGCAGCGCGGTGGTACTGGGAGAACGGCCAGGCCACGGCTCGCGCCGCCGGCCAGACGCCTCCGCCGGTCAACGTCCCAGTCGGCTTCACCCAGTTCCCCGGCGAGAGGGTCCGCACCCCGCGCACCTGGGTCGAGCAAGCCTATCCCACCCTCTCCTACTTCAACAAGGCGGACAAAGGCGGCCACTTCGCGGCCTGGGAGGAGCCGGACCTGTTCTCAACCGAGATCCGCGCCGCGTTCCGATCGCTGCGCTGACACCAGGAAGACCGCCTGGGCACAGGAGGCCGGCGGCGGGTAGCGCGATGTCGGACTACGCTGGCGGCCTCCTGGATGGCCGAGCAGAGCGATGACTTCGACCAACCGTCAAGGAAAGGGAACTCATGAGTTCGAACACCCAGGCGAAGAGCTACACAACGTCTCCGAATCATCGGGTCGAGGCCGCGAACGGGACGACCTTCGCCTACCGCGACACCGGCAGCGGTGGGGTACCGCTCGTACTCCTCCAGCACTTCCGCGGAAACCTCGACAACTGGGACCCGGCGCTCATCGACGCGCTCGCGGAGAACCGACGGGTCGTCACTTTCGACAACACGGGCGTGGGCGGCTCTACCGGCGAGACGCCGACTACGGTGGCGGAGATGGCGCGCGACGCGATCGCGTTCCTCGATGCCATGGTGCTCGGCGAGGTCGACCTCCTCGGCTTCTCGATCGGGAGCTTCGTTGCGCAAGAGATCACACTGACGCGCCCGGCACTCGTGAGACGCCTCGTCCTCGCGTCCTCCGCGCCCCAGGGCGCGGCGGGCATGCACGGCTGGGCGAAGGATGTCATCGACGCCGTCGGACAGCGCGAGGGGTCGCCCGAGGGGTATCTATCCGTCTTCTACACACCGTCGGCCGCAAGCCAGGACGCCGGGACGCAGTCCCTGCAGCGCATCTTCGGTGCCCGCACGGGCGATCGCGACGCCGAAACGACGTGGCAGACGCGCCAGGCCCAGTACGACGCGGTGTGCTCGTGGGGAGTTCCGAACCACGCGCTGCTCCAGCGTGTCAGCGCGATTGACTGTCCGGTCTTCGTTGCCAACGGCGACAGCGACCCGATGATCCTGCCGCACTACTCATACCTTCTCGCCGGTCTGATTCCACAGGCCAAAGTCAAGATCTACCCCGACTCGGCGCACGGTTTCCTCTTCCAGCACGCGACTGAGTTTGCTGCGGACCTCGACGCGTTCCTCGGCGAATAGCGCCCTCGGAGAGAACGGGAGGCGCCCCTGTCCGGCTGGCACCGCCACGTTCTGGGACTCTGCCGGGCGACGCAAAGCCGCGCGCTCTACGACAGTCGATGCGCCGCTGGCAACGCGGTGGCGTCGTGAAAGAGGGCCGCGCCAGCCGGGGAGTCGGCGGGGCTCGGCATTAATGAGACCCTCGACCGCTTCTCGACTCAGGACGCGACGCGCTCGCTCGACCGCCGCGGCGCGGGCTCGAGCGCCTCTTGGGGCACCGGGATGAAGTCGAGTGCGTGCCCGCGGCCATCGCTGACCTCGACGAGAGCGTGCTCAGCGTCGGCCTCGACAACCGTTCCGACCGTCCCGGCCGGCCAGCGCCCAGCGTCGGCTCGAAGCCGGACCACGTCGAGGACTGCGTGTTGGGGTTTAGCCATGCTCTCTCGATTCTCGCACGCTCTCAGGGTACGTCCACCCACGCCGAGGTTAGACGCGGCGGCCGGCGTCCCTGCACGATCCAGGTAGTGACCACCGGCGCCGCGGCCCCGTTCAGGCCGTCAATGCTCACCACGACCTCGTAGGCGACGCCAAACGGCGTGATGCGCGTGCCTCGGACGGCCGAGCCGGGAAGCTCCGCAAGGATCTGGTCATGCAGGTAGCGCCAGTCGGCTGCTCGTATCCCCAGCGCGGACGCGAAGACCCGAGCCTTGTGCCGACCCAGATCGTGCTCAGGACTGAGCACATAGCCGACCAGCTTCTCCGTTGGAATGCGGGCCTGCTCTGCCTTCGGCAGCCTGACCGGTCCAGTCATGCCGCCGACGCTACTCAGTGATCCCGACGCTCTGCAATCGCCGACCCGAACATATGCTCGGGGTCCAATTTGGGGTCCAAACTGAGCGCAACTCAGGCGCACTCAGCAGCAAGAAACCAAACGAATCTGGGCCCCATCAACTGAGCGACACCAGATCGCTCGGGCTGGGGGCCGGGCGGTCGCCGGTTCGAATCCGACCGTCCCGACTAAGCAAAAGGCCCGCAAATGCGAGCCTTTTGTGTCTTGGGGATTCGAGCGCCAAGCGGCAGTCATGTTCTATCTGTGTTCTATTTAGGTCCATGCCAACGGCCGTCCAATCGCGAGACGGCGCCGTGCCGCAGACGTTGTGCCGCGGTGGCCCGAACGTTGCAGTCTCCCAAAACCGCAACGCCAGGTTCGACTCCTCGGTCCCCCGCCTACGAAGACGCCCGTAGAGGCTGCGTTTTCCCAGCTGTAGAGCCATTTCGCCTCCATCGTCTCCGTCACGGCCGATCCGCATGGATCCGCTGGAATCCGCTCACGCCGCTGGATTTCTATCCCTAGGACTATCCCTCCACGGCGGTGCGCTCGCGTCGCGCGTTCTTAGGAAGGCGCGCTGATTATCTGGCGGCGGCCGCACTGCCATTGCACGACGCCGACGCGGTGGCCTACCTGCAACCCCGTGACGGGATCGAGCCGAAATGCGCCGAAGAGCGTCGCGGTGGTGAGGCGCCCGGCAGCGGCTTGACGGCCTCGGGCGCGGTGTCCCCCGCGTCCTGCATGCAGCGCTGCCAGAGCACCCCGGCGGCGAACGCGGCTGCCGCCGGGTAGGGGGGAGGCGAGCCCGCAGCGCGTAGGTAGGCGGCGGCGAACCAACGGCTGTCGGGCCCGTCCTGCGGCTCGGGTGCGGCCTCGGGCAGCCACTGGCATGGCCCGTCGAGAGCGGTCAGGCGGTCGGCGACTGGCGCCAGCACCTCGTCCACGCCTGCCGCCACGAAGGCTGCGGCCCGCCAGCGCTCACGCAGGAGGCGAGCCGCAATCGCCAGCTCGTCATCGAAGCCCCCCGCGACGAGGAGCACATCGGCACGCCGGCCTTCAACCGACCGGGCGGCGCGGTCGCCGTCGCCCGGGTCGAAGGGGATGGCGGTGACCGTCAGGCCGACGTCGGCCGCGGCACCCAGCGCGCCGCCAGCCACCTCGCGGCCGAACCCTGTTCGCGAGTGCAGGAGTACAGCCTCGGCGCCGGTGAGCTCGGCGGCGCCGGGGCGTTGATCACCGCCGCCAGGTAGGTGGCCGCGGGCGCGGGAACGTTCACCACGTGCGGGAATGCCTGGCGCACGAGGCGCGCACTCGCGCCGCCGTGATTCCACAGGACTGTTGGCGCGACGCGAGCGGCGGCCACCGCCGGCCCCGCGCCATAGGGTCCAAATCGGACATCCACGTGGTCCCGCACGGCGACGCTCGCGCGAGCGGCGGCGGCCGAGGGATAGGCGTCCGCGATCGCGAGATCCACCTCGGCCTCCGCCGCCCACAACCGCAGGGCGGTGGCCCCTGAGAGACCGTCGAGCGCAAGCGGCCCCGACAGGGGCGTGACGAGCGCGGCACGCGGGGCTTGCCCGTGGTCGTCACCTACCAGCGGTTGTGGCGGACGACTGCGGCGAGCGGGCGACGGTGGGGGGTTTACTCGAGCGAGGCGATGATCCGCCGGCCCGCGGCCTCGTGCTCGGGGTCCTCGTCGCTGGCAGCACCGTTGATCCGCGACGGCGACCTAGCCGCCGAAAGGTCCCGGATCGGGAGGCACATCGACGGTGTGTTCCTGGAGCGCGGCGAGAGAAACGACCTCAAGCGCCCGCTCATGGGTGGACGCCAGCACTACGTAGGCGGCCGCGCCATCCTGGTGCGCACGCAGCCAGTTCACCGCGGTCACGCACCGGCGGTCGCCGGGCACGAGCCCGGGGAAGTGGTACTGAGGCATCGGGGTGATCAGGTCGTTGCCGATACGACGCTGGTGCTCGAGGAACGCGGCTGTGACCACCGCGCAGATTGTGTGGCTCCCACGGTCCTCGGGACCGGTACGACAGCACCCGTCACGATTAAAGCCGGTGAGGGGGTCGCTGCCACACGGCTCAAGCTCGCCACCGAGCACATTACGATCGGTCACCGCACCAGTATCGCCCGGCAGGCAAGTGGGTGTCGCGCCCGCGAGGCGCTCACTTGTCGTCCGAGCGGGCCCTCACCGTGGACGCCAAAGAGTTCCGCATCGCCGCGCGAACTCCGCAATCCGACGTACCGTGGGCCGGGGATTGCCACTGGCGGTCCGTTCGATGGTTACGACTCATGCTGTCACAGACCGACGCATCGCCGAAAAGAGGAGCGGGAGGCGCGGCGGCCGACTGTGGT